>NZ_NFKT01000043.1 GCF_002160525.1 Lachnoclostridium sp. An169
GTACAGCAGCGCCTACTGTCTGATCAGCAGCCTGCGTAAGAAGCTGGAGAAGGATCCACGGCATCCCCGGTATCTTCATACCGTATATGGTGTCGGGTATCGGTTTGAGATTGCATAAATAATAATCGTTATAACCATCAAGGGGCGCTGCTTTTTACACAGCGTCCCTTGAGTTCTTTCATAAGAAATTTACTACAGTTTCTATTATGAGAACGGCATGGTCGAACCATGGTAACCATCCACATGAAGCGGGAGGACTGTAGCTCCGGCTTCTATTTTTTTGATCTGCACGTCATGAGATAATCCCAGGACAGCGCAGCCACACGAAACCTTTTCAATGACTGACTGGCCCGATGCCAGGTCAACGATTGCATGGCCGTTCATTGTTCCAATCCGTGTATTTCCATTCAAGCTCAGAATACGGGAGTTGTCCTGCATGGTATGGATCTGGCTATCCCTATATGCATGACGAATAAGTGAAATATCTTTCATCTTATGGACAACTGCATTCTCGCACAAATTAGTGATCATAGCATGGTCATCCAGGCATTGGATTTGAGCGTTTCCCTGAACATTCTTAATGAAAGAGTTTCCTGTGATGACCTCTGTCTGAGCGTGATCCTCTATGGTATCTATGACAGAATCAAAACAGTAGATTTCTGCATCTCCACATACGGTTTCCACCTCACAGTGATATAAGATATGTTTACCGCTGCTGATCAGCTTGATCGTCTCATTTGCCCGCAGGTATTTCTTCTGCCAATCTTTCAGTGCGGCGATTAACCGTTGCTGGATAGGTTTGTTTTTCCATAAAGGTCTGTCCAGCCAGGAATCGGGGGTGAACATAGAAAAGTTCATTTCCTCCTGCTTCGGGCTGATCCACCATTTCCAACAATATGGATGCAATCTAAAAATAATGGGATAGGTGCCGTCCTTAATATATCCGGCATCGGCTGAAGATGCCAGAATATCCTGTACCCCTTTATCCCCTCTTGCTGTTGCGTAACCTTCATTTTCAAATAATACAATACTAAATTCTAAATCCATTCTTTTCTCCTTTTTTGTGGGTGTTCCTCCGGAAATTTAATTCAATCCTCCTCTCCTGCTTTCAGGCATAAAAAAAGAGAATGATGCCGGATGCTCATTCTCAAACTTCGTACAGAGATCTCTGCAAAATAAAAAGCCAGAAGGTACTGCCCTGGTGGCAGAATATCCCTCTGACTGATTACAAACCTAAACAGCATATCCTTTTCCGGATAAACACAATTAATGATTACAGAATAAGTATATTACTATATCTGGTATATGTCAAATTATATTGCAACAAAATATAGGAATATTCCTGCTTTTTCAATAAAAGTTGCTATCTGCATATCCCATACGTATGAAATAAGTAACAGAGCCATATGAAGCGTTAAGGAAAGATATAGTATTGAACAAACAGAAAATCATCCACTCTGCGAAAATGCAGCCCTATTATTCTTATGAAAAGTAAAAATACAGGAGGAAATTACTATGGTAAAGAAAAAAGGCGTTTTATGTTATGACCGGGAGTCTGGGAGGTATGACATCTATTTTGGAAACGGGAGCTATTACGGTGGCCTGCATTGTGGGGACTGCTTTGATGTGGAGATGGATGGAGACTGGGTGCCAGTCCGGATTGAAATGGATGACGACTGGTATCTTGTGGGAGTTCCGAAGATCCGGCTGGACGGCCTGACGGTCCGGGCAGATTGGTACGAGTAATCTTGTCAGGAGGGCGAACATGAAAAAGGAATGGGTGAAACCTGAGATCAAGTTTATCACGGATCCGGATATTATCCTGGGATGCCTCTATGAAGTGTATGGACAGGAACAGAAGTCTGTATTGGCTGGGAAGAATATCCGGCATACGATGATCTTCCCTTTTCTCCGGATGCTGGCAAATAACACACAGGGAGATATCAGGGATCTGGAGGCTCTGCATCAGCGGCTCTGGAAGATATATGAAAAAGAACCGGAAAAGCAGGTGTTTGTACAGCAGGGAGAGAAAATCCTGGAAGCTGTCAGGAAAGGAGAAGATGGTGGATGATTTCCTATGAAAAAGCAAAAATGGGGAAGCAGCTGATGAAACAATTCATTGCGGAAGGGGAACTGGAAAAAGCAGCGTTAATCGGGTTGATGTACCAGATGCCGATTCGGATAGGGGATGCGATAAAGCTGCGGAAAAGTGACCTTTCCGGGAGGAATGTTTTAAAGATCTCTGCCAAATATGGAAAACCTTATACGAACCGGCATGGCAATCCTTATCGTATCACCAGACAGCTGAGGAGTCTTCTAAATTCTATCAACAGGGACTCTGATTTCATCTTCACACGGAAGAAGGAGTATTATATACATTTATTCCACATATATTGGGGGTATTATCATCTAAATGACTTCCGGTGTGAATATTTGAGGAACGAAGAACTGCTTGAATGTCAGAGACGGAAGAAACAGTCCAAACCAGCCCAGCGCTTCACCGTTGAGGTAAAGGACGGGAAGCTGATTTTCAAAAGGGTGAGCGGCACCTAAGCTGCCCCCCTGAAATCATCCAGATCGGACAGCGGAAAAAATCTGCTGTCCTTTTTGCGTTTTTATGCTGTGAAACGTATGGAATATATATAGGAAGCGTGTCAGAACCGTGCCATTTTCTGAACACAACATAATAGCAATTATGTTGTGTTGGAGCTGAGCGAGGCAGGGGTAATCCCATCTGAACGCAACATAATTACGTACACATCACTGAAAAGTGAACGCAACATAATCGCAGAGGGGAATGAGAAGCATGGCATTACTGGATGATTATAGAATTTATCTGAAGGAACAGGGGAAAGCGAAAAATACCATTCAGACTTATAGCAGGCACGTTGATGAATACTGTCGGTGGTACAGGGACACGTTTGGGGAGGAACTGACGCTGCTTTACCATACCAACATTCTGGATTTCCGGTCATACCTTCAGAATGTCAAGAGGCTGAAATTTAAAAGCATTGATACGAAACTATCTTCGCTTTCCAGCTTTAATGAATTTCTGATCAAGTCTGGCATTCAGGAAGATCTGGTAATTATGCGGGAGGACCGGCTGAAATTCCAGCAGGAGATTGCAAGCCCGGCGGATATAGAAAAAGAGGAGGTGGATGCGTTTCTGCAGAAGGTTTTGGTAAATACCGGGAAGCGGAATTATGCCATTGCAACAGTCCTGGCCTACGCAGGTCTGCGGGTCAGTGAGTGCATCAATATCAGTCTTAGGGACATGGATTTGCAGGCAAGAGAGCTTCTGGTAATTGGGAAAGGGAATAAGCAAAGGATCGTGTTCATCAATGACAAGATCATTCATGCAGTCCGGGAGTATCTGAAAGAAAGGAACTCCCAGTCTGAGTATATGTTTATCAGCAGGAACGGTGGGAAACTCCACCGCAGCAGTGTGAACCGGTTTTTTAATCAGTGTTCAGATAAGATCACACCGCACTCGCTCCGGCATTACTTCTGTTCCCGGGCCCTGGAGATGGGCTATACGATGGCAGAGGTCTCAAACCAGGCGGGCCATGCCAGCGAGCGGACTACGGCTATTTATACGAATGCCAGCCGGCAGAAGATGAAGGAGAAGGCGAATCTGCTTTAACTAGATACGAATGATGTGAAATCCCCCGCAGTCAAGCCGGAACACACGATAAAAATAAACTTAGAAAAGGAGATGTATGCAAAATGAGTATTTGTGACAAGGCACGTCAGGGAAAGCGACTGATGAATCAGCTGATAACGGAAGGAAATCTGGAACTGGCAGCTTTAGTCGGCTTAATGTATCAGACCCCAATCTGTATAGCTGATCTGACAAGAATGAAAAAGAGTAATCTTAAAGGGAACGCTGTCTGGACTGTTGCAAAAAAGACAGGAAAACCCTACGTTGACATTTGTGGACACGCATATCGAGTCACAAAAGAATTAAGAAATTTGCTTCTTTCTATTAATTGTGACACTGATATGATTTTTACAAAATCTGCGGCTATTTATAGGAAGGAACTCAAAAAATATGGTCTTCCATTTCCCTTGCATGAATTTCGGCATGAGTTTATTTTCTATGAATATATCAGGCATCGAAGTAAGAGGCGACACAAAAGCCGGCTGACAATGATAGATGTGTATTTGCATGAAAAGTAGACTGGCGGTGTACAACTGATGATAAAAATGTCCTTGTATAAAATGACAAAAAGTTGATTATAATAAAAATGTGAGGTATAATAATGATAAAATTCATGAAGGATGTGGAATGTATGGAAATGATAAGACGAAATCTATATCTGAATCGGATCCGACCTTTTATAGACCAGGATTTGATTAAGGTGTTGATTGGACTTAGAAGAAGCGGAAAGACCATCCTGCTCTCACAGATACGAGACATCCTCCTGGAGCGCGGAGTCGCGGAAGAGAATATTATTGAAATCAATTTTGAATCCAGACGGTTTAAAAAGCTGGAGGATGCGGATACCTTTTATCAGTATGTAACTAATCGTGTAGAAAAGGCAAATGGAAAAGTATACTTATTTCTGGATGAAATCCAGCATGTAACAGAGTGGCACTCAGTCATCCCTTCCTTCCGGATTGATTTTGACTGCGATATCTATGTGACAGGCTCCAACAGCAAATTGCTGTCCGGTGAACTGGCAACAAATATGGCAGGCCGATATGTTTCTTTTCATGTGTATCCTTTTGTGTTGTCCGAGATACAGGAATTTTATGAGGTCAATGGACTCCCATACACCAGGGAACAGCTTTTTACGGATTACCTGAAATATGGCGGTCTGCCGATGCGCCTGGTGCTGCCGGATGAACATTCCGTCCGCACATATCTGGAGGATGTCTATGATTCTGTCGTGATGAAAGATATTCTCTCCAGATATGCCATTCGCAATGAGAGTCTTTTGCGAAAGCTGCTGGAATTTCTGCTGGACAATATCGGAAATCCGTTCTCTGCACGCTCGATCAGCCGTTCCCTGATATCAGCCGGCCAATCAACCACAGTGGACACGGTGCTGAATTATATTGATAAGCTGCAGGCAGGTATGATCCTTTCAAAAGCGGAAAGATATGATATAAAAGGGAAAAACATCCTGGCTTCAACAGAAAAGTATTATGCTGGTGACATCGGGCTTCGTAATGTGAGCAAAGCCAGTGAGCAGATCGACACAAGTAAACTGTTGGAGAATGTGGTATATCTGGAAATGTTGAGCCGGGGATATGAGGTGAAGGTAGGAAAACTGGATACTCAGGAAGTTGACTTCGTATGTTACAAAGGACAGAAGAAACTCTATATCCAGGTGGCCTATGTACTGTCAGAGGACTGCATTGCAAGAGAATTTGGCAATCTGGAGAAGATCGATGACAATTATCCGAAATATGTGATCAGCAGTGACATCGTAGATCTAAGCAGGAATGGTATTGTCCATAATAATATCATTGACTTTCTGCTGGATGAGAAGGATATATAAATCAGCGAAAAAGGAGCCGTCCGTGAGGGCGGCTCCGAGCCGTTTGTATGCGCCATTTGAGGACTACACCATGGCAGAGGTGGCAAATCAGGCCGGTCATGCAAGCGAGCAGACTACAGCTGTTTATACGAATATGACCTGGGAGATTATTATACCTTGGATATAAGGTTTCCTATTTGGAAACTTTTCGCAGAAAAGTTAAATGTGTGTCTATTGTCTGTTGAACATAGATTATAAGCAAAACGAGCTTGTCGCACAGTGTCAGGAGTATGCAAAGGAATCAGGTGCAACGATCACGCTGACATCCGATGTAAAAGAGGGAACAAAAGATGCCGACGTTATCTACACAGATGTATGGGTATCCATGGGAGAGCCGGACGAAGTATGGGAGAAGAGGATTAAAGAGCTCTCTCCATATAAAGTGACAAAAGAAGTGATGGCAAACGCAAAAGACAGCGCGATCTTCCTGCACTGTCTTCCCGCATTCCACGATCTGAAGACAAAGATCGGAAAAGAAATGGGTGAGCGTTTTAATATAGAAGATATGGAAGTGACGGACGAAGTGTTCGAGTCCGAACAGTCTAAAGTGTTTGACGAGGCAGAGAACCGTATGCATACGATCAAGGCTGTGATGATGGCTACGCTGGGAATTGAAGAATAAGAACAGATACCGCAGGTAAACATATTTTTGAAGCGGCGTCTTCGGACAAGTGCCGGACAGAGTTAGAAGTATTAATTCTGTCCGGCATTTTTACGTGCTTTTTACATGGATGTAATACAACCGGGAAAAGATATCTGTTAGAATTACACTTGAATATGTCTGTCGGACGAATATGACGCCATGTTGCGGCTAAAATTATTAGAATGGAGAAATAGAAGATGAACATATTTGATATTCTCGGCCCTGTTATGGTTGGCCCGTCCAGTTCCCATACGGCGGGAGCGGTCAGAATAGGGTATGTTACAAGGACAATGCTGGGAGAAGAGCCTGTGAATGCCATGATCAGCTTGAGCGGTTCATTTGCAGCGACAGGGAGCGGACACGGAACAGACCGGGCGCTTATCGCAGGGCTTCTTGGTATGAAGCCGGATGATATGCGCATACCGGACAGCTTTGAACTGGCAGAACAGGAGGGGCTGTCTTTTTCTTTTGCAAATATACGGCTCCCAGGGGCACATCCGAATACGGCTGTACTGGAAGTGGAAGGGAAAACAGGACTGTCAATAAAAATACAGGCATCCTCGCTTGGCGGAGGCCGGATTATGATCGATAAACTGGATGATACGGAAGTACACTGTACAGGTTCCTGTCCGACTTTGATTATACACAATCAGGACAGTCCGGGTATGGTATCGGAAGTAACAGGTATTTTGTCGCGGAAGAATGTTAATATTGCGACTCTGCAGCTTTATCGGGATAAGAGGGGCGGACTTGCAGTAATGGTGATAGAGACAGATCAGACGGTTCCTCGGGAAACAGTCTCCATGCTGGAGAAGTTGGAAGGTATTGAGCGTATTATGTATATCCGTGGGGAGGAAGTGTAATGTCGTATTCATCTTTAAATGAGATCACACAGAGGTGTAACAGCGAAGGTATTCCGTTTTGGAAGGCGGTACAGTATTCAGATATGGAGGAACGGGAAGTAACAGAGCAGGCGTCCTTTCAGATGATGCAGAAGATGTGGAATGCTATGAAAGCAGCGGGAGATTCTTACGATAAGGATCAGAAATCGCGCAGCGGTCTTGTAGGGGGCATGGGCGGTCAGATGAGGAGTTATATGGAAAAAGGCGATACGCTGAGCGGGGATTTTATGTCCGAAGTGATTGCACAGGCATTGGAGATGGGCGAGTCGAATGCCTGTATGCACCGGATTGTCGCAGCGCCGACTGCCGGAGCCTGCGGTGTGCTTCCGGCAGTGCTCCTTCCGATATACAGCCGAAAAACAGCATCGGATACTGAGATCACGGAGGCAATGTATACAGCCGCAGGGATAGGGCAGGTTATTGCGTCCCGGGCTTTTATTGCAGGTGCGGCAGGCGGTTGTCAGGCTGAAATCGGCTCGGCATCGGCAATGGCTGCGGGGGCGCTGGTATCCCTCAGGGGAGGAACGGCAGAGCAGATCGCACATGCGGCTGCTATGGCGCTCAAAAATCTTCTCGGGCTTGTCTGTGATCCGGTGGCGGGACTGGTTGAAGTGCCCTGCGTTAAGCGGAATGTGATAGGTGCGGTTAATGCCGTTTCAAGCGCAGATATGGCTCTTGCCGGAATTGTAAGTAGAATCCCGCCGGATCAGGTCATCGATGCGATGAAAGAAGTAGGGGAGAGTATGCATATTTCTTTAAAAGAGACAGGGGAAGGCGGAGTGGCCAATACTCCGGAGGCAAGAAAAATAAAATTTAACCTGAACTTACAATGACTTAACGTTCCGTTGGTGATTATTTTACATCATTTTCCTATAATGTATCTCGGTAATTCAAAAGAAAAGAAGTTGAAAAAGGGAGAACAGGAATGAAAAGAAGAATAATAAGTGCGTTGCTGCTTGTCTGTATTACTGTGGCAATCGCTTCAGGATGCGGTTCTGATGAACCGGTTGAAACAGTTGATCTGAACAGTATGACTCTGGAAGAGATTGAAGCACAGGCAAAAGAAGAGGGAGAACTTGCATCTGCGGCGATGCCTGATACATGGGCCAACTGGGGTGAAACATGGCAGGAGTACACAGATACGTACGGGATTGAGCATGTGGATACTGATATGTCTTCTGCGGAAGAAATTTCGCTGTTTGAGACAGAGGGGACAGATGCTACGAAGGATATTGGTGATGTAGGACAGGCATTCGGACCGGTAGCGGAAGAGCAGGGAGTTACACTTCCGTATAAGACAAGCTACTGGGATTCGATTCCGGACTGGGCGAAAGACGATGACGGAGACTGGATCATAGGATATTACGGCACAATGTCTGTTATTGTTAACAACAAGATCGTAAAAGACACACCTACATCTTTTGAAGATATCTTAAACGGTGATTATATAGTTGCAGTCGGAGACGTGCAGGCTGCCACTCAGGCTCAGTATGCAGTCCTTGCTGCAGCAATTGCTTACGGCGGAGATGAAAGCAACATTCAGCCGGGACTTGATTACTTCAGACAGATTGCTGAGCAGGGAAGACTTGACCTCGGCGAGTTTACTCAGGCACGTATCGAGAAAGGAGAAGTCGGAGTAGCTTTCTTATGGGATTTCAACGCTCTTGGTTACAGAGAGCAGTTTGTAGAGAATAATCCGGATGCAGACTTTACAGTTTTTATCCCGTCTGAGGCATCTATCCAGACCGGATATGCTACAATTATCAACAAATATTCAAAGCATCCGTGTGCTGCGGCTCTTGCGAGAGAATACATTTTAAGTGATGAGGGACAGATCAATCTTGCAAAAGGTTATGCAACACCGATACGTGAGGATGTGGAGCTTCCGGACGATGTGGCTTCAAAACTCCTGGACGACAGCCAGTATGCAAACGCGAGAATGGTAGAAGATCAGGATGCATGGGACGAGACCGCGCAGACGATCGGAACATTGTGGCAGGAAGAGGTTGTAGCTTACGCACAATAAAATGTATTGACGGATGACCGGACTGCTGCATAAAGTGCAGCGGTCCGTTTTATGTAAAAGGTGAGGTTAATATGAAAACACAAAAGAAAACATACATATTTGCGCTGGTGCCGTTTTTGCTGCTATGTCTTCTGTTTGAGATCATACCGGTCATTTTTACGGTCATCAGAAGTTTCTTCCCGGAGGGAGGAGACATGGGATTTACACTTGATAACTATATTAATATATTTACCGGAAAACTGTATCAGCAGGCCATAGTCAACAGTCTGCTCATCTCGATTCTTTCTTCGGTTATCGGGCTGCTCGTGGCATTTATCGGTGCAAAAGCAGTCCATGAGGAAAAAGGTAAACTGAAGCAGGTATTCATGAGTATTCTGAATATGGTATCAAATTTTTCGGGCGTACCGCTGGCGTTTGCATATATCATTATGTTTGGAAACATCGGTGTCATGACGATGATCGGCGCGAATTACGGAATTGAATTTCTGGCGGAGTTCCCCCTGTATTCTGTATGGGGACTTCTGCTGATATATGTATATTTCCAAATCCCCCTGTCCACACTCCTGCTGATCCCGGCATTTGATTCGATCAGAAAAGAGTGGAAAGAAGCGGTTGCCCTTCTGGGCGGCAGCCGGATGACATTCTGGAGGAAAGTCGGCATCCCAGTACTGATGCCGAGTATACTGGGAACATTTTCTGTATTGTTTGCCAACGCACTGGCAGCTTATGCGTCTGCCTATGCACTGCTGATGAACAATGTATCACTGCTTCCGATCCGTCTGTCGGAACAGTTCGTCGGCGATATCATACAGAGACCGGAGTTCGGAAGTGCGATTGCAGTCATCATGATGGTCTTCATGGTGATCGCCATTGGCGTACAGAATAAGATGACTCCAAAGAAAGGGGGGAGACGCTGATGAATACAGAAAAAAAGAAACGCAATGCAGGATCAAAGATTGCGATTATTGTAATTATAGTGTATCTGCTTCTCCCACTGGTAATGACGCTGATTTACTCCCTTTTTCAGGAGTGGATCGACGTGATGCCGACAGGTTTTACTCTGGGAGCTTATACAGAGCTGTTTACTGATCCTCTGTTCTGGAAAGCAGTCGGGCGTACGGTTATTATTTCTATTGTTCCGATCGTGCTGTGTACAGTGTTTGTACTGCTGGCGATGTATGTGGTAGTTGTCTACCATCCGGAATGGGATAAAATGATTCAGATTCTGTGTACGATTCCGTATGCAATCCAGGGCGTCATCCTTCCAATCTGCGTTCTGTCGCTTTACAGCAGTGCGCCGGAACCTTTCGGAGACAGAATGTTCATGCTTGTTGCGACTTATATGGTTGTAATCCTTCCCTATGTATATCAGGGAATCAGAAATAATCTGAACGGTGTCGGGGCGCCAAGGCTTATCGAGGCGGCGCAGATGCTGGGAGCGAGCAAGTTTTACGCATTCTTCCGCGTCGTTATTCCGAATATTATGAGCGGTGTCACAATTTCAGCCATGCTGGCGATGGCAATTGTATTTGGTGATTTCGTTATCATTAATACACTGGCGGGCGGACAGTTTATGACAGCACAGATGTATTTATATGATGTAATGAAAAAATCCGGGCAGAGGACCTGCGCCGTGATCGTTATACTTTTCCTCGTAACTCTGATCATTTCGGCTTGTGCATTTTTCCTGCAGTCGAAGGGCAAAGACAGAAAGGACAGATAAAGAAAATGGCTTATATTGAATTTAAAAATATCGATAAATTTTATGGTGATAATCATGTGTTAAAGGGAATCAATCTGGAAATCCAGAAAGGTGATTTTGTTACACTTCTGGGCCCTTCCGGATGTGGAAAGAGTACGCTGCTCCGCTGTCTCGCAGGACTTGAGCAGATCTCAGGGGGACAGATACTGCTGGACGGTGAGGATATTACAAACAAAGATCCAAAGGACCGTAATATCGGAATGGTGTTCCAGCAGTACAGCCTTTTCCCGAATATGACGGTAGAAGAGAATCTTTCTTTCGGATTAAAACTTCAGAAACTTCCGTCAGATGAGATTGGAAGACGTGTAAGAGATGCCATTGATATGGTAGAGTTAAAAGGAAAAGAAAAAGAGTACCCGGGAAATCTTTCCGGAGGACAGCAACAGAGGGTCGCTCTTGCGAGAGGAATTGTGATGCAGCCGAAAGTGCTGCTTCTGGATGAACCTCTGAGTGCTATTGATGCGAAACTGAGAAAATCTCTTCAGACGAGCATTCGGAGAATACACAAAGATCTTGGTCTGACGTCTGTGTTCGTAACCCATGATCAGGATGAGGCAATGGTAATGTCTGATGTGATACACCTGTTCCATGACGGCGTTATTGAACAGTCGGGCAGTCCTGTAGAAGTTTATACAAAACCGGAGACGACTTTTGCGGCAGGATTCATCGGAAATTATAATATTCTGGATGCGAATGCCATGGAAGCAATTACAGGAAAGAAATGGAACAGCGGACAGTTTGCAATCCGTCCTGAGACTTTCCTGCTGTCCAAGGATACGATCACGACGGAAGATTACCGTATGAACGGAACGATCATTGACTATGTGCCAAGAGGAAATGTGCTCCGCTACCATATTGATATCAATGGCGTGGAAGTGTATGCAGACGTGCTGTTCCGGAGTATGTCTATGTTTAATGTGGGTGAGAAGATCAATGTAGGAGTGGCCGATCATAACTGTGTGCGGCTTTAAGACCGGGCGGCAAGGAGGAAAAAAGTGGATAAAATTACAATACGCGGATTTTCGGAAAAAGGAAACTGGTACAAGGGGAATCTTCACAGCCATACGGTGAATTCTGATGGAATGCTTACCCCTGAACAGTCTGTAAAGCTTTTTAAAGAGCATGGATACAACTTTCTGTGCTTTTCCGAACATGATAAGTATACGGATTACAGAGCGGAATTTGACTGTGATGACTTCATTATCCTGCCGGGGCTTGAGGCGTCCGCAATCCTTTATTATGATGAGGTTTCCGGGAGAAGAAAAAAAGTACATCACATTCATGGCATTCTCGGCACAGAGGAGATGCAGAGAAATGCGGTCCTTCCATTGTATCAGCACAATGAGATCCATCCGGTGCATAAATATTACGGACAATGGGACGGGGCTGCGGCTGCCCAGAAACTGGCGGATGAAATGATACAGCACGGTATGGTAGCTACATACAATCATCCGATATGGTCGAGAGTGAGAGAAGAGGAATTTATAAATACAGAAGGAATCTGGGCACTTGAGATTTATAACTATAATACAGTTAATGAAAGTAATACCGGATATGATGAAACATATTTCGATGTGATGTTAAGAGAAGGAAAGAAAATTTTTGCTTTTGCATCGGACGACAATCATAATGAAGGAAATTTCGATGACGCATGCGGAGGCTACATCGTGGTCAAAGCAGAGAGGCTGACGCATGAAGATATTGTACAGAATATGCTGGCAGGAAATTATTATTCATCATCGGGACCGGAGATCCGTGACTGGGGAATCAGAGACAATGTGGCCTACGTTGACTGCAGTCCGGTCTACAGGATTGACTTTGTTGCTGGAAATGATATAAATGACGGTATTTCCAGAGTGTGCGGATCTTATGACGATACGATTGAGCACGGAGAATACGAACTGAAGGGTCATGAGACTTATGTTCGGGTAAAATGTACGGACAAGAACGGAAAAACTGCATGGAGTAACCCGATCTGGCTTGCAAAATGATAAATTTTTTACTTGTTTCTTTGGAAAAGGTATAATAAAATAGCATCACAGAAGAGGTGTTTATATGAGAGAAGACATGAAAGCAGTGATTGCAGATACCTTTTCCCAGATGCTGGATAAGGAAGACATAGATAAAATTACGGTGACAAAGCTGATCGCGGAATGCCATATCTCAAGGCAGACATTTTATTATCACTTTAAAGATATTATGGATGTGCTGGAGTGGACGTTCCGACGTGCCACGCAGGAGCTGGTGCAGAAGAGCCTGAATGAAGAAGACCGTTTGGGAGCACTGACCACTTATGTCGCGTTTGTGCGGCAGAACAGGAAAAAATTCGAGCGGTTGCTCTATTCCCGCCGCTGGGTTCAGATCGAGGGGATGCTTGTCGAGGCGGTAACCGTATATCTGGCGCAGATAGCGCGCAGTAAGGTTCCGGAGCTTGACCTGAGCGTGGATGATCTGGAAGTGATGCTGAGGTTTTATGCCTGCGGAATGGTGGGAGTCCTGCTGCAGTATATGGAAAAACCAAACCTGAATGAGGAAAAGCTGGTCATACAGATGGAAAAGATCATCACGGGAAAGATGTTTCCGGGAAAACATGATTGAGAATATTGTAAATGAAGAGGGGCTGTCGCACTAAATAATTAGTGCGGCAGCACTTTTTTGCAGAGAATAAGAGCCAGGTCTGTGCAAGGCCTGGCTCTTGGTGTAAAATTTATTTATGCGAATAAATAAAATCCTACAGAAAGATTATACCTTATCTTCTCTGTACTATCAAATCAAACTTCCGCTGGATGTGGAAATTTTGATTCCGGCGTTACTGTTCAGACGCTAACTTGAATTAGGAAAACCGATGGTTTAGACTATTCTCAGTCAAAGCCATCGGTTTTCTTATCCAAAAATCTGCGAGATCTTTTCAAATAAATTCTGTTCCTCTTTTTGGCGCATCATAACAAGCACGCTCATACATTTGCACAGGGAATCGATGCTTTCCTGACTCCGAAATGACACAGCCTGCTGTTGTTTCCTTTTATAGCTCCGAAGAAGCCGTTCCGCTTCATTGTTCGTAGCGGGAACTCTGTGATCGTGAAGGAATAGTAAGTGGTTCTCCATATATTTTTCCATTCGCCGGTATAGATTATATCCCTCTTTATAATACTCATTCGGAGGCACATCCTTATATTCTTCCTCCGCTTTGTGCAGGATTTCCCTGTAGCGCGTTTCAAATCCTGCTATTTTTTCACTATCCGGCTCATCTTCCGGGGAAAGCCCGTTCCGGTAATGAATCATTTCCTGGATCAGGATCCGCATTTCTCTGTTCCACGTACGGTCCTGCTCGTTCTGGATGCTGTCCTTGAGGTATCTCAGGATATGGGCAAGACATTCCTGATGTCCTGTCTGATATTGATAAAACGTGCTCTCATGGTCATGTACGAGGATCCCCTGGTAATCCTCTGTTACTGTCCCTTTTACCCCTTCGTGCCCTTTCCTGTCACGGGCAAAATACAGCGTTTTCCCGTCCGGAGTCGCACATACAAAAACATACATAGGTTTTCCATTTACTTTTGCATTGGTACAGTCCGTATGCATGACTGGGGAAAGAAGCATTTCTGCAAAAAGTTTTTTCCGTTCCTGCTCTGTTTTTGCAGCAAACTCCTGGCACAGGCTGCTGACCATACCCTTTGAGATATTCAGTTTTCCCTCAGTCAGATCACACAGGAATTTCCTGCTTTTATCGATGGAAGTGCAGCATTCATTATTCAGCAGAAAAAGAAATGCCCGGACACTCCCGCCGTAATTCACATCATTGACCACTCCCGCTGGGAACGGTGCATGTGCCAGTTCTCCGGTCTTGGAATTACGGTATACGTCTGCATGATATTCCCGGACATCAAGCATAAGCCGGATGTTGACCAGCTGCTTTATGATCGTTTTTTTTGTCTTTTTAAAATCAGGATCATCCAGTACTTCCTGTGGAGGCAGAAGGCAGATCGGTGGCACAGTCGGTGTCTGACGTTTTCTGCAGTGCCCTTTATGCCCGGTCTGTCCCCCTGGCTTCCTTCCGCTTTTTTCCCGGTTGTTCGCAATCTTTTTATGACGGATTGTTTTGGAAGATGGAATGGATGAATTCTCATAATCGCGGTTCAGCTGGGCCCTCAATTTCAGGTTCTTTCCCTTTTCTTCCTCCAGAGCGGTTTCTGCGTCATATCTCAGATGGAGCTGTTCCAGATATTTTTCTTTCCACTGATCACGGGAGTCAGTTGTTTCCCGAAGCATCTTCCGCAGTGCCCGGATCTCTGATTCTTTTCTTCTGCTTATTTTCTTTGTTTCTTTTTCCATGTCTTCATAGACCTGGAACCAGTTCTCCCTGTTCCGAACAGACTGTCGGATGGCTTCTTCCAGTTTGGCTTTCAGCTGGCGGATTTCCCGATCTTTCTCTTCCAGCAGTCGCTCGTATTCTTTCCGCAGACGGAGCATTGCCGCGCCGGATTCCAGCAGCCGGATCCGTTCCCGGAGCGCTTTGTTTTCATACTGAAGCTGTGTGGCATACTCAAAACTAACCTTCATAAAAACCCCTGTTCTATCGTTTCTTTTCTATATCTCCCAAAATGGTATTCAGAATCTCTTCCTGTTCCTTACAGATCTTTTCCAGCAGATCACATTCCCGTGCCATTTCTTTTCCCTTTTTCAGAAGTTCACGGTTCTCTTTCTTTAGATCCTGGATCAAGTCCTCCTGTACCTGGATCTGTTTTTCCTGGATCTGCAGCATATCGTCCTGAGCCATGCATCTTTGTTCCAGGGCAGTGCATTCCTCTTTTAATGTACGGATTAATTCTTCATATCGATCCATCTTTTCAAAAATCTCCTGCTACGATTGAATTCATGGTTATATTATAGCGGAATCAGCGTAGAAAAGCGAATTTGCCTATATGTGGATAAAGTCAAAATGACAAGAAAAAAGCTCTTCATCAAAGACAGAAAAGAGCGTGAAAACAGAGAAGAGAGAGAGGCTTTACCTCAATAAAAGGGCATTCAGAACATTTTGGGGGTAAGTTATCCACACAGCAAAAAAGACCAATTGATTTATTAACAAATGGCCTTTTCTAGTAGAAAAAAAGTTTTTTTAATTTCGTCATTTTTACTATAACGGATTAATAGGGTGTGAACAGTAACATTCCGGCAGATGATCCGGTCCGTCTTCTGAGTGCATTTGTGGAGGGAATGGAACTCAGCGATCTTTATCAGACTTATGGAAAGATAAAGAAAAATCAGGCGACACCGAGACAGCTGTTTAAGATCATGGTCTACGCCAGCATGAATCGGATCTATTCCAGCCGGGATATCGAAACTGCATGCCGCAGGGATATCAACTTCATGTACCTTTTGGAAGGGAAACCAGCACCTGACCATGCAACCTTTGCACGTTTTATTTCTCTGCATTTCGCACAATGCTCGAAAAAGACATTGGCCGAGGTGTCGAAACTCTTATATTCCCTTGGGGAGATTTCCGGGAAAAGTATCTTTATTGACGGAACGAAAATAGAATCCGTTGCGAATAAATATACTTTTGTCTGGAAAAAAGCCATTACGAAAAATCAGGCAAAACTATTCGATAAGATTCTTGTCTTTGTGGAAGAGTGTGAAAATCTTTACGGTTTCAGGATCGCTTATAACGGGAAAGTCTCTCTTCACACATTAAAAAGGCTGCGAAAAAAGCTGTGCAGGATCAGGCAGGAGGAAGGGATTGTCTTTGTTCATGGAACCGGACGACGAAAAACACACCTTCAGAAATCGCTGGAAACTCTGGAAACTTACATAGCAAAACTGAAGGAGTACAATAAAAAGCTTTATGTCTGTGGAGACCGTAACAGTTATTCTAAAACAGACCCGGATGCGACTTTTATGCGAATGAAAGAAGATGCCATGCTCAATGGGCAGCTGAAACCGGCTTATAATCTTCAGCATGGAGTGGATTCAGAATACATCACATGGCTGGATATCAGTCCACGGCCTACGGATACGAGGACCTTGATCCCATTCCTGAAAGATATGGAGTTGTATCTTCCGTTTAAATATCAGGAGATTGTGGCAGATGCAGGATATGAAAGCGAAGAGAATTACCTGTTTCTCGAAGAAAACGGTCAGCTGGCCTATATCAAACCCCAGAACTATGAAATTTCCAAAACCCGAAAATACCGTCAGGATATCGGGCGGATGGAAAACATGAAATATGATGAGAAAGCGGACTGTTATTACTGTAAAAATGGACAGGTGTTGACGATGCAGTACGAAAAGAGAGAAAAGACGGCCAGTGGATACCGGAGAACCGTTACCGTATATCGAAGTAACGGATGCAGCGGATGCCCTTTCAAAACAGACTGCATCAAGGGGAACAACTGCAAAACACCAATGGAAGACCGCCAGAAAGTACTGTACGTTTCGAAAAAAATGAAAGAAAAACGTCAGGAGACATTGGAGCGGATTACCAGTGATTATGGTACACAGCTCCGAATGAACCGAAGTATCCAGGCCGAGGGAAGTTTTGCAAACATCAAAGAGGATATGGAACTCAGACGATATTTATATCGAGGGAATGCAAATGTAACCGCCCAGAGTATCCTGCTGGCGATCGGGTATAACATAAACAAACTTCATCATAAGATTCAGGCAGGAAGGACAGGGCGTCATTTATTTCCACTCAAACAAACCGCCTGATTTTGACAGCTCAAAAGTAAATCCTGAAAATGAACCTTTTTTCAGAAAAGGTTTATTAAAGTTCGCCTTTTTATAGAAACGGAATAAAAGAAGTGAATATTTCGGCTTAAAAATAGCAAAAAGATGCTGCCGCATCTATGATTTTCTAATCATTGATGCGACAGCCCCGCCTTTGTTAATGGTATTCTGTTCAGTCTTTGCGCTGGATCACGGGAACCTGTTTTACCTTTTTGCCCTCGGTCAAGTCAGATTTGTTGAATAGCTGTCCATTAAATTCAACGGTTTCATTAGAATCTATATCCTCAGAAATAGGGGTCAATGCCTTTAATAAATCTTCGCCTGTAACACCTAACTGAGCATCATCACTTGCAAATGGAATCCGCAACAAATATTCTCCGTCTACTTCATAAACATATACATAAATACCAGAACCGATGTCTTGCGTATCACCTAAGAATGAAAGGACTTCCTCTCTTGTCATGGTCGGTGTTAATTCTCTTATCTGTTCAGATGTTACCTGTGTTGGTGTTTCAATCGGTTCTTTATTATCTGGCAATCGGTTAAGTATTTCTTCGGTCAATGGACTACTTTCTCCGGCGTCAATCGTTTTTGCGGCTTCCTTTATTTCTTTTCGAGAATAATCGCTTAAATCTTCAACAGGAATACCGAGAGAAGTAAGATAATCAACAGCCGCATTATATTGAATTGTATCAATAGCAAATGCGGTTAATGGTACTATCAAGCACAAACAGGCCGCAATAACTCCCCATTTAATCCAGAAAGGCTTTTTGGCTTTCTTTTTGTAATTGAGGGCTTCGTCAATGTATTTGTTGTCAAGCTCGCTCATAGCGTCGGAAAACTTTTTCGCGTTCATACAAATACCTCTCTTTCAATCAAGTATTGTTTCATCTTTTCGCGGATACGGGTCAGCCGGACGGAGATGTTTTTCTCCGAAAGCCCCATAAACTCGGCTATGTCCTTGTAACTGTCAGCAAACCAATAGCGACGCATGAAGATAACGCGGTTTTCGAGGGTCAGCGTGTCCAAAAATTCCCCAATGATACGGGCTAATTCCCTGGCTTCGATTTCATCTTCTACGGTTTTCTGGTCTGCGATGTAGCCCTCGATTTCCTCTAAGGCAATCTTATAGTGCCCGCTTCGTTTGGCTGCTTCCTTTCTCCAATAGATTTTGAGTGAAATGTTCCGAACGATTTTCACGATGTAACTGAGCAACGGGTTAGGCCGTACCGGGGGAATGGCGTTCCATGCGCCTAAGTAAGCGTCATTGACACATTCCTCCGCGTCCTGTCTGTTGTTCACGATGTTATACGAGAGGTTGTGGCAGACTGCTCCATATTTATTATCCAGTTCCCGTATGCCTTGCTCGGAACGCTCAAAAAACAGGTCTATGATTTTTTCATCATCTATCATCTCACCGCCTCCTTTCCGGCTTCACCTATATACTACGGTTTTAGCGGCGAATACTACATCAAATCCAAAACTTTTTCAAAAAAATTATACCATACTTCGTGTGAGATTGCTCGCGGCGGCTTTCGCCGCTTCACTGGCGGCTCTCCGGCGTTCCTCACTGTATGGGGCGGTCAGACGGAAAGAGAAGCGGCCTTTCTCAATATCAAACTCCATGCAGCCCGTTTCCGGGTCTGCGTCGGTCTGCTGGCAGATCGCCGGATAACGGCGGCTGTATGCAAGCAGACGCTTTTTCAAGGCGGTGTTGTGGGTGCGGATATGGATAAGGGGGTCTTTCTCGTCAAACCAAATATCGGTGGTCTTTTCCTGCTTGGTAAGCCCTGTTCTCATGCAAGCTCCTTTCTGCGCCCCTGTTACTGAGTAGGGGCATTTTTCGGGTGTTTTCTCCGGCTCTTGACTTGGAGAAAACAGCGTTTTTGACGATAAAAACCGCCCGGATGGGGAATGTATCGTCGGGGCGGCTGTTATCGCAAGATTTCCGATTTTTCCGGCTCTTGACCGTCAGACACGGATAAATGCGAACTGTCGGCAAGTACCAGTTTGAGCAGCTTGTCGCGGAATGTTTCTGTGCTGCTGTGATTGAAAAATAACTCCGCAACAATGGTCTGCCCGTTCCTCTGCGTCGTGATGATACTGTCGGGGGTCTGTTCTGCCATAGGCGGCTCCTTTCTCCGGGCGCGAAAAAGAGGATTTCCCGTAGTTGGAAAATCCCCTCTCGGCTGTCGGTTATTCTGTTTTACTGTGCGGGCTGTGCGGCGGCGGTCTGCGCCTTTCTCCTTGCCCGGTATTCCCGCGCCTTGATACGCTCATACTCCCGCTGCTTTTCAAGGTTTCGCGCCCGGTACTCCCTTGAATACTGCCGGTGGTAGGCGCGGCTCTTTTCCTTTTTGGCTTCTTCGATTTCCTCCCGCATTTGCCGGATTTCCTGCTCGGTCGGCTCTGCAAGCTGCGTTACTTCGTTCTCAAACCTGCCGATATAGTTGAAATATATGCTGATGTGTTGGATTGCGTATCTCGCCCTTTTCTGGTCGCGCTCATGCACTTCAATCCGGTTGATAAACTCGTTGAGAATGGCGGGGGTGAGGTCTGTAAAGGCGGCATGGCGTTCCGTCAGCTTCAAAATCTTCTGCGCCCGCCCTCCCGCGTTCTCATAAGCGGATAGCTGCTCTTGGAGTGTGGCAAGCTCCGTTTTCAGTGTGTAGTATTCTTCCGAATATTTCTGCGACATTTGCTCATAGCGGTCTTGCGGGATAGTGCCGAGGGCGTTGTCCTCATAGAGCTTATTCAGCACCTTGTCAATCTGTTCAAGGCGTGTCGTGATTTGCGGGATACGTTTCTGCTGCTTCTTGGTCTGGTCGGTCTGCTGCATGGCAAGGTTCTTTTTGCGTATCCTCGAACAGAAGGACAGCAGGACGTTCCAGAAAATCTCGCTGCCGCCAAGGGGACTCTTCCTTCTCCTGGTAACGGAGCCGGTATCCGAGCTGGCATTGACTGTATTTGCAGCGTTGGAGCTGGACCTGGATACAGGGATGAATAGAAATTCCCCCGTTATCCATATAGGCCAGATAACCTGGCTTGGACCGATTGACCTGCTCAAAAGGGATATTGTCATGGTTCTGAACTGGCAGCATGGCGTTTTCCTTCTGAAATGCTATTTGAGAAAAACCAAATGTATCACAGAAATAGAAACGGCTTTCTCCCGGTGAGTGCTGTATTTCCAGAATGTCAGAGACTGACATGGAATGTCCGGTGAAACCGATCTTTTCCAAATAGCGGGCATCCGCTTCATCTTTGCGGTTGAATATCCGGTAGATTTCTTCCAGCGTGGCGACTTCCGTTTCTCCGCAGAATACGGATTCATAAATTTCTGCAGGCGGTGATGGATACCCGGCTTTTTGAAAATAGGAAAGGGGCATAAATATCAGCCGGTCCTGATCCAATTCCGGGATGATCTGATAGATCGTTATTTTCATAAGGTATCGTCCTCCTTTGCAAAAGAAGGACCTCCCTGGTTGGAAGATCCTTCGTAATCATTATGGTTATTCGTTACACAATTCTTTTTCATAGTTCAGGAGCTGCTCCCAGGTCAGCCATTCCGGTTTCCCGTCAGCAGGAAGCTCCTTCCACAATTCTTTCATACGGTCAATATGATGCTGGGGATCACTTTCGGATAAGATGGTAACGCTCCGGTTCCCGTAGCCGAGAAAATATTCGCAGTCACGCTGCATCCGGCTTAACATCATATACTGGAACTCATACGGGGATCTTCGGAACGGTTCTGGCTCAAAGGTATATTCCTGCTGGATGTGGGATACTGGTTCCCCATCCAGGTCGTTCCTCGTAGTAGAATATAAGTCCGGGGTTTCGGATTTCCCCAGGTTAAGGTCTTTCCAGAACCGTCCGTACTGATCTTCATAAGTTGGACAGTCAAAATCATCGATGCCGATGAATTTCAGAGCCAAGACCGTCGATTTTTTCTCTTTCATAATTTTTGTCACTCCTTCTCAAAAATATGGGCTGCCTGCAACTTAAACCAGAAATCACATTTTTCATCTTCCGGGAAGCGACCTCTTTTATCCGGAATTATGACTCGTAGAACCTCTTGGCCGTACATCTGATAAGTGTCCAGACGAATCGGGACATGGGGAAGTAAATCCTCCACCAGATCTCCGGATTGAAACTGTTTCCCATCTGCCACTTTTTTCATCAGTTCTTTTAAAAGGTAATGGATTAAAGCAGGAGGCAGCTTCAGAATCACCTGGAACTCTGGATGCTGATACCGGTTCATTCCTTCGGTATGCACATTATTAAGAGGAAATTCTTTTTCTGTTATGTCACAAATAATCTTATATCGTTCTTTTTTGTTCCATTTCCAAAGACCACTCATGCTGTTTCGTCCTCCATTTCCAGGCTCCATTTCAGCTTTTCTCGTACATCCATAAGGATAAGCCCTAACTGGTTTTCTCCGTGGCCGTTGACCTTGCCCCAGAAGTAATCGCCCCAGGTATTGCCTTCTATGAGAAGACTGTTTCCTGTGGCAAGCAGGGCATCCCGCAGCTTTGGGTTCTGCATGAATTTACACATACAGATTTCATACATCAGGGAAATCTTTACCTTATCCCAGTCCGGGCGCAGCGTGAGGTTCTTTCCACGCTTTTTGGCTTCTGCCGGATTGTGCAGGCGGAAAATAGAGAATTGCTGCTGCTCTTTTGCACAGCAGGTCTTCTGCGCCTGGAAAGCTGCTTCATTATTGGCGTAGGTCTGCCCCATGTAGGTAACAGGAGCCGGATAAAAATTACTGAGAAATGCATATTTTCCTGTAAAAGAGGAGATGACATTCCTGTGAGTTTGTTTATGGATAGTTTCTTTTGGTTGATCATTGGATTTCATGCACATTCCTTTCCGCACAAAAAAAGGAACCGCCTATCCTATAGGTAGTTCCCTTCTTAAACAAAGTGCTTAAATCTTCAGTTTGTCTGTAATTCTTTTTGTTCCTGTTCTTCGTAGAACCGGTCTGCGATATAGCCCGCTGACTCCGCCCAAAGCGTATTCTCGGTATTCTGCAGAGCCTGATACGTCTTAGAATGGTAAAAGGCTCCGGCGGCATCTTGGAAAGAAAGATGGCTCCGTTCCTTGATGATGTCGATCACATCCCGGATCTGGATACACAGGTTCATCGTGATATCTTTGTTATTGAAAAAATATTTTCCTTCCATAGTTTACGAAACCTCCCTTCGGGATTCCAGCGTCAGGTGCTCCAGGGCAAGGGGCGTATGGAAAGACACCTGGTTGTTGACTTTATTATAGCGAAGCCTTTCCACTGCTTCCTCGGCTTTTAAAATACCTGACAGGTATAACTGCACAGTCTCCATTGTATTGTCGTCTGCAACAGGCCCTACGACCACATCATAAGCGTGCTGGATGCCGCCTTTCGTGCGGTTTTCTTTGATAAACTCCAGCCACTCCCGATCCAGAGCAGCAAAGTGCTTGATCTTCAGGTCCTCTGTCTGGTGGAACAGGTAACGGTAAACATATCTGCCGCCTTTGTGGGAGCGCAGATAAAGACGTTTGGCCCATTCCTCCGCCTGGCTTTCCAAGACGGTACAGTAAAATCCCCGGCCAAAGTCACGGCGATTATGGGATTTTCCCAGGTCAATCTCATCAAATGCGATGTTGGAACCGTGGTAAAGTACCAGTTCCAGAGCATTTTCTTTGATGATTTCCTCCACATATTGAAAAGTCTCTTCCATATCCAACTGATGAAGCATTTCGTGCTGTATCAGGATTTTTTCAAAAACCTGATGCTTACAGAAGAGATCAAAGACGTCCCCTTCAGACAGATGATGCTTTTGTGCGTAATACTCGACTGCTTGTACAGATAAGATTTCCACATCGGATTGAATACTCATACTTATCATTGCCTCCATTTGCCCCTATTATACCAGAAATGAATTTGTATTCCAACGGAATTATCTGTGGAATGGCTGCATCATTTTCGGGACTGTAATGACAGGAGCTGGCTGGAACTTTCTTCTAAAGGGAAGGGAACTGCCCGGCAGTTCCTTTCCCGAAATCATTATTCAGCGAAAACCGTAAGTGGGATTTAAGAGATCTTAGCCAGAAACTCTGCTTCTGACAGAATGGTTATGCCTAAAGACTTGGCCTTCGCCAGTTTGCTTCCGGCTTTTTCGCCGCAGACGAGATAATCCGTTTTGCCTGTCACAGAGCTGCCCGGTTTGGCACCAATCTCCAGGATCTTATCATTGATCTCAGCGCGGGTGAAATTCTCCAGCTTTCCGGTTGCTACGATAGTCTTTCCTGCAAATTCAGTATTTTTTGCCATAGTGTTTTCTTCCTTTCTTTCTTCAAATGTAAATTCATTCTGTAACGTGTCCCAGAGCATCAGATTTTCTTCATCCGCAAACCAGTCGTGAATGTTCTGGTTCAGTGTGGCGCCAAAGTCCTCTAACTGTGTGAAGTCATAGTCATCGGTGGCAGCCGCCCGGAAGGCATTCAGACTGCCGGAGAATACGGTATCCAATACCCGGCTTTTTGTACGGCCTACCATGGGAATATCCATGCTGACCAGATAGCGGACAAAGGTGGTGCTGCGGCTGGCCTGAATTGCGTTCCAGAGCCGGTCAAAGGATTTCTCCCCGAACCCTTCCAGCCGGATGATCTCTTCCCGGTGCTGATCCAGATGGTAGATGTCATGGAAGGTCTGAAGGTATCCCAGATTCAGGAATTTCTCCAGAGTAGCCTCACTTAATCCTTCAATATTCATGGCTTTCCGGCATACGAAATGGACGAATTTTTTCAACTGCTGGCTTTCACAGGATGGATTGCTGCAGTGTACGGTTTCAATGATCCGTCCTTTTTCTCCTTTTTTTCGATGGAGTTCTGTTGGAGCGCCGCAGCACGGGCAGATAGCAGGGGCTGCATCCCGGTAATGTCCACGGTCCAGGTTCTCCTCTACATGGGGAATGATCATGTTCCGTTTGGATACCAGGATACGGCATCCCGGCACCAGCTCCAGTTCCCGGATAAAGGTGAGGTTATGAAGCGTGGCCTTGGATACGGAGCACCCATCAATCTCCACGGTGTCAAAGACTGCCACAGGTGCCAGTTCCCCGAAACGGGAAGGCGTCCATTCAATACTCCGGAGGATGGTTTCATAGGTTTCGTCCTCAAATTTGAAAGCAAGTCCGTCCTTGTAGTGATGTCCGGTTCTTCCGCAGCTTGCGGAATACGCCAAGTCATCGAAGATCAGTACCATTCCGTCAATGGGAAGACCCAGTGTTTCTGCCTTCTCCTTCAGGTCCTGGATACGAAGCTCCAGATATTCCGGCGAAATCTGATCCGGATTGAGGGGAATATAGGGGCAGGAACCAAAGCCCAGTTTTGATAACTGGTACAGACGTTCCTCCCGGCTGTTGCTGTGTTCCCCCGCATTTAGCCCTTCCAGTACGTTGAAGGGGAGGAAGGTGACACAGCGGCCTTTACAGTTCTCCGGATCCAGGCTCCGCACAGATCCGGCAGCCAGGTTCCGGGCGTTTTTATAAGGTTCCCCGTTCCTGTCCCGGAGTGTGGTATTCAGCCGTTCAAAATCCTTTCTGTGTATGAAGGCTTCCCCGGTGACAACCAGCCGTTTCTTATAAGCAATGGAGATCGGTACATTCTCAAAGGTGGGAATGTTATGGGTGATCTCTTCCCCGATCTCCCCGTCTCCCCGTGTGGCTGCCTCTGTCAGCCTGCCATTTTCATAAGTGAGTTTTA
The DNA here is from genome assembly GCF_002160525.1 of Lachnoclostridium sp. An169. Taxonomy (GTDB): domain Bacteria; phylum Bacillota; class Clostridia; order Lachnospirales; family Lachnospiraceae; genus Mediterraneibacter; species Mediterraneibacter cottocaccae. Next base: position 25,352 of record NZ_NFKT01000043.1, read on the forward strand.
CGGTCAGCCCATCCAGCTTCAGCATAAGCAAAGCTGCGTGATCGCCACAAAAACGGCATAAATCTTCCACCTGCTTTGTCTTATCCAGAGACAGAAGCGGATGGGGATGCGGCACTTTCTCCAGTTCGCTGACGGGTGGGTAGCCTACGGTCTGGGTTGGGGAATTGGAGTAGATGATCCCTGTCTCCCTTTCCAGACTTTCCAGCTGTTCGTACAGCCGGTCATACTCCGCATCGGAGATTACCGGTGCGTTCAGGTTATAGTAGGCGTGACGGTGTTTGTTAAGGTTGTCTACAAGCAATTTTACTTCTTTTACATGGTGCATGATTGGATGCTCCTTTCTTGGGATTCGCATAAATTATTAAGCGCATTTTAAGGTATGTAAATTACGGTCATAGTAGTATGGATGTGATGACAGAATGTCCGTATCCAACACGGTTGTCTGATTGACAGATGTAATTAACTCTGAAAGACCTCCTTCTTCTGGAGACAAATGTTTACGCAGAATCAGAAGCTCGTGGATACTACTGGGAATTACATAGAAATCCTCCTGTAATACTTCTGCTATTTTTTCCAACATATTGTCATACAGGATACAAGCTGCACCGTCTATACGGCTTTGATTCGTTAAGACCAGAAGGTCTTCCTCCGGCATTACAGATAATGGGGCGGTAAGATTTTCTGACATTTCGTTAAGCGTGGCGCATACCGACTGAAGTGAATAGGGAAACAGTCGGCAAGTGTTCTTATGGGCATACTTGTATAATTCGTTTTGCTGGATTCCCCAGAGATCCAAATGGGAATTATGAATGAGAAAACCAGCAGTCTGTTCATCCGTGTTCGCAATGCAGCAATAGAAAACGATTGCCAAATCAAGATACGGGATATAAGGAATATCGTCCAAAAGATCCTTGTTCATATCCAGATTGATTAATTTATAGATGATTTTTTCCTTCAGTTCCTCGAAATTAGTTAAGTCCTTCAGCTTAAAATCTCCAGTCTGCTTGGCGTTCCGATATAACTTATATATGGTTTTTGCTATCTCTTCAAAAGATGATCCATTACACAAGTCTCTATAGAAATCATCCAGATAGATAACCGGGGATGCTGAGAAACGCTCTCCATCGGAGGCGTCTTCAATGAGAAGACCTTGGCAGAGGGTTTGATTGTTCTTTCTCGCCGTGTATGTGCTGACAGTAACGTCAGCACCGAGGTTCTCCTCCAGATACGTTTTTACTTGCATTTCAAATTCTTTGTAAGTCATTTTGATTCTCCTTTCTGTTACTATGTCCATCCGGAGCATTGAAAAACAACCCTCCTTTCCCATGTTCAGGCATAAAAAAAGAGAATGACGCAAAATGTTCATTCTCTGACAGCGTGCAGTTCTCTGCAAAATAAAAAAAGCCAGAAGGTACTGCCTGATGGCAGAGTATCCCTCTGACTGATTACAAACCTAAACAGCGTGTGATAAATCCTTTCCGGATAGACACAAAATATATGGTACAAAATGAGTATAACACTAGATATATGGTGTGTCAAATGCAAAGAGATGGTTTTACACTATATATAGTATATCGGTACAGGTTCCGTGAGAAGGGAGTCCTCTTTTGACAGAAAAATCCTCTTGACGAAAGAACGTATGTTCTCCATAATAGAAGAAAAAAGGAGGCGAACATACGTTTGAAACATGGAAGAACGGTAATTTTTCATATTGATGTCAATTCAGCGTTCCTTTCCTGGGAAGCCGTCTACCGCCTCCACCATTTAGGCGGGAAGGAGGATCTGCGGGAAAAGGTGTCTGCTGTTGGCGGTGATATGGCAATGCGGCACGGAATTATATTGGCGAAATCCATTCCGGCCAAAAAGTTCCATATAAAAACGGGAGAAACTATTCTGGAGGCGAAACAGAAATGTCCGGAGTTGATCCTAGTTCCGCCTAACTATGGGCTATATGAAAAGTGCTCCAAGGCATTTATGGATATCCTGCGCCGGTATTCTCCAGACGTAGAGCAATACTCGATAGACGAAGCCTTTGTGGATATGACAGGTACGGAAGGACTCTGGGGCGATCCGGTGACGGCAGCATACAGGATGAAAGATCAAATCCGGGATACGCTGGGATTTACCGTCAATATCGGGATCTCGGAGAACAAGCTGCTGGCCAAGATGGCATCAGATTTCCAGAAGCCAGACCGGGTGCATACGCTGTGGCATAATGAGATTGAAGATAAAATGTGGCCGCTTCCGGTGAGTGATTTGTTTTTTGTCGGGCGGGCGACTGCAAAAAAGCTGTTTAACCTGGGGATCCATACCATAGGGGAACTGGCCCATGCGGATCCGCATCTGCTGAAAGTCCATCTGAAAAAGCACGGGGAGGTCATCTGGGCGTTTGCCAATGGGATGGATGTATCCGTGGTGCAGTCTGAAGCCCCGGCCAATAAAGGATACGGGAACTCCACCACCATTGCCTTTGATGTAAGGGATGCGTCCACTGCGAAGCTGGTGTTGTTGGCGTTGGCGGAGACGGTGGGAACCAGACTGCGGGCAGCAAAGGTGCGGGCGGAAGTGATTGCTGTGGGAATCAAATCTCATGACCTGCGTTATGCCAGCCACCAGATGACGCTGCGGAACACTACGAACATTACCATTGAGATCCATCGCTGTGCCTGCCAGCTTTTTGACCAATTATGGGATGGGACAGCCATCCGGTATCTGGGGATCCACACCAGCCGGGTAAAGGATGGGTTCAACATGCGCCAGTTGGATATGTTTGACACGACAGATTATGAAAAGCTGGAGAAAATGGATGCTGCGGTGGACCGGATTCGTGGACGGTATGGGATCGACTCGGTGAAGCGGGCGGCATTTGTGGGAAGTCCTATTGACCATATGTCCGGTGGAATCTCAAGAGAAAAAAGGACTGTTGATTATAAGAAAATCGGGGTAAAATAGGAGGTAGAGATCTATGAGCATGGGGATTGGAACGAACACCCAGAAACCGGATGAGGGCGAGCTGAAAAGAAAAATGAAGGAAATTGCCTGTTCTGTCTGGTATACGAGCAAAGGCAGAACAATTCCTATGATGTTCAAATATCAAGATGAGGAAGGCGTAATTCATAAAGTTACGCACATTAATGTACAGAAGCAGGCAGAAAAATTTTATTGTGGTATTCCTATTCAGGAGTTCTGCTGTAGTACAGTGGTGGAAAATCAGGAATATCTATTTCGGTTATATTATTATCCGGAGTCGCATTGTTGGAAGGTAAGTTGGGGAGAGGAATAGTGAATAAGCATATTTTAAAATTTCCAGAGGAGGGATTAAAGCAACTGCAGTTTTTTATGGAAGGACTAAGCTTTCCTGTGGCAGTTGCTGCATATACAGAACAGGATATTGTGAAGATCTCTTATCTGGTCCGGCTGCTTCAGAGGGGCGATATTCATAGCACCTATGCACTGTGTATCTGGTGTATCCGTCAGGGGATCATTTATCAGATATTGTTTCGGTTTTCTTTTAAAGCGATGATTAAAAATCCTGTTCGTACCTATGATTATTTACGGCTCCAGAGATTGCTGAAGAAATGCAGGGAACAAACGCTGGGAAAGTCGAGATAAGGAGAAGAAAATGTGTGGACGTTATTATGTGGATGATGAGACGGCAAGGGAGATTGAGAAGCTGGTACGGGATCTGGATAGGAAATTGCAGATAGAGCGCACTGGTGATGTTTTCCCAGCGCAAAATGCTACAATAATAAAAGGGCAGGAGCACCATCTTGCTGCAGAACAGATGAGATGGGGCTTCCCAGGGTTTGAGAAAGGAAAGCTGCTGATCAACGCAAGGGCAGAGAGTGCCCTGGAACGTCGGGCTTTTCGGGATAGTATACAGAACAGGCGTTGCATCATTCCGTCCAGAGGTTTTTACGAATGGAATAAGAACAAGGAGAAGTTCACTTTTGAACGGGAAGATGCTACAGTGCTATTTATGGCAGGATGCTATAATCGATATGAGGATGAGGAAAGGTTTGTGATCCTCACAACGGAGGCAAACTCTTCCGTGGCGCTGATCCACAACCGGATGCCGTTGATCCTGGAGCCGGAGGAGGTGGAGGACTGGGTACTGGATGACAGGGCAACCGAGTATTTGTTGCATAAGACGCCGGGACTGTTAAAGGCTCATGCTGAGTATGAACAGATGCGGTTGTTTTAATGAGGCTTGTCTGGTATGAATACTTGTAGAAGTGGCTATGTTTTTACAAAAATATTCTAGTCGGAAGATGATTTGCCAGAACAGATAAGTGTAATATACTCTAAGCAGCGTCTGTACAGAGAAGCCGGCTGCTTAGAGTATATTATTGTAAGGAGGAATGAATGATGTACACACAGGAACAAAACAGAGAAATTGAGAAGGTTATGAATGCTTTTGCTGATTACATTCGGGATACCCCGCGTTTTGATCTGTTATGGTCAGATAAGGTGGGATATGTATTCCTTGACGGGATTTCTGAGGAGCAGGATGACTTTTGCATGGCGCCGATTATTCTCCGGGATGGTGAAACGCTTTGTGAGGAAATAATCTATCACATCGCTTGTGATGTAGTGGAGGAAAAGGGAAAATCCCATGACCTGCGTTTGTGCGGTCCGGAAGAACGGGAAGAGATCCAAAAGCGGCTGTTACCATATCTGCGACAGCTTCCGGAATATGAACATCTGGTGGAAGAACTGTTTGAAGATTAATAGTCTGCCAGACACAAGAGGAGCCGTCCGTGAGGGCGGAACGGATGTTACTGATCTTAGAATATGGGCAGATGCGGTTATTTTAATGAGGTTGACGTGGTGTTAATGGAAAGAATTTGGTATAATTGAGATAGCAATAAATTGGAATTTGCAGGACTGAAGGCTATAAACTAATAAAAATTTCCTTGTCAAAAAATCTTTGCGTTTATAATAGCGGACTGTAAAAGATGGATTGCTTTTCTTTTTGTTACATTCCACTGATAATATCCTTAGGAGGTAAAACGATGAGTATTGGAAAAACAATATTAAATGTTCGAAAGGAAAAAGGAATGTCACAGGAGGAATTCGGCGAATTATTTCATGTTACCAGACAGACGGTATCAAATTGGGAGAATGAAAAAAACTATCCAGATTTGAATACGTTAGTAACTATGAGTGATATGTTTGAAATTTCTCTGGATAAATTATTGAAGGAGGACAAACAAAT
>NZ_NFKT01000044.1 GCF_002160525.1 Lachnoclostridium sp. An169
TCCACCTATGCCATTACTGACACCGGCTTGTGGTTCACTACACTTGGCGGTAAATACCCGTGACTGGACTTTCACCAGTAAGATTAGTGCCATGCTCGGCACACAAGAAGAGAGCCCAATTACAGGCTTATTAAATTGAGCTCTCTATAAACAATATTACTTTCCGTTCTCCGCAGCCCATGCATCCAACTGTCGCTGCTTTTCTTCAATAATCGTATCGATTCCAGCATCTTTGAGTGCCTGCTGGAATTCCGGCAATACGGTATCCAGATCTACGCTACCATCTTCCAATGGAATCCGATACTGTGCAAGCACGTTCTGTACTGCAGTTAACTCATTTTTCACGGAACTGGAATCAAATACAAAACCATATGCCATGGATTTTGGTGCATTCTCATTAAATGCCTTGGTATCTTCCCAGAGCGTACTATCCAAAGTATTCCATACATAACTGATCAGCTGATTTCCAAAATAAGAGGTATTATGTCCATAATAAGTGCTAGTGGTTAAGTCTACACCCTCTGGAAATGCAATAACATTTTCCACATCTGTCTTAACATAATGTACCCCTTCCACACCATAATGGAGATAATTCACGACTACCGGATCGGTGTATAACAGATCCAGGAACTGTACCACTTTTTCCGGTCTTTCACATGTAATCGGAACACACATGATAACATTGGATACATGTTGAGTGGTACATAATGTCTCACCAAGCTGAATAGCATATGCGCCACCCGGCATCAGGGATTCCGCTCCTTTTTCCTGTCCCGGCCTCTGATTACTTGCACATGCGATCAATTCACCGGAAATCAACATCGGAAGGACCATATTGTTAGTGGTTATATCTGGGAGAATATATCCTTCCTGATACCATCTTCGAATCATTTTCAGATCCTCAATATAATCTTCGTCTTCAAATAAGTTCACGACTTCCAGACTATTGCGTCCTCCATCCCGTAATACGCCAATATAATCCCCTAATGGATCATAGTCATTGATCATATGGGTCCACACGGAAACAGAAGGGTCAATCGTAGCAAAGGTTACCTTCTCAGGGAACATCTGTTTAAAGGTAGCCAGAACATTTTCAAAATCCTCATAGGTAGTGATGGACTTTGGATCAATACCAGTTGCGTCCAATGCCGTTTTTGAAACCAGTACACCATATCCGCTCGCCATATCGCGAAGAGTAGGGATGGCATATACCTGGCCATTCACTGTTGTTGCCGGAAGATACTCTCCCATTACTTCTAACAGGCCCGCACCATACTCCGGCAGATATTCATCCAGAGCGATCAGCCTGTTCTGGTTCACATCGGAAATAAAAATGTTACCAAGTGCAGCGTCCGAGGTATACAGATCCAGCTTTTCATTACCGGCGATCATCAGGTTCATCTGCTGAGCGAAATTACCTGCAGCAATCGGAAGAACCTCCAGTTCCACATTGATCTTATCCTTCAGGTAAGCGTTCAGTTCTGCTAACATCTGCTCCGTTCCTGCGCCGGAAGGGGCTCCCGGATACGCAAAAACGATCTTGTATGGCTCTTCCTCCTGCTGGGAAGTGCCCGCATCTTCCTGTACAACCCCATCACCGGATGTACTATCATCGGACTTTTTCCCGCAGGCGCTAACGCAGTAAACCACAAGGGTCAGTAACAACAGCATCACGAGCCATTTCTGAAATGTTTTTTTCATTTAAAACATCCTCCTTTATTTTGATGATATCAGTATAGCAAGGCTTTGCTCCCTTCCACCATCAAAATATCGACCTGATTTTTTATAAAAATCGACTAATTTCCCTTTGGGATCCTCCCTTTTTATGGACGTTTTATCCAACCAGACTGTCGATACTGTTTCCTCCAATTGCTTGGAGTCTCTCCCGTGATCTTTCGAAAAGCTACCGAAAAATTAGTCAGGGAATTATATCCGCAGGATATGGCCACATCCCGGATCGGCATATCGGTTTTGACCAGAAACATTTGCGCCAGTGCGATCCTTTCATTTCCAAGGTATTTCATTACGGTCATCGAGGTGTTTTCCTTAAAGATCCGATCCAGATAATCGGGGTTTAAGTACACGCAGGCAGCAATGCTCTCTCTGGACAGATCTTCATTCAAATGAGTCTGGATATACATTCTTACCCGGCTCACGATGTCCGGAGCATGTGCCACGGACGAGATCGCATCACCGGTGATATCGATGACATGCTCCAGCCACTCCATCATGACCTCAAAGGAGTCCAGGGCATGCTCGCTAAGGAAAAGGGAAGTCTCGTTTTGGAACAATTGATGGGCGATATAGCCTTTGCCATCCAGCAAACGATAGATCGCCTGTAAAAAGTCCTGTCGGAACAATGCCAGGGTATGATAGTTCAGACCCAGCTCATCCGCCAGTGCTCCCAGTTCCGATCCGATCACCCGTTTTGCTTCTGCCATATGCCCCTGCCTAATAAGGCTGACCGCTTCTTTGATCACGGTTTCTCCGATCACCACCGCGTTTTGCTTCCAACTGTCATTTCCAACATGGATGATCGTTTTGGCAGAAAACATGTTTTTAGCATATTGCTCCAGATTTTTTACCTGCCCCGGTAATAACGGCAGTGCCACGACCGCTCCGATATAACAATGGGTCTGCAGAACATACTGCGTAGTACAAAACGCCTGAAATGCTTCCAGGCATCTGGTCAAATCCTGTAACCATTCCCCGTCTGCTTCCTTTAAGTTCACAGCGATCAATCCCAACAACAAATGATCTTTCAGAAAGAAGAAGCTGCTATCGTAATCCTGTTTGGCAATCATCGCCTGTATTGTTTCCTTTATCCGGATCTCCATAGCGCCTGACAGGTCCGTCCTCTTCCCGGTCTTTATCAGAACCGGACAGAAGCGCTGTTCGACTGGCAATGTCACGTTATAATGTGACATGATCGGTAAGATCTGCTCTGCGGCTAGTGGCTCCCTGCGCTGCAGCAAGTCCTTCCAGAACCGTTCCTGAATAACCGGACGATGGATATTCCACAATGCTTCGGTATTTCGTAACACCTCAACCCGGCTGTTTTCACCCATCCGCATGACCGCCTTTTTCACTGCCAATTCCAGTTCCTCCTGTTGGACCGGCTTTAGCAGATACTCCATCGCCTCCAGTTTCAAAGCCTTTTGGGCATAGGAAAAGTCCGCATGACAAGTAAGAAAGATGCACGCGGTCTTCGGATAATGCTCCCGGACCCAATGCCATAATTCAAATCCATCTCCCAGGGGCATTTCAATATCGCTTACGAGGATCTGCACCGAATGCTGCCGGAAGATCTCCTGGGCTTCTGTTTGATTGCAGGCGGTAAACACCTGCTGGAACCCCATCTGTTCCCAATCGAGCAGTTCCAGCAGATCGTCCAGTACGTATCTTTCATCATCTACCAACAGTATGTTCATCCTTTTCTCCCTCCCGATTTGTCAGTGGAAGCTGCAACCGCACACCGGCTCCTTTGCTTTCCCGGTTAAACAGGTGGACCGTTGCCTTCCTGCCATAGATCAATTGCAATCGCTGACAGATATTCCAGATCCCGATATGCTCACCCGATTCGTCCACGATCCGCTCGTTCTTCTGGATCTTCTCCAGAACTGCTCCGGAAAACCCGACTCCATCATCTAAAATTTGGATCACTACCATTTCCTGCCCATCGATATCCTCCGTACTGACCTCCAGCTGAATGTGCAGCAGCTGCTGGACCTTTAGAGAATGCTTCACGGAATTATCCACAAAGGGCTGGATGAGCAGCGGCGGGATTTTCACCTCCAACAGCTGTGGTGCTGCGGCTATCTGAAGATCCAGGCAATCCGGATATCGAAGGGTCTGGATCTGAAAATAGTTCCGGATATGCCCCAGTTCCTCTCCTAATGTTACCATGTCAAAATCCTGCCGGAACAGATAACGGAAATACTGGATCAGATTGTAGGCCAGCTCCTGGACCATCTCATACTTTCCGGTACGGGACAGCGTATAGATCATATTTAAGGTATTGAGATAAAAATGCGGCTTGATCTGGAGCTTGAGTAACTGCAGTTCCACTCTCTGTCGATTGATGGTTGCCTCATAGATGTCAATCTTGTAGGAATGCAGGGTATCCAACAACTCATTGATCGACCGATTGGCATAGTAAAACTCATCTCTCTTTTCTCCCAGAGGAATGCGGTAATCGTAGTTTTCCTCTGCGATATTGGTGGTAACGTTCGATAATTGCTGTAACGGTAACAACAGCATCTTACGCAACAGGCTCATACCAAGGATCAGACATACCAGGGAAGTCCCGGACAGGATCAGTAACACGTATTGTAACAATGGCAGATTCTCCAGGATGTTTCGGGATTCCAACAAACGTCCCAGTCTGAAATTCCCCACCGAAGACGGTACCAACACGACCAGATACTCTTCTGTTACCGCTTCTATGGACGTGGACGGATAATGGTCCTTACCCTTAAGGACACCGGGGGTAAGGATGCGATCCTCGTTATCCACCAACACCGGGATCTCGTTCTCTTCGGTCTGCAGCAGCCCCAGGATCCGATCCATTTCGATCCATGTCCCCATATAGAATCCATCCCGTTCCACGACATAGAATCCATAAACCTCATTTCCCATCGGAACAACCGTCCATCTTCCAATCGGGAAATTTGGGTCGGTACATTCCTTCCCAATATGCGACATGATGATACTTTTATGGTTCTCATAGGGATTGGACGGATATTCGATATCAACAGATAAATAGTCATCATACTCGACGGAATACAAAAATACCGAATCCACCATATGAAGCAACAAGGCATCGTTTTTTAAGCTGCTGTATAAGATATATTTCTGCAGCATATAATCACTGTGATTCTTTGCTGCCAGCAGCTTCCCCACTTTATTATCATCCACGATCACCCGGTATAAATACTGCTGTACTGAATCCAACTGAGTGTCCACTTCGTTCATATACAACTTCAGGGAACTTTCATGGGAAGCCACGATCTGTTCTTTGATCAGGTGGATGGAATAGTCCAGTCCAATGAAACTGAACATCCATATCGGGATCACGATCAGGAGCAGCAAAATAAGAACCTTAAAACGAACGGAATATTTCCTAGCGGGAACTGTTGTTTTTTCTCTCATATCACTGCGCCTTCTTCCATATACGTTCTATCCCAGCAAACTGGCACGGAGTTCGGCCACCAGATATCGTTCGCAATCGTTGCAGTAAATCGCCTGCTCCGGTGTTTTTCGATCATCGCCATCCGGATACTCCGGACGGTTTACTTCCAAAAAGCCATGTTCTGCCAACGGATACTCTTTGATCTTAATAGGAATCCCCAGGTCGATCAACCGCTTTGCATATTGGATCCCCATCGGTTTTAAAAAGTCCGGTCCGCACTCAATAAAGATGGCAGGTGGCAGATCCGCCAATTCCTCATCCGTAGCCAGAAGCGGAGAAGCCCACCGATGCTTTGTTGTCCACTCTCTTTCCCCTTCCTGCGGGAAGAGGAACGGCCCGACCATATCAAAAATCCCTTCCAGATTCGTGGATGCCAGATCCAGACATGGATACACCAGCATCTGCAACGCCAGTCGAACTCCCCGTTCTTTTAACATCATAGCAGCACCGGCAGCCAGATGCGCTCCGGCACTGTGACCACCTACCGCCATCTTCTCTACATCTATCCCGTATTCTACTGCATTCTCTGCAAAATAGCAAACAGAATCTGCCACTTCTTCCTGGGCATATGGGAACGGCCTTTCGTCCGCCTTGGTATAATTCACATTTACTACCATGATCGGCACCTGGTCTGCCAGCATCCGACAAAAGCTTTCCATCAACATGGCATCTCCGCCCACCCAGGCTCCTCCGTGCATGTTAAACAGGACCGGAAGCTTCCCGTCCTTGCTGGGATTGTGGTTTTTCGGAAAATACAGAAGGGTATTCACTCCTTGTTTTTCTCCGCCATCCAGTGACAATCCACTCCGCGGAACCACAAACCGCTCTCCGATGGATGGCTTTGCAGCATATTCGGCCCGGCGTTTTCTGGCCGTCTCGATCGTTTTTTGAACGGAATCCTCTCTTGTTATCCCGGTTGTCTCTGCCATCTTACTCTTCCCTTTCTAAGATCGTTCTCATTTTCTCACACAAGATCGTTTCGACCTTGCCCTCCGATGCATTCCATAACCACTCCTGGATTGAAATGCCCTCTTCCATCGGTTCCAATACCCGGTCATTCATAAGCAAGGTATGAATGGTCAGATCCAGCTCCTTTGTCTGCTCCGAATGCGGCAGGGAATCGTGCAGATAAAATCCCATCTCCGGGATCGCTGCCTTCAGCTGCCGGTACATGTGAGCCAGATGGGCCTCATGCCGAAGTCCACCCTCCCGGGTATGGGCTTTTGGCCTGCCATCCATGAACTCCTGGTATTCCGCCAGACTTCCATCCCGTAAAGATGATGTATACATATATTGGATACGATCCCCGTATTTTCTGTGCAAATCCAGCATACAGCCGGTCACGAAATTGGTATCCGTCAGTTTCTCTACGATATGTGCTGGTGATCCCCATAGTTCAGCCGCTGTTTTCTGCCACCCATCATAAACCAGCAATCCGGAATCCGGACATACTGTGATGTTTCCACATTCAGGAAACATTTCGATCACATCTTCAGCCAATGCAGCCACCCCAAAAGCTCCCGCACTCTCTCCACAAAGAATCAAAGTTTCTGGAGATCCCAGATACGGCATCAATTTTTCCATGGCTGCCTGAAAATTTGTGTAGCCATGCAAATATGCAGTCTGTTCCTTCCCATCCAGTCCGGTATAGTCAACACGATTTGTCCCCGTATGGAAGTCTCCAGAAGTATAATTTATATTGATCATGGTCCAGTCTTTAAACAAACATTCTTCTTTTTGGCTTCCGATACCGCTGCAGCTTGCTGCATCATACATTGGGCTGATTTCATTGAAATAGAATCCCTCAGTATCCGTATTTGTAGATGCGATCGGTCGCTGCAGGGTATAAATGTCATAAGCAACACCGCCACCGTGAAAGTTTATCATCAATTTGTCTTCTCTTCCCAACCGGAAGCTGATAGAATAAGGACTTCCATCTCCACACCGGCAGTCAGTCAGAGAGACCCGATACCATTTACCTTCCTTTGGTTGATCCGGCATCTCCGGAAATACCTGAAATGCAGACAGTCCTTTCATGATATCCCTGTATGTTTCTTGTATTGTGATTTTCTTTTTCATTATATCTGTACCTCCTTCTACAACAAACGCAATCCCACATTTTCCACACAGCCCTGTGTAGCATTATATATCCATCTGGCAGGTGTAATACCCTCCATCTCATAGTCCAGCATGCTTGTTGTGTCCAAAAAGCAATGCTGAGTAACCTCTGCTTCCCGGGTACCAGGATCATCTAATTTTTTATCGCTGATATACAATCCTATCCCCGGTACCTTCTCCTGCAGCTGTTTTGCCACTTTCTGCAGCAGAGCATAGTATTTTATCCCGCCCTCTTTATCGATCACAAGCGCCTTACCATCCATCTTATTCTGCATACGAGAAAGCTGAGCATCGCGGATCGTACTGCAAAAAAGATACTTTACTTTTTCCCCGTACTTCTGATATAACGCTTCGTAAGAATCCAGCATAATATTATCACTGTGAAGCCGCTTCCAGATATGTTCCGGCGCGTGCCATACATCTCTGGCAATCTCCCTCCAGCCGTCCATAATCAAAATCGAAGAATCCACCAAACAAGTGATATTTTTACATGTCGGGAACTGTTCAATGATATCGTCGGCCATCAGTGCCACCCCAAAACCACCCGCACTTGGTCCTGCGATCAACAGTGTTTCCGGTTCTCCGAGCCACTGCTTCGCCATTTCTATCAAAGACAACGTGTTTTTCCGTCCGTGATGCATCAGCAGCCGATCAGTACCATCCAGTGCGGTATAGGGGAACTCCCCTTCTCCGGCATGAAAATCACCGGTAGCATACAAAATATTGATAACCGACCAATCCTTAAACGGATTTTCCTTCCTCTCACTTCCAATACTGTTCTTGATGATGCCGTCACCCATATACTCCACATCCGCAAAGTAATACAACTCCGGCATATGCAAGGAAAATAAAGTTGCAGGATAAGCAGCCGTGTAAGCATTCCAGGAAAGACCGCCGCCATTGAAAAACACAATCAGTTTTTTCGGATCTTTTCCTATTCTGATCGTGCCGTGATAGGTTTCATTTAATCCCGTTACACAACCTTCGGGAAAAATACGGTAAAAGGTTCCCTGCTCCGGATTTTCCGGCATTTCCGGGCAGTTTTTCTTCACGATCTCCGTCCAGATCTGCTTTACTTCATCCGACATCTTCTCCCACGGTTCCTGTTTTATATTATCTTCCATACTCATATCATTTCCTCCATCATATACTCCAACGCAAGCCTCGAACGGAAGCCGGATCTTCTATCAATTCTGCCATGATCTGCTGATAGGGATATGTCCTGATACCGCTATTCTCATCGAAGACCATAGTCTCCATCCCTTCTTTGCTAAAAGCAGGCCAGTCCAACTCTTCTGTAGACGGTGAACCATTCCGTGCAAAAGCCGCAAAGCCATGAGCATAACGTCTGGATATTTCTCTGTATTCTGGATACAATACCAGTCCCATCTGCAATGGCAGATCTGCCGTATGCCATGCCAGTTTTTCGTCCACATCCCCGGGGGTTGTCACATCATAGGTAACCAGATAAAGCCAGGTATTCTCCACTCCCTTTGTCACTCGACCCCAGGCCTGGCACCAGGCATTCAGCCCGAAGCCGCCGAGCATACTCTTTACACGGATGAACTGATGTTCCAGAGTTCGTTCCTTTTCATCGATCGCCTGCATCTTGTGCAGAATTTCTTCCACATTTTTTTCTGAAATCAGTGGTGTGCGAAGGAAGGCATTCTCCTCCAAAAAGAGTATTTTTTCACATAGTTCTCTTTCCGTCTCCATGCTGTGTCCCAGCTTTGCACGGATCACTTTTGGGGATAAAAATACCCCGATCTCATCCTCCGAACATCCGATCAGCATTGGGATCGCTTCCGTTCCCGCGGTCATGCCATAAACGGACTCCAGGTGATAGGACAGTTCCTTCCCATCTCCCACCGGAAAAAAAGCCAGCACCGCCTGATCCACTTCGGAAGCCGCAATCAGCAGTCGGTCAGCCGGTACTTCCAGAATCCGCTCCCAGTTCTCCTCCGGGATACCCAGACATTCTAGGATCTTTTTTGTGATCAGATGCCCCTCTTCCTGTGTCCGGTAATCTGTAAACAACGGTCCACTTTCCAGGATCACCTTATGAAATAATTTTCTGGCCCGCTCTATCATCATCAGGATATTGATCTTCATCGCGCCGCCGGACTCTCCCATCAGTGTGACATTATGTGGATCACCGCCGAAATTTTCAATATTATTTTGTATCCATTCCAAGGATAAGATCAGATCTTCTATCCCCGCCATACCGGACTTTTCATACTTTTCATCCAGTCGCCCCAAGTATAAATAACCAAATACATTCAGGCGGTGATTTACCCCCACCAGAACAATATCTTCCTCTTTGACCCATCTATCAGCACCCAGCACGATTGAGCCGTTTCCGCCGCCAAAGCCTCCACCGTGGATATAGACGATAACCGGGCGCTTACTGTCGTCCAATCCCGGCGTCAGCACATTTAGCACCAAACAGTTCTCACTTTGCCGCTCCTCCAGGACGCCAAACCGCTCCTGGTCACCACCGCTGAAATACGGTCCCAGTCCAGCACTTGCCACGATCCCGGTTCCATTCTGCACTGCATAATACCCGTTTTTGCGGCAATCTCGGATACCGGCCCAGTTTTCCGGCGGCTGCGCCGGCAAAAAACGATGTTTGCCTTCGCAATCACTTCCGTAAGGAATTCCCCGAAATATTTTAACACCGTCCCTCTCTTCGCCCTGGATCTTTCCATTTTTTGTACCAGCAATTACCATGTATACTTACATACTCCCTTCTTCCTTTTTCAATTCTTCCGTATAAATTGCAATCTTTGCGCATGACATGTTTTTCATATCCTCACTGCGGGCCCAGCAAGTGATAACCTGTACCCCCGGTGCAAACTCATTTTCTGACAACTCTCCCTGCTCCAGGTCTGGATCTTCCGCCACTTTCCATCTTCATATTGAGAAAAAACGAAGTGCCACTTTCTTATATGTACTTTCCCAGATACCGTATTTTCTAGGCCGGTAAGGAATCGGTATTCTTTCCATGCAGCAGCTTTTTTCTGAGAACAAGTGGTTATAGAGGTTGGATACCACCTCTATCTGAAGATCGTTTTCCCCCTTCTGTAGCAGATCAGTAACGTCACCCCGCTTCATCACTTGGTCCGGAAACGGGGCTGTTTTCCCATTGATCACTACCGTAAAAGTATCCGAAACCTCTCCCAGTTCCAGAACATATATACCCGCTTTTTTTTCAGCCAGTACTATCTTGCCATGATAGATTCCCTTTCCGGAAAAGCCGATCAATTCCTTTTCCAGCTCCAGCCACGGAAGCAATCTATTCAACCGGATCAAACGAGAATCTGCAGCAAACCCACTTCGCAAAAAGGAAGTATCTTCCTCCGAATTCGGTTCAAAGGAAATCAGTTCCAAAGTATCAAAGCTGATTTCTGCTTTTGCTTCTTGCTCCTGCCCCACAGCACTTTTTTCTTTCTTGTTATCCTGTCCAGTCACCTGGAAAATCAGCATTTCATCTTCTTCCATCTCTATAGTTCCGGTCAGATAACCCTTCCCATCTGATTGAAAATCCAAGGGATAGCTGGTACCGTTCCATGGATCACAGATGGATACTGTTCCGATCCCACGAAATCTAACCGGAATCTTCCTGCGGCTGACACAGCCCGGTCTGCGATAACTGCCTTTCGTTGTCCCCTGACAGTACATGGCACTGACAGATATTTCATCCGGGTTTGGCATATCCTGAGTTACCTTGACCCTGTTATATCCATACAGTACATAATAGCGGTTTTTTTCCGCGGTTTCTCTGGATGCCGTCAACAGATCCATGCTTCCGTCCAACACCACATTACCCAAAACACCAATCTCCGCCAAAATTTCCGGAACCTGCTGATAGTCCTGTGCATGAAGCAGTCTGGCATCATTCCAGATTGCTTCCAGACATTCTGACCAAATATTCTGTTGTTCCTCTGTCCGCCACTGACTATAAAAGGAAGCGTACTGCGGTTTTTCTCCAATCCACACCACCGGCAGATTCTGTTCCATCAGTTTCTGTAGTTTCCGCAGACATCCCAGAGACACTTTATCAGTCGGCATAATAATCAGACACTGATATGCCACGCCTTCTCTGTCAAGAATACCATCCTCTACCTTACAAACCGGTAACTCCAGCAATGCTTCGGTTACAAACTCATAACTATATCCGTGATTCGTCAGACACCCACCGTCCGGGTATCCGGAAAAATCATCCGTCAGACCCGTTTCCGCATATCTGCTCCTCAAAATGGCACAATCGACCTTTGCCGTCTGGCGAAATATCGCATTCAATCTGGCTATAGTGTCCATGCAGGCTCTGGCATGGGGAATGGAGAGCGTTCGATTCCAGTTATTGGATACATATTTCCCGAACCCTTCATACCCCGGCCACTCCGCTCCCTTCAGCTGCATTCCGGAATAAGATGCCCCATGCAATACCTGGGCATTCATTCCGGCCATCAGACTCCGCTTTATCCCCCAAAACACATCCTCGTAATCCTGTCCGTAACTATGTCCAAATTCTGCGGCACATTCGAAGGAATACCGTTCTTTTCTCCCCAGATGTGCCGCCGCGGCCATGTTTTTCTGTTCATCAATGGCAGCCCTACCCAGCGCCTCATTTTCCGGCAGAGCCACATAGAGGCCGCACCTTTCAACTTCAAAGGGCTTGTTATAGGCAATCTGATAGCGGATATTCTTTTCATATTTCTCTGCCGCCATCTCCAGGCCTGCCAGATGATATTCACAATAACACTGTGTTAAGGTCTCAAGATAATCCCAGTTGATCATGTCTGATATCGTCTTGTCAGAAAGTCGGTATCCGGGGACATCGCATGGTGGGAACATGTTTTCAAGTCCAATAAACGGCAGATAAGGAAGAATAGAATATCCACGTCTTTCCTCAAACTCCTTCGGAAGATCCGGAGTCCAATCCAGTGCCACATCATACTACAGAGAATCACAAAACAGGGATTCCATAGACGGGAAATCGTACTTCTCCATTACCTTATCCCAATATTGTTCACAAGCCTGTATCCCCGCTCGGCTCAGATGATCTATCACGTAGGTTTGCCCTGCATTAACTTTCTGCATAGCCGGTTGCTGATAGAAGGCAAATACCTTCCAGTGAGATCCGAATGCAGTCTCAGGGAAACGAAAATCCAGTTCCTGCTTCGCGTTTATATATCCCGTTAAATCAATATAGGTATCGCTTTGCAGGACTTTATCGCTGTTTCCGTCTTTTTCTTTATATGCCATGACATGGATCAACTTGGATACTTTGGTATTGCGCTTTTTTCGTCGCTCCGGTAATTTTCCCTTATAATATGCTCCAGAAGCAACGACCATTTCTCCATAAGTCAATTCACAAAGTACCGCTTCTTCTTCCTCTGATCCTATCATCGGAGAAGCAATCGGCCACCCTGGCCCGATTGCCAGATCCATAGTCATCCCCAGTCTTTCGGTTTCCGATGCAATCACTTCGATGGCTCTGTCCCATTTTTCTGTTCCCCAACCAAACTCACTGCGAAGGACCTCCGGATCCACAGAAGACAGAACTACCACTTCTACTCCACCAAATCCCCGATCGGATAACTGCCGGATCTCCAGCCTCAGATCTTCTTCCTCCACCGCTGCCGCTAGCAGCCAATATCGGATTTTAGGTCGGAATTGATTATTCATTTCCGTCCAGATTGCAGGTGTATTCCTTTTCTCCATCCCTTTTTCTCCATCTCTTAATCTTTGTATATCAAAAAAGCATCGACTTCTTCACTTTTTCCCCGCCGCAACCGGGCAACAGTCTTCTTGCGGTATCTTTAGTATATCAAATCCGACCTTCAAAACAATGTCCACATGTCCATAGGTAAGCCCTATTTTTGTGTCCTATTATCAGATTTTAATTTGCATTGATCAAAATATATGCTATATTGAAATTGGAAACATCTATTCAAGGGAGGAAACAGGAATAATGATCCCGGAAATCGAATTTCAAATAAGCGAATGGTTAAAAAAAGCAACAAGCGCTCCATTAACCCAGTCCAATTTTAAATCCTACAGCACCCAGGAGGTAAACGAACTGACCATCCCTAAGAAGATCATCCTGACTATGGATATCCGGGAGAATGGGATCAATTCCTTTGTTATGACCGATGATGATAATAACACTACCCTAACATACGGTCCTACTCCTGAGAACAGCTTTATACACTACAATAACTATTACGGAATTTCCTATGTCTTACAAGGTACCTTTACCTTTGGAATACCGGGAGATGATATTCAACTGCACACAAATGATATGATAATCTTTGATACCAAGTGCATCTATTGGGATAAACTAGGGGATCCAAATACAATTATCATAAACATCAATATTCCGAAACAAGACTTTCTGGATATGTCCGCGTCCCTTCCTTCCAACCGCCTGTTTTCCTGGCTGCTGGACACTCATCTGGACACCCATAGCAAGGAACAGCACTATTTCCTTCTGCGAAATAGTAACGCCTCTTTTCAAAAAGACCGTGATTCCATTCTGGCTTCTCTGATTCAGGAACAAAACCAGGGTGCCCCGGGCTATCTGGAAATCATGTGGCAGCTGATCAAAAGACTGCTGATCTACACCAGCCAACAAGAACACGGAAAATACCAGGTGGTTCAATACCGCAAAAAAGAATGCGAACTGCTGCTGCAGTTACAAAAATATATTCAAGAACATCTGCATGACATCAACAGACAGAATCTGGCAGAGAAATTTCATTACAATCCTCGCTATCTCAGCCAATTATTTAAGCAGATATCTGGGATTACTTTAACCGAATATCTTCAGGAAAAGCGACTGACAGAGTCCAAGCGTCTCCTTCTTGGCACACAGCTCACCACTCAGGAGATCATTGAAAAAACCGGCTATATAAACCGGCATTATTTTTACAAGATATTTAAAGAAGATACAGGTATGACACCCAAACAATACCGCAATTATTATCGCAGTTTGAAAGGACCAGGGAAAAAATAAGCTTCTTCTATTTGGTTTTCAAACCCTTTCTCGGGTGCCCACTCGCAATTATCGTTCCAAAATATCATCATGCACAGCTTCTGCAATACTATATGCTTCCTGCAATGTGTACGACGCCCCTGTTATAAGTTCAACTCAGACTGCATTGTTCTATGATATCGAAATTTATGCATTATAGTACATATCATAAACAATATATCCTTGTATTCCTTCCAACGAACCTTCAAAGGTTTCCTGACACATCATACATCTTGGTTCTTTCATTGGATGTCCACTTGTTGGGTATATATTATATTCAGATGATGTTTTAAATCCTACACGATTATAAAAATGAAAGTCTCCTTCTACAGTAATGCCCTTGAATCCAGCTTCTTTTACTTTCTGAATTCCTAATGTCAGCATCGTAACACCCACATGTTTATGAAAATAATCTGCATGCACAGACACGGGAGCCAACATAACAATGTCATTACTATCTATATGTTCACCTTTCGCTGTTTTAGACAGCGGAAAATGTGAAAATAAAAAGTGACCAACAATTTTCCCATCTAATTCTGCCACAAAAGACAGTTCCGGAATATAATATCGTGAGACTCTGATTTCCTCAATTAATGCTACAATATCAGTTCCATCTGAATACTTTCGGGATTTTCATATTCCTAATCTGCCGCTTCTTGCCGTCCCGGTCTGCTTCGACTGCGGTGACGATGTTTTCATGCGCGACATGCTACTCACCGTCTATGAACAGCAGACGAATGAAGCCTGCTATCACGATGAACTCATCTCCCACTTGCTGCAGTCCGTTCTGATTTATTGCATGCAGAACTTCCGGGACACAGTGAAGTTCCTGTATGCCGGCACAAAGCTTGAGGGCAAGATGCTTGAAATCATGAACTATATGTTTGAAAATTATCAGAATATAACGCTCCGGGGACTTGCCCACCACTTTGGCTACAGCGAGCCCTATCTGTGCAAGCTGTTTCGGGAGGAGGCCGGCTTGACTTTTACTAAAATCCTTCGAGAATTTAAATTGAAGCAGGCAAAAAAACTGCTTCAGACCACGGATAAGAAGCTTAATGAAGTCTGTGATTCCATCGGCTATTCTGACACCACACAGTTCATCCGGGAATTTAAACAGCAATATGGAACCACACCGGCAAAATACAAAAAAGCATTTCAGGAAGAACAGTAAGACAAAGCCTCAGAAACCGCTACGCTTCTGAGGCTTGTTCATTCTAAGTGTATTTCCGCAAGCCTCAAAGAGTGTCAATAAACTGTATTAACTGAGCGAAGCTTCCCCGGGGATACTCTGCAATATTTTTTCTTTCTTTATTGATCAAACAATCGGTCAGCAGAAATACCCGCATTCCAATGGATTCAGCTACCATATCCTCGGTCACATCATTGCCGACCATCAGACATTGCTCCGGCTCCACACCAAGCCGTGCTGCGATCTCCAGGTAATAAGCAGGATTAGGCTTGCAGAATCCAATGCTCTCATAAGTGGTATATAATTCAAAATCTTCCGGTTCCAGGCCGGCCCAACGGATCCTGCTTTCCGTGGCAACAGCAGGGAAAATGGGATTTGTCGCCAGCGCTACCCGCATTCCCATTTCTTTTGCGGTGTGAACCGCGATTGCAGCGTTCGGGTTAAATCCGCAAAATCCTTTTGCTGCTTGAAAATCCTTTTCGTAGAATTCATCAAACAGTGGCTTGTCCGCAAGCTTCTTTTCACCGTAGATACCAGCGAATTTTTTCCAGAAGGACGCTTGGATTCAGGTGTATCAGATAAAGATGAGAACTTATAAGCGAATCCCGATTCCGGACGCCTTGTATAAGCTAACGAAGGTTTATCTGAAAAAGCATGGCATCAAAGCGGATGATTATGTATTCCAAAATGCAAAAGGCGGCGCATACTGCAAGTCAACCTTCCGCTACAATATGTTGAAATACTGCGAACTCAACAACATTCAGAACGGCGGCTATGTGTTCAAATCCCATGATTACCGCCATACGATAGCGACCTATTTTTACGACACGGGCGTATCGCTGCAGAGTATCCGTGATTACCTCGGTCATGACTACGAAGAAATGACCGAGCAGTATATCGACTATATGCCAAAGAAAATTGAAAAAGCAAGCGAGGAATACTTCAGCCGGCACAGTCTGGCGGCTTGCATGAAAAGAGGTGAAAAGACAGATGGATAACCGGATTTATTTATGGGATTTATATGACGAGGCAGAGAAAGCGAAATTCTTGAAAAAGCAGATCAACAAAAATCCATATTACGACTTAGAACCGATACCGGCATCAAAGCTGCGTGAGGAAATAACGGATTTTATAAAGTGGCGAAGCACGCAGGTCTGTTTAACGAGGCTGTATAACGACCTGCAGCAGTTCAAAAAGGTGTGCCAGTTTTTACAGGATACTGCCAAACCCGGTTCGAGCCTGCATGACATAAGTGCAGAGGCATGGATAAAGCGGTTTAAAATATGGATGTTCAAGGAACAGATGCCTTTATATAAAAGACAGACCGCCATCAACGGAAACACCTTAATGGTAAAGGCTCGGGAAATATCCTACCTTGAACGCATGTTGAAATTCCTCTCAACGGATAACCGCCAGGAAGAAGAAAAGGATATCTGGGAGCTTGATAAGCTCGGCATCGAGTTCAGAGCCAATCCGATCAAGAGAGTCCGAACCTTAAACTTCACAAAGATATCGCAGGACGGTATCCGGCAGGAAGTGAAAAAAGGCATCTACCTCAACCTGCAAAGCGAAGCCATCGCCTGCGTGATAAAAGAACTGACAGCAGTGCGGAGGTTGTCACGGTATCTTGAAGAACGGCAGCCAGACATCCAGTCCTGCAAGGACATCAGCCGCAAGGTGGTTGAAGAATATCTTACCTACCTCAAAACAGAGGCAACGGAAACCAAACATTTCCATGCAGACCTAAACCGCCTGCGCTGCCTGCTGGAAAGCATCGGTCAGATGTGTGATTATCCGAATTTAATCGGGCTGTTTCTTACAAGAGATATTCCGCAGACGCCGAAAGCAGCCTTCAAAACTTATTCGGACGAAGAACTCAAGCGCCTCAACCGGGAGATTGTCAAGCTGGATGAGCAGACTGCAAGGCTGATGATTATCCATCAAATGCTCGGCACACGAATCTCTGATACACTGACGCTCGCTCCCGACTGCCTGTCGGAAAAAAACGGTGAAATCATTATCCGAATCCGGCAAATGAAAACAAAGCCTTATGAAAAACCAATCAGTGCAGAGCTTGCAGCTTTAATCCAAATGGCAATTGATTATACCAAAGAAAAATACGGGGATACCCCTTACATCTTCGTGGATGATAAAGATACAGCACACGCTATGCCATATACCAAAGTGCAATATCGAGTCACGGCGATGATTTACGACAAGGACTTAAGGGATGACAACGGTGAGCTCTTCGGATTCAGCACACATATCTACCGGCATTATTACGGCGTAAAGCTGACAGAAATGCATCTGGATGATTGGACTATCGCCAAGTTGCTGGGACACAGCAGTGTCCGGAATGTAAAATACTATCGCAAGATGAGCAATCAACTACTTGCCGATGAAACCCGAAAGGCACGGCAGAAGCTCTCGGCGATAATATTAAACAACTTAGACGGATGGGAGGATGAATATGAGCAAATACGAAAAGATGGTCGCCTGTAACCGAAAGAGCAGTGCGGACAAGATTGAACTTGCTAAAAAGACAATCTTTAAAATGCTGGATGAGGGAGAGAAAATAACGATTCCGAAGCTGATTGCTAAGACAGGATTGTCGAGAGGATTTTTTTACAAGAACCCCATTGTACGAAGCACACTGGACAAGGCACTTGAACAGCAGGTCGGAATGACTGATCCCCGAAAGAACATTCTCGATATGGCGATGGACAACGAAATCGTTGTATCATTCTTCATATTATGTCCGTAAATCACAGTATGCCGGTCTGAAAAATCTGCGCTGTTGCGGTAGTCCATAAAAATGGTCCCTGCCGTGTTCCAAGAGCCGTCCAGCAGGCGACGAAGGTAGTAGCTGTTATCCTCGCTCTGCGCCACCGGATAGTTTATCTTGGTATCGGGGCAGTGCAGCCATGCGATGATGTCCTTGTTTTCTGTCTGTAAAACCTCAAAATCTACTATGATCGGCGCAGTTTCCTGTACAGATTCTTGTTCCGACTGGTTGCTTTCAGCGTCCTGTGGAAGTTTCATTACTGCTTCCTTCGTAAGTGAATCGTTCAAATTTTGGCTTTCCAGCATTTCCAGCAAATACCCTGAAATTTTATAAATAGATAAAGCCGCAATTATCAGGCATACCGCCACAATTATAATTTTTTTCATTGTTAATAGTTCCATCGCTTAAATTAGCACAAAAAAGACGGTGGCGGTTTTTAAGCCGTCACCGCCTGTAACTGATGTTGTCAATGAGATGAAATCTCAATCATCTGTTATTTAGCATGCAGTTTTTTTCTTTTGCTGTAAACCGCCATACCTATAACACCGCCGCAGGAGGCCAACATTAGACCAATCCACAGCATCATATTGCTGCTGTCTCCGGTCTGGGGGCTTTCTGTTTTCTCAGAAGGCTTGTCAGGCTGTTCGGGCTTGGCTGGGTCAGTCGGGTCTGTAGGGTCTGTAGGAGTAGTGGGGTCGGTGGGCTTTTCGCTGGTTTCAAACGGTGTGTTGGAGCCAAGGATAGCATACTGGTTCAGATGGGTAGTCTCAAACACCAGGAAGTCACCTTCCACCACTGCATCAAAGCGTTCCAGCGGGTCACCCAGATATACCGCCTGGTAGTATTTGTAGCCCTTCAGGTGGTCGTTCATCGGGATTTTGACCGTCATGGGGTTGTCCTTGATTTCCAGAGCTTTACCGTCTTTTCTAACGCTGATGTCGTAAATGGACAGCAGGCCCGGCAGTTCCTCTTTCAGTTCCGGACGGCTTCCCAGCACGCTTTCCTGTGCAATGGTGTCGGCATAAAGCTCTGCTCCCTCTGGCACGCCGTCGGTCAGGGAGATGGAAACGCCGGTTTCGGAAGCAGTCAGATCTTTGACGCCAGTATCCTCACCAGGTTTTGTTCCAGGATCAGTGCCCGGATCGGTAGAAGTCCCGGACGGGGATACTTTGATCACATCATTGGTGCAGTAGTAGCTATACATGCCGGTCTTTACCACGTTGGTGGTATAGCCTGCCGGAATATCTTCTTCGGTCGCACCGCTGACGCCTTCTCCAGCCACAGGCACTACAATTTTTGTCAAGGTTGTCTGACCCCAATCCTCCGCAGTTACGTCATCAACGGCGGTCTGATAGACCAACCACTGGGAATGATTCGGGTCTACTCCCCAATAAAACCTCTGCCCGTCCTTGATCAGCACTGTCATAGAGCTGATATCGCCTATTTTGGCGCTGATGGTTTCCCCTGAGTCGGTATATCCCTCAGGCAGAGCGTCCTTTTCAAGTCCGTCAACGGTAGCAATTTGAACGGCAAGATATTCTTTTTGGCTAGGAAGTCCTTCCACCTTCACCAGCTCGTGGATATAGCCCACAGGCTTGCCGTTTGTTAAATCGCTGCCGGTGTAGATTGTTCCGTAACTAACGCCGTATTTCTTTCCGTCCTCGCCCTTGGTGAGAACCTTCCAGTCTTGAGCAACATAATTACTTTCATATATGACATTTTCCCATTCGGTGGTCTCCCCCTCGATGCCGGAATTGGCGGTCAGGGCAAGCTCTGTTTCCAGATTACCTGTGAAGGGAAGGGTTGAGGATGTTGTCGATATAAAGGCAGCAGAGTAAGTGTTTTCACCTGCGCTCTTATACGCTGTCACAGAAGCGTTTGAGCCGACCTTGAGCAGACCCTGTGTTCCCTCGGCCATAAAGCGGATCGCCGCAGTCTGAGACGTTTTGTTTTCATTGATGGTCAGGGAGCCGTCTCCGGTAATTTCCAGATTGCCGCCCCAGCCGAAGCCCCATACAACCAGTTCGGCGATATGATTGTCACCCACCAGATGAAGCTTCAAATCGTCGCCCATCTCGTTGGTGGCAAGGGTCATTTCCGGGTGGTTGTAGTTTGTCAGGGTGATGGTGTTGGTAGCCTTGTCATAGACAGCGCCCTCCACCGTGTCAGCCTCGCCGCCGTTGCTATAAAGTACATAGCCATCGGGTTCTTCTACACTGCTATCATACAGCTGCACCCATGCGGCGCTCATGTCCCCGGACGAGGGGCCGTTCTCCGCAAATGCCGGCACAGCCATTCCAACAGCCATACAAAGCGTCAGCAGTCCTGCAAGAAGTTTGCGCTTTAGTTTCATGATTGATTTTTCTCCTTTCAAGATAACATTTATGTGAATACACGGGTTTGATCATTCTTTTTGGTGTGTCACCCCCCCCCTTTTTTCTCGGTGTTCTATGCCATCCGTTCCCCGGTGCGCCGGTTCAGGCAGCCAGGGCGGAACGAATAACCTTCTTTAAGCCTTATTTCCCGGCCGCTGTTTTTTTCCGTTTGTAGAACAGCATCCCCAGCAATCCGCCGCAGGAAACCATCATCAGGCTGATCCACAGCGCCATATCGCTGCTGTCCCCGGTCTGTGGGCTTTCTGTTTGCCCAGAAGGCTTGCCCTGCTGTTCGGGCTTGGCTGGATCGGTTGGCTCAGTCGGGTCGGTAGGAGTGGTCGGGTCAGTAGGATCCGTTGGCTCAGTCGGGTCTGTCGGGGTGGTCGGGTCAGTCGGCCCAGCCGGATCGGTGGGATCTGTTGGAGTAGTGGGGTCAGTTGGGTCGGTGGGGTCGGTCGGCTTTTCGCTGGTTTCAAACGGCGTGTTAGAACCAAGGATTGCGTACTGGCTCAAATGGTCGGTTTCAAACACGAGGAAGTCTCCTTCCACCACCGCGTCAAAGCGTTCCAATGGGTCGCCCAGATACACCGCCTGATAGTATTTGTAGCCTTTCAGGTGGTCGTTCAGCGGGATTTTCACCGTCATGGGATTGTCCTTGATTTCAAGGGTTTCCCCATTCTGGCGGACGCTGATGTCGTAAATGGACAGCAGGCCCGGCAGCTCCTCTTTCAGCTCCGGACGGCTTTCCAGTACGCTTTCCTGCGCGATAGTATCAGCGGAAAGGGTCGCGTCCTCCGGCACACCGTCGGTCAGGGAGATGGAAACGTTGGTGTCGGAGTTGGTCAGTTCGGTAACATTTTTCTCCCATTTTGCGTAAACCTGCATATCATACGCATTGATCCACTCGTCGCTTGCGGTATTTGCAATCCGGCTTTCATCTGTGCAGTCGGGCGATGTATACCAGCCTGCAAAGGTGTAACCCTCACGCACGGGGATAACCCCTCCGATGTCGAAAAACTGTCCGTTTTCCACGCTCTTGAGGTCAATTTCACGGATAGCTTTTTCCCCGTCCTTCAATGCTCCGCCGTTGGGATTGAAAGTAACCGTACAGCCTCTTGTAAAGATTGGCGCCAAGTTTTTGTCCCCTGCCCCATATCTTAAACTGTTTTCAAAATCAAAGGTTATAAAGGTTTTACCGTCTTTTACCGTTTTTGTTTCACCCGAACCAATAATTGTATCATACCCTGATTCTCTCCAGTTTTTAAAATGATAGCCGGGCCGAACAGGATTTGGCAGAACAATCTGCTGCTCTTCCCGCTGGATATAATAGCGGTCAGGCAAATCCGCCAATTCTTCCTCGGTAAAATAGTTTTCCACGCCTTCATAGTTTATATTGTAATAAGGCTCATAAAAGGTAACATAGAACTGAGAGAAACCTCCGCCATACATCGATCGTACAGGCCCATGACCGACGTGTCCGCAGCCTTCTGTGCCCACTTTCTCGCCTTCGGCTCCCTTGCCGCCGGCATAACAAGCTGTTAAAAGCATGGGTAAACCAGTATTGTTAACATATCCTGCATTGAAAGTATGCCCCGGAAGTTCGCATGCCGCTTCCAAAGCGGACTGTAAATTACTATATTCTTCTTCCCCATAGGCTGATGGGTCGATCTCTAATAACTTGTTTTCAATGGCAATCTTTATCGCATTGTCATAATATTTTGTTATGGGTTCCAGCTTTGACAAATCCGGCGTGCTGGTTGTTAAATAGCCATCACTTACATACCTCGGTTCATGAGCACTGTAATTAGGACTATCAACATATCCCAAATACAGGTCTGCATGCATGAATCTAAGCGTAGTTACATACTTCCACTTTCCGTCCGCCGTGACACACATGCAATCGCGCTTGTCAATCTCCATGTTGGGCTGTGCGGTGAAACTCTCGCCGGGCATAACCAGTATATCGATGTTGTTTATATGCGTATCCTCATTCAAAACGTGGTCTACGTGTGTGTATTTCGGGCCGTCAGCGCCCGGCTCCTGTTCAGCAGGCGTAGTGGCTGCGGCTGCCGGTACGGCCATTCCCGCCGCCATGCAAAGCGTCAGCAAACCTGCAAGTATTTTTCGCTTCATGATTGTTTCCTCCTTGTCAAATAAGATTGTTTATCCTTTGGTGTAAGCAAAGGATAGAAGGGGCGCCCCTTCTAAAAATTTTTCCTGCCGGCTGCCTGGGACAGGTTTTGCATGAAGCCCCGCCTGCAGGCGCTTTTGCCGGTTTTGTTTTATCTCTCAGCCTTATTCCTCGACCACCACCTTTTTCCGCCTGCAGTCCAGTATTCCCAGTACGCCGCAGGAGACCAGCAGAACGATATAGACGGCGTTTTGCCCTTTATCGCACTGGAGCGCTCTGCGGGAGAGCGGCGCCCTGCATTTCGGACAGAATTTCACGCTTGGGGCCGGCCGCTGTTCCTTACACAGCATAATGCCGATCCTGCACGAAACAGCGGCGGTTGATCATCAGCTCGTTCTCAAGGTACTGGGCGACCATATCGGCTACGGCGGTCACCGCCCGTTCCTCTCCCTTGGCCGACAGGCCGGGACAGGGATCACGTACGGAAACCGTCAGTCCGGTCCCCACATCCTGTATCTCTGTCGAAAGGCTGAAGGTGCTGACGTTCCCGTAAACCGAAAGCCGGGCGACCACCGCGCCGCTTTCATTCTTCCAGTATTCCGCCCCCTCCGCGTCCAGCACGTCGTAAACAGCCATCTGCACATACCGCCGGACATAGGGAAGGAGCCTTTTCACTTGACACATTCCGTTTCTCTCCTTTCGTTTTAATCGCCATACAGAGCGGAGAACTTCTCCTGCACATCACCGCAGTGCCGACCCATCAGTCACACGGCAAGATTCCGAAAAGCAGTATCATTTTGCTTTGGCATCATCCGTTCCCTCTGTCATCAGGATATGTTCCAAATGCCGGACAATCTGATCCAGCATCTCCTGCATACTTCAAGCCACCTTCTGCTTTGACATTCCATCGCAGGGGCGGCGCAGTGAAATCGTCAGTTCAGTTCCAAACGCTTTTTCCTCCGCCGTTATGGAAAGGGAGACGTCTGTTCCGTCTGCTCTGCATTCGGCAATAATCTTTCCCGGCGCTTCCTCCCCAAAAGCAATCCCTTCCTGCCGCAGCATACCATACACCGAGCGCAGGACATAGGAGCGCACATAGGGAAGTTCTCTTTGAACGTATTCCATCATTTCTTTTCCTCCTGAATTTTTGGGGAATCGTGGCGGACGCCGGGAAGAAGTAGATTCCTAAGTTTTCATTTTAGGTGAAAAGAGGCCGGATTGTCTATGCGTAAACCCCGCCAATCGTATCAAAACAGGTGGCGGTGAACCGCCACTTGTGCATATTATATAAATCAAAGCAACTATTTTGAGGCTTTATATATGCATAACTTCTAATCGTTCCAAGTAGGGGATGAGGTGTGCTTTTCTTTCCTGATTTTTCCTTTCGCGGATGCCGAATGGCGTAAATTTCATTTTTCAGATGGGGAAAACGATATTTTTCATCAGGACAATTCGTTACCGCACACAAAAACACCCTGCCTCTCCGGAGAGAAAGCAGGGTGTCAGCCAGTATGTTAATCGTTGCGGTAAAGCAGGTACATAGTGATGCGGGATTTTGCGCCTGTCTTTTTGTACAGGGCGGAGATATGCCGTTCCACCGTCCGCTTGGACAGGAACAGGCAGTCGGCTATCTCCTGGGCGCTGCTGTCCGAGGAAATCATCTTGGAGAACACATCCCATTCCCGTTCGGTCAGCCCGTATTTTGCGATGAACGCCTCCCTTCGCTCTTCGTCCGACTTTTGGGAAGCAGGCGGCTCCTTGGGTTCTTTGACGGCGTTCATGCGGGCGGTATACACAGTCATAACAACGCTGACCGCCACGAACAGCACCAGGGCGATGACAATGGCGGCCAGGCTGTTGCCGGTGGACAGCAGCGCCACCGATCCGCTGGCGATCAGGGCGGCGCTCACGTTATTCATGGCGCGGCCCATGCCCGCCCACAGCGACGGCAGGCGCATATGCCGGGAAAGCTCCATAAAGCCCGCTGTGAAAAAGACAACGAAAAAGCCCGAGGACAGGTAAAAGACCACCAGTCCAATCAGGAACGGAGCGCCCAGGTTCAGTACCACAATGGACAGAACCGACAGCATCATCACGCAGTACATGATAAGCCCCATATACTTCCGCTTTCGGATATCGAAGACAAAGCCTGCGGCGAGGCCGCTGAGCGCCAGCAACAGGCGGGGCCACTGCCCGATATCCGTCCCGCCCGCATGGCGGAGGGTCACGGCGTTGTCCAGTGTGCTGAACACACATGCCATCAGCACTACCAGCAGCGCCAGCATAATGCCCGCCGTCCGTTTTTTCCGGGTGAGGGAAATGTCTGTTTCTGATTTTGAGGCCAAAGCCGCAGTCTCCGTCATTTCGATGCGGCTTTGGCCGGCCTGTCTCGTTCGGATGACCAGCAGGCTCAAAGCCGCCAGAAATACCGAAAGAAACGCCGCCTCCGCAACCTCCAGGTTGACAAGGTTGTTGTTTGCATACTGGAGCAGAATTCCCAGAGCGTAGGCGATCCCCGCCAGCCGTGCCAATGCATTGTCGCCGTCTATGGTGACGGAAGCCAGATAGTGGACGGCGCTGCCGAAAACGCCCAGCAGCAGAAACAGCACCATCCCTGCTGTCATAGTCGCCGCATAGGAGATATGCTGCTGGACAATGAAGGTACAGATAATCGCACCCAGCGCCAGGATAAAGGTCAGCGCGCTTTTATAGCGCCTTCCAACCCAGCGTTCCATGGCCGGATACAGGAAAAAGCCGACGGCGCTGGCGCCCAGCGCATAGTTCTGGGCAATGACGGTTTTCCCTTCCGTCACCGACAGGGAGATCATATTGACAAACAGATATTCCGCACCTAAAAAGACAAAAGTGAAAATGCCGACCAAAAGGATAAAGTGAATCGCCGGCTTGTTAAAAACAAAATGATGTTTCATATGTTTTCACCCCCGTCCTATGGTTCTTTTACGATCTCAACCACATCGCCGATGTCGCAATCCAGAGTCAGGCAGATCCGTTCCAGTACGGAAAGAGCCACATATTCATCCCTGTCCAGCTTCGCCATAATAGAGGGGGCAATCCCTGTCATTTTCGACAAAGCAGAAGGCTTTATCTTTTTATCTATCAGCAGCTTCCAAAGCTTATTGTACTGAACCGCCATTTTGTTCACCTCATAAACAGAATATATTTATTATAGCAGAAACAATTTGATAAGTCGAGCTTTAATTTGACTTGTCAAAATATTTTATGAGAAAAACATTAACAGAGGAGTAACAGCAAATAGTCTGTGTTTTCTCTTTCTGCTGTATTCTCTCTTAAAGTGGGTACTTCAAGGCGGGTCAAAATGAACCGCCCCTCAGTCCACTGTTTAGGCATAGTTCTCCCTTGGCGGACGAGATTTGTTTTTTTCGGCTCACAGCAGATAGTATCGATTGGAGGTCGCACTGCCGTTTTCACGGCAGTGCGGCTCCTTTCGTATCAGTCCGGCTTTCTCTAAATCCTTGACGGCTCGTTTAACAGTGGAACGGGAGAGTGAGAGGTGGGAGGCGATAGTGTTTAGCCCCGGCCACGCCTTTCGCTCCTTATCCATGCGGTCATGGAGATAGATATACACGAGCTTTGCCCGATGCGGCACATCGGTTTTGTATAGCTTATCAAGTCTGCCCATTGGCACTCACCTCCGGCTTTGGTTCTTGAGGCGGAGTCCTGCGAGCTCTTGGGGAAGTCTGCAGATTTGATCCGCCTGTTTTCTTCTTATCCCTTGTCTGCTGTTTTTTCGTCTGTGGTTGGCTGCTTTCGTCCTTCGCCTGATCCTGACCGCCGGATGCATTGCCTTCGTCTGCAGGTTCGGGCGGCGCTAACAGGTCAAGACGGTATTTCTTCACGATGCCGTCCATAATGTCCTTCTTCGAGGCATACTCCACCTTGCGGTTTCCCTGATCGGCAACGGCGTAGGGATTCTTCTCATCAAACTGAATGCCCCATTTGAAGAACAGTTTCAGCTTTACCTTCATCGGGTAGAAGCCTGTTTTCATCACCACAAACTGCCCTTTGGGCATACTCTTTAATTCATCCGGCGTCATCAGCGGCCGTTCTATCATCTGCAGCGATTCGGACGGATCGTTCTTGCTTCTTGATACCGAACCGGACATGACAGTTCGGCTGCCCAAGGCTTTGGACAGGGTTTCCGCAGAAGTGCTTTGAGGAGCAAAGCCGCCGAAGATGGTGAGCTGGGTATTGTCTATGATAATTTCCGCACCTTCCTTGCCGTAGTTCTTTTCAAGCTGAGAAAAGGACTGGATGATCGGCACGATCTGCAATCGCCTTGAACGGGAGGCGGAGAACATCATTTCTGCTGGGCATCCACCTTTGTGGTCTGTACGCTGCCCACAATAAAGCGGTTTTCAATCTCAATCTCTACGATTTCTTCGTTTTCAGAGATGGTCACCGGGTAGGTCGTTTCGTTCAATACAAATGCCGGGGCAGCTTTTAGTTCACGGATTATCCAATTTCCAAACGGTACATTTTCAAATCCGAACACGCCGATTTCATTGGACTCGGCGGTAAGAATAGCGGTATCCTCAGTAAATTCCGTTTCGTCTGCCTTAAACAATCCGAAGATGGCGCCGCAGATGGCAAAGCCGTCCTCGTCAATCTTCTTGCCGATGACTGAGCCTCTGATAAGCTTGTTCTCCATCGGCTGACCGTCATTTACGGAGATATTCACGACTGCCGTTTCCTGTCCTGCATAGGCAAATTCCACAGGATAGATTTCATCGCTGATGAGGTAATGCTCGTCTGTGCTGTATTCCTTCACATAGAGCTTTGCACCCACCGGGAGATCTGTTGCAAAAACAGCTTTTCCGTTTTCATCGCAGGAAGCAATTTCAATGAGACCGTCCTTCGGGATAGCCATGCCGTCTGCCGCTGTGATATCCTCGGCTGCATACAAGCCGAACTGTACCGAGAGGATTTCGCCGTTCTGTCCGATACCGAACTTCTCGTCCTGTTCCAATACTTTGGAAAGGTCAATCTGCACACGCTGGCGCTCGTTATAGAATGCGGAGGAGACGGATGTGATTTCCACTTCCTGTCCGGCGTAGACAAGTTCCACGGTCTGCGGTTCGGGATTGAGCGCCATGCCGTGCGGCGCTTTGGTTTCTTTGATTTCAAATTTGCCGAGGTACAACGGTTCGCCTGTAGCAGTGCCGTCTGTACCTGTGGTGATTGTCGCTACCACCTCTCCGGCAGAGTAGCGGAGCGTTCCGTCCAAAGTATAAACATCTTCGATTGCAGTGATTTCATAAACTGCACGCCGGACATAATTCCGACATATTCCAAAGACTCACGGACTGTAAGGTTCGGGTACAGACCAAACTCTTGCGGTAAATATCCAATTTGTTTTTTGATGGTTTCAAAGTTTTTCGGTTCAACAGTAAGTCCGTTTATTTCTGCTGTTCCAGAAGTGGGAGTAAGCAGTGTTACTAAAATTTTCATCAATGTAGTTTTTCCGGCCCCATTTTCTCCTAAAAGACCATATATCCCGTGATCAATATTCAAATTTACATGATCCAGGCTTTTTACACCTTTCTTATATTCCATTACTAAATTAACCTGTTGTGCTAATTTGTTTTGGTGTATCTGTAAGTTGCGAAAGGGCGAAAATCCCCCTTCTACTTTTAGTTGGACAGTTATCTGCTAAAAGATAAGCTGC
>NZ_NFKT01000045.1 GCF_002160525.1 Lachnoclostridium sp. An169
TTTCTCGTTTCTCATGGCTGTACCTCCTGAAATGAAAATGCTCTAAGTGACTGCTTCACTAACCATGACAAAAACCATGATTAAGAAGTCACTTAGAGCATACATCTCCTGCCGCTAGCTTATATTTCTTATACTGCCGCACGGCAAAGTGATCCGGATCTTTCTGCTCCAGTGCGTCAAAGAGCAGATCCACCGCATTTTTAAAGGACTCGTCATCTTCCCGGACTTCCATTGCATTGATCATCTCGACCAGCGTAGAAAAGTTTTGCTCGTTCTCCGGCGCTTCATAGTAGATATATCCGATCAGCGCCGTATACAAAAGTGTCTCCGCTTTCTGCCAGAAATCATCCCCGGCTTTTCCTTCCCCTTTCGTATTGGCGATCAACACTGTCACCAATTTTAAGATATCTTTTTCACAATGGATATACGCAAAAGGATTATAATGCATGCTTTTCTTAAAATTGATGGTATTGAATACCTTGATCCGGAATGGCTCATAGATGATCTTTCCTTTTTTATCACGGAGCGGTTTCCCGTCTTTTCCTGTCTTCGGTCTTCCTCTTTGTAGCATCTTCCCGCACTCTACTAATACCGTTCCCTTTGGATCTGTCACCACATAGGAACTGTGAAGTTGCATCAGGTTCGGTTTTATGAAAAACCGAGTCTTGCCGCTTCCGGAACCGCCGACCACAAGAACATTCTTGTTTCTTGCATATGCCGGGTTCTTCGGTCTTCCTGACATCATCAGCCCCTCCGTCTGTGTCAGGATAATATTATTCTCCGGCTTCGGATCCATAAATGGCGCAATATCCGCTTTTGTTCCCCATCTGGCGCTTCCGTACTCTACGTTCTTCCGGTACTTCTTTGCATCTTTTCCTTTCAGATATACAGCAAAACGCATGACCGCCATCCCGCATACTCCTACCAGCCAGTCAGATAAAGCTCCCGGCCATATACTCTGAACTGCCAGTGAAAATCCTTCTGCCAGTCCTAAGAGCTTCTGTGACATATCAACTCCGGGCGCAAGACGCACAGCTTGTCCGACTTTTGCAAAAATAAAGAGAAACAACAGATACGGCAGGTTCAGGATCAGCTGACGCTTAAACGCCTCCCGATCCATTTTCATCGCTCCGGCCCTCCGTGTTCCTTGTTCCTCACGCGGTCACGGCCGAGCGCCTGTGCCAGTTCCTTAAATTTACTAAGCTGTGCCAGCAGAGACGGTCTTTTTGTCCGGGTAAGATCCTTTCTTGTATATTCTTTAAACGCCGCAGTCACGGCATCAGCCTGGTTCGCCTTGAAATAAACGGTCCATGACGGCGGTGTAGTAGCTGTATTCTTTTCAATATGATAGCGGACCTGATATTTTCTGGCATACCGTTCAAAGGATCGAATCCTGCCCGGTACGTCAATCGTATTCGTTCCGCCGTCTCTTCCAGCCAGGCGCTTCATACTGTTGCGTCCGA
This sequence comes from Lachnoclostridium sp. An169, assembly GCF_002160525.1. GTDB lineage: Bacteria > Bacillota > Clostridia > Lachnospirales > Lachnospiraceae > Mediterraneibacter > Mediterraneibacter cottocaccae. The sequence goes on from NZ_NFKT01000045.1 coordinate 1,464, forward strand.
CTGTCGGTGTCGTCCTTTGCTGCTCCATTTTCCGAAGCGCAGCTGCAATCGCTGACTTCAGGACACGTCCGGACAGCTTTGCCGCCTGGACCGTAATAGATACGGTTCTTTGTTCAATATCTTCCTGCAACTAAGTCCTCCTTCCTTTCCATTCTGTTATCTCGCAATCTCAAAAGCCTGCTGTTTTGGTTTGTCTCCTGCCGACTTCGCCGCCTGGTCAATCTGCATCTTCGCTTGTTTAAGAAACGTTTTGATAACCGACTGAGGCCGGATCCTTTCTTCCAGCTGATCCACCAGATCTTTACAGTCATCTGGAAGCTGCTCTGCAATCCTTTTCCTGACTTCATCCATATCGCCGATAAATCCCCAGCAGCTCTCTTTCAGCTCACCCTTTTCATACAGCTCGTATCCGTAACACTCTCCGCGGAGATACGCATCATAAATTTCAACTTCATCACGAAGAGCTTTCTTTGTCATTTCCCTGATCTTCGGTGTCATCTCTGCTGCACCAAATGCTTTGAGGGCATCTTCTTTTGATACATAGATCCATCCCACCTGTGCACTATCCCAGGGATCGTGAAAACTGACTGTCCTCATAGCCAAACCGCTGTGGTCAAGGAGATACAGCGGCAGCATGATATATTTTTTTGAAATCACATTCAGCATAGTCTCCGCTACTGCCTGCTCATTCCGGTTTGGCCCGGTCATTTTCCTGCTCCAGATCGCATTGACCATCCATTCATACCGCTTCATGCCCTTTTCATCATGCCCGACTGTATTCAGGTACATTTCCCTGAGAAAATCGTCAGGATCAATATAATTATGATGATCCCCCAAGGCATAGCGGGGATGGAAACAGACCATTGTTCCAAGTGTCTCGTCCACTTCCCGCGGACTGATCATCACATCGTCCGGCTGTACCAGCAGAAGATAGGCGTCTTTCGCTGCCATCAGCATTTCACATCAGCTCCTTTCCGGTGTGTTCTTCTGCACGGTTTCCTTTCTCTCCGTCTGCGCAGCCTGCATTTTCCTTGTATCAAGCTGCTCTTTCACAGAAGGATTACGGTTATTTTCCTTCTCCTGCCCTTCTCTCCCGAAAAAGTCCGGCAGCTCCTTAAATCCGATACTGTCCACATACCATGCTCTTTCCTGACCGTATTCGTGAAAGACGACAATATCTGATACAGATAGAGAGTGCCCCTTATAATCTGCCGGAAGATCCAGGTTCAGGTCTTCAAAAATCGTATGCAACGTATCTCCGGGCGTCAGCTCCGCCGAGTAGACCATCTGATAATTCTCCCTTTCAATCGAAAGCCCTTTCTCCTGCAGCCAGCTAAAAGGCATAAAACGGTACGGATCTGTGCTGTAAGATAGATTGAGCTGATAGATGGAATAGGTATTGATCCCGTATCTCTTTTCATAATCAGAAATCATCCTATGTAAAGGTACAGCCTCATCCGACAGGTATTCCTCCTGTACAGCTGTCGCAATGCACATCCGCACCTTCCACGTCTTCCCATCAAGCAGATCCCGCGCGATTTTTTCTCTTTCTGCCTGCGGATTGCTGCACATTTCAGCATAAGACGGACTGTTCTTTCTCAGAAATGTGTCTGTTTTAAAAGCCAAATCTTTCGATTCGCTCAGACGTTCCGCTTTACCACTCGAATATCCATTCAGCGATCTTTCTTCTTTCTGATCCATAATCAGGACTCTTCCGGCCACTTTTTTAAACTGCTTCGGCTGATGAAATTCTTCTTCATATTTTTTCAGCAGATGATCCGGAAGATCACAAAAGTCATCTTCTCCTGCTCCGGCAATAAAGAACCTCCCGGCAATAATGTCATATACTTCCCCTTTGCTGTCGTGGAGCGGCCGGTTCAGAGGCATCCCTTTCATCTTCCCTTCCTGATTGCAGATAAGGACTGCCGGATCATCTGAAAATTCTACTGTCTGGATCCTGCCTCCGACTGCTGCCTGCATCGCCCGCAGACTGTTCTCAATTTCTGTCTCATAAGGAACTTTCCCCGGTTCTATCATTAACACTTTCATCGCACAGCCGCCTCCTTCTTTTTATTTTCCGTTCCTGTCAGAACTGCTGCCTGTTTCTGATCCTTCCTCACGGATAATTTCCCCAGTATAGAGGCTTTCTTCTCACGCTCCGCAAAAATACCGCCTGCCATAGATTCTAAGATCTCGGCGGCGGTATGCTCTGCCCTGTGAGGTTCCTGCCCCTCTACCGTATACCCCGGAAGGAGCAGCCCGTTATATTCAAATTCTTTTGCATATTCCTTCGGGATCGGCGGGGAAATTTCTCTGAATAAATGTGCATATGCTTTCTTCCGCCCTTCCACATATTTCATCGCAGCAGTTCTATCCGGATACCTTTTCTCAACCTGCCCGGCTAATTTTACCTCCCTTTTCCGGCTGTTCAGACTCACATTCCATGTGACGTACGCCGCGACAGGCACATTCTCTTTTGTCTTCGGATCATATTCTGTCTCTACCCAGATCATATACCACATTTTATATACACGGTTGCTGATCTCCATCCCGTTCGTATTGTTCTTATCCTGTCTCCACTGGTTACCTGTATGTTCTGCTTCTGGTACAGAAAGATAATCAACTGCATGATCCAACAGCGTCGTAACCGCCGCAGCCCGTTCCCATTCGTCTGCCAGCCCTTTCATACGCTCAAAAATATTCTGTTCCACAGCTGCACTTTTTCCCCTGAGATTTTTCAGCTCCTCTAATGAAGTTTCTACAAAAGGCGACAGATCTGCCCGCTCGGAGCGAAATGTGATCCCATGATCTATCCTTAACTTCCCTCCTGGCTCGAGACAGTCTCCACGGATATTCAGATCATAAAACTTCCTGACTTCCAATCCGTACCCCCTTTCATCCTATTTCCGGTTCTTTCTTTTTATCAGATGCCGGACGCCCTGATTTTCCCATATCTTTTCCACTCTCTTTCAGCTGATCCACTACAGAAGATTTTTTCTGTTCCGGCTCACTTCCTTCTGTCTGATATCCCGGAAGCAGTACGCCATTCACCGAAAACAGATTTTCATATTCCTTTGGTACCGGCGGAGAAATTTCTCTAAAGAAATGTGCATATGCAGTCTTCTGTCCTTCCAGATATTCACTTGCTTCATTTTTGTCCATAAACCGCATCTTAATCCGCCCGTCGATCACTGTCGGACCTTCCGGTCCTTCTACCGGGGAATTCAGCGACACCTGCCAGCTGACATACCAGACTGTAGGATTTTTATCTCTTGTCAGGCTGTCCAGATTTCTTCTCTCCCGAATCCAGACTTTCATTTTATACACACGGTTACTGATTTCCTCCCCTGTGCCAGAAGACCGTTTTATCCACTGATTTCCTGTATGTTTTACTTCCGGAGTATCAAGATATTCCAGTGCCTGCTCATACTGCTGGGTAACTGTCGCCTGCTTCTCCCACTCTTTTGCCGCCGCTTTTACGATCTCAAAGGCTTTCTGCTCGTCACTCATGCTCTCTGCTCGCATCGCTTTTATTTTTTCTTTGCCCTGACCGATCAGATTTAAAATATCCTGATTTTCGCAGATTACGGAATGTTCAAGCCGGATTTCTTTTCCTTCGATTAAACGGTCTGTTCGATGCGCAACAAAATGATTCATCTCTTCTATTGTCTCCACCTCCCATCTAAAGCTCCGGCTCCGTTTTTCTCACCGCAGCCATATATTCTGATTTTGTCTTTGCGCTCTTCCCTGCCTCCAACCGATCCAGTACCGAGCTTCTTTCAGTTCCAAACATAGACAGCTGCCCATCCGACGCCTCGCGTATCCCGCTGATATCCAGAGATCGTGTCGTCTCTTCGTGGGTAAGGATATTCTGCAGTTTCAACTCCGCCACGATTTCATCAAACACGGCATTGATCGCCCTGCGTTCCTCTCCTTCGGGATAAGCCTTGATAATATCCAGATGTCCATTCTCTCCGCTGCTAAAAGCAACCGCACTCTCTGCATGTCCGACCAGATAATCCGAACGATAGGGCAGCTTATCTTTGATATAGCAGGCAAAAGCTCTGGCGCTCATCTCTGCGTTGCAATCCCAGTATCCTCCATCTTTCCCATATTCCTTTCCCATTCTGATCGAATTCTGGTAATAATCTGTCTTGATCTGTCTGGGCTTCACAGTCTCCTGTTCAGACATCCCGTGAAGTATCCGCTCGTAAGCCTCCAACATCCCCCTGTCAGTCTTCGGGATCATCCGTCCGCTTACCTCTTTTTTTAGGGCATTGATCTTCTCAACCGCTCCTGGTTGCCCTGATAAAAATGCCGCCTTGAGCTCGGTATATTGTTCCCTCTGTGCTTTATTTCCATTCTGATCCAGAGAAGAGGAAACAGCATCATCCAACACTCTTTCTGCATTTTTCTTTGCCCTGCACATTTCCTGTTCTGCCCGCTCCTGCGCCTGTTCCGGGCTCTCCAGCTTATATTTCATAACACTTTCCAGCTTACGGAAAAGAGGGTGGCTTCCAGGTTTTTCGGAAAGCATCTCCCCGGCTCCCATCTTTACGCCTAAATAATCGTCTAAACCATGCCACCACTCATGTGCGAGTGAACCTGCCCCATGCATCTTTGTCAGATTGATCACTTTCCTGAGCGGCTCATAATGAGCCGCTGCATTTCCGCTGCCGCGGGCACCAAAAGCAATGGAAAGCGTACCCTGATAGGAGATATCCCTGTCATTGATCTTCAACGCCGACGCCAGATCTTTCAATGCTTCAAATCCCATATTGAGAGATGCCTGCCGGTCATTCTGGTTCATCCAGTTTCCGAACTCGCCGCCCCGGAAGCCAAACGTATCCAGATAATCCTTTCCCGTAATATCCTGACCATTGCGATAGTCCGGTCCATTCCGCCGGACTTTGGAAAGCTGCTCCGGAACAAATCTCTTTTTCCCTCCGCGCCCACGGTCTTTTGCTTTTTCCTGCGCCCAGTGAAGCGCCTCATCCCATGTCGCCAGATTATTTTTTAGGATCTGATACCCTTTCGTCACATAATAGGTATCCGGCTTCCATTCCCCGGATCTTGAATAACCGTTTTCTCCGTCATAATAGCGGATCGAATACCCCCGCGGAACTTTTCTCTCTTTTGGTACGCCAAACTGCTCGCTCTGCGCCTTTTTTGTAAAGTGCCACTCAAACTGATCTGTAGAACGGATGTGCAAAGTTGTAAAAAGTTTGTCTGTAACTGACGGATTATCCCGCCCTTTCTTTTCCACCATATACCACGCACTGCCGCCCATTATCGGAACTCTGCTCAGATAGCCGTTACCGACCATAAATCTGTCGCAGGCCTTCATCGCATCTTCTACGGTCCGGACATCTTTCATCACAGCCTCCAGCTGTCGGACAGTTTCAATATATTCTTTCTGTCTGGCAAGCCTTTTTTCCGTTGTGTTGTCGCCATACGGATATCGGGGCGACGCAGGGAGGCAGTCTCTTACTTTCTTGATATAATAAACGACACCCAGCGGGATACCTTCGTCAATCATTGCTTGATAGTCCGGCTTTTTCCAGATATTATCTTTTTTGACGTACTTCTCCGCTTCCCTTTCGTTCATACTTTCCAGATCATCTGTGTACAGCCCCCTGCTCTTCCACAAATCCTTTTTTGCGCCGCCGATCTTCTCACCAAAGTCTTCATGCTGTATGTTCTTTGCTATCGTTTTTCACCTCCAACTTCGCTCACTTCCACTTGTCATAATAATTCCGCCCTGCATCCCGTTCACGGATCCGGTTTCTTAAAAAGACGTCGGCTTCCCTCTGCGCCAGACGGTTCAAAGCGCCTGCGTCTTCCGGCATGACGGCAAATTCCTGTTCTTCCTGATACCAGAGTCCACATGTGAATGCCGCGATCGCCGGAAGCTGCTCGGGATCATACGGGTACAGACGGTACACCGGACAGTCTCCGTAAAGCAGAAGCTGCTTTGCCGTCTCCATCGGGATCCTGATCATATCAGGATCCGAATTTTCTGCATCCAGCATATATTCCATGTTCAGCTGATGCTGGATATATTCATCCGAAACCTGGACCGCCAGTTTTCTCCATACGTCAAAAATTTCTAAAAGATGGACCTGGATCAGACCGGTCTGGTCTTCCCGGTAACGGAATCCCCAGGTTCGCAGTTCCAGTTTTTCACAAAGCCGCATTGTCATCCATGCCTCCAGACTGATCTCTGTCTGTTCTCCTCCGCTGTCCACGATACTGACGCCGGAAGGATACTGGATCACACCTCTGATATCCTGACGCAGCGTGTTTACATCGGTCAGCAGAACTTCGCCATAAAAATGACCGTACCTCTCTTCCATGATATGGAACAGGAACGCACGGCCATCTTCATATTCTCTTGTAAAAATTGTCTGTTGGATCTTTCCGGTGGAACAATACGCATCCATTGCATCTCCTAGCCGCAGACGCCCGTTTCCCATCACTGCGATCAGGTCTGTTCCGTGACCTTTCATCAGGGAACTCATATTGCGCTCCACATCTTCCGTATAATCACCGCACATTATGTGCAGCTTATAAATAAAATCCGTCAGATCCACTTCTGAAATATAGTAGATCCTCGTCAGTGCTTCCTGCATCATCTTTCATTCTCCCTTCTACCGGCTTTCCCGGTCCTTTGCCGGAACAGTCCGTACTGTTCCCTGATCTATCTGCAATTTCTGGTCTTTCATCGCTTTCAGTACCGAAGGTCTCTGTGCCGCCTTTTCCAACCGCTCCAGACTCTGTAGAGACTTTTCTGCGCCATTACGGATTGCAGAAACACAGCTTTTCTCCGTCCGGATCACAGCTTTCAGCGCACCGGCAGCCCTTCCGTTTTCTTTTGCAGTTTCGGAAAGCTCCTTTCCCCGAAGGACTCTTCCCATATTTTTCAGATGCCGTCCTGTCTCATGGAACTCTGCACCGAATGACTCTACTCTGGAAATCGCCCGGTTACTTGTCTGGATGCTTTTGTCTGCCGCCTCCCTGATGCCCTCCAGCATCGTCTTTAAACCAAGGAACCGGGTAATCCCATCCAGAGCGTCCACGCCTCTCTGTTTAAAATCTGAAAGGATATTCTGGCAGCCGCTCACAATCTTATCTTTTAAATCATTCAGCCTGCTTCTCATATCTGCAATACTTTCTTCCATTGCCCGGCAGCTTTTCTTCATAACTGCTTTCAGGGAATGGCTCTGCGCCTCCTGCATCTCCTGACGCATATTTTTTAATTCGCCCACAGCCTCGGCAAGCCGGTTCTCCATCTCGCCCACATAACTGATCAGCTGAGCAAATTCCTCCGCACCCGGCGTTTTATTTTCCTGAAACAGTGCCATGACTTCTTTTACCTGTTCATTTTCCGCAAGCTGCCCTCTCTCCTGCTCCATCATTCTTCTGTCCTCCCGGACACCGGTTTCTCCCCGGCTATCCTGCTCACCGTCTCCGGTGCCGTTTCAAAGATCTGCATCAGACGTTTCGCAGTTCCGGACGGCTGCGCCGCCCCGCTTGTCCACAGCCGGACCGTGGAAGGAGTGACATTCATCAGCAGGGCAAAACCTTTCTCATTCATATCCAGCTTTTCCATCAACCCCTTGACCATATCCGGTCCATAGTCCGGACACCGGGCTGCTTCTGCGATCAGATGCAGCGCAGTATTCTCTTTCTTCATCATCTCTGAAATTCCTCCTAAATAGAAATGGCCGCCTCTTTCTGGCGGCTCACATCGGGATCTTCTTTTATCTGTTGTAATCTGCACAGCAGTTTCTCATTGTAATCTTTTCCTGTCCGGGGAGGATTGATCCCTACCCGGATATGCTTAAACATGGGATCCTTATGCAGTGCTGATCTAATCTTCCGTGCATTGACAAGGCCTGCCAGGTCATTATCCATATAGAGTGTAACCCGCAGGATCTCCGGGTGCCTTTCCAGAAAGGAGAACAGCGCCACTCCGGATGTTCCTCCCAAAGATAATCTGTATCCATCCCACTTCCAGCCTTCCACCTCCTGCAAAGTGGCATGGGAAAGCGCATCTATAGGCGCTTCAAACACAGCGACCTGCCGGCTCCCCGGATGTTCCGGCGGATAGCAGAAACTGTATCTCTTGTCGCTTCCGTAGACATCCTTTTTCAGCTTTCCCATAATGCTCCGCATACAGGCAAATCTCGCTTTCTTTTCATCATCCTTCCCTACAAATACACAGACTGCTTCACCTTTGTATCTGGCTTCATAGAAAATCCCTAACCGGAAACACTTCAGGATCACCTCACTGCTGATCCCTCTCCGCCGCAAATAGGATACCGCAAATGTAGCACACCGCCTGGCCCAGGGAAGGGAGAAAGATTCCGCTGATGGATTTCCCTGCTTTCTTTGCTCTCCTGCCACGTTTCTTTCCTGATCCGTTACTGCCCTGGAACTCTTCGGGATTGATACCGAACGCGTATCCGTGCCGAGCAGTTGATTTACTGCATCGACCAGATCATATCCCCGGATCTCAATCAGATAATCTAATGCATTGATACTTCGCCCCCGGCTGTTCCAATACCAATATTTTTTCCCAGTAACATATACCAGGCTGTCATGCTCCCTGTGCCGGTAATTCGGTCCATCTCTCTTTAATACCGTCGGCTCATGGAACTGCAGGTAAGCAAACAGATCCGTCTCCCTGGCCTGTTGGATCTGTTCTTTGGTCACGCCCGGCATAACAACTGTATGATTCCAATCAGTACCATACTGCACCTCCCTGCTTCTGAAAATTTATCCATACAGATCGTGATTCACCTCCGCCCTGTAATAACTGTCCATTGTCGCCGGCGCATTGAATAAGGCTGCCAGCAGATAGGATTTGATATTGCTGATCTTCGCCGTGTTCCTGTCCATACACTCAAAGACATACTCCAGATGTCCGGAGTTCAGCTTCAGGAACCGGCTCCGGACAATTTCTTTCGGATAGTCTTCCCCCGCAATACGGATATACGGTCGTCTGGCAGCCACTGTTTCAAGTATCAGTTCTACTGTTTCATCCATGCGCTCCTTCCCATAACGGCTGATAAGACACTCATACTCCACGTTATCCCTGATAATCTCACGATATGCATCCACCAGATCAGATCCATCAATCCCAGCCCGGATCTCTGTATCACCATCAGAAGATGGATTGATTGATAGATCCGTTCTTAATTTTTTCGTAATTGGTGGATCAGTCTTTTGTATATTAGTATTTAATTGTGCCGGTTTTTCCTGTTCAGGTTTCTCCTGTTCAGGCTTTGCCTGTCCTGGATTTACCTGTCCTGGATTTTCCCGTTTAGGTGAACTGCTCTCTCTGCTGGTCTCCGCAGGTGTCTCATGTATCGTGTATTCAATATCTCCCAACTGACCATTTTCACACCGGAGGCGCCGTCTCGTCAGATATCCATACCGTTCCAGTTCTTTCAGCGCAGTACCGATAGAATCAACTCCCTCCTTACAGATCTGCGCCAGCCCTTTCGTGGTATAATCCCAATCCTCCGGGAGCGACAGCATCAGCGATAAAAGCCCTTTCGCTTTTAAAGACAGCTTTGGATTGCGAAGATGATGGTTGCTCATAATCGTAAAATCTTTTGTCTTTTCCACTCGGAATACAGCCATACTGCGCTCCCCCTTTCTGTTGTCCTATTTACAAATCGCGGTCTCTATGCTCATAATGCAGATGCCCCGCTGATACTTTTGCATGATTTCTGATCTTAATATGCCTGTTCTCCTGATTCTTCAGGGCTTTCTTATATCCCTCATCTGTCAGGAAAAGACGCATCCGGTCTCCTTTATCCCCAATCGGAGAGTCAGAAGATAATACATCAAAGACAATCATGTGCTTTGTATCCTCTGCAAATCTCTCCAGAGCCATAATGTCATGTCCTTTCAGTTTATCCGCCCGGGACTGCCGTCTTGCTTCCGCAATCATTTCCCCAACTGTGCGGGGAGGATAAGGCAGCTTGTAATTGCTCTGAATATCTTTCACTAGATCCATACATTCATCCGCCGACATACTCCGCAGCTTATCTGCCAGGCTTTGAGCCGCTTCACGCTGCTTAGGATCCGTCGTATACCGGGCAGTAAGATAAAGTTCATTGAGCACTTTTGTCTGACAGTCTCCCTCGACCTGAAAGAGCTGCCGTTTTTCCAATTCATTCAATTCCATACTGTGTTCCCCTTTCTAAAAAAGGCACAAAAAAAGCCCGACAGTAAAACTTAAAATTTACCATCGGGCAACATACCGGAACCCATCCAGCAACGCAATTCCGGTTCATTTTTCGGTTAACAATCAAATGCCTGCTTTCTTAAGCAGACAGCCTTTTTTGCCCCCAAGGGGCATGTTTCAAAATAAAATAAAACCCGTAAACGTTGAATTTACGGGCTTTGTGAGCTCCCCCTGTTGGACTTGAACCAACGACACTTCGGTTAACAGCCGAATGCTCTACCGACTGAGCTAAGGAGGATCATTGTGAGGTTTGCACAAATATCAAACCTGTTTTTTGTTCATCCTGTCTTAGCCCTTTCCGGTATGTAACCGTGTCGTGTGCTCTACCGACTGAGCTAAGGAGGAATATTTAATTTTCATGGCATCCTGCACTCAGGAAATGAACTTTCCCTCGCGGTTCTGCCAAGTGGAGAATACGAGAGTCGAACTCGTGACCTCCTGCTTGCAAGGCAGGCGCTCTCCCAACTGAGCTAATCCCCCGAAACATGTTCTGTGAACTTTTATACAATACCATATTCCAGTAGATTCTGTCAAGAGTTTTTTTCTTTTTAATTTTCTCTTTTTTACTTTTTTACTTTCTTTCCTCTCCTTTTCCCTCTCTCTTTTCCTCTCCCTCACATTGCTTTTCCCACTCCCGCCAGTTTCCGGGCTGTGATGCCTCATATTTCCGCTGCGTTCCACTCCCGAACGAAAGCGTGATCGCCGTGGTAATATGAGCACACAGCCGGACACCCGACAGTCATACAAAAAGCAATTCAGACAGTTCAGAATCCAAGCAGCCGGTTCAGCAGCGGATTTGCATCATACAGAAAACTCAGGATGCTGCTCTTCTCAATCATCTCAAAGCACGCCATCCCCGCTTCCGTTGTGTAAAGCAGCGTGATAACAAGGAATCCCACCCAGACGATCACCAGACCCAGGACAATTCCCAGCACGCCGCCTGCCAGGTGATTGATCAGTCCCAGCACCGGCAGCTCGCCGATAATATTTACCGCGAACATCAGCGCCTTTACGATAATGATGGCGAGTAGGAAAGTCACGAGGAATGACACCACATTCAGAACCATCCGTGAGATAAATGCCGCCACATATTTCGGAAAGCTGTCAGCTCCAAGTTCCTGATAGATGATACTGTTGTTATTCTCCAGAAGGGCATCTTTCAAAAACTGGGGAAGCGGCGAATTCTCAATCTCCGCGATCTGGGTATCTCTGGGAATCTCACCGAGAAGCCCGAGAATGTCATCTGCCGTGATGCCGAGCCTGTCCCAGTTCAGATTACCGAGATCTGCTCTCTGTTCCGGCGTCAGATCTGCAAAAGGCGTACCGCTTAAGTCCGCCTGAGCAAGCTGTTCCTCCGTAATCTCCGGCATAAATGTCTCGACGCATCTCTCCTCAATATAGTCGTCAATGGGCGTGTACTCCGCCAGGGCGTCCGCCACATAGGGCGAGAACAGCACTACAATCACAAGGGTAAGCACAGTGGATACCAGGGAAAGTCCCAGTTTCAGGAACCCGCGCACATACCCCACTACAATACAGATTATAAATATTACTGCAATTACAATTAAAAGCCAGTTATCCATTTCGTCTCCTATTTCGTTAAATAAATTACACTCAATTCATTAACGCTCATCACATAGTATCTGTTCAGTCCTGCAGCGCAGAACATTTCCATTACCTCCGCGTCAAGTTCTCCCTGGAATTTCACGATTCCGTTTGCCTTGATAATGCAGATCCGCGGTCCGTCATACAGAAGGATCTCATCTCCGTCGATAACCGCATGGTCGTATTCTCCGGAAATTTCCCGGCTCATAACCTGATTTCCGGTTCTGTCATAGAGTCTCACTTCGTATCCCGATTTTTCCTTATTCAGCAGGATCATTCCGAAATACCTGTCCGAGTGGAACACACTCTGGATTTCCTGATTCAGTGAAACTTCCGTCTCTTTCTCGGGAACATCATTCCCCCGGTAAATTACGAAAGAGTTGTCACCCACCACAACCATACGTCCGCCCCCGATACAGAAAATATCTGCCATGAGCGTATCCGCATATTCTTCCGAAGCGACAATATTATCTGTTTTCTCCTTTCCCGTCTCCCCGAAATTATAAAATACAACCCGGGATCCCAGGGCAGTTCCCTTTGTATACAGATAGGAAACCGCCAACAGATTTCCGTCGTCCGAAAGCTCCAGTGCGGTGGGATAACCTGTGTTGTTCAGCGTCACCTGCTGCTCCACAAGAATATTTCCCGTGGCATCATAGGAGATAATCATGGGAGAGGTCTCATTTCTGAGAATCGCACTGACGATTCCCTGATCCGAAACAGTAAATGATTCGATGGGAAGCGTAGTCTCGATCTCTCCTTTGATTCCATCCTCCGTAAAAACAAGGATCGTATTTCCTCCGTTGTCTGCGACTGCAAAGGCGTCCTTTCTCACTTTGATGACCGGATTCTGAAGCTGTGCGGGATAGATCCACTTTTCTTCATTCTGCCTGTTCAGAAATACAACTCCGTCCCGGTTGTACCGCACAATTCCATTGGAAAACCGGGCGTAGCTGTTCGTATCCGACAGCTCGCTCTTATACCCGGCAGCGGTGCGGGCCTGTCCGTACGCTTCGTTGTCGAGGAGAAGGTATGTACCGCATACTGCCAGGGCTGCGAGTATGACCGGCACAAGCATCCTTTTTAACTTCTCTCCACGGAATTTTCTGGCCTTCTTTTTCACTTCCTTCATATCTTCCGGCGGCTTTACCACCTGCAGATATGGTATTTTCTTCTGCGCCATAATAGTCCCCTTATCGTTTGTCTGTATGTGCTAGTATATCACGATTTTACGGTAATAGCAATTTCTGCCCCACATAAATAAGATTTCCATCGGTGATACCGTTCATCCGGCAGATCGCGTCCACATGGGTCACATCACCGTACATTTTCCGGCTGATAATGGCGAGAGTATCTCCTTTCTCCACCACATAGACTCCGTCGCTTCCGTTCTCTCCCGAGGAAGCGCCGGAAGAAGAGGCTGTTCCTGCAGCTCCGCCTGCACTGTTATCTACCGGCTCCCCGCTTCCGGACTCAGATGTCTGCGCGTCTCCCGCCTGTCCGTCGGATTCAGACGTCTGCGCATCCCCCGAACCAGCCGTCTGTGCATCCCCGGAGCCGGTCTGCGTATCGCCGTCACCTTTCTGCCCGTCTTCCGCCTGCGCATCCCCGGAGTCATTCTGCCCATCCCCGGAGTCAGCCTGTCCGTCTCCTGAGCCTGCCGCCTGGGAATCCGGAGATGAATCCGATGGCTCCCGGGTCTGTTCTTCCTCCGTCACCGCAGTCACCGTCCCGCTGGTCTCCTGGGTTTCCACCGTATCCGTCCTTCCGGTCAGGCTGCTCAGGGTACTCTCCACAGACCGCATCCGGTCGAAGCTGTTCATCATGGTCACTCCCATGACGATCACGATGAGCACAAGGCAGGCGCTGACCGCATACATCATGCCTCCTGCTTTCCGCTGTCTCTGACGCTCCCCGCGTGCTCGTACCAGATTACGAAAGTCCTTTGCAGCTCGGTCTTCAACAGTCTCCGAGGCTGATACCCCATTTTTTTTTCGACTGGAAATCATGTAGTTCTGCATACACGGATTTTTCTCATAATACGTGTAGTGACCGCCGATTTCCATCAGATCATTCATTTTATGTACGAAATATGTCTCGTCCTTCTCCGCCGGATCTTTCATGATAAAGACCGTATTCTTCTTCGGAAAGGATTTCTTGTGGAGCCGGACTGTTGCTGCATCCGGTATCAGGGGAACTCCCTGCCGGGCGACGAACCAGCCGAGCATCTCCCCGTCCTCAAAGTACTGCTTGCAGTCCTCATATGCATGTTTCCATGTCTCCTCGTCAATCACATATTCATTGCCCGAGAGCTTTAACTCATGCATCTGGATCGCTCCATATATGTAAACATACTCTTCTTCTTCCCCTGACTGCATGTCCCCCACAAGGAATGCTCCGATGGGACCGCCTCCTGCTTTCGCACACTTCTCACACAACTGGGCAAAAAAGGTATCCACATAATCTTCTACATATATTTTCGGACTGTCACTTACGTTTCCAATCTGACGAACATTTTTTGGTATCTGTCTTTCCATTATACTCACCTCTGATAAAAATATGTTTTCCCGACGTCCTAATGAGGATAGCATAATGTAATTGCATGATTTTATCATTTGTTGTCAGACGAATCCGACAAAAGCGGACAGTTTTATAAAAAAGACGGCAGAAAAAGCTTCTTCCCTTTCCTGCCGTCTTAAAATTTTTCTGTTATACTGACTATTTCAGTAATTCCGACTGTTTCAACAATTCCGACTATTTCACGAACGCTTTTACTTTCTCGTAAATGCTGTCTGCATCCAGTCCGTATTTCTTAATCAGCTCAAGCGCCGGTCCGGACTCTCCGAACACGTCGTTGATACCGATCTTCATCACCTGTGTGGGCGCTTTCTCGCAGAGCACGTCGCACACAGCGCTTCCCAGTCCGCCGATTACGGAGTGTTCCTCCACGGTCACGACTTTACCGGTCTCTTTCGCCGCTGATACAACCAGTTCCTCATCCAGGGGCTTGATCGTATGGATATTGATCACTTTCGCGTCGATTCCGTCCGCTGCAAGCTTCTCCGCAGCCTCCAGGCAGTTGCTTACCGGAAGTCCTGTTGCGATGATGGTCACATCTTTTCCTTCTCTTAATACCACGCCTTTTCCCAGTTCGAATTTATAATCTTCCCTGTCGTTGATCACCGGAACTGCAAGACGTCCGAACCGCATATAAACCGGTCCCTGATGCTCGTAAGCCGCGCGCACGGCAGCCCTTGCCTCCACGTCGTCGGAAGGATTGATCACAACCATTCCCGGGATGGCGCGCATCAGCGCGATATCCTCGTTACACTGGTGGGTTGCGCCGTCCTCACCTACGGAGATTCCCGCGTGGGTTGCGCCGATCTTTACATTCAGGTGGGGATATCCGATGGAGTTTCTCACCTGCTCGTATGCACGTCCTGCCGCGAACATTGCGAAAGAACTTGCAAACGGAACCTTTCCTGTCGCCGCGATTCCCGCAGCCACGCCCATCATATTGCACTCCGCGATACCGCAGTCGATGAAGCGCTCCGGATGTGCTTTCTTAAATACGCCTGTCTTTGTTGCCGCCGCGAGATCCGCGTCCAGAACAACAATGTCGTCGTGTTCATTTCCAAGCTCGGCTAATGCATTGCCGTAACTGTCTCTTGTTGCAATTTTCTTTACATCTGGCATAATGCTTCACCTACTTTCTCAAGATCTTCCATTGCGATTTTATACTCTTCGTCATTCGGCGCTTTTCCGTGCCATCCAACCTGGTTCTCCATAAAGGAAACTCCCTTGCCCTTCAGTGTCTTGGCAATGATGGCTGTGGGCTGTCCCTTCACGGTTCTCGCCTCTTTGAATGCTGCGTCGATCTGATCAAAATCATTTCCATCAATGTTGATTACGTGGAAGTTAAATGCCTCGAACTTCTTGTCAATCGGATACGGAGAGTTTACCTCGTCAATCGGTCCGTCGATCTGAAGATTGTTGTTGTCCACGATCACCACAAGGTTGTCCAGCTTCTTATGGGCTGCAAGCATGGAAGCCTCCCATACCTGTCCTTCCTCGATCTCTCCGTCACCCAGCAGTGTGTACACACGGTACTCATCCCCGAAAAGCTTTGCGGAAAGAGCCATTCCCACTGCCGCCGAGATTCCCTGTCCCAGAGAACCGGATGACATGTCAACACCCGGGATATGCTTCATATCCGGATGCCCCTGGAGATAAGACCCTGTATGGCGCAGAGTCAGAAGATCTTCCTTCGGGAAATATCCTCTCTGTGCCAGTGTCGCGTAAAGTCCCGGAGCCGTATGACCCTTGGAGAGCACGAATCTGTCGCGGTCCGCCTTCTTCGGATCCTTCGGGTCGATGTTCATCTCTTCAAAATACAGATAGGTAAATATTTCTGCCGCAGACAGAGATCCGCCCGGATGTCCCGCCTTTGCACTGTGAACTGCAGTCACAATGCCTTTGCGGATCTCATTTGCAGTTTTCATCAGTTCTAATTTGTCCATGAAATTCTCCTTTTAGAATTCTCGTTTTCAATTATTCTCCGAACACAGCAATGTAATCATCCTGGAATTTCTTGATTCCTGCGTCTGTCAGCGGGTGATGTGTCATCTGCTCGATTACCTTGTAAGGAACAGTTGCGATGTCAGCCCCTGCCAGAGCACAGTCTGTGATGTGCATCGGATTTCTCACGCTTGCAGCGATGATCTGTGTCTTGATTCCTGCCACTTTAAAGATCTCGGCGATCTCAGCTACAAGGTCAACGCCTCTCACAGAGATGTCGTCCAGTCTTCCAAGGAACGGAGAAACATATGTAGCGCCTGCGCGTGCCGCCAGAAGCGCCTGGTTTGAGGTAAATACAAGAGTTACGTTTGTCTTGATTCCTTCAGCGGAAAGAACTTTCACTGCTTTAAGTCCCTCCACTGTCATGGGGATCTTAACGACCATGTTCGGGTGGATCTTTGCGATCTCGCGTCCTTCTTTGATCATGCCTTCCGCGTCTGTGGTAGTCGCCTTAACCTCACCGCTGATCGGTCCGTCCACGATGGATGCGATCTCAGCGATAACCTCCTCGAAAACACGTCCTTCTTTTGCGATCAGGGACGGATTCGTCGTCACTCCGCAGATCACTCCCATGTCGTTTGCTTTTCTGATCTCGTCTACGTTAGCTGTGTCGATAAAGAATTTCATTGCTGTTCCTCCTTAAAATTAAAGATCTTTTTGTTACTGTCTTTATTATAGTTTCAAAAGTTTCGAAGGTCAACCGACACAAAAATTATTAACATAATTTTAAACTTAATAATCCCCTGTATTAACCGGATTTCATTTATATTAATTAATATAAATATTTTTTAGCATCCTGAATTTCCTTAAATTATCAGGATTTCTCTGTCTTGATTTTCTCAGATTCACTAATAATTTTATTAATATTTTATCGATTTTTATTAATTTTTCTTTTTTCATCCCGCGGATATGAAGTCGTCCCCCGCACTACAATCTGAGGTTCATACTCCACATGATAGATGCTCACCGGCTCGATCTCCGTGTAATGTTTCGTGCGGGATTTGATCTTCTTCATGATGATATCGCAGGCGTCCATGCCCTTGTAGATGACGAAATGCTCAATGGTTGTGAGGGACACCTTTTTCACCTTGGAAAACAGGGTATTGTCGCATCCCATAACCGACATATCTCCGGGAACCTTGTATTTTTCATCGTGAAGGGCGTCCATGATTCCAAAGGCAATCATGTCATTGAGCCCCACGATGGCGGTCAGTTCCTGATGCTCCTTCAAGAGCTCCCGGGTCAGATTGTAGCCGATCTTATACTCTGAGTCGATTCCGGGAATATCCCGGTCGATCTGCTCGTCCGCCGCCTTGATCACCACATTCTCTCCCAGTCCCGCTTTCTGGAACTCCTTGAGAAATCCTTCCACACGGCGGGAACGCTGCTTCTGCCTTGCCGTCAGAGGCGGGGCAATATACGCCACATGCCGGTGTCCAAGCTCCAGAAGATGCCTCGCCATTAGCCGTCCAAGCTTGGAGTTGTCCAGTTCAACCGCATCCACCTCCAGACGCTCATCCTGATTGTTGATGACAACAACCGGGATGCGCTTTGCAAGATCCACCACCGTCTCCATAAAGCACTGGCTGGGATTGCAGATGTATATGATTCCCTGGGGATTTAACTGGGGCATCATTTTCAGGTACCGCTCTTCCATTCCCAGATCTCTCTGAGTATTACACACGAAGATTCCGAATCCCTGCTCCGCCGCCCGGGACTCGATTCCCTGAAGCAGCATCACATAGTACGGATTGGTAAGGTTCGGACTGATAACAACGAGAAGTTTCTCACGCTTCTCTTCCTTCTTCGCCCGGTGTTTCGGCACCTCGTATCC
Source organism: Lachnoclostridium sp. An169 (assembly GCF_002160525.1). Taxonomy (GTDB): domain Bacteria; phylum Bacillota; class Clostridia; order Lachnospirales; family Lachnospiraceae; genus Mediterraneibacter; species Mediterraneibacter cottocaccae. The sequence goes on from NZ_NFKT01000045.1 coordinate 19,742, forward strand.
CAGTTCCGCCGCAGCCTCCTCCACCTTCCGGATCACTTCCTTTGAGAAGGAGACATTGTATTTCTTATTCAGGACCATGGACACCGTGGCCTGGGAAACCCCCGCCTTTTTCGCCACGTCCGATGACGTCACTTTCTTTCCTGCCAGAACACTCACCTCACATCTTCAACCGGCTTTTTCCCGGAACCATTTGAATAAGCCAAATCTGACCGGGCTGTCGTTTCTACAGCTCGGTCCGACCTTCCAGAGCACGCAGAAGCGTGACCTCATCGATATACTCCAGATCTCCGCCCACCGGCACTCCGCTCGCGATACGGCTCACTTTGATGCCGACAGGCTTGATCAGCTTGCTGATATACATTGCCGTGGTCTCTCCCTCGAGACTGGAGTTGGTGGCGATAATCACCTCGTCCACATCTCCCTGGAGACGCTCCATCAGCTCTTTCAGACGGATATCCCCGGGTCCGATCCCAAGCATGGGGGAGATGGCCCCGTGCAGGACATGGTAAACACCGTTGTATTTGCCCGTCTTCTCATACGCCGCCAGATCTCTCGGCGTCTCAACCACCATGATCGTCTTCTTGTCCCGCTCCGGGTTGCTGCAGATCGGGCATACATCCTGGTCTGTCAGCGTGCAGCACACCTTGCAGTACCGCACATTCTTCCGGGCGTCAACAATCGTTCTCGCCAGCTCTTCGACCTGTTCCATGGGCATATTGATGACATGGAACGCCAGTCTCTGGGCGGACTTGTTCCCGATTCCCGGAAGGCGGGAAAACTCATCGATCAGACGGCTGATCTGATTGCTGTAATAATCCATTCTGCCTCACTCCAAAAATCAGAACATTCCCGGAATTCCGCCGCCGAGACCGCCAAGGCCGCCTGTCAGTTTGGACATTGCCGCTCCCGTCTCTTCTTCCACCTGACGGAGCGCCTCATTTGTCGCCGCCACGATCAGGTCCTCCAGCATCTCGATGTCATCCGGGTCAACCACTTCCTGGGAAAGCTTCACTTTCAGCACTTCCCGTTTTCCGGAAACTGTAACTTCCACCGCGCCGCCGCCTGCAGCCGCAGTAAACTCCTTTGTCTCCAGCTCTTTCTGCTGCTCTTCCATCTGGCGCTGCATTCTCTGCGCCTGTTTCATAAGATTTGCCATATTCCCCGGCATTCCTCCGCCCGGGAAACCTCCGCGTTTTGCCATATCTAATCCTCCACTGTGATCTCCATATTGATCTTCTGCTCTATATCCACGAAAGTATCTTCGAAATGTCTTCCTTCCTCTACATAGCGGACCTCCACTTCTACTTTCTTCCCGATCCGCTGTTCGATCAGTCCTTCCAGCTCCTGCCTGTGATCCTCTCTTCCGACCACGCTCGCCGCCAGACTGTCGGGAAGCACGATGAGAAGCCGGTTGTCTCCGCCCAGGCTTAATCTTGCTTTCTTCAGATACCCTCTGACCATGCCGGACGCCTCATCTGCAATGGACCGGAAGTTCTTCACCACTTCCTGGACATCTTCCGGTATGGCGTTGGGAAGTTCCGGCTTCGGTCCTCTTCCTCTCCCGGAAGCCCCTGCTCCCGAACCGCCCGGATATCCTTCTCCAGCCGCTCCGTCGCCATTCACATACACGACTCTCTCCTGCATGTTCTCCGCCGCCTTATCCACCTTTTCCTCCACTGCCCGGATCCGGTCAAGAAGCGCATCCTGACTGGTCTCCATGGCTGGCGTACACAGCTTGATCAGCGCCACTTCAAGCAGCACTCTCTTCTGCGTCGCGTACCTTAACTGCCCCGACAGTTCAGAAAAAATACGGATGTAGCGGAGCAGCATATCCGTCTCGATCATCTGGGACTCTTCCTTGAGCTGCATCATATTTTCCGTGGATACATCCAGAACATCCTCTATATTATCAGAAGTTTTTACCAGAAGCAAGTTTCTTAAATACCAGGTAAAATCCGTGGCAAGCTGGGTCAACTCCCTTCCCTGCATGATCAGATCCTCCACAATGTCAAGGACCCCTGCCACGTCCCGGCTGATCACTTTTCTGAGAAGCTGGCTGAACACATCCGTATCCACCGCTCCCAGAACTTCCAGGACATTGTCATAAGTGAGCTTCTGCCCCAGATAAAATGCAATACACTGATCGAGAAGACTTAAGGCGTCACGCATGGAACCGTCCGCAGCCTTCGCGATATAACGCAGTGCCCGGTCCTCCACGTCCACCTTCTCCGTGTCCATCAGTTCCTTCATCCTGTCCGTGATCGTCTCGATACTGATTCTCTTGAAATCATAGTGCTGGCACCGGGACAGAATGGTGATCGGAATCTTGTTCACCTCCGTGGTCGCCAGGATGAAAATGACGTACTCCGGAGGCTCCTCCAGCGTTTTCAGGAGGGCGTTGAAAGCGCCTATGGAAAGCATATGCACCTCGTCGATGATGTAGACCTTATATTTCCCTTCCGTGGGGCGGTACGTCACCTCCTCCCGGATCTCCCGGATATTGTCCACACCGTTATTTGACGCTGCGTCGATCTCGATCACATTCATGGAAGTCCCCGCGGCGATGGACCTGCACATGGCACATTCCCCGCAGGGGCTCCCGTCCACCGGATGCTCACAGTTGACCGCCTTTGCAAAGATCTTCGCCACTGTGGTCTTTCCGGTACCTCTTGTTCCGCAGAACAAATATGCATGTCCGATACGGTTTGCCTTGATCTGGTTCTGTAGTGTCGTAATAATGTGGTCCTGCCCTTTTACATCCTCAAATGCCGTAGGGCGGAATTTTCTGTATAATGCCGTATATGACATGAATTACACCTCTGTTGAATTTCTAATTTTTTCCGGATCTAATTTCCGTCCGATCATCCGCCGGTTCCGGGAAAGATCACTCATCGCCGAAGCTGATGCCGATCATCCGCGCCTCTTTAATCAGGCTGCACTTCGGGTCAACGGTCTTGAGCTTTCCGGCAACCTCCTCAAGCGGAACCTTCGTAGTCTCGCCGTTCTTCATCGCCACCATGTATCCGTACTTTTCTTCCAGAATAAGCTCCGCAGCCTTCGCGCCGACTCTTGTTGCAAATACACGGTCATACGGACACGGAGATCCACCTCTCTGGGTGTGTCCCGGAACAGTGATCCTTACTTCCTTATCCGTCTCCTTCTCGATCTGCTCCGCCAGTTCATAGGCGATGGAAGGATATTTTCTCTTCGCAATCTTCTCCTTGTACTCTTTCTTCTTCAGTTTCGCATCCTCCTTGGAGATGGCACCTTCCGCCACCGCAAGGATTGTAAACGGCTTGCCCGCCTTTGATCTTCCCTCGATCACCCTGGCAATCGCCTTGATATCATAGGGAATCTCCGGGAGAAGGATGATGTCCGCGCCGCCTGCGATTCCCGCATGAAGCGTCACATGTCCCACCTTATGTCCCATTACTTCTATAATAAATACACGGCTGTGGGATGTAGCTGTCGTGTGGATCCTGTCGATGGTATCCGTAGCGATATCCACCGCACTCTGGAATCCGAACGTCATGTCCGTTCCCCACAGATCGTTGTCAATGGTCTTCGGAAGCGTGATCACATTGAGCCCTTCCTCACGGAGCAGGTTCGCCGTCTTGTGGGTTCCGTTTCCTCCCAGTATCACAAGACAGTTCAGATTCAGCTTGTGATATGTATGCTTCATCGCCTCAACCTTGTCCAGCCCATCCTTGTCCGGCACTCTCATCAGCTTGAACGGCTGCCTTGACGTGCCGAGGATCGTACCGCCCCTGGTCAGGATTCCGGAGAAGTCCTTTGAGGTGAGCATACTGAAATCCGCGTAGATCAAGCCCTTGTATCCGTCCTTGAATCCGTAGATCTCCACATCATCCCTCTTGGAACAGATTCCTTTCACAACGCCGCGCATCGCCGCGTTGAGAGCCTGGCAGTCTCCTCCGCTTGTCAGCATTCCAATTCGTAACATAACACTTCCTCCTTTACATGTCCGGTGCTTATATTTATTTTCTATTTTTGTGAAATATTTATTCTGAAAAATAATAAGCAGCCGGTTCTCTACGACTGCCCTATATTATATCATGATTTTCGGGTCCGTAAAAGCCCCGCCAAAAATGACTGCAAAAAAATCCGGAATAACCGGAAAAAAGATGGATCTCCGCCAGGGAAATCCATCCTTATAACCGGATATTTCAATTTCTGATATTCCGGCTTTCCATATCACAGTCTATACTACAGTCTCTTCAGCAGAGCTTCTCTCTCTTCCTCATATCCCGGTTTTCCAAGCAGAGCAAACATATTTCTCTTGTAGCTCTCAACACCCGGCTGGTTGAACGGATTAACGCCGAGTAAATATCCGCTCACGCCGCATGCGAACTCGAAGAAATAGAACAGCTCTCCAAGGTAGAACTCATTCTGCTCCGGAATCTTCACCATCAGGTTCGGAACATTTCCGTCTGTGTGGGCAAGGATCGTGCCGTTCATCGCGCTCTTGTTGATGAAATCGACATTCTTTCCTGCCAGGTAGTTCAGTCCGTCCAGATCAACCGGCTCTTCATTGATTACGATCTCTTCCCTGGACTTCTCAACATTGAGAACGGTCTCAAACAGGACTCTGTTGCCGTCCTGGATGAACTGACCCATAGAGTGAAGGTCTGTCGTCAGGTCTACAGATGCCGGGAAAATACCCTTCTGGTCTTTTCCTTCGCTCTCTCCGTAGAGCTGTTTCCACCACTCAGATACATAGTGGAGGCTTGGCTCATAGTTTGCAAGCACCTCTATTGTCTTGCCCTTGCGAAGCAGGATATTACGGATTGCCGCATACTGCATCGCATCGTTCTCTGCGAAATCATTCTCCAGCGCAGCTTTTCTTCCTGCAGCAGCGCCTTCCATCAGTTTGTCGATGTCAGCTCCGCTTACAGCGATCGGAAGCAGACCAACTGCGGTCAGTACGGAGAAACGTCCCCCAACGTCATCCGGCACAACGAAAGTCTCATAACCTTCCTCTGTCGCCAGATTTTTCAGTGCTCCCTTTGCCTTGTCAGTAGTTGCGTAAATTCTCTTCGCAGCTTCCTCTTTCCCGTATTTCTTCTCCAGAATCTCCTTAAATACACGGAAGGCAATCGCCGGCTCAGTCGTCGTTCCCGATTTGGAAATCATATTGATAGAAAAATCTCTGTCTCCTACAACATCGATCAGATCTTTGATGTATGTGCTGCTGATGCTGTTTCCAACATAGTAAATCTCCGGTGCTTTGCGGATCTCCTTTGAAACAACATTCGCAAAGGAATGTCCGAGGAACTCGATCGCTGCCCTGGCTCCCAGATAGGAACCGCCGATTCCGATCACAAGCAGAACCTCTGAATCACTGCGGATCTTCTCTGCCGCTTTTTTAATACGGTCAAACTCCTCTTTATCATAATCTACCGGAAGATCAATCCATCCAAGGAAATCATTTCCCGCGCCTGTCTTTGCAAGCAGCTTTTCTTTTGCCTGCGCGGCAAGCTCACTCATGTATTCCATCTCGTGTTCCTGCACAAAACTGCACGCCTTTGAATAATCAAATGTCACTTTGCTCATTGTTATCCTTCCTTTCTGATATTCTGATATCATCTTTTGCCGTACCATGTCTGGTACTCTACGCACATTTTACCAAATATGGATGCCTTATGCAAGAAACTCTTCCAGAATCTGACGGATCGCCTCCTCTCTCAGTACCGGTCTGTCATCGTCTTCCTCCTGATTTCCGGCAGGTCTTCTGATATTCTGATCCGGAACAGGTCTCTGGACATTCTGACTTTCATTTCCCGCTTTTTCAACATTGCGTGGTTCTCCCTCAATGTTGATCGGAAGTTCAGACTCCTGCTTCTGCGCTCCTCTGCGGAAGATTCCCCGCCCGGAACTCTGGGAACTGTTTCTTTCGCCTTCCCGGGCAGTGTTCTGCTGCATTGTCCCCTGCTGCATTGCTGCCGTCCGGTCCGTCATCTGCCCGAAATTCTCCTGGGATGCCTGGTAAGCTTCCCTTGACGCATTTTCCCGGGATACATTTTCCCGGGGTGCATTTTCCCGGGATGCACCGGCAACCACGCCCGCGCTTCCCTGATATGCCGGTTGAAACGCCTGCTTTCCGGAGTTCTCCGCCGCGATTACATCGATAAAATCCCGATCGGACGTTCTCTGCCTCTTAAGCCGGAACGCACAGATATTGTCCAGATAATCCACCATATACATCTTTACCGCCCTGATCTTGTAAGGCTCGTCCGAAAGCGATCTGACTACGGCAAGCAGAATCATCTCTGCGGCGCCTCCCGCAATATATTGATAAACGGATTCTGAAAATCCGGAAGAAAGATAATAAGCTGACGCCCCAAATGCCGCCAGAATTCCGGAAAACCATATGGAAAGTGTCTCTATCTGTCTCCATGTATGGATACGGAATAAACATCCCCTGTATTCATATATGTATTTTTCCACAAACGCATCTATATTTTCCACAGAATCATGGATCATAACTGCGTGCTCGTACTTTGCTCTCACGAGTTTTATCAGTCGGTGCGTGCTTTTCGGCATGTTTCCTGCTGCTTTCAGCAGTCTGTTCAGAGTAAACTGGTTAATGATCTTCGCCAGTATACCCAGCACTCCAATGGCCGCCATCAGCCAGATGACAACATTGGTGCCTGTCACTAATTGTAGCATGGCAAAACCCTCCTGTTTATTTAATCTCCCACAATATCCTTAAGGTCAGATGCGTGATCATACAAACGATCCCAGTTCGACGGTTACGGATTGTGTTTGTGCACATTATAGCCCACTTTTCCCGGGTTGTCCGCAAAAACCGTTCTACATAATTCTACACCCGCGCTTCTGAAAATGACGAAAATGGCGAACGTCTCTTCCCTCCCTGTCTCTTCCTGTTAATCTCACATGAACCTCTTAAATTCTCAGCTTTATCCCTTTCCAGTCCCTTTGCTCCCACAGCGTTCCACTTTTCTCAGGTTTCCGGTTCTTCCTGTCCAAATGTCAGATTTTTCAAAAATCGCCCGAAAAATGGAACACAAAAATTTTATTTGTATTTCTTTATGGCATTTGCTATAATTCTCGTGGACAAAAACATTGTCTGAATTGATTTGTACAAAGGAGGTAATCGCAATGGAATATACTCCAAAAGGCGTCTGTTCTAGACAGATCCATTTTGATATTGTGGATAATAAAGTAAGAAATGTCTCTTTCGTAGGAGGCTGCAGCGGAAATCTGCAGGGAATCGGCCGTCTCATTGAAGGAATGGATGTAAATGAGGCCATCGCCCGGATCGACGGTATCAAATGCGGATTCAAGTCCACATCCTGTCCGGATCAGCTGGCACAGGCACTGAAGGCAGCCGTAGCGTCAGGAAACTGACCAGTAAATTTTCAGAGAGAAGAATTGTACACATAGAAATTCTTCTCTCTGATTTTATTTTGATTTTTTTATTTTAGAAACATTTTATACTTTTTGTGTATATTTACTTATTGCATTTCATGCACGCATAAAGTATAATATTCTGACAATCAGCAGAAACATCTATATTCTTTCAGCTGTTTCACAGGCGGTATCCGCTACATTTTCCTTTTGTTTGAGCTCACAGAAGGTTGCAACTGCAGACTTAATTTTCTATAATGGAGGTGTAACATTTGAATGATGAAAAATTAAATAA
>NZ_NFKT01000046.1 GCF_002160525.1 Lachnoclostridium sp. An169
TTACATCAAAAAGGAACAGGATTCCTTATATTTTGGCCATTTTTTGAAAGTTGTGAATAACAAAAGGCGGCAGATATATCTGAGGGGGATAATTCTGCGGAAACTCAAGGACAGAAACCCCTTGACGAACAAGGGGTTTCTTTATTATAATAATTGGCGGATAAATTGAAAAGCAAAAGCTACGACGGAGACAGTAGGATTTACCCGAACATTTCAGCGAGCCGGAGACGGTGAAAGTCCGGTATCAGTAGGACATATCTGAAGATCACTCCCGAGCCGCAGCCCCCAAACAATGTATCATCAGCGCGTAAGGGCTGACGCAGATCCCGCGTTAGAGGATACCATATGCGAACGTTTGAATTTTTCTATCCATATCTAAAGGCTAACGTTCAAGTATGATGTAACAGGTGGTTAAAACGAGAGAGACACAAGGCTTTCGTCCTTTTACAGGACGGAAGCCTTTTTGACATTTCAAAACTTCCGTCTCCCCTCGTTTTTGATTGCACTTCCGTTCTGGGACAGGCCCGGCGCAGCCATGTGTCGATTAAGGGCCGTAAAGGAACGCCGGCACTTAGACCGCGTCTTTTGCGGTCTTAGTACCGCTGCGTTCCGTCCCGAGCGAGAGCGCGCCCGCAATCGACACATGGCTGCGCCGGGCACCCACAGAAAGGAAGAAAAAGATGTACAAAAAAGTATCCACGGATATGAACTTCGTCGGCAGGGAAAAAGAAGTCGAGAGGTTCTGGGAAGATAACCACATCTTCCAGAAGAGTATTGAAGAGAGAGAGGGATGCCCGGAATACATTTTTTATGACGGGCCTCCGACAGCGAACGGAAAACCCCATATCGGACACGTGCTGACCAGGGTAATCAAGGATATGATCCCGAGATACCGCACTATGAAGGGCTATATGGTTCCGAGAAAGGCAGGATGGGATACCCACGGCCTTCCGGTGGAGCTTGAGGTCGAGAAATCTCTCGGTCTGGACGGAAAAGACCAGATCGAAGAGTACGGCGTGGAGCCGTTTATTGAGAAATGTAAGGAGAGCGTCTGGAAATACAAGGGCATGTGGGAAGATTTCTCCGCCACAGTCGGTTTCTGGGCGGATATGGAACACCCTTACGTCACATACCACAACACATTTATCGAGTCCGAGTGGTGGGCGTTAAAGCAGATCTGGGATAAAGGACTCCTCTACAAAGGATTCAAGATCGTTCCCTACTGCCCGCGCTGCGGAACACCTCTGTCTGCCCAGGAAGTGGCGCAGGGATACAAAGATGTAAAAGAGCGCTCTGCAGTGGTCAGATTCAAGGTAAAAGACGAGGACGCCTACATTCTGGCATGGACCACGACGCCCTGGACACTGCCGTCCAACCTGGCTCTCTGCGTGAACCCGAATGAGGATTACGCAAAGGTGAAGGCAGCAGACGGATATACCTATTACATGGCCTGCGCCCTGCTTGACACCGTGCTCGGAAAACTGGGAGAGGAAGGAAAACCGGCTTACGAGATCCTTGAGACATACAAGGGAACAGACCTGGAAGGAAAAGAGTACGAACCTCTTTACCAGTGTGCGGCGGACGCTGCTGCAAAGCAGAACAAGAAGGCGTTCTATGTGACATGCGACACATATGTTACGCTGACAGACGGTACCGGAGTCGTTCATATCGCGCCTGCTTTTGGTGAGGACGATGCGAACGTGGGAAGAAAATACGATCTTCCGTTTGTGCAGCTTGTCGATGAGAAGGGAAATATGGCGGAGTCCACACCGTTTGCCGGACTTTTCGTGAAGAAGGCAGACCCGGAGGTGTTAAAAGACCTGGATGCGAGAGGACTTCTCTTTGACGCGCCGAAGTTTGAACACAGCTATCCCCACTGCTGGAGATGTGACACGCCGCTGATCTACTATGCGCGCGAGTCCTGGTTTATCAAGATGACTGCGGTGAGGGACGACCTGATTGCCAACAACAATACGATCAACTGGATTCCGGAGAGTATCGGAAAGGGACGTTTCGGTGACTGGATCGAGAACGTTCAGGACTGGGGCATCAGCCGGAACCGTTACTGGGGAACACCTCTGAATATCTGGGAGTGCGAGTGCGGCCACATGCATTCCATCGGAAGCATCGCGGAACTCAAGGAAATGTCGGACAACTGCCCGGATGATATCGAGCTTCACCGTCCGTATATCGACGCGGTTACGATCAGGTGTCCGAAGTGCGGCAAAGAGATGCACCGTGTACCGGAAGTCATCGACTGCTGGTTTGACAGCGGTTCCATGCCTTTCGCACAGCATCACTATCCGTTTGAGAACCAGAAGCTGTTTGAAGAGCAGTTCCCGGCGGACTTTATTTCCGAGGCTGTGGACCAGACGAGAGGATGGTTCTACTCCCTGCTGGCGATCTCTACGCTGATCTTCAACAAGGCGCCGTATAAGAATGTTATTGTCCTGGGACATGTGCAGGATGAGAACGGCCAGAAGATGAGCAAGTCCAAGGGAAATGCGGTGGATCCCTTTGAGGCCCTTGAGACTTACGGCGCGGATGCGATCCGCTGGTATTTCTATATCAACAGCGCTCCCTGGCTTCCGAACCGTTTCCACGGCAAGGCAGTGACAGAGGGACAGAGAAAATTCATGGGTACTCTCTGGAACACTTATGCATTTTTCGTCCTTTATGCGAATATAGATGAGTTCGACGCCACAAAATATTCACTGGAGTATGATAAACTCTCTGTTATGGATAAGTGGCTCTTATCCAAGATGAACACGATGGTGAAATCCGTTGACGACAATCTGGCAAATTACCGGATTCCGGAGGCGGCGCGTGCGCTTCAGGAGTTCGTGGATGACATGAGCAACTGGTACGTCCGCAGAAGCCGCGAGCGTTTCTGGGCAAAGGGAATGGAGCAGGATAAGATCAACGCCTACATGACCCTTTATACAGCGCTTGTCACAGTTTCCAAGGCAGCGGCGCCGATGATCCCGTTCATGACCGAGGAGATCTATCAGAACCTTGTGCGCAGCATTGACAAAGACGCGCCGGAGAGCATCCATCTGTGCATGTTCCCGGAGGTGAATGAGGCACAGATTGATCCGGAGCTTGAGGCGAATATGGATCATGTCCTGAAACTTGTAGTTATGGGCCGCGCCTGCAGAAATGCGTCCAACATCAAGAACCGCCAGCCCATCGGACAGATGTTTGTGAAGGCGGGATTCACGCTGCCGGAGTTCTATCAGGATATCGTGGCAGATGAACTGAATGTGAAGAATGTTAAATTTACGGAAGATGTCCGTGACTTTACTTCATATAGTTTTAAACCACAGTTAAAGACAGTGGGGCCGAAGTATGGTAAAATGTTAGGAGGCATCAAGGCTGCACTGGACAGCGTTGACGGAAATGCGGCGATGGACGAGATCAATGAGACCGGTTCCCTGAAGCTTGATGTGAACGGTCAGGAGATCACGCTCTTCCGGGAGGATCTGCTGATTGATACTGCCCAGATTGAAGGATATGTCTCTGAAAATGACAACGGCATCACCGTCGTTCTCGACACCAACCTGACACCGGAACTCCTTGAGGAAGGTTTTGTCCGCGAGATCATCAGCAAGATCCAGACCATGAGAAAGGAAGCGGATTTTGAAGTTATGGACAGGATCCGCGTGACCTACGACGGAACCGAAAAGGCAGAAGCCGTATTTGCGAAGAACAGCGCTCAGATCGGCGGGGAAGTTCTTGCCGACGAGGTCGTAAAAGCGCAGCCGGCCGGTTATGTAAAGGAGTGGAAGATCAACGGTGAAGCGGTTACAATGGGCGTGGAAAAGGAAGGAAAATAAAGCAATGTTCAACAAAAGATTTGAAAAAGAAACATTTAAGGAGACCGTAAAGGACAACATAAGAACCCTGTACAGAAAGACCATTGAAGAGGCGACGCCTCAGCAGCTTTTCCAGGCGGTTTCCTATGCTGTGAAGGATGTTATTTTTGACGACTGGTTCGCAACCCAGGAGGCCTATGACAAGGCGGACGCAAAGACGGTATACTATATGTCCATGGAGTTCCTTATGGGCCGTGCCCTCGGGAACAACCTGATCAACATGGGCGCATACAAGGAAGTCAAAGAAGCGCTCGCCGAGATGGGACTGGATCTGAATGTGATCGAGGACCAGGAGCCGGATGCGGCGCTCGGAAACGGAGGACTCGGCCGTCTTGCGGCATGTTTCCTCGATTCCCTTGCAACACTGAACTATCCTGCATACGGATGCGGAATCCGTTACCGCTACGGAATGTTCAAACAGGAGATCCGTGACGGGTATCAGGTGGAAGTGCCGGACAACTGGCTCAAGGAAGGCAATCCTTTTGAACTGAGAAGAGAAGAGTATGCAAAGGAAGTACGCTTTGGCGGAAACATCCGTTTTGAGAAGGATCCGGTTACGGGCAAGGACAAATTCATCCAGGAAAACTATGAATCCGTCCTGGCTATTCCGTACGACATGCCGATCGTGGGATATGGCAACCATGTTGTCAATACTCTCCGTGTCTGGGATGCAAAGGCGATTACAGATTTCCGCCTGGATGAGTTTGACCGGGGAAATTATCATAAGGCAGTGGAGCAGGAGAATCTGGCGAAGCTGATCGTGGATGTGCTCTATCCCAATGACAATCACTATTCCGGAAAAGAGCTCCGTCTGAAACAGCAGTATTTCTTCATCTCCGCAAGCCTTCAGGCTCTGATTGCGAAATATAAGAAGAAACACAGCGATGTGCGCAAGCTCTATGAAAAGGTTGTTATCCAGATGAACGATACCCATCCGACAGTGGCGGTTCCGGAGCTGATGCGTCTGCTGATCGACGTAGAGGGACTGAGCTGGGAGGAAGCATGGGACGTTACGACGAAGACATGTGCTTACACGAACCATACGATCATGGCGGAGGCACTTGAAAAATGGCCCATCGACCTGTTCTCCCGCCTCCTGCCGCGTATCTACCAGATCGTTCAGGAGATCGACCGGCGCTTCCTCATCAAAGTCCGCGAGATGTATCCGGGCAATGAGGAAAAAGTCAGAAAAATGGCGATCCTCATGGACGGTCAGGTGCGCATGGCGAACATGGCGATTATCGCCGGCTTCTCTGTAAACGGCGTGGCAAAACTCCACACGGAGATTCTGGAGAAACAGGAGCTGAAAGACTTCTATGAGATGATGCCGGAGAAGTTCAACAATAAGACAAACGGTATCACCCAGAGACGTTTCCTTGCCCATGGCAACCCGCTCCTGGCTGACTGGATCACCGATAAGATCGGGGACGGATGGATCACGGATCTCTCCCAGATCGCGAAGCTCAAACCCTACGTGGAGGATGAGAATGCAAGACGGGAGTTCATGGAGATCAAGTATAAGAATAAAGTCCGCCTTGCAAAATATATTAAAGAGCACAACGGCATCGATGTGGATCCCCGCTCGATTTTCGATGTGCAGGTAAAACGTCTGCACGAGTATAAACGCCAGCTCCTGAATATCCTTCATATCATGTATCTGTACAATCAGATCAAGGAGCACCCGGAGATGTCCTTCTATCCGAGAACATTTATCTTCGGTGCAAAGGCGGCAGCGGGATATCTCCGTGCAAAAGAGACGATCAAGCTGATCAACTCGGTAGCAGAAGTAGTCAACAACGACAGAAGCATCAACGGAAAGCTGAAAATTGTATTTATCGAGGATTACCGCGTGTCCAACGGAGAGATCATCTTCGCGGCAGCGGATGTCAGCGAGCAGATTTCCACAGCTTCCAAGGAGGCTTCCGGAACAGGAAACATGAAGTTCATGCTCAACGGCGCTCCGACACTGGGAACGATGGACGGGGCCAATGTAGAGATCGTACAGGAAGTGGGCGAGGAGAATGCATTTATCTTCGGCCTGAGTTCGCAGGAAGTTATCAATTATGAGAACAACGGCGGCTACAATCCGCAGGATATCTACTTTAATGACTGGGAGTTAAAGAGAGTAGTGGATCAGCTCATGGACGGCACCTATTCCCACGGCGACCATAATATGTACAAGAACCTCTATAATTCCCTGCTCAATACCCAGGATACTGACCGGGCGGATATGTATTTTATCCTTAAGGATTTCCGTTCCTATGCGGATGCACAGAAGAGAGTGGAAGAGGCGTACAGAGACCAGCAGAGATGGTCCAGAATGGCGATGATGCAGACAGCATGCAGCGGCAAGTTCTCTTCCGACAGAACCATTGAAGAGTACGTAAGAGATATCTGGAAACTGGAAAAGGTGGAGGTTAAATCCTTACCGGAAGAATAGGAGGCTGGTTATGGGATACGGTTATGAATATGCGTATGATTATCCGATCGGTTATTATGATATTTCAGATTCATTCTATGCGGCAATCATGTCAATTCTCATGATAGTAATCGCTTTGTGGGTTATATTCTGGCTTGTCAGTTATATCTTCCATGCGGTTGGGCTTTACACAATCGCAAAGCGCATGGGGATGGCGTATCCGTGGCTTGCGTTTATTCCTTTCGCAAGAGCCTACCTGCAGGGCGAAGCTGCCGGAGTGATCGGGCTTAAGACGCGCCCGATCCGCAATCCGGGAATCTGGAAACTGGTGCTCCCGATTATAGCGGGAGTCGTGTCCTCGGTGGCCTACTCGGTTATTCTGGGCGTGTTGGGCGTCGGTACGGCGCTCTCCTACGGATCCTATTACGGATCTGCAATGGGAGTCGGAACGATTATGATGATTCTGGTATTCAGCATCATCTTTATGATCGCAGCTGTTCTCTACCAGGGAGTGTATGCGGCTCTCTGCGTGCTGATCAACGTGCAGATCTACGGAAGGTTTACTTCCCGCAGCATGGCGGTGGTCCATGCGGTGCTCTCGGCGGTGGTTCCGCTGTATGAGTCCATCTGCTTCTTTGTTATGAGAAATAAAGAGTTTAATCCCGGGATGGAGCCGCAGATTACACCTCCGCCGGTTCCGCCGGTACGGCCGGTAAACCCGGAACCGCAGGCGAATCCCGTGCCGCCGGTGAATCCGGAACCGCAGGCGAATCCCGTGCCGCCGGTGAACCCGGAAGCGCAGGCTAACCCGGAACCGCCGGTGAACCCGGAATCGCAGGCGAATCCCGTGCCGCCGGTGAACCCGGAAGCGCAGGCGAATCCTGTGCCGCCGGTGAATCCGGAACCGCCTGTATCTGCTTCGGATACCGGATCAGAGCAGGAGTTTGCTCCGGGTGACGGTTCGAATCAGAATGAATAAACAGGAATTGTTTCAGAAACAATTCTAACATGGCACAGCCCTTCATATGATACAGTATGGAGGGCTGTTTTTATGCGAAGATATTATGTGGAACAGAAGGTGAAGTCTTTTGCGGCATTCCTGATTATTCTCATTCTGCTTCCATACATTGTATCTGTGTTTGTGAATGGGACGGATATTCTGGCGGGCGGAGAGGAAGAGACCTATGTTACGGTGAAAACAAAAAACGGACATGGCGCAGAGGTGACGGGGGAGGTCGGCTGGACGGAGTATCTGGCGGGAATCCTGGCAGAAGAAATGCCGGAGACTTATGAGCCGGAAGCATTAAAGGCACAGGCGGTCATTATCCGCACGAATCTGTACCGGGAGCTGGAAGCTTCGGCGGACAAAGTGCTGACGCAGGAGTATATGACCCGGAGTGAGATGGAGAAGAAATGGTCGGTCGCTGACTTTGCCGTTTACTATGAAAAATATGTCCGGGCTGTGGAAGAGACGGACGACGATGTGCTGCTGTACAATGACAGCTATGCCTGGCTTCCCTATTTTCAGGCAAGCAACGGTTCCACACGGTCTTCGGCGGAAGTCCTGGGGACGGAGGAGTATCCGTATGTGGCTGTGAGAGAATGTCCGTTGGACAAGGAGGCTGACGGAGAGATTCAGCTTTTTACCTTTGAATATTGCGAGGTGCAGGAAGCGTGCCGCGATTTTCTGGTGGCAGCGGGAGGAAAGGAACAGGCGGAAAACGGATATTCATTTGCAGATTTTGAGATCTGTTCCTGTGATTCCGCGGGATACGTCATGCAGATGCGGATCGGGGATACGGTCTGCTCAGGGGATCAGTTCCGGGATGCCCTTGGCCTTCCCTCGTCATGCTTTTCCCTGAGCGAACAGGACGGAAAGCTGCAGATTACGACCACGGGGAAAGGGCACGGCCTGGGGCTCAGCCAGTGGACTGCGGATGAGATGGCAAAAGAAGGGAAAAACTATGCGGAGATTCTGCGGTTTTTCTATGAGGGAACGGTCCTGAATACGGAGATTCAGGAAACCTCTCTTGTTTGAAAGAGAATTATAAAAAAGAAGAATAACATCTCTCGTTTCTGGCAAAAATACTGCCAGAGGTGATGATTATGAATAAGAATGAAAGACCATCCTTTTTCAGGGGAAAAGGCGCCGCTGTGGGAATTGTGATCTGCTTCGTCGCAGTCATCGCGATAGTTGGGGCATATACATTTAACAACTATCAGAAACAGATTGACGAGCAGGTGGCAAAAGCAGAAGAACAGGCGGAAAAGCTTACAGAAGACAACAGCGAAGCGACTACGACAGATGATATTATTCTTCCGGAAAATGACAGCGAAACGGGAGATTCCGCCGGCGGTTCCGGCGCAGCAGGCACGGATACAGGCAGCCAGGCACAGGCGGGAAAGAACGGCACAGAACCGGAGACTGCCGCAGAGACGCCGGAAGAGAATACAGATACCGCGAATGAGACAAATGCATCCGGAAGGACATCGGATGTCTGGTTCAGCGAGGAAAGCACCCTTGCATGGCCTGCAAGCGGCGCGGTTCTGATCAGCTACAGTATGGATCACACGGTATTCTTCCAGACGTTGGAACAGTATAAGTATAACCCTGCCATGATTATCGGCGGTGAGGTCGGAGAGACAATCCGCGCTTCAGCGGCGGGGATTGTGGCCTCCATAGAGGAAACTGCCCAGACAGGAATGACGGTAACGCTGGATATGGGAAATGGTTACAGCGCTGTGTATGGGCAGTTGACGGATGTTCCGGTTGCCGCAGGTGATTATGTGGAGGCAGGCGGGACTCTGGGAACTCTTGCGGAACCTACAAAGTACTACAGTGTGGAAGGACCGAACCTTTATTTTGAAATTCTCAAAGACGGAGAGCCGGTTGATCCCATGAATTATATGGAGTAGCGGTGTTGGAAAAATCTCTCGTTTGATGTATGATAGTTGTACCGGCGTACCCCGGAACAAGAACAAGGTGAATCACGAAGGAAAAGGTGTTTGCATGAATTACACGTACGTGCTGGAGTGCCGGGACGGCAGTCTTTATACGGGATGGACCAACAATCTGGAGAAACGGGTCAGAGACCACAACGACGGCAGGGGAGCAAAATATACGAAGTCCCGCCGGCCGGTCAGACTGGCGTATTATGAGACTTACGAGACAAAGAATGAAGCCATGCGCCGGGAATACGAGATCAAGCACATGAGCCGCATGGAGAAGCTCAGGCTGATCGGAAAGGCGGGGTAGGCAAAAGGACGCGGCAGAAGAAAAAAGGATGCGGCAAAAAAAGAACCGGACGTTCTGTGTTCATAACAGAATGTCCGGTCCTTTTTTTTGCCGTCTCGGGCGCTGCCCGCGGCAGTGGAGGGATGAATCAATCCCGGTTATTAATAATTTTCAGCTTTTCTTTCAAAATATGCTTTCGGATGAGCACACACCGGGCATACCTCGGGAGCTTCCTCGCCCTCGTAGATATAGCCGCAGTTTCCGCATTTCCATCCCAGCGGAGCCTCTCCCTTGAAAGTCTCTCCGGAACGGAAGTGGTCAAGCAGTCTCTGGTAGCGCGCTTCATGAGCTGCCTCAACTTTGGCTACGCCGCGGAATTTTGCCGCCAGCTCCGGGAAACCTTCTTCCTCGGCTTCCTCAGCCATTCTCTTGTACATATCCGTCCACTCATAGTTCTCGCCGGCAGCGGCATCGGCAAGATTCTCCTCTACCGTTCCGATTCCGTGGAACTCTTTGAACCACATTTTGGCATGCTCTTTCTCCTGCCCTGCAGTCTCCTCGAAGATGTTGGCCATCTGTACAAACCCTGCTTTTCTCGCAGCAGAAGCATAGAATGTATACTTGTTGCGGGCCTGGGATTCTCCGGAGAAAGCCTCCATCAGATTCTTTTCTGTTTTTGTTCCTGCATATTTAGACATATACGCACCTCCTGTGTTGATGAATGTTCATCCTGTTATTTTGAAATCAGCCAAAATATTTCTTTTGAAATCAATGAAAGTATTTCTTTCGAAATTAGCCGAAGTATCTCTTAAGAAGTCCCTCGAATGCTTTGCCGTGACGAGCCTCGTCGCGAGCCATCTCGTGTACTGTGTCATGGATTGCATCAAGGTTAGCTGCTTTTGCACGTTTAGCAAGATCAGTCTTTCCTGCTGTAGCGCCGTTCTCAGCCTCTACACGCATCTCAAGGTTCTTCTTTGTGCTGTCTGTAACAACCTCTCCGAGCAGCTCGGCAAATTTAGCAGCGTGCTCAGCCTCTTCGTAAGCAGCTTTCTCATAGTACAGACCGATTTCCGGATAGCCTTCTCTGTGGGCAACTCTTGCCATAGCCAGGTACATACCAACCTCGGAGCACTCTCCCTCGAAATTAGCTCTTAAATCAGCAAGGATATCCTCGCTTACGCCTTTTGCTACTCCTACAACGTGCTCAGCAGCCCACTCTCTGTCGCCTGTCTGCTCTTTGAATTTCTCAGCCGGTGCATGGCATACCGGACATTCAGCCGGAGCAGCTTCTCCTTCGTAAACATAACCGCATACTGTACATACAAATTTTTTCATGTTCTTCGTCTCCTTTTCTTTTTGATGAATTTTATTGTTATGACTTTTTAATGCAGTCACTGCATTCGCCATAAAACAGGGTGGAACTGGATTCTATGATGCCGTCGAAATTATTCGCGGCGAGCTGATTGACTTCCTCAAGGCTCTTCATATCAAGTTCCAGATCCAGTAACCGTCCACACCTGGTGCAGAGAAAATGATTGTGAGGCTCGACTCTTCCATCAAATCTGTCACCGCCGTTGGGAGTCGCTATCTTGACGGCTTCTCCGATGTCTGTCAGAAGATTCAGGTTCCGGTATACTGTGCCGAGACTGATATTCGGAAAATCTTTCTTCACGTGCATGTATACCTGGTCTGCTGTCGGATGCTCATGTGTTTCCGCAAGATAGTGCTTGATGGATTCTCGCTGCCTGCTGTACTTCATAGCTGCCAATGGGAATCCCCCTTTCATGAAACAATAATAGTAACGATTACTGTAATTAGAATATAATACATTTTGTAATCGATGTCAACCCTTAAAACAAAAAAAAGTGAAAAAATTCCGGACGGGGAATAATAATCCCGAAATGTTACAAAATAATTAACAGATTTGGGCGAAGCGTGCTGAAAAATGCTGTATTATCATTGATGATGTCGAGGTATGTATATGAAAAAACTATAAAATCTGTTGACATTACGCATAAGCATTGATATAATATCAGCGTAACAAATTTAATAAATATGTAACATTTAAAACTTCCCACAAAAGATAAAGGCATAAATACTAGGAGGTTTTATATGGAGAAAAGACGTGTCAGGCAAAAGATAATCCTATCTGCACTGGCAGGAATGGTGATGGTTCCGGGGAGCGCGATGACGGTTTCGGCTGCGGAGGAGGCAGAAAGAGAGCAGTCCTTTGTACCGGTCGCAGGAATCGAGACGGTACTGGAAGAATGTTATGAGACAGAAGTGAAAGATAATATTAATCTCTATCTGGTGCCAACAGAAACGGGAGAGTATTTGAATATGGCATTTTCTGATACGGAAGATTATACCTGTATCAGAAGTGCCCCGGATGAGAACAGTGACTGGGTCGGCAAGCTTTACAGTGATTCTGCGGTGGAGGTGCTTGAGTATCTGGACGGATGGACGAAGATCCGTTCCGGGAATGCGGAAGGATATGTTCCGGAAGACGCACTGATTACCGGCGAGGCCGCCCGGGACTGTGCCCGGGAATATGAGAGAAACACCGTGACCGTTACAGCGTACTGCCTCAATGTGAGGGCAGGTCAGGGAACGGATACGGAGATCCTGACGCAGATCAGTCAGGGTGAGGAGTATATTGCAACAGGAGATCCGGTTGACGGATGGTATCCGGTGGATGTATCCGGCATCAGCGGATGGGTCAGCGGGAAGTATGTGACAGCAGAAACTTCCTATAATTATGGGGAGACGAAGGAAGAAGAAGCACAGCGCCTTGCCGAGGAGGAGGCGCAGCGTCAGAGAGAGGAGCAGGAAGCAGAAGCGGCAGCTGCTGCGGCAGCCTCAGCGTCAGCGGGACAGGCAGTGATCGACTATGCCTGCCAGTTTATCGGGAATCCCTATGTCTGGGGAGGAACGAGCCTGACGGACGGCGCGGACTGTTCGGGATTTGTCCAGTCGGTCTATGCACACTTTGGCATAAGCCTTCCCCGGACCTCATCAGCGATGCGGTCCGCGGGATATGCGGTGAGCTATGAGGAGGCGCAGCCAGGTGATCTGATCCTGTATGAAGGGCATGTAGGTCTTTACATGGGAGATGGCAGGATTGTCAACGCCATGAATGAAGAAAAAGGGATCGGGATCTGCAGTGCGACTTACACCGGCATTGTTGCAGTGAGAAGAGTACTTTGAACAGGGGCTGTGTCCGGGAGTAATCCAAGGAGAGATTCGGAATGATAAATAACGGGAGAAACTGCTCTGCAGGCCGGGGCAGGTGTCTCCTGTTTTTTTCTGAAAACAGTCTCGGAAACAGACAGAAATATCTGAAAAATCCTGACTCTGTTCCTATACGCAGGGTTCGACATAAAATTTTTCCGGAATATACAAAATGCACAAAAATGTTCGAAATTGTAAAAATGAGTCGAAAGTGAAAAAAAAGAAGTTTTCAACTTATCCACACTCAAAAATAAAAAAAACGTGGAAAAAACGTGCCTTTTTGAAAAGTTATCCACATTATCCACATAAAAACATGTGAATTTGGTGAATTACTCAGGTGGAAAAAAAGAACGGACGTTTTGGTGAGTTGTAATGAAATTGAAAAAATGTCGAAAAAAATCAGCAAAATTCTTGACTTTTGAGTAGGCAGAAAAACGGAAAAAACAGATATGACCTGTCAGAAAATTCAGATAAAAAAAGGAGGTTGATAATTTAGAGGGCAGGGCTTATAATAAAGTGCATTGAAAAATAAATTTATTTAATAAGGAGGAAACAGAAATGGCACAGATTTCTAAAGATACAAAGATTGGTGAATTACTGAATATTTTCCCGGGGTGCGCTCCGATCCTGATGGAGATCGGCATGCACTGCCTCGGATGCCCGGCATCCCAGATGGAGACACTGGAAGAAGCTGCCATGGTTCACGGAATCGACAGCGATCTTCTGGTGGAGAAGATCAATGCGGCAATGAATGCGGCACAGTAATAACAGGAGACCCCGGCAGTTTTACGTGGAGGATAAGAGAATATGATAAACGACAATTATTATGAGTCCTATGATTTGAAAGAGGATCTTCATTTCGACTCAAAGGTAGTTCATGGAGGGTTGGGATGTGATCCGATAACCGGAGCGGTCAGCTTTCCTATTTTTCAGACGGCAACGTTCCGTCACAGAAAGTTTGGCGTATCAACCGGTTATGACTACTCAAGGCTGCAGAATCCGACACGTCAGGAACTGGAGCGTACGATGGCGATCCTGGAAGAAGGAACCGAGGCGTTTGCTTTCACAAGCGGACAGGCTGCCAATATGTGCCTGTTCGGTCTCCTGAAAAGAGGAGATCATGTGATTCTCTCCGATGACATCTATGGAGGAACATTCCGAATCTGCGAAGAGATTTTCAGCAATCTCGGCTGTGAATTTACCTATGTGGAGATGTCAGATCTTGAGACCCTTAAGAAAACGATACGTCCCACTACCAGGATGATATTCGTGGAAACTCCGACAAACCCCATGATGAAAGTGGCAGATATCCGCAAAATCGCGGATATCGCCAAAGAGAACGGGGCTTATTTTGTGGTTGATAATACATTTTTGACGCCGTATTTCCAGAGACCTCTTACTCTTGGGGCGGATATTGTTGTCCACAGCGGCACAAAATATCTGTGCGGGCACAATGATGTGATCGCAGGGATCGCTGTTGTGAAGACTCCGGAACTGGCAGAGCATTTCCGCGGTCAGATGAAATCACGCGGAAACGGCCTGGGACCGTTTGACTCATGGCTGATCATCCGCGGACTGAAGACCCTCTCACTGAGGATGCAGAGACATAATGAGAATGCCAAAAAGGTCGCTGCGTGGCTGCGGAATCACCCGAAGGTGAAAAAGATCTATTATGTGGGATTTGAAGATCACCCGGGATATGAGGTCAATCTGAGCCAGGCGACCGGCTTTGGCGGCATGATTTCCTTTGAGCTCGACAGTGAGGAGACGGCACACAGACTCCTCTCGGAAGTGAAGATGATTCTGTTCGCGGAGAGCCTTGGAGGAACAGAGACACTTGTTACATATCCGCTTACCCAGACACATGAGTCGATCCCGGATGAGATCAGACAGAAGCTGGGAATTAATGAGCGGTTTATCCGGATTTCGATCGGAATCGAAGACCCGGACGACATCATAGCAGATCTGAAACAGGCGTTAGGATAGTGAGTGTATAATTATGAAGATAAAATTTACGAAAATGCAGGCTTTTGGCAATGACTATGTCTATATTGACGCCATCAGCCAGCAGTTGGATAATCTGGGTGAACTTTCAAAAAAAATGTCCAACCGGCATTTTGGGATCGGTTCGGACGGGATGGTACTGATCTGCCCGTCTGAAGTGTGTGATTTCCGTATGCGGATTTTCAATCCGGACGGAACCGAGGCGGAGATGTGCGGGAATGCCCTGCGCAGCACGGCAATGTTTGCCTACTACCACCATATGACAGACAAGACGACAATTACAGTCGAGACACTGGGAGGAAACCAGACGGTGGACCTGACGGTGGAGAACGGCGAGGTTGTCAATATCACTGCGGCGATCGGAAAACCGGAGCTCCGCGCGGCGAAAGTACCGGTGATCACAGAGGAAGAGACATTTATTGACCGGCAGCTTCAGGTTGTGGACAGAGTGTTCCGGGCGTCATCGCTTTCGTGGGGCAATCCCCATACGGTTCTCTATGTAGACAGCCTGGAAGATCTGGATATAGAGAAGTACGGACCGGCGGCAGAGCATCTGGAGTGTTTCCCCCGCCGTACAAACGTAACCTTTGCACAGGTTGTGGATGATTCCCATATCAGAATCAGAGAGTGGGAGAGAGGCACCGGAGAGACCATCGGCTGCGGAACAGGCTGCTGTTCGGCGGTTGTGATTTCCAATATGCTGAATCTGTGCGGCCGTTCTGTTGATGTGGAACAGCCCGGCGGCGTGCTTCATGTTGAGTGGGATGACCAGGATATCGTGCATATGACCGGACCGTCGCACGTTGTATTTGAAGGAGAGTTTTACTTATGAGATTAAAAGATCTGCTCAGTAAAGTGACATACCGCCAGATCAGCGGAGAGGAGAATCCGGAGATAACCTCCGTGGCATATGACTCCAGAAAGGTGGAGAAGGGATCCCTTTTCGTCTGTCTGAAAGGTTTTGAGACAGATGGACACCGGTATATTCAGAATGCGGCTCAGGCAGGGGCGGCAGCCATCATTGTGGAGGACCTTCCGGCGGAAGATCCGGGAACTGCAGTCATTCAGGTGGATGATTCCAGAAAGGCGCTGGCTTATATCTCCGCTGCATGGTTCAACTATCCGGCGGAACATATGACCATGATCGGTCTGACGGGTACAAAGGGGAAGACCACAACTGCTCATATGGTGAAAGGAATTCTGGAGGAAGCCGGGTATAAAGTCGGCATGATCGGAACAATCGGCGCTTTTGTCGGCGCGGAAAAGATCGCTACGAAGAATACTACTCCCGAGTCATATGAGCTCCACTCGCTTTTCGCCCATATGCTTGAGTGCGGCTGCCAGTGCGTTGTCATGGAAGTCTCATCCCAGGGACTGAAGCTTTCCCGTACAGCGGGAATCGAGTTTGATTACGGGGCGTTTCTGAATATTTCGCCGGACCATATCGGACCGGGGGAACACGAGAGCTTTGAGGAGTATATGCACTGCAAATCTCTGCTTTTCCGCCAGGCGAAGACGGCTGTCATCAATATTGATTCCCCTCACTGGAAAGAGGTTACGGCAGAGGCTTCCAACCCTTATACGGTATCCCTGGAACATGAAGCGGACTTCATGGGACGCAATATCAATAACATCTGGGAACCGGGACTTCTCGGCGTTACCTTTGATGTGTCGGGAAAATTCGAGGAGCATATGGTCCTGAATATGCCGGGAAGCTACAACGTGGAAAATGCCCTGATTGCATCGGGAATTACTTTCCTTATGGGAGTGGATCCGGAGGTAATCGGATCGGCGCTCCGGAAAGTGAAAGTGAAGGGAAGAACGCAGCTTCTTCAGGATGCCTCCCATTTTACGACATTTATCATTGACTATGCGCATAACGCACTGAGCATGGAGAGTCTGCTCAAGATGCTGAAGGCTTATCATCCGAAGCGGCTGATCTGCCTGTTCGGCGGCGGAGGAAACCGTCCGAAACAGCGCCGTTATGATATGGGAGAGATCGCGGCGAAGTATGCGGATCTTACCATTATCACACTTGACAATCCCCGCTTTGAGGATCCGGATGATATCAACGCAGATATTATCCGCGGGCTGAATGTCCACCATGGAAAATATGAGATCATCATGGACCGCGAAAAGGCAATCCACTATCTTCTGGATAACTGTGGAAAAGATGATATTGTAGCTCTGATCGGAAAGGGACATGAGGAATATCAGGATATAAAAGGTGTGAAATACTTTTTCTCAGAGGAAAAAGTAGTGTCGGATTATCTGAAGACAAAATAACCACTGTGAAAAATGTGAAAAAAGAACCGGCTCGGTGGAAAACTCCACTGCCGGTTCTTTTTTATGGTATTTAAATTGTTGATAACTTTTGTACCGCGTCCGCTGACACGACGATCTCGCAGTGTTCCTCAAGAAATGCGAGAACTGCGGAGCTGGCTTTCTCCGGCGAGCCGTATTCGGAAAGCATATTGCATATCCGGTTGAACTCGTTTGTCGAATGATCTGAGGGGGCAAGCGCAAGGATAAACATTCCGTTTTCCCTGTCCTTGTACAGGGTGTTGGCACCCTCATATACAGGCGCCACAAGCCGGGATGCCTGGATGGCTCCGTCCAGATCCTCGAAAGAAAACATCCGGATCGAGAAAGGCGCTGTCTCCTGATTCTCTGCCGCAGGCGTCCTGACTTCGGCAGCCGCCTCTTTAACTTTGTTCAGAAGGTTGAAAAATTCGTCTGCACCCTGCAGTTTTTCAAGGGCTTCCGAGTTGACAGCATCTGTATCGCCGGCAGGGGTAAACCTGGAAAAACGGGTATCCAGCTCCTCCGGATCCTCTACTTTTGTGATAATCAGGACAATGGAGTCCGAAGATGCCGGAATGGCCTCTATCATCAAGGGAATATTTTCCGCTTCAAAACCGAAATCAAAAGATGCCTGCTGCATCATATCACGAAATAAAGATTTTGCTTTCTCTGTGCCATAAGCCAGCTCACTCAGTTTCAGGTGGCGTGCTGCCAGATCAGCATGCGTCAGTGTACAGCGAATCTGATTTTCATTGAGCTTTTCAATTTTCATATGATCACATCCTTATATATAAGATACTATGCACGGCAGACAGTTTGTGTTTACCGGGCATATCTTCTCCCTGTTAGTATAAACAAAAAATAAATAGATGTAAAGAAAAAGCGTGAGAGTTTATAATACTTTTACGTTATCAACAAATCCCACCCACTTACCAACAAAAAACACATTGCAAACTGCATATACCGCTCCTATAATGGCTCTTACAGAAGATAGTATTCCTTGATAAACAGAGTATATGCGAAAGGAGGAAAAGAAAAACTGCATTTCTATTTTCTGACCGTGAAGACGTAAATATGCGTTTCGCGTCAGGCAGAATGAGAACGTCAGTTGCCCGATGATCCGGGCAGAGATCAGTGTTACAGGGAAACGAAAACGTATTTTAAAGAAAAGTCCGCTGCGGATGAGTACTGTCTTCCTCTCCGCCGGGTTGTATCCAGAGTATGTCACGAATACCTTTTATGGTCATATCTGCGGCGGAGGACTTTTGGTTTATCGGGAACCGCAGGGAAAGGAGTATACAAAGGATGAAGACGGAAGAAGTTTACAGAAAATTATATGCGGAGCTGGAGAAATATGAAGAGGAAGGTGTTGATATGCGGATAGACGGATATCAGGCGAGCCCCATGCAGATTGTGACAGCGCATATGATTAAAGAAGAAGGCACATATATGAGAGATTATGTCATTAACCCGGAAGGAAACATAGAGCGCCTTTCGTTTGTCAATATCAATCATTACAGACAGGCAGAGATTACCCCTTGACTGCCGGACGGAAAAATTGTGTATTTCTTAAGGATGTTTAAAATCTTCTGAAACAGGTAAATTATTAATGACGTATGAAAGAAATATTGATATAATAATTCCTGATAAGGAGGTGCGGCATGGACGAAAGAGAAAGAAGGGGTACCGGGCATCCGCGGAGCGGAAGTTCAGAGAATGCGCACAGAAGGTACCCTGACAGAAATACCCAGAGATCGGGAAACAGGACTGGTCCGGGCGGGAAGAAGCCCCGGAAAAGAAGCAGCAGAGCAAGACGCCGCCGCCGAAACACCGTAATAAGATGGGCGATCCTGATTATTCTGATTCTTGCAGCAGTGGGAGGATTCTTTATCTGGCAGAGGTACGGTTCATCGAACGAAGAAGCCGACAGAGGACAATATTATGGGCTGGAGGAGACCAACGACCTTGCTGTTGTAATCAATAACGAGGTGATCAGGCGGAAGGATGCAGAAGACGGCAGTGAAGCGTCACCTGCACCCGGAAAGATATATGACGGGCAGTATTATATAGAATATTCTGTTGTCCGCAGTCAGATTAACAAGAGATTTTACTGGGATTCCAATGAAAATATCCTGCTGTACACTCTGCCTCAGGGAAATGTTTCAGTAGAGGTTGGAAGCAGCGATTACACAGAAATAACAGAAGCAAAGAGCGCGGATTATGTTATTCTGAAAACAGAAGGGAAGACAGCATATATTGCACTTCCGTTTATCCAGGAGTATACAAACATGGAGTATTCCGTGTATGAGGACCCCTCCAGGGCAGTGATCACATCTGAGTGGGGAGAGGTTCAGACGGCGGAACTGAGACGCGATACGGCAGTTCGCTATCAGGGAGGCGTGAAGAGCCCGATCCTCACAGAAGTGAAGAAATCAGATAAGGTGACTGTCCTGGAGGATGAGGACAGCTGGATGAAAGTGGCTACAGCAGACGGTTTTGTGGGATATGTCAGGACAGGGGCGCTTCGCGGGATTCAGACGGAAACCATATCCAGAGAGTTTGAAGAGCCTGTATATACGAATATCTCCAAGAACTATACAATTAATATGGCATGGCACAATGTCTCGAATTCGGATGCGAACAATTATATCCTTCAGACAATAGCCGGTACAAAAGGACTGACCACGATCGCTCCGACCTGGTTCAGCATTGCGGATACAGACGGAAATCTGACTTCCATCGCGGACACGGATTATGTGAATTATGCGCACCAGTCGAATCTGGAAGTGTGGGCGGTGCTGCGAGATTTCCACGGGGGAATCAGTTCTTACGATGAGACCTATCAGGTGCTGAGTTATACCTCAAAGCGCACAAGACTGATCAATCAGGTGATTGCGGCTGCCCTTGAGGCGGGCGTGGATGGAATTAATCTTGATTTTGAGCTGATTTCATCGGACTGCGGAGTTCACTATATTCAGTTTGTGAGAGAACTCTCCGTGAAGTGCCGGCAGAACGGACTGGTCTTTTCTGTGGATAATTATGTCCCGCAGCCCTATAACCGGCATTATGACCTGGAAGAACAGGGGAATGTTGCGGATTACGTGATGATTATGGGATATGACGAGCATACCGACAGTTCTTATGAAGCGGGTTCTGTTGCGTCGATCGGTTATCTCGAGAACGGGATTACAGAAGCACTGAAGTCCGTTCCGGCGGAGAAACTGGTCGCAGGAGTTCCTTTTTACACCCGGCTGTGGTTCGAGACTCCTAAGACAGAAGAAGAGCTGGCAGAGGAGGAAGGAACGGAAGCGGCATCCTATCCGAATAAAGTGTCAAGCAGGGCGCTGAATATGGATGACGCTGCAGAAGCGGTGGCTGATGCCGGAGCGTCTCTGCAGTGGGACGACACGACAAAGCAGAATTACGCCCAGTGGGAAGCGGATGGAGGAACTTATAAGATATGGCTTGAAGATACAAAGTCTCTGGAAGAAAAACTCAAAGTGATTAAGGCAAACAATCTGGCAGGCGTTGCGGAGTGGAGCCTTGGAATGGAGACTTCAGCCGTCTGGGATCTGATTATTCAGTATATCAACTGATCTGCTGAGAATATCAGATCTGGAGACAGCGGTTTTTATTTCAGCAGTCCGGAAAGGCACAGCCTTCTTTTGCATATACATGTTATATGTGAAAGGAGGCTGTGTTCTGTTTTGAAAAAGAAAGTAAAATTTGCGGCGGCAGCAGTGGTATTTGCGCTTCTGATCATCCTGTGCCATCAGGGGGCTGAAAAACTGCGAAGACAGATTGAGGCTGGAAGGGCTGTCTCCGGAACAGGGACTGCTGTGAGGAATACGAATCTGGTTGTCCTCGATGCGGGACACGGGGGAATCGATGCGGGAAAAACGGGAGCCAACGGTGCCGAGGAAAAGGAAATCAACCTGAAGATTGCCATGATCATAAAAGAGATTCTCGAGGAGGCTGATGTGGAGGTTATTATGACACGAACCGATGATCAGAGGCTGGCGGATACCCAGGTGGAGGATCTGAAAAAGAGGACGGAGATTATGAATGAAGCCAATGCGGTACTCGCGGTAAGCATCCATCAGAACAGCTATCATGAAGAAAGTGTTCATGGCGGACAGGTGTTTTACTATACGGATTCCGCAGAAGGGAAGACAGCGGCGGAGATGATTCAGAATTCCCTGCGGACCATTGATCCGGAAAATACAAAAGAGGCGAAAGCGAATCATACATATTATATCCTGAAGAGAACGAAAGTTCCGGTTGTCATAGCAGAGTGCGGATTCCTCAGCAATTATGCGGAGGCGGAGAAACTGGCTTCGGAAGAGTATCAGCGGGAGGTGGCGGAAGCAGTGGCGGAAGGCATTCTTCAATATATAGAGAGCACCCGATAAAAGAGTTTTTTTTTGGTGGGAATAATGCTATAATGGAACCTATGGAAACTATAGTAAAAAAAGTAGATAAAAACCAGATTGACCATACTGTGATAGAGGAAGCCGGGAGGATTCTGAGAGAGGGCGGTCTTGTTGCATTTCCTACAGA
The DNA here is from genome assembly GCF_002160525.1 of Lachnoclostridium sp. An169. Classification (GTDB taxonomy): domain Bacteria; phylum Bacillota; class Clostridia; order Lachnospirales; family Lachnospiraceae; genus Mediterraneibacter; species Mediterraneibacter cottocaccae. The sequence goes on from NZ_NFKT01000046.1 coordinate 21,629, forward strand.
GACAGTCTACGGACTGGGAGCCGATGCTTTGAAGGAGGAAGCGGCAAAAAAGACATATGCAGCAAAGGGAAGGCCTTCCGATAATCCGCTGATCGTGCATATCGCGGATTATGAGGATCTGAAAAAGATTGCGGTCAGGATCCCGCCGGAGACAGATGCCCTGGCCGCTCATTTCTGGCCGGGGCCTCTGACGATGATTTTTGAAAAAAGCGATATTGTCCCTTATGGAACTACCGGCGGCCTTGATACTGTGGCTGTGCGGATGCCCAGTGATCCCATAGCGGCGGAACTGATCCGCGCTGCAGGCGGCTTTGTGTCGGCGCCGAGCGCCAACACATCCGGAAGGCCCAGTCCTACAACTGCGGAGCATGTTCTGGCTGATCTGGGCGGAAAGATTGACATGATACTTGACGGCGGCGCCGTTGACATAGGAGTAGAATCTACGATTCTGGATATGACTGTGGATCCGCCGATGATACTGCGCCCCGGTGCGGTGACGGCTGAAATGTTTGAGTCGGTAATCGGTCCTGTTACGGTAGATCAGACGCTGATAGACAGCAGCAGTACAAAGCCGCCCAAGGCGCCGGGGATGAAATACCGGCATTATGCGCCGCGTGCAGAGCTGATTATTCTGGAAGGTGATCTGAGAGAGGAGATTCTTGCGATCAGGCAGCTGTCATATGCGGGCAGCAGGAAAGGGAAAAAAGTCGGAATTATTGCTACTGCAGAGACCCTTCCTTTCTACAGCAACGGTGTAATAAAAAATGTGGGAACACGGGAAAATGAGAAGAGCATTGCCAGAAATCTTTACCGGGTGCTGCGGGAATTTGACGAGGAGGATGTGGATATCATTTACAGTGAGTCCTTTGCGGCACAGGGGATCGGAAGCGCGGTGATGAACCGGTTGGAAAAGGCGGCCGGGCACAGACGCATTTCTGCATCGGATGTGGTGGCGAAGCAGAAGTACCGCAGAATTACTTTTGTAAGCCAGACGGATACCGGCAGAGGACCGATGGCGGCGGAACTGCTCCGGAACCATGATCTGGAACAGGAGTATGTGATTGATTCCCGGGGAATGGTTGTCCTCTTTCCGGAACCTGCCAATCAGAAGGCGGAAGCGATTATGAAGAGCGCGCAGATGACTCTGCAGAACCATACGTCTCAGCAGTTTGACGGGGAAAATATACAGGATGATACTCTGGTGCTTACGATCGGAGAGGACCATAAGAACAAGATTCTCAGTGAATATGAGAATGCGGCAAATGTGTATACTCTCAATGAGTTTGTCGGCGATGACAGAGAAATACCGGATCCGTACGGGAAACCGCTGACCGGATACGGGGAATGTTACGGAGTTTTATCGGAGATGATTGACAGGCTTGCAGAAAAGCTGAATGCAATGGCGAAAGGAGAAGAAAATGAGTAAAGTACATGTGATGGATCATCCGCTGATCACCCATAAGATTAATTTCATCAGACGCGAGGAAGTCGGGACGAAAGAATTCAGAGAAGTAATCGGGGAGATAGCGCAGCTTATGTGCTATGAGGCGACCCGGGACCTCAAGATGAAAGATGTTAAAATTAAAACACCGATTGCCGAGATGACAGGGAAAGAGCTGGCGGGAAAGAAGCTTGCGATCGTTCCGATTCTCCGGGCGGGCATTGGCATGGTTGACGGTATGCTGTCTCTGATTCCGGCGGCGAAAGTGGGACATATCGGACTTTACCGCGATCCGGAGACTCTGGAACCGGTGGAGTATTACTGCAAGCTCCCGGCGGACTGCGAGGAGCGCGAGGTGTTCGTGGTAGACCCAATGCTTGCTACAGGCGGGTCCAGCACCGCGGCGATCCGGATGCTGAAGGAAAAAGGAGTGAAAAATATCCGTTTCCTTTGTATTATAGCTGCGCCGGAGGGAGTAAAGCGGATGCAGGAGGAACATCCGGATGTGGATGTTTATATCGGGGCTCTCGACGAAAAGCTGAATGACCACGGGTATATTGTGCCGGGGCTTGGAGATGCCGGGGACCGTATATTCGGAACAAAATAATTTTCAGAGGTGCAGCCGGCGCCGGACCATGAGCCGGACGGGATAAAAGCGGATGGCACAGACACGGAAGAATTGAGAAGAAAAAGGAGATGACGGGTGATGTCGGATAAAAGAACGGATTATTTATCGTGGGATGAGTATTTTATGGGGGTTGCCATGCTGTCGGGCATGCGCTCGAAGGACCCGAATACGCAGGTAGGGTGCTGCATTGTGAGTCAGGATAACAAGATCCTTTCTATGGGATATAATGGCTTCCCGATTGGCTGCTCGGATGATGAGTTCCCCTGGGCACGGGACGGGGAGGATCCGTTGGAGACAAAATATGTCTACTCTACACACAGCGAGCTGAATGCGATACTGAATTACAATGGAGGCAGCCTGGCGGGGGCAAAGCTCTATGTGTCCCTTTTCCCCTGCAATGAATGTGCGAAAGCGATTATCCAGGCCGGAATCCGGGAAGTGATCTACGACTGTGACAAATACGGGGATACTCCCAGCGTCAGGGCGTCCAAGAAGATGATGGACGCGGCGGGGGTAAAATACCGCCCATATGAAAGAACGGGAAGAAAAATAGAAATAGAGGTATAGCGGCAGTGCGGTTTGACAAACAGGACTGCGGGAGGAAGTATGATTCGGGAAATTCAGACAGAAGATATAACAGAAAATATTAAAGAAATGTGCATCGAAGCCAATTACCATCTGTCTCCAGATATGGAGATGGCTTTGAATAAGGCTGAAAATGAGGAAAAGTCCGGGCTGGGGCGCCAGATCCTGGGACAACTGCGGGAAAATCTTCAGATTGCGGGGGATGATATGATCCCGATCTGCCAGGATACGGGAATGGCAGTGGTATTTCTGGAGATCGGACAGGATGTGCATTTTACGGGAGGCAACCTGGAAGATGCGGTAAACGAAGGGGTTCGCCGGGGCTATCAGGAAGGATTTCTGAGAAAATCCGTGGTGGGAGATCCGCTTATACGTGAAAATACAAAGGATAATACTCCTGCGGTGATCCATGCGAGAATAGTGGACGGAGACCGGGTCAGAATCACTGTAGCTCCGAAAGGGTTTGGCAGTGAAAATATGAGCCGCGTTTTTATGTTGAAACCCGCAGAAGGCGAAGAGGGAGTAAAGGCGGCGGTTATGACTGCGGTAAAAGACGCGGGACCGAATGCGTGTCCGCCTGTTGTTGTGGGCGTCGGTATTGGCGGTACGTTTGAAAAGTGCGCTATAATGGCCAAAGAGGCACTGCTCCGTCCGGTGGGCGTACATTCAGATATTCCTTATATAAAAGAGATGGAAGAGGAACTTCTGGAAAAGCTTAACTGTCTGGGGATCGGTCCGGGCGGTCTGGGCGGCACGACGACAGCGCTTGCGGTGAACATTAACACCTATCCTACGCATATTGCAGGGCTTCCGGTGGCGGTGAATATCTGCTGTCATGTAAACCGGCATGTTGTGCGAGTGGTGTAGAAAGGTTTTGGGACAACACCGCTTCAGGCAAGGGTGTTTCGGAAAATATTAACGGATCAGAAAGGAAAGTGCCATGGACAAGCATATTAAGGCTCCGGTTGACAGGGAGATTATAAAGACTCTGCGCGCCGGAGACTATGTATATATTACGGGAACGGTCTATACAGCAAGAGATGCTGCGCATAAAAGGATGTATGAGCTTCTGAAAAAAGGAGAGAAACTGCCGGTTGAGCTTAAAGATCAGATTATCTACTATATGGGACCGTCTCCTGCCAGGGAGGGAAGACCGATCGGATCTGCCGGTCCTACAACTGCCAGCAGAATGGATAAATATACGCCGGAGTTACTGGATCTCGGGCTTGGAGCGATGATCGGAAAAGGAAAGAGAAGCCCGGAAGTGACAGACGCAATTATAAGAAACGGAGCGGTGTATTTTGCGGCGGTCGGCGGTGCAGGGGCACTGCTCTCCAAATGTATCATCTCATCGGAAGTTGTGGCCTATGACGATCTGGGAACAGAGGCAATACGGAAACTTTATGTGGAGAATTTTCCGGTTATTGTTGTGATAGACAGCAGGGGCGGCAATCTTTATGAAATGGCGGTCAGAAAATATAATACTCTGGAGGAAAAAGCACGATGAAGCGTATTCTGATGATGGTTTTCCGTAACCTTTTTATGGTTCCGTATGCATGGGTGAAGCTCTGTTACAGAGCGGCGCATGTGGATAAATATAAAGAGGAAGATCTGTATGCTTTTCTCCGCTGGATCGATCTTCATGCAAACAGGGGCGGAAATGTGAAAATCGATGTTCACGGCAGAGAGAATATCCCGGAAAAAGATGGATTTATTTTCTACCCCAATCACCAGGGACTCTATGATGTGCTTGCTATAATCGAAGCATTTCCCCGGCCGTTTTCGGTTGTGGCGAAGAAAGAGGTTGCAAATGTCCCGTTTCTGAAACAGGTTTTTGCCTGCATGAAAGCATATATGATTGACAGGGATGATATCAGGCAGTCGATGGAAGTTATTATTAATGTAACAAAGGAAGTAAAAAACGGCAGAAATTATCTGATTTTTGCTGAGGGCACGCGTTCCAAAAACGGAAACCGTCTGGGAACGTTTAAAGGCGGAAGCTTTAAGGCTGCGACAAAAGCCCGCTGTCCGATAGTGCCTGTGGCATTGATTGATTCCTTTAAGCCGTTTGACACAAACAGTATTAAAGCGGTGACGGTACAGGTTCATTTCCTGAAGCCTCTTCTCTATGAAGAATATAAGGATATGAAAACGACCGAAATAGCAGCGGAGGTTCAGAACAGAATTCAGGCGACGATTAACCGGAATATCTGAGATCTGAAGTAAAAGACTGTAAAAAGGTCAGGGAAAAAATAAAAAAAGCGTTGACATTGGACGTATGGTTTAGTATAATAATTTCTGCATCACGGATGCGGAATTGAATATTTTGCTGCATAGCTAATGTGTAGTCTTATTCAGAATCAGGAGAAATACTCAAGAGGCTGAAGAGGCGCCCCTGCTAAGGGTGTAGGTCGGGAAACCGGCGCGAGGGTTCAAATCCCTCTTTCTCCGTTCAATGTTATCCTGAAAACTACTGGCGGAAGCCCAGTAGTTTTTCCATTTTAAACATGGGATTGTGGAAGACATTGGAAAAAGACACAAAATATAGTACCTGAAATAAAAAATAAAAAAGTTTCAAAAAAGTGTTGACAACACTGGAGACAAATGGTATTATATTTAAGCTGACTCGTGAGGGAAAGCAAAAGAAAATAAAAAATAAAAAAGTTCTTGACAAGCGAAAAACACTTTGATATAATATTAAAGCTGTCGCATGAAAAGAACGACAGGAACCTTGATAACTGAACAATAGACAACAACCCTTGAAAATTTCTTTGAAGAGAAAATTTCTAAGAACGGTTTGAACAAACCAATAACAGTAAAGGGATAGAATTGCTA
>NZ_NFKT01000047.1 GCF_002160525.1 Lachnoclostridium sp. An169
AGCATATCCAGGAAAAATCCCGGATATCGGATCTGCTGCGGCTCCATGTAGATTTTTACACCTTCCAAAGTCTGGAGTTTTCTCTTGAAGCTGCAGATCTCCGGCAGCCGCTCCTCTGGAAATTCAATCACCATTTGTCTCTTCAGAGTGTCCCAGCTCCTTCCATCTCTTCAGTTTCTGGAAGCTCTGCTCACTGATGTCATGCTCGATCCTGCAGGCTTCCTGTTCCGCTGTGGCAGCCTCCACACCTGCCTCAATCAGCCAGTTTTTAAAATAGCAGTGCCGTTCATAGATTGCCTCAGCCGTCTCCCGGCCTTTTTCAGTTAAGTGAAGGAAATGGTCCTCATCTTTAACCAGGAAGCCGCCTTGCTCCAAAATAGAAACCGCGTGGCATACACTGGGCTTTTTCACGCCCAGATGCTGAGACACATCTACAGAGCGCACCATGCCTTTTTTCTGCTGCAGGACAAAGATAGCCTCCAGATAGTCCTCCCCGGACGCATGAAGTTTCATTAAGACCTCCCTTATGCAGATAATTTTTGTTCGGCGTTCCACATGGCCGCATACTTTCCGCCTTTAGCCAGCAATTCATCGTGAGTACCGGCTTCAGCAATCTTTCCGTCAGATACCACAAGGATTTGATCTGCATTTTTGACGATGGAAAGGGTATGAGCAATCATTACCACAGTCTTTTTCTCTTTCAGCAGATTGGCGATGGCCTGCTTTACTGCCAGTTCGTTCTCGATGTCAAGGGACGCCGTTGCTTCATCCAAAAGCAGGATCGGGCTGTTTTTCAGGATAGCGCGGGCGATGGAAATTCGCTGACGCTCACCGCCAGAGAGAAGGTTTCCGTTTTCGCCGGTCGGCGTATCGTATCCCTTTTCCATCCTGCGGATGAAGCCGTCGCAATTAGCCTCCCGGCAGGCAGCCTCGATTTCCTCGTCCGTGACATTGGGACGAGCGTGCCGGATGTTCTCACGAATGGTATCATCAAAGAGAAATACATCCTGATCTACCATAGAGATTTGTTCCAGTACACGCTCTGCGGCCACATGGTTGATCGGTCTGCCGCCGATTGAAATGGTTCCTCCATTTGCCTCGTAGTATTTTGCAATCAGGTTCAGAATGGTGGATTTGCCGGAACCGGAGTCCCCGACAATGGCAGTGAGCTTCTGGTCTGGCACCGTAAAGGTGGCGTGTTTCAGCACCGGCTCTCCGGGTACATACGAGAAGTCCACATTGTCAAAGGTAATTTCATGTGTGGCTGTTTGAAGCGGCTCCATACTGCCGGTTTCCTCTGGTTCGTTCATCACACCCAGGATTTTGTTTTTGGAAATCATCAGGTTCTTATAACTTGTCAGGTCTACAAAAATAGAGTTTGCCAGCTTTGCACAGAACAAAGGCAGCATACAGATCAGAAGATAAGATACTGTATCCAGTGTTCCAGCAGCCCAGGGCGCATAAGCTGTCCAGATAACAAGCGGGCAGGACAGCCAGCTTAAAATGCCAAATCCAGCGCCGATAGGAAGGACTTTCGCTTCATACACAAAGCTGATCCGACAGAACTCCTGCATAGCGCCTATAACGGTTTTATTCTTCAAACCACCTACGCCATAGGCCCGGAAAGTTTGAATACCAGACACATACTCCACGATGCTGCTGACATTCTCCGCACAAATGTCATTCTTTTCTTTACCATACTTCCGAACCATACGGAAGGAAAGCCACAGTCCAGGAATCAAAAGCAGGTCGGCAATCAGCAGGATAATTCCGGCAGGCACATAAATGGTCATCACAAAAATAATCAGCATGAGCGAAAGCGAAAAACTCTTTGCCAGATCCCCGATCTTATGTGTCAGGATTTTTTCGTAGTTGTTTACATCGCTTGTGATGGTATTGATATAATCGCCGGTCTGTCCCTGGGTAAACCGGGACAGCGGGATACGTTTCAAATGGTCGCCCATAAAAAGCCGGATGTTTTTGCTGACCTCTGCGCCGCCAATCTGCGCTTTGGTATAACCATAGCTGTAAATCAGAATACGAAGCAGGAAAATGACCGCAATTACACCAGTCAATATCAATGCCCGATTCATGTTAAACTTCCCTGACCACAGAAACTGCATGACAGAGTAAAGAAGCATGAACAAACTGCCGGAGAGCAGCCCTTCTAGGACAGTACCGCCAACGCCAATATAAAAATTGCGGTTCTTTTTCAATACATCATGCTCACTCATGCTGCTCGCCTCCTTCCAACTGATAAGTAATATTCCGGGCTGTTTCGTAATCCTCCCACGCCTTCCGATAATAAGCATTGTTCCTTCGGACTTCCTCATGGGGTCCGACACAGGTGATTGTATGATTTTCAACCACTGCTACACGCTCGCACATCTTCAGAGCACTCAAACGATGGGCTACCACAATGACCGTCTTTCCCTTGCAGAGATTTTGAATGGCTTTGTCAATCTCCATCTGATTTTCCGGATCAGAGGCGCTTGTAGCCTCGTCTAAGATCAAAATGGGAGCGTTCTTCAGGATCGCACGGGCAATGGCAATCCGCTGTTTTTCACCGCCGGAAAATCGGGAGCCGAAGCTGCCTACCTTCGTGTCATATCCATCTGGCAAAGACATGATGAAGTCATCAATCTGTGCCTCTTTTGCGGCAGCCCGCACTTCTTCCAACGTGGCGCCCGATCCCATGCGGATATTTTCCAAAACACTGTCACGAGTCAGGAAGGTCTTTTGGAACACAATGGCGACATTTTTTAGGATAGTATCATAATTGAGTTCCTTTACATTTTTCCCGCCAATCAGCACTTCGCCCTCCTGCACATCATAGAACCGAGAGATCAGCTCAATGACGGTACTTTTACCGGCACCAGACTGTCCCACAAGGGCCATGCGTTCACCATCTTTAATTTTCAGATTGACGCCTTGCAGTACATCGGTCTTGCCATCATAGGAAAAGCGAACATTCCGAAGTTCAATATCGTGATTTTGGGGAAAGTCCGTTCCACCCTCATAAATCGGAATATCCAGTATCCCTTTGGTCTTAGTAACAGCGTTCAGCACATTGGCAAAATTAGTCCCCAGTTCCTGCAGAGGGCGGATTTCCGTCAGATACATAGAACCTACATAGACGAACAGCAAAAATGCGCTGGCTGCCAGTGAGCCTTTCAGGAAAAACATTCCGCCGATTGGAACCATCAGTAACATTCCACATTCGATGATAACAACAAAGGCCGCATAAGGTGGCCCCATGCGCCGGGAAGTTTCATTCCACATGGCGTTTTCTTCCTGGATAGCGTCTGAAAACTTTTGAAACGATTTACTCCCCATGTTATAGGCTTTAATCAATTTCATGCCGCTGATGTACTCAATCATAACCGAGTTCAGTGTGGTAATGGAGCGATTGGCCCGTTCCATCAGGTCATCCGTATTGCGGAACATCATCCCCATTACAACAACAGCAAGGATCAGCGGAACCAGGGAAATCAATGCCAGAGGAATATTGACAGTCATCAGATAAATAAAGATGACCACCGGCCCCACCAGATAGCACACAAGGTCAGGAAGGTTATGGGCCAGGAACAGTTCCAGCTTTTCAATATCTTCATTCAGAACCGTTTTTATATCCCCGGTGCGCCGTTCATTCAAGGCCCCCAAAGGCGCTCTGGCCATGTGTTCTGCAACCATGCAGCGCACTTTGAAAAGAGCGCCGTAGGCCCCTTTGTGGGCTGCTACGCCGGAACAGCCAAACAGGGCAAACCGCAAAGTTACCGCCGCCGCAATCATTGCCACGGTCTGCACAACCAATTCCTGTGTGCAGGTATGATTGAATGTGGCGTCCATCAGCCGGTAAATCCCAATGTATGGGATGATAATGCAAAGACCGCTGACCGCCGATAGAAAAATCGCCAGGAACAGCCAGATTTTCTGCTCACCGGCCCAGTGGAGCAGCAAAGCTACTCTGTTTTCTTTTTTCTGTTTCATAGATCACCTCTCCTTTCCATCTGAAACAGAGAACAGCTCTCTCAATTTCGGGAGGGCATCCATCACAACAGGTACATCATCGGGCATTTCGCCCTCGTCAAAATGCAGGACGCGGGAGCAGGTCCGGCAGACAAACTCAAAATCATGGGTAACGATGAAAATAACCTTTCCCATGTCAGACAATCGCCGGATCAACCCTGCCACCTGTGCCATACTGTCAAAATCCAGGCCGCTGGTCGGTTCATCAAATACCAGAAGATTTTTTCCGCAGATCATACTGACCGCCACAGCTACCCGCTGTTTTTGACCGCCTGACAGGGTGTTCGGGTGTCGTTCCCGGTAAGCAGCAAGCCCCAATTCCTCCAGTGTTTCCGTCACTAATTTCTGATTAGGATTGCGGATACCAAAGCAACATTCTGCCTCAACACTGTCAGCAAACAGTTCATAGTTTACATCCTGCATGACCATGTAAGACTGCTTCAGCCTTGCCTTTCGGTCCATCGGTCTGCCATCCCACAAGAATTGTCCATCGCAGTCCTTATGCAGTCCGCACAAAGCACGGGAGAAGGTCGTTTTGCCTGCTCCGTTATGACCAACTACGCCGATAACTTCTCCCTTTGCGGCAGAAAGTGCAATATGATGTAAAATCGCTCTCTTTTTGTAGCGGAGTGTTACATCTTGAAGTTCAAGTATGGGAGCTGAAACAGGCAGGCACTTCTGTGGAGGAAGTACCTCTGTCAAATCTACCGCCCGCAGCCCCATGTGTTCACGCTCGGCTTCTGACAGCTTGCGAAATTCCTCCGGCGTATAAATTTTTTTGATTTGCCCTTTTTCCAGATAAACAATGCGGTCTGCAAGTTCCATCAGGTAGTACAGCCGGTGTTCTGCAATTAAAATCGTTTTGCCCTGGTTTTTTATCAGCCGCAGATGTTCCTTTAATTCCTGAATGGAAGTCATGTCCAGGTTAGAAGATGGCTCATCCAGCAGATAAATTTCCGGGTTCATAGCGTAGACTGAAGCAAAAGCGATTTTCTGCTTTTCACCGCCGGACAATTCAAAAATATTTCTGCTCCGCAGCTTCCGGATATGCAGATCCTCTGTTGTCTGTTCTACCCTCTCGGCCAATTCCTGGGGAGGGCGGGCCTCATTCTCAATACCGAAGGCGATCTCGCTGTCTGTGTCCACATTGAAAAATTGTGTCCGTGGATTTTGAAAAACCGAACCAACCTTTGCGGCAATCTGGTACATGGGAAGATTACTGATTTCCTGACCGTCTACCAGCACACGGCCATGAAGTTTCCCCTGATAAAACTGTGGGATCAATCCATTGACCAGGCGTGTAATCGTTGTTTTGCCACACCCGCTGCGCCCACAGAACAGGACACATTCTCCATCTGCAATTTTCAGATTGATGTCATGCAGGCCATCATGCTCCTGCCCATCATAAGAAAAGGATACATTTTCAAGTTCAATCAACCGATGACACCTCCCCGCACACACAATTCAAAAACCAGAAAAGCAACGGCAACCGTCATAATCATCCAATCAGCAATTCCGCACTTTATCTGAACAAGGCAGGTGCGTGGATTAGGATTTTCTATTCCACGGGTAACAGAAGCGATGGAAAGTTCATCTGCGGCTTTCGAGGCCGTCATCATCAACGGCACATAGATACACTCTACCGTCATTCCCGGATGGGATAGAAATCCCCCCAAAGAAGGAGAAACATCTCTCATCCGCATAGCGTCCTTGATATATCGCCAATCCTCCTGGATAGTCGGAATATAGCGCAGCATGACCGCCAACGGGATCACTAATTTCTTCGGCGCATGGACACGGTTCATCGCAGACAAAAACTCATTCACTTTTGTTGTTGACAGTACAATTCCGGCCAACATCCCACAGGCATAGACTTTATGAAACAGACCTAAAAAGGCGATGAACATAGTCCGCAGCGTTCCTGTCATTTCAGCCATGATCCAGACCGTCAGAACGCAGATTACAGCATAGAAGCACACTGCCTTGATGACATATTTCCATTTTCCGAAGAATGTTCCCAATATTGCAATCAGCACAACAAGCGCAAACTGGTATGCGAGAGAAGGGGCGAACATGGACGCCAAAACACAGATCAGGATAAGAAAGAGCTTGGTCCGTGGATCGAGCCAAAGCCCTATCTTCCGGCGTTCACCGCTCATGCTGTGATCCCCGCCTTTTCAAACTGTTTTTTCAGCATTTTACAGCCTACAAAAGCACTGATTGCAGAAGTGATAATAGCTGCGGCAAACATGGCAACCAGGATGCCAGTGTTGGCAGTTGCCTGCATGGTGTCAATATAGCCCTGCTCGGTTCCGTTCCCCAGCATGGTCTGCGCCCAGCCGTTGGGATCAGCAAAGAAAACGATATACGATCCAGTACCGCCCAGGGAGAACAGTATGTAAGCCAAGCTGTTGAGCTTCTTGCTCTTATACTGTCCTGCGCCGGCAACAAAATCGGCAACAACTGCCATAATCAGATAGCCCAGTGCAAAAGCCCAGTGCATACCCGTAACGAACCAGATGATACAAATGACAACGCCCATGATGGAAAGGCTCCATCTCTTTTGAACCTTTGCGATCATCAGCAGAAAAACAGGCCCCGCAAGCAGACCACTCCCGGCCGGCATAAAGAATGTAAGTACCGGGTTAGGTGCAAAAAAGATACCGCCTACCAGTACAAAAACAAACACCAGCGCAGTAAAAATACCAGTTGTTACAAGATCTTTTACGGTAAGACCTTTACCCATAGAATTTACTTGATTACTCATTTTTTCCTCCTACCTTTCATTGTCTTGACTCGACAAAGGGTTTGTGATATTCTTTAGTTAGATGTTACTAACCGTCATCTATTACACTACGCTTGCATCGAACAATATTCAATAGGTTCCGGCGATGTTCGTCCGTTCCTTTCAAAAGTTCGTCCAATCGTTGCAAAAAGGAGGCGGGTTGTTTTCATGTCCGAAATTATCGACAAATTTTACACACCTCTGCTGACTGGTCATGGCTTTATCCGCGATCCAGACAATCAGCAGTATGGCAATTTAGGTGTATGTTGGAAACTTTCTCCCGAAGTTGGAGAAGGCACTTACTGGACTTATGGGCAGAAAGACCTTTATGACATTAAGATACACAACTTTTCGTTTCATGAAGATTTTATGCTGGAATTTTCTTTGCCGGAATGTTTGAGCATTACACGTTATGACTCAATTTCAGGTGAAGAACTATCTCCATACCGCAGACTGTCTGCTGGTTGTATCAAAACCTTTATTGGAGGCTACACGCCCTATAAAGCATTGATCCACAAGAACATTCCGATCCGTTCGATTGGGATTGAGATTGCACCGGCATATTATGAAGATTACTTGAAAAAGCAGTACCCGGAAGAACAGATCAATCCAGTCGAAGCTTTTCGTAAAATTGACCAGACTTCAGATTTCCCAGAGATGTCACATCTACTCACAGAGATTAAGAACTATCGAGGGGAAGGAATTGCCGCAAAACTTTTTTATGAGGGAAAAGTTGCAGAAGCTGTTTCAATGGTTGTTGAATACCAAAAGAAACATCCTGATAAAACAACTCACAAACTCTCACTACAGGATATAGAAAGCATACAAACAGTTGCCTCCTATTTAAGCGATCATTATGCTTCTGATATTCCAGTGGAACGACTGACACAGATTGCTTGTATGGGAACAACAAAGCTGAAGATCTGTTTTAAAAAATACTATGGCTGCACAATCACGGAATATATTCAACAACGGCGAATGAGCCAGGCGGAATATTTACTTGCATATACTGATCTGTCGATAGGGCAGATTGCTCAGACAGTAGGTTATTCCACATCAAGCCGGTTTGCGGAACTATTCCGAAAAAGTACAGGATTACTCCCCTTAGAATACAGACGGATGGCTCAAAAGAATAAAAATTAAATGTGAATTGTAGAATATAGACCGGGCAGCTTACGCCGCCCGGTCCCTTCTTAATCACTCCACATCCCGGAAATACTGGATGCACTTCATCAGCTTCGCTTCCAGCTCCTGGTACTAAAACTATGCCTAATAATAAAGGATGCTGCTTCTACACAACACCCTTTTGTTAATTTCATCATAATTTACTTTTCTAGTACGTCCTCAAACCGATACCCGACACCATATACGGTATGAAGATACCGGGGATGCCGTGGATCCTTCTCCAGCTTCTTACGCAGGCTGCTGATCAGACAGTAGGCGCTGCTGTACATTTCTTCCCCTACATCCGTTTCTCCATAGATCATGCGACAGATCTGAGCATAGGTATACACACGTCCCGGATGTCGGGCCATGACTGCAAGGACATCAAATTCCCTGGCAGTCAGCAGTACCTCCTTTTCCTCCACCATGACCTTACGCTGGAGCATATCCAGGAAAAATCCCGGATATCGGATCTGCTGCGGCTCCATGTAGATTTTTACACCTTCCAAAGTCTGGAGTTTTCTCTTGAAGCTGCAGATCTCCGGCAGCCACTTCTCTGGAAATTCAATCACCATTTGTTTCTTCAGGATGTCCCAGCTCCTTCCATTTCTTCAGTTTCTGGAAGCTCTGCTCACTGATGTCATGCTCGATCCTGCAGGCTTCCTGTTCTGCAGTGGCATCCTCCACACCTGCCTCAATCAGCCAGTTTTTAAAATAACAGTGCCGTTCATAGATTGTCTCAGCCGTCTCCCGGCCTTTTTCAGTTAAGTGAAGGAAATGGTCCTCATCTTTAACCAGGAAGCCGCCTTGCTCCAAAATGGAAACCGCATTACACACACTGGGCTTTTTCACACCCAGATGCTGCGCCACATCAACAGAGCGCACCATTCCTTTTTTCTGCTGCAGAACAAAGATCGCCTCCAGATAGTCCTCACCAGATTTGTGAAGTTTCATATACCACCGCCTTTATTGTATCCGCCAGCCCTCGGCTTGTTCGCGGATTTGGATAAACTTTTTATAAGTACCTTCCTGTTGCAACAGTTCCTTATGTGTACCTCTCTGAGCCACAGTTCCGCCATCAATCACAAGGATCTGGTCGGCGTTCTCAATCGTGGCCAGGCGATGGGCAATCGTAATAATGGTCTTGCCATGTGTCAGGGCAGAAATAGCCTCCTGGATCAAATGCTCATTCTCAGGATCAATGCTTGCTGTTGCCTCATCCAAGATAACAATGGGAGCATCCTTGAGCATCGCCCTGGCGATAGAAATTCTTTGCTTTTCACCGCCGGAAAGAGAAGAACCCCCTTCACCAATCACCGTGTCATATCCGTCTGGCAAAGCCATTATGAAGTCATGGCAGCGGGCCGCTTTTGCGGCGGCGACAATCTGCTCATCCGTAGCGTCCGGGCTGCCGAATTTAATGTTATTCTTGATGGTATCCCGGAACAAATAGACATTCTGAAAAACCATGCTGATATTTTTGAGTAGACTATCGCAGGTAAATCTGCGAATATCCGTTCCACCAATGGTAATCGTTCCGCTGTTGACATCGTAAAAACGGGCAATCAGGTTACACAGCGTAGATTTTCCGCTGCCAGATGGCCCCACGATGGCCGTTGTGCTATTTTGCGGAATTTTGAAGTTCAGGTCATGCAGAACAATCCGGCTGTCATATCCGAAAGAAACATCCCTAAATTCAATATCATAGGTTGCCGGTTTTATGTCGGTGCCATCCTGGTCGATATAGTTTACATTCTCCAATGCTTCCAGCTTATTCATGGCAGAGTCCACAACTCCAAGCGTATGGGCTGCGTCATTGATATTCTCCACACTGCCGAACATCACAAAAGAGAACAGGACAAACATCAGGAAGAACGCCATACTCATTTGTCCCTGTAATGCCTGCCATGCGCAAATAAAGACAATTCCCATCGAAGCCAGTTTCAAGGCAAACAGATGCAGACAGTTAAATGGAGTAAAGCCTTTTTCCACCTTGATATGAATATCTTTCAGATCTTTACTGGCATTACGAAAGTTCTCAATAGAGGCCCCTTCCTGTCCAAAGGACTTCACAATGGAAAGCCCCCGGATGTATTCAATCGTTGCGCCGGACATATCTTCCATTGCTTTATGGGTTGTTGCAGCGGTTTTTTCACTGTGTCTGCTGATTCCCTGCAAAGCTAGCGCCGAAAGAGCAACGCCGACAATGGAAATAACCGCAGCAACGGGGCTGAAGAAGATCAGGCATAAAACGATGGCAATAAACTTTGCGTATCCATTGATGATGACATCCACCATTTTCATGCCCTGTAATTCCAAAGTAGACAATTCCGTGGTAACACCTGCCAGAATGTCACCTACACTGTTCTGTGAAAAGTACCCAAGGGGAACCCGTTTCAGTACATCGCCCAGATGAATACGCTGTCCGGCGGCCACTTCATATCCAATGCTTTCCTGTAACACTGCCCGGAGATAAGAAAGCAGGAAGTTCAGCACAATCGAGCCAATAATGATCCACAGCGTTTGCCAGATTAAAACAGTATCAATCGCAGTATTCGTCCAGTATGCCTGGATCGCTTTATCCAGTGCGAATGCGGCTGCCATTGTAGGAATAGCAGTAGACAAACTGCTGAAAAAGGAACACACAGAACCAAGATAGAGGCGGCCTTTATATTTACCAGCCCATCGGATAATGCGTTTCATTGACTTAAACATTGACAGCCACCTCCTTTTTCCCGCCCACAGACCAGTTCTTTGCACCAATATGCGCCTGCCACATATCCGCATAAAGCGGGCAGCGTCCCAGGAGTTCCTCCTGCTTTCCGCAGTCAACAATCTGTCCTTTCTTCAGAACAACAATCTGATCTGCGTTTTGAATGGTAGACAGACGATGGGCAATCACCAGCAGGGTCTTTCCTTTGGAAAGGGCCATGATGGATTTCTGGATTTTATCCTCATTCTGCGGGTCAGTGAAGGCAGTTGCCTCGTCCAAAATCACAATAGGCGCATTTTTCAGGATTGCTCTCGCAATAGCAATTCGTTGCTTTTCTCCGCCGGAGAGCCGCTTGCCAGCATCACCGGCCGGGGTATCATATCCTTTTTCCAGTCGAACAATGAAATCATCACAGCAGGCCGCTTTTGCGGCGGCATATACTTCCTCATCCGTAGCATTTGGATTACCCAGGCGGATGTTCTCTTTGAGAGAGCAGTTGAACAGGAAATTGTCCTGTGTCACGAAACTGACCAATTCGGAAAGCTGCCGGATGGAAAGTTCCTTGATATTCGTGCCGCCGATGGAGATGCTGCCGCCGGTCACATCCCAAAATCGGGCAATCAGCCGGGCCACGGTGGACTTGCCCCCGCCCGATGGCCCAACCAGGGCTGTAAAACTTCCCTGCGGCATTTTCAGGCTGATGTCATGCAGCACTTCGTTTTGCTCAGTGCCATCATAGGAGAAAGATACATCCTGTAAAACAATATCAGTGTGCCTGATCGGAATAATCTTACCAGAGTCCGGCAATACAGGCAGGTTCAGAAGTTCATTTGCAGCTTCTACTGCATATTCCATTGACTTTGCCTCGTTGATAAAAGTAGTAGCTTTCATCAGCGGGCCGACAATACTCAGCGAAAGAATAACTCCCATCGCCAATTCAGCAGGCGTGATACTCCCGCTCTGTGCCAACAGCAAACCGATGGGAAGTACCCCCAACAGGGTAGTGGGCATAATCGCCATCATCAGGTTCATTGTTTTCCAGGTACTCTTGAACCAGGCCAGGGTAAAATCCTTAAAGGACTTTACCGCTCCTACGAACTTTTCATAGGAACTGGTGCTTTGATTGAACGCCTTAACAACCTCAATGCCTTCCACATACTCAATAATGACATTGTTTACATGATTGTTTGCCTCCATATAAGCTGCGTACTGGCTGTTATAGTTCCGCATGAGAAAGAACATGGGGATCATAGCCAGAACCGGGGCAATCAGAACTGCAAGGCCCAAACGCCAGTCAATCGCCAGCAGCCAGATAAAAATAGCAACCGGAAGGAGCAGGTTCGATGTCAGCTCCGGGATCATGTGGGCCAGAGGCGGCTCCAAATCCTCCACCTTGTCCATGATAATATTCTTCAGGTAACCGATCCTTCGTCCCATTACTTCGCCAAGGGGCGCTCTCATCAGTCGGTTTGCGATTTTCAGCCGGATACCTTCCAGTATCGTGTAAGCGGAGATATGTGCCAAAATTGTGGAAATGCCAAAGCAGATGACGCGGATCAGGTATCCGCCCACTCCCACCAAACACCAGAGCATGATGTTGTTCAAAGTAGCGGTCCGGTTAATAAACAGGAGCAGGATTTCATACACCGCCCAAAACGGAACAAAGCCTCCGGCAACACTTAAAATGGCACACAAAACCGAGAGGGTCATTTTCCCCTTGCAGGGACCTGCAAAAGAGAAAAGCGTTTTGACCCAATGCTCTTTTTGCTGCTTCATATCAATTCACCTCTCTCGATCAATTTAGCCAGCAAAGAAAAAGGATGGTTAATCTTTGCTAACCACCCTTAATGCTATCATAATTCAATTATTCTTTCCGCTCCACACGGCCTTTTTTATTCCAATCAGATCATTGATTTTCGATATTCCAGCGGCGTTTTCCCCATTGTCTGATGAAATGCGGCCGCAAATTTGCTGGGGCTGTCATATCCCACAAGTCCCGCAATCTCCGCCACCTTCAGCGACTTATCGGATTTCAGTAAAGAGGCAGCATAGTTCATGCGATAGTTTCTCATGTATGTAAAAATCGGGCTGCCATATACCGTTTTGAAGCAGTTTTTCATGGGGGTCAGGGCAATATCAAACCGCGCGGAGAGTTCTTCCAGAGTATAGTTTTTTGTCAAATCCTGCGTCAGAAGTGCCTGGATCGCTTTGATTTTCTCAACCTGGCCTTTATAAAAATAAGGGCGTTCTTCTGTATGGCCTGAAAGTTCCAGTGCGTCCAGATACAGCAGCAGCTCCAACACTTTAATCTTGAAATAGTCCTTTTTGATTTTGACCGGCACATGGTAAAGTTCGGAAAAAATATGCTCAATGGCCGGTTCTCCTGGAATGACATAGGGGGTACGGTCGTTGCAATACTTTTTCTGCAATTCATAAAGATCCACAGAAAAACCTTTCATAGAGGCCGGGATTTCCTTTGCCGCAGTCTCCATCTGAAAGCCAATGGAAATACCGTGGTAGTGAGAAAGTGGAAATTCCACCTTGCCGGAATGATGGATGCGGCGATCCACCCGAAGATCGCCAGCCTCTAAATAGCTAAAAGCATTTTGGCCGACTTCCTGCTCAATGCGCCCTTCCCGGCAGTGGTCGATACAAAGCAGGTCCATATCTGTCTGGAAACCCGAAACGCACTCCTTCATGTGAAAATCATTATACATGAGAAATACACCCGGAAAAACATGGTAGAGTGTCATCATGCCTTCACCAGAGTTATCACTTAAACGCATGACCTTGCAATCATCGGACTCGACCAGGTTTTGAACATTGGGGCCGTAGTACATTTCCCGGAACAGTTCCGGCATAGACGCTACCTCCTTTCTTTGGAGCATCCCTCCATATCAAATATTTTATCACAAGTCCGGCCCAAAAACTCAAAATCATGGGAAACAATGATGATAACTTTATTTTCATCATTCAACTTGCGGATCATGTTGCTCACTTCCAGCATACGATGATAGTCCAGCCCACTGGTAGGCTCGTCAAAGACAAGCACATCCTTGTCGGAGAGAATAGCGGTTGCCACCGCAAGGCGCTGCTTCTGGCCTCCTGACAGGGCCATCGGATGACGGTCTTTGAAATCCAGCAAATCAAAAGACCTGAGAATTTCTTCAATCCGCTCCGGCGAACAATCTGGCTGCGCCAGTTCACATTCGTTCCATACGCTGTCTGAAAAAAGCTGATGGTTCACATCCTGCATAACACAAAAGCTGGCCTTATTACGCTGTTTTGCTTTCAGTGTTTGCCCGTCCAGCCGGACTGTTCCATTCACTTCTTTCAAAAGCCCGCACAGGCAGCGCGTCATCGTCGTTTTTCCCGCGCCGTTATGACCGACAATCCCCAACACTTCGCCCCGTTTTGCAGAAAAGCCAAGGCCGCTGAATACCGGCTGCTTATCAAAGGCACAGGAAAGATTTTCTACGGATAAGCCTTCCTGCGCTCCTGGCGGATCGGCGGGAGGCAGCTCCAGCACAGGATGGACAAGACTTCTAAGCCCCATCCTGATACGCTGCTCATCCGAAAGATTGCGAAACTCATCTCTTGAAAAAGCCTGAACAATTTTTCCTTTTTGAATGAAGATCGCCCGGTCGATCAGGTCCATCAGAAAATATAGACGGTGTTCGGCAATAACAACTGTCCGTCCTTCTTTTTTGATCTGGATAATCTGCTGGCGTAAGGTGTCAATCGCGTCAGCATCCAGATTTGCCGTCGGCTCGTCCAGTACAAAAATGGACGGGTTCATGGCATATACAGAGGCAAACGCAAGACTTTGTTTTTCTCCGCCAGACATGGAAAAAATGTTTCTTCCCAAAAGCGATTGAATTTTCAGGGCGGAAACAGTGGCCTCATATCGCTCTTTAATTTTCTTTGGTTCGACACCCGCATTTTCCAGACCGAAAGTAATCTCACTGTCCGAGTCAATGTTGAAAAACTGAGATTTCGGATTTTGAAACACAGAGCCAACCTGCTCTGACAGACGGTACATTTCTGTTTTTGACACTTCCATACCGTTTACAATCGCTCGTCCGGATAAAGTACCGCCCTCGACAAAATGAGGGATTAAGCCGTTAATCAGTTTTGTCACTGTTGTTTTGCCACAGCCCGACTCTCCTGTAAGGACAACACATTCTCCCTGCCGAATATTCAGATCAATATGTGAAAGCGTTCCCTGCTCTTTCTCATATTCAAAAGATACATTCTGAATTTGGATCACATGGAACACCTCCTTATCCCACTGTAATGGAAATCACACAGAAAACCACACCTGCCGCCAGACATAAAAAGTCCTGCACGCCGAACTTCATTTCAATCATGCTTGTCTTTGGCGCAGGATTTTCAATGCCCCGCGTAACAGCGGCTGCGGACAATTCTTCCGCTGTCGTTGTTGCAGAAATCATGGTCGGCACCAACAAGCACTCAATTTTTTGTACCCCATGAATATTACGGAGCTTCATGGCATCCCGGATATAGCCGGTTTCTTCTTTCAAGGCCGGAAAATACCGGACGGTTACAGACAAAGGAATAATCAGTCCCTGCGGGATATGCCATTTCCGAAGTGCAACCATCAATTCCCGGACGGGCGTTTTCTGTAAAACCATCGTACCGACAATCAAACAAGGGAAAATCTTTCTTGCATAAGATACAATGATCGTGAAGCTGCTGGCTAAAATTTTTGGCCCGTTTGGGAATACATAGTATTGCAGCGCCAGACAAATCCCAAATGCGATTGCCAGTTTGCCTGCGGATTTTTGGCACCCGCAGGCAACGATCAGCAGGAGCAGAAAAACAACCCATGTAATTTCAACCCATACGGAGTGCTGGGTAAATGCCACAATATTTGCCAGTACCAACAAAAGCAATTCCGTCCGTGGATCGAACCTTAATGTATGTTTTTTGCCCGCCCCATTCATCATACAATTCCTGCCTTTACAAAGTGCTTTTTGAACAGACCTCTGGCAATAAATGCCCCGATGATACCGCCGATGATTGGAGCAACAAACAGAACGATTAACATTGCATTGGACGACAGAGCTTCAACTGCCGCAACATAATCAGCGGGCATTCCCTGTTCTGTAATCTGCGCCAGGAAATCGGCCTTAAACAACCAGATGGGAAGGGGAGAACCAACCATCCCCAGCGAAAAAATCACATAGGCAATCGAATTTCCCTTGAAGCTGTTATACTTAGTCACCGCTCGGACAACTTCGGCCAAAATACAGGTTGAAGCCATCGAGATCAGGATTACCAGGGTAAATTGTCCAGTGACAAAATAGATAAGAGCAGTGATAAGCCCCATCAGGAAAACTGCACCCAGTTTTTGAACCTTTGCGACCATCAGCATAAAGGGAATGCCTGCAAACACGGCAATGAAGCCAGGCATCAGCATCCAAAGAACAGGGTGAATGCCTCCAAGAAGCATGAAGGCAAAGTTGATGACAAAGTAGATTGCGGAAAAGATACCAATGGTAATAAGGTCTTTTCCCTTTAGTTTTTTTTCTAAATTATTGGACATAAATTTCCCTCCTTTAGTTAGTAACATCTAACCCTGTGTCCTAAAAAAAGCGCCTTGTGGCGTTTCTGTTAATTATCGTATCAAATATCTGTTTCCTTTTCCGCTCCATTCAGCCTTTTTTATTCCAATAAGACTTTTTTATTTTGAAAGTCACTAGAAAATCAATATGATCTTTATAAAGGAAGACCGGGCAGCTTACACCGCCCGGTCCCTCCTTAATTACTCCACATCCCGGAAATAACGGATACACTTCATCAGCTCTACTGCCAGCTCCTGGTACAGATCTTCATTAAAAATCAGAAGCTGAATCCACAGTCATCCCCCTTGATACAGTTAACTACTATCGCTCGGACCTCCCATTCTCAGACTAAAAACAAGGCTAACTATTTTGTGAAAGAATCTGGGGACGCTGTTTAAACGCAGCGTCCCCTGTTGATTGATACGAATATTTTCTAATTGATTTCAAACCGATACCCTACGCCATGCACCGTATGAAGATATCCCGAATCCTGTAATCTCCTTACCAATTTTTTCCTCAGACTGCCAATCAAGCAATAGATATTGTTATATGTCTCTTCCCCTACATCCGTTTCTCCATAGATCATACGACAGATCTGAGCATAGGTATACACACGTCCCGGATGCCTGGCCATAACAGTGAGGATATCAAATTCCCTGGCAGTCAACAGCACCTCTTTTTCCTCCACCATGACCTTACGCTGGAGCATATCCAGAAAAAATCCCGGATATCGGATCTGTTGCGGCTCCATGAAGATTTTTACCCCCTCCAGAGCCTGGAGCTTTCTTTTGATGCTGCAGATCTCCGGCATCCGCTCCTCTGGAAATTCAATCACCATTTGCTTTTTCAAAGTGTTCTCGCTCCTTCCATCTCCTTATTTTGGGGAAGCTCTGCTCACTGACATCATTTTTATCCAGCAGATTTCTTATTCTGCTGGGACTTCCTCATACTGCTTTTATGCAACAAAAATCGTACGACATAATATAGTACATACTCATGGCCGCTTGTCCCCATAGCCGGGGACAGGCTTTTTTTGACGGTTTATACCCCGTCGGAATTTGTCGAAACGCTCTTTGCTTCATGGCGGCTCCCTCCGTGGGCCGCCGATCCCGCCAGCGTCAGGGCGTCATTCCGTATGAGGGCATAGAGAACGGCGGCCTTGATTTGTTCAAAGCCGCCGTAATGTAATCAGGCATGGGAAAAAGGCTGCTGAACGACGGCTTTTTTTCTTTTGCCGTCGTCCGGCAGTAAAAAGTATATTTTGTTCGTTACTTTTTTAAATAATCCGATTCATCTATCGTTTTAAGGATATTGTTTACATCATCATATCTGGATGAGTCAGATTGTGAACCCAAACTACATATCAGAAACTCTTTCCCATATTTTCGGTAAAGAACAACTAAATTGTAATCATCAGACAACGAACCAGTCTTAACGCCAATCACATTCTCATTGTAATAATCGGATGTTGGGTCAAGAAAGATATTTGTGTTTTTCCACGATTGTGTGCTGCCATCTGGTAAAGTGGCCGTATAAGAGCTTTGAGATATAATATCTCGAAACCATTGAAATTCTAAAAGCTGATTAACAACTGAATTAAGGTCTAAAACCGTGGTGAGCGCATCCATATCATAGCCACTGGGGTCATACAAAACAGTATTTGTATATCCTTTCTCTTGTAAATGGACGTTCAAACTGTCCATAAAAATATTGATACGATCTTGAACAGTTGCGGTTTGCGGAGAAAGAATACCACCGCAATAATCAGCAACCACATAGGCTGCATCATTTCCTGAAGGGACTAACATTGCAGCAAATAAGTTATGCAGGAAATAATCTTTTGCTTCTATGCCTGCAACAGATGAACCGGGCTTTGTCAGTGAAATAGCTTCATAGCTGGCTGGAACAATGCTATCTAAATCTGCGATTGTTGCAGCATATTCAATAACGAACAGTTTTGCTAAACTGGCAGGAAGTTGTTGCTCATTTTCTTTTTTTGAAATGAAAAAATCATTGTTTGAACGGTCTACTAAAATCAACGATTTTGCATTGTATGAATCTGGTTGAAACTCCCCATATAAAAACGAATAGATTGCATTTTTTTCACTTCTAAAGTTTTCAGGTTTCATTACCCATGGAATAAAAAATACGCCTGCAATTACTACAACAGTTAGGAAAAACAAAAATACTCCGAAATGAAACCTCCTTTTCTTGTATCTTCTTGACATAAATTACACCTCCGGCAATACGCTAATCAGAATAAAATTTGTATTTAATTAGCATAGTTGACTTCTATACACTCCATAAATCCAGAGGGATCGCCCAGCTTCGCTTTGTCGATATTCTCACGGAGATAATTGCGGGTCGCATCATCGCAGCGATCTTCTCCCATATATGGCATATCAAAAGCGGTTTCCAATTCTTCCAACGCTTTTTGGGCACGTTCTGGATCGATATTATAGCTGTCCAACCACTCTTTCATCCAGCAATATTCCCACAGATTGGAAGCTCTTGTATCTCCATAGCCAATTTGAAACGATCCACCAGTATCTTCACCTTCCAAACTTTCAGGAAGGGTCACTCCTTCCGGCCAATCTAAGTTGGAGATAGTTTCCAAATATTCATCTTCAATGTGTTCAAAGTCTGTAAAACCTCGATCTGCTGAGTCAGAATTGGAACAACCTGCTATCAACACGCAAAGAAGCAGAGCGACACACATGGGAATACATTTTGTAATTATTTTTTTCATATTTATCATCCTCCTAATATTTTCTCATCGAAGTGCTAATGCTGGCTCTAATTTAGCAGCTTTCAAAGCTGGTAATAATCCGCCGAGTAGTGCTGTTGCCACAGAAGCAACAACCGAAATTATGGCTACAAGGATTGGATAATCAGGTGAAGGTACAGGGGAGTCAGCCGGAAGATACATGCCTATACCCTGAACCAGAAGAATAGAAATCAAAATGGACGCCACACATACAAAGGCTGAAAGGATCAGTTGCGAACCTAAAACTAAAAGAACAATGTTGGAACGGGAAGCTCCGATTGCCCGACGAATAAGAAGTTCATGCGTCCGCTGTTCCAAAGAGGATAAACCAATATTGATCTGCCCTAATATTGAAACAAATAGCAATAAAAATGATGTCACGAGAAGCCCTATTTGAAGCATGGATAAAACAGAGTCATACGTATTTCCCACATCACTTCTTCCTGAATATTCCAGTTCTCCACCTACTGTATCTGCTATACAATCACTTAAAGCAGAATAAATCTGCTCTGTTGTTAGCCCATGCGTTGAGTTCCAATAAATAGTTGCATTTTGGACTTGCCACATAGTAGGAACGTATTGTGCTACCGAATAAGCGTCTATATAAACCGTCGCCACATCTCGTCCATCATTGACAATGCCAATAATATGGAATGGTGTCAAAGCAAGGCTGCTTCCTACATTTCCAACCGCATAAGGAGCATTAAAATAGCTTTTGGCCGCCTTGTTTATGACAATTTCAAGAGAGTAATTTGAACCAGAGCCGTTTAACCATTCACCAGAGGACATTGGAAGATTATATATCTGGTTGTAAGGAGAGGTCGTAAAAACAACATCTACGGGGAAAAGTTCTTTATATACGGCCATATCCAAATTTTGTAGGGAAGAAATAGACGTAACCGGTGCAAACCTCACATCCTCCCGCATAGAAAATGTAATAGCCGTATGATCTTCAACTCTTTCAAGAGATAAAAATAAATCTTCAAGTTTGCTGGAATCCTCAAAACATGAGCCCGCAACAGAAAAGGAGTAGGTCGGAGCCCATCCATATATCTGTGCATTAACAGCAACTAAATATCCGCTGCCGAGTGTACCAACTAAAAAGGAGGCGATCATTGCTATGATCCCAACCAACATGGATATACTTGTCAAGACACTTCGGAGAGGGGAAATTCGCAGGTCTTTAAGAATCATTTTCAACATAGCAAATCCTCCCTTCGTCCATTCTAAAAATCGTGTCACAGGTATTCGCAATATCCGGGTCATGGGTTACTAATAAAAGCATAATTTTATTTTCTTTTACAACCTTGAGCAACAAACTCATAACCTGTTGACCAGTTTTTTTATCCAAAGCTCCTGTGGGTTCATCACATAAAATGGCTTCCGGTGATACTGCCAGCGCACGTGCAATCGCTACTCGCTGTTGTTCACCACCGGACAGATTAGATGGATAATCATTTGCTTTTCCAGCCAACCCTACACTTTGTAGGAGATTATGAATGTGTTCTTGTCGCTGCCTTTTACTTAATGACTTTTTTGCATATAGCAGTGGCAGTTCAATATTTTCCCAAACCCTTAAATGCTTTATAAGAGAATAATTCTGAAAAACAAAGCCAATATTGTTTGCCCGCAACATGGATAGTTTTCGGTCTGACAAAGTAGAAACAGGGGTGCCGTTATAAATATATTCACCTTGGTAGCAGCGATTTAGCAATCCTATAATGGATATTAAACTTGTTTTCCCCGAACCGGATTTTCCAACAATCGCATAGCTGTGACCTCTTTTTAATTCCAAATGTGCATTACTCACAGTGGTTAAAATCTCGCCATTATTCAATTTTACCGTTGCTGTTAGATCTCTGATTTTAATTAAACTTTCGTCTATAACTCCATCCATTTATGAATTTCTCCTTGGATCAAGGTTTGGGGGCAGAGAAGAAATAATATCTCCTTCTTCTATCCCTGATAGGATTTCTATATAAGCCCCATCAGACGCTCCCAATACCACCTCTGTCTGAACTTCTTCTCCATCTTTTATGACCGTTACCATACCTTTATCCTGCCTCCCAGCAATAACAGAAAGCGGAAGTATAAGGACATCCTTCCTCGTTTCCGCAGATATAACCACAGTTGCACTTTGACCCGGTTTTACATCAACATCCTGCCCGATTAGACATTGAAGGGTTGTAGTTTGCGGCATGAAAGATTGCTGCACTATATCTTCACTGTTTTCTGTTACAGGGGTTACAACAGCAATAGACTCCGTTGGGCCAATGCCATTTGAGATTTGAAATTTTGCATGTAATGCTACGCTTTCAGGCAATGTTTTCAAATAATTTTCCGCTTCTACATTCAGAGCAAAGCCTGTATAGCTCACAATAGCAACAGGATAATTTTGGGGCACGTTTTCGCCAGAAGGAGTAAGGGAAAGAATTATCCCATCAACCGGCACTTTTATCTCATTGCCGTCTATATTACCAATTACATCCCCAGCAATAAGTTTATCACCTACATCCAGTTGAGTTTCAAAAGCTCCATTTATAGGGGAAGATAGAGCAAAGGCCGAAGCCTGAATAACAGTAGTTTGCATTGATAGCGTTGGCGTAAGTGATCCACGCTGGGCTATCACGTTTTCTACACTTTGAGTAATGTTACTCACATCATTTTGTTGAGGTTGATTATTGGATGAACACGCTGTTAAAGCGAAGGCACATATAACCAATAGTGAAGCAATTCCTTTTTTGTATCTGTTCAACGGTATCCCCCCTAATATTTTTGAAAAATCAGCAATAAAAAGGCTCCTGCTCTGACACATAATATTGTATCAGAATAGGAGCTTTTATTTCTTTGTTTGTCCGAAAGACTATCCTCTTTTTTTCTACGGAATTTCTAACGATTTTCCTACAAAATAGGGAGCGTAACTGTAAACCGAATTTTTTCATCCGTACTTTCTGCGGTTATCGTCCCTTTATGAAGTTCTACAATTTGTTTTGCTATGGCAAGGCCCAAACCGGCTCCACCGCTACTTGTGCTTCGTGCCGCATCAAGGCGATAAAACTGCTCAAATATCTGTGATAGTTTTTCCCTCGGAATTGTGTTTCCACAGTTCTCGAATATAATCGTTACATTTTTTTCATGTGGCTCTGCTGCAATGGTAATCGTTGTATCATTGAAACTATAAATAACAGCATTGCGCAAAAGATTATCAAATACCCGTTGAATTTTATCTGCGTCACAACGAAACATAAGGGTTTCGGGAGCATTGAGATCACATTGCAGTCCCTTTTCCCGAAGCATAGGTGCAAATTCATAAATAAGCTGTTCCAACAAACGCGTTAAGTCGATTTCTTTATACTGTAATGTAATATTCGATAAATTGAACCTTGTAATTTCAAAAAATTCATTGATTAAATCTTCAAGACGTTCTGCTTTACTAAGAGAAATCGAAAGATATTTCTCTCGAAGTTTTTCAGAAATCTGAGGTTCATCACGCAGCAACATTAAATATCCCATTACAGAAGAAAGTGGCGTCTTTAGATCGTGCGCAAGGTACATGATCAAATCATTTTTTCGCTGTTCATTTTCTTTTGCCAGTCTTGCATTAGCCTCAGATTCTTGCTTTAGGCGATTTATTTTGGCCGCTATTTCACTTAATTCTGGCGACAATTCAATATAATCTACATTTGAGTCAAATAGTTTACCTGTGGCCTCCTGCAACTCATCTACATAAGCGACAACTTTTTTAAGTAGCCGATATGTAAGAAAGATTATGCACAAGGCCCATACTATAACAGCCGCGACACCTAAATAGAGCGATCTGTAAAACAAATAATAGTCCGGTACATATTTACTAAGCAGCCATTGTAGCAACATCCCCATCAAATTAGAAACAACGATAATGATTACAGATATAATCCCACACTGGAAAATGTAACTTCTAAAAAGCGTAGTCAGAAGATTGCTTTTTATTCCTTTATTCAATTTCATAACCCACACCCCAAACTGTCTTGATAAATCTTGGCTTTTTTGCTGGTTCATTCAATTTTTCTCGAAGCCGTCCAATGTGAGCCATTACCGTACTGTTATTATTCAGATACTTTTCCTTCCATACAGCTTCAAACAGTTCTTCCGATGGAATGACTTTTCCCTGATGTTCGCATAGATACCAAAGGATCTCAAACTCAATAGGAGTTAAGGATAATTCCTTTCCAAACAAAAAACACTTATGGCTGTCTTTGTTGATGACAAGTCCCCTGATGTCATATTCTGTTTTAGGGACAGATTCTTTTGACGAAATTGACGTGTTGTATTTTGAGCAACGCCGTAATTGTGTTTTTACTCGTGCAACCACCTCTAAAGGATTGAATGGTTTGGTAATATAGTCATCTGCCCCAATAGTTAATCCCATAATTTTATCATTGTCCTCGATTTTTGCAGTAAGCATAATCACTGGGAAATAGAAGTTCTCTCTGATTTTTTGACATAACTGGAAGCCGTCAGTATCTGGCAGCATAACATCCAGTATAGCCAAATCTATATCGTTTTCTTCAATACACCGAAGGGCATCAGTTCCATTGTAAAATTTATAGACAGAATAATTATCGTTCGTTAAATAGACCTCCAAGAGATCAGCAATTTCTTTTTCATCATCAACAATTAGGATTGTTTCGCTATCTTTGTTCATAATCATCACCATAACTTTTCTTTTATCAACCGTTTTTTTCGCTTCTTTCAGCTTCTCTCGGCCCCGACGAAACAATAGTTGACTTAACAGGACAAAACGCCCTAATTCTCATTTGTTTCTTTGAGTGTTATGTAGGCCATATTCATACCTCCGATAACATTTTTTATTATATTTCATTCGCCCAAAGAACACAAGGCAGTAAATATGAATAATAGAATGTAAGTATAGGGCAAGTCAAGTGGCAGCCATACGCCGGAAGAAAGAGGCAGAACGGCAGCGGAAAAGATACCTCCTGTCTACACATTTAAGGCGGTGAAAACCCAGCCGTGACAAGGCTTTTCCGGCACGGTCAGTGGGCAGGCGGGACAGATTATCCAATCCCCGCCTGAACAGGCTTCTAAATGCGTAGAAAACAACCCATGAGAAAGCGCCGGACGCGGCGGCCTGCTGGCCCTGCGCCCGGCGTTTTCTCATAGGCTGTCCTTTAGGATGGCCCGGAGCAGCTTATTTTGCAAGCGGTGTTTCATGTACTCGTCCACCCGCACATGAGGCGTTCCGTCCAGCTCGCAGAGTGTCCGGGTACACAGCTTATTCATGTAGCCGTCATAGTATCGTAAGATACGCTCCATTGCCAGCGGATCACCGGCGCGGGCCTCCGCAAAGACTGACAGGGGCAGAAGCACCCTGCCGTGGAATGTGGGCTGTTTCATTTCGCGTTCCTCCCTCCGTTATTCTCCAACCTTTGCCGCAGTTCGTTCAAAGTCTTTGTGTGGTGGCGCTGGACGGCGTTGCGGGACATCCCCACAAGGCCGCCGATTTCTCCGTCTGCCATAGCTGCGACATAGTGCAGAATTAAAATCTGCTGCTCCTGCTCCGGCAGGCTGGCAAAAGCTCCTGCCACCAGTTCGTCCCGGATATGTAGGTCATAGCCAAAGGCCGAGAATTTAAAGCTGTCGCTGGGGTACTCGTCCAACGTACAGAGCTTGTCCATTTCCGCCTGCGGCAAGGTGTCCAGCGGCTTTTCCCGGTCACGACGGCGGGCCAGCTCCGACAGGTAGTTGATGGCCGCGTTGCGGAGAACGGTTTTGCAGAAAGCGTCCAGCCGGTTCCGTTCTACATAGTCAAAAGTGTATTCGTTCATCTTCTCACCCCCGATCTGCGGGAGAGTGAGAAGATAAAGCTGCTTATTCCACTCCTTTCACTGGCAGCAATGTGGCGGCCCCGGCCCGCACCGGGGAACCGCAGAAAACAACAAATTTCGCCCGGCAGGTCGCAGACCCACCGGGCGAAAGAAGAAGCGATATGCAGTTGATTTACATGGTATAGTGCATACTCATGGCCGCTTGCCCCCATAGTTGGGGACGGGCTTTTTTTGACAGTACATAGCCTGTCGTAATTTGTCGAAACGCTCTTTGCTTCATGGCGGCTCCCTCCGTGGGCCGCCGATCCCGCCAGCGTCAGGGCGTCATTCCGTATGAGGGCATAGAGAACGGCGGCCTTGAT
>NZ_NFKT01000048.1 GCF_002160525.1 Lachnoclostridium sp. An169
GTGTATAGATTTCCTCATAATATTTCTTAAACTGCGGATACTCCCCGATCAGCTTTACAATCACTTCCGGTTCGTCCACACTGAGGAAAGCAAGCCATGCCTCCAACTCGTTTCTGATACCTTTATTGTGCAGAATCTTCCGGAAGATGTCAAGCGGGATGAAGAAATATTCCTGGAGCAGTTCAAGCTTCAGCCCGGTATCCGTCTTCTGTTTGGAATAATGGATGTAATCATCCGGAAACTGGTGGAATTCCTTCGGACTCTGGTCGTAAAAGATGATCGTGCATACCTTTTTGATATCCCGGTAGCTGAACGTTTTTTTCTCTTTCTTCCTCTCACTGCGTACTCTTTTGTACTGGCGCAGGAGCAGGTCGGAAGAATTTTTTCTCATTGATTTTTCCTGCCGTCCGATCTGACGTGCTGCACAGCTCGATTCCACCTCCGGCTTCATCTCGCTGTGCGGGCTCCGCCCTATGCGCGCACTGGGTTTTCCCGCCGTCCGATCTGACGTGCTGCACAGCTCGATTCCGCCTCCGGCTTCATCTCGCTGTGCGGGTTCCGCCCTATGCATAAGAAAAAGCCCACAGCCTTTTGTAAGCAAGCTTACACGGCTGCGGACTTCTTCTTATGCGCACGTCAGATCTGTGGATTCAAACTGACTATTATACAGATCTGCGTAGAAGCCGTTCTGGGCGAGGAGTTGTTCGTGAGTGCCCTGTTCGACGATGTCACCGTCGCGCATGACGAGGATCAGGTCCGCGTCGCGGATGGTGGACAGGCGGTGGGCGATGATAAAGCTTGTTCTGCCCTTCATCAGGTTATCCATAGCTTTCTGGATCAGCACCTCAGTCCTGGTATCGACGGAGCTTGTGGCTTCATCAAGGATCAGTATCTTCGGATCAGCAAGGATCGCCCTGGCGATCGTAAGGAGCTGTTTCTGTCCCTGGGAAACGTTAGTGGCCTCCTCGTTAAGTTCCATCTGGTATCCGCCCGGAAGTGTCTGAACAAAACGATCCACATGGGCTGCTTTTGCCGCGCGGATCACTTCCTCATCTGTGGCATCCAGTCTGCCGTAGCGGATATTTTCCATGATTGTACCGTGGAACAGCCAGGTATCCTGAAGCACCATACCGAACATTTTTCTCAGGTCACCACGGTTGAAATCGCGGATATCATGACCGTCAATCCGGATCGCGCCGCTGTTCACATCGTAGAAACGCATGAGCAGTTTGACCATGGTCGTCTTGCCGGCTCCGGTAGGTCCGACGATGGCAATCTTCTGTCCTTCTTTCACCTTTGCTGAGAAGTCATTGATGATAATCTTATCCGGATTGTATCCGAAATGGACATGGTCAAATTCCACATTGCCCTGAAGCCCTTCCGCATTCACCGGATTCGGAACGGTCTGGTCCTCCTCTTCCACTTCAAGGAATTCGAAGACACGCTCGGAAGCCGCCGCAGTCTGCTGCAGCATATTTGTCACCTGGGCAATCTGCTGGATCGGCTGGGTAAAGTTTCTCACATACTGGATAAAGGACTGGATTTCTCCGACCTCAATCGCGTTTCTGATGGCGAGGTATCCTCCCAGAATCGCCACCGCCACATATCCCAGGTTGCCGATAAACTGCATTACAGGCATCATCATTCCCGAGAAAAACTGGGATTTCCAGGCGGAATCATAGAGCAGGTCATTGGTCTTGTTAAACTCTGTAATCACATCCTCCTCTTTGTTGAAAGCCTTGATGATATTATGTCCGCTGTAGATCTCCTCCACCTGGCCGTTTACTACGCCCAGATATTTCTGCTGTCCCCGGAAGAATCTCTGGGAATGTTTCATCACAAAAACCAGAAGCACACCCGAAATCGGGAGAAGGAGAAGCGCAACCAGCGTCATCAGCGGGCTGATGGAGAGCATCATCACAAGCACACCGATCATGGTGGTTACGGATGTAATCAGCTGGGTAGCGCTCTGGTTTAAACTCTGTCCCAGGGTGTCCACATCGTTGGTCACACGGGAGAGGATCTCGCCGACCGGTTTCGTGTCAAAATAGTTCATGGGAATCCGGTTGACCTTCTCCGAGATCTCTTTTCTCATGCGGTAGGTCGTCTTCTGGGACACACCGGTCATGAGGATTCCCTGGATGAAAGAACAGAGCGCGCTGATTCCGTAAAGGGCGAGGGTCATCAGAAGAATCCTTCCCACTGCGCCGAAATCAATGCCGCTTCCTCCGGAAACCTTGCTTACCAGTCCGTTGAAAATCTCCGTCGTCGCCTGGCCGAGAATCTTCGGTCCCACGATATTGAAGATTGTTCCGCAGATGGCAAACACAGCCACAAAGAACATATGCACTTTGAATACGCTCATGTATTTCACCAGTTTCTTCAAAGTTCCCTTAAAATCTTTCGCTTTTTCTCCGCCGTGCATTCCGTGTCTAGGCATGGCTTACCGCCTCCTTCCTGTCTGCATTTCCGGCATGCTCACTGCCGGCGCCGGTGCTTCCGTGTCCGGTTTTTCCATTCATTCCCGCGTTTAATTCCGCCTCGGAGAGCTGGGACGCCGCAATCTGCTGATACACTTCACAGTTCTTCAGCAGTTCACTGTGAGTTCCCATCCCGGCAATTCTTCCGTCGTCCAGCACGATGATCTGCTCTGCATTCAGAATCGTGCTGATCCGCTGTGCCACAATCAGAACCGTGCTGTCTTTCGTTCTCCTGCGGAGTGCTTTTCTCAGCGTCACATCCGTCTTAAAGTCCAGAGCGGAGAAACTGTCGTCAAAGATAAACACTTCCGGATGCTTGGCAATGGCTCTGGCAATGGAAAGCCTCTGTTTCTGACCGCCGGACACATTGGCTCCGCCCTGGGAAATGGGGCTCTCGTAGCCGTCCGGTTTGGAGTCGATAAACTCTGTCGCCTGGGCAATCTCTGCCGCCTCAACCATCTCTTCCTTTGTCCCGTGAGGATTGCCGAACATGATATTCGAGGCAATATCTCCGGAAAACAGAAGACCTTTCTGCGGTACGAATCCCAGCTTTTCCCGAAGGTCATGCTGGCTTACCTCCCGGATATCCACCCCGTCAAGGGTAATGCTTCCCTCTGTCACATCATAGAAACGGGGAATCAGATTCACCAGAGTGGACTTTCCGCTTCCGGTGCTTCCGATAATCGCTGTCGTCTCACCGGGTTTCGCCATAAATGAAATATCGTGGATCACGTCTTCGTCTGCACCCGGATAGCGGAACGACACATGGTCGAACCGGAGCAGTCCTTTTTCTGTCGAATCAAATTTCTTTGGCTGAGCCGGATCGTGAATCACAGTCCTGCTGTCAAGCACTTCCTCCACACGGTCTGCAGCAACCGCCGCCCTGGGAAGCATGATCGAGAGCATGCAGAGCATCAGGAATCCCATGATAATCTGCATGGTGTACTGGATAAACGCCATCATATCTCCAACCTGCATCTGTCCCTCATCAATGCCGTGGGCTCCGGTCCACATAATCAGAACGGATACACCGTTCATAATCAGCATCATCACCGGCATCATAAATGTCATGGCACGGTTTACAAAAAGGTTTGTTTTCATCAGGTCCTTATTTGCCTTGTCAAACCGCTCTTCCTCATGTTTCTCTGTACTGAACGCGCGGATGACGGACAGGCCGGTAAGGATCTCGCGCATAACCAGGTTCACACGGTCCACCAGTTTCTGAAGGATCTTGAACTTCGGCATCGCCACACAGAACAGCACTGCAATCACAAGTGCGATCAGCACAACCGCCAGGCCGATTACCCAGGACATGGATACATTGGTCTGGAACACCTGGAACACGCCGCCGATGGCAAGGATCGGCGCATACAGCACGATACGCAGCAGCATGACAGTAAGGAACTGGATCTGCTGGATATCGTTGGTACTTCTTGTAATCAGGGTTGCAGTAGAAAAATGGTCGAACTCATTGTTCGAGAATCCAACAACCTTCTGAAATACTCTTCTTCTCAGGTCGCGTCCCGTGGAAGCTCCCACGCGGGATGCCAGGAATCCGACCGCGATGCTCGCCAGCATGCCGAGGAGCGCAAGCGCCGTCATCTTTCCTCCGGTAACAAGCAGATAAGTAGTCTGAATGTGGTCCATATCCATCCCCAGATTCTTGTAGGCGCTTCTCACATAACTGACCGCCGCCTGTTCCAGAATGCTGTCAGGCATATCATCCATCTGTTCGGACATGGAACTGACCATAGCTTCCCTCTGCGCATCGGGCAGAAGTTCCATAATATCAAATATGGTCGTGTCATCGCCTGCCATCCCTTCCGGGAGCTGTGATTTCAGCTGTTCTTCTATCTGCTGCGTCATCTCGCTTCCCGATTCGAACCCGGCCGTAAGCATCATGGGCACCTGGAGGATGCCCGTCAGCTCCTCCTCCGCCGCCTCATCGTCGGCTGCCGAATCCTTCAGCACATACGCCGGCTGATCATAATCCGTATCATCTGTTTCATAATAGTCAAGCACTGTCTGCCGGTCATCTGACGTTACAAACAGAAGCAGTCTGTCCATCTCTTCCTGCGCGAGAGCATGAGGGATCTGATCCTCAACTCCGCCCTGTTGGATTCCCACATTGACAATGTCGGATGTATAAGCTGGAAGCGACAGGTCGCAGTACGCCTGCAGGATCAGTATTGCAACAATCGCAATCATGGATTTCCACTGCGCTGAAGCGTATTTGAATAAGTTTTTCATAATCAGTCTTTCCTTTCCGACTCAAGATTGTAGTAGATCTGCATCAGAAGGCGCCGCAGAAGCAGCTTTTCTTCCGTGCTCATTCCCTTGAATAGAAGAGCATCCATCTGCTCTCCCACCTGAACAACATACTGGATGCATGCCTCGCCTTTTTCCGTCAGTTTCAGGCGCATCACCCTCTGGTCGTGTTCATCCGGCCTTCTCATGATATATCCTGCCCGCTCCATCTTCCGGATCGCGGAAGTGATGGACGGAGGAGTCATATTTACTTTGTCAGCCAGTTCCCTCTGGGACAGTGACTTATGGCTGTGAAGGGTAAACAGGATATGGGACTGGCCTTTGTTCAGGTCATATGCCTGCAGTTTATCCCTGGCAACCTGCCCGGTTTTGTGCAGTACTATCCCGAGAAGCACCGCAGTATGCATCTGCTCCAGATCCGGATTCGTTTCATGCGGTCTGTCCGGGCCGGGTTCCGCTTTAACGCTGCCTGTTTGCTTCTCCTCGTATTCACGTCTCACTTTTCTCACCTCCGTTTCAAAAAACAATTAGTTAGATATCTAATGAATAAATTAATATTATTGCACAAAAAAGTCAATATATATTTTTCTATTTTAGATTTTCTTAAGAATTATGCTCAAAAATTAATTAGTTTGTTAATTAAATTAAAGTCTGGCAGAAAAATCGGCGCACCGGGGAGATTTCCCGAAGTGCGCCAATATACACCACATATAACAACGTATGACAGATAAATGTACTGTACTTAAATAAATGTATTGTATTTGTCAGAGGATTTCCGCTCCATCCCCTGCTTTCTGCTCTCCATCCTCTGTATCCATGCCAACCGGTTGTCCTTCTGTCCTCATCTTTATCGTCCGTACGCTGATTCCGTTTACCTCGATGTGGTCATCCACCGGGATTACCAGGCACTGCCGTCCGTCAATGATCCGCGTCTCGACAAGATCCATCCGCTCGGGATTGACCTTGATGATCACATCCGGAGTCTCAATGTTGAATTTGCGGGTCTCGGCAATATTTTCCGCCAGAAGGGATGTCTTCTCCCCCGCATTCTCCTCATAGTTTTTCTCGAAGTTCTCCATCTTCTCCGGTGCAACGCCGCTTTGTTCAAAGATCTTCTTCACATCTGTCTTGTCAAGGGCAAGCGGTTCCGGCTCTTCTTTGTGCTCCTCGATCAGATCATTGAGCGTCTCATGAATATTCCGCACGGTCTCATAATCGCTGTCCTCCCCTAGCGTATCCTCTATAATCATCTGGAATGTCTCCTTCTGCGTATCAGCCGACATGGGCAGCCTCGCGCCGAGGAACTGTTCGACCAGCTCCGGCTGGAGCTCCTCGGATTTCTTCGTATAATAGAGAATACTGTGGAGATCTGTGCTCCGGTCATTGAATGCCGGGAAAAGAAAGCCTTTGTCCGGCTTGTCCACCACCCAGTCACGGATCCGGTCCTGGATCCGGTTGTCCTCCGGGTTGTAGGACAGCCCTGCCTTGGAGAGAGACACCGGGCAGATACTCATGAGCAGATACTCGTACACCTCATCAGAGGCATCAAACATCTCATCACCGTCCGAAGACTTTCCGGGCACATCATACATGGCGTGGATGAGGATGATATAATAGTTTTCTCCATAATCATAAGTAGCGATCACCTTGTCATAGAACTCTTCCAGGAGCATGTCGTCGTTTAGCTTGCTGTCGCGCAGCTTTAACAGGAACTCCTGTCCGCCCCCGGGCATCTCCGCTTCCAGAGGGAATTCCATGTTCAGCATATTGCGGCCCACTGTTCCGGACAGGGTCTTCTTGAATATATCGAAATATTTGAACTCCTCTTCTTCCGGAAGTGAGAGGAAGGCGTCTTTTGACTCCATTTTCTTATTTTTCTCATGATCCACATAACATCCGCAGATCCGTGTGATTGCGCAGTTGGCAGGCGTAAACTGCTTGCGGATTTCCAGTATTTCCTTCTTATTCATTATGTAACTCTCCTCTTAATTAGTTTGTGCCGGTCAGGACAGAACCGATCCGGCAGACATATCTATCTTACACCGGATCCGTTGGAAAAAAAAGAGAAATTTTCAGATCAGCGCCAGGCTCCGCAGAATGTAAAGCCATCCGGTCAGCGTAAAGGCGCTGAACAGTGTCGTCAGCATTACCGTACTGGAAGTCAGGACGCCTTCGTGCCCCATATTTCTTGCCATGACAAAACAGCTCACCGTTGTGGCTGACCCGAGCATGATCAGGATTGCCACCAGTTCCTCCCTGCGGAATCCGAACCACACGGCAGTTGGAAGAAACAGCGCGGCAAAGCCAACCAGTTTCATAACAGAGGCCACAACCGCAGGCTTCACTTTCCCGCATGCCTGCTTCAGGTCAAAGGTGGCGCCCATCGCCATCAGTCCGAGCGGCGTGGCAACCGCTCCGATGCTGGAAACGGTTTTCTCCATAATCGCCGGCATGGGAAGCCTGCATCCCGACCAGACAAGCCCTGCGGCAATGCCGATGATAATCGGATTGGTCACAATCCCTTTCAGCGTCTTCATCCACAGTGCTCTGTCCAGTTTCTTCCGCTCCGGCTGGAAAAAGGAAAGAACCACCACTGCCATCACATTGTAAAGAGGCACGCTTCCGATGATCATCAGCGGCGCCATTCCCGCATTTCCATATATATTCTGGATAAATGCGATCCCAAGAAGTGCCGCCGAACTGCGGTAGGATGCCTGGATAAATTCGCCCTGAATCGAGCGGTCCTTCCAGACAAACGAAACCGCCGCAGCCAGTGCAATGCTGATAAAAGTGGCTGCAAAGCAGAACAGCACGAATTTCATGTTCCACACCTCTGCAAAATCCACCGTTGCAAGATCCTCAAAAAGCAGCACCGGCAGCGGAATCAGAAATACAAATTTATTCATCTTTGAAGCAAAAACATCATCGATCCATCCCAGTTTCTTAAAGGCCATCCCCAGCACCATCATCAGGAATACGGGAACGGTAGCATTCAGACTGAATATCAGGTTATCCATTTTCTTCTCCTCTTTTTTTCTATAATACATGCAATGATATTCTGACCTTTTTTCACGCATGTGTCAAGTATCGGATCAGCGCCTGGCCAGATACCGGATCAGATACCTGATACTTTTTCCATACCTCACAGGCATATTTCATCATGTAAATCAGGTATTTGCCTATTGTTCTTCCCGGTTTTACAATATATACAGACAAAAATAATATTTTATATTGGGAAATGGAGGTATTTCATATGGATACAGAAAAAATGAAACAGGATCTGGGCGGCGGCGCGGTATTTGAACTCGGCGAACCGAACACGGCATATGCGCAGTATTTCATCGGACAGAGCTATTTGAAGATGCTCACTACTGAGAGAGTCGGAATAGGCAATGTGACATTTGAGCCGGGATGCCGCAACAACTGGCATATCCACCATAAAGGCGGACAGTTCCTCCTCGTGACAGGCGGACGGGGCTATTATCAGGAATGGGGCAAGGAGGCTCAGGAACTTCACCCGGGCGATGTGGTAAATATTCCTCCGGAAGTAAAGCACTGGCACGGTGCCGCGCCGGACAGCTGGTTCTCTCATCTGGCTGTGGAAGTCCCGGCAGAGGGTGCTTCCAACGAATGGCTGGAGGCTGTCGGCGATGAAGAATACGGAAAACTGAAATAAATACTGCAGGATACATCATCAAAATCGGAGGTTGACAGATATGACAGAATCAGCAGAAAAATACTGGAACAGGATATCACCGGACAAAGCGTCCGAGTTTGCACAGACAGATCCGGAATTCACAGAGTTTTTCACCAACTTTGCATATGATGAGGTGGTAAACCAGGATGACCTGGACGACCGCACAAGGATGATGGCCATTCTTTCCGCCCTGCTTGGATGCCAGGGAATCGACGAATATAAAGCCATGCTTCCGGGAGCCCTGAATCTCGGGGTTACTCCGGTGGAAGTAAAAGAGATCGTCTATCAGGCATGCGCCTACCTGGGGATTGGAAGGGTTCGTCCTTTCCTGACCGCCACGAATGAAATCTTCGCCTCTCTTGGCATCGCTCTTCCCCTCGAAGGGCAGGCAGCAACGACACCGGAAGACCGTGTGGAAAAAGGCGAACAGGCACAGGTAGACATCTTCGGCGACGGCATGAAAGGCTTTGCCCAGTCCGGGCCGGAAGAGAGCCGCCACATCAACCGATGGCTCTCCGGCAACTGCTTCGGAGATTATTACACCCGGGGAGGGCTTGATTACAAAGAGCGTGAAATGATCACCTTCTGCTTCATCGCTGCACAGGGCGGATGCGAGCCCCAGCTCACTTCCCACGCTGCCGGAAATATGAGGGTCGGGAATGACAAAGCATTTCTGATCAAAGTGATCAGCCAGTGCCTCCCCTACATCGGATATCCGAGAAGCCTCAACGCGCTGCGCTGCGTAAACGAGGCGGCAGGAGCATAATCCGGAAAGGGTTTCCTATTGATTTTCTCATAAAAAAGCAGGGATGCCAACCAACTGACATCCCTGCATTTTTATTTTTATATTACTCAGATCTGTGCATGGAGAAGGACTCCTCGTCGTAGTTGCTCAGGTTCGCATAAATTCCCCTGTTGTCCGCCTCTTTGATCAGCGCATCTCTGGACTTCTTCGCCATCATCTGGTCCTTGAAGGAGCTGGGACCGCCCACGCATCCGCCGTCACATGCCATACCCTCGATGAAATCTTCCGGCAGTCTCCCGACTTTCATAAGCAGCAGCGCCTTCTTGCACTCTGCCGCGCCGTTCGCCCTGCATACCTTAATATCAAGATCATTTCCGGACTCTTTGAGGCTTTCCAGAACCGCATTTGCAACACCGCCGGAATTGCCGAATCTCTTTCCGAATACGGAAGCTTCCTGATATGTATTCTCTACCGGCTCAAGAGCCACGCCTTTGGCGCGCATCATGGCACGGATCTCGCTGTAGGTCAGTGCATAGTCTGCATTTCCCTCGATCTTCTGATCCACAATCTCAGATTTCTTTGCCAGGCAGGGTCCGATAAATACGGTCACTGCATCCGGCTCCTTTGCCTTGATCAGACGGGAAACGCCGCACATCGGTGAAACGGTTGTGGAGATTGCGTCACTCAACTCCGGATAATGCTTACGCACCATATTTACAAATCCCGGACAGCAGGAAGTCACTTTCTTTTTGCCTTCCGCATAAGCTTCTCTCCACTCCTCAGCCTCATACTTCGCCGTCAGGTCTCCGCCCAGTCCGACTTCAACAAATTCCGTAAAGCCGAGTTCTTTCATGGCCTTTCTCCAGCTCGCCATGGTGATATCCGCACCGAACTGTCCCTCTGTAGCCGGAGCAAGCATTGCATATACTTTCTTTCCGGACTTGATCGCCCTGATCACATCCACAATCCATGTCTTGGAACCGATCGCTCCGAACGGACAGCTGTGGATACATTTTCCGCAGCGGATACACTTCTCTTCATCGATCACGGAAATGCCGTATTCATCATAGGAAATTGCGTCAACCGGGCAGCTGAACTTGCACGGTCTCTTCAGATGCGCAATCGCATTATACGGACAGGCGTCCGCGCATTTGCCGCATTCCTTACACTTTGTCGGATCAATATGCGTGCGGTGGCGTCCTTTCTCGATCGCGCCGAACTTACATGCATTCATACATGCCTTGCCCAGACAGTTCTGGCAGTTCTCGGTTACTGTATAGCTTGAAATCGGACAGTCCTCGCATGCGGAATTGATTACCTGGATGATATTCCCGTCATCCTTGACCCCCGGTGCCTTTCCTTCAGCCAGGCGTACCCTCTGGCGGATAATCTCCCGTTCCTTGTATATACAGCAGCGGAACTGCGGTGTCGGCCCCGGGATCAGCTTATACGGGATCTCGTCCTTTCTCTCCTCCAGTTCACCCTCGAAAGCCAGCCTTGCCACTTCCTCAAGAACTGCATGTTTGATCTTGATCACGTTTGCATCTGCGTACTTCAACTCTTTACCCTCCATAACATTATAATTTTGCTTCAGTCAATACATGGATGCATTTTCTTCTTGGTCTATAATAACATGAGTTCCGAAAATATCCTAGTGATTTATTTAACAATCCCTTGTACTATTTAATGAACAATTTCTCCGGAGATTTCTTTCCCGTTACCCGTTTTCTGCGTCTGTTCCAGTCTGCTCCTGATCCGCCTCCACAGGAATATGGACAGAATGACTGCTATGTAATCGGTCAGCGACTGTCCGAGGATCACGCCGTCAAGCCCGAAGAGCGCCTTCAGAAGATAGAGGAGCGGAATCAGGAGAATTCCCTGACGGAGTACAGAGAGTACGGTGGCCGGGAAAGCATGCCCCACTGACTGCATGCAGTTCATATTGACGAAAAGGATGCCGATCACAGGTCCGGAAAGCATGTAGGCGATCAGCATCTTCACGCCGTAGGCTACAACGTCACTGTCGCTGATGAAAAGGCGGATAACCTGCTCCCGGAATACAAAATACAGCGCCGTTGCCAGGATCCCCGTCACGATACAGCACTTCTTCGTGTACGACTCCACTTCACGGAAGCGCTTCACATTGCCGGAACCGTAGTTGTACCCGAACAGCGGCTGAACTCCGTTTGCCAGTCCCATCTGAAGGAACGTGATAAACATATTTGCTTTAAACACAATACCGATCGCCGCCACGGGATCGTTGCCGTATTCTACCAGAAGCTGGTTCAGGACAATCGTGGAAACGCTCATCAGCGCGGAGAAAATCGCTGTGGGAAGCCCCGCCGAACAGATCTTTGTAAGGATGCCCTGCCGCACGGTAAAATCGGTCCAGCGGATGGAAAGCACCCTTCCCTTTTTCAGGAAATACCAGAGATAGTATGCGCTCGCCATGACGTTTCCGATGGTCGTCGCAATGGCGGCTCCGGCGGTTCCCTGTCCGAGCACGGAGATAAAGATCGGGTCGAGTACGATATTCGCAATCGTTCCGATCATACTGCCGATCATTGCCTCTTTGCTGGATCCCTCCGCCCGCACGATAAAGCTTGCCGCCGCTGACCAGATGATAAAGGGCGCGCCGTAGGAAATGTGGAACGTATATCCCCGGGCAAATTCATAAGTCTCTGCATTGGCGCCGAAAAGAGCCAGAATCGGATCCATGAAAATAATCAGCACCGCCGCAAATGCCACACCCACGATCAGCGAGGCATAGGTCACGAATGCCGAGGCGTTTCTTGCCCGTTTTTCATTCTTTGCCCCCATTGCCATGGACATCACAGCGCTTCCGCCCATGCCGAACATGTTGGCAAAAGCCATCATCAGAATAAAGATCGGGTTGGTCAGGCTGACCGCCGCCACCTGAAGCGGATCTCCGGTCTGCCCCACAAAAAAAGTGTCCGCCATATTGTATACTACTGTCACAAGGCTGCTGATGACGCTGGGGATGGCCATCTTTGCCACTGCCTTTGAAATCTTCATACTCCCCATCAGATCGTTATTTTCTTCCATTTTATCCTTCCTCCTTCTCAAGATTCTCAAGCATCTTTTCCGTAATTTTCATAAATATCTCCCGCTCTTCCTCTGTGATCCCCGTAAGGAGCAGAGCCTCCGACTCCTCGATCTCCCGGCGCAGGACGTTACGGATTTTATCCGCTTTCTCTGTAAAAACAATTTTCTTATACCGGGCGTCTGTCTCATCCGGCACCCGCACGATCAGCCCCTCCGCCTCGAGATTCTTCAGGACTTCCGTGGCTGTCGGAGGCCGCAGGCCGAACTCTTTCTCGATCTCCTTCTGATAGACGTTGTGCTTCTCACTCTCCACCAGAATGTAATCCAGTATATTTCCCTTCGCCCCGGTGATCCCCAGTGTCTCCTGTGCCTTTTTCGACCGTCTGCGCAGGCGGTTGGAAATGCGGTTGATCATCTTTCCTGTTTCCATGTGATCATTCCTTCCAACAATTTAGGTTCCTAAGTATATTAGTTCAAAAAATCAGGAATGTCAAGGTATACCCTGCATTCCTGATCTTATCTTACCGATTATTGATTATCCCCTTTTAATCGCATTTTCCTTTTTTCTTCCTGCTCTCAAAATAGAGAAAACGTTCAATAGAGTCCAGTATATCCGCGAAATCTTCCCTGGGAGCTGCGTCAATATATCTTGTCAGAATCTCCTGCTCGTTTTCTTT
Source organism: Lachnoclostridium sp. An169 (assembly GCF_002160525.1). GTDB lineage: Bacteria > Bacillota > Clostridia > Lachnospirales > Lachnospiraceae > Mediterraneibacter > Mediterraneibacter cottocaccae. Next base: position 12,934 of record NZ_NFKT01000048.1, read on the forward strand.
ATACCGTCCGTAAAAAATATCGTACAGATTATGCCCGCGCACATGGATGCGGATTTCCTCCATGTGTTCCTTTATATCCTCCACCGTCTCAAGATCATGCCCGATCACTTCCACAAGACGCCGGCCGCTGCGGATCCGGTACAGATACTCCTTCCATTTTTCCAGAAGTATCTCATAAAATTCCTGTTCCGTCCCGATCACACCGATCTTCACCATCACCTCCGGATCCAGGAAATAATTCTCAAAAGAATAGTATTTCAGAATGAGCACGTTCTTCTCCGTCACCCTTGGAAGACGGTCCACGTCCTCCGCGTTCCGCTGCTCGTAATAACGGCAAAGCTGAGATCTGAGTTCCCCCGGATCTTTTCCGTCTCCATCCCGGATCATCAGAAAGTTGTCTTTAATATAGACCTGGTTCATATATTTCAGATTGGCATACGTCTTAATATTCGTGCAGCTGTTCGTTGTAATGATCGCAATACGGGACAGATTGCCCTCGGCATCGTAAGTCTCGGAATAATATTTTCTAATGAGAAGAGGCAGTCTGCTCTTATCCTGTTTGCCCTCCACGATAAAGACGAAATTCACATTCATCAGGTCGTTCGCCGAATATCCCAGATCGTCCAGAACCGCGCTGATATCCGTCTTTTCCCGAACCTGGGAATCACCGTCTTCGTTTAAACAGATCTGCCGGATCTGCCTGCTGTTAAAATTGGAGAGCAGGTTCGGGGAATGGGTGGAAAACACTACCTGGTTCTTCCGGGACAGGCGGTAAAGGATATCCCCTGAGACCTTCTGCAACCTGGGATGAAGGAAAATCTCCGGATCTTCCACAAGAATCAGATCCGCCATTCTGAGTCCCTCCTCCTCGTACGTTTCCAGAAGGGAGAGCATATAGATACTCCGCATCCCCTTTCCCATGCTCACAAGCGGACGTTTTCCCGGCTGCCCTTCTTTCTCGATCTGCGCTGTCACGGCAAGTGTCTGCAGGGTGGCGAGATCCATGGAATAGGCAATCCGGTCTCTTCCTCCGTTTTTGCGGAAATTTTCATTTACCCGGCGGGAAAAAGAATCAAGATTCAGGTTGTACAGTTTGTACTCCAACAGCTTTGCCGCCTCGAATGCGTCCAGTTCTTCCGGCGTCTTACGGTTGATCAGCCCGATGCATGAGAAACAGTGGTTGCATTTCTTTGCAATGTCAAACATACAGCAGCCGGAGCGCATCCTTTTGAGCAGATCATCCTCCTGCAGTAAAAGCAGATTGTCCTGAAAGGTTTCCAGATTTCTCTCCGCATCCATGTAATAAATATGCGGAAATATCTGCGGAATATATTCGTTATTCTTCCGGAACCCGTCGTTTAAGCGTACTCTTCCTTCCCGGTTGACCGAATATTCAAAAGTCAGCCTGCCCTCCCTGAATGATGGCAGTTTCCGGCAGAAATCCCGGCGCCACGCCTCATACCTGCGGTATGTGCTGACCATGCCGTAACGGTGAAAACGCTGCAGATCCTCCTCGTCGATCTGAAGCGTTACCCGGATTTCGATGTTGGGAAAATTCTCCCGGAAATCCTCCTCCCGGACAGTATAGTCTCCGCCCACCGCACGCACGGCATCCAGGACGGCAGTCTTCCCCGTATCGTTCTTGCCCACAAGAATCAGGGCATTTTCGATATCCGGGATATGCATATCCCGAATGGATTTGAAATTCCGTATCCGGAGATCTGTAATCTGCATTCCGTCATCTCCCTTCCGTGACTGTCGTTTATGTTATCTGTGCCCCAACTGCCTGTCAGTCATGTCAGCTGCGCCCGGGCAGTTTCCGCTTATACCGGCTGTATTCTGGCTGCTGCTCAGTCCCTCAGATATATGGAATCCAGCATATGAAGACTGCTCTGCGTCTTAAACACACGCTCCCGGAAATTCCGGATGGCTTCATCGCTGTACTCGGATTCGTCGGCATTGACAAGATAATCCGCCTCAAGCAGAATCTGGTAATCCATTCCCTCCACATTTGTATATGTATGATGGTGCGTCACCAGATAGATGATCCGCTCCTCCATCTCTTTCGGAAGAGCAAACTCGGAAAGAAATATCTTCAGAAGCTCCTCGCTCTCCTCCTCCTGATGCTTTCCGTTCGTGTTCCCGTACTTCTCCCGGCAGAGAGGGCAGGCGATGTCATGGACGATAGCCGCGATCTCAAGGGTATCTGACGTTTTCTCGTCCAGTCCTTCCAGTCTTCCGATGGTCTGCGCATATGCATATACCTTGAGGAAATGCCGGACGTCCGAACGGTTCCCCCTGTAAAAATCAATCATTTTGTTCACAATTTTAGCTTTCATCATTTTGAAGTCCTCCATTTTCTGTCTGTCTTTTTATATCATATTTACTTTACTGTACCATTCCGGTCTTTTTCTGCAACACGCTTATTCTTTGCTCCTTTTCTCTGCCTTCTCGCGGAAATCTTTCACAGATGTCAGGGCAAACAGAAAAGAAACCACCAGAATGGACAGGTCGCTTGCCGAGACACTGTCCATGAAATAGTCCGCAATCGCCATGGACGCCGCTGTCAGAAGCGTATCCAGAATCACATAAAACACTGTCGCCAGATCCACATCCGCCCTGCCAAGCGAAACCAGAGCGGCAGGGAGCCCCATAGAGAACATATCCAGCGGTAATCCTACAATGCCTGCAATGACAAAAAGCAGAATAACGCTCCACAGGGAATCGTATTCAAACCCGAATATTTTCATCACGGAGCCGCCAAACAGCGAGATCACCGCAATCACCGCAAATATAATGGCTGCCACAATTAAAACTGCCAGAACCGCGCCGATTTTTTCTTTTATTTTTTCCATTGCTTCAGACCACCGCTTCAACAATCGTTTTATTTCCATATTTTATTGTTTTCACCCCAACTGTCTTATTTTTGGTGACTGATGAATGGCACTGTCCACTTCTTCTTCGGACAAAAACAGGTTATACAGACGCATCTCAAAAATTCTGTTGGCAATCTCTATCAATCCTCTGTTTTCTTTCACAAAACCAAACATCGTTCCGATCCCGACAACAAAATTATCCGGATTATATGAAAAACTTTTCCCCTGAAACAGGATTGCATAGATCATTTTTCTTAATTCCGGATACAAATCTATCTGGCGGCACATGCTGTCAAAAAGTGTTGCCGGCTGCCCGAGTATTCTCTTGACTGCCTCACTGACCCCTTCCCTGGTCCACACACTTTTCGGACTGTGAAAACGCTTTTCCCCTGGAAGTTCTTCATCCATCACATGGCAGATATAGGAGACAAGAAACGGATAGCCATCTGTATATTCGAATATCTCTTCTGCAATCTTATCAACTTTCATTCCTGTCTGATGTTCGCTTTCATATTCCATCAGCATGCCCGCTATCTCTGAAGCAGAAAAGCTCATATCCACCTTAAAATATTTCATATGCATTTCTCCATAACATAGTTCGTCAGCAATACTCCCCGGCGTTCTACCTGCTGTTCTTTCACAACTTTATATCCCCGCTTTTCAAAGAACGGCCGCGCCGTAATGGACGCATAGGTGACAAATCCTGTGCCTGCATTGTTCTGCTCCAACCTGTCGCAGAGGGTCGAAGCCACACCTTTCCCCTGAAAATCTTTATGAATATACAGACGATCCAGATACCCGTTTCTGTCCATGTCTGCAAATCCGATGATCCTGCCGTTTTCCACAGCAACAAACGTATCATGTTCCAGAAAGGAGGCGTCCCATTTTTCCAGATCAACCTCGCCCGTAGCCCAGGCATTTAACTGTTCCTCCGTATAGTCTGCCGCATTCACTGTATGAACGGTATTGTAAAATAATTCTGCCATTTCCCGGCAGTCCGATGACTGATATTCTCTGATCTTCATTATGTCCTGTCTTTTCTCCATTCTACTACATCTTCCACTGCCCTGCGGGGTCTTGCCCCCGGGCTCTCCTCCGGATATCCAAAAGCTATAGCTGCCAGAAGTTCTCCTTCCGTATCCAGCCATCTGCACAGCTCCCCATAGGCAAAATAAATGTCGCAGATCCACAGGCTCCCGATTCCTTTTTCTTCGGCAGCCAGGAGCATATTCTGAATCGATGCACTCAAAGACTGGATATTACATATCTCATAAATTCTCTCCTCCGGAGTCATCTCCGCAAAAATGTCTTTTCCCAACGGATTTACCGCAAAGAGGATCACCGGGGCCTGCTCCATGATCTTCACTGTATATTTTGCCGCAGAAATGTGCTGCCTGCTTCCTGGCAGAAGTGCCTCTCCGTTTTCTTCTCTTTTTATCCCTGTCCGAAAAGCCTCAAGCATCTCTCTTTTCGCTTCGCCCTGAACAACAATATATTTCCAGGGCTGTCTGTTTTTGGATGACGGTGCTTTTGTTCCGCTCTCTATAATCTCCATTATATCCTGCTTTGACAGAGGTTTCTCCGAAAACTTCCGTATACTCCGTCGCTCATATATCTCCCGGATCATTTTCCTGCTCCCTTCTCCCCTACTTTTTTAAAGAATAGAGAAAATGTTTCATATCACCGTTATAATAACTGGTAATAAATTCATCTTCCCTTGTCATTCCAATACCCTCCGCCACTCTTATAGAAGGGATATTATCTACTTTTATAATAGGATGTACCTTATCACATCCCAGATGCTCAAATGCATAATCTCTGCAGGCAGCTGCCGCTTCCCGGGCAAATCCATGATGCCAGAACTGTTCCTTGAACAGATACCCGATCTCTAACACCTCAGTATCCCTATATGGCTGTACTGTCAGTCCTGCCTGCCCTATCATCGTTTTCTCCGTAACTGTTTCCTCCGAAAAAACTCCTGCATGCTTTAAGAGCACAGCCCACAGACCAAAACCATATTTTCTGTATCTTTCCATCTGGCGATCCAGCCATTCCTGTACATCTTCCTCTGAAAAGTCGTGTTCATATGCATACATAACTTTTGGATTTTGGAGGATCTCAGCCAGATTCGTGAAATCCGACTGCTCCATTTCCCGCAGTATCAGCCGTTCTGTCTCCAATATTACTTTTCTGTTCATTTTTCTCTGTAAATTCCCTGTTACTATCTTTTCATTATATCTTAATCCTGAAAGTCTGTATACCGGATACCTCCGACACTTTTCATCTTCCCCGGCAGTTTCTTCTAAAAGCCCTTGTCATATGTACCTCCTGACCTTCTTCATGTATTCCCTGTACGTCCCTCCAAACTTATCGAGGCACCATCTTTCTTCTGCCAGAAAAAAGGTAACGCAGATATTTCATTTTTACATCTGTATCCCGCACTCAAACGCCAGAAGCATATACTTGTCTGCATTTGTCAGGCCAAAATCTGTCAGATCCCGGATTTCCCAGGTCTCCGTACCGAGACAGTCCGCTCCGTATAAGAACTGGACAAACGGGATATTCCGGTATTTTGCGACAGCCAACATGGAGGCACATTCCATTTCCACGACAATGCACCCGTCGGCTTTCCGCTCTTCGATCAGCGGGAGTGTTTCCCGGTAAATCGCATCTGAAGTCCAGGTTTTTCCTTTCACATAAGGAATCCTGCTGTTCTGCAAAACACCTTCCAGCACCCGTACCCCACTCTCCTCCGCCTGGATCTCAGGTGACGCAGGCACATAATGGTAACTGGTCCCCTCATCGCGGACAGCAGAGACAGGGATCACGATCCGGTCCCTCACCTTTTCATCATCCAGTACACCGCAGGAACCGAACAGGACGAATTTTTCTGCTCCCATCGCCACGATCTCTTCAAACCCGGAGACACAGGCGGGAGCGCCGACTCTGGACAGATAAAATGCGATATCAACGCCTTTGTAGCAAAACCTGTAAACCGGGACAGCTCCATTGGCAGTATAAAGCTCTGCAATTTTCTTCGCGCCGTCCAGGGATGCAAATTTCTGTATGATGTTCTCAGAAAATGTAGAAACGCATATCTTCGGGAAATCCGTTATTTTTTCCGTTGTATCGCATGGGCTGAACAGTGCAGGCTCTGTAATCTTATTTTTCTGAAAAACAGTACTCATTCACAAACCTCTCTTTCACAATAAAAGCGTCAGCCTACAGACGGACCGCCCAGTCTCCATACTCAAAAAGGCCGCTTCCATGTTTCAACCTTCCGCTCTTATCGATTTTTCTCAACTCATCACGCATTCGAACCATAAGTTCCGGCCGGATATCCAAAGAATGATGTCCCGGAAATATTCTTTCAACCGGAAGTACCGCAATTTTCTCAAGGGAAGCAAGATAAGCCTGCGGGTCTGTCGAAGGATAATCTGCATACAATGTGCCCTGATATACCAGATCACCCGTGAACAGATATCCTCTCTCCTTTTCCCAGAAACACATATGTCCGGGCGAATGTCCCGGAGTATGAAGAACAGTTATTTTTCTCCGGCCCAGGTCTATCTCTTCATAATCTTCCAATAATTTCGTCGGCTTTCCCTGGAAAATATCATAATCGTCTGCTCTGAATCCTTCCGGAAGTTTATCACAGTCCGATACCATCTGCCTGACTTTTTCCACCGGGAGAGGAAATTTCCCGCTGATCCACTCCTGCTCCGCCATATGGCAGTAAAAATCCGGGAAATATTTCAGTCCTCCGATATGATCCCAATGTGTGTGGGTTACTGCTGCCGTCACAGGCTTGTCCGTCAGCCTCATTACTTCTCCATAAATATCAGAAATACCCAGTCCGGTATCGATCAGAAGACCTCTCTCTTTGCCAGTCAGCAGATAGCAGTGTGTCTCTTCCCAATGGCGGTATTCGCTGATAACAAAGGTATCTTTATCAATCTGATCTGTCGTAAACCAACTGCTTTCCAAAATATCACTTCCCCGCCAAATTTTTCTTTAAAACACTTTTATTCATAGATAATATTTTATCCCAAACCTGAGTTTTCCTCAAGAAACAGCTAATATATTATACATTTATGGCAGAATCCTCACCTGCTCCCCTTCGACCAAGATCGCCTGATAGTCATCGATCACCTTCAGGTCCAGTTTATCCGAATATTTCTCAATGATCGTTTCTGCTCCCGGTCCCATTTCCGGATGTCCCAGATGGGGCACTACATAGAAATCCACCAGATTCATCCCGGAATAATCCGTCAGGTCCGGCGCTTTCTCAGGAGCATCCATCTCAGCGGAATACCCGATGTCCGGACACGCTGCAATAGCGCCTGCGGATTCGCCGATATAAAGTTTTCCTTTTTCTACTTCCCCGGAAATGATCCTGTCCGCACCGGAACGTTTCAGTTCCTGGAGCAGGAAGAAGGTATTTCCTCCTCCCACGAATATGATATCGTTCTTTGTGAGTTTTTCCCGGACATTTTCCCCGGAAGCAGTGGAAACTTCCAGTTCATCCACGGTCAGTCCAAGTGCCTCCAGCATCTTCTTCTCCCAAAACCTCACGCTTATTTATCGTAATAAAATTCTGTCCACTTTCCCTTGCAGGAAAAACATGGCATAAAGGGATGTTTCTCTCCGGGCAGTTCTCCTCTTCTCAATGCCTCTGCATCTTCCAGATTCCTCTCAATGTACTCCGGTCCTATGGGATAGTCATGGTGGCATGGAATAATTGTCTCCACCTGATCCGCAATGGCACAGAGTTTTCTCTGGCTTTCGATATAGAGGTCCAGATTCCGGTGCATTCCGAACATATAGATTGGACCGTCTTTCTGAACGGAGTCGCCCGGAAGAAGGAGCTTTTTCTCCCGGTCAAAAAAGGCGACACTTCCATATGTATGCCCCGGGATCTCGAGAGTTTCCAGACAATACTCTCCACACTGGAAAATATCTCCTTCCTGAAGCGGCTCAAGCTCTGCCCCGTCTTTTATCAGCTGCCAGTCTGCTTTATGGAGACGGCATTTTCCAAAATCTTTCATTCCTCCCGCGTGGTCCATATCTCCATGCGTCAGGACCACCCTCACCGGGAGATCTGTTATGCTTTGCACCGCCTCATACACATGGCTGTCCGGAAATCCCGTATCAATGAGCAGCGCCTCATCCTCTCCCACGATCAGGAACTGCCTGACACGCCCGTCGTCCAGGATATAGAAATGATCCATAAATAGCTTTGTCTCTGTCATCCATTCTTCCTCCCGTTTTTCATTAAAGTATCAATCTGAAATCGTCTGAAATTCCTTCCGCAGCACCTCTCTGGGCGGCTCGATTTCACTGGCGATGGAATGTTCCGTCAGCTCGGACAGCATACGGATCTTCCGGTTGAGCATCTCCCGCATACAGTTGGGCACATGCTCCTGATGGGCCCGGTGGATCGCCACACATTCTTTACAGTTTCCGTGATAGCGGCACGCCTTTTTGCACGGACAGTGGTCTTTGTCCGCGTACTCTTTCCGAAACTCTGCGGCAAATTCCTCCTGAAGCTTCAGTCCTTCCGCCCGGTTTCCCCTGTGAAATTCTTTCATTGCTTCCAACTCTTTCGGATTGTGCTCAATTTTCATATCCGCCCCTCCATATCTCGTAGAATCTCGTGCATGTCTGCACTCTTCCTTGATGATAACACGATTTTGTGCCCCGCGAAAGAGCAATATTTGCGTTGGAATGTGTATTATAGTGTTTTATACTGTACTTGTATTGCTGATACCGTTTAGCACAGAGTAACGATAAAAAATTGGAAAATCACTGTATATCAGCAGCTTTCGTTTATCATCTCGGTGAATATTTACACGAAAAAGCATTCATAAAGCAAGAATTATGAAACATTCCGCCGCTGTTTCTGTTATCTTTCTCTCTGGGAGGAAAACGCATGAACAATAAGGAAAAACCTCATAACAAGAAAATTTCTTATATCGGGAAAGCCATCGACTATATCGAAGCCCGCCTGGACAGCCATCCGGATCTGGATACGGTCGCAGCAGCCGTGCATTATTCCAAATACCACCTGCACCGGATGTTCACCGAGACTGTCGGCATGACGATCCACGACTACACACTCCGGAGGAGGCTTACGGAAGCGGCGAAGCTGCTCGTATTTTCCGAACGGCCGATCCTGGACATCGCACTGATCTGCGGGTATGAAAGCCGCCAGGCTTTTACCCTTGCTTTTAAGGAAATGTATAAGGTTCCGCCGGGAGAATACCGGAAAAAAGGGGAATTCTATCCTCTTCTGCTCCGCTTCTCACTCTGCCCTGAAACTGCCGGTGAATCATTTTCCGCCGGAAATATCCGGCTTGCCGATCCTGCAGACATTCCGGCATGGATGGAACTGGTGCGGATGGTGGTGGACGGATACCCCCATTTTCATGAAGAGGAATATCTGCCGGTCCTGAAAAAATACATCAGTCAGGCGCAGGCGCTGATCCTGGAAACGGGCGGGACTGCCATCGGCGTCATGCTCTTTTCCCGCACTGGTGGAAGTATTGACTTTATGGGGATTCATCCCCAGTACCGGAGACAGAAAATCCAGGAACTTTTTCTGGAGCGGCTCATCCGGGACTTCCTGCCCCGGTGCGACATCAGTACCACCACATACCGCCGGAACGACCGGGCGGACAACGGATACCGTAGGGAACTTCTGGAACTGGGATTTGCAGAGAGGGAACTTCTCACAGAATTCGGCTATCCGACACAGCGTTTTATCCTCCAGCAGAGAAATCCGGAAAATCTGAGAAATCCGGAAAACCGGGAAACGATTTCCGGAAAAGAGGAGGAAAACAGAAATGACAAAGCAACATAAAAACCAGGCAGTTCTCTTTCTTATCAGCCAGAGCATCACTCTTTTCGGCTCCACCCTGGTCCAGATGGCAGTCGTCTGGTATGCTACAGTCGAAACTTCGTCCGGAACCTGGGTGGCAGTCTTCACATTCTGCTCCTGGGTTCCGCAGTTTCTCATCTCCATACCGGGAGGCGTATGGGCGGACCGCTTATCAAAAAAACGTCTGATCATCACGCCGGACATTCTTACCGCCACAGTCACACTGCTGATGATCTTTCTCCTGAGCCGTCTTCCGGGTACAGACAGTTCTGTGGTCCTTGCGGCACTGCTCATTATGTCGGTGATCCGTTCTTTCTGCACGGGAATCCAGACTCCTGCAGTCAATGCCTCTCTTCCCCTGCTTGTCCCGGAAAAAGAACTTCTGCACTTCAACGGGATCAATGCCGGGATCCAGTCCCTCGTCCAGTTTGCCGCTCCGGCAGCGGCGGGGATCGTTCTCTCCTCAGGCACTCTGGAAGCGACACTGTTCCTTGACATTCTCACAGCAGTTCCGGGGATCGCCCTGCTCTGCGCTGTCAGATTCCCGACGAAGGCAGAAGATTCCGCACACATTCCCCGCTCCGATCCACGGACATCTTCCGCCCGGAAGCAGCCCGGATTTTTCTCGGATCTGCTCTCGGGAATCCGCTATGCCCTCCGGGAAACACCGGTCCGCCGTCTCCTTTTCACTTACGGATGTTTCGTCATTCTCTGCGTTCCCGCCGGTTTCCTCGCGGGACTTCTGGTAAGCCGGGTCTACGGGGACAGTTACGGATACCTGACCGCGGTGGAACTGGCCGGATTCGCAGGAATGACGGCAGGCGGGATCCTCATGAGCCTCTCCCGGAATATCTGCCGGAAGATTAATCGGAATCTCTGCCGGAAATCCCCGGAACGTCCCGGGAATGTTAAATTTTCGAACAGCCTCTCGGCAGGGCTTGCTGTTTTCGGTCTGTCCGCGCTCCTGATGAGTCTGACTCCTGATTTCAGGATCTATCTTCTGCTCATGTTCCTCTACGGGATCGCACTGACTGCCGTGCAGACCGCAGTCACCACTCTCCTGCAGAAGACTGCCGCTTCCTCCATGCAGGGACGGATGTTCGGTCTGCTCAGTTCCATTTACTCCGGCTTCATGCCTCTGGGCATGGCTGTATTCGGCCCTATGGCAGACGGGATTCCTCTTCCATGGATCATGGCAGGTTCCGGCTTTCTGCTCCTGATGCTGGCCCGGTTTGCGGCAAAAAGGCTCTGAATCGTTCTATCGGAGCCATCCGGCGCGCCCGCTCCTGACCTGCCCCCGGAGCAGGCAGAGCAGGATGCCGGTCAGTCTTCTTAGTACACTTCCGACCCGAACGGCATCAGCGCCAGTTTGGCAAGCTTGAAATGCTGCAGTCCGAACGGTATCCCGATGATCGTGACGCACATCACCAGCCCAAAGGCACAGTGCTCAAGAGCAAGCGGAAGCCCGGAGATAAGCAGCCACACAATGTTCAGCAGAAGAGAGCCTGCTCCGCCTCCATACTGCACTTCTTTGCCAAAGGGGAAGAAACTGAGAGAGGCAAATTTAAAGCACTGCATCCCCACCGGAATGCCGACAATAGTAATACACCAGATACATCCGGCAAGGCACCAGCTCAGCCCGCTGAGAGCTCCGCCGCAGAAAAACCATAATATATTTCCAAGACATCCCATAATAAACTCCTCCTCATTCCGCATCTCCCGGCGTAGGTCGTTTTTCCCATTATACAAAAAAGCCTGCTGCAGTGCAACGGGCTTTTTAATGCCGTACATTCCCTCCAAAAAGTTTCTTCGTACTTTCAGCACATATAATATGTTAGAATCTTCACAGCACATATATTATAAGGTCAGCTTGAGTTTCCGCAAACTGCATTGAAAAGATAGATATGTCCTCTCCAAGTACCAATCTGCCGTTTTTTTTGAGAGCTCTCGAATGGCAGTACCGAGAATAGAGGCACTT
>NZ_NFKT01000049.1 GCF_002160525.1 Lachnoclostridium sp. An169
ACGCCAAATAGCGAGTACCTTGACATTTTTAGGCGGCTGCTTGGCAGCCACCAATATTTAGGCTTTACGGATTTCCGCCGGAAGTTTTTCTGACCATGGAAGAAGATCTGGTCCTATGTCAAGAAAAAGTACAAATTAAATATGCCCTTTTTAGTGTTGAGTTACCCTGCTAAAGCTTCAGCTCTTTTATCTAACGCTGCATAGTATTCCTCTTCATACTGATCTGGCGAAAGATATCCACAATGGCTGTGTATCCTCACTGTGTTATAAAATGTTTCTATATATTCGAATACCAGCTTATATGCATGCCGGTAATTAAAAATTTTAAAACGGTTGATCCATTCCCTTTTCAGTAATGCATGGAACGATTCAATACACACATTATCCCATGGATATGCTTTTTCCGAATAGCTGTTTACCATCCCCTCTGTTGCTTTACGGAATGCATTCGATACATACTGGCATCCCCTGTCCGTATGTATCATAAGCGGATGTGTAATTCTGCGGATTTTCTTCGCTTTTTCTATACATTCCACTACATGAGACGATTCCAGTGTTTCGCTCAAGACCCATGAGATGATTTTCCGGGAATACAGATCCATAATGCTTGTTAAGTATACAAATCCCTCAAACGTCCAAATATATGTGATGTCCGACACCCATACTGCATCTGGCTGTTCCGGATTGAACTGCTCGTTCAGAATATTGTGCAGTTCCTTGCTGAAATCAGAATTTATAGTCGTTTGCGTATACGGCTTTACCCATTGGGCTTTGATCCCCATCTGACGCATATAATTCGCAACCGTTTTTACTGCAATTTTTTCGCCGCTTTTCCACAGTTCTCTGGTAATTTTAGGAGCACCGTAGTTCTGGTGGGAATCCTCATAGATTTTCAGAATTTTTTCTTTGATCTCCCCGCGGTGTTTTTCAGCAGCAGAAGGGCATCTTTTTTTCCATGCGTTATAACCGGATCGTGAAACACCAAGACGTTTCAGTACCCCGCTGACAGAGACACGGTGCTTCACCGGCCGCTGCTCCATTTCCACAATATATTCTGCTGTGGCAGTATAAACAGCCTCTGTCATTTTCCCAGGATACTGATGGCTTTTTTTAGGATCTCAAGGGCATCCTTTGTATCTCTTAGCTCTCGTTGGAGACGGGCAATCTCTTTTGCCTCATCGCTGGAATAATTCCCGGATCCTCTTGTTGGCACACAGCCTTCATGTTCCTTGGCTGCCCGGAGCCATGTTTTGAGAGCAGAATCACTGATTCCCAGATTTTCAGCCGCTTTCTTGAGTGTGAGTTCCGGATGATCCAGACGATATCTGACTGCGTTCTCCTTAAACTGCTGATCATATTTCGTACCTTTTGCCATGCCTGTGCTTCCTCCTTTATATCATCTTTCTATCATACATGATTTAGGTATACATGGCATCTTTACTTTGTACTATTTTTATACTATCACTAGTCCACTTTTCTCCGATATTTTCAGACGGAATCTTTTTTGTTTTATATACAAAGCCAACGCTATACTTTGCTCTGGTAACTGCCACATAAAACCTAGAAAGACTTTCAGCTTTCATATCTCTCGATTTTCCCGACAGCCAATTCAGCATAGGCTGTGTTGGATATATCAAAACTCTATCGAAAGTAAGTCCCTTTGCTGACCCAAAAGTTGTTACTCTAAATTTTTCATTTACCTTGGTTCTTTTATCATATCTAAGTTGAACGGGATTATATGTTTCCATATAGTTATCAATATTCCTTTCTTCAATCCAAAATATTCCGTCATGTCCTGTCTTTTCGTTCATAGCAGAATCACATGGCTTCATATCAGGATACATCTGATTTGCTAAATCACATATAATCTGATTATTGCGATACGATGTCGCTAATGTTGTGGAGTCAATATTCATTTCAGGAATGTTTTCCTGTACAAAATTTACTATTTTTCCACCTGCATACTTTTGATATTTCGTTTCATAATGAGTTCGATACGTCGTCTGACGAGGATCGCCTACCAAAGTCATGTTACAACCAACCTCGTACAGTTTTCTTATAACTTCCAAATCATATCCAGCAAAATCTTGTATTTCGTCTACAAAAACATAAGAAAAAATCTTTCTCATTCTCCGAAATACACAGCCATTTGATAATCTATCCAAGACACATGGCAATTTTGAAATCATATTTGAATATACATTACCAGAAGCAGTTATATATTTTTTCTCATTTGTGTCTTTTAGCTTCAACAGGCTCCTATCTGCCTTATTCACTAATAAGACTCCAGATACTCTATTATTTATAAGATAACTTTGATAAGGTCGTATACCATGCTTAAGCAACAGAGAAAACCACGGAATAATGGTTACATTTGATGGAATACAGCCATTTATTTCGTAAAATTTATCTCTAATACTTTGTTCATTTGCATCGGTATAAGTCGTTATCAAAACATTTTCAGAAATTTCCAACGCCTGCTTTACGAGAAATGTTGTTTTTCCTGCCCCTGCCGCCGCAACAATTAGACTACTCATTTTTTAATGCCCTCATTATATACTCAGGATATTTAATTTTAGTAGCCGATTCAAAAATCGCTATTGCACAATCTGTCTTGTGTGCATGCATATATTTGTGCATCTCATCATCAGTATCATACTTAGTTCCAAAAATATTATTCATTACTTCCAGCCCATTTTCTTTCAATATTTTCGGCTCTAAAGTATTGTAATTAAAATCCTTACCTGACAGTTTTAAATCACCTGTATCTACCACTTCATCAACACAAATATGGATAAACGGTATTTTCTCATATTCTTTGTACTTCTTCTTAACAGCTTCAATATTTCCATCATTATCTGTAACGACAGCCGTTTCTTTGTTTAATATCCGTGCAATTTCAAGATACCGTTTAAATGTTACTCCTCTTACGGTCATTACATCTATTCCATCTTGGATAGGAAGTCTCCCCTCATGAGTGTCCATATATGCCCGCTGAACAACCAGTTCATCCGAGTCACCTTCTACCAAGATTGATTTTTTACAAAGAATCAGTCGCAGCGTATCATAGCCTGCCACTTTTTTGAAAAATTCAAAAGTTTCCTTCTTGAGCGATTGCATCGAGCAACAATTATTGTCTGAAAGTAAAATCAAATTTTCCAGTCCGAGCTTATTAGCAACAAAACTGCTATGCGTTGATGCTATAATCTGTCTACCAGATGCAGCCTTTTCAATAACTCCCATCAATTCACTCAGCCGAGAAAAAGACAAATGGCTTTCAGGTTCTTCAATCAAAATAATACTTGCTTTTTCCGCCTGTTTATGACTTAAAGCTAATTGTGTTTTTATAATACATTGTGCTCCTTTTCCAGCATTAGCAAACGGGATTCCATCCACCTGTGTAACCAAACTTGATTCCCAGGAGTTCTGAACTCCCTGATCAGCACTTAACGATAATTTTCCGTTCATGACAGTAGATGCCGCACTAATTTTCTCATTGATTAACTGAATAGCTTCATTTTGTGCAAACTCATCTATCATATTTCTATGGGCTTGTGTTATTGCTGTTATGTCCTCTGGTTCAAGAAAATCTTTTACTACTCTGGAAATATATACATCAGATCCGTTTTGGTATCTGTAATTTGACGAATCAATCATTACAGATTTTATTGGTATGAATCTCGGCATTTTCTCATCTCTACTGAAAGAAAACCATTTAGCTTCATAAAATTCAATAGGCAAACTTATAAGTTTTTGTGCTTTAATCAAACTTTCATATTCTGCATTAAATTTATCAGAAAAACTAATTGAAAATCTAATGCCTTCTGTACCATCACTTTTTTTAGAATTGCCATTGCCTTCATATTCAGGCAGTGTTCCGCTTTTGAAGTATAGCTCAATCATTATTTCCGGAGGCGCAATCGGATGTCCAGCCTCCACCGATGCCAGATATTCCTCAACTACCTCTCTATTAAATAAATACGCTGACAGCTGATTCCTAATGCTTCGACCAGCATATATACCTGTTAAAGCCACATGAATGGCTTCAAGAATAGTAGATTTTCCGGATTCGTTATCGCCAACCAGAAGATTGATGTTTTCGTTAAATTTAATTTCAAAGGGATTTTTGAACTTTTTAAAATTTTGAATAATTACCTTCTCAATAGCCATTCGCAGCCTCCTATCTTTGGTTTTATTCTACTCCCAATGCCTTGAACACAGCATCCTCTGCACTCTGATACGGAATCAACTGAAATGCACTCATCAGATCAGCCGGAACGCTTGCAAAATCGACAAACGAAGTACTCGGAATCAGCACTTTCTTTGCGCCGCTGTCCAGGCACACTTGAAGCGTATTGGCAAGCTCATCCACCTTTATCATCGTACCGCTGATTGTAATATCTCCCAGAATTGCCAAATTGCTGACCACTGGCTTTCCTAGCGCAATCGAGCAAAGAGCAATCAACGTAGGAAGTGCCAGCTTCTCAGTCATTCCAATCCCCTGCAAATCCTGATAATTGATGATATAATCCTTGGTCGAGGTACTGATAGAACCGCTGATTCTGTTGCCATTTGCTTTCAAATAGTTAAATGCTGTGTTCACAGCTTCCTTGCATTTAGAATCGCTGCCTAACCCCGTCCGTTCAATCTTTCCATTTCCCGGAAGCATCTGACTTTCCAGACGGAATACACCAATCATGCCGCTTTTTCCTCTGGATACGGTATAAACCTGTCCTGGATTACATATGCCATCCGGAATTAACTTACCGCCGCCCTGTTCCGGTACAGAAACATAATGCTCCGACATATCATCCAGGTCAATATAAGAGAAGTTCACATCGTAGAACTCCATACCTCCTAGTTTTTTCAGTTGTTCTTTGACACGACGGCGCATTTCCAATGCAATCTGAATGACTTCTTCCAGTTCCTTTTTGGTAAACTCACCATCCGGGTACATCAGCTTCAGATAACCGTCTACCATGCGGCGGACTGCAATCGTATCACGCTGATTCAAATTCTTTCCCAGACGGAAATAGTGGTCAAGTGCATCGCCATACTGTTCCTTACGAAGTTCTCTGATAAACTCAGCCAGATAATCACTTATAAAGCCATAATCGTCGGTAAAATGCTCCGGTCTGAACTTCGGAATCTCCCAGCCTGGAAGATAGCAGTGTATACGGTCAAGAAATGCTGTATCCGTTCCCATTTCCGGTGGGAACGGTGCAAATAGACTGGAGGTTTTCAACAGCACATCCACACTCTGATTGATGTTTCCCACAAAGACCATGGAAGCAGTGGCAGCCTTTTCTTCTTTGCCACGGGCAAAAGAGCCAGATGCCATGTAGTCTTTCATAATCTGGATACCGTCTTTATCCTTGAATTTGATACCCGCCACTTCATCAAAAGCAACGCAATCCCATAAACCGACCAGCCCAACCGTCTTGCGCCCCATATTATAAAAGAGGTTTGCAACTGTTGTCTGTCCACCAGAAATCAAAATGCTGTTTGGAGAAATCTCTTTGTAGAGATGGGATTTTCCAGTGCTTCTCGGGCCCAACTCACAAAGATTAAAATTATTCTCTACCAGTGGAATCATACGAGTCAACAGCAACCATTTTTCACGATATGTAAATTCGTCCGGCTCCATGCCGATAGAACGAAGAAGAATATCCCGCCATTCATCTTTCGTAAAGGCTTTTCGTCCCTGCTTCAGCTCGTCAATATCAACGTGTGGCATCTGAATCGGTGTCAACTTACGGATACTGATTGGAGAAATATCTTTCTGCTTTTTCTGTTTAGAACGAAGCGGATTCCCGTCAATATCCGCAATACCAAAGTTATTGTCACCTTCAACCTCATAATCCAACTGAACAATACACCAGATACCGCCACAGAGCAGGCGGTCAAACTTTTCCGGGTATTCGTCGGCAATCGGCACATTGCCAACTCCCAGATTGGAAAACTCTGCAAAAAAGCAATCCTTTTTCATGTCCAGACGTACTGTCACCATATCAATAATCGTATGGCTTCCATTTTTACGCAACTGAGAAAGAATTTTCTGCGATTCATCTGGGCGTACAAAATTGGCGGCAAGAATCCGCTTTACTTTTTGTACTCCTTTTTCAATGACAGTTTCATCATCTGAGCTGCAATACTGCCCTAACAAGAACTCAAGGACATAAACCGGAACATTCGCCCCTTCCTTGATTTTCTTTGTCAGGTCTTTACGAACAATCTTACCGTCAAAATTCTGACGGAGCTTGTTCTTTATTTCTTCACGGGTGCTTTCGCCCTCTGTAAATTGCTCCATCTTTCTGTCCTCCTGCGGTATTAATTAAAGAAGTCGAACTCATCCACCGCAAAAGCGATATCAATCTGAAACGGCTCACGCTGTAGCAACTTTGATCCCTGTTCAGCAACAATTACTAGATAATAAGTAGCGGTATTGCTGTATTTCAGAGATTTTAGATTAAACTGGCAGCGGAATATTCTATCTGCGCCGTTGTCGCTGGTTTTATCTGCAATAATCTTCTGAACATCGCTGATCTGCTTGCCATTCTCATCCGTAAAGTAAACCTGATAAGTAGCTGCTTCACGGTTTGCACTAACTGTATCCTTCTGATAGAAGTTCAACGAGAAAATCATATTGCTGATTTTACGATTTGCGGACAACAGATTAACTGTTACCGGCTTGGTATCATATTTCTTCCTATTACGCTTGTATTCCATAGAATCGTTGCGAAGATAGTGATATTCAATCACCGGAACAACCATTTCCTGCAAGCTGATACCGCCATGCACAAAGTTCATACCGCCGCCACTCATCTTGATACGGATACTTTCTCTTGGAGTAAACCCTTCAAACTCTGTATTTCCACCAAGAAGTTTTACAGGCATCAAATAGTCAGGTTGCACACCTTTCTTCATAATTGCATATCTTCTGCCATATTCCACACACCGCCTGATACTTTCTTTTTCCATAGCATCAGAGTTTACTACATCCGCATCAAAAAAACCGCTTTTATCTACCTTATCCTCTTCCTTCAACGGACTATATGTATAAAGGAATCCGTGGTCAGCCGTAATCAGAATATTCGTACCGCCAAATTCATTTACAATAATACGCACAAGGTTCTTCAATTCTGAAATCGCCTTATCACAGGCGGCAAAAACAGCTGTATCAGAGGTATGGCTGGCTTCATCAATGGTATCGTGATAGATATAGACCACATCCATACCCTTTACCAATGCACTTCGTTCTGCTCGTTTCATGGCAATAATGTCATTGTATTTCAATGCTACACTTGCCGGATTTTCTGATTTCAGAACCTTATCCCGGTAAGTGCTTGCCGTAGATTGACCATCCGCCAAAACCGTTAAAAAGTTGTTCCGAATCTCTACCGTCAGCTCTTTATGCGGCAATAACGCTGCCATACCGAACTTTGTAATAGAAGGGAAAATGCTCTGCATACTGCTAATGGAAACCTTGCTCTGTGTTTCTCTCTGAAGCTGATCTGCCATAGCAGCCGCCACTTCATAGCGCATAGCATCCGAAATAATCACGAATACCCTTGTATCTGAAGTCTTAATACGGGAACGGTAAAATTCTTCCTGCTGCGGTACTTCCAAAACCTTCCCGTAGGCTGCCAGTTCTTCTGCGCACACATCCGACCAGTTATTACCCAACTCTCCTAAAAACCAATGAGTATAGAGTCCTTCCACTTTATCGACGACGTGCTTGAACAAATCATCCAGCAGAATATTGGAAGTTTCCAGACTCTTTTGGAAACTCAGATGGAACAAACGGTAATAGGTATCCATCTGATAATAGCTTTCCGTATATTCTTTCCATATGCCTTTTGCTTCTGCGGTATGGAATCCGGCAGAATGCTCCTTAAAGAAACTCTGCATATTTGCCACTTGCAAAATACCATCATAAAAGTTCTCAAACGGCTCATACCATGCACAGGTTCTCCGCTTTTCAACGGTCGAAGTTATGGTGTCAACATCAATAATATGGTCGCTGATTTCTGTCATCAGCTTTGTCAGAATCACTTCATTAATGCACGGGAAACACTCAGTTCCTGCCAGATCGTTCACAGTCAGCTTTTCAAAACGCTGTTGAAGACGGGCTTCATCCTCAACATACCGTGCCACATCATATAACTGCTGAATATCCTCACTATGAATCCATTCAGAAATAAAATCATAGCAATATGCCTGATGCGGCATAGAAATGAACCCGTCCAGTCCAGCAAGATACTCCTGCCGCATAGTACGGATAGCAGCGGTCAACAGCAAATGAATTGCCAGTCGTCCCAGGTCTGGTTCTTCCTCTGCAAATCCACATCCCTGGCGAACCATCGCCCAAAACGCACCATCTGCATGATATTTTACAAAATCCTGATAAACAGTATTGCTTTTCAAATCCAGTCCAGCCCGAAACACACTGCGGAGAATCATATTAGGCTGTGCGTCTTTTAATCCGCAGATTGCCGCCATGACAGCCATGTGCAGCTGTGCTGGAGTTGCTGGAACTTTATTCTGTGTGCCAACTTTCAAACGACGGTCTTTCGCATTAAAATAAGCACGATAATTCTTGACCTGCTTCCGCATGGCCGGATTCGATATAAGCCCCATCTCATCCATCCAAATGGAAATCAGATCTGCCCGGAACTCCTCACTGTAAAGCTCCACATCCAAAAGCCAGTTATCCTCCGGGCGGTTATATGTTAAAGGACTATAAACCAGATAGTTTGTAGTCAAGTCATCTACCGAAAGCAGTTTTTTCACAGAAAACGCATTATTGCCAGTCAGAGCAATTACCTTTGCATTTTCTAAAACCACTTCGTCCAGCTTATCCTCAAATTCCTTATCTTCATCGTACCAGAAGATGATCCGACGTTGGTAAAACTCCGGCAGAGGTGCAGCAAATCTGCGGTTTAAGTCTTGTATTACTTTGTCTGTATCCATGCTGCATTATCTCCCTTCTGTATTTTTTATATAAATTGTGCTTCTTGAAGCACCTTCTTTTCTCAGCCATCCTTTTTCAACCATTTTAGCCAGTATTTCTCTGGTTCTACGCTGTTTGATACCAAGAAGTTTCATTGCCTGTGCTGTTGTAATGCCGGCATTTTCCGATACATATTTATAAATTTGCTGTTCCTGTTCAGTTACCGGCACTTTATCGGCGGTTTCCCGGCGGTTTAGCGGCGGTTTAACGGCAGTATTGGAAGCCTTAAGGTCAACAGTGCCGTCAATCTGACCTCGATAGATATTGATACGCAAATCAACCTCGCCACCAATAAACTCTGGTTCCCGCAGTCCGGCAGCCTTTACTTTATCAATAATTCTCGGGATGCCGCTTCCCCAATGCTCAATCAGATTCATATAAGCAAAGGCATGAGCAAGAGCTTCATTTCTGATTTTGGAATAGCCTTCTTTCATACGCTCTATAGTTTGTCCCATTGGCAGCTTTCCTGGGGAAGTGATTTCCAATCGGTTATCATACACCGCAACCTGTATCATACCATGATCCAAATAACTACGATGCACCATGGCATTGATAATCAACTCACGAATGGCATCCGGTGGAATCTCATAAACATCCTGGCGATAAATCCCCACAATGGTAGCGCCCAGGTGAATATTTCGCAGAACAAACTGAAATGCTTCATCTATCTGTTCCCAAAGCGGACCGATATATTCCCGTCGATCAACAAATACCGCTTTGGTTGTGCCTTTGAACACGCCACATTGCGTTGCAACATGAAGTCCTGCGTTGCCTGTTAAAATAGCAAAGGCATTGGACGGATAATCTTTTCCATCACGTTCAATCAGAATCCCCCAGGAACGAAGCTGTTGTCTGCCAACATCTTTGATAGATGCTTTCTGTTCCTCATTGTGGGCATTCTTGACTGCCTGTTCTTTCATAGCTTTGCAAAGAGCACCAATGTCTTCATCCGTGATATCCAACCCGGTACACAAAGCCTGATCGTAGTAGCGGTTGCTGCCCTCAAACAGTAATTCTTTTATCATATACTCGTCAGCAAGACGGGTAGTTCCGGCAACACGGACATATACACCACCCTCTCTTCCAAGGGCTTTGATATAATATGGGCGCTGTCTGCCCTCAGAAACCTCTACCACAATAACAGTCTTACCATCAATCGTCTGTAAAGAAATATCCGGGATAATTGCCGGTTCGCAGCTATCTGATACGGCATTGGCAATGGCATCCATTTTTTCGAACACATCTTCCTTGGCAAAACCGACAATCTCTCTGGTCTTGTCAGCAATTCCAAAAATGATTTTTCCTCCGGTTCCATTTGCAAAGGCAACCACAGACTTCATATATTTGATACTTTTCTCCGGCAGGTTCTCTTTGAATTCCACATTCTTAGATTCCCCTGCAAGAATTTCTTCTATGGTCATCATAACACCTCGCTCTCAATTTGCTATGAAATGCATAGCTTTTTTATTGTTTTGTCCATCATTATACGCAAACTATTTTTTAATAGATAATTTTGAAAA
This sequence comes from Lachnoclostridium sp. An169, assembly GCF_002160525.1. Classification (GTDB taxonomy): domain Bacteria; phylum Bacillota; class Clostridia; order Lachnospirales; family Lachnospiraceae; genus Mediterraneibacter; species Mediterraneibacter cottocaccae. Next base: position 10,534 of record NZ_NFKT01000049.1, read on the forward strand.
ATTATCTATTAAAAGCAAATAAAAAGCTGATGGATAAATCCCCTCTCTTAAAGCAATTCTACTAACCATTCTACACTGTTTAATAAGTTCATCTTCACTTTTTGGTGTTTCCTGAATTTCTATCAAATTCATAGCTTCTTTACATAATGGAATTGCAATATATTCAGGAATTGAGTTCGCTTCTTTTTCAATTTCTTCTTTTGTGATCGGATCAAGTGATAAGGCATTAAACACTTTAAAAAACTTCTTAGCATCATCAGAATTAGGATACTTTCTACCACGATTATACTGTGGCTGATTCGCATCCAATGACTTCCACAATTGTTTAATGTCCGCAAATTCATATGGTTTAGTCAATGGCAATGCTTGCGGTGATTCCCCATATGAATAGAAAATAACCTTATCCACTGAGCTTTTTTCTATGCAAGCAAATATATGACTATCATTCTGCGGTGAAAGTCCCATGATATGTAACTCGCCTGAGAGTTTTTCAAGTTCTCCAAAATGATAATTCGTTGCTATTTTCAATTCAGGGTGTGCAATATAGGTATCTATAATTTGAGCATTTTCAGCTTTTTCTAATTCTACACCTGCCCTTATTATCTTAAATTCATCTATATCTGTGTCGTGCAATTGCTTTAGTCTTTGCAGAACTTCAATTTCTTTTACTTTATTCTGCGCTTCTTTATATTTACTCTCTCCACTGAAATTAAGTAGCGCATTACAATAACATTGTGGATAATCAGGATTCATAACGATTTTTCCTTTTTGCTTGTTCAAAAACCCTTGAACTGTTTCAGGATTTTCAGAATCAGCAAGCACAGAATAGTCCCCATGCAAATGATAAATTGCTTTATTCATCAGCCTTTCAATATTATTATCGTAATTCAATGTAAATATTGAATCAAACGACTTAAAAAACCGCTTGACCGGTTTCTTCATTTTTTGATAAATCTCCTGAATTTTACCTTCATTATAGATAGCATCCAGAATCATCCATTCAAATCCTTGTTTTGATGCTTTCCACATATCATTCAAATCCGGATTATCTAAGAAGAACAAGCGAAGCAATAAAAACCAATCTTCTAGTGGAATCTCATAATAATAATTAAATTCGCTGCGTTCTGCATTTTGTTCCTTAAATTCCATCACAGCCTTTTTTACTTCGTCGTCTGCACTAATGTTATCATATTTTTTATCAAGTACAGCATTTGCAGTAGGAAGCAAGCCTCGGAATATTTGTTCGATTTCACTTCCCGATAGCGTACCTTCAAAAAGGCCATCATATTTATCGCACTGTGCGTTAAATATAATTCTTGACAAAATAAACCTATTTGAATAGGCTTTTCCACCAAACTGTATATTTACTCCATTCCCTAAAAGAACCGATTTCCTTTGTTTCTGTTCCATAGCTCCCCTCCTTACTTTATTTTAGCTAAAACATCCTGAAAAATTGCATAATTCTTCTTCACGCCATCGTCCAGATCAATGGAAATCATCTGGTCGGCAAGGTGGTGAATCTTTTCCTCATAGGTTTTGATCTCAACATCCTGTGCCTGCAAGGTGGTCAGCTTTTTGTTCAGCTTCACACGCTCACCGGTGGAAGCATTTGCAAGACGCTGTTCCAAATCGGCAATGGCAGTACGATAACGAGCCTGCTGTTCATGCACATAATCGGTACGGATACGGGCGATGGTGTCCGGCTGATAACGGTGCATATAAATCAAAGCCTTAAAACCGTTCTCCTTGCCGCTGTCAAACAGCCAGTATATGGGACGCTTCTGATAAATCTTGCAATGGTCTTTGTAAAAACCATTCAGGAAATAATTCCGAATCACATCTTTTGGCTGCCCTTTGCCGCCCAGAGCATCGGCAATGAATTTCAGATTTTCGTCCAAAGACTCTTCACCATAGACTGTTTTTACAAATTCTACGAAACAACCAACAATATCATCCTCAAAATATTCATCATCACAGATTGGGATAATGTTATCTTTATCAACAGGATAAGAAACATATTTATTTGAATCCCATTCGCCGCCTGCATAGGCAAGTCCATTCTCATCAAGAGAATAGCGGCCAAACATACAACCAACCGCATAGGAAATGAAAGAGCGAATATCTCTGCCAAGGTCAGCCTTGCGAACGGTTACGTCCTTATCCTCAACATCCGGTGTCAGCTCATCCTGCAAACCGTAAATGTCGATGAAAATACGATTCAGTTCTTCTTCATTGGCTTTCAGCTGACTAAAGCGGTCATCACATTCACCCTTCCACTGTTCAAAGGCTTCGGCAATGGCAGGAACTTTACGGAGCAGTGGATGGTGCTGGAAGTCCCATGAGGTTTCAAAGGAATCCCAATCGCTTTTGGAAAGTTTTACACAAATATCTGCCAGTTCAGACTCTTTTGTTTCGGAAACATTTATATATGGAACCCTTAAAACTGCACCTTCTGAGTAATCTAATGTTGGAGCTACAATTTTTATGAACTGTTGATATACCTTTGAGTTTAAATATGCTAGCATTAAAGAATAATTTATTTTCGGAGTTAAGACCGGTCCCTTCGATTCATACATAAATGTTTCATCCGCAAGTCGGAATGAAATATTCGCAGAAGATATAGATGACCATGTTATTTCCTTAGTAAAATTAACTTGCAAATTTTGCGGTCTTGATCTCAACTTACCTTTATCATCCACAAAATGTTTTATTTCGAATCCGTCATTTTCCCAATTGACAATATATTCAAAATTACCATACCATTTACGGTATTCTCCGCCCTTGGTGCATGGAAACCATTTTTTTGTTGGTTCTCCATTGAAACTTGTCTTGCTAAGATCAACTTCATACCATAACCGAAGGAATCTGTTATTATCACCAGTCTTAAATCCCTGTTTTGTTGTAGCATACTGACCTAAAAGACCTTTATCAAAGCATTCATATACCTCGTCAGTCACCCAATACGCAACTGGATTTCCTGGAATTTTTGAAAAATTATCAGAATTTTGTTCATAGTAGAATCCACAGTCATGATTTTCGATTGCTTCCAATGTTTTCTGTCTCTGAATTTCCATACCCCCACGGAAGTCTACCAAGCGCAAATAGCACCCCTTTTTCTGAGTATGACGATTTCGGAAAGCAAAAGTACATACCGGAACCGTCGCTTCCTCAAAAGCAGAATATTCAAACTGAATCAATGTTTCAATAGTTGCCTGATTATACAAATAATTACGCATTTTTTCATAGCTTTGAATGAACATCCAAACATAAGGTGTAAAGAATCCACAGTAACCGCTCTGCTTTGTCATCTGTGACGCATGAATGACAAACGCAGAAAAGAAGTCGCTCTTGTAATCAGCATAATTATTTTTAACAAACTCATTCAGCTTTGAGTTCATCTTAGATGCACCCATATACGGCGGATTCGTCACAACCGTATCATACTTCTGGGCCAGTGCTTCTGCCACCTGTACCAACGGCAACAACTCCCTCAATGCCGTTTCACGAGACATATTTATATCTTCTGTAATCTCCGCAAATCGGTCATACAGTGCAGGCCAATCCTGCGGTGTGACGGTCAGAATCGAACCATATTCCTTTGCATCATGCAGTTCACTGATAATGGTATCCATAGCCGTTGTCAGCTTCGCATCACCATTACAGAAATAGTCCAAAGCAAACTGATCTACATGATTGCTCTCCACGATGGCATACACATGAGGCTGAATGTCACGGCTGAAGAAACGTCGGTCATACTGGCGGGCTTTCATCATTACCGCAAAATAAGCCAACTGTGCCGCACGATCATCAATATCCAAGCCGTAAAGATTGTTCTCTACGATGCTTGCCACTGCTTCACGGGTGGTATAGCCGTAGGATTCATAAATCTTCATTAGCACATCGAACATATATGCAAGGATATGACCGGAACCGGAGCATGGATCAATGACTTTCAACCGATCCGGTGTCAGCGCTGCGTATTCCTTTCGAATCTCGGCAAGCTGTGCCTGCACTTCAGGCTCCTGTTCGGCTTTTTCCAGATAGTAATGCCATTTGGTATCCTCCGGATCACGGTTTCCGGCAGCGTAGGCAGACTGTTCTTCCTCAGTTGGCAGAAACTGCTCTTTAACATCCGGGTGTCCCTCCAGCCACAAACGGCCAAGGCTGTTCTCTACCATGTAGCGAACAATCCAGTCCGGTGTGAAAAGTTGGGTTGCAGCAGGAATGTTTTCTTTTGTGATTTTCACATTCTTTTTCAGTGCTGCGAAAACATCGTCTTTTTTCTCGCTGTTATAATACTGATACAGCCAACCGATGATCTGGACAGCATCTTTCCAGTCGTCTTCTGGTATCAGCTCAATCATCTTCTGAATGACACTGCCTTCACGGAGCAGATTGTCCGGCAAAAGAAGCTCGGTATAGTCCGCAATCTTCTGAAATATTCCCGGCAGAATCTTATTCAGCGCATTGCACTGCACAATCAACAGATATTTATACAGTTCTTCAGTCTTTTCAGCTTCTTTCAGCTCATAGACCTTTTCCATATTGATCCCATCCAGATCCAGATGAATGGCTTCGGCTATAATCTGCGGCTTAAAGTTGTTTTCCTCGTCCGTGAACACACGCACATGGGAAGGAAGGTAGCCGTTGACTTCCATAAATCGCAGAGCAGAGAAGCGGTTGAACCAAGTATAGGCAACCTCCTCCATGACCTGCTTATATCCTTTATCTTTAATCTCGGCAATTAAAGCCTGACGCTGTTTCTTTTCATCCGCAGTAAGGACTTTGCCGCCAACGCTATCCGCATTGACGTCCTCAATGTTATCCTCTGTGATACCGTATTCCACACCTTTCAGGGAAACACGGGCGATCAGCTCTGTTCTTGCCCAGACAGCAAATTTTTTAATCGCACTCTTATCCATAGCTTCACCCCTATGATAATTTTTCTATTGAAAAATATTCTTCAAAATATATATCAAAGTTTTCATAAGAATGTAATTCATCATTCTTCTTCATCAAGTATTCAATATCTATCATTTCATCACTATGGCAAAGTTTCATAAAGGTATCATACACATTTCTATTTTGCGATAACCATTGATAATTATATTTAACACTAGGTGTAGCCTGACATACTGTATTCCATGCATTTTCAGATGTCTCCAAAAGTTTTCCTGACGATAGATATGCAATATATTTATCTATAATTTCAATTTCTTGTTCAAAACATTTTTTTATTATGTTATATAAGTTCTCATTCTTTTTTTTAAATAGTAGCTTTGCCAAATCTTTACGTCGTAGAATGTATGTCTTTAAAATCTGAATATTATTTATCCATCCAAATGCTGCATTAACATTTCCGCTTCTCACATTATTTTCAAAACCAGACGCCTGTATAGCATCTTTAAATTCATAATATGTATTGTACAATAACAGAATGTCTCCATGATATTGCTGTGCCCACTCTCGATTGTGTATCATTTTCTGCAGTTTAGTCGTTCTTCTTTCATATATTATGTTTTGAATACCTAATATAACAGACAAAAGAATAGGAATAACTGCCGTTAATACATCAAACCAATCCTTTTGATTCAATTTTACTAACTCATTTACTATTCCATCCATCACTTTTCCTCTTTAATTCAACTTAATCTCATCGCAATTCTTCAACAACTGTTTCAGCTGTGAACGAATCTTCTCTACATAATCATCAATATCCGCCTCCGACTGTAAGGTCTTTGCCTGGAATATCACCTGACGGCTGTAGGCACGAACCACTTTTTTCTTTGCCGGAGCTTGTTCTTTTCCCGGCTGTACCGGCGGCTTCGGTTCTGGCGGTGCAAGGACTGCTTCGATATTGCTCACTGTATCATCCTTGTACTGGCACATCGGCAGGAACATAGCATCCAGAAGGGCAAGGCTCTTTAACTCTGCGATTTTCTCCTTGCACTGACTGAAATATTTATCTGATTTTTCAATCAGATGGGATGCCCTGGAATCACCGTTTGCGGCAGTGTGAGTTGCTTCCATACACTGGCGAACAGTTTCCAGAACCTCGGCACGTTTTTCTTCCAACATCTTGTCATGGGCAGTGCGAACTGTATCTATCAGAGGATTCAATTCACGAATCCGGTTATAGTTGAACTTGCTTCCAGTCTGAACCATAGTAATCAGGCGAATGGTATTCAGTGCCTTGTATGCTTCCTCATTTTCTGCAATACGATCACGATCGTCATGCAGAGATTCTTCAAACTGCACTGCCTGGTCGAATACCGTTACCTGTGTCTTGAAGAAATTTTCAATGCCGTTGCTCATGGCTTCTTTATTGGCAAAAAGAGCATCCTCTTTTTTCAGCACACGCTCAATCAGGGCTATATTATCTTTCTTCTGAGAAAGCACATCATCCATCAGATGAATAGCTTCCTGCACCAATGCATGATCCGGATATTTATGTCCGTCATAGCGAGCATCCAGAGAAGCATAGTATTCACGCTGCTCTTCGAACTTCTTAGTCACAAAGCGAATCAGACCATCTTCGTCATCCGGTACATCCATAATGTCGAAATACTCACGGAGCATTGCTTTCACATCACGCATCATCGTAGCGGAAATAGTTTTACGCTTGCTGATGGACGTCTTGCCGATCTCACTCTTTTTACGGAGCATATCCGGCAGTTTCGGGTCATCCGGCTGAATGGTATTGCCTGCATACTTAATGGTTACTTTCTGGGAATAAATCAGCTGAGCCGCAACCGCAGCAATGTCGATTTCTTTCCAGCCATACGGAATCGCACTGTATTTGCTCTGCACATCTGCCATAGAAGTCGGCAGCTTTTTTGCATCCTGCATTTCAAGATATTCTTCCATAGCAGAAACAGCATCACGGTTCGGCTCCATGCCCGGAAGTGCTGTTACCGCACCTGTCAGAATCGCAATAATATCCGCATCACTGCCCGCATTATCTGTAATCAAATCGAGTTTGCTATATACATGAGCAACCAGATATTCAAGAGCCTGGTCAATCTTGCTCTTGGCATTTCCAGCTTTGATTTCCAGATGTTCCCCATCTACATAGAACTGCGCCCCCTCGATAGCATTTTGCAATTCTATCATGGCGTTTAACTCATATTTCCCAGCTTCGTCCTGTTGGTCGCTGATGATTTTCTGCACGCTCTTTGGGAGCTGGCTTACATTTCTCTGCTTTACATACTTACGAATCTTCATGGCAGATTCCAGAGATTCATAGTAAGGCGTATCCGCCAGAACAACAATTGCTTCGTTGCCTTTGGATTCTGCCATCAGACGGTAATCTGTTTTTTCAATGGCATCAGTTGCCACTGTCAGGAAACGCAGACACATACCGCCTGTTGCCACGCCAACCGTAATACCATCCACCATCTGGTCAAAAGCAAAGTCATATTTCCCATAGCGGAACTTCTTGGTCGTGAAAATATCACCGTAAATCTTCTGGGCAATACGCTCCACGATAGAAGCAGTGTCCACATTGGTATCTCGGATTTCACGTTGAATATCCTGTTCTTCATCGGTCAGGAAATTATAAGTATCGCCGGTTCTACCGATATAGTTCTGGCTCATCAGGCGGTCAAGAGAACCACTGACAGCTTCACGCATGATAATCTTATCTACACGAATATCGTCTGCCATGAGGATAACGATATTATCCAGGTTGGAAGGAATATCATCAATATATCGAATCAAATACAGAAGTTTCAGTACATCTACATCCTGCTGTTCGATACCATCACCATTGTCAGCAGCTTTCTGGCAACGTTCGATCACTCGACGGATAGAACCGTCAAGGAATGTATGTACAGTATCATAAAAAAGGAAGAACGGAACAAGTGCATATTCGTCCTTTTCCTGAATTTTCTGTGCTGCTTCCTGGAAACCAGAGAGCATGGAACGCTCACCACCGGACAGATGCTTACCGGAATTTCCGTGCTTACGGATTTCGGCAAATACCTTCTGCATGATGATGAACTGATACGGCACAAATGGGAAGTTCTCGGAAAACTCCCTCGGACCGGAATATCCTTTAATGTCCAAGATCGAACCGTTGAAGCTGAACAGATTACGCAGAACCGAATCGTTCTGTTCATAAACACCTTCCAGATTTTTGGCTACTTCCGGTTTCTTTTTCAGAATACGCTTCTGGATGACTTCATCCACAGAGGAAGAAGATAAGCTCAGTCTTGTTTTGAAACGAGCCTGAATACGGGAGAACTCATCGGCACGAACTTTGATGATTTCATCAATGGCTTCCTGCCCGGTGCAAATCACCCAAATCTTGCCTTCACACTCACTTCCGATTTTCTCGGTCAGAGACTGGAGATTCAAAAGCATATCGGTATCTGTGCCTACATACTGGCCAACCTCATCAATCATAAACAGCAGGCGGAAGTTTGCAGGCTTTGTATCTACATAGGCTTTCATATCTTCCACAAGCTGAGCGATAGAAATTTCTGTTGCGGTTTTATCATTGAACCATGTCCTGGCATCGTCCTCACTCATATCGAGAACTTCCATTAGTGTCGGGATGATGAACTTGCCATTAAAAGCAAATGCACGGCGCATTTCCAGCCAGGACTTGCCTCTCTTTTCTTCAAAAACTCTGCGGAACTCCTCGGTCTTGCCTTGCTGGTCAATATAACGCTCCATCATGGCAACTTTCAGATTTTCGCCGTAAAATCCCAGATGGTTGTAAAACATTTTAGCAAAGACACGAAGTACAGCAGTCTTGTCTTTATTGCTGAATCCTTCAATATCAATATTAAACAGAATTGTCTCAGTCGTTCCCTTGGTGGCACGGTCGATAAGCATAAAAGTTGCTGGGTCATCCTCAAACTTTTTACGGAAACGCTCTACACTGCGGATTCCTTTTACCTCTTTATTTTCCAGAAGATAAGAAAGCATTTTCAGGAAATGAGATTTACCACTTCCAAAGAAACCAGAAATCCAAACGCCCATATCGGCAGTCGGCTGGTCGAAGGCATCGCCGTAATAATTGAAGAATGTAATGAAGTGCTTCTTCAATTCTCTGGTAATGACATATTCATTTAATTCCTGCTCGATTACATCATCGGCAGCTTGATCTACTTTAATTACACCATTGATTTTGCGGTTGATGTCATCCGCAAACATTTCTCGAATCATCATGGCTTTATCCCCCTTAATCAATCACATTGAATGCCCGGTAATAATCATTTGGTGTCAGCCGATTGAATAATTTTACATGACGACCATCAAACTCACCCGGATACATAACCAAAATCGGAATATCTGAAAAATGCGGTTGTAAGGCTTCCAGTAAAGTATGGATTCTCATAAACGGAAACACCTCACCTACACCCGTCAGCATCAGTACATCGCCTGGTTCGTGCGGCTCATACTGAATTTTATCAATGAACTCTCTATTGCCGATTGCGGAGTTCAGCTGTTCCAGAAGATAAGCACTTCCGTCAGCTTCTTCCATATCTGGAATCGCATCTGTGATGTCCATATCATCGCAGATAGAAAGAAATGTTTTATATAAATTACAAACGATCAAATTGCAATCTAAGGACTGATCGGTTTCCAGCTGATTCACAAAATGGCGGACAACCATTTCATTCTCCGGTTCATAGCAGAAGATTCTGATATTCACCTCATTACTCAATCCTTTGCCTTCCAGGAACTCGGGCTCCTGAATCAATGCCCGAACTTTGTCCAGGCGTTCTTTTATGTTACTCATTGGCTACCTCCTACACGAAATGCTTCACTGGAGCATTTCATTGTACGCTTATGTGTATGAAAAGCAATTAAAAGCCGGCAGTACCACCGTATCACCATTGCTTCTGATGGCATTCTCCAAAACAGGATGCAGCCATACTGGATTCAGATGATCTGCCTTGAGATTGTCGAGATATTCTGTTTCGACAAGCACTCTGGCAATAATCTGTTTTAACTTTGTTATTGTGGCGTCGCTCCAGGAAGCTACGGTATCATTCTGTTCCTGTAAACGCATAAAAAATGTATTCAAATCTATCTTACCAAAAGACGTGTCCCTTAATCTGTACTTCTCGCCAATGACTGTCAGCATAAATTCCCAGACCAAACGGCTTTGCTTCATCAATGCATACAGACAAATCTGTTTTGCCACATCGGTCGGCTGTGATGCAATCGCAGAAACCAGCGAATCATCTTCCAGAGTATGAAGCCGTTTGATACAGGCTTTTGCCATGCGTGTGATAGATTTTTCCGTTGGGTACTGAAAAAGATTCTGTTCTACAATCTCTTTTACAATCGTATCATCTGAATTTCCTTCTGCCATTAGCTTTGCGGTGGAACGCATTTCGTAGAAAAGAAACGGCTCTCTGGTCAAAGACGCAATATAAGGATAAGAATTATCCATAATGCCGCACCTCCTTATTGTTCCTCTTTTTTATCTGGAACAAACTCCATGATGTCTCCAACATCGCAGCTTAAAGCAGAACAAATCTTTGATAAAATTTCTGTACTCACATTTTCATCTTTAGATAATCGGGACATTGTTGTCGTGCTGACACCTGTCATTGCACGCAAATCTTTTTTCATCATGTCTTTATCAATCAGCAATTTCCACAGCTTCTTGTAACTAATTGCCATTTCTTCACCTCAGTCTTATTTGTTTAAACTTTCTGTTCACATTGTATTTATCATCATATCACAGGAATGCGTTCTGAACAATCTAATATATCAAAATCCGAAATTAAATTCCGAAATATCGCATTTTTAAATCACAAAAAATATATCTCACTCCACTTTTTGACCCTCCAAGGCAGAACGTTAGAGCCCATAAAACCTTGTATATGAGGTTTTATGAGCTCTGATAACCCAGAACAAAACTGCCCTGAAATTCCTACATTATCATTTTTACGTAAGTAGGTAATCATCCGTATCTTCAAATCCCTTCCTGCATTTGATAAGATGTTCTCAAATGATGGAGGTGATACCAATAGAGATGGATGGCAATAAAATCTCAAAAACTGATCTCTGGGCTGATCGAGTCCATTCTTTCCAGGAAAGCGGCTTATCCCGCAAAGACTGGTGTCAGCAGAATGAGATCCCACAGTCTACTCTGGGCTATTGGATCCGTAAGATCCAGTCAGGAACTACTGGAACGGAATCTTTTTCTGATCCGGTGTTCGCAAAGCTCCCGTCGGAACAGGAGCTGCAGTTTAACGCTCCGGCAGGAAATCATTCTATTACGATCTTTCTTCCGGGAAACATCCGGATTGAAGTGGGTGCCGACTGTCCTGCCAGGCTGATGACTGCTCTGCTCCAGGCTTTGAAGAACTATGCTTGATTTTTCAGGAAGCACAACGGTCTATCTGGCGTGCGGGGTTACGGATCTTCGCAAGAGTTATACCGGTTTAGCCGCAATCATCAAACTGAAATTCCATCTCGACCCGTACTCCCGCTGTATGTTCGCATTCTGCAATCGCAGACGCACATTGATTAAGATCCTCCAGTGGGACGGTTCCGGATTTTGGATCCTGATGAAACGCCTGGACCGGAATTCCTTCCATTGGCCGGACACACCGGATGAACTGCGGAAAGTGACTCTCAAAGAGATCCACTGGCTGTGCGATGGATTGTCCCTGAATCCCAGCGGCGCTTTTGAAGAACGCCACCCAAAGATCGTGGTCTGAGCCCGTTTCCTGTCAATTCGCAAAAAGCCGAAAATTCCTTGATTTTACGCAGATTTTCCTCTGCTCCTGAAAGCAGTTTCCAATAGAAACCAGCTCCTTTTTATGGTAAACTGTCCATAGAGATTTCAGAAAGATGAGGCGGCACGATGGATCCGATTTTTACAGAGGAACAACTGAACAGGATGAGCAGGGATGATATGCTTTCACTGGTAAAGATCATGCAGGGGCATTATCAGAAACAGAAAGAGGCCCTGGAAAAACAGGAAACGAGGATCCAGCTCCTGGAAGAGAAAACAAAGGAACTGGAATTCCTGAACGCCATGCTCTCGGACCGCCTTACCCTTGCCCAGAGGAAACGCTTTGGAGCGTCCAGCGAAAAATATGCGGACGGGTATACCCAGCTGGATCTTTTCAACGAGGCAGAGCAGGAAGCGGATCCCAATGCCCCGGAACCGGACCTGGAAGAGGTCCATCCGTCTTCTTACAAGAGGAAGAAACGTTCCGGCAAAAAGGAGAAAGACCTTTCCTCCTTTGAGACAACCGAAGTGATCGAGTACAAGCTGACAGGGGCAGACCGTTACTGCCCGGACTGCAATACGAAATATAAGGTTGTCACAAAGGAAACCGTAAAACGGCTGAAATTCGTTCCCGCACGGTTTGAAGTCGTGGAAGAAGTGACCTTTGTATACAGCTGCCCGAAATGCGGAGCCATGAAGCGGCCGGAAAAAACGCCGTCCCTTCTGAAAGGCAGCGTGGCAACGCCATCCCTGGTGTCGGGCATCATGAATGCCAAGTATGTAAACGGGATGCCGCTTGCCCGTCAGGAACGGGAATTCGCCCGGTACGACCTGAACCTTTCCACAAAGACCATGGCGAACTGGATCATCCAATGCGCGGACCGGTATCTGCAGCCACTCTACGCTCTGATGAAAGAAGAGCTGCTCCGGAGTAAATATTTACACGGAGACGAAACCCGGATCCAGGTGATCGATGAACCGGACCAGAAGGGCTCCACCCAGAACTGGATGTGGGTCTATCTCACCGATGAATACAGCGGTTCACCCCGGATGGTCCTCTTCCAATATGAAAGGACTCGCGCCGGATATCATCCGGTGGAATTCCTTGGAGACCAGTTTGAGGGATATTTCACCTGTGATGGTTACCAGGCATACCACAGTCTCCCGGAAAGGATCACTGTAACGGGATGCATGGCCCATGCGAGGCGCAGGTTTGATGAAGCCCTGACGGTACTGAAAAAGGATTTCACCAAAGAGCAGCTGAAGGAGACAACCGCATATCAGGCAATGGCACGGATCGGGATGCTCTATAAGATTGAGGAGATGATCCGTGACAAGTCACCGGAAGAACGGTATGAAGAGCGTCAAAAGCAGGCGAAACCGCTTTTAGAGGCTTTCTTTGAGTGGCTTCATACACTGGAGGATTCCGTAGACCGGTCTTCGTTGATCGGTGAAGCTGTCCTGTACACCCTGAACCAGGAAGCTTATCTGAAAAGATATCTGGAGGACGGACACTTAAGTATTGATAATCTGGCAGCGGAACGTGCACTAAAAAACTTTGCGACAGGGAGACGGAACTGGCTTTTCGCAAAGAGCATCCGTGGAGCGCAGGCCAGCGCAACTGTATACAGCATCACGGAAACAGCCATGCTGAACGGGCTGAAACCCTACAATTATCTCACCTATGTGATGGAGCAGATGAAAGATCTTAGTCCATTCCCGGAAAAGGAAGCTATGCTGGAACTGCTTCCATGGTCCAACAGCCTGCCGGCTGACTGCCGCAGCAAACTGAAAAATGAGAGACTAATTTTCCCCCGGTAAATACTGGGGGATTTTCATATTTTGTCAAGATACGGATGATTACCTACTTAC
>NZ_NFKT01000005.1 GCF_002160525.1 Lachnoclostridium sp. An169
TGTCCCTGTATGAGCATCAGTCCACATACAGCCCGAACCTTCCTCTGAGATTTCTTCTTTATCTCTCCGATCTGTATTCGGATATGACTAAGAACGATAATCTCTATGGAACGAAGAAAGTACTGATTCCACCGCCCCAGTTCATTATCTTCTATAACGGGACAGACGAACAGCCGGATCAGAGGATCTTACGGCTCTCCGATCTCTACACTGTAGAAGAAAAAGAACACAAGTTGGAACTTGAGGCTGTTATGCTTAATATAAACCTGGGGCATAATGAGGCGCTCATGCGGGCATGCAAAACGCTTCGGGAGTATGCCCAGTACACGGCACGGGTGCGTCAATACGCCGCCCGGATGCCGCTTGCAGACGCCGTGGAGCGGACGATCACCGAATGTATCCGGGAGGGGATCCTGAAGGAGTTTCTGGAAAAGAACCGCGCGGAGGCGAAGAAAATGAGTATTTATGAATATGATCAGGAAAAACATATGAGACAGGAACGGGAAGCCGCCTGGGAGGATGGAGTAACTGCAGGTGAGGAAAAGATACTCCAGTCTCAGATCCGTAAAAAACTTGCCAAGGGAAAAACACTCGCCCAGATTGCAGATGAGCTGGAGGAATCCGAAAGCGTAATTCAAAGCCAGATCGATAAGATGAATGCAGCAGCTGCATCCGGAGATGGGAAACAGCCAATATAAGCAAATAATATCGTATGATTAAAAAGGGGCCCGGTATATTCCAGAGAAAATACCGGGCCCCCTATATTTGCATGTCCTGCTTCCTGCCGCCTGATATTCTGTCAGTCTTCACTCCACCTCAGCCGGTGGAGTTCCCCTTCCGTCTGCATTCCGGCAAAGCCGTTCTGCCTGAGTGCCTCGTACAGCACAATCGCAACGGAATTTCCCAGATTCAGGGAACGGATTTCTTCCATCATGGGAATCCTGACACAGTTTTCTTCATTCTGCACGAGAATCTCTTCCGGGATTCCCGCGCTCTCTTTGCCGAACATAATGTAGCAGTCCGGCTCATAATTGATTTCCGTATAAATCTTCTTCGCCTTCGTGGTTGCCATATAGATTTTCGCCCCCGGATTTTTCTCCAGGAAATCCGCATAATCGATATATGTCGTCACGTCCAGGTCTTTCCAGTAGTCCATCCCGGCGCGCTTCAATGCTTTCTCACTCAGGCTAAAACCGAGCGGTTCGATCAGGTGAAGCCTGGTTCCGGAAGCCACACAGGTTCTACCTATATTTCCCGTATTCGCCGGAATCTCCGGCTCCAGAAGCACGATGTTAAGCATGGGATTCACCGCCGTCCGTAGCATCTGCCCCGCCGTTTTTCTCCTCGCGCAGGCGCTGAATGAACCGTTCTACACGTCCGAAGGCTTCCTTCAGATCCTCCAGAGAATATGCGTAGGATATACGGATAAAGCCTTCTCCGCAGTCTCCGAACGCCGTTCCCGGCACAACTGCCACTTTCTCCTCCTCCAGAAGCTTTGTTGCGAACTCCTCCGAGGTCATCCCGAATTCCTTTATGCTCGGGAATACGTAGAACGCACCGAAGGGTTCGAAACATTCCAGTCCGATCTTCTTGAATTCATGCATCAGGAAGCGTCTTCTCTGATCGTATGCCTTGCGCATCTTCTCCACTTCATCCTCGCAGTTGCGCAGTCCTTCCACCGCCGCATACTGGCTGTTTGTAGGGGCACACATGATGGCAAACTGGTGGAGCTTGGTCATCTGCTCAATGATGCAGTGGGGACCGCAGCAGTAACCCAGACGCCATCCTGTCATGGCAAATCCTTTGGAAAAGCCGTTGATGACAATCGTCCTCTCCCTCATGCCCGGCAGGCTGGCGATGGACACATGTTTTCCCTTATAGCTCAGTTCGGAGTAAATCTCATCGGATATGACATAGAGATCATGCTCCTTTACAAACTCTGCAACCGGCTCCAGATCTTCCTTCGTCATGATCGCTCCGGTAGGATTATTCGGGAACGGCATGATCAGCACTTTTGTCTTCGGAGTCGTATATTTTTCCAGATCTTCCACCGTCAGCTTAAACTCATTTCTGTCCTGCAGCGGCACAACCACCGGAACTCCGTCCGCCATCACCGTACATGGCAGGTAGGACACATAGCTTGGCTGGGGGATCAGCACTTCGTCCCCCGGATCCAGCATGCAGCGCAGGCCGATATCGATCGCCTCGCTTCCGCCTACCGTGACAAGCGTCTCTGTCTTCGGATTATAAGTTACATGAATGGTCCTCTCCAGGTATTTGCAGATCTCGTTTCTCAGTTCCTGAAGACCTGCATTTGATGTATAGTAAGTTCTTCCCCGTTCAAGAGAAAAGATGCCCTCCTCGCGGATCCTCCACGGAGTGTCAAAGTCCGGCTCACCCACACCCAGAGAGATGGCGTCATCCATCTCATTTACGATGTCGAAAAATTTGCGGATTCCGGAAGGCTGTATATCAATAATCTTCTGTGATAATGGATTTCTCATCACGGTGTCACCAGCATCCTTTCCAACCCCTTTTTCGGCACCATAATCGTACCGTGGTCTTTATATTTCTTCAGGATAAAATGGGTTGCCGTGCTGAGCACCTCATCAATCGGCGAGAGCTTCTCGGACACGAACCGGGACACTTCTTTGAGTGTTTTCCCCTCGATGGTGACAAGAAGGTCATAACTTCCGGAAATCAGGTACACCGAGTACACTTCCGGATAGTTGTAGATCCTTTCTGCGATCCGGTCAAATCCCTGGTCTCTCTGAGGCGTTACCCGCACCTCGATCAGGGCGGTTACCATCTCTACACCTGCCCGGTCCCAGTCAATCAGTGTGTGATAGCCGCAGATGATCTTTTCCTTCTCCATCTCTGCCATCTCATTTGCCACATCCGTCTCCTCCACACCGAGAAGGACCGCAAGCTCGTCCAGCGCAACACGGCTGTGCTTCTCTATATATTTCAAAATTTCGATTCTGAGCGCCTCTTTTTTCTCGTTCATACTCTCCAACCTCCTGCTTTGCTTCTATTTTCTGTTTTTCTTTTTTTCCGGATATTCCACGTCTGCACACTCGATCCGCATCTGTATATTCAGTGCTGCTGCGTGCGCTCCGCCCACCACCGCATGAATTCATCCGGTGCCGGTCTGTCCAGATATCTTATCTCGTCTCTGCCTGAGATCACCTTCGCCTTATCTGCAGTGGCAACCCCAAGCTTTCCGGCTCGTGCCCCCGCCTTCTCCAGGACTTCCGTAACGCGGTCTGCATCGTCCGCCGCGATGAGGTAACTTCCCGCAGATGTGAGCAGATAAGGGTTCAGCCGGTAGAATTCACAGAGTTCCACCGTCTCCTGCCGGATAGAGAACTCCGCCATATCCACCTTCATCCCGGTCCCGGAAGCTTCGGTCAGATCCCACAGAGCCGCCAGAATCCCGCCGCTTCCGATCTGCTGCACCGCAGATATCCCGCTGTCTCCGTTCTTCTGCGCCCCGAGTATCACATCCGGCAGCACAAGTTCCCGCCTGAGTTCTCTTATCTGATCCAGAAATGCCGGAACAAAACGTTCCTCCAGTTCCTCTTCCGATTCATCCAGTATCCGCAGCGTTCCCTCCAGGCCGGTATACCCGCAGAGGAGGATGGACTGGCCCGGCCGCATCATCCCGCATCGCAGGATCCCGCCGCTGCGCACAGTACCTGCTGCACTGACATTCACGGTCGGCATTCCCGCTGCCGGACTTACTTCCCCCTGAAAACATGCTGTCTGGAGTTTCATCTGGCGGCATGCCGACTCAATTCCTGCGGAAAGTTCTTCCACATCGCTCTCACTGCCTCCGGGCGGAAGTGTCATCCGCACAGACAGCGCCTCCGGCTCTGCACCTCTTGCCGCAAGATCTCCCGCTGCCCTGAGCACCGCATAATAACCGATCTCAGCCGAATTCCCGAAAGCGGATGCCTGGGTCCATAAAAAGTCCTTTTCCCCCGTCCCTTTCAGGGCGGCGCACCGCTCCTCCGGCGAGAGTCCGAAAAGGACTTCCTCCCGTTCTGTCTGAAATTGTTTTGCACCGGACCGCCGCCAGACGGTCCGGGAAAATTCACCTGTTCTCACTTTGTCTTCCTCTGGTCTAATTACCTGTCTCTTCTTCCTCTGTATTTTCTGTTCCGGAGCCGCCGGACTCCTCTGATGTCTCCCCGCCGGACTCCTCCGGTTCTGTCTCTGCTGCTTCCCGGGCCGCAAGAATCTCCTGAATGGCCGCCTTGATCTTTGTCTCATCCTGAGTGCTGACAGCTGTCCGCATTTTTTCCGTCTCCGCTTCATTGTCTGAGGCGCTTCCTACGGAAACCGTCTTTCCCGAAGCCCGGTACTGGCTGTAATTGATCGTATCCCGGCTGACTTCCTCTCCATTCTCATACACAATCTTCCACAGCTGCGCCACCAGACCGCTGCGTCCCGAACTGGATGTATACATGGTTCCGATACTGTCGTTGGTGGCAACATACCTGGTCTCATCCGACTCGATCTTCTCCACTGTCTCGCTGACAAATTCGATCGTGCGTCCCTCGGGACGGGTCTCTTTTCCATAAATATTAAATGTGATATTTCCGTCTGAGAGAACCGCCTCGATGTAGACCGGTTCCTCCTTGTTGTTCCTGAATTTCAGATCTTTCAGATCTGTCGCTATCGCGGCATCCATGGACGGCTCCACATAGGACACAAGCATGGAGTGCGCATACCGCTCGACAATCTCCACCTCAGCCCGGATCAGAGCATTATACAGTGTCGTTGACACCTGACAGATGCCTCCTCCCATGGAATCCACAACCTCGCCGTTTTCATAGGAGGGCGCCATTGCATAGCCGTTCTCTTCCGTATAGGGTGCCATCAAATCGTTGGCGGACACTTCCTGCCCCGGCTCAACGAGCGTCCCGCCGATGTGGTTTGCACCGGATTCCACATTTTTTGTTCTGCCTTCACTGCTGTCGCCGTAATATGTGCTGTATGTTCCGAGAACATCCGTGATCCCGCTCAATGTCTCAGCCGTAATATCCGCCGTCAGGTCCGTCAGTTTCACGGATACCTCGCCGCCTTTTTTGTCCCATTCGCCGCCTACCAGGCTGTTTAAGTTCGCTACCGTTCCTTCCACATCAACTGCCTCGCCCAGTTCGTCCTCCACAACTACAGTGGCGCCGTTTTCCTGAGTGAGCCGCGCATTTACAGGGCTTTTCAGCTGCCCCGCCAGGCGTTCCTGTGCAACCGTCTTTACCTGTTCCGCCGTCACCTCATACTCTACGGGGAAAGTCTTGTGATTCTCATTCTTCTCGGATTTCTTCAAAATCTTGTAGCAGTCCACCGGGTCGCCGGTCTTGCCGTAATCCACAGCATCACGGATAATCCGTTCGAGATTCTTCGCCTTCAGTCCGAGTTCTGTCAGCGTGGCCTGAGCCTGCCCGCCATTTTCCAGAGTCAGAGTCACCGTCTCAGCTCCATACTGCTGCATGGTCTGCTCTACCGCGGCCTCTGCCTCCGCTGCGGTCATGCCGGATACATCGGTCTCGCCCACACTCACGCCGCCTATGATAATCTCAGGATCGTAACGGTCTATCGTGCGGTGAAGCATGATCTGCACACCTGTAATCACTCCTATGGCGCACAGGAACACGACAGCCAGTACAATGACTGTCTTTCTGTCCGTCTGCTGACGTGTCCGCTTCTTCTGACTGTTCCTGTTCTCCATCCGCCGTCATCTCCTGCTGTCCATACTCGTCTGCCCCCTACATGAGGTAGGGAATCGTCATTGTCGCCACCATGGCAACGATAACAACAATGATTATAATAGATATGATACGTCTTACCCTTTTATCATTAAAATTCATCTTTCTTCTCCACTTTTCTGTATTTGAAAAGGAAATATAAAATCCACGGTACTGTCTGCACTGCCTCAAACACTGCCCCGCACAGCCCGGGGAACGAAAAATATCCCCATCTGAATATAGTCAGCAGAATTCCGGCCGCATGGAATATATTATAGACCGCCAGTACAAAAAATACAACCAGGGCTGCCGTAAGGATTACTTTTCTGTTTTCCTCCTCCGCAACGAATCCGAGAATAAGGAATATTGCCGCAACAGCCGCAGCCGCAATCACAACCCGGTGCTCCATCGCCCCGAAAAATCCCAGATAACGCCAGTACTCTCCGAAAAAGGAAAGGTGTCCGTATTCCAGCGCAGCCGGAATCCCGGTATAAACAAATGCAATCAGCAGATAATGTGCCGCCGCAAGAACAGGAATATATCGTTTATACTCCCGGTCCTTCTGCCATGCAAAAAACGCCATTCCCAGAAGAAGCATCATGGGGAGAAAATATGTCACAAATGTTGCAAATGCATTTCCCAGGGAAAATCCCCGGAAAAAGGGATGTGTAAAAAGGTTGTACAAAGTGGCAACCGCTGCCATCACCGCCACTGCCGCTGCAGCCGCAGCAGCCGGGAGTTCCGAGGAGAGAAGCTTCTTTCCCAGATCGGACTGTGCAAAGCCGGTCGCCGTCTTTCGGATCGTATCTGCAGTCTCTGAAAACGGATCTTCCGCTTTCTGCGAGCCTCCGTACCGGCCTTCATTTCCGCTTTGCGCGCCCCCGTACTGGCCTCCGTTTCCGCTTTGCGAGCCTCCGTACCGGCCTCCGTTTCCGCCGCCGGGATTATAGAAGCCACGGTTGTAGCCATCCGCCAGGATATTGCAGTTCTTGATAATGATGTGATAGGAAATCAGACTTCCCACAAAGCAGAATACAATTCCCACCAGATACCATATGAGGAAGTCGCCGCCTCCCTCCGTGATCGACACTCCATATCTGGGCGCTGCATTCCGCATGCGGTTCGCCTGTTTATAAAACCAGTAAAGCCCGTAAATACCACATGTTATAATAGACAGAAGCAGAACGACAATATAGTTTGGACTGTCCTCCCCGTCCCCCGCACACATCCGGTTTACATCTTCCGTAAAGGAATACCAGAAAAAAATGCTGTATATTCCGCATGTAATAATTGACAGTATCAGATATGCCCCAAAACTTCTTCTGCGAATCATAGTTCTCCTCCTCGTAAAGTCTCAAATAATCTGAACAGTAATCCGTTTTCCGGGTCTGCCGTGATCGGACCGTGCCCCAGAACCACCCGGTATATGTAACATATGGTCATACTGGCGACCAGAACTGCCGCGCAGATCATCTCTGTTCTTCTGCCCGGCCTTACCGGAATCTTTTCCCTGTGTATGGCGTAGAGAAACGCTGCTCCCGCCGGCAGAAACATGGGATTCCAGTAGAAAGCCTCTGCCACGCTGCCGCCAAGCAGCGCCAGACAGGCTCTTGTGATTCCACAGCCCGGGCAGGGAATTCCGAAAAGAAAATAAAAAGGACATCTCCATACCCAGATCAGAACGACTGCAATCAGGATGTGTATAACCAGAATCCGGAGCGCCCTCTTCACTTTTATTCCACTTATCTTCCCTTTTTCCAAAAGCTGCTTCATGGGACCTGTTCCTCCTGCCGTTCCAGGCTGTCCGTCACATCGTAAACCGCTGCGTCATTGGTCAGAGGGTCCCGGTTTCTGTAGTCGAACAGATACATCCTTCCCCCGATCCGCTCCAGATGGGTCATCTTACGGATCTGATGCCGGTCGAACTGTTCGTACCCCTTCAGGAAACGGAACGTTTCCGCCTCCTGTCTGTAAAAGTCCGCCGCCTCCTCTTTCTCCACTTTCGCTTCTCCCAGAAATTCCGGACGGTTTCTCACATTATCCCTCAAATACAGGTCGAATGTCAACCATCCAAGAAATTCTTCTGTATTATTTTCTTCTGATTTCAGTTCCTTAAAAAATCCCTGAAGGATCTCATACCGTGCAGCCCTGGAATGGCTGAGCCCGAAAAGACCGTTCCTCTCATAGTATTCAGCGAGGGTGCCATACATGCGGAAGGCAGAGGCAAAATATTTTTCCAGGTATTCCACCGTATGGGAAAACTGCCCACTGTTGTAATACACCTCCACCATCTCCTCGATCTTTTTGAGGCGGATCACATCGCTGTAAGTGATCCATCTTGTAGAGAGCACTTCATAAGGCGGGCGGCTCTGGTACAGAAGTCCGTACTCCTGCGCCCTGTCATGCATAAGAGAGCCTTTCAGAACTTTCAGGAATCCGAGCTGAAGCTGTTGGGGTCTCATGGCATACACTTCATTAAAAGAACGTTCAAAACTGTCCATGTCTTCAAATGGAAGCCCGGCGATCAGGTCAAGATGCTGATGGACATTATGGTGTTCCCGGATCAGAGCCACCTTTCGCCGTACTTCCTCCAGCTTCATTGTCCGCCGGATCTCCCGGATCGTCCGCTCATTGACCGACTGCACACCAATCTCAAGCTGAATCAGGCCGGGGCGCATGGTACGGATCAGCGCCATTTCTTCCTCATTCAGGAGATCCGCCGCTACCTCGAAATGAAAGTTGGTAATCCCTCTGTCGTGATCTCTGATATACGTCCATATCTCCATGGCATGATCGTGCCGGCAGTTGAACGTCCGGTCCACAAACTTCACCTGGGGCACCTCATGGTCGATAAAAAACTGCAGTTCCCGCTTCACCATCCTGGTATCTCGGAAACGCAGGCATTTGTCCACCGAGGAAAGGCAGTAGCTGCACGAGAAGGGGCAGCCCCGGCTGGACTCATAATAAATAATGCGGCTGCGGAATGTCTCTTCTCTCTCCCGGCTGTAAACAAACGGGACGGTACTCAGATCGATGACCGGGCGGAGCGGATTTTCACAGATCTGTCCGTCTTCCCTGCGGTATACAATTCCCCGGATCTTATCCGGCTCTGTCCTATCTGCTTCTGCTACTGTCTCCCGGTTTTCACTATAGTATTCCGCCAGTTCATAGAAAGTCTCTTCCCCTTCCCCGCACATGATCCCGCGCACCTGGGGATACCGTTCGAGCATATCCGGCGCGTCAAAGGACACTTCCGGACCGCCCAGCCAGATCTCTGTCCCTGGAAGGATCTTGGGAAGTTCCGGCAGGAGCTGTTCCACATAGGCAATATTCCAGAGATAGCAGGAAAAGCAGAGGACATCCGGCTTCTCCTCGTAGATATCCATAAGAATACTGTCCAATGTCTGATTGATGGTGTATTCCCGGATTGCAATTTCAAGCGGTACAGTTCCCGGATGCCCGTCTGACTGCTCCTGCGTCCCTTTTTGTTCCATGCGGTTCTGCGCATAGGCCCGCAGGCTGTACACTGCAAGATTCGAGTGGATATATTTTGCATTTATTGCTGCAAGTATGATCTTCATCTTTCTTTTTCCCTTCCGTTGTCTTTTCCGGCTTCCTTTCTGTTCCAGTACAGATATCTCTGTGTCTCATTAAGACCGATGACAAACCGTTTCTTAACGATCAGGAATTCCTCCAGATCCATAAGAATGTGATAGAGGACCGCACGATTCTCGAACTCATCTCTGGTAACGGGAAGCGGCTCCTCTCTCATTTCCCGGAAAATCTGCTCCAGACGGCCGATCTGTTCTTCCGGGGAATTTCTCTCTACCACATAGTCCGTCAGATACAGGATAAATTCCGCCACAATCTTCGCCTGTGCCGGGATCTTCCGGATCTTCTTCACCTCATAGTGAAGATTGTGCAGAATATTGAGCTGCTTCATCCGCATCTCGAAATAATCAATATAATATCCCGGATGGGAATGGAACGTGTTGTCCTGGTACTCGCAGGCATCCCGGATATAGTCCTGAAGCGCCGCCTCCAGATCACGGATATCCGCCCACACATCCCGCTGCATCTCTTTGTCTGACAGGTATGCCGCCAGCTCCCCAAGAATCATCTGGAGCTGATCCTCTGTCCTGCGCATGCTCCGGACCAGATCATTTCTCAGGCTCCGGTAATCATAGAAAAGATTCAGAATCAGGGCGGCCGTGATTCCGATCAGAACGAGGAGAAATTCATTCCACACAAATGCCGCTCCGAAATCCCGGTGAATCAGAAAATGTGTTCCGATTACCGCATTGACCGAGACGGTCGCCTTCCACCCGAAAGCATAGCTGACGGCAATCAGCAGAAAGATATAGATTCCATAGGAAATCCACTGGCTGTCCAGCAGATGAAAGGTCACGCCCGCAAGTACTGCCGCGATGACATAGGTAATAATCCGGTACAGAGAGAGCCTCACGGTTTCCCATTTTGTGGTCACCAGAGTGAGCATGGCGATGGTTCCCGCCGAAGCTGCATTCTGCAGGCCGAGAAACTGCGCCACGTAGATAGCAGCACTGCTTCCCACAGCGATCTTAAGCGCCATCAGCAGCACCTTTTTCCATTCTTTTTTCGTTGTAATTTCCCGTTTCAATATTTCCAACTCCGTTCCTCTGTTTTTACTATTGTAAAAGATTCTATTTAAAAACGCTCTCCGCCATTGACATTTTCTCCAAAACCATGTAAAATTAAGACTCGTGCAGCCGGGGTGTTAGCGGTACCTTGTACCTGCAATCCGCTATAGCAGGGGTGATATTGCGCAGAGGGCGGCAGCTGGCAGAGCTGCCCCCGGTAAGTGATGTTGATGTCCGGGTCTCACGCGACGGGAATCTGTGAACCGTGTCAGGTCGGGAACGGAGCAGCACTAAGCAGAACCTTCCGGGTGCCGTGAGGGTGCCTGGGCTGAGTTAACTGCCGGGGTAACGTCTGTTGGCCATGTTCGAAGCGCAATGCACGTTTTTTTTGTCTTTTTCCGTTCTCTTAATTCCCGGAAAAACTGTTTCATCATCTGACTGCATTCTTCTTCAAGCACTCCCCTTTTTACATCTGCCTGATGATTGAACCGTTCCATCTGCAGAAGGTTCACAATCGACCCCGCACAGCCTGCCTTTGGATTCATACATCCGATCACAACCCGGGGAATCCTCGCCTGGACAATCGCCCCTGCGCACATCTGGCATGGTTCCAGTGTCACATAGAGGGTACACTCCTCGATCCGCCAGTCTCCCAGTTTCTTTGCCGCCTTTTTTATGGCAGAGATTTCCGCATGGGCAAGAGGACTTTTGTCGGTGTTGCGCCGGTTATACCCTCTGCCGATGATCTTCCCCTCATGGACGATCACACAGCCGATCGGCGTTTCGCCCAGGGCATATGCTTTCTTTGCCTGACGCACAGCTTCCTTCATGTATCTGATATCATCAGCATCCTCCCTGCTTTTTTCCTGTCCGTTATTTTCCTGTCTGCTCTCCATCTGCACAATCCTTTCTCTCTCCGGTTCTTTTTCCCCTCTGTCCCGAATAGACTAGACTGAAAAAGACAAGACCGGAGGTAAATTATGAATCCAGGTATTTGTTATTTATATGAATATGAAAAAAGTAACCGCAAGCGAAACATCGGTTTCGTAAAAGTCGCACGCCACTATCAGTCCTGCATCCTGCAGATCCACGCCAGGGGGATTCCTCTCGGAAACGGAACCTTGCTGGAACTCTATGCTTTTTACCGGGATGGTGATTACTTAAACGCCACACAGATCGCAGTCCTGACCTGCTTTAACCGCATGGTGTCTGTCCGTCTTCCTATAGCGGAATCTCATTTCCCGGAAGGGCGCAGCCTGCAGCAGATCGACGGCTTTCTCATAAAGCTGCCGGGGCAGAACAATCCCATCTTCTGGATGGCATCCCCCGCCTTCTTCCCTGTGGATCCGGAAAAGCTGCGCACTCCGGAGGACCGGTCCGAATCACCGGAAGAATCACCTGAGCCGGAAAGCGAATCCCTGCAGAGGGAACCTGCCGAATCTGAAACCGAACTTTCCCCGGATGAACCCGCTGATTCCGAAAACGCATTTCCTCCGGATGAACCCGCTGATTCCGAAAACGAACTTACCCCGGATGAACCCGCTGATTCCGAGAACGAACTTTCCCCGGATGAACCTGCTGATTCCGAAAACGAATTCCCTCCGGATGAATCCGCCGGGACAGAGAATGAAGCTCCGCAGATAACCATATCCGGCAGCGCTGCCTCTTCCGCTCCGCAGAACAGCAGTCAGACGGAAGAGCAGAACACAAATGTCAGCCGGGCTTCCGCCAGAAAGATTCAGCGCTCGGATCTCTCACTGCTTCCCCGCCGTTTCTGGTTTCTGGCCAACAACAGCTTCCTTCTTCACGGATATCATAATTATAACCACCTCCTTCTCGTGGAAGAAGATGGTCATATGTGGCTTGGAGTTCCCGGTGTCTACGATCCCCGTGAGGCACGGGCGGCAGATCTGTTCGGTTTTCCGCAGTTTACCCGCACTTATGCACCCCTGATCGAACTGACTGAAGATGAGTGCAGCGGCAGTGATGATTTCGGTCACTGGTGCCGGTACATCGACTGCAGCCGCCCCTGACGCTCCGTCAGTCTAAATGATACCGTTCATTTCCTGATACAAACGCTTGGCATAGCTGTCTGTCATGCCGCACACATAATCTGTTACCAGGAGAAGGCGGAGGTAGAGTTTCTCTTCTTCCGTCTTTCCTTCTGCCTGGATCCTGTATGCATTTTTATAATTGTCTGAAATAAAAGAAACCACGCGCTCATCGATGGAATCCATTTTCACATCCGTGTCATAATAAAGTACGGCGCGGACAAGCCGGTCCATCAGGTAATCCAGAATCGCCGCCTCCGAGACCTCCATCTTGTAAATCGTCCTGGAGGAAAAGACATAGCGGTAAGCCATATCCCCCAGAAGGTCCATAAGCTTCTCTCCGTATGTCCCGCTGAACAGATCCTTCCGGTATGTTCCTGCCATGATCTCATCATAATTTGACGTAAATCCGAATGTGGCACAGCTGATCAGAAAGCCCTGCGCGCTTACAATCCAGTTTTTCACAGCGTACGACTCGGGGCTTGTGACATGTTTTTCCTGACCGCGTACATAGAGCCGGTGCAGTTTTTCCAGAGGATTAAAAGGCGATTCCGGACAGCTCTCCTCCAGGGGCGCCAGCTCCCTCTCCAGCGTATAATAAGTGATGAATCCTTTTACAAATGCATCCTCGATATCCGCCGTCTTATACGCCAGATCATCTGCCGCCTCGAGAAGAAATGTCAACGGATGCCGGCGGTTTCCTGTCCCGGTAGCTTCTGTTACTTTCCGGAATATGTCCTGATCTGCATGGTAATACCCCATCTTTTTACATTTAATATCACCGCATTCGCTATCTATTTCCACAGAGGACACGGGATATTTGATAATAGTATTCAGAAGGGCATAGGTCAGGTTCATCCCGTACTCGTCCACCAGATAGTGGAGACGTGTCACCAGCCTTAATGCCTGGGCATTTCCTTCAAAATGATAGAAATCATTTTTCATCTGATCTGTAAAAAGATCCTCTGCCTTCCGGTCCCGGAACATGAGATTCGGAAGATTCCTCTCAAACCACTCACGGATCGCCGTCTCGCCGAAATGTCCGAAAGGAGGGTTGCCGATGTCATGGATCAGCCCTGCGCACTCCAGAATATGGGAGATATCCTCCTTCATCTGCGGCGTAAACCCGGAATTTTTCCGGTACTGCAGAATATTCTCGCCCACGTTCTGCCCCAGCGACTTTCCCAGAGAAGAGACCTCAAGAGAATGTGTCAGCCGGGTTCTGATAAAATCGCTCTTGTCAAGCGGAAAGACCTGTGTCTTGTCCTGAAGCCTGCGGAAGGAAGCGCTGCCGATAATCCGATGGTAATCCTTCTCAAATTCGCTTCGCAGGTCTGTTGATTTCTTCTTCTCCGCGCCCTGTTTCCCGGGATACACCCGCTCACGTTCCGCAGACAGCAGTGTTTTCCATTCCATAATATTTCCTCCTGACAGGCGCTCCCGCCGTTTTCTCTGTCTCCTGTGTTTCTCCGGTCTCAGTCAAGATAAATGGGCGGCTCATATGCTTTCCCGAGCAGTGCTTTCTTCCTCTCCTGATAGCCGAGGAAAGCCCACTCTGTCATATCTGTCCATTTGTGGATACTGCGGTCATATACCTGAACATATCCGATCCTTGAGGGGTGCATGCGCACGCTGTTGGACTGGTATTCCCTGCCTGTATATGGGTTGATCTCACCCACCTGTGTATCTTCTTCCGCATCATTATGGGAGATCACCGGCTCGAAAGCACGGCTCTCCTCCTGTCTCTCGGAGTAGCTTTCTGCTTCCTGATGCTCTCTGCCCCGTCCAAAGCTTTCTTCCGAATCTTCCACTGTACTCTCCGGTTCCGGCTCACGGACAGGCGGATGGGTGTTCTCCTCCCTGGTGCGATCTGCCGTATGCCTGCGCCGGAAGAAACTGAAACGTTCCTTCTTCGGTTTCTCCAGTTCTTCCTTGATTGCCTCTACCGGCTCTCCGGCCTTTGCATTCTCCTCCAGCTCGGAGAGTTCCTCGTGGATCTCGTACAGCTCGCCAATGGTCATATCTCTTTCACCGGAACCGAGTTCCTCTTCCTGTACGGATGTTGCCTCTTCTGTCTGGAAGGCTGCCGGCTCCTCATAGGAAAATGCAGCCGTTTCCTGGGTAACAGACTCCGGCTCTTCTACTCCGGAAAGTGCTGCCTCGCCGGATGTCTCTGCAGCCGGTGCTGCACTTTCATATTCTTCCGCTGCGGGGATCTCATTCTCATACTCCTCTGCGGCAGCCGTCTGATTCTCATACTCTTCTGCAGCAGCCGTCTGATTCTCATACTCTTCCGCAGCGGCTGCCTCATTTTCATGCTCCGCTGCATGCGCGGTTTTCACAAAGCGCGCTGCCGCTCTCTCCTGGGGCTGAACTTCCCCGGAAAGAATATTCAGCTGAAACGGGCACTCAAGTATTTCTGCAATCAGACGCATATCCTGTTCCTGAAAATTATCTCTCCCCAGCCGCTGGGTAAGATTCTGCCTGGACATCTTTTTCCCCGTCCGCTCTTCAATCAGTTCCGCGAGACGCTTGATCGTCATTCCCCTTCTTCCAAGAACGATCTTGACCTGTTCGCCAAAAGTTAAATCTTCCATGTTCTTCCTCCTTATGTATCTATATATACTCCTCAGATGTGCTATAGAAACGCAGGTGTTGACCTGTCGTTTTTTCTGTTTTCCATTCTATCAAAACAGGCTTTTTTCGTCAATCACTCTCCGAGATACTCTTCCAGGGTAATTCCCTGCTCTGTGATCTCCTTTGCCGCCTCTTTTCCCACATAGCGGTAATGCCATGGTTCAAAGATAATCCCCGTCACATCAGACGTACCGTTCGGATAGCGGAGAATAAATCCGTACTCCCAGCAGTGAGCCATGAGCCACTGCTGCTCCGGTGTGTCTGCCTGCCGCTCATCCAGCTCGGAATATCCGCTGGCGATGATATCCACTGCCAGGCCGGTGGCATGCTCACTCGTCCCCGGAACAGCGATGGACTGCTTCGTATCCTCATAGGCTTCCAGAGGTGTCATCCCGCTGTTGATTCTGTTCTGCATTCCCGCGTTGAACACCTCTCTCTGGCGCTCATAGGAGCGGTAAGCCGAAGTGACGTACATGTTGAGTCCCTGTGCCGCCCCGTCTGACATCATCTGCTGCAGATCCGCCGCAATCCGGGAGTCCACGCTTCTCTCCGCGTCGATCTGGGTAAGCTGCGCAGGCTCATACGTGGTCTCAAGCGGGTGTTCCTCATTGACGAGGACAAGCATCCACTCATCGGAGTCCCCTGCCAGAATCTCAGCATTGTTGTGGGCAAGTTCATTGTCATCCGCCTCAAGCCGGAGCTTTTCATTCTCGCTCCGGAGCGTCTGGTTACTTTCCGTAAGTGCGGCGATATCTCCCTCAAGCTGCGCCGCTTTCGCCTCATATTCCTCCTGCATCTGTTCCTCTCTGTATCCGGAAAACGTCCCCACGGCAGCCGCACCGACCACCAGTCCGGCAGCAATCCCCAGGGCAAGCATCCGTTTCTCTTTCGGGATACCGGCAGCAGCTCCTGCAGCCTTACGAAACGCTCTCAGCATCCTGTATTTCATATGCACTGCCGCGGACTTCACATGCCCCGCAGCGCTTCTCATGCGCCCGGCACCTGCCCGGGCATATTGTCCAATCGCACCTGCAGCAGGTTTCGTCCGCTTTGACAGTTCTTCCGTAATCTTCATAATCTCAGCTCCATATGTATTTCTGTATCAATTTCTTCATCTGTGGAACACACCGCCATTTTATAAGGCAGTCCTTCCTTTTCATATTCCCGGTAATAATACTTCTCCGGAAATTCTCCCGGCTGCCGCACCAGTACCGGCGGCTCGCCCAGGCGGATGCAGAAGGAATTCATGGGAAGCGCCATTCCCTTCCCGGTCGCTTTCATAAAGCTCTCCTTAAGCACCCAGTACCGGAAGAAACAGTCGTCTCTCTCCTCCTGTGTTCTCCCGGAAAAGATCACACTGCACTCTTCCGCACAAAAAAAGCGCTCTGCCACTCCCTTTCGCATCTGCGCAGTCTTTTCCATATCGCATCCCACCCGGACATCATGCGCTCCCGCATCCATACTGGCTGCGCACATCACCCATGTTCCGGAGTGGGACAGGTTAAACGCAGAAAATTCAGGCAGATTATACTCTGCCCGAATCTTCCCCCATAAGCTCCACACCCCCACACTCTGCGCCTTCATTTTCATGCTGCGCAGGGCGTCTGCTTTCTTTTTCCGAAAGTCCGGAAGCTCCTCATAATATCTTCTATAACATTCTTCATCATACAGCGGAGTCACGTCCGCAATCCAGGACCGTACCATCCCGTCACCCTTTCATATAACGCACTTCGAACGTCTCAATGGTGATCGGCTTGTTAAAGAGCGCGCCCTGGGCGTAGTCACAGCCCAGTTCCTTGAGGACATTGAGCTGATCCTGGGTCTCCACGCCTGCCGCCTGCACATAGGCTCCCAGCTGTCTGCAGATATCGATGACAGCCTTGGCAACGATCTGGCTTCTGGTGTTTCCCACAATATTCGTGATCAGGCTCTTGTCAATCTTAAGCCCGTCAAACTCCATCAATGAAAGAATGGAGAAACTGGAATCCTTCGCCCCGAAATGATCCAGTACAACTCTCACATTTCCTTTTCTGATCTTGCTGCTCGTCTCAGCCAGCATCTCCTGATTCATGTCGCCGCTTGACTCTGATACTTCCACCTCAAGATATTCGCAGAATACATGATACTTCTCGATGAGGAAAAGCATCTTGTCCGCAATGCTCTCCTGACGCAGTGTGGCTCCCGCAAAATTCACGGAGATCGGAATCATCGGCATGCCTTCCACTTCCCATCTGTGAAGGGTACGGCAGACTTCCTCGAACACATAGAGATCCAGATAGTGGGAAAGCCTTGTTTCCTCCAGAAGATTGATATATCTTCCCGGATTCACGATTCCCAGATCCTTGTGGTGGTAGCGCACTACCGCCTCAGCCCCTGCCACATTTCCTGTCTGCACATCGATCTTCGGCACCAGACAGACAATAAAATTGCCGTGTTCAATATCGTCCAGCAGATCCTGTTTGATAATCGGCTCGTGATGGCCTTTCTTCAGGTTCTTGTAATATTTCTTCTTCTCCTCCCGCATCATGTTCTCTGCGGTAGATACCAGATTATCCACCCGGATGTCCACTTTCTGCCACGCATATCCGAGGGAGGCCAGTCCCAGGCTGATATTGTCCAGTTTTGTATGCGCCGCATGGACCTGTTTTGTAAAGTCTTCGTATGTCTCGTTCTCCACAAGGACGAGATATTCGTCACCTGTCAGCCGGTACACGGAGCCGCTGTGAAAATATTCCCCCAGCACCTCTCCGATCCGGATGACAACCTCATCCCCGTACTCCCTGCCGAACTCCTTGTTGAAATTCTTCAGGCCGTTGATATCCAGTGAAAGCGCTCCAAGAGATTTCAGTTCATCCTGCTTTACGTTATCCAGATAGTCCATCAGGCTGTTCCGGTTCAGCAGACCGGTCAGGTCATCGTGATAGCTGAGATATTCCTGCTGCTTCTGCAGCTTCTGCAGGGAAATGGCCTGTGGAATATACGGGAGCAGGGCGCGCATAAACTCAATGGCACAGCCGCCCCGGTGAACTCCCACCACGGCAAGAATAGCCGTCGTATCGCCGTCAAGCTGCTGAAAGACACTGTAGCTGTCCGCTGTCGTATCGGTAATCTCCTGACGCATCCATCTGGGCTGCTGATCCTCCGGAAGAAGCTTGATCTTGTCCCGCTGCCACGGAATATTCTCGGCGCACCACTCATAGATCGTCTCGATATCTCCCTGTTCCTTTTCAATATAGTAAACGTACTCTGAATCGTAGTAGTCCCGGACGGCGCTGAGCACGTCGTTCATGATCTCCACGAGAGAACGCGGTTTATAACTGTCGCTCATGAAACTCTCTCCCCATTAATATTCAAAGTAAAATAGACATACTTATTGTAGTATAGACAAACCCAAAAAGCAACCGGGAAAGTTATTTTTCCCACAGACGGGCTGAGGAATAGACAGGAAAGGATCAGACGTGCTGATTCCCGGACGGCGGGGCCGTCCGCGGATCGGCAGTTCTGATCCTGTGTATGTTAATGTCCTGCTGTTGTTTTTCTGTTCTAAACGGCTTCTTTTATAAGTTCCACTTTTTATCCTGTGCAAGCTTTAAGCGGTTCATTGCTCTGGCGAGGGATGCCTGGGTGTGGTAATACTCCTGGATGCTCTGTTTCTGGCGCATCTGTTCTTCCGCGCGCTCTCGCTGTTCTTCTGCACGCCGCACATCGATGTCTTCCGGGCGCTCCGCAGTGTCCACCAGAAGGGTGACACGGTTGTTGACAATTTCCACGAATCCCGTGCCGACTGCAACTTCCTGCCATTTGCCCTCCTCGATCTCCATCCGGGCGATCCCGACCGCAATGGCGATGATCATGTTCTCATGGTTCGGGAGGATTCCCTTCTCGCCGTCCGGTGCCGGAATCACAAGATTGCGGCACCGTCCCTCATAAAAAACTTTATCGCTTGCAATGATCTTAAGACCAAAGGTATCCATATGCATGCACTCCTATTACTCAGCTGCGGACTCTGCCGCCTCTGCTTTCGCCTTGGCGATCACATCGTCGATGGTTCCCACGTTGAAGAATGCGGACTCCGGATAGTCGTCCATCTCTCCGTTGATAATCATCTTGAATCCGCGGATCGTCTCTTTGAGCGGCACGTATTTTCCGGGAGTTCCCGTGAATGTCTCTGCCACGAAGAACGGCTGGGAGAGGAATCTCTGGATCTTTCTCGCCCGCATTACGGTCGCCTTGTCCTCATCGGAAAGCTCTTCCATACCGAGGATGGCGATGATATCCTGAAGCTCTTTATATTTCTGAAGAATGGCGATCACTTTATTCGCCACCTCATAGTGCTCTTCCCCTACAACGTCCGCCTCAAGGATACGGGAACTGGACTCCAGCGGATCAACCGCCGGGTAGATCCCCTGCTCCACGATCTTTCTGGAAAGAACCGTGGTGGCATCCAGATGCGCGAATGTTGTCGCGGGCGCCGGGTCTGTCAGGTCGTCCGCAGGCACGTAAACTGCCTGGACACTGGTGACGGATCCGTTCTTTGTAGAAGCGATACGCTCCTGCAGCTCGCCCATCTCTGTCGCCAGAGTCGGCTGATAACCAACCGCCGAAGGCATACGTCCCAGCAGTGCGGACACCTCGGAACCTGCCTGTGTGAAACGGAAAATATTATCGATAAAGAGAAGCACGTTCTGGTGCTGTTCGTCACGGAAATACTCCGCCATGGTCAGACCGGTCTCCGCCACACGCATACGCGCTCCGGGGGGCTCGTTCATCTGTCCGAACACCAGGGCTGTCTTCTCCAGAACTCCGGATTCCTTCATCTCGGACCAGAGGTCGTTTCCTTCACGGGAACGCTCTCCTACTCCGGTGAAAATGGAGTATCCGCCGTGCTCTGTGGCAATGTTGCGGATCAGCTCCTGGATAAGCACTGTCTTTCCTACTCCGGCGCCGCCGAACAGACCGATCTTACCGCCCTTTGCATAGGGAGCCAGGAGGTCGATAACCTTGATTCCCGTCTCCAGGATCTCTACGACCGGGCTCTGGTCTTCAAATGACGGCGGCTGTCTGTGGATGACCCATTTTTCTCCGTCTGTAATCGGCTCACCGTCGTCGATCGTCTCGCCGAGCACGTTGAACAGTCTTCCCAGTGTCTGCTCACCAACCGGTACTTTGATGCCCGCTCCCGTTGCCGTGACTTCCATATCTTTGCAAAGCCCCTCGCTGGCAGCCAGCATCAGACAGCGCACCTCATTGTTTCCGAGGTGCTGCGCGACCTCCATGATGCATTTCTTGCCGTTATTTTCCACTTCAAGAGCATCTTTGATATAAGGAAGGTCGCCGTCTTCAAAAACTACGTCAACGACAGGTCCCATGACCTGTACAATTCGTCCTTTATTCATACTCATTTCTCGCTTTCTTCCAAGTCGCCAGAAAACCATTCTGACTATTTCTTCTGCTGCTGCGCTCTCGCACCGCTGCACACTTCCGTAATCTCCTGTGTAATGGCAGCCTGTCTCGCACGGTTGTACACAACAGACAGCTCCTTGATCAGATCCTGCGCGCTGTCTGTGGCTGACTTCATCGCCATCATACGGGCGTTGTGCTCGCTGGCATACGCCTCCACAAGGCAGCCGTATATCATACCTGTGATGTAGTTGGGAATGATGCTCTCCAGAACTGCCTCCGCGGAAGGATACAGCTCGATTGCCTCCCTGTGTACATTGAGCGGCATCTTCATCTCGTTGAAGGCGCTCCGCTCAAGGGGAAGGAGCTTCAGCACTTCCGCGTCCGCCTGGACAGA
Source organism: Lachnoclostridium sp. An169 (assembly GCF_002160525.1). GTDB lineage: Bacteria > Bacillota > Clostridia > Lachnospirales > Lachnospiraceae > Mediterraneibacter > Mediterraneibacter cottocaccae. The sequence continues at coordinate 20,858 of NZ_NFKT01000005.1, forward strand.
ATTCTCCATCCGGGTGTATACGATATAAATCTCGTCAAGCTCCCCTTTTTCAAACTGCTCCAGAAGCACGGCAGAGATATCTCTTGCACGGTGCATCGTCGGCTTCTGGACGGTGTACTGGAAATTCGTATCTATGTCAACTCCGTGTTTGGAGAAATAATGCCTTCCCAGCTCTCCTACCACAAAGAGTTTATGGATTCCCGGCTTTGCCAGAATCTCTTCCTCCAGCTTCACAATATTGTGGTTGTAGGCTCCGGCAAGACCCTTGTCCGCCGTAACGACAATCGAACCGATCCTTCTCTCATCCTGGGGGATCTTCTCCCGCACATCAAAGAAACGGTGCTCCAGTTCCGGCAGATGTCTCAGGATTCGGGATATCTCGCCCTGAAGCGCATAGAAATAAGGTTCTGTGTCAGACAGCTTCTTTCTCGCCTGTGTCATCTTCGAGGAGGAGATCATATACATCGCATTGGTAATCTTCATCGTGTCTTTCACACTGTTGATACGGCTCTGTATCTCTCTGATATTTGCCATACTGTCACCTGCTCTTCTTGAATTCCTTGGCTGTCTCCACGATCTTTTCAATCAGTTCGTCAGACAGAACCTTCTTCTCCTCAATCTCCTGCCCGATCTCCGGGTGTACAGAATCAAAATAGGTAAGCATATCCATCTGGAACTGCTTGATCTGCGCCTTCTCAACTCCGAGCAGCACCTTGTGGGTTGCCGCGCAGAGCGTAATCACTTTCTCATGCAGGCTTAAAGGATGATAAAGCGGCTGTTTCAGCAGCTCCATCAGACCGCTTCCGTATTCCAGCTGTTCCTTTGTCGCAGCGTCAAGGTCGGAACTGAACTGTGTGAACACTTCCATCTCCCTGTACTGCGCCAGGTCGATACGGATACTTCCGGACGCCTTCTTCATCGCCTTCGTCTGGGCAGCGCCGCCCACACGGGACACGGAAAGTCCGACATTGACAGCCGGTCTCATTCCGGAAGCGAAAAGTCCGCTTTCCAGGAAGATCTGTCCGTCTGTAATGGAAATCACGTTGGTCGGAATGTACGCGGAAACATCGCCTGCCTGGGTCTCGATGATCGGCAGCGCCGTAATGGAACCGCCGCCCTTCTCCTCGCTCAGACGGCTTGATCTCTCCAGCAGTCTTGAATGAAGATAGAATACGTCTCCCGGATAAGCCTCACGTCCCGGGGAACGTCCCAGCAGAAGGGAGAGCGCACGGTATGCCACCGCATGTTTGGACAGATCGTCGTACACGATCAGCGCATCCTTTCCCTGGTACATAAAATATTCTGCCATAGCTGTACCCGCATAAGGCGCAATGTACTGAAGCGGAGCACAGTCGCTGGCTGTCGAGGATACCACGATGGTGTAATCCATCGCACCGTGGCTCTGAAGTGTATTTACAACTTTTGCAACCGTTGAAGCCTTCTGGCCGATTGCCACGTAGACACAGATGACATCCTTGCCTTTCTGGTTGAGGATCGTATCCATGGCGATGGATGTCTTTCCCGTCTGGCGGTCGCCGATGATCAGCTCACGCTGTCCGCGGCCGATCGGGAACATCGCGTCGATGGAGAGGATTCCCGTCTCAAGCGGAACACTGACGGATTTTCTGTCGATAATTCCGGGTGCCTCCTGCTCGATGGCACGGTAATCATCCGCCTTGATCTCTCCTTTTCCATCGATGGGCTCGCCGAGGGCGTTCACAACTCTTCCGATGTAGCCGTCCCCTACCGGAACGCCTGCCCTTTTTCCTGTACGTGATACTTTCGTCCCCTCCCGGATCTCTGTATCGCTTCCAAAGAGGATACAGCCGATCTCATCTTTACGGATATCCTGAACCATACCTTTCAGACCGGTATCGAATGTGACGATCTCTCCGTACATGGCGTGATCAATCCCGTAAATCGTGGCGATTCCATCGCCTACTGCAACGACAGTTCCCACTTCACTGTCCTTGCTCATATTATCAAAATTTTCTATCTCTTCTTTGAGGATAGAAATAATCTCATCTGCATTGATTGAACTCACCTTGTTCACCTCCGGGTTAATGTTTGTTCTAATCTGTTCAGGCGTCCTTTCATGCTCCAGTCATACTCGTCGCTCCCCACACGGAGTACAAATCCGCCGAGAAGCCCTTCGTCATGCTGTATCTCGATCAGCGCCTGGTCGGCGTCGTATTTTTTGCGAAGGAACGCCTCCATCCCTCTGCGCTGTTCCTCTGTGGGAGGCACAGTGCAGGTCAGTACAGCATTCAGAACTTTATTCTGTTCGTCGCAGTACCTGTCGTATGCGGAAAAAATATCCGTTATGAGATCCATTCTCTGATATTTGCACACGATCTTAAGAAAATTCCTTATCTCATCAGGAAATACCTTGTCAATCACACTCAGTTTCTTTCTTAGGGAAACCGTAGGGTTCACAAAAATATCATGAAGCTGCGGCACCTCTTCAAACATCTTTCTGGCAGTCTCGACCGCCTCTCTCGAAATCCGCAGATCATACAGTACCCTGGCATATCTCACTGCCGCCGAAGGGCAGTACAGCCGGCCGCTATCTGTCTGTGTCTTCATCTGTTTCACCTACTTCTTTCAGAAACTGTGCGTAAACGTCCTGATCCTCTGCCTTTCCGCCGACAATCTTCGCAGCGGAAGCCACAGCAAGCCCTGCGATCTGTGACTGGAGTTCCTTCATCGTGTTCTCTCTCCCCACGCGGACACTCTCCTTCGCAGACTCGATGATGCTTCCGGCCTTCTCGCCTGCCTCGCCGACGATTCTGTCATACTCGGATTTTGCCTGGGAGCGCGCCTTCTCGATAATGGCAACAGATTCCTGTTTTGCCCCGTTTAAGGCTTCCTCGTATTCCTTCTTCATCTTCATCGCGTCATCCTGGGCGTCCTGCGCGTTTTTCAGGCCGCTCTCGATGAGAGCTTTCCGCTTTTCCATAATGTTCGTCACCGGCCCGATCAGGAAATGTCTCAGCAAAAGGAAGAGAACAATAAGGTTTATCATCTCCAGCACAAAGTTAAAATTAAACTGCAGCACCTTTCACACCCGCCTTTCCTGTCATTTTCATTTCCATATATATTACTGTAAGAAGAAAATGATCAGAAGGCCGATGATAAATCCGTAGATAGCGGTTGCCTCTGCCAGCGCACATCCGAGAATCAGAGTCTTGCTGATCTTGCCCTCAGCCTCAGGCTGTCTTGCAATTGCCTCTGTAGCCTTTGCCGTTGCAACTCCGATACCGATTCCTGCTCCAATACCTGTGAAAACTGCGATTCCTGCTCCGATTGCAATAAGTGTTTCCATAATATAAATTCTCCTTTTCTTTTTGTCAAATTTCTTACTGAATTTACTCCATCTCTTCGTTCATGAACAGTGCCGTCAGGAATACGAACACATATGCCTGAAGCAGTCCGTCGAAGATATCAAAGTAGAAGCTCACCGGGATCGGAACCAGAAGCGGTACCACCGTCTTAATCAGTTCCATTACCACGAATCCGGCAAGCATGTTTCCAAAAAGTCGCATACACAGCGACAGCGGTCTGATCACAACCTCCAGTATCATGATCGGAGCCACAACCGGAACCGGCTGGGCAAAATGTTTTATCCAGTGTTTCATTCCGTTCCTGTGGATACCCGAATACTCGATCAGACACATGCTCATAATCGCAAGGGCTGCGGTAACATTGAGGTCCTTTGTGGGAGGCTTGAATCCGATCAGCGGAGCGATCGTATTGGAAGCCGCGAGAAAGAGAAGTACAGTAATCAGATAAGGAATATATCTTCTGTTTTCTTTCCCGATGATCCCTTCAAAGAAATCCTGAGCCCACCCCAGACCTGCTTCCAGTGCAAGCTGCACTTTTCCGGGATTCTCAACTTTCAGGTTGCGGACCAGTATGATTGAGGCAATGACCAGCACAGCCATAATGATCCATGTTACAACTACAGATTCTGAAATCCCGCCCAGAACCGGAAGGGTGAAGACTGTCTCACAGTTCAGCTCTTCCATCAAAATATCTGTCAGATTTCCCGTATTGCTCCCTCCTTTTTCTTAAGTTTTTCCGGATCCGACCAGAAAACGGTGCCGAGGGGAATTTTGGCATAAAAAAAAGAGTTGTTCCCCTTTGAACCCCCTGATCTTATCCTGCTTTTCTTATGAAGTTCTCTCCCGTTCTGTCCCGGAAGAAGGCTTTCACTTCTCCGAAAAGTTGCCTAAATATTACGCCCAAATTTCCGGTTTGTCAACATTTTTGTCCGACGCGGAAACTTACGGCTTTCCCGGCTTTTTTTCTTTCAATTTGTCTTTTTTTTCTTCCTCTTTCCGCCTGCTTTTTATCTAAAATTTCTCTATCTTTTTTATAAATTTTTTATTTTTTCCATTCCCAACTGTAATTTTTCGCCATATATTTTCTGATATTTTTCTGATATTTTGTGTGACATATACATAAGAATGTAGATTTTTTAACAATTCTGGCGGAACTATTTACAAGAAAAATACTCCATCCGGCATTTCTGTCGTCTTTCCTTTTAATTTTGACTTTTTGCGGTATAATATTTACAGTAAAAAATCCGGGACCGGTCCTGCATGCCTGCATTCCCGCGCATTTCCCGGATCAGGAGGTGTTTTTCATCATGCCGCATAACATCCGCCGTCAGCATCTTAACGGGCAGCCCGACAGGGTCTTTTTTCTGTGCGGAATCCTCATGCTCTGCAGCGAGGCAGCCAAGCAGCTAGTCCTGACTTTTGTCCTGGGAAACGGGTATTACAACTGGTGGTATTTTCCGTTCCAGCTCTGCAGCATCCCCATGTACATCCTGCTCCTGCTGCCATGGATCCGCCGTCCAGGCATGCGCCGCACGCTTTTGTGCTTTCTCATGTGCTACTCCCTGCTGGGCGGCATCGCCGTGTTCGCCGATACAAGCGGCCTGCACTACCCCATTGCCATTCTGACTTTCCACTCCTACACATGGCATATCGTGCTGATTCTTCTGGGGCTGTTTTCCGGTGCAGTCTTTTTCCGTTCGTCTCTTTCCGGGAACAGCGCGCATATCCCCGTCCGGAATCTGCTGCACCCCTTTGCCGGGAGCACAGCCCTGTATCTTCTCTGCTGCGCCGCGGCAGAGTGCCTTAACCTGTCTCTGGACCGTTTCGGCACGATCAATATGTTCTACATCAACCCCGATTACCGGATGCAGCAGGTCGTATTCCGGGATATTTCAATGCTCATCGGCAACCGGCCCTGCATCGCTCTGTACATCTGCGCCACTGTTCTGGGAGCTTTTCTTCTGCTTCTTGTCTGGTTCCTTCTCTTTCGCCTCTTCCCGCGCTTCTTCCGCCGCCTGGATATACTCCTCCGCAATTCGTAGGAAGTCCCGGTCTCTCTGCTTCCTGCGTGGGACGAGCCTTGCGACAATGCCGCCCTTTCCGCGGTTCTTCACATAGAAAAAGCCGATGACGGAGAAGACAAGCGCACCGATAAAATTGACGATGAGATCTTCCATCGTGTCAATCAGACCGATATCCAGATAACCTCCAAGCCCGAGTTCCTGCCCGTTTACCGCCGTCTCTGTTATGCCGCGTATCGTGAAAGGCACATTGCGTCCTTCCGGATTCAGCATTACCGAGCTTATGGTGTGAATCACGGTATCTTTCTGCATGTCAAATCCACCGATCTGATCCATGCCGAACTCGAAGAATTCCCAGATCACGCCGATCGTCATGGAGAAACAGAACGCCACGATCGCCATGAAAAGCGGCGACAGGCTGAAAACAGTTCTCTCGCTGCGGTTTAAGAGATCTACCAGGGAGAAGCCGATGGCAGCCGCCAGAAACCCGTTCATCGTATGCAGCACCGTATCCCAGAATGGAAACATCAGATAGAACTCGCTGATCTCCCCCAGGATTTCCGCCGCAAAAATAAATACGAGGATAATGATCTCCAGAACCGTCGGCAGTTCTACCTTAAAGGTAATCTGCACCAGGCTGGGGATTACAAGCAGAAGCAGCGTAAGCGCGCAGAGGAATACATTTTCATAGTTTCTGTTCAGAAGCTGCAGGACCATCATCACGATCACCAGAATCCGCAGGATGAAATACACCATAAACGAACTCCTATGTTCCCGAAGCTCCATATGCAGGGCTGCTCCCAGATTTTTAAACCAGTGTTTTTTCTTTTTATTCTCTTTCATCATTTCTCCTATCGTGGTAAACTGTATCCCATGTGAGGTGAACAGTTATGAAGCATCCTTTTTCATTCGATATTACATACAGCCGCCGGAAAACCGTGGCGGTACAGATTACTTCCGATGGGAAGGTAAAAGTACGCGCACCTTACGGCTGTCCCCGTTCCTTTATCGATTCCTTCCTCTTTCAGAAGGAACGCTGGATTCTCTCCCATATGGAGAGAGCCCGCCGAAGCGCCGCCTCTCCGCGCCGTCCCCTGCCGGACTCCGAGCGGAAACGGTACATGGAGACCGCCAGGGACATTTTCACGCAGAAGACTGCCTACTATGCCCGCATTATGGGTGTCACATACGGGCGCATCACCATCCGGGAACAGAAAACCCGCTGGGGAAGCTGTTCGGCCGCCGGGAACCTCAATTTCAACTGGCGGCTCATCCTGGCGCCGGAACCGGTCCTGGACTATGTGGTTGTCCATGAACTTGCCCACCGCCGGGAGATGAACCACTCCAAGGCATTCTACGATGTGGTGGAATCCGTCCTCCCCGACTATAAAGAGGCCCGGAAATGGCTCCGTCAGAACGGAGACTCCCTGTGGAGCGCCGTTTAGCGTTCCCACGTATGCGGAAATGCCGCGCACCGATTTCAGGATGCCGTCTGCTTCAGGACCTGGTAAATATAAGACACCGGCAATCCTACCACATTATAATAGTCCCCGTCAATCCGGTCTATAAAAGCGGCAAATGCTCCCTGGATTCCATAGGCTCCCGCCTTGTCCATCGGCTCGCCTGTGTCCACGTATCCGCGTATCTCCGCTTCATCCATGCCATGCACATACACTTTCGTCCGTACAGCGTGGCTGAATACCGTCTTTTTCCCCGCACCGTCAAATGCCAGCACCGCCACTCCGGTGTACACATCGTGGTCACGTCCCTGCAGGGAACCCAGCATCCTGCAGGCGTCCGCCTCATCTTTCGGTTTTCCCAGGATTGCGCCGTCCAGCACAACCACTGTATCCGCACCGATCACGGTCAGACCTGCAGGGGATGACTCCGTTTCCAAGAGCTCCTCCAGGACATTCTCCGCTTTTGCAAGGGCGAGTTCCTTCACAATCTCCTCCGGCACGCTGCTGTGATAGATCTCCTCACGGCTGCTGACCCGGATTTCAAATTTCACGCCGATCTGCTCCAAAAGTTCCCTGCGTCTCGGAGACGCAGAGGCAAGTATGATTCGTTTTTTCATTTCGTTTCTCCCTCGTATAACAAGCTTCCATTCTTTGCTCAGCCGATAAGTTTTCATTCCCTATCCGGCCAATAAGCTTCCTTTCGGTATCCGGCTGACAGGCTTTCATTTCATATCCGGCTCTCCCCGGAACTCTCTCCATGCCGCAATAAGGATCTCAGGCTCTGTCACCAGACGGTAAGCGCCCTCTGCCATGCACGCCGCCGCATACAGCATGCCCTTTTCCCCGATGCTCATCCCCGCCTGGGCTGCCGCCGCCCAGTGATGCAGGGGCGTGCCTTTGCACATAGCAGCTGCACTCAGCATGATCGTGGGAACCGTGTGGCTGACGTCGGACACATCCGTCCCGATGGAGAGGGGAACCGGTTTCTCTTCCAGAGGCTCCAGTCCGCCGAAATACTGTCCACCGTTTTCCAGTCCCGCCTCTTCTGACACTTCCGCCGCAAAACGGATCTCTTCCTCTGTATAGGAGGGAAGCTCCACCTGCTCCATGGCTTCATAGAAAGTCTCCGCCAGAACGCGGTTCACTTTCATTTCCTTATTACACGTGACCCGTTCAATCTCCACCCGGGTCCCGGTCATGAGCGCCGCGCCCCTGGCGCAGTTGTCCACGCGCTCAGATGCGTCCGCTGTGCGCTCCCACTTTGAAGAACGGATAAAATAATTGGTCGCCGCAAAAGCAGGTACAATATTGGCGGGACCGTCCGTATTTGTATAGGTATAGTGCATCCGCACATCATCTGCCACATGTTCCCGCAGGTAGTTGACTCCCACGTTCATCAGCTCTGCCGCATCCAGGGCGCTTCGCCCCATCTCCGGATGCTTCGACGCATGAGCCGCAGTCCCGTAGAACCGGTAATTCTTGATATCCTGTGCCTGCCAGATATCGTAGCTCACCCGGTTCCGGTCAAAGGGATGCCAGGTAACTGCGGCGTCAAGATCATTGAAAACGCCCGCCTCATTCATGCGGATCTTTCCGATCACCGTCTCCTCCGCCGGGCAGCCGTATACCCGGATCGTCCCGGTCAGTTTTTCTTCTTCCATCTGTGATTTCAGCTCACATGCTGCCCCGGCACAGGCAGTGCCGAGAAGGTTGTGCCCGCAGGCATGCCCTGCTCCGTCAAGAGGCTTCCTCGTAGAGGCCGGCTCCTGCCCCATCCCCGGCAGGGCGTCATACTCAGCTAGAAACCCGATCACCGGCTTTCCCTGCCCCCACTCTGCCACAAACGCCGTCTCAAATCCCGCAAGATTCCACTTCACCGCAAATCCTTCTTCTTCCAGAAAATGCGCCAACGCCCGCGAAGACTCCCTCTCCTGCTCCGAGATCTCCGGATGCCGGAAAATATAGTCCGCCGTTTCTCTCATCTTCTCTATAAACTTTTCCTTCATAATAGAATCTTTTACTCCTATATTCTCATTTGCATCTTCATCGTTCTATCCACCGCCAATAATAGCAAGCGTTCAGTCTCAACTTACAATTTGAAATATTTCGGAATCATATGTATCGGAATCAACCACAGATACCCTGCAATTTATCCATTGAAGCTTTTTCTTCATACTATCCTGTAATGCTTTCATAATCATCTTTTTTGACCTTGTTGTGCTTCCAAAATCACCTTCCAGAAACAAGATCACATATTTCTTTTTTGAAAAATCTGAAAAAGTATTCTTTGATAAAAAATGAATGCATTCTTTAAATTCAGCCAGGCATTCCTTCGTGTCTCCAAAGGATTTTGCTCCTACCAACGCAGCTATTGTCATCGCCGTTTTCTGTGCCACTTCAATATCCAGACTGTCTCTTCCTTCCACATTCACGGAAGTGTGTACTGTATTGCGTTTTTGGTTATCCGGGGCAATTCTCCACCGGCAGTTTCCTTCATCACCGGTACAATTTTTTACTTCTATAAATGCAATCTTATCTTTCGCAACAGAAATAAAATCAACACCTTTCGATTCTGGCAATTTATTAAAATAATCTCGATAAAATTTTGTATCATCAAATTTTATCACTGTATCATTCTCGGGAAACTGAAACTTTAATCCGCTTTCTTCCTTGATATTAGTCTCCATAAATAATCCTCTGTTCTCTATCATACATCGCATCAAATTCCTGCATAATTGCATTATGTTCCAAATCGGATGCCGAATTTCTCATCTCGTACTGAATGTCACGTGTCTTTTCATCCCTGAATAGTGAAACAAACCGAATATCCATTTTTTTAGGATTTAACTCCGGATAAACAGCAATCATATTAAATTCCTGCTGAATAAAATAATCATGTGTTGAAACAAAAATCTGCACACCCATCTGGGCTAATGCAATCATCGCCTGTACAATCGGACGAATCATTTTAGGATTCATATTCGTTTCCGGTTCATCCCAGAATAAAATGGTATTCTTATTAATACTTCCGGAAAGAATCATATAGATGATCATTGACAACTTTCTGTATCCATCAGAAAGCAGTCCCATCTCAAATTCACCTTCCCCTTTTATCTTGAAATAAAATTTCTTGTTCTTCTGGATAATCTGTCCTTTCATGATGTCTTCCAGATTATTCAGCACCTGATTTTGTTCCGTTGTGTTAGGGCCTTTCGAAAGCGGTCGATCCAAAAGTTTTGCAAGATCATAGTACATTTCTTCAAAATCTATATGGTACTCGTCGTATAATGACACAAAATGTTCTACCGTAGAAATCATTTCTTTTGTAGGAATATAAATAACCTCATATTTCTCCATTTTCCCATCTTGCTCTATGAAAACATCCGCATGGTTTTCCTGTCTGTTTCCAAATCCAACCGTAATTTTTTGTTTTTTCTCCAACTCAACGGAAAACTCTGTCCGATTGCTTCCCTGCTTACGGCTTACCAGTCTGCCGATTTTCATTTCATCCGGACGGAATATGCCTTGAATTTTCTTAACCAGAAGCTGTTCTGCCATCTCTTTTGTCAGATTATCTGAACTGCCATTACTAAAGGGTTTTATCAACGAATACATCACTTTCAAAAGTGTCGTCTTCCCTGTACTGTTTTCACCACAGATAATATTGATATTATCCGACCAATTTATTTCAGCATTCTCAAAAGCCATAAAATTATTTAATACTAACTTTTTGATTTTCATGTCTACCGGTCACCTCATTTCCTCTACTTCAGTTTTCCACCAAATCCATTTTTAATGCCTTTTATCCTTCCTGACGTGCTGCCATAATCCATAATATTGTACCACACTATATTTTCTTCTTCAACGATCCAAGTTTGTGGTTTTATGTGGTTTTCATTTTATTCATTTGTGGTTTTTTGTCAGATTTCTTCATTATAATATTGCCATTCTCCTGTGTTTATAGTATAATCAGACCTAAAGATGCCCGATTCTGCGACATCGGGACAGACATTCAACATTCGTAATTTATTTCCGTAAGGAGAACAGCCATTATGAAAAGATCAAAACGTATTGAGACACTGGACAGGCGCCCGGTAAACCTGGACGGCTTCATCAATGAATGGCCGGAGATGGGGTTTGTCGCAATGAGCAGCCCCTATGATCCGAAGCCTTCTGTGCGCGTGGAAGACGGAAAGATCGTGGAACTGGACGGGAAACAGAGGGAAGATTTCGACTTTATCGACCAGTTTATCGCCGACTATGCCATCAACATCGACCGCACTGTGGAATCCATGGCAGTGCCGTCTCTTGACATTGCCCGCATGATCGTGGACATCAACGTATCCAGAAAAGAGATCCTGAGACTGATCTCAGGGATCACTCCGGCGAAGATGACGGAAGTCATGAACCATCTGAACGTGGTGGAACTGATGATGGGCATGCAGAAGATCCGCGCCAGACGCAAACCGGGCAACCAGGCGCATATCACCAACCTGAAGGACGACCCGGTGCAGATCGCCGCAGACGCCGCGGAAGGTGCTCTGAGAGGATTTGCAGAGGAAGAGACAACCATGGGTGTGGCACGGTACGCGCCGTTAAGCGCCATGGCTCTTCTGATCGGTTCCCAGGCAGGACGCCCGGGTGTGCTGACCCAGTGTTCCGCTGAGGAAGCCACAGAACTTGAACTCGGCATCCGCGGACTGACCACATACGCAGAGACACTCTCTGTATACGGCACAGAGAAGGTATTTATCGACGGAGATGACACGCCGTACTCCAAGGCGTTCTTAAACTCCGCCTATGCATCCCGCGGGCTGAAAGTCCGCTTCACATCCGGCTCCGGCTCGGAGGTGCTGATGGGAAGCAGCGAGAAGAAATCCATGCTCTACCTGGAGTGCCGCTGTCTCTTCGTGACAAAGGGCGCGGGAAGCCAGGGCATCCAGAACGGTTCCGTGAGCTGCATCGGCGTGACCGGTTCAGTTCCGGCAGGCATCCGCGAAGTACTGGCGGAAAACCTGGTAGCTGCTCTCCTCGGTCTGGAGTGCGCATCTTCCAACGACCAGAGTTTCTCGAACTCGGATATGCGGCGTACTGCCCGGACCATGCTGGAGTTCCTTCCGGGAACGGATTTCATCTTCTCGGGATATGCGGCAGAACCGAACTACGACAACATGTTCGCGGGGTCCAACTTCGACGCCGAGGACTTTGACGATTACAATGTACTCCAGAGAGATATGCAGGTGGACGGAGGACTGCGCCCCGTGACAGAGGAAGAAGTCATCCGTGTCCGCAACAAGGCTGCCCGCGCGGTTCAGGCCGTATTCCGCAGTCTGGGGCTCTCCCCGGTGACGGACGAGCAGGTGGAGGCAGTGACTTACGCCCACGGCAGCAAGGACACTCCGTCCCGTGATGTAACCGCAGACCTGGCAGCCGCAGAGGATGTACTGAAGCGGGGCATCACCGGTATCGATGTAGTGAAAGCTCTGGCCGAGACCGGATTTGAGGATATTGCATCCAGCGTCCTCAACATGCTCCGCCAGAGAGTGGCAGGCGACTACATGCAGACCGCCGCCATTCTGGACAGGGATTTCCACGTGCTCTCCGGTGTCAACACTCCCAACGACTACATGGGCCCCGGAACGGGCTACCGCGTGGACGGCGAGCGATGGGAAGAGATCAAAAAGATCCCGCACATTATCAACCCGAAGGATATGTAGAGAGGAGGAAACGTTTATGCAGATCAGTGAAGAATTAATCCGTCAGATCACCAGTGCAGTTATCAGCCAGATGTCACAGGCAGGCGCTTCCTCAGAATCAGGCAGCACCGCAGGAACCGGCGATGTTTCAGGTTCCTGGAGCACATCCGCCGGCGAAGTTCCGTCCATGGCAGGCAGAGAACGGATCAATGAAGAAAAGACATCCTACGCAGATTATCCCCGCGCAAAACAGGGAACCGACCCGAAGGAAGTCGTCATCGGCGTGGGCGCGGCATTTCAGAGAGAGATTAAAAAGACCATATGCGGAATCCCCCTGGATGAGGTTCTTCGCAATGTGAAGGCAGGCATCGAGGAGGAGGGAATGATTCCCAGAGTCGTCAAGATTCTGGACACTTCCGACGTATGTTTCATGGCCCTGGAGGCGGCAAAACTCTCCGGTTCCGGCATCGGCGTGGGCATCCAGTCCAAGGGAACCACGGTCATCCACCAGAGAGATCTGTACCCCCTCTCCAACCTGGAGCTTTTCCCCCAGGCGCCGCTTATGACCCTGGAGACTTACCGTCAGATCGGTCAGAACGCCGCCAAATATGTGAAGGGCGAGCAGGTCGTGCCGATCCCCAGTACCAATGACCCGATGTGCCGCCCGAAATATCAGGTAAAAGCGGCGCTTATGCACATCGCGGAGACAGAGCAGCTCGACCCCGAGGTCGGTGCAGTAGAATGGGAGGGATAGAGAATGCAGTACCCTTTGGCAGAACACGAAAAAGATAAGATCACATCAAAGACCGGGAAAAAGTTCACGGACATCACACTGGATGAGGTCATGAAGAACCATGTTTCCCCGGATGATATCAAAATATCAAAAGAAATCTTAAAAGCCCAGGGCCAGGTGGCTCTGGAAGCGGACAACGGCCCGATGGAGAAAAACTTCGAGCGCGCTGCCGAGCTTGTGGACGTTCCGGATGACGTCATTCTGAAAATGTATGACAAACTCCGCCCCAACCGCTCCACCAAGCTGGAACTTGTCATGATGGCCCAGGAGCTTCTGGAGAAGTACAACGCAAGGAACTGCGCCCGTCTTGTCATGGAAGCTGCCGAGGTATATGAAAAGAGAGGAATACTGCGTTGAGTTACATTGCCGGAGTTGATATCGGAAATTCTACAACCGAAGTATGCGTCGGAGAAGTGACCCCGGATGGGAATCTCACGTTTCTGACCACTGCTTCATGCCCTACCACAGGGACAAAGGGCACTATCGAGAACGTACACTCCGTAAAAAATGCCCTCCGCCTTGCAATGGACCGGATCGGACGGGATACTTCTGACATCGATCTGATCCGTCTCAACGAAGCGGCTCCCGTCATCGGCGACACTGCCATGGAGACGCTGACCGAGACGGTCATCACCGATTCCTCCATGATCGGGCACAACCCGTCCACTCCCGCCGGGGCAGGACAGGCTGTGGGGGAGATCCTGCTGATCGGAAAGCTCTCCCGGGCTGTGCCGGGAACCGACTACATCCTGGCGGCATCCGCAGAACATACTTACGAGGAAGTGGCTGCCACAGTAAACCAGAACCCGGATGTAAGCATCGTGGGGATCATCCTCCAGGCAGACGAGGCCGTGCTCGTGGAAAACCGTCTCACCCGCAAGGTGCCGGTGATCGACGAGGTGCGCCGGATCGACCGTCTCCCGGACGGAGTTCCCGCTGCCATCGAAGTCGCCCTGCCGGGTCAGACCATCCGCATGCTGTCCAATCCTTACGGCATCGCCACTCTGCTCAATCTGAACGCAGACGAGACACGGACGGTCACGCCCATTGCCAAAAGCCTCATCGGCAAGCGGAGTGCCGTAGTGCTCAAGACGCCGGGCGGGAACATTCACGAGAATATTCTTCCCGCCGGGGAGATTTATTTTTACGGAGACAGAAATATTACCGTCAGCCTGGATGAAGGAGCTGACAGGATCATGCAGGCCGAGACTGAAGCCGGAGATATCCGGGATATCAGCGGACAGCCTGACACTAATGTAGGAAATATGCTCTCCCGCATCCGCACGGGAATGAGCGAACTTGACAGAAGCGAACAGGCAGATGTGCGCATTACTGATATTCTGGCTGTGGATACTCTTGCCCCGGTTCTGATTTCCGGAGCACTTGCAGGGGAGACCTGTCTGGAAAAAGCTGTAGGCATCGCGGCCATGGTTCGCACTCAGAAGCTCCCCATGCAGGAGATCGCAGCCCGTCTCCATCAGGATCTGGAGACGGAAGTGAAAGTGGCCGGAGTGGAGGCTGTCATGGCGAGTCTGGGGGCGCTCACAACCCCCGGCACCAAGCTGCCCCTGGCCATCCTTGACATGGGCGGAGGCTCTACTGACGCAGCCGTCATTTCCGAAGAGGGGCGCGTCACTCTGACCCATCAGGCCGGAGCCGGGGAACTGGTCTCCATGCTGATCGAGACCGAACTGGGCCTTGGCGACCGCCATATCGCCGAGCAGATCAAACGCTATCCCCTGGCAAAAGTCGAGAGCCTCTTCCACATGCGCATGGAGAACGGACAGATGACCTTCGTGGACGAATCCATCGATCCCCGTTTCTTCGGAAGGGTCGTTCTCCTCACGGAAAACGGACTGATCCGCATCGAGCAGGAGATCCCCATGGAGAAGATCGTGCAGGTGCGCCGGGAGGCAAAGCGGAAAGTGTTCGTCACCAACGCCTTCCGGGCTCTCACAAAAGTCGCGCCGGATCATAATCTGCGGAATATTTCCACAGTCGTGCTCGTGGGAGGATCGGCGGAAGATTTCGAGATCCCGGAGATGCTGATGGAAGAATTTGCTGATTACCGCATCGTCTGCGGGAGAGGAAATATACGGGGAAGCGAAGGGCCGCGGAACGCAGTGGCGACCGGGCTTGTGCTTTCTTATATCGGGGAGCGGGTAATATGATTGTCAGGAGACCTTCGATATTTGTTTATACGCATGAAGCCGACCCGGATGTACTGCGGGAGGTTTGCGCAGGAATCGAGGAAGAAGGCGTTTTTTATGATGTCAGTGAATTTCCGGATGAGTGTATGGAGAAACTTGCCTTTAAGGCAGCCCGGGATTCTATGCTCGGCTCCGGGATCGGAATCTACGGCACTGCACTCTGCCTGAAGATGCGTGGACTGGAAAAGGGGCGCAATATCGAAAGTTACCTTGCCCCCACAAAGGAACAGTGCCGCAACGTGGGCTCCAACAGCGCCCGGGCCATCAAAAAACTGCCGTTTAAGGAGGTACACAGACCATGAAAATCTATACAAAAACCGGAGACAGAGGAACCACTTCTCTGGCAAACGGCATCAGCGTATCCAAGTCTGACGACCGCATTGAGCTCCTCGGCACCATCGATGAGCTGAACAGCCAGATCGGACTGGCGAAAGTCCTGGCAGAGCCTTCTCTGAAAGAGCAGCTCTCCCACATTCAGCGGAACCTCATGCAGATCATGGCAGGAGTCGCTGATCCGCGGAATCTGGACTACCGCTTCTCTGCCGATGAAACGGAAACTCTGGAGGAGGAGATCGACCGCGTGGAGCAGTCTTTCCCCCGCGTGAAAGATTTTGTTCTCTACGGAGGCTGTGAGAAATCCGCCCGTCTCGACGTTGCAAGGGCAGTCGCCCGCCGGGCTGAACGCCGTTTCCGCAAAGTGGAGCAGAATTACGGGGCAGACGCAAAAGCAATGCAGTATATCAACCGCCTGTCCGATTATCTGTATGTATGCGCAAGATATGCGGATTACCGGGTGGAGAACGGAAAAAGCGAGAAGATACAGGACCAGGTGGTCAGAAATATTATGAAGGAGCTGCACTGACTGCAAGTCAGCGCAGCTCCTCTCCATTTTCATCCAACAGAAAATACTCGGCCGAGTAAGAACCGTCCTGAATCTCATAAGCGACACAGATAACAGCCGGATGGTGATCGACCGCAAAGGTTTCTTCCCCCTCATCATCGCTCCATAGTATGGAACTTATCTTTTCATTTACACACAGAAATGTAATGATCTGCGTACCACCAGCAGCAAACCGGTAGTTCCATGCAAAGTCTGCTCTTGGCAGCATTTCTTCTGTGGTCACTGCCTCCTCCACTTCCGGGGACTGCGACATATTGATCTTTGCAACGCCATACTGATCCCCGCCGTATTCAAAGCCAACAATCCGGTACCCGCCGAAATCCTGTGCATCAAAAAACCGGATTTCTTCCTGGATTTCCTCCTCCTTGATATCAAGTTCGTCACAGATCTGCTCTTCAATCGATCCCGGTCTGGTTATATACCTGTAATAAATAAATCCGCTTATCAAAACAGCGGCACAGAGTATAAAGATGATCATCCATTTTAATTTTCTGCGAGACATTCATATCCCCCCTTCTATCCCCTTATCCGATATCTAATCTTTCAGCGGTATCAGTATCCGCAGTTCGAACCAGTTGTCCCGCACGCCCGCCGTAACGGAACCGCCGTACTTTCTCACGGTGCTCTGGATACTCTTCATCCCGAATCCGTGAAAACGCTTGTCCTTCTTTGTAGTAACAGGCATGCCGTTTTTGAAGGTAATCTTTTCTTCCGTATAATTCTCACTGCGGATCCTCAGGAAGTTCTTCTGTTTTGCCACAGAGAGATGGATCAGGCGTTTTTCCTTATCGTCCAGTTTTTCCACGCTCTCGATGGCGTTGTCCAGGACATTTCCAAAAAGAGCGCTGATATCCATCTCTGCCATAAAATCAAGAAGTGTGCCATCCGCCACGCAGGTCAGACCGATGTCGTGGTTCTGACAGTAGAGACTCTTGCTTGTCAGAACCGCGTCGAGGACTTTGTTTCCGGTCTTGTTCTGCGCCTCATAAGAGCGGATATCCCGCTCCATCTCCTCCAGATATTCGATTGACTTTTTACTGTTCGCCTCTGCTTTCAGAAGAGTAATCTGATGTTTCAGATCGTGGTATTTCTGATTGACAATCTCAATACTTTCCTGGGAAAGCTGATAATTCTTGTACTGCATCTCCAGAATATTCTGCATGGTATCCACCTCGAACTTCATCTGCAGTTCCCGCATCTGGATATGATAGGCGTACAGGACTGCTATGCCGCTTAAGTCTACCAGAGTACGGATGGTAAACATTTCCCCCGCAAAGGGGCTGCCGAACAGAGCGTACTGATCCAGATAACTCACATTGCTGACAGCAAAAACCGCAACCGTGATAATAATTACGGTCAGCAGTTCCCTTCCATTGATCCGGATGCTCTCCGCTCCCTGCTGAAGCCCGCGCTCAATCAGATAGAGCACGGTAAAAATAATAGCATAGATACCGATAAATTCCGACCATCGCAGGAACTCGGCATTTTCCGGATTCAGGCGGTTCCTTGTGTAATAATAGAGCAGCCAGCACATGGAAGCGGCGAATTCTCCGCCTATAAAAGCCCGCGCACAGTAATATCCCGCCTCCGGAAGCTTAAAATCGCAGCAGGTGTAGATATAGACCAGCATCATGGAAATGGAAACCGCCATGGACGGCAGGAAAAGCGCCTGCCTGATTCCGTCTGTCAGTTCCATAAAGCCTGCCAGTGCCGCGAAAAAAATAATGTGCACCAGATATCTCCGCCATCCTGTAATCTTTTTCCGGTTGGTACATGTCACAATAAATGCAGCCAGAATATAGGCGATCGCATAATAATACCCGGGGGTATTGACCACTTCGCTCATTTCCCCACCTCATTCATATAGTCGTTCAGAGCGTCCAGGAACGCTTTTTTCCGGGAACGGCTCACCTGGATCACATCCCCGTTCACAGTCACATCGCTGCCCTGGAAACTCTCGACAAAATTAAGGTTCACAAGATAGCAGCGGTTACAGCGGAAGAATTTTTCCCCATCCAGAACATCCTCAGCGTCTTTCATGCTTCCCTTTGTGATATATTCCCCGTCTGCTGTATGGTAAATCAGGTCATGATCCCTCACCTCCACATAGCAGAGACGGGAAATATCAATCTTCTGCCTTCCTCCCCTGAGCTGAATCGTCACATAACGGGTTTCTTTCCTTCGGATTCTCGTAAGAGCTCTGTCGATCCTCTGGGAAAAGGCGAAGTAGGACAGAGGCTTCAGGACATAATCCAGGGCATCAACTTTGTACCCCTGAATGGCATACTGGGGCATATTGGTAATAAAGATGATAACCACTTCCGAATCTTTCTCCCGGATCTTCTCCGCAGCCGTCATTCCGTCCATGAACGTCATCTCCACATCCATAAGGATGATGTCAAAATCTGCCGAGTAACCGGTCACAATATCCTCCCCGTCCGAATACATCGTCACGGCGATCCGCTGCTTTTTCTCATTTTCATACTGATGAAGATATTCTTTTAACTGCGCGGCATATGTCTTGTCATCCTCCACTACCGCAATCCGAAGCATGCCGGTACCTCCTCTCGATCCTCTATATGCACTAGTATACCATGTTTTTCAAAATTAGAAAATGAATTTTCTCGCCCAGACGCGCCCCGCCGGGCGCATGCAAAAAGAGACAGAACACATCTCCTATTAGTGTCCTGTCTCTTTCTGTTTTTCCCTTTATTTTTCTGATTTTCCGAAAATCTTTCCGCCTTGTCTCAGCCTGTTTCCCTCTGCTTTTCCGGCTTCTTACGCCTCATCTTTTCCTACTTTGAAGAAGGAGCCGATGATGTTGAAGATCACCGCCAGGAAGCAGAATACCATTCCCACAACCGCGCTTGTCAGGTCAGCCATGGTCTGCGCGTTGTTCTCGAAGGTCAGGATGGATGCGATACCGTTTACACGGACGCTGATGAAAAGGACGAAAGCCACCATCATAAGTGCGCCGCATACAAGCGGGATCAGATCAAATATTTTTGCGGATGCCTTATAGCCGAATCCGTAAACCAGTTCCAGCACGATGGCGATCACCATGCACGCCACAACTCCTGCGTTTACACCCAGATTTCCAAAATAATCTGTGTTGCAGTTGATCAGGTAGAAGATTACTCCCACCACTGCAAGGATGGCCGTAATGATTGTAATATAAAATCCAAGGGACTTATTTTTCATAACGTTAACCTCCTCCTATTTCTCTTTCTTCAGGCTTCTGATGTACATTGCAATCGCCGCGATTGTCAGAACCGCGAATACGATCTGTACTCCTGTCAGAGCGTTGTCATACCATGTGCGTACTTCCACGATCCGGGATGTCTCGTTCAGTCCGTCCATCGCGTTGGAGTTTGCGATCGCATAGTACTGCCACTTCATAACGTTCTTCAGATCCTGCATCATTGTAGCATCCTGGCTTACGCTGTCAACGGTCCAGTAAGGCCACTTCGCGCTGACCGCCTCCATGGTGCTGTCCCCCGTGTTACAGGTCATTGTGACACCGCAGTGTACTGCTTCCTTGAGCACGCTGTAGTTTGCATCCTGGATGAAGTCCTCGCTCATCAGGCCCTTGAATCCCCACTCATTGCGGAGAATGTTGATCAGCAGACCGTAATGTGCGTTTCCTGCATAGCAGCCGATCCGGTTGAAGGTTGTCATTACGCCCAGTGCCTGTGCATCCTCGATGGAAGCCTGCACGCCGCGGAGCTCGTTCTCACGCGCTTTCTGCTCTGTCATAAATGTTGCGATACCGGAACGGTTGATCTCGGTGTCATTAAATGCGTAGTGCTTCGGTGCAATGATCACGCCGTATTCTTTGCCTGCCGCGATATAGCTTGCCGCCTGGTAAGCGGTCAGCACTGCATCCTCTGAATAGTACTCATGGTTACGCGCATTGTAAGGTGTACGGTGAAGGTTGGTTCCTGCTCCCCAGAAGATGGTCAGGTTGGACCAGATCGAATAGTTTCCGATCACCGCGCCGTACTCGGCAGCCATCTCTTTGCTGAATGTGGAAGCGATAACTGTCTCGTTGCACATTGTACCGAACTTATAGTTCAGGTTCGGGTCGTCTGCGCTTACCTTGTAAGGATCCGCAGAATTCTCGTCTGTATTTGCATACTGTCCCAGTGTATAGGAGTTGATTCCGTTCGGTCCGTCGTTCTGGATAACTTCCGGTGAGGAGATGGACTCGATCGCCTTTGTACTTGTTCCTCCGAATCCTGTACGGATCATGGCGTCCTCAAGATTCATCTGATCCATCAGGGAATCCCACTGCTCATCGTCAAAATCAGCACCTTTGAGCTCTGCCAGAGTCAGTCCGTTGTCTGCGCCCCATGTGATGGAATCCGGATCGCCCTGGGCTGTGATCTCATAGGTATCGTTCTGCATGATCTGGATCATCTCGTCTGTCGCCGTCAGGTCGCTGTATGTCTGCGGCCATGTTCCGCTCCAGTCATTTCTTGTCAGGTATGTAACAGTTCCCGGCATATAGTAGTTCAGATCCATATCCTGGAGCTGGTTCTCAACTGCCGTGCCGTTCTCTGTGTACGCGAAGGATGTCGTATCCATGGCATCCAGTGTCCAGGTCTGTACGTTTGCCGCATTTCCTGCGTCTGTCATGCCGTCAGCTTCTGCGTAGCCCTGAGCTGCAAGAACATTGTTCATCGCCTCATGGGAGCCGTTTCCTACTGTAAAGTAGTAGTTTCCTGCATCCAGGATGTAATTTCCTGTTGTGCCGGCTTCATTGGAAGCTGTGCTGTCCCAGCTTGTCATATCCTGTGCATCTGCCTCAATGGTGATGGTCACAGATTCTCCCGGCTGCAGTTCGTCTGTCTTCTCATAGTCAAGAAGCTGGATGCCTGCTTTCTCAACAAGATTCTCTCTGTCATAGTCTGTGTAAGGAACAGATACATAGAGCTGTACCACATCTTTTCCTGCCACATCGCCTGTGTTGGTAACTGTCACTTCCGCCGTAACAGTTCTCTCCGCCAGGTTTACGCTTAAGCTGTCAAGAGTCTGCTCAAATGTTGTGTAGGAAAGCCCGTATCCGAACGGATAGGAAACCTCATCATCATAGCTCCATGCACCGCCTGTGGAACTTCCCACGCTGTCGGAAGCATTTCCCTGTCCCATGACAACGTCCGCATATCTTGTCTCATAGTATTTGTATCCTGTATAAATGCTCTCTGCCTCAACCAGCTCAGAGTTGATGGAGTATGCGGAATCTGCATTTGTCCATGCAAAGTTTCCGTAGTTCTGGGCTGCCGGAGATGCAGAGTTGTCTACCGCATAGGTATCCGGCAGATGTCCGGACGGATTCGCCGCTCCGCTTAACACATCTGCAACACCGTAGAATCCGTATCCTCCCGGAAGACCTACCTGAAGGATCGCGTCAACACCTGTGTTGTCCTTGATTTCCTCGATCTCCATGGCACTTGCATTGTTGAGGATCACGATAACCTTGCCTCCGTTGGATGCCTTTGCCTCAACAGCCGCATTGATGATCGCACGCTCTGTATCGGAAAGTCCGAGGGGGTCAGCCTGGTTCAGGTTCTGCTCCGAATCAACTCCCGCCTCGCCCGGCATGTAGTTCTTGTTCTCTCCTGCCGCACGTGCCAGTGTAACGATCATAACATTGTAGTCGTTCATGCTGTCCCGCCATGTGGAGTCTGTTGCATCCATCGTATCCGTAGAGAGCTCCGCACTCTTGAACGTACCGTCAATGGAAGGAGCTGTAATACGGTTTACCGGCTCGGATGTTCCCCACATACTGATCAGATCGGACTGGTACTCATCTTTCAGAGTGTCGTAGAGATCAGAAACTGTCGGATTCAGAGCATATCCTTTCGCGGTCAGCGCCTGTACAAAATCAACGGTATCTGCATCGGTTCCTGTATTTACAGAAAGGGTACTTCCGAAGTCACCGCCCTGTACCGGGTAGTAGCTGCTGAATCCCAGAAGCGTAACTTTCTGTGTCTCCTCCTCGGAAAGAGGAAGGGCGTTGTTTTCATTTTTCAGAAGAACGGATCCCTCCTCGTTCATCCGCTCACCCAGATCCTCGATCGCGTCAAGGAGTTCTGTCGTGCTGCTGTAGTCGGAATGGAATGCGTAGTCATCCTCCGACTGATTCTCCGTCACCATCTGGGTACTCTGTGTACCAAGGAATTTGTCAATATCGGTACGGAACGTATCGATGATCATGGATGCTGACAGGGAAAGAGCCAGCACTGAAGTTGTCGTTGTGGCAAGTCCGCGCCACAGACGGCGTTTTGTCTTTTTCTCTTTCATATTATCCTCCTCCAGATAATTATTTTGATCTATATTTTCAGCCTTCCGCTGAAAGATCCTGTTTTTTTACTTTGCAGTCTTTTTATTTCTCTTCTCGATCTCATCCTGTTCTTCTTTCAGGTTATCCTCCACGCGGAAGAAGAGGAACAGAAGCACGGCGCACACTGCGTAGGAAACGGTCTCGATCCAGATATAGCTCACAGAGATTCCCATCTGCGCAAGCGCGCTCTGGACGCCGCTTCCGACCACGATGTTCTGGTCATATCCGACCATGTTCAGGATTGCGGAGAACACGGCGTTCATAACCGGTGATGCAGCCACCATCAGGGAACTGTAGATGGACATGGTCAGTCCGTCGGTACGAAGTCCCGTCTTCCACTCGATGTGGTCGATGACGTCTGCAAGCATTGCCAGAATCATGTAGCATGCCGGCGAGGAGCCCAGACACTTGAGAGCAACGCCGATTGCAACCGGCACGATATTGTTTCCGCCAAGACCTGCGATCACACCGCCGATCACGCCCAGTACCAGGAATGCGCTGACTGTCGTTCTCTTACCGAACTTCTGGCACAGCGGGTTTACAAAGAGCATGGCAACCGCCATCGGGATTGCTCCCATGATCGCCAGAATCGACTGGTAAGCGCCCCATCCGTCTGCGCCCATTGCCGAGTTGTCGAGCACCCAGCGGCAGAAGTAGGACATGGAACCGTTCTTGATCGCTCCGGAGAACTGGAAGAGCAGATAGAAGATCATCACGATCCACCACCATTTCTCCGACACAACCGCCTTCATCTGTGTTCCCATGGAAACCGTTTCCTTCGGTTTGTCCGACTCTGCTGCTCCGGTGGAGAGCAGTTCTTCGGTCACACGCTCGCGACTGAACTTATACTGAAGAAATACTGCCAGGGCTGTAAAGATTCCCACTGCGAGCATTGCCACAAACCAGAGCGCCTGGTTTTCTTTGAGGGCAAAGGATACGAGGATCGGGAACACCATGGAGCCCGCGCCCATGGCGGCCAGTCCGGCGATATTCGTAAAGGATGCAAGCTGACCTCTCTGGTCGGAATTTCTCGTGGACACTGCCACCAGAGTGGAGTTTGCCGTGTTGTAAATCGGATACGCAACGGAGTAGTACAGATTGTACGCGATTGCGATCCATACCATTTTCATCGTGCCTTCAAACGGGACGATGAACATCAGCACCGACGCCACCGACAGGGTCAGGGCCGACAGAAGGATCCACGGTCTCGCCTTTCCTGCGAGCACTCTCGTGCGCTCAATAAGCTGTCCCACAACAAGGTTTGCAATGACGATCAGAATCGTCGAAAAAAGCTGCAGCGTTGTCAGGAACGTCAGGTTCAGTTTCAGGACATCCGTAAAATAGGTGTTCAGAATACTGGTAAAGATTCCGGATGACAGCAGTCCGCCTACCGGACCGATGAAGTAACCCAGAAGCATCTCAGGAACACGCACGTCCTTCCCTTTGATGAGGGAAGAAGTCAGCGGCGTATTCCAGAAGTTAGACTGTTTTGGCTGACTCATAATTTCTCTCCCTTTCTTTTTACTTTTTTCTGTACCGCTCTCCCCGGATCAACCGGATGAGCAGGCCGGCCACACTTTCCCGCACTTACTGTTTCTCCCACGGGCAGCTCAAATGGTATCTTCCGCTGCCGTGCTGCTGCGTGCTTCCGTCAGGAAGCGTAACCGTGCACTTTGTTCCCACAGGAACTTCTATGTCGATCTGGAACGTGCCCTTTTCCACCTTCCAGTCTGACACGATCTTACCGTACGGAGTCACGGTTTCCGCCTTCGCGGATGTGATTCCGCCGCCCACCAGGGGCTTCACTGTAAATGTCTTATATCCCGGCTCATCTGCCTGGATTCCTGCCACTCTCTGGTACAGGAACGCGCCCACCGCACCGGATGCATAATGGTTGTAAGAGATCATCATATCCGTGCCGTCATCTCCGATGGGACACTCGCCGTTCTCGTCCAGTCCGTCCCAGCGCTCCCAGATGGTTGTCGCGCCGGATTTGACTTCATAAAGCCAGGAGGGGCATTTCGTGTTGGTGAGCATCTGAAACGCCGTGTCCGCCTGCCCGTTGTCCGCCAGGGCAAAGAGGATGTAAGGCGTACCCGGAAATCCGGTGCCGATGCAGTAGTCCGAGGCTTTCACCAGTGCCGCAAGATTCTCCGCCGCTTTCCCCTGTACGTTCTCAGGGAACATCTTAAACCAGAGCGGCAGCACGTAGGCGGTCTGGAACTCCTCCTTCAGCTTTCCGTTGCCGTCGGTAAAGACGGAGACATAAGCATCCGCCACCTTTTCGGAGAGGTCTTTATAATACTTCGCATCCTCCTCTTCTCCCAGGATGCGCGCCACCTCGCCGGTGAGCCGGCTTGTGTTGTAAAGGCTTGCCGTTGCCGTCCATTTGCTTCTGCCCTGCCACTGGGACATCTTCGGCACATCCGGAGCCACCCAGTCGCCAAAATGAAGGACGGACGGGGTATGCCAGATATATCTGTGCTTCCCGAATCCGAAGCCCGCCCAGAAGCGGCATGCTTTCACGTATTTTTTCATAACCGGGTACATATCTCTTAATACCTGGACATCACCGCCTGCCATGTACTGTGCCCAGGGCACCAGCACACAGGCGTCTCCCCACCAGTCGATTGCCATGGAAGGCATGGTTGCGGGGAAGCCGTATCCCTGCACCGGAACCGTGTTCGGGATACCGCCGGAAGGCAGCTGCTCCGCCTTCACATCCAGAAGCCATTTCTCCAGGAAACGGCTGATATCGAAGTTAAAACATGCCGTGGGTGCGAACACCGCGATATCTCCGGTCCATCCCATACGCTCGTCCCTCTGGGGACAGTCTGTGGGGATGTCCACAAAGTTTGACTTGCTACTCCAGATGATATTCTGCTGCAGGCGGTTGATCATCTCGTTGGAACAGGTAAACTCTCCGATCCGCTCGATATCGGAATAGAGCGCAAGGGCGGAGACATTTACGTCCTTCTCATCAATTCCGGTGATTCCCACATAGCGGAATCCCATGTATGTAAGCCGGGGGCTGTATTCCTGTGCCCCGTCCCGGCATGTATAAGTGGCTGTCGCCTTTGCCGTGCGGAGGAACTTTGTATTCAGGGAACCGTCCCGGTTCAGGATCTCCGCGTGTTTCACCGTCACTGTCTGCCCTTTTTTTCCGTTCAGCCGCAGCTTTACGACGCCGGCGAAGTTCTGACCGAAATCGTAGACGAGCGTGCCGTCGGAAAGTTTCTTGCAGGAAACCGGGCGCATCTCCTCGTGGGCTTTCACCGGGCTTCCGTAATCCGCCATCAGATTGGACGTGAATTTCAGCTGTTCCGGCGCCGCCTTTCTCCAGGTAATCCTTTCCGGATCTACTGTGGCGTCGTAAGTCTCGCCGTCATAGATGTCCGCCATGCGGAAGGGCCCGTCCTCGGTCACTTCCCAGGAACCGTCCGTACCGACGATCTCCTCCGTGCCGTCCCCATATGTAATGCGCAGCTCTGCCAGAAATGCCTGACGGTCTCCGTCAAAACGGTTGACTCTTGTAAACACGAACGCGCCCACCGCCCATCCTCCTGCCACGACAGCCGTGAGCGTACTTTCTTTTTCCTCCGCAAGCAGCTCTGTGACATCGTAAACCTGATACTGCATCTCATGTTTATACGAGGTAAATCCCGGTGCAAAATACCGGTCCCCCACCTTCTTTCCGTCAATCTCCAGCTCATAGATTCCCAGAGCCGTAGCGTACAGTTTTGCCGATGTGATCTTTCCCTTTGTGCCGATCTTTCTGCGGAACATCATGGGGACCGGCGACACACCTTTTTCTGTAAAAGAATAGGCGGGATCGCTGATCCATACGCCTTTCCAGGCCTCTCCCATACGCCCGGTCTCAAAAGAGACTTCCGCATGCGCCGTCTCTCCCGCGTCATCCGTGACATCAAGAACGGCTGTGTAACGGGTAAACGGTTTTAAATCCGTACCGTCGTAGCGAATCCCCGTCTGCTCTGCCGTCCGGGCGCTCCAACCATTCAGCGTAATAACCGCTTCCCGAACTGTCACATCCGTCCGGTCTGAATTCAGCCGGTAGCTGAAGCAGGGATTCTTTTTGTCTGTGACACACCCGTCTGTCAGATCTTCCACCGCAAATCGGGAAACTTCCAACATAATAACCTCTCCTCCTTTTCCCTTTCTTTTTCTATGAACCCATCATAACACTTTGCGGATTTTACGGACCGGAAATAACGTGAACGGTCATTCTTTTAGCGTAATTTGTCATTTTTCGTTTTTGTGCAGTTTATACAGAGATCGGTTTATATGGATTTTATATTTGAATTGCATCCGAGTTGGTTTGAGATTCTTTTTGTCTTTTTGCGATATTTTGTGTGTATTGACTGAAAATTTCAGATAACAGAATTTGTCTATTTTTACTTTGAGCGAAAAGAGAGTTATATAGACGCCGGAGATACTGCAGTCCCCAGGGAAAATTACAGAGGCGCCGGAAAAAATCCCGCGGCCTCTGTAATGCATTTCTTTCAAGTATTCTTCTTGCCTGTCATTCTGTCCTATCATACAATCGGAAGTTCTGCAAGCCCTGTATGCTCTCCGTCGCTTACTTCCAGCGTCATTGTAAGCCCCTTTTCAGCAGCCCGCACCACGGCCAGCGCCTCACCGAAATATGTGTCCGTCCGGTCTGTACAGTATCCGATCTCATTATAGGGACAGCCGTTTCCGATGCCGACCAGTTCCCCGTTGGTTACCTTTACGCTTATAATTCCCCGCTCAAGGGGCTTCACTGTCCCCGCCCCGTCCGTATACCGGAGACGGATGAAAGACAGCCCGCCGCGCCTTACCTCTTTTTCTTCCGGAACCGCCTGCAGCACCGTCTCCTTTCCTGCCGTGTACAGGGCGCTGCGGGAAATCTCTTTGCCGTTCCCGTCAAACGCCACCGCTTCCAGCATTCCCGGCTGATATGTCACTGTAAACATGGTATCACAGCGGTTTTTCAGTTCCCGGCTTCCCACCAGTCTTCCATTCAGGAAAAGATCCACCTTTGCCGCCCGGACATAAACTTCCACATACGCCTTTTTCCCTTCGCACCCATGCCAGGACCAAGACTCTACGGCATTGGTCATCTTCCATGCGGACGGAGAATGTCTCTCGTCGGTGTGATTGACCGGACGGACGGCAATCACCGGCTTCTTCTCCATCTCAAAGGCCGTTCTTGTATATCCGGCTTCGGCGAGAGGCTTTCCGGTCAGGTCAATCCGTCCGCTTCCGGCTGTGATCCATCCGGGTCCGTGGGAGAAGTCCGGTGCATAATCGCTGTACTCCCAGGATCCGACGCCCACTTCACCCAGATAATCCATTCCTGCCCAGACAAAATCTCCCACAATCCGCGGATACTTCTTCGCCATCTCCCAGAATGCGTAAGCGTCCGAACAGAAAGTTTCGCTTCCCAGGATCAGCCTCCGGGGATATTTCTTCAGGTCGTGGCGGTAGCGGTTGATCCCGTAATTATACCCGGCGATGTCCATGTTCGCGAAGGCGTCCCTTGTCTTCACATCGCATCCGTAAAACGTGGCCCCGGTCTTCATAAAACCGCTTCCCATAAGCCCGGCAAGATCATTGAAGAACTGGCTTCCCACAGCTTTCTTCTTCGGCGTTTTTCCTCCGTTTTTCGCGCCGCCGCTTTCCTTTTCTGCCTTGAGGCGTTCCGCCTTCTCTGCTTCCTTCTTTGCCTTCTTGTCGCTGTACACACCGAACCCGATGGAGCTCAGGAAGTTGAAGAATATATTGATGCCGCATGTCACCGGGCGGGTCTGATCCAGACTGTGCAGATATTCCGTCATTTCCTTTGTGAGCCGGATCCCCCGGGGCTGTGCTGTCTCAGAGACTTCATTTCCTGTGGAGTACAGGATCACGGACGGGTGGTTGTAATCCTTCTCCACCATGTCCCTGAGATCCTGCTGCCACCAGTCGTTAAAACAATTGACGTAATCATACTCGGTCTTGTGGATATACCACACATCTACAAACTCGTCCATCACCAGCATCCCCAGCCTGTCGCAGGCGTCCAGCATCGCCTTGGAACAGGGATTATGAGCGGAACGGACCGCATTGTAGCCGTTTTCTTTCAGAATCCGGATCTTCCTCTCCTCTGCCTCCGGATAGCAGCATGCCCCCAGTACGCCGTTATCATGGTGAATGCAGGCTCCCCGGATAATCACCCGCTCTCCGTTCATGGAAAATCCCTTTTCCGTATCCCAGCCTATGGTACGGATGCCGAACGTGATTTCTTCCGTGTCCGCTCCGGAAAATGTCACTCTCATCCGGTACAAATCCGGCGTGTCCACGCTCCAGAGCCGGGCGTCCGGTATCGTAATCTGAAAGCTCTTTTCTCCCGGGGTTTCCGCTTCCATCTCTACAGGGGCAAGACCGGGTTCGCTTCGGGTTGATTCCGTTGCCGCAGTTCTTCCATCCGCAGATTCAGCCTCCGCCGGGAACACTTCGATTTTCAGATTCCCCGGTGCGTTTGTCTTTACCGTGGCTTCGATCACCGCCGGCTCTGTGCTGAGCGTCCGCACCCGGATTCCGTTTCTCTCGATATGCGCTTTCGGAGCCAGATACAGCCATACCGGGCGGTAAATTCCGGCACCGGAGTACCAGCGGCTGTTCGGCTGGTCTGCATTGCGCGCGATCACCCGGATCACATTTTTTTCGCCGTATTTCAGGTAATCCGATGCATCCACGTAAAAATTGGTATATCCGTAAGGGCGGAACGCCGCTTTCTCTCCGTTCAGATACACTTCCGCATTGTGGTAAACCCCTTCGAATTCCAGGGTCACTTCCATCTCCCGGTACTCTTCCGGGACATCGAATTCCTTCTCATAGAGATAATCGTCCCCCTCGAACCAGCCCGTGTTGATCCCGCCGGCGCTGTCCTCTGTCCTCTTTTCCGAGATCATCGCATCATGCGGGATCGTCACCGGACGCCCCGGCCCCTCCCCGTCCAGATGCCGGCATGTCCATCCACGGTTAAAATCAAGCTTTTTCATCTTTCCTTGCTCCTTTTCCTCAGCCTTCTGATTTTCATGGATGTATTCTAACATCTTTTTTCGATTCCGGTCAGCAGAAACCGTAATCGGCAGCATTTCGGACGCAAACTGTACGGATACTTCTTCATTTCTCCCCAAATGCGCCAAAAATCCCCGGCATTGCGCCGGGGATTCCGTTCATATCCCGTTCATACTTCCTGCCCTGCACTTCCCGCCTCCCGGATGATCTCCTCCGGGAAGCCCGCGAATTCGAGCAGTTTCACTGCATTCTGGGAGGTTGCAGGTCCCTCCATGATCTTATAACTGAAGCAGATGTCGTTTTCACCGATCTCTTCACTGAAATGGTAATTATCATATTCGTCCGCCAAAAGCACCGTAAGCTCCTTGTCGTGAGTTGCCACAAGCGGGATGCAGTTCTTATCCGCCAGATAATCCAGGATCGCCCGCGACGCCCGAATACGCTCTCCCGTGTTGGTTCCCCGCAGGATCTCATCGATGGCGCAGAGCGTAATCTTCTCCTCTGTCAGACTGTCCAGAATCCGTTTCAGATATTTGATTTCGCGGATAAAATAGCTCTCCCCTGCCACCAGATCATCTTTTACAGCCATGGACGTAATCACCTGTACACAGGGCATTTCGAACCACTGCGCCGCGCAGGTGTTCAGCACCTGTCCGAGGATGGCGTTCACAGCCACCGCCTTGATAAACGTAGATTTTCCCGAGGCGTTGGAACCTGTGATCAGGGAGCCTCTGGTGAGTTCCAGTGTATTGGGAACCGGATTGTCAATGAGCGGATGATAGATGTCTTCCATATATATGCGGGGCTGGTAAATCCGATCATGTCTTACCGGCATCCTGCTGTCATCCGCAAACTCCGGCAGGCAGTACCAGGGCAGGCTCTTCCGGAATGACGCCGTGCTGATCGTCATATCCAGGATTCCTACCTCCCGGTAAACTTCCAGATACACATCTGCCTTCTCGCTTAACTTCCGCACAATTGTCCCGTATGCTGTAATCTGCCACAGGGCAATTCCCAGGACATAATCCAGAATCAGCCACATGATATCTCCGGTATAGGACGCCGATTTCTGCGATTCCAGAATCTTCGTTCTGCGGATCACACCGCTCAGTTCCCCGGAAAGCTCTCCAAGCTTCGGGAACAGTTCCGCCGTTTTCTTTCTCTTCGACAATGTCCTTGCACATTCGAGAATCCGGACCGCAGTCGCCATCATCTGAAACTCTGCCTCCCACTTCATCTTAACCACCGCATAGAGGACAAGATTCACCGCACATACCGCAAGGAGAGGAAAAGCCGCCTCGTCCGTCCGGAATACAAGCAGAACCACTGCCGCAGCCACAAGCGCCGCCTGCAGGATGCGGAACACCCACATATGGCTCATCTGATATTCTTCGATTCCGTCTATATAGGAAGGAATCAGGTAAGAAGCCGAACGTTTTCCCACATCGGCAAGCTGTTCCTCCGCAGCAACGCGCTCCTCCTCGTTCTGCGCAAAGAATTCCATGCGCTTTTCAAAAAGCTCCCGTTCTTCTTCGGACATGGCATTTCGCCGAAGCCCTGCATAGAGCATCTCCTCCCCTGCAGAACTGTCACATTGATTTAACCTGCCGAAAACCGTATCCATGGACAGATCGTTCCAGGTCACATCGTCCACGCCTTCCTCACCGAAGTTCTCATAATAATTGCCGGTATTCTCATTTTGTTCCCGCTCTCCGGGGACCTCTCCGAACTTCTCCCGAAGCCGGATCTTTCTCTTTTTCTTCCAGTCTTCCCGACCGATCATGGAGGCGATCAGGAAAAATGCCATGATCCCGAGAACTGTAAGTACTGACTGGAGCATGGTGACACCCTCTTTCCGAATTCAGCGCCGCCTGATCTGCAGATTCTTATAACTGTTAGATCTGTGTGATCAGCACGACGGCGATATTGTATTAATTACTTAATACAATAATTCATTTTATTCAGAATGTCAAGTCTCACCCGGACCGCTTTCGCCTCCTCCCGGCCTGGCGCAGCTGTAGTCTGCTTTTTGCCTGCTCCATCATCAACTCTGCTCTTTTCCGGGGATCCGTTTCCTGATCCAGCTTTTTCTGTATTTCTCCTCTGCGGTAATCACTCAGAATTGCATCCACTTCATTGTAGTCCCGCTCAAAGAGGATCTCGCTGACCTGTTCCCGCACCCTTTCTTCCGGAATCCGCTCTGGTATTCTCTCCGCAATTTTACCGCAGACAAACGCCTTGCTCTTTTCCTTATATTTTGGCATATCGTTCCATTCTTGCAGCTGCGCCAGTTCCGGGCGCCACAGGATCGAGAGCTTATGCTTCCACTCTGCCTTCGGATTGGTCTGCGGCTCCCGAAGGATATAAAAGTCCAGTCCGTTCTCCATCTGTTCTACCGTGATAATCCCCCAGTAATCCGGCACATGCTCCCGAATGTGCAGACCATGGCTGGAACCTGCCACAACGATATTGTAATCAAAATAGCGATCGTAATCCTTTATCTGCCGGGAGAGGCGCACATATGTATCGGCATCGCTCTTTATTTCTATCCCGTATAACGAATCCGGCGTCACCATGACAATATCCGCCCGCGATCTGCCCGTCGTCTTTTCCTCTATGATCCGTATCTTTCCGAAGTACTCCTCAAGGAAGTCAAACAGAGGTTCTCGGATATCCCTGTCGTGCAGCATAATCATAAGCCCCGCTTCTTTAAGGAGTCATATTTTTTCCTGAAATAATACAGTTTCACTCCTGCATATTCCTCACGCTCTTCTTTATTAAGTAAATCATCCATTATTTTTTTCACAGCAGCAGACGTGCATTTACCGCGTCTGTTAAGCTCTGACATCATCCGGCTTGCCCTGTCATAGGCATCTCGTCTTCCCTTTAAAAGCTCTGTTGATGTATCCCGAACCGTGCCATCCTCTTTTCTGATACCATTTAAAAGGAGTGTTTCATTTATATCCTTCTCCATAGCCTCATCTCTTGGCTCTGTGTAGATCGTGCCGTCTCTTCTGTAAGCTATTTTATCCATTTCTATATACAGCATATGCTAATTCCCCCATACTGCCTTTGCATCTTCAAACTTTTCCTCTTCAAGAGCTTCCTCTGTCTTATTTATCAACGCATCTATGTCCTTAGGTCTGCCTGCACTTTCCAGTCTGTAACGAAGCACATCCTCAACGGTATATCCGTAGCAGTCCGGGAGATAAACTGCCTGCCGTTTTTCATCGAGCAGAATAAGATTTGCCTCCTTAGATGACGAAATCACAATTGGAGAATGTGTCGCTATAATAAACTGTACATTTGCAAAGGTTGCTCTAAGTGCTTTTATGATATTCCACTGCCATTTCGGATGCAGGTGCATGTCTATCTCATCTATCAGGACAATTCCCTTTATATCAAATTTATCCTGAAGTTCCGGGTTTAGCAGGCATACTCTGTATGCCAGATCCATAATCATCCACAGTAGCGACTGGTACCCGGCACTTAATTTGGAAAGCGCCATCTCATTGTTCTGATCTTTATACACCAGCTCACCAAATTGGGGAGAATAGTATAATTTCGGAGCTTCTTCCAGTTCATTAATTTCTTTCATAAACGAAGAAATAATACTTTTAAAAACCTCATATTCCCGGATGGTTTTTCCCTTATTTACCGCAGTAACCTGCTGTTTCATACACCACTGCTGAATCGATTTTACATCCATGGCAGAGTCCAGGCAGCCAATATATCCGCATCTTCTGTCGTCCAGTTTCTTTCTCAGCTCTTTTGCATAATCGCCGCGCTTCACTTTCCAAACCCGTGCAGAGCTCTGGTAACTGATCAACGGAAGAATCTCGTCCGGTTGGTTTGTCAGCTTCTTCATCCATGCACACACACTTCGATCATCTATTTTTGTATGGGTTGATGAAAGTTCCTCTTTCACTCTGCGCCACGAAAAATCTTTCTCATCGCTGACTGTCATGTGACATCCTACAGAAATCGGTTCGCAGTACAGAACTGTAGAAGAAGAGTCTCCCATAGGCTGCACCTTCACATGGACATCATCCTGCAAAATATTCCTGGTGCTGACTCCTGGCACACTCGCAAACATTCCGCTGAGTACGACTGCAATTCCTTCCAAAACCGATGTTTTTCCGGCTCCATTGTCTCCAATCAGTATATTCACGCCCGGCTTTAAATCAATTTCCAGTGATTCGACTGCTTTATAGTTTTTCAGTGAAACCTTGTCCAGGTACATCTGTAATCGTCACCTCCTGCTTTTTCCGTAAACAACTCTTTCTATAATTCAGTATCTTACCATATGACAAAGTTTTATTCAATGAAGACAAAAATACAGCTGACACTGACTATTCCCGCCAGCGCAGCTGTATTATCCTTCTTTTTTCAAATTCTCGCTCTTCCCGTCCCCATCTGCTTTCGCAGTCATCCCTTATCCGGACTCCGTTTTTCCTTTGCTACCGCTCCCGGAACAGATAGGGCAGGAAATTGTACAGATACTGATATACTGCTTCATACTCATGCCCCCATCCCTCATAAAGCAGGTAGTGAAGATTGCCCTTTCCGTAATCTTCATCATAGACGAATGTATCCGGATATTTCTTCATCGCTTCGAGCTGAGGGGTCAGTGCACTCTCCGCCTTGTCTTCCGTCCCGGTAGCAGTAAAGATAAAGTACTCATCCGGCGAATACCCGGAAGCCGCGGCACTTTCATAGAGGACCTTCGCCGTCTCTTCAGGACACGTCTCACCGCCCCTGCCTTCTACTTCCCAGCAGTCTCCGCTGAGAGGTACAAACCAGGCAAATGAATCCAACCGGTGCAGGAACGTATACCACGTATTCGCCGCGCCCATGGAGAAGCCGCAGAATCCCCGGTGCATCCGGGACTGGCGGAATCCTTCTGCGGTCGCGTGGTCCGCGCAAGTCTTATATACGCTCTCCACCGCCGGAAGCAGATCCTCGATCAGCTCATTCTGGAAGAACCGTGCTTCTTTTCTTTCCTTTTCCATGACCGGAGCGCCCTCTCTGGGCACCTTATAGTAGGAAGGAAATACAACGATCATCTCTGATATTTCACCAGTATCGATCGTATAGTCAAGCATATTTTTGATCTTACAGCAGTCCATCCATGCGTCCGGGCTTCCCCCGCCTCCGTGCATGACATAAAGAATATTGTATTTCCTCTCCAGATCAGCCTTGTCATATCCATATGGCAGATATACGTTGGCATACTTCGCGACCATTTTTCCCGCTTCGTCCGTTGTACTGTAATCCACGCGCTCGATCCTTCCGCGGCGGTTTACATCGTGATATTCATAGATTTTCATAGTCTTTCCTCATCTCCTGTTATCTGTTTTCCCACTGTTCTGCTCTGTCAGACACTTTTCTCTGTCTGCAGTTATCAGCTGATTTTCCGGTTAAAGTCCTACATTTCCACTGCTGATCCCGGCTTCTCTCTCTTCCAGAGGCAGCCACTCCAACAGCTTTTTCAGCGAACTATTCCAGAAATCCCACTCATGTCCGCCATCCCACTCCTCGTAAGTAACGTCTGCTCCCGCATCGATCAGGAAATCACGGAATACATGGTTCTGTCCCAGAAGGGAATCCTGTTTTCCACATGTCATGAAGATCTCCGGAATCTTTTTCCCCTCCTTTTTCAGTTTTTCCACCAGCCACCGGGGATCCCTGTCACTTTCTCCGACTTTTTCCAGATCGCCGAGAATGCTCTGGGCATAGCTTCTCGTCTCGATATACCGGGGCGAATCATCCGTCCGCTCTTTCACGCCTTCCGTGATCAATGCGCTTGAGAACGCTCCGATCCGCCCAAATGTTTCACTGTATTTCAGTCCGTTTCTCAGAGCTCCGTATCCGCCCATGGAAAGCCCGGCTATATAGGTGTCCTCTCTCTTTCCTGAGAGCGGGAACATCTTTCTCGTAATCTCAACTATTTCCTGTCCCACAAATTCACCGTAGCTGTTCTGTCCGGACTCCTGATCAAGATAGAAGGAATTGTCCCCGGAAGGCATCACCACAACGAGATTTTTCTCCTCCGCCCATCTCTGAACTGCCGTGCCCGTCACCCAGTCCGTATAATTTCCGATCACTCCGTGAAGCAGATACAGCGTCTTATATGGTGTATCCGGCTTTTCTTCCGCCCCCGGAGGAAGCATCCTGTCTGCCGGAAGAATCACATACATGGGGACGGTTCTCCTCAATGATTTCGATAAAAAGTTCACCTGTATCAGCGCCATAAATCATCTTTCCTTTCATAAGTTCATCTGTTCTGTCCCTTCTGTTTCAAAATTTTTAAATACCATGACCAACAGCATACTTCTGAGCCAGCACAGCACCGCGCCTCCGATCAGCCAGACAAACACACCGTACACAATCCAGATAATACACGCCACCGCAAGCGCCACATTGCAGAGAACAAAAATCAGGCTCACCCAGAACTTTCCCGTGCCGATCTCAAGGGCACTTTTCAGTATTTGTCCCGTTCCCGCGTGAAATCTGGCGAGAAGCGGAAATGCAAATGCCGCTGTCATCCCCACCACGATGGTCACTGCGATCATAACTGACAGCAGGAGATATGAGATCAGCCCAAAATTGGTGCTGCACAGCAGATACCAGTCCACGGCAAGAACTGCAAATGCTGCTCCTGCCACCAGTTCCAGCAGCAATCCCTGCCGAAAATTTTCCTTAAATGATTTCAGGAAAGACTGCAGAATATTGGGCGATTCTTTTCTCGCCAGTTTCATTGCCGTATAATATTTTGCCGTCATCGCCGCCCCGATAGTCACGATCGGAATGCAGAACACAAACGTCACCAGCTGAAGCAGAACATAATCAATAAATGTATCCAGAAACTGCATCACTTTATTATCTGCGCTAAATAAACTCATACCTCTGTCACCTCACTGTAATTTTATTTTACTGCCAGCCTTCTCTTACATGTCTATCGGCGGCACCAGCTCTGCTGTTTTCCCCGGCTTTACTTCCACCGACTCCGGTGTAAACGTCCCTCCGATCCACACCGGAACTGCCGACGGGTTGTATACCGTTCTGCTGTCCGCAGAGAACACAAGTCTCCGGAACGCTTCCACGTACTCCCGGATCTCTCCGTTTGTGGCATACCACACATCCTCGTGTCCTGCCACCATACCGATAAATTTCTCCATGTGATCCCAGTTTTCACACTGGTCGAACTCATAGCTGTGTCCCCACACATAGAACAGTTTTGCCGGAGTCAGAAGATTGAAATAGAGCCGGTCGGAAAGGAACTCTTCCGCCAGATCAAAAATCTTCTCATCATCGTGATGGCAGGTAGGATCCCAGATCAGAAAATTCTGCGGGATATCAAACTTATGTGTGGATGTAATCGTGCGGGCGTAGGTGATTCCGCACGCTGTGAGGGCGCTTAAAACAGTTTCATCATAGGCACCGAAGGCATATGCATAACCCGTCACAGGTCTGCCCGTCATCGCTTCCAGTGCTCTTCTTGAAGGAAGGATCTCCTCCACACATCTGGCAGCGTCCATTCCCGCCATGCACGCATGATACTGCCCGTGCGCTGCCACCTCATGCCCCCGGTAGAGCTCTGCCGCCTCATCCGCCGTAATCTTGATGTGAGATACTTCCTTTTTTCCTGCGGCAACCACGCCCACTTTTCCGAACAGCCCGGAGTTTAAATTAAAAGTTCCCTTTACCCCGTACCGGTTGAACAGCTCCACAAGTCGCCGGTCCTGTGTGATCCCGTCATCGTAACTCAGTGTAAATGCCTTTCTCCTCCCGCCTGGGAAGAGCATCCTGTCGTTTACCTGCAGACTCATAATTTTCCCTCCGATCTTATCTCAGCAGATCCCGGATCAGCCTTGCCATATTAACTGACAGAAGTGAGTAATGATCTGTCGCATACATCACATGATTGCAGGTTGACACATGCAACTTCAGGATCTCCTTGCAGAACCATTCCAGAGAAATGTACAGCATCCCATTTCGCTCAATCGGCTCACAGAGCATGGCATGTACTTTATTGTCGATGGTGCATCCCATACATCCTCTCGCAAACTGGAGCGTCCTGCCGTCTTTCATCACTATCTCCGCCCAACCTTCCTTCTCCGTATAGGCTGCACCTGCTATATCCGCGATAAATGATGCCGGAATCATACAGTATTCCCCCCGGACAATTGCCCCGCCGTGAAGCCCGTGATATTTCAGTTTCTGCCAGAGCATGGACTTTGCAGGAAGCTTTTTCTTTTCCTGGTTGATCCAGATATACTCGCAGTCATCCGCCGCGGCAATCACAACTTCATCGCCTTTTCTAGCCTCATTGGGCTCCATGTATTCGATGGAGCGGTCCGCTTTTCTTCTTGTTCCCGAGAAGAGATAATCCCACACAAGCTCCGCCTCGTCAAATGTCTGCCCGTGATCCCGGTTCTTTACATCCCGGAAAACGAAATCTGCTTTTTCTCCTTTATAGAAGGCAAAGTTGTTCTCCCCGTCAATCTTCAGTTCCGGCAGAGTATTGCATCCGTTGATCCGCAGCCAGTATTCCCGGTTTTTCGCCACAACATCTTCCACATTGTCCTCGCTTCCCGGAGGTGCCTGGTCGAACTCCATGCGCGCCTGCCATACCGGAACCGGACCGCCCGCATTGACCGGTTGGTCATTTTCATCAAAGAGGAGCCCGATGGTGCTCGGTCCCGCGGAGCCTGCCATGGCAGCGAAATGCATGCCGCAGTGTCTTGCGATCATGGCCGTCATAGAATTGCCCAGAGACATTCCCTGCATGTAGATCCGTTCCTCATCGATATTGTATTTTCCCTTCATAAGCTCAATCAGCTTTACAACGATGCGGATATCATTGTTCTGCGTAATATCATCCGGGAAATCGTGCATATAAATTCCTTCGTCGTTTGGTTCCGAAAGCTGTTTGAACAGCCTTCTCTCACACTCGATCTGCCAGAATCTGCGGGAATGTGCATTGGGATACACCACGATAAATCCCTCCCGGTCCGCCACAAGCGACCAGGATGTATAGATGCACTGCGCCCACCCCGTCATAATTCCGCCATGCATGGAAAATACAAGGGGTGTTTTCTTCGACGGATCGTAGCTGTCCGGCACATACTCATACCATGTATCCTCGTTCTCATCGATCAGGCATGCCTTCATCTCTTTGAGGTTTTTCGGATAAACCTGGGAGTTGTTGCCGTTTTCATTGACTACAATCTCACTCTCTTTCAGCTTTTCGGGAAGATACTCCCTGTTATCGTCATCCGGAATGCCCGGGATAAGTTTAATTTTATGTTCCATAATTATCACCTCTGAAATTTTTTCAATTTTTTACTGCTATGATACATTTCCATACTTTTCGTTTCATCTGTTTCTGCAGTCTGTATTCTGTCACACATCTCTCCACTTACTCTGCGCTGATCTTCTTGACCCACTTCCCGCTTCTGAGCCGGGTAAAGCAAAGTATGCATTTCAGGATTTCATCGATACGCAGAGCACAGTAAGCGACAAATGCCGGAGCCGCGAGCACAACACCTGTCAGATATCCGAGGGGCACGCTTGCCACCCAGAGGAAAATGATATCCGCCACCATCAGGAAGCGGGTATCTCCGCCGCCCCGGAGCACGCCCTTTGTCAGAATACTGTTGATTGCCCGGAACAGTACGATAAACGCGATTGCATACATGAGCTGCTGCGCAATTTCTTTCGTAGAATCTGTAATGTTATAAACAGATATGATCGGTCCGGACAAAATCAGGATCAGACCTGCCGCGATGATCCCCACCACAAGCCCAAGTCCGATAAATGCATCTGCTTCCTCTTTTGCTTTCTTCACGCTCTCCCCTCCCAGCGTATGACCAATTACCACACTGCTAGACTGGGCGACTCCCTGTGTCAGCACAGTACTCATCTGCTGTGTTACTGTTGTAATGGAATAAGCTGCCACAAACTGGGAACCAATCTGTCCTGTGATCATGGCAATAAAGTTATTGCCGAATCCCTGCAGGCTGTCGCTGACCACCACCGGGAAAGCCACTTTGAAAAATTCTTTATTCAGATGTCCGCTCCGGAGCAATATATCCTGGAAACGATAGCGGATTGAGCGGTCTGCAAAGAACAGATATCCGAAAGAAACGCCAAATTCAAGGATTCGTGCGATCAATGTGCCAAGTGCAGCTCCCACAACTCCCATCTTCGGCGAGCCAAGTTTTCCGAAGATAAAGATATAATTCAATCCCACATTTGAAACAAATGCCAGAATTGCCGTGTACAGAGGTACTCTGACCTGCCCTACGCTTCTCAGGATATTGGAACACACAAGGGACAGTCCCCAGAATATGTAGCAGTATGCCGAAAACCCGAAATACCGGACTCCTTCCGAAACCACGTCTGCATCACTGATATACATCCGCATGATCAGCTCCGGCATAAACAGAGTAACCACGGTAAAGACCAGGGAAAGGGCAAACGCATATTTAAACGAAATCGATATCGTCCTTTTCAGGGCGTCTTTATCTCCCATTCCCCAGAACCGGGCAGAAAGAATAGATGCCCCCTGCCCGAGTCCCATACAGGCAAACACGAAAATATTGATGAACTGGTTGGCAAGCGACACAGCGGAGAGTGATGCTTCCCCCAGAGATCCCACCATAATGCTGTCCGTCATATTTACACCAGTCGTAATCAGGCACTGCAGTGTAATCGGGACAGCAAGCCTTATCGTTTTCCTGTAAAAGTTCCTGTCAGAGGTAAACAGTTTCATGCCATTTCACTCCCGGCAGCCTGTTTTTTCTCCGCTTTTTTTCTTCCGGTCACAAAGACAAAATATCCGAGTGCACACAGCTGAAATATTCCGCAAATCGCAAATATGGCCGTATATCCCGCTGCTCCCGCGATCGCTTCCACTATAAAACCGCCGATCATAGGACCGATTCCCTGGAAGATATCCCCACCGAGGTAGTATGTACTGGTAGCCACGCCGCTGCGGTCTATTCCCACTTCATTGATACATCCTGCCTGAAGCGCAGGCTGTGCCGCTCCCTGCCCTAACGAACGTATCACACCGGTCAGAAGTATCAGAGGCAGAGTCCGGCTCACTCCCAGGATAAACATGGAGCATGCCGTCAGAATCAGCCCCGGCACCACCGCCACCCGTATTCCTTTTTTATCCATCAGTTTTCCCGAGAAGGGACGGACAATAAAGAGTACGACTGCACAAACCGTAAAATAAACACTCACACCGCCTACCCCCACTTCATCTGCATAAAGGACAAGATACGAGGCGATAATACCATTGATAAAGGAGTACGATCCTGCAACCAACGTAAAAGGAAGCGCTTCTACGCACACAATATCACGAAGATGGATGCGGATCTTTTCCACCGTTTTCTTTTTTTCTTCATGCAGGAACATCAGTATCACAAATTCTCCTGCCACCATGACTGCCGAGATTAGAAACGTAACTCTCATTCCCACACTTTCTGCAATCGCAAGCCCAATTCCCGGCGCCACCGCGGAGCCGATCACCATGCCAAGACCAAAATATCCGATTCCTTCTCCCATCCTTGTTTTTGGAATATAATGAGACGCCAGAGCGATCTGACAGGTGCCTGCCAAAGCAAAACCCACACCGTTGATGATGCGGAAGAAAATAAGAAGAGGGATTTCTGTTGTGATGGTAAATCCAAGAAGACCAATTCCCATAAGCACAGTGCTCCATTTCAGAAGCGTTACATTATTAAGGCGGTCTGCCATCACTCCGCTAAAGGGCCGGCAGACCAGGGATGTCAGGGAAACAAGTCCCACGATAAACCCTGCCATCGTAACCGTTGTCCCGATGCCGACCAGATATTTGGAAAGAATCGTCGCAATCATATAGAAGGAGAATGCATGTAGGGTATTGACCAGAAGCGTCAGAATATAATACTTGTTCCACAGTTTTTCTTGATTCATGTTCTTCTTCCTTCCTGTCTGTAAAATTCTGCGGCACCGCCGTTATGTTCTGCCTCCCCGGCCGGATCCGGCGGTGAAAAAAGGAGAGGGCTCTCCCCTCCCCCTTTGTATGGTTCTATTTACTGCCCAGCAAGCCATGCATCGAGCTGTGCCTGTTTCTCCGCAATAATGTCGTCAATTCCTGCATTTTTCAGAGCCTGTTGGAACTCCGGAAGCGTAGAATCAATATCAACTTCACCGTACATAAGCGGTGTGTAATACTGCGCAACAACGTTCGCACATGCTGTCATCTGATCGGTTACGTTTGTAGAATCGAACGTGAAGCCAAGTGCCAGAGATTTGTCACAGTTCTTGTTTTTCTCACGCATCTGATCGTAAACATCTTCCGGCTCATAGTACCATGTCTTGCACAGCATTACATTCGGCCAGTAAGCCATGGACGCTGCCGACCATCCCAGATCTGACAGTCCGCTCTTGCCTTCCGGATAAACCATCTGTCCGTTCTCGTCCAATTCATACTCAAGCCCTTCAATACCGTTTGCCACAAGCTGAGCTGCATCTGCATCTGTATAGAGGACTTCCAGAACTCTCATTGCTGCTTCCGGTTCCTTGCAGAATGCGCTGATATGCCACATATAAGTTGTCGCATCACTTGTTGTAGAAAGAGCATCCGTTACCTTTGCTCCCTGAAGTTGCAGATTATTCTGTGCCTCTGTAGCCTCCATAGAAACTGCTGCATCCCATCCATAACCTGTAGTTCCGTCAGCCACCCCCATCAGAAGATTCATAAGAACCGGCTGATTATTACTGAGCGGATCCGGGCTGAATACGCCTGCCTCTTTCCATTTTTTCACATATTCCATCCACTGCAGGAAATAATCTGACTCATAATAATTTTCTACTGTTGTGCTTTCTGTCGGATTAGTCAAAACTCCAAGGAAATTTGTATCTCCAAAGTAGTCGATGCTCTTTGGAATCCAGTACGGATCCGTGGAACCGGGGATAAAATACTTGTCCGGATTTGCTTCTTTGAGCTGGAGGATTGTGTCCGACATGCTGTCCAGATCTGTCATCTGGCTCCAATCAATTCCGGCATTCTCCGCATCTGCTTCCAGAGAATAGAAAAGATTCTCCGTACAGTACGCATAAATGCAAGGAATACCATACTGTGTACCACCAACTTCACCACATTTCAGATACTCTGAAATACCGTCATTTTCAAACTGTTCCACAATTCCGCTTCCATCTGACTCCAGAAGATCATCCAGTGCCATAACCTGTCCGTTCGAAACCAGGTTCGTTATGGATGTGTACCAGAAGGAGTTGAACAGATCAATCGAATTATCTCCGCCGCCTGTCAACATCAGGTTCAGCTGTGTCGACCAGTTTCCAAACTCAATACCCACAAGATCAACTTCCGCATGAGCTTTCTCCCTCATAATCTTGTTCAGTTCATCCTCAATCGCCTCTTCATCCGTCGTTGGAAACATAATCGTGTAAGCGACTTTAATCACTGGATAATCCTCTGACTCCGATGTCTGTTGTTCATCTGTCCCACTATCCGTGTTTCCACCCGAGGAGCATCCGACCAGGAGCCCCATTGTCATGGATGCTGCAAGTAATGCTGCAACCAGTCTTTTCTTCATAACATCATTCCTCCTTTTCTTTTCACCCGTAGGCTGACTGTTTTTCGATGTATCGTCATGATATCAGATTCTACCCTTTTCGCTCTATCATTTTTCTGTCCTGATTCATCGTTTTTTTGATATTTTGCATTATTTTTTCACTTTTTTCGTCTTTTTTCCATATAATATGCGTTTAATATTTTTGAAAATCAGAAATTCAACAGTTTATATCTGTTTTGCGATAGATTTTTGTGCATTTTTTCTATAAATTATTCAAAAAGAGATCGTATCACAAATAAGGAGGCTAATATGGAAAGAGTAAAAACAAAACCCCAAAAAAGAAAATTGACTTTAAGAAGAATGAAACGGTATGTTCCTTTTTACTTAATGATCCTGCCTGGACTGATCTATCTGGTCATCAATAATTACATGCCAATGGCAGGTCTTGCACTGGCTTTCAAAAAGGTGAATTATTCTGTTGGCCTTTTTGAAAGCCCCTGGTGCGGATTTGACAACTTTAAGTATTTGTTCAGCACAAACGATGCATTCATTTTTTTCCGAAATACAATTTTGTAT
Source organism: Lachnoclostridium sp. An169 (assembly GCF_002160525.1). Classification (GTDB taxonomy): domain Bacteria; phylum Bacillota; class Clostridia; order Lachnospirales; family Lachnospiraceae; genus Mediterraneibacter; species Mediterraneibacter cottocaccae. The sequence continues at coordinate 64,862 of NZ_NFKT01000005.1, forward strand.
AATATTGCATTTATCGTTTTAGGAAATGCTATGGGAGTCTTCGTTGCTATATGCCTGGACGCAATACACAATAAATTTTTCAAACGTTTCAGCCAGGTTATCATTCTGATTCCGTATCTGCTCTCAACCGTTATCATCAGTTATATTGTATATGCTTTCCTAAGCGGAAACAACGGATTTATGAACATGACAATTCTCCCAATGCTCGGGTTGGATCCGATCAACTGGTATAACGAAGCAGGCTATTGGCCCGTCATTATTGTACTTGTGTATCTGTGGATGACGTTTGGATATAACTCGATCCTCTATTATTCCACGCTGATCGGAATCGACAAATCTTACTATGAAGCTGCATCTGTAGACGGCGCTGGGGTATGGGCGCAGATCCGCCACATTACGCTTCCCGCACTAAGACCTACGATTATTACATTGGTTCTTCTTGCTGTAGGGCGAATCTGTTATTCCGATTTTGGATTGTTCTATCAGGTAACTATGAATAGTGGTCTGCTCTATTCTACAACGCAGACAATCGACACTTATGTATACCGCGGACTTCTGGAACTCAACGATATTGGACGTTCCACGGCAGCCGGATTCCTTCAGTCCATTCTGGGATTCATCTGTGTATTTACTGCTAACACAGTAGTTTCCAGAATTGACAAGGACAGCAGTTTATTCTAAATCAATCAAAGGAGGAAAATATAATGGTCTATCATAATAAAGTTTTTCGTTTTATCATGTCATTCATCATGATTTTGCTTATTCTGGCATGTGTACTTCCGTTTATCCTGCTAATTTCCAGTTCGTTTACATCCGAACAGGCTCTGGCTCTGGAAGGTTATTCTTTCATTCCTTCTGAGATTTCTCTTGCCGCATATCGGTATATCTGGGGAATCAAAGAAAATATTCTGCGTGCTTATGGAATGAGTTTTCTCGTGACAGGCGTCGGAACCGTCATCAGTATTATCATGACAATGTTGTTTGCTTATCCTCTGTCGAGAAAAGATCTGCCGGGAAGAAGATTTCTATCATTCTTTATCTTCTTTACCATGTTGTTTAACGGCGGATTTGTACCGACATACCTGATTTACTCCCAGATTTTCCACATCTCAGATACTGTCTGGGCTCTGATTGTGCCATACCTGCTGATGAATGCATTCTTCGTCATTATGGTGAGAACTTACATTACCTCAAATGTACCGGACGAGGTCATTGAGGCGGCAACGATCGACGGTTCCGGGGAGTTTAACACCCTGGTCAAAGTCGTAGTTCCCATGTCCAAACCAATTATAGGAACAATCGCCCTTATGACTGCGATTTCATACTGGAACAACTGGACAAATGGAGTATATTTTATTCAGATAAGGAGAGAACTGTACGGTATTCAAAACTATCTAAATTCCGTAATAAGCAATGTTTCATTCCTGCAGTCCCATTCTAATCCAAATATTGATATCCGTGACCTTCCCAGTGTAAGTATCCGTATGGCACTGGCTGTAATCGCCCTGCTTCCAATCCTCTGTGCATATCCTTTCTTCCAGAAGTCTTTTGCGAAAGGTATCACAGTCGGATCTGTCAAAGGCTAGACTTTTCCCCAGGCAGTCTCCCGTATTTCTGCCGGCCCTCTCCAACAGAAATGCGGGACTGCCTTTTTTGTATCAACATGAGATAACAAGGAGACCAAGATCATGAAAAAAATCGAGAACAAAATTATGCTCATCACCTATGCCGACAGCATGAGCAAGGACTTAAAGGAACTGGACGAAATCCTGTCCACGCATTTTCAGGGAGTAATCGGAGGACTTCACGTTCTCCCTTTCTACCCCTCTTCCGGCGACAGAGGCTTTGCCGTTATCAACTATGACATTGTAGATCCCGCTTTCGGAACATGGGATGACATCGACAAACTGGCTGACCAGTATTATATGATGGCAGATTTTATGCTCAACCACATTTCCATCCGCTCGGAGGAGTTCCGTGATTACATGAAAAACGGCGACAATTCCCCGTACAGAGATATGTTTATCCACTGGGAAGAGTTCTGGCCGGACGGCAATCCCACAGAAGAGCAGTATGATCTGCTTTACCGCAGAAAGCCGACTTATCCCTACATCGAATTTACACGGGACGACGGAAAAAAAGTCCATCTCTGGAACACATTTTTCGAGGAACAGATCGACATCGATCCCTACTCAAAAGCAACTCAGGACTACTATGAGAGAAATCTCGGAACCATCAGCAGCCATGTGCCACTCGTCCGCTTCGATGCATTTGCCTACGCCACAAAACGCCCCGGCACCAACTGCTTCTTTGTAGAACCGGATGTATGGGATGTCCTGGAAATCGGCATGGCACCGCTCCGCAAAAGAGGAACGGAGATGCTCCCGGAGATTCATGAAAACTATCATATCCAACTGAAGATGGCAGAAAAAGGATACTGGGTCTACGATTTTGCCCTGCCCATGCTTCTGCTCCACGGTCTGAAAACCGGCAGAACGGATCGTCTGATCCACTGGCTGAATATCTGTCCCAGAAAACAGTTTACTACACTTGACACCCACGACGGAATCGGCGTTGTCGATGTAGCCGGACTGCTGACCGAAGACGAAATCGACATTGTCCGTGATGATGTAAACGAGATCACAAAAGAAGCAAGAAAATACATAAAGCTTCCCAGCATGATCAAAGATAAGAGCGGAAAATTCAGAAGCTACCAACTCGGTTCCACCTACTACTCCGCCCTCCACTGCAATGACGACGCATATCTCATCGCCAGAGCCGTGCAGTTCTATACTCCGGGGATTCCGCAGGTTTACTATGTAGGACTCCTTGCAGGAGAAAATGATATTGAAAGCATGAAGACGATCCCGGACCCCCGGACGATCAACCGCCACACATTTACAAGGGAGGAACTGGAAGCGGCCGTTCAGAAACCTGTGTGCACGCGCATGTATGAAATGATGCGTTTCCGTAATACTTACGAGGCGTTTAACGGCGATATCACAGTCGGTGAAGACAAAGGAGACGGCACAGTGACAATCACCTGGACAAAAGATGAGTATCATACAACTCTCCACGCTGACTTTAAAACTCTTACTTATACCATTATCTACTATGACAAAGAAACTGGCAGCGAATGTACTCTGTAGGCTCCTGCCAGATCTGGAGGTGTTTATTTTATGAAATTATCTGTCTATACTGAAGTAAAAAACCGGGGTTGGGAGGCAGTTGCTTTTGATCTGACTGACGTCTCCGACGGGCTGACTGCCGAATCTTTCACCCTCACTGCCTATATGGGTGACAAAAGCGCGGACCGCAAGATCCGCGCACTGACAAAAATTAAAAATGGATACCATCTTGCCATTGATCCGATCTATTATAACGGCAATTTTCGCCTGGAAGTCACTCTGGACGGAATATCTTATCCATTAACAAAAGGGGATGTTCCTCTGGAGAATATTCATGTAAAGGATCTGGATAAATTTGAGGCGAAACAGGACGGCGATGTCATTTACCGCCTCTACAGTCCTCAGGCTGATGGTCCCAGACCGCTGATTCTCTTTCTGCACGGAGGCGGAGAATGTGGATATGACAATCTTCTGCAGATGACCGGCACTCTGGGCGCCCTAAAACTGGCGGAGTTGTATCCGTACCTCTATGTGATGGCTCCCCAGGCCCCCGGAAACATCGACGAAATGCTGCCGGACCCGTCCACAGTGTTTCAGAATACATTTTACACATCCATGTTTCTCCCGGGAATGGGATGGAATACGGAATATATCGCCCAGGTGTGTGATATCATCCGTAAGATGATCTCTGATGGCAAAGTCGATCCCCACAAAGTATTTGTAACCGGGCTGTCCATGGGCGGATGCGGTACCATCCGTGCCATGCGGGTCGCCGGAGATCTCTTTGCTGCTGCCGCACCGATCTGCCCCTCCATGATCCCGGATACCTATGATACGCTGCGTTCACTCACAGATGCAAAGATCTGGGTATCTACCGCCTATGTGGACCACACCTTCTACCGCCACAAATACATCGTAGATGCCATTATGCAGCTCAAAGACGCCGGCAACAGAAATGCACATCTCACACTCTATGCTCCGGAAGAATTCGAAAAATATGGATTTGCAGATCCGTGCCTTCCGGTACTTGAGAAATTCTCGGAAAACCACAATGCCTGGGTTCTCACATACAATAATGAGCACGGCATTATGGACTGGCTTGTAAGCCAGTATAAAAGCTGAAAATCAATAACGACAAAAAAGGAGGAAATTCACCATGTCACTTTTAACCTACAATTTTGAAAGCGAATATCTCAACATCAACCATCAGATCTCCGTTGTGCTTCCGGATAAAAAACGTGGCGTAGATCCCACAGAATTTTACCGCAGCGGAAAGAAATACAAGGTTCTCTGGCTGCTCCACGGCACCTACGGAGACAACACAGACTGGATCAGGAAGACCAACATCGAGATGTATGCAGCAGAGAAAGACCTTGTGGTCGTATGCCCCTCCGCTCTGAATTCCAACTATTCCAACTGGCCGAACGCCATGATGGGCTACAATATGTACGATTATTTTATAAAAGAACTGATGCCCCTGATCTATGGATGGTTCCCTGTTTCCGACAGGCGGGAAGACAATTTCATCGCCGGACTGTCCATGGGCGGCAGGGGAACAATCAAGTTCGCAGTAAACTTCCCGGAGCTTTTCGGCGCTGCCGCCGTTCTTTCTGCCGTTCCGGTCGACTTTAATGAGTTGCGTCCGGGACATCCCAACCCGATCATGGATACAAGCAACACACGAATGGTTCAGGTTATCGAAAATGCCGGGGGATTCGAGGCTTACAAGAACTCCGAGGAAAATGTGTGGGCTCTGATCGACAAACTTGCCCCCACCGGAAAGCTTCCACGACTGATGTTCGCCTGCGGACACGAGGATGCGCTTCTTTATAACCAGTACAAAGTTTTCCAGAAGCACTGCGAAGAGATCGGACTGGATATCCACTGGTTCGATCTCCCGAAATATAAGCACGAATGGAGATTCTGGGATCTCGCAATTCAGGAAGCACTCACTTTCTTCGGGTTAGATGACGCGGAAGGCGGGAATCCATTCTGAAGCTTTATACAGGAACTTCTCATATACAGAAGGAGAGACGTACGCCTCTCCTTCTGCTGTCTTTCTATTTTTTATGCAATTTCATCTAATTCGTCTTTTTTCTTCTTTTCTATTTTGTCTAATCTGGCTTTCACCTTTATCATTTCGCTTTCCAGATAGTTGATGTGCAGCTTCATTGTTTCCTTTTCATTTTCAATCTTTAAAGCTTCATCAAGCTTCCTGTTCAGATCCAGATGACCTTCCGCTATAATCTTTATTCCCTTATTTGTCTCATTTTCCAGGGTAACCTCAAGAGACCTTAAAGAACTCTGCAAAGTTCCTATATTCCCCTTCACTTCGGTCATGTCGTCCTTAAGCACCGACACATCCCCTTTCAGCTCGCTCACGTCGCCCTTCACTTCGTGCATTTCGCTCTTGAGCACCGAAACATCCTCTTTCAGCTCGCTCACATCACTCTTCACTTCGTGCATTTCGCTCTTGAGCGTCGATACATCCTCTTTCAGTTCGCTCACATCGCCCTTCACTTCGCGCATTTCGTTTTTGAGCGTCGACACGTCCTCTTTCAGCTCGCCCACATCACTCTTAAGCGTCGACACGTCTTCTTTCAGTTCACTCACGTCGCTCTTCACTTCGCTCATTTCGCTCTTGAGCATCGACACGTCCTCTTTCAGCTCGCTTACATCACTCTTGAGCGCCGACACATCCTCTTTCAGCTCGCTCACATCGTTCTTTACCGGCAGTATTGCCTTCTCAACTACTTCAGCAATCAATACTAAGTCTCTTTGTTCAAGCATCCTGATCTCCTACCTTTCCTAATTTTTCACTTCTTCAAACTGCTTTTCGAAAAACACCCCGCCGGTTTTATACTGCGATTTAAAATGCATTTACATTATACGAAAGCGAGCTGCAAAATTCAATGTCGAATTTGCAGCCCACTAATTTTTAATGCTTTCTTTATACTTTTTTAATGCTAATATCCCATGCACTCATACGCGATATCCCGGATCCTCGGGTGAATCTCGCTGTACACCCTGGGATACCCCGCGATGTGCTGTGTATAGAAAATACTGATATGATTGACCGGATCGACCAGTACATATGCCCCTGCAGCTCCGTCCCAGCCAAACTCGCCAACCGGGGATCTGGAATCCCGGTCATCCACCAGCACTCTTACGCCCAGGCCGTACTCATATCCGACCTTTCCTGTCACCGCAAAATCCCGACTCATCTGTCCTGTCGTGTATGGTACACTGAACATCTTTACGGATTCTTCCGATAGGATCCGCGCCCCGTTTGCTCCCACGCCGCCGTTGCAGAGTGCGTCGATCAGAATGCTGTAGGCATCTACCGTCCCGGCCAGTCCTGCACCGCCGCTCTCATAGTTTGCCGTAATCTTGAAGCCTGACGTCATTTCCCCGGTATCCGGGATAATATCGTCAGTTCCGAACACGCCCTGATACAGGGCGCAGACTCTCTCGTTGAGCTTTGGATCTCTGTCCCAGTGGAAATACAGATCTTTTATCCCAAGCGGATCAAAAATATTCTCCTTCAGATACTCGGAATATTTCTGTCCGGATACCACCTCGACCACCGCTGCCAGGACGTCGTGGCACAAACCATAGGAATATCGCGTTCCCGGCTCATACACGAGAGGCATCTTTGCAAGCTCCGCCACAACTTCCCGTGTGGAAGCCTGGTTATTGCTCTTCTCCCGTATCTCCTTTTCCTCCTTCGAATCCGTGTCATAGGACAGTCCCGCAGTCATCGTCATCAGATCAATGATCCGGATCGCATTATGCGCGTAGTGGCACGGATCGGAAGATGTGGGCCATTTCAACGGAAATGTAAAGTTGAACGTATCCGCCACCTTCATCATATTGTATTCCGGAAGGTACTGCCGCACCTCATCGTACAGCCGCAGTTTTCCCCGCTCAATCTGCTGCATCACTGCCGTCATGGTCACCACTTTTGTCGCCGAGAAGAAACGGAAAATCGTCTCCTCATTCAGCGGTGTTTTATTTTCATAGTCCGAACATCCCATCATATGGCGGTATACGACTTTGTGGTCTTTCGTAATCTTGCAGTCCGCTGCCGGGATCCCATATTCTTCTTTCAGAGAATCAATATATGCTGTTAATCTTTCAAAATCCATTTCTTCATCTACCCTCTTAAATCTCGCGGTACTGTCTCTTTCTATGAAACAGACCGGAAGCACAAATCGGGTATGACTTTCCTTATCTTCTGATCGGCACTCGATCTCCTGAATCAGCTGTTCCGCCGCAGTCTTTCCCATCTCCCGGATAGGCTGGGCAATCGTACTGATTCCCAGAAGCCCGGAGATATTCAGGCCGTCATAGGAAATCACCGGCATTTTCTTAAAGATTCCCATTTTCCTCACTGTCTGGCTGCAGACGATCTGGGATGCCAGTACATCCCCTGTGATGAACACACCGTCCGCATCCGGATATTTTTCAAGTCCGCACAGGAAACTCCGAACCGCCAGAGCGGCGTCATCATTTGATATAGACGCCGGTATGTGCCGGGGTTCCATGCCCAGTTTCCCGCACTCGTCAAAAAACCCTCTGTTTCTGGCATTCATGGTCATGTATTCCGGCGTCCTGTTCCCAAAAAGGACCGGGCGTCTGCTGCCCGCCGCATACAGTTCATCCGCCGCCAGGACTCCGCCTTGGTAATTATCGGAGGTCACTGTGGAGAAGCCGTCAATATCCCTGTCAATACTGACAATGGGCATGGTTGCCCTGTCCCGGTATATTCCTGCATCGCCAAGCCGGCTGCACAGCAGAATTCCATCCACCTTATTTCCTTCCAACATGGACACCATCTCGATCTCCCGGTCCTCGTTCTCACCGGAACGGCCGAGCATCAGCTTGTATCCATGCTCATGACATGTCTCCTCCACCGCCTCGATCAGTCTGCTGAAAAAGTCATACTCGATCGACGGCACGATCAGACCGATGATATTGCTTTTCTGCTTCTGTAGGGCTCTCGCCATCTCGTTCGGCTGATAGTTCAGCGCTTTCATTGACTCATATACCCTGTTCCGAGTTTTCTCGCTGATCGGTCCCCGATTGTTGATAATCCGGGACACTGTCGCAATCGACACATCAGCGTGCTTTGCCACATCTTTGATCGTTGCCATTTTTGTTACCTTCTTTTTCCGACAGTTCTCTGCCTCTTTATCTGCCGTTAGTGCTTACATATCGTTATTCCTTTACATGGGAAATCATCCAGTCCAGGATACCCTTCTCATTGTGAAGGGTGAGAATCCAACTGTTATGATTCTCCGCATCGAGTTCTTTATCACTCAGCCCTTCCGTGCCTCCTATGCCATACTGTTCCAGTTCCTCCGGAAGATAAATCGTATATTTTATATCTTTTCTGCCCTCGTCCCACAGCTTGCGGCAGGCATTATAGATATAGGCATGCCTTCCATGCTGATGGTCCATATACGCCGTGGAAATCCATACCGGCACATCCGGCCAATGCAGAAGCTGTGCATAGCTCTCCCCGTTCATGCTCGGGCAGATGGGCGCTGCTGCCGCAAACAGATCCGGCGCCACAGACACCATATTAATGGTTCCGCCTCCGCCCATGCTCATGCCGATGACATAGACTCTTCTCCGGTCTACTTTCCCGTCTGCGATCATTTTCCGGATAATGTCGGCTACTTTACCCAGATAATCCCGGTTCCATCCCCGTTCGCCTTTAAGGGCGAACGGCGTCATTCCCATCTCCACACGGAAGGGGTTGCCTCTCTTTTTCATAACCTCAAAGTTCTCTTCCATAGTCAGGGAGCCGGCAGGAGCCTGAGGCGCCATAACATACATCTCCGGCCACTTTTCTGCCAGTCGCAGAGCTCCCAGCGTTCCCGTCAGCTGGATCCGATTATCCTCGCCGCACTCTCCTCCGCCATGAAGAAAGAGCACCAACGGTCTGGGACCGAAAGCTTCCGGTTCATACAGCCGGTAGTGAACTCCGTTTTCCTCTATAGCACGGAAAGAATCCACATCCTTTATAATAACCTCATCAATATTGTCCTTTGTTACTTCCACCTCTTCCGCACCGATTTTTCCCGTAATTTTAAAATCGTACCGGTACAGGAACGGATCCAGGACAACATTCACTCCGTCCCCGGACACATCAGCGGAAAGAATTCCTTCCGAAAGTGCCCTACCGCTTAAATCCCTGTAGTTCCCTTCTATGGAAAGGCTGATTTCTCCGGCATTTATTTCATTATCTGTTAAAAAATGGATGTTGTCAACTGCCTCTCCATAATCACCGACATGTGTGTAAGCAATAATTTTCCTCATGATTCTTCTCCTCATCTAAACCGCTTTTTTTCATTCTCGTTTTCAGAGCATATCCTCATAATTGTCCGGTACTATTTCCCCTTTGAAAATATCCCTGATCAGATCCACCATAAATGCAGACAGATCAGCAAAATGATCGGTAATATACAGCATGTCTCCGCATTTTGACACCTGCAGCCCGTAGAAATATTTTGCAAACCACTCGATGGAGACCAGCAGTTCACCATCCCGCTGCAGTGCCTCGCAGTACATACATCTCACCGTATCATCAATCACGCAGCCGATACTCCCTCTGGCAAACTGCAGCCTTCTGCCGTCTTTCAGGGTCAGCACCACTTCTGTCGCCTCTGCATCCGCCTGATAGCCTGCCTCAAATGCCCGGGCGATGAACGAAAGCGGCACGCAGAGGTAGGAGCCTCTTACGATCTGTCCACCGTTCAGCCCGTGATATTTCAGCTTGTCCCACTGTACCGCCTTTGTTCCCAGTTCCACCACCCGGTTGTCAAACCAGGCTTTGTCGTATCCCGGCGCCACAGCGATGCCGAAAGAATCACCCTTTCTCGGGATGATATTCGCCTCATGGGTGATGGTGCCATCCTCCTCCCGCCGGGTTCCGGAGAACAGATAGTCCCAATACAGAAACGCTTCGTCCAGTGTCTGCCCGTGATCCCGGTTCTTGATATCGAGATAGACAAGATCTGCTTTCTTTCCTTTGTAAAATGCGAAATTGTCCTCCCCCACAATACTGATTTCGGGAATCAGGTCGCACTCGTTAATCCGCATCCAGTAGATCCGGTTCATTTTATTGATGGTATATTCATCGTACGTCTTTCCCGGTGGCAAGCCGTTCTTCTCCGGTCTGGACTGCCAGATGGCGAGATGTCCGGCATGGTTGATAATTCTGCCATTCTCATCAAAAATGTTCCGCAGTTCGCAGGGACCTCCGGACCCCGCCGCACCTGCCAGGATATTCCCGTATTGTCTTGCAAACTGTCCGGTCATGATATTCCCCATGGACATGCCCTGCATGAAGATCCTGCCCTCATCGATATTATATTTTTCTTTCATCTTCCCGATCAGCGCCAGAATCATGTTCATATCATGGTTATCCTCAATTTTTTCCGCCGGTTTCACAACAGGAAGATCCGGCGCATCCGCAGGGTCAAAATTATCGAATACTCCATAGTTCTGCCACATTCTTTTCTCGTTGGCATCAGGGAACAGACAGATGAATCCCTCCCGATCCGCCACAAGCGTCCAGGATGTATAGACGGCATGTCCCCAGCCGGTCATCAGACCGCCATGCAGTCCGATGACAAGAGGCACTTTTTTGGCCGGATCATAAGACTCCGGCACATATTCATACCAGGTATCCTCCACACCATCCAGAAGGACCTCCCGGTACTCCCTGAGACGCTTTGGATATACGATGGAATTGTTTCCGTTTTCATTTACCACAATATCGGAATTTCTGATCTTTTCCGGAAGATATTCTCTGTTGTCATCATCCGGTGTGCCCGGAAGAATTCTTATCTTTGCCATATAAACCACTCCCTCCACATCCGGGGCTGCCCCACCAGCCCCGTCCAGTCTTTGCGCAATAAACCCGTCCTTTTACAGAACAATCTCTTCTTTTTCATTATGCAGAAGGTTCCGGATCAGATCCGCCATGTTGGTGCCGAGTTCCGCATGATGGTCCGTCACATAAAGAACGTCGTCATATTTTGTGGCGCACACACCCATGATAAACCGTGCGAACCACTCCAGGGAGATGCACAGCTCGCCTTCTCTGTGAAGGGCTTCACAATACATGCACCGGAAGTCATTACCGATTACACAGCCGATGCTCCCTCTCGCGAACTGCAGGGTGCGCCCGTCCTCCAGATACATATAAGCCACCGTGCCGTCTTCCTCATAACGGTATGACGCATCAAATACTTTGGCAATGAATGAAACCGGAACGCAGATATATTCCCCTTTCACCTTCTGCCCGCCGTTCAGACCGTGATATTTCAGTTTCTGCCATTTAACAGCCGGAGCTTTCATCTCCACTTTGTGGTTCTCAAACCATGCCGTTTTACATCCGTCTGTCACGGCCACGCCGAAGCGGTCGCCATTTCTCGAAAATCTGGGGCCTTCGTCCACGATCGTGCCGTCCGCTTTCCTGCGCAGTCCGGAGAAATAGTAGTCCCACACAAGTGCAGCCTCGTCCAGAGTCTGCCCGTGATCCCGGTTCTTAATTTCAAAGAAGACATTGTCCACCTTGTCCCCTTTATAAAATGCGAACGCATCCTCGCCGATAATACTGATCTCCGGATCCTGATGGCATTTATTCACCTCATTCCAGTACACACGGGTATATTTATAGATCGTCGGATCATCGAACTCGCACCAGGGCGGGCATCCGTTCGTCTCCGGTATGGACGTCCACATCCCCACCGGGCCGCCTGCATTTTTGAGTTGTCCGTCCTCCATGAACAGCCGGGGATTCGGCGTGCCGCCGCCTGCACAGGATGCGGCAGTAATAAGGTTTCCATAATATCTTGCAAACATGCTTGTAAACATATTTCCGTTTGACATGCCCTGCATAAAAATCCGCTCTTCGTCGATATTATACTTACCTTTCAGATAGTCCAGAAGCGCAAGAACCATCTTGACATCCGGATTATCCTCAATCTTATCCGCCAGGTTCTGCCGGATATCCACAGGAAGTTCGGCATCCACCTTTCTTTCAACATCCGTCGCCTCCACGGTCCACAGCCTTCTGCTGTGGGCGTTCGGGAATACCACAATAATATTATCCCGTTCCGCGATCATCGTCCAGGACGTGTAGATTGCCTGTCCCCAACCGGTCATCAGTCCGCCATGCATGGACAGGACAAGGGGTGTTTTCTTCTCCGGATCATAACTCTCCGGTACATACTCATACCACTCGTCTTCCGTTTCATTTCCCATGATCCCATGGAACTCCTGAAGCCGTTTCGGATATGGCTGAGAATTGTTTCCGTTTTCATTTACCACAATGTCGGAGCCTTTGATCGCCTCCGGCAGATATTCCCTGTTGTCGTCATCCGGTGTTCCCGGCAGTATTTTGATCTGTCTCTCCATTTCATTTAACCTCACTTTCATCATTCGGAAGCATCTCCTCATAATTGTCCGGTACAATCGTATCCATCAGCAGATCTTTAATCAGATCTGCCATATTTGCCGACAGTTTATTTGAATGGTCCGTCACATAGACAACGTCCTCGCAGACGGAGACGTGCATACCACAGATATACTCGGAAAACCATTCCACTGACACATAAAGCTCATTCTCCCTGTGGAGCGCTTCGCAGTACATCTGTACCAGGGACTGATCAATCACGCAGCCGATGCTTCCTCTTGCAAACTGAAGCTTCTTTCCGTCCGCCATCGCCATCCGCGCCACAAGATTATTATCCGAATATTCCAACTGCGCGCCGAACGCCTCCGCAAGGAAGGTCAGGGGCACCATATGGTATTCGCCCCGAATCTTCTGTCCGCCCTCCAGACCGTGGTATTTCATCTTCTTCCAGTTCAGCGCCGGACCGCTCATCTCCTGAATCCGGTTTCGGAACCACACCCTGTTGCTGCCGGAAGTAACCGCAAATGCGAAATCATCGCCCTTTCTCTCTCTTGCAGGTTTTGTACACACAACAGTACCATCCTTCTCCCGGCGGATTCCGGAGAACAGATAATCCCACACAAGAACCGCATCGTCAAAGGTCTGCCCGTGGTCCCGGTTCTTGATATCATAGTAGACCAGATCCGCCTTTTTCCCTTTATAGAAAGCCAGATTGTTCTCACCCTGAATAGTAATCTGCGGGATCAGGTCGCATTCATTGATGCGCATCCAGTACAGACGGTTATACTTATGCACCCGCTTCTCGATCTCCCGTCCCGGCGGAATATCATTGAGTTCCGGGCGTGACTGCCAGATGGCAAGGGGACCGCCCCGGTTGATAATCCTCTCATCTTTGTCAAAAATCAGGGACATAAACGCTGCTGCGCCTGATCCTGCAGCACCGGCAAGGATATTACCGAAATTCCGTGCAAAGAGCGCTGTCATCATATTTCCCATGGACATCCCCTGCATGAAGATCCTTCCCTCGTCGATATTGTACTCCGCTTTCATCTTTTCGATCAGTCCCATGATCAGCTTAATGTCGTGGTTATCCTCCACATTTTCCGGGCAGGACTTCACGCCCTCCGGTTCTCCTTCCATCGCTCCCGGGGTCAGCTTCTCCGGATTGATCTCCCATGTTCCCCACTGCACCTGCCAGAACCTCTGGTAACTGGCATTTGGGAACAGGACGATGAATCCGTCCCTGTCTGACGCCAGTGTCCAGGATGTATAGATTGCCTGCCCCCAGCCGGTCATCATACCGCCGTGCAGGGACACAACAAGCGGCGTCTTCACAGACGGATCATAGCTTTCCGGCACATACACATACCACTCGTCTTCCAGTCCGTCCGCAATCACACCGTGGTACTCGTTCAGCCGCTCCGGATAAGGCTGGGAATTATTCCCGTTTTCATTTACAACAATATCAGAACCTTTGATTTTCTCCGGCAGATAATCCCGGTTGTCATCGTCCGGGGTTCCCGGTCTTAAAAACATCTCTCCCATAACTGTCCTCCTGTCTTCTTTTATATTTTTACTCTGCATCTCTCTGGAATGTATCCTTGATATTCAACCAGTCCAGAAACTCTTTCACATGCCGGTTACAATATTCCCAGTTATGTGCTCCGTGGTCGATCACTCTCTCGAACTCAACCCCCAGTGCCTCATACTTGTCCATAAACTCCACATTGTCCTCATAATGGGTATCCTCGACGCCGGTAGCCATGTATCCTCTCGGGAATTTCTTCCCCGCAGCCTTCTGTTTCTTGATCATATACACCACGTCATCCTCGGTGTTAATGGTATTTGCTCTGTCACCGAATGCAGACGCAAACATGTAGAAATCATCCTCCCGGTCTTCCTTTTCCGGCAGGACATCCGGGACATTCTTGATTCCCGAGAACAGCCCGAACGCCGCGAATTTCTCAGGGTCCCGAAGCATCCACTTGAGCGTCCCGTATCCACCCATGGAGAATCCCGCGATATAGTTCTCTTTTGGATCTTCCGAGAGGGGAAAGAGATGCCTTACCACTTTCGGCGTCTCCACGGAAAGCTGTGTGAAATACTTGAAATCCCCGTGCTTTGTATCCATATATCCCGAGCAGTATGTGCCGCTGCACACAACCGCCACGCCCGCTTCCGCAGCATAAAGTTCAAGAGCGGTATACCTCTGCCAGTCCGTGTAGTCGAACCCTCCGCCGGACTGAAGCCACAACGTTGGATATCGGTATCCTTTAGGTCTGTCAGCCAGTGAATGCCCCCATGTGTTTTCCGGAATAATCACATTAACCCCTACGGTCATTCTCAGTGCTTCCGAAAAATAATACAGTCTGAAATTTGCCATCTCTATCTTCCCCCTTCCTTCTCCCGCGTATTTTCTTTTTCCTTCTCCGGTGTTCCTTCTCCGTCCGGATCTGTCAGCCATTCCACCGCATGTTTCAGTACCATCGGCGCAGTGAAATTCATAATCTCACCGGAAGTCTCTACATACCGGGCTCTTCCGCCCAATGCCTCTGCGAGCCTTTTGCGTTCATCTGCATATGGTGAATCCGCCGTGCCTGTGATATAATATTCCCCTGTCAGACAGTACTCCGCCAACGCATAGACGTCATTCCGGCTTCCTGCTACCGCTGTGATGTCACCGAATACAGCTTTGAGAGATTCCTCGTTGTGGAAGATACCTGTGGGCTCTCCGGCCATGGCTTTTTTACATATCCTGTCCATATCGAAAATCCCGTCCATTGCAATACACTTCGAAAAAACATCCGGATGTTTCAGCGCAGCTTTCACCGCCCCGTAAGCCCCTGTTCCGACTCCTCCGATCCAGTTCAGCGTACGTTCTTCCGATATGGGAAGATTGTTTCTGCAGATGCCCGGGAACTCAGTAGCGAGGAAGTCCTCATATTTCGGACCGTAATCCATGTTTGTACAGATCGAATGCTGGGAGTCCGGTGCAATAATAAATATCCCCTGTTCTGCAGCGCACTTTTCCGCCATAGTCCGGTTCCAGTCGAGAGCTGTCCCGCCCTCACTGTGAAGAAGCCACAGCACCGGATATCTCTTCTCATGCTTTTCATCATCCAGTGCCAGCAGATTCATCTCCGGAAGATAGATTTTTGCGCTGAATGATCCGCAGAGAATCGTGGATAGTGCATTAAATTCCAGATAAGCCATTGTCTTTCATCTCCTCTTCATTTATTTCCTTTACTGATATTTTCTCATCGCAATAGACAAATGTCAAACGTTTACATTTTCGTTTTTCCGTCTTTTTTTGTTGTTTTCTTGACTTGCACTGGTCAGTTTGCTAATATAACTATGGGTGAAGACGGAATTTCTTGTAAACGTTAGACAGAGGTGAGTATTCCATGACCGTTTTTCATAAAAAGGCTCCTTATTCCATAAAGAAAGTATTTCTCCGGTATTTTCTGATCCTGTTTTTGTTCACATCCGGCGCACTGATCCTGTACTGTGTCCTGTTGGTAAAATCCCACTTTGACCAGACTGCCCACACGACGAATACAACGTTGAACTACTACATAAATACCCTGGAAACCGAACTGGAAGAATGTGCGCTGTTCGAACAGAAGCTGTGCTATTCCGACTCCTCCTTTCAGCTGCTGACCCTGCATAATCTGAGAGATTCAGACAAGGTTACCTATCTGTACAATGTCTCTGAGATGTTGAAACGTCAGGTTTCCCCATACGAATGTATCATGGTCTTTAATGAAGATATGAGTGTATCCGCGCTGGCAACCGGAACATCTTTTTCTGCCACCGGGACACACTATGTCTATCTGCTGAAGGAGAACCTGCGCGACTACTGGCTCAGCGGAAAAAGCACGGATTACAATCAATGGATCACCTTCCAGGACGAAAATTTCTCGCTTCTGATACGCGCTGTCAGAATCCGGGATGTCTACGTCTGCACCGCCGTAAATCTGAACCAGATTGATTTCATCAGCCAGAGTGCTGAGGAGGAACAGGCGATTCAGCTCGGTTTCTTCGACAGCCGTAATGTGCTCTCTGATCCGGAAGTGCTCATAGAAAACGAACTCACGCTCGACGATCTGATCACCCCGCCGAAAAATCAGATTTTATCCTCCCACTACCTGGTGACCGCCCCGGTAGGGAACACGCAGATCAGCATGTTCTGCCTGTTCAGTACAGATTATATCTGGTCATTTACCCGGGGGCTGATCACGATTTTTATTCTGATTGCCCTGGTTACCTGCTTTGTTATTGTGTTTACCTTTTATTCCTTCAACAAGATCCTCCTGTACCCGCTGGTACAGACCAGTGTCGCCATGAAGCATCTGGAACAGAGCGGATCGGAACAGTTTCTGGAAGAGAGCCACAGTGATATCGTCGAATACCAGGACATCAATGAGGCACTTGCCTCTCTTATGGACCAGAAAGTCGCCCTGTATCAGGAGAAACAGAATGAGGCATTCGAGAAAGATCACGCAAAGCTCCAGTATTACCAGCTCCAGACCGGATCCCACTTTTTCGTAAACTGCCTGAAAAGCCTCTACAACATGCTTGAGAATCGGGAGTATGAAAAGATGCAGATGATGATCATCGCATTTTCCAACCATCTGCGCTATGTCTTCCATGACAACTTAAAGCTGGTAACGCTTCAGTCCGAGCTTGCCGAGGTAAACGACTATTACAACATTGTCCTTCTGGACCGGACCAGCCCGTTTATCCTGAACACGCAGGTTGATTCCTCACTGATGCAGTGCCGGGTGCCCTCACTGATCATCCAGACATTTCTGGAAAATACCGCGAAATATAACCGGCAGTCAGACAATCTGCTCATCTTCGACGTCCGGATCGAACCGGCTGAGCTGAACGGAAAAAGAGTCATTCAGATCATGCTTTCCGATAACGGCACCGGCTACAGTGAAGAAGTCCTTGAGCGGCTCAACAGTTCCGAAAATGATCTTTTCGCCACAAAGCATGTGGGTATCTCGAATCTGAAGCACAGAATTGCTCTGATATATAAGACAGATTACCAGTTTGCTTTTTACAACAAGCCTTCCGGTGGAGCATGTGGACTGATCTATCTGCCGATAACAGGTAACTCTGTTGAAAACTCGCAGGAATAAATGCTATAAACAAAGGGGATAACAATGAATCTTTTACTTGTAGACGACCAGATCTCCGTATTGAACGGAATCCTGAGCGGAGTGAATTTCTCCGCACTTGACATTGACAACGTATACACTGCCATTGACGCGGCGCAGGCAAGGGAAATCATAAAAGAGAAGGATATCAACATCCTGCTCTCTGACATCGAGATGCCCGGGGAGAACGGTCTCTCCCTGAATAAATGGGTATCGGAAAATTATTCTTCCATTATAAGAATCCTTCTGACTTCCCACGCCTCTTTTGACTACGCCCGGGAGAGCATGAAGTTCGGCTGTTTCGACTATATCGTGCAGCCGGCGCCATACCACGAGATCGAGGATGCTATCCGGCGGGCTGTGGCAAAAATACTGACGGACCGGCAGAATGTAGACTATTACAATCTGGAAAGGATGAGCAGTATTGTTCTGAATCTGTTTTCCAAGAACCCGGCAAACAGCCGGCAGTCGCTTGCCCTGCTCAATGAAATGGGTTACGTGATTAAAAGCGATTCTGCCGTCCAGACTGTAATCGTCGAAATCTACCCTTACAC
This sequence comes from Lachnoclostridium sp. An169, assembly GCF_002160525.1. Lineage (GTDB taxonomy): Bacteria > Bacillota > Clostridia > Lachnospirales > Lachnospiraceae > Mediterraneibacter > Mediterraneibacter cottocaccae. Next base: position 83,142 of record NZ_NFKT01000005.1, read on the forward strand.
GGAGATTCCTTCCCCCGGACTTTCCGATCTTACCATTTTTACCGAACTTTTCCGGAGCGCGCAGGAAAGCTTCTCCGCTTCTGACATCTATACCCTTGCGTGTCTGAACCGGTACAGGCAGTTCGTTATCCTTCTCTACTGCAACGGGAACTCGCTTTGCACACTGACGTCAGATAATTTTCAGATGTTTTACCAGAAAATATGCCGCAGCCTGACTGACAGGCTTTCCTGCTACGTGTGTCCTGCAGATCATTTTAACCATCTGCATGAAGTCATCTGGAGCGGTCATCTGTGTGCTCTGAACAATGTGGCAAGGAAACCCGGGCTTTACTTCTCTGATGCTGCGGTTCCCCTCCGGGAAGCAGTCGGTCTGCCGGAAAATGCCGCCCGGTGGAACCGCCTTCTGGAAAACGGACAATTCGATGTGCTGGAGGACAACATTTTCTCCTTCCTGGACTACAACGCCTCCCTGAACCGGCTGAATCTGGAAAATCTCTCCGAGTTCCACCAGGAGCTGACCAAGATCTTCTTCGTCTACTCCTACAACCGGAAGATCGACATTATGAGCCTGTTCTCGGATGATTATACCTATAACGATTACATGGGCTGCTTTAAAGATGTGGAGTCTCTGAAAAAGGGGATCTCGTTTCTGAAAAACGCCATCTCCCACGCCTCCTCCGAGGATGTGTCAAAGGATGTGATTCAACGCTCCATCGACTACATTCTGGCGAACCTCTCCCGGGATCTTTCAGTAAAGGATGTGGCGGAGTACGTGAATTTCAGCCCGGAGTATTTTTCCAAGCTTTTCAAAAAGGAAACCGGGGAGAATGTAAAGAACTATATTCTGCGCATCAAGGTGGACGCCGCCAAGGACCTCCTGAAAAATCCGAACATTCCCATCAGCATGGTGGCTTCCGAACTGGGATACAGCAATTTTTCCCACTTCACTCAGATGTTCCGGAAACATGAAAACATGACGCCTAGCGAATACAGAAAACAGTTTTTGAAAGGAGATATCCAGTCATGAGTTATATGCGTTTTAATTTCAGAAGCCAGTGTCTCGGACATTATGTCGATGTATCCATTGTCTATCCGACGGATAATTACAGCTATTACCCGCAGAATCCGGGCGGTTCTGCGCTCTCCATGGGCGGCAGCCATGCCCGGGTATATGAGCCGGGCATGAAGTTCCAGACCGTATACCTGATCCACGGAGGCGGCGATGATGACTCCCTGACCTACCGCTACAGCAACGCGGAACGCTATGCCCAGAAGAACAATGTAATGCTTGTGACGCCCAATATCACCAATTCCTTCGGGATCGACACCCGTTACGGCGTAGCCTACCAGAAATTTCTCGCCGAAGAACTCCCTGTGGTGATACAGTCTCTCTTCGCCTCCTCTCCAAAGCGGGAGGACAACTTTATCGTGGGATATGCCATGGGCGGGAATGTGGCTCTGGGTACTGCGCTGATGCATCCGGAGCTCTATCAGACCTGTGTGGATATTTCCGGCGGCATTGGTATGACGCTCTCCACGGAAACATTGAAAGAAGAACTGGACGGCGATCACTTCCGGAACAATTTTCCGCTGTACAACGCTTCTTTCGGTCCCTCTTCGGAAATAGATGGATCACCTTACGACCTGGCAGTAATCGCCCGTGAAAAACTGCAGGAAAGTCAGAGATCAGGAAAACCTGTGTGCGATTTCCACGTCATCTGCGGAAGCGATGAATTCATCCGCAGCCGTGTGGAAAAAGATGTAGAGAAATTAAAGGAGATCGGGTATCCGGCGAACTATATCTGCCCGGAAGGATATACCCATGATTTTGTTCTCTGGGATAAGTATATTAAATATGCTCTGGACGAACTGCTGCCGCTTGAGAGATAAGCGGCAGCAATCCACAACAGCCCTTTGCGGGCCGTGCAGTATAATGGTTCTTCCTGCTTTTCTCAGCAGAATCTCATCCGGAAGGAAAACGTAATATCTTTCCCGGCGTCAATCTGGTACTTCTCTCCCACATCTGCACCCCAGCTGTTGATTCCGCCCACGCCCCGCACAGCTCCATACACACAGAGCACGGTTCTCCGCACCGGCGGAAGCTCCTCCTGATGGGTGGCATTTTCCAGTTCCTCTGCCGTGTAGGGCAGACAGGAGAAGGCGAATTTCTCCCCTGAGGACTCAATACAGAGCACAGTCTCCGGGCAGTTCTTTACCGAATTATCCAGCGCTGTATCGCGGCAGACAGCAAGCCAGTCTGTATCCATATGCATCCCGCACTCCTGGGGCACCAGATAAGGAGTTACCGGCAGCCCGTCAACCTCGTAAATCCCATGGACGCCTCCATCTTTCCGATCCGGGTAGGTCTCCCCGGAGAGTCCTTCATAGCGGTATCCCTTTGCCGCCGTAGGCATGACAAAGCGCAGGCCGAATGCTGGGAGCTGGGGCAGCCCTTCTTTTCCTTCATAGGCAACCGATACTTTCATGGAACCGTCAGCCTGTACGGCATAAGTTACCCGCACATTCGTTTTCGGCACCGTAATCGTCTCATAGCAGAATGTCAGTGCCACTTCCTGCGCGTATTCATCCGGCGTATGACGGTTGTTATCCGGGGCAAACAGATCACATACCTCTGCTCCATCAACAGTCACGCGGATATCCGTACACCTCTGGAACATATCCGCCGCAAGCCACATTCCCGACTTCAGATGAAAGCCGTTTCCCCGGTCATTATCTGTTGTCGCCCGCCAGAACGTCGGGCGAGGAGCCCGGTACAGCCATTCTTTTCCGCTTACACGAAACGAAACCGGACCTCCTGCCGCATAAGAGAAAATATACCGGAAATCTGTTCCCTCCCGGGAATCCCCGCCTTTTACGCCGAACGTGTAGTCTCCGTAAACCAGCTGAAGCTGCTCTTTTTTATTTATATTTTCCATAGTAGTATCTCACCTCCTGCATAGCCGGTTTTTCCTGTCTGTCGGCAAACACAATTCCATTTCCGGAAAATTCATAATCCGAGGGGCGGTCATCAAAATCTCCGCCGTAGCGCAGCACTTTCCGACCGGTCACGTCATCCTCCACCTGAACCGCCTGATCGATAAAATCCCAGATAAATCCGCCCTGATACATCTCATACTCATCGATGAGCTCCATATAATCTTTCAGTCCGCCGAGAGAATTTCCCATATCATGCATGTATTCGCACAAGATGAACGGCTTGTCCGGCGCATTGTCCAGATATGCTCTCACATCCTGCGGTGAAGCATACATACGGCTCTCTACATCTGACACCAAACTGCGGTACGCCGGTGTATGGAACACCCCTTCATAATGAGTCAGCCGGTCCGGATCTTTCCTGAAATACTCATTCATCTGACAGAAAGCCTCCCCTGCGTAGGACTCATTTCCGAGAGACCAGAAAAGGATGGACGTATGGTTCTTCAGAGTCTCGAAATTACTTCTCGCCCGGTCCATCACGGCAGCCGTCCACTTTTCGTCACTTCCCGGCACATTCCAGGAAGGCTCCACCCGCCCCAGCTTCTGCCAGGAACCGTGTGTCTCCAGATTAGTCTCCGCCATAACATAGATTCCGTTCTCATCGCAGAGGGAGTACCAGCTCAGCCGGTCCGGATAATGGCAGGTGCGCACTGCATTGATATTGTTCTGCTTCAGGCACCCCATATCCCAGGCTTCTTCTTTCTCCGTGATGCAGCGCCCGGAAACCGCGCTCCATTCGTGACGGTTCACACCGTTGATAACAAGGCGCTTTCCGTTCAGATACATAACTTTCGTATCTGCTCCACTCCCGGCTGTGAGCTCGATTTTCCGGAAACCGAATCTCCACGGGATGTATTCCAGAAGAGTTCCGTCACTTCCGTAAACTTCAATCTGCAGCTCATACAGATACGGATCATGGTTATCCCAGAGCCGGATATCCTCTATTCCGCATGTCCACTGCTGCTCCTGCATGTTTCCGCCATCCGGAGAGGAAATGTCTCTCCTGTTCCCGCTTTCCCGGAATACAATCTCCTGCTTTCCCTCTGCCAGTATCTTTTCCCCGTCCACGACGCGCAGCTTTACATAACCTGTTTCCTGATTTTCTTTCGACTTGGCTCCTGCCGGATCCGAAGCCGTTGAAAATTTCATAGCAAGAGAAACCGTTCCCCGCGGTTCATGCAGCTGAGGCACCGCCCGGAGCCACATATCTTCCAGATGAATCTGCGGCTGCGCATGGAGGCTTACATTCCGGAAGATTCCAAAGAAACGGAAGAAATCCTGATCCTCCAGAAAAGCCGCTGTACTCCGCTTATGCACTTCCACTGCAAGCAGATTTCCCTGATCTTTTATGTATGGAGTAAGGTCGAATTCCGACGGGGTAAAGCTGTCCTCCGCATAGCCGAGAAATTCCCCGTTCAGCCAGACGTAAAATGCCTGCTCGATCCCTTCAAAATACACGGTAACTCTCTTGCCCCGCATTGCTTCCGGAAGATCAAATTCCCGGATGTATGAGCCCACCGGATTATACTCCGCCCTGCTGAACATTCCCTCCGGCTTGCCCGGATTCCCATTGACAGGAGGTCTGCGGAACTCTTTGCCCTCCCAGGGATACATGGTATTGATATAGTGAATTCCGTCATACCCCGCCATCTCAATATGTCCCGGCACAGTGATCTCGTCGAATCCGCTCAGGTCGTATCCCGGCTGATAAAAATCCGCCGGGCGCGTCTGCGCATTCGGGCTGTAACAGAACTTCCACACTCCATTAAGGGACCAGGTCAGGGAACTTCTGCCCTTTCTGTACTCTTCCGGATCAGCATACACCGTATGGTCGCTGTGTGCCGGAACCCGTCCCACAGAGAAAATGTCAGGCATATCCAGCCATTTTAATTCTGCATCCATCGCATCTGCCTCCTTCTCAAATTTCATAGATCATAACAGGGATAATCTTATCACAATTTCACAGAAAATTCTTTGTTTTTTATGGTATTTTTCCGTAAAATTTCCCTCGGAAAATTTTACAGAAAAATATGCAGATTTATATTGTAAAAATTCTATAAAATGATACTATAGAAATCAGCGCTTATATTACATGTGCTGCATGGAATTTTCATAAAAGGAGCATTTACATATGGAATCACAGACAGCGAAGAATCCGATTACAGAGGGGGTTATCTGGAAACAGCTTCTGTTCTTCTTTTTCCCGATCCTCCTGGGAACTTTTTTTCAGCAGTTATACAATACCGTCGATACCGTAGTGGTTGGGCAGTTCGTGGGCAAGGAGGCTCTCGCCAGCGTGGGCGGCTCCGCCGCGCAGATTGTCAACCTTGTGGTAGGCTTTTTTACCGGGCTTTCCTCCGGCGCTTCCATCACGATCGCCCAGTTTGTCGGCGCCAAAGACCGGCAGAAAGCAAATGAAGGACTGCACAATGCCTATGCGATCGCCGTTGCAGGGGGAATTATCCTGACGATTGCCGGAATTCTTCTCACGCCGTTCCTTTTAAACCTGATGAACACACCGGCAGACACCATGCAGGATTCTGCGGTTTATCTGCGCATTTATTTCGGCGGTATCCTGTTCGTCCTCATTTACAACATGGGGGCCAGTATCCTGAGGGCAACCGGGGACTCCAGGCGGCCGCTCTACTACCTGATCGTCTGCTGTCTGATCAACATCGTTCTGGATCTGCTCTTTGTTGTAGTATTCCATCTTGGCGTCATGGGTGTTGCCATCGCCACACTCATCGCCCAGGCAGTCAGCGCCTGCCTTGTAACCCGCCGGCTGATGCTGTCAGAAGGACTTCTGGAGCTGACGCCGGGAGAGATCCGCTTTCATAAAAAAATGCTGGGAAGCCAGCTGAAAATGGGGCTTCCCACCGGGTTTGAGTCAATCCTGTTCTCTATTACAAACATCGCGATTCTCTCAGCCATCAACACCTTCGGCACGGACACCGTGGCAGCCTGGTCCGCATTCGGTAAGCTGGACGCGATCTTCTGGATGATCAGCACCGCATTCGGCATCTCCATCACCACATTTGTAGGACAGAACTACGGAGCCGGAAAAATGGACCGGGTGAGGAAAAGCACGCTCATCTGCCTTGCCATTGACCTGGTTGTTTCCGCCGTTCTGGTCGTCCTGCTCGTAGCCGGCAGGGAACTGCTGTTCCGTCTGTTTATCTCGGACGCATCCGTAATCGAAATTGGTGCGGAAATGCTGCGTCTGATCATGCCCTGGTATGTGGTCTATGTATTTATCGAGGTTCTCGCAGGATCCCTCCGCGGTGTGGGCGACGTGATCGTGCCGGTGATCATCACCCTGTTCGGCGTGTGCCTGCTCCGTATCGTCTGGATCATCGGAGTGATGCACTTTTCGCCCACGATCCCGGCAATTATATACAGCTATCCTGTGACATGGGTCCTGACCGCACTGGCGTTTATCGTGTATTACATTGTGAAGAACAGGAGAAGATAATATTAAGACTCTTATTCTGACATGCAAGTTAACACGCAAAAATTGCGTGTTTCTCGCGTTTACAAATATGCAATTTTTGCGTAAACTGCTTGCATATTTGAGTTCATTATTATATAATCTCCCTGAGGTGATAAAATGTCTCTGAAAGAACTGCGGAAACAAAAGAAGCTGACCCAGACCGAATGTGCCGCCTATCTCGGCGTACCGCTCCGCACCTATCAAAATTACGAAAATGATAAAAGTAAGCATACATCCATCAAATACATGTATATGCTTCAGAAACTTGAACAGTACGGCTTTATCGATGAAACCCACGGGATTCTGAGTATTCAGAAGATTAAAGATGTGTGCAACGATACATTTCCTGCTTTTGATGTGGAATACTGCTATCTTTTTGGATCTTATGCAAAAGGTAACGCCACAGAATACAGTGATGTAGATCTTCTGATCTCAACTCCTGTCTCCGGTATGCGTTTTTACGAGCTGGTAGAAACTGTTCGGGAAGGATTAAAGAAAAATGTGGATGTCCTGAACCTTGACCAGTTAAAAGATAATATGGATCTTATAAATGAAATACTGAAGGATGGTATCAAAATTTATGGATAACAAAAAAACCGATCAGTACTATGTAAGAAAAATCATCACCGATCTGACATTTGTCATTGCACATACCGAAGGTCTTACCCAGGCACAATTGGAGGCAAATGAAGTTCTTCTCGATTCTGTTATGATACTGTAAAAAATGATCTTCCTGTTTTACTGCAGGACATTAGCAAAGTCCTGCAGTAAAAGTCCCGACCGGCATCTCCACGCACGCCTTAAACTGGTCGCAGTCGATACGGATGTCAAACTCTCCGCCCAGCGCTTTTGCATAGGTGCTTACAATCGCAAGACCAAGGCCGTTTCCTTCGCTGCTTCTTGCCTTGTCGCCCCTTGCGAAGCGCTCCACAATATCTTCTTTCGTGAAATCCATGTAGTAGCCGGCAGTATTCGTGATCTCCAGACAAAGGTGTCTGCGGTCCGCCTCTGCACCGGCATTTTCATTTTCACCATCTGCTGCTCCGCCGTTTTTCCCGGTTCCCGCACTTCCCATGTTTTCCGCTCCGCCGCATCTCACAGAGGTCTTCACAAACACCCTGGTCCCCTTCGCGGAATATTTCAGGGCATTCTCCACCAGATTCTGGCAGATACGGTAAAAATACGCATTATCCGAAATCAGTTCCGTATTCTCCTCCGTAAACTGCTTCACAAACTGCAGGCCGCTGCCACGAATCTGATCATCCATATCCGCAAGAGTCTGCTCCACCAGGCGGTTCAGCTCGATCTTCTCCTTATGGAGCTCCACATTTCCGCTGCTTGCTTTTGCCAGAGAGAAAAGGCTGTTGATCATCTCTTTTAACTTCTCGGCACGGGCGGAGATCACATCGATATAGTCGCGGACGACATCGCTTAATTCTTCCTTCTTGATCAGTTCGATATAGCCCACCATGGAAGTCAGCGGAGTTTTCAGATCGTGGGATACATTGGTGATCAGATCCACCCGGAGCTGGTCGCTGCGGCTCACCTTTTCCCTGCTCGCGCGTTCGATCTCCAGCGCCTCGTCAAGCCGCTTCCGGTTGACCTCCTCAATCTTCTCCATCATCAGATCCAGACTCTTGTTTTTATAGCGCAGGAAAAGTTCCCTGCACAGGATGAACTGAATCAGGACCGTCACAACAAGGATATATCCGGATGCAAGATTGGAATACCATCCGTTCCCGGCTCCCAGCCAGGCGCCTCCGCTCACAAGATACCAGTAATAGCAGACCGCGGCAATCAGCGCCAGGATTCCCACACGCTTCATGCGTTTTTCCACTTTGCCAAAGGATTCCTGCCATTTCTCATAGAACCCTTCCGCCTCCCACTCCTGATATTTCAGCCGTTCCCGCAGGAAATACCGGATCAGAAAGATCACTGTCCCCGCCAGAAACAGGTTGCCGAGCACTCCGAAAAATACGGATTGTTCCGTTGGATATTCTGCTCTGTATTCGATCATATTATAGAAAATGAATATACCGGATATTCCCAGAGCACACCCCGCCACAAGAGTCCTTTTCTTCAGAAGCGTTTCCATAAAATCATCAAACTTATTCAGCATATCGTTCAATTTTGTAGCCAATTCCCCACACCACCTTTATATATCTCGGCTTTTTCGTATCGATTTCGATCTTCTCCCGGATATGCCGGATATGCACCATCACTGTGTTCTCCACTGTGAAATTCGCCTCTTCCTCCCAGACATTTTCATAAATCTGTTCCGCGGAGAATACCTGTCCCGGATGTTCCATGAACAGCAGCAGGATCTTATACTCTGTCGCCGTCAGACGCACTTCCTCTCCTTCGACGATCACAATCCGCTGCTTCTTATCCAGTATCAGACCGCCGTTGACGATCCGGTCCTCGTCCGTCTTCGGCGCAACGCCTCCCCAGGCATGGTACCGCCGCAGATGTGCCTTCACCCGGGCGATCAGCTCGGCAGGATTATATGGCTTTTCCACGTAATCATCCGCCCCCAGAACCAGACCGGATACCTTATCGCTCTCCTCTGTCTTTGCCGACAGAATGATCACAGGAATTCTGGACTTCTCCCGCAGCTTCATCAGCGCAGACAGGCCGTTGAGCCTTGGCATCATCACATCCAGAAGAATCAGGTCCACCTTGTTTTTCTCCATCACTTCGAGCGCCTCCATACCGTCATACGCCTGAAGCACCTGATAGCCTTCATATTTCAGCAGTTCGCTGATCGAGTAGACGATCTCCCGGTTGTCATCTACCACAAGTATTGTCTCGCTGTCCATTGTAAACTCCTCCTCATAATCCTTTCGCCAGCCTGTCCCAAAGCTCAGCCTGTTCTTCCGTTCCCCGGTACATCTATAACATAATATTGCGGGGTTAAAAAAATCTCAATGTAATTCTTAAATTTTTCTTACGAAAACCGGGTGGCGTTCTCTGTCACTTCTCCCGCACCGTTGTATTCGCTTTGCCCCGGTATTTTTCTGCTTCTTTCATTCCTTCCAGCAGATCCCGGCTCCGTTCCGATCAGAAGCTTCTGCCCTTTCTTTTTTGCGTAGTAATATAAATTTCAGGTACTGCTATACAGATTATTATATTCGTTTTCTGTACAAAATCCAACGAAGATTTTTGGCACATATTTACAAAGGACATATTTACAAAAATATACTTTCTCCTCTTTAATTCTTGACAAGAAACGCAAAGCGTTCTATTATTCGTTTTACAGAAATTCTGATGTCAGCAATCTGACACCCGTTTTTCTGTAACAAAACATCAAAATCACAGGCCTTCCTGTTTCCGGGCATTCTCCGATCACCTACTGCCCTGAAGGAGGACATGCCTATGGGCAAAGCAAACACAGCGGTAAATACCTGGCTGAGCGACAACAAACGCTTCGCAGACCTGTTCAACGGAACCGTTTTCGGCGGAAAACAGGTTATACTGCCGGAGGATCTTGAAGGTCTCGACCGGGAAACGGACATTATCGTTACCGGTAAGGCAACACTTCCAGAGATCTGCAGCGCTACCGGGATATCGTGAAACAATGGAAGAAGGGACCCTTTTTTGCAGTACTTGCGTGCGAATCGCAGGACAGGATTCACTATGCCATGCCGGTGCGGAACATGCTGTATGACGGGCTGTCATACACAGAGCAGATCCGGACAGTCTGAAAAGAAGATAAATATTATTCTATTATGATCTGAAGAAATGGGACGGAGCCGTAGAGCTTTACGATATGTTTCATTTCGACGGTCAGACAGATACGGAAGCGGAAACCTTTGATCTTCTGCGCACCTATCTGCCAAATTATCGGGTTAATCTCATCGATGCCGGAAATATGGAAAACATAAATCGTTTCCACACGGATTTTCAACAGATTTTCGGCGTGCTACAATACAGGGGAAAGAAAGATGAACTGCGCAGTTATATGTTGGAAAACCGGGATTACTTCGGGCAGGTGGATGCGGAAACCTACTATGCGCTGCAGTCATTTCTACACTCAGAGAAGATACTGAAAGAAGTGGAAATTTCACAGGGAAAGGAGCGGATCGATATGTGCCAGGCTCTGGAGGAGCTTTATGCAGATGGAGTAAAGGCCGGTGAAAAGACCGGACGGACTCAGGAAATATTAGAAATTATTTCCAAAATGCTTCAGGAAAATTTTTCAGCCTCAACAATCAAAAAATGTACCGACGCCACAGATGAGGAGCTTCAAAATGCAAGAAATCTGATGGATAAAATGAGTGTTCAGACTTCATAATTTACCGGAAAAAGCGTAACAGAAATCTGCAGGGTGTACCGCGGATCCGTTTCCTGCGGTACATCCTCCTGTTTTTCACTTTTCTCCGGAATATACAGTAAACTTTCCATTTCGGCGTTCTACCTCAAAGATAAAAGGATTTTCCCTGGCCCAGTCAGAATCGCTCCGGGCCCGTTCCGTCCATTCGCGGTAAGCCCGGATAAAACCTTCATGGATCAGTTCTTCCGCCTCTTTTCTCGCCGCGACAGCGCTGTCATAGTTCTGAAAAGTTCCAAGATAGAACCGCTTTCCTTTGAATCCGATATCTACCCGGAAACGACCGTTTTTCATCACGCTGATTCCCTGGGAACCGCTTGAATTGTCGCTGCGGTGCTTTCTTTTTTCCAGGATTTCAAGACAGGTACCATCCACCAGATGAAGCTGCCGGTAAATATTTCTCTGATGTTCCTTTTTCAGGCATCCGCAGCTCCGGTAGTTTCCATGCATCAGCCCGGATTCCGTCGCATCGATTTCCCTGCCGCATTCGCAGCGGCAGCGCCAGTATACAGAACCTTTTCCATCCCGGCGTTCTGTAGGATAGAGTGCCGTAAGTTTACCGAATTTTCTGCCTGTGATATCTACAGCACGGCGCCCTTTTTTTCTTTTGGCGCTTCTTCCTTCTCTATTTCCTGCCTCTCTATTGCTTTCCTTTCCGCCTCGTTCCTCTCTGCTCCTTTCCCCGTGATCATTTTTCCGGTCATCTCCTGCCCTGTCGTTCTGTATTTTCCCACATCCGCAGTCACTTGCCATACCTCTCGCCAGGTCTTTTGTGCTGGCCTTTATCACATTTCCACAGTCACACCGGCAGAGCCATACTACATATCTGCTTTTTCTTTCTTCTGTCTTTCCAAGTACCGTAAGTTTTCCAAATCTTTTCCCGGTCAGGTCATTTTTCCGCGGCATATTCTTCCTCTTTTCCCTTCCCCGAAAAAGCAGACATATTTACTGACGGAAATACATAATTTTCTGATAAATGCAGATACTGATATGCAGTGCAGATTCCAATCCATGCATACGGCGGTTTTCCGGGGGTGTGTTTCGCAATATATCCCAGATTGCGAAGCATCAGCTTCCTTTTCATGATACGTTTACAATTTTAATGTTCAAAAAAATGTTTGTCAACAGCCGCCGGGCAGTTTGTACAATCTGTATTAACAAAAAACAGGCGGTTTTGCGGGGAAAAACGGAGCTTTATCATAAGCCGTCAGATAAGCCGTCAGAAATTAAGAAGGAGGAAACCGGTATGTCAAGAAAGGGAGAAAACATTTATCTGCGGAAAGACGGCAGGTGGGAAGGAAGGTACATTAAGCCACTTATAAATGATTTTCTACGCAAAATGGCAAAATTTCGGTATCAGTAAATCAGGATGTAAGTGCAGGAACAAGGATAAGATTTTTTATGGTTAAACCGGCAGCTATGATTTCCTTACCAAGAGAAGTAATCAAATATTTATAGGTGCCAGGAATCTTTTCGATCAGACCGTGAACTTTCAGCCGTTTAAAGATCCTTGTCATTGCGGACGGAGTGACCCCCGGAAGATGCTCACGGATATTTTTTCCCTGCATCCCGAAAGTCATATATTCTCCTCTGCTGATGGCTTCCAGCACGGACAGGTCACGGGAATCGAAAAAGTTGAACCCGCGATAAGACCGTTCCTTTTCTTTCAGGGAACGGCTGACGTCATCCAGTTTCTTTCTGCCGCTGCTGTGGTCATCAAAGGATGAAATGAACTCAAGGTAACGATAGTTCGCCGATTTCAGGATTGTGAACAGTTGGTAGAGACTGTAAATGCTCTTTTTTAAAGGAGCTTTCCGGATATCAGATGTCCCATCCCTATGTTGGACTTCCCGTTTCACACGGAACGTGCTAATGTCATTACAGGTGCTTTCAATCCGTAAGACGCAGCCGAACTTGTCATACATTTTGATCGATACATCACCCATATGGTGTTTGATCCTCGTACCGAGGATACGCTGGTTATAATTCGTACCAATCTCTTTGGTGCAGTTATAAGTAATACGCTGCCCAAGGAAAGTGGCGATGTTATCCGGTTTGACGGTGAATACCGCTGTCCGGATGATCTCATCATAAATCGGTTCGAGATATTCCTGCTTGCGGAACATAATGTCAGTTGCACATTCAATCTGCTGGACTGTCCATGTATAACCGAGCCCAAGAGATTCTGGAACAGGACTGTAGCGTCTGGCGAAAGCATCAAGAACTTTGTGGAGTCCTTCCGGGTTGATACGGTCAGAAAGTTTCTGGGCCGCCTCTATATCGGAAATTTCAAGGAACGCATTATCCTGCATCTGGTAAGCAATCTGCTTTTTATCCAGCTTATAGGCAAGCAGGTTATGGCCGTTCATGTAAAACTGAAGCCGGAAAGGCGGCCATGTAGGAACGCGTAGATAACAGAGACCGAGTTCCCTGTCGATAAAATAGAAATAGTAATGAAGGCACTTGCTCTGGTCAAACTTCAGGAAAGTCTTTCCGGTTGTTTTATCATGCCAAGGCTTGTAAGTATTACAGCACTCCATGGCAGAGAAAATGTGAACCAGGCCTTCTGTTTTGCCGGTTTCAGCGATGATCTTCTGGATGCGGTCATCTTTGCGGAATGCATGGAGTTTTCGGATAAACTCAATTTCAATTCCATTCTCCTGAGCAATCTTTTCTGCATTCTGACGAACCTGCTCCGTAAGGGGCTGAGAGAAACCGGGATAATCAAAAATACGGATACCGTTGAGCTTCATATATGTGGTCATTGCATCAGCATGGCTCCAGTTCGGGATATATCCCTGGATGATCATGCGGTCATAACAGGTAATGATACCGTAAATTTTATCAGCGTATTTATCCGTAAGTAACATAATGGAAAACCCCCTTTTTCTTTAGAGTAACACAAAGGGGAAATATATAAAATAAACTTTTCCGGTTTATCCGGGTTAGGAGAGTACTTATGGAACACATCATTGTCTACGGTAGTCAGTATGGAAGCACCCGCCGGTATGCGGAAAAACTGTCCGAGCAAACCGGCATTCCTGCGGTCAGTTACAAAGACGCACCAACTCTTTCGGACAAAGATATAATCGTTTATCTGGGCGGGCTGTATGCCGGTGGTGTTCTGGGCTTGGCGAAAACCCTGAGGAGCTTTTCCCTTCAGGACGGACAAAAACTAATTCTTGCTACCGTAGGGCTGGCCGACCCCAGAGAGCCGGAAAACCAGCACAATATCCGTACTTCTCTGCAAAGGCAGCTTCCCGCAGAACTGCTTGATCGGGCGAAGATCTTTCATCTTCGTGGCGGGATCGATTATCAAAAGCTCTCTTTCGGACACCGGACAATGATGAAACTGTTATACCAATCCCTGCAAAGGACGCCGTTTGAAAAACAGACAGCGGAGAACCGGGCGTTTCTGGAAACCTATGGCAAGCAGGTAGGTTTCACAGACTTCGGTGCGTTGGTACCGATTATTCAGGCAATACAGAGGGAGACAATATGAACAGAACTGTTAAAAACATCTTGAAAATCCTTCTAATCGGCCTTGCCACCACCATCGTCCGCATCATTGGTCAACTTTCCATTCCGGCCGGTGAGCAGACAGTCCTGGCACCCAGCGTTTTTGCACAAAACGGCACCATGCCGCTGGCTTTTACTGTCTATGGAATTTTCGCTTATTCCCTGATTGCCTCGCTGTTTCTGCTTATCCGGAATCGGTTGAGTGGAAATCGGGTTTTGCAGGGGCTAAAATATGGTCTTTCCTGTTGTGCGGTGTGGATCGTTTATCTTTTAGAGCCTTTGCCGCATGTAGCAGGTTTTGATCGGATTACTTACCCAATAGCTGATAGTATTGCTTTAATTGTTATGGGCTTGCTGCTGGGATGGCTGTTTGGTAACCCTGCACGACGGGCAGATAAAGAGAAGTCGCCTTTCCTCATTCTTCCGGTGTTGGCTGTCACAGGGGGCTTCTTTGTCGGGCGGATGATACAATATCTCGTCTTTGGCATTTACTCTTCCTTTGATGAAAAACCGTTGGAAACGGTACTGTGGTGTCTTTTAACAGGCATCGCAATCTCTTGTGTGACGGCATGGCTGAATCTTTATATCCACAGCGAAAATCGGATCAAGCGGGCGCTTATTCTTGGCGGCCTGCTGTTTGGGGTGGATTTATTCCTCTTTAACTTCTTCATGCCGCTGGTTTTTGACGCCAATATCCCCGATCTGATCCTCCGCACCTTCATCGATATCCTGGCGGTAACGGTCGGATGTCTGGCATTTCCAAATCAACGAAATGTAGATCCGGCAGACTGAAGGTAAGAACGATGCGGAAAGAACGAAGTTTTCGATTGGGGAAATGGCTGCTGAAAGTTATGGCATCCTATGCGGTGTTTATCGCTGTCGGTCTGCTGCTTGCCCTGGTGCCGGCTAGCTGGCTTGGATTATCCGAGGAAATGTTTTTGAATCTGCGGATGTTTTTCATTCTGTTTGGGCCAATCTGCCTTACCCTGATCGTCAAGATCATTTTGACCTTTCTTGCCGCCATAAAAGGACGGACAAAAGATATCACCGAGAAAAACCGGGGCATACTGTTCACTGTCACCGCTTTGCTGCTGTTTGCCAATCTGTCCAACGCTGAGACAATCTCAGATCTTACCGCCGGTTATATTCAGGGCAAAGGGCTGCAAAGCTTAGAGAAAAGTAAACGGTATTCCATGAAAGGCAGGCGCTTTTTAAATGTCTTTCTGCCGGTGGGCTTCTGCCTGCTGGTTTTGGAAATGCTGACCCTGCTGGTCTGTATCGTCACCTTTGCCCCATTGTCACGGGACGCAAGCAACGCATTCATTTTTACGATTTCCCTGACCGCCTTACTCCTTCTCCTGATTCCCCTCATTCTTTCTTTTATCTCCGGCTATCAGGGAGATAAAGCAGAGCACAAGGAAAGGCGTGCACAGGAAAAGCAGAAGGCCGTCCAGTCAGACATGCTGGTGCTGGAAACTGACCCGGTCCGCCGGAAGCGGTATCTTCGGCTGCCGAAAATACTCGCTTTACTGGTTTGTCCCGGCGTCTGCCTAATTTCGGGATCCGTACTTGCTCTCACAAAGGATGCTCAGGATCTTCTAACTGTCCAGCTGCTAAGAGCGCCGTTTTTGGCATTGATGGCTATCGCGGCTTTTTCCTTCATCCCTCTCCTGATGTATTGGATGAACTGCTCCGGCACCTCCCTGGTGCAGCGGGTTTATCTCGCGCAAAACCAGCTACGCTATTCCGGTTACAGCGGAAGCATGGAGGAACGGGTGGAATTTACCTTTACGCTGCTTCAGTTGGAGCGCTACCGTGTCGGGAAAAGGGCTACCTGCATCCGCGGGCAGTTTACCAAAAAGGTGAAGGGTTCCTATGGAGCCAGCCAAAAAGGGCCTTTCACCAAGACACTGTGGCTTCCCCGCACCTTCCCGCTGGAACAGGAACAGGCTCTGCTACGATTTTTGCATGATAAAGAAGAATGCCCGAAAAATGCTTTGAGACTGTAAATTGTCAAGCGCTTTCCTTTCTGGTATAATTCAAAGTGTAAGTTTTAACAGTATTCCACATGTTTTTGAAATGCTTCAGGAACTTTCTTGTGGATAGGAGGTGAACTCAATGTATAAAACGATGGTAGTCAAATATTCTCCCAAGGCTAAAGAAATGGCTGTCAAAATAGAAGATGCAGCCAATAAAATGGAACAGGAAGGTTTTGAGCTCGTTTCTTGCTCCATCATGCCATCTTCCAAGGGCATTCTGATTTTCAAAAGAATAGCGGCAGACGAGTCAGCCGAATAAAGCCTTAACAAAATGGCCATTTCCATGAATATTTGGGGATGGCCATTTGATAAAACTCATGTGGGTGTTCATGAAAATTACCTTGTATAACCCCATTCGTCCCCATTCTCATAATCATTGCCCCCTGAATTAATAGAACAACGTTTCCATACTGATTTTACTTGTTCGCTTTATCAACTATAGCCTATTCATCACGATATCACTTTTTCAGCCGTCTTTTTAACTTCCAATAACGATAGGCAAAAGACGCAACTGCCCATACGTAAACTGAGAGCAGGATCAAAAACAGCACCAGTAGTATAGGAGCATCTGCATCTGAGCTATGGAATTGATCAAAGATGTTTGGCAAAATCAACAACATCAAAATAATGAGGATTGGCACATATCGGCCTGCAAATACCCGCCGCATCATGTCGAGCCTGGACTCATCGTCACAGAAAATTTCCTCTTCTCCCTGCATTTCGGCAACTGGTTTACGGAAATAGGTGTATCCGGCAAACTCCTGAAGGTACTCCCAGCCGCAATCCTGAAACATCTGCACATACTCGTCCCTATGTTTCAGTCCTTCTTCGTTATAATCGAGCTGGTAAACCACATCCTCAGGGGGACATTTTTCAAAGCGGTAAAGTCCCGGCAGGCTTACTTTCGTAAATTTCCATCCTTCCTGATGCCGCTTCCGAAGATACTGTTCTTCTTTTTCCCATTCCGCTATCGTGAAAATACGCAGCTCGGTTCTCTTGTCCTTCATATTAGCGCACCTCCATCATGTTTCGACACAATCTTTCGATTCGCTTCATTTCCAATGTCAGCACATCTCTACCCAAATCTGTGATGCAGTAAATCTTTCGTTTTTCCTCTTCTCGGACAAAATGGATCAGGCCATCCTTCTCCATCTTGGATAGGCTGCCGTACATCGTTCCGGGACTAATTCGAACTTCGCCATCTGTCAGCTTCTCTACTTTTCGGATGATATTATAGCCATGGGATTCTTCCCGGAGACAAAGCAAGATATAAAAACTCGTTTCTGTCATCGGTATATACACTTTACGAATATGTGCGTTCACTTTGTTCACGACCCTTTCTATGCATATCTTGCACTGCGCTATATCGCACTGCTACATATCAATTTTATTATAGCAGTGCGATATATGTTTGTCAACTTAATATTCAGGTAAGAATAATACCGCAGGTTGCCCCGCGGCATTGCTACTTGTAGAGTGTTAGTGGCTTTAGAGCGCAACCTTCACAATCCTGCCATCCGTTAAGGCGAAGATCAGGTGGCCACCCCGGCAGACCTTGACGGACTCTACCAGCTCGTTCCATTTTTCGTCGGTATAGACGGGGTTTGGATCGCCGCACTTTTGCAGCATCTTCTCGAAGGCCGCTTTGATTTCCTCATCCCGAAGTCTTGGAGAATCGCAGGCCTTATCGCCATCGTATTTATGGTTACAGTACCAGACATTATAGCGTTCGCCTGTGCTGCGCAGCCGCCAGACTTTATGCCCATAGAAAGCGCCGCAGTCGCCACAGACGAGCTTCCCGGCAAACGGATGCTTCGTGCGCACTTTTGCCCGGCGCTTGGCGGACTTTGCCAACATCGCCTGCACCCGGTCAAAAACCTCTGGTTCTATAATCGGCTCATGAGAGTTGTGCACCCGGACGGATGGCACCTCACCATTGTTTTTCCGGACTTCTTTAGTGAGATAGTCTACAGTAAAGGTTTTCTGGAGAAGTGCCTCACCTTTGTATTTCTCGTTACTGAGAATACTGCGGACAGTACTGACGCTCCATTTGGTTCTGCCTGCTGGCGTCAGGACACCCATACTCGTCAGGATGGCGGCAATCTCATTGATGGTCTTGCCGGATAGAAATAAGTCATAGATTTTGCGGATAATGGCGGCTTCTTCTTCCACAATCTCCGGCCTGCCGTCCGCGCCCTTTTTATAGCCGAGGAAACGTGAGTAGGCCAGGGACACTTTCCCATCCCGCATGCTTTTCTGCTTGCCCCAGCGGACGTTCTCGCTGATGGAACGGCTTTCTTCCTGGGCAAGAGAGCTCATGATCGTGAGCATCATCTCACACTTCGGGTCAAAGGTATGTAAGTTCTCTTTCTCGAACCTCATCTCTACGCCTACTGCCTTGAGCTCCCGGACGGTTTGAAGTGTATCTACTGTATTCCGGGCGAAACGGGAGATGGACTTGGTCAGGATAATATCGATGCCGCCCTTCAAAGCAAGATCGATCATCCGGTTGAAGTTTTCCCGGTTCTTGGTATTGGTGCCGGTAATACCGCGATCCGCAAACACTTCTACAAACTCCCAATCAGGATTGCTTTTAATGTGACGGGTGTAGAAATCCACCTGCGCCTCATAACTGGATTGCTGCTCGTCCTGTTCCGTAGAAACCCGGGCATAGGCGGCGACCCGCTTTTTACGGGTTGCCACGGATAGCGGCTGTTGCTGCAGTGTTTTGGTTGCCGCTATAATCTCTATTTCTGGCATACTTATGATTTTCCCTCCTTCCTGTATCGCATTAATGCTTTTTGTCGTGCTGCCTCGCGCATCTCATCTGTCCAGCTCAGCCTGCGGGACTGATGTTTCCAGAATACGTTCACTGAGGAGCTATTCCTTAGCTCAAAAATCAGGTGATTATGTTCTGGAACCATGATGCGGGAGATATGTTCCTGCACTATGGTTTGGTTTATTTCCGGTAGTCCTAAGACTTCTTTGGTTTTCTCGATCAGTATGGTCTCCGGTATCCGTTGGGAATGGCAGACAGCCTTCCCGCATCTGTCATATTGGCAACAGATCCAGACTGGCCGGTCGCCGCTTTTGGCGTTGGTGTATTTTCTGATGTAAGCACTTCCGCAGCAGCCGCACACAATCAGGCCAGAGAATAGTTTCTGGCTATTGTCGTGGTTGGGATTTCTGTGCGCCATAATCTCTCTTTGGCGAGCGCTGCGGCGGGCAATTTCTTGCTGGACAGTCTCAAATGTCTGCCTGTCGATGATTGCTTCATGGCTGTTCCTGATATATACCTTGCGGAGCTCTCCCGTATTTTTTCGCTTCTTCTTGGTGCGGAAATCCTCACAGAAGGTCTTTTGCAGCAGCAGGTCACCGGCATATTTTTCATTAAGCAAAATGTTTCTGACAGATGCGACAGACCAGGTGCCACCAAAGTAGGCTGGGATGTGCTGTTCAATTAGTGATCTGGCGATTTTGCTGTAGCCCATACCGGAAAGGTAGAGCCGAAAAATCTCTTTGACAATCTCCGCTTCTTCCGGCACGACCTCGAACTTCTCACCCATTAAACGATAGCCAAAAGTGTGGCCTCCGGCAGGTTTGCCCTGATTGTATAGTTTCTGGATACGCCACTTCTGATTCTCACTGGCTGACCGGGCTTCTTCCTCGGCGTACATTGCAAGAAGCGTCAGAAGCAGTTCTCCGTCTGAGCTGATGCTGTGCATGTCCTCCTTCTCAAAGTAGCAGTCTATGCCCAGTTTCTTAAGTTCCCGGATTGTCTCCAGCAGGATGACTGTATTCCGGGCAAAACGGGTCACCGATTTGGTGATCACAAGATCGATCTTACCCTCCCGGCAGTCCTGCAGCATATGCTGGAACTCCGGGCGGTGGATTGTCGTACCGGAAATCCCGTTATCTGAGTAGATGGCCACCAGCTCCCAGTCCGGGCGCGCCGCAATATAATTCTGGTAGTATTCCGTCTGGGCTTCCAGTGAGTGGAAAGCGGCATCCTTATCGGAAGAAACCCTGGCATAGGCTGCCACGCGGGTGAGCTTAGGCTTCTTCGGACTAGCCGGTATTTCTTCAATACGCATATCTTTTTACCTCCTGCCACCATTCATCACTCTCTTGCCCGGAGAAGTCAAGTCCTGATTGCCGTAACTTTCCGGTTTTCCCGATACCATTTGGTGCGACAATAGTCTGAGCAAAAGAGCGCTCCTCGCCGCTTCGTTTCCGGCAATGGTTTATGGCAATAGCGACAGAGCGGGGCGTTCTGCTTTTCCGCCTTAGTCTTCCGCGCCCCACTGGCCGCAAACCCTTTGCGCTGACAGATGGACTTTACCGTATTGGGGGATAGTCCTAACTCCCGGCCAATAAAGCTGTAGGGGTAGTTCTCCCGCCGCAGTGCGGCAATCTGTTCTAACTGTTGTTCTGTCATGGTTCTCCTCATACTTATAGTGCTCCTTTCCTTTGTTAAGGTGTCCGGAAAAGACCGCTTCTTAAAGCCGCTCCGGCGCGCTGGTCAGGGGTAGACTCCCTGTAAACAGGGAGAAAGTCGTTTCCCAGAAATCTGGCGGTCGGCGCAATTTCCTGATGCTTTCTGCTTATGTTCTCTTCCCGATGCGTCAGGCGGTCGGTCATAGGCTTCCTGCTGCTTACCGCTCTTTTCTTTCTGCCGATGGGTGCTTTATAAACCTGGCAGCTACGCTGCTTATGCTGATATTGCCATTTTGTGCCATATGTACACACTCCTTTCTGTGATTAACCTGCCCTGATTAAAGCACATTTTACAGATGTAACAAGGGCTTTTTTTAGCCTTAAAATGAGCGATCGGACGCCTGGGCGAAAAGAATAACAGGGGTAGAAAATTTGACATTTTGCAGGCGAGTGGCTCTTAACAAAAGTTGAAAAATCTGACGCCGATGTTTAAATATCGACTGTCCTTACTTTTGCCTTTCTATTTGATATAAGACAGAATGGAATACTTTGAGTATGATTTTATTGGATATTTTCTCCAACTTCCTGAAAAAAAAGAAAAAAACACACCCGTAGGTGTGCCAGCGTGACAGTGTATTCCTTTGTTGCTACCATCAAAGCCACCAACAACTACCCAGCAGCCACGCAACGGACAGAGAAGCCGTCATAGCGATAGCCGACGTAGCTATCGTTAACATTGTCCGAGTAGAAGTACAAGCTGCAAGCGTAACTAGAACCATTGGGAGCAGACGACCGATAGTAGCCGTAGGACCCCGCATTGTTCAGTGAACTATTGTAGAGGTCGCCGCCGCGCAGAAGGTAGTGATTGAGTAGGATGATCATAATTATAAAATGGTGCAAAACTTTTTGTCCGTATTATCTACAATGAAATTTGGCGCAAATATGTCATAATATGATATACTTTAGGAAGTGGCGTTAGTGATATCCATAGACGACGTCACAACACAATGCGGATAACAGGACTTGAACCTGCACGTCAAGGACACCAGAACCTAAATCTGGCGCGTCTGCCAATTCCGCCATATCCGCATATTATGAAAAAAGCGGATCTTCTGTACCCAGAAGATTCGCTTTTCCAGTGAGCGTGCGGGGATTCGAACCCCGGACAACTTGATTAAAAGTCAAGTGCTCTACCACCTGAGCTACACGCCCTTATTTTTCTTTCCGGCTCACCCGGTAAAACTGGGCTAGCTGGATTCGAACCAGCGAATGCAGGAGTCAAAGTCCTGTGCCTTACCGCTTGGCGATAGCCCAATAGAGACTTATGTCTGACACTGCATGCCAGTATGAATATAAAAGAAAAAGGGTGGATAGTGGGACTCGAACCCACGACATCCAGAACCACAATCTGGCGCGCTAACCAACTGCACCATATCCACCACAAAACGAGCCTGGGGGGATTCGAACCCACGACCTACGGCTTAGAAGGCCGTTGCTCTATCCAGCTGAGCTACAGACTCGTATCAAAAAGCCCTGCTTCCAAGGCATCCCTGCAATATCCTGCAGGAAAGCGGGTGATGAGAATCGAACTCACGTATCCAGCTTGGAAGGCTGGTGTTCTACCATTGAACTACACCCGCACATTATCGGGGTGACAGGATTCGAACCTGCGACCTCCTGGTCCCAAACCAGGCGCTCTAGCCAAGCTGAGCCACACCCCGGAATATCGCTCCTACGTTTTCCTGTCTAACCCGTAGCGCAAGGTATATTATATTACAGCATTCTCCACTTGTCAACAACTTTTTTATATTTTTATTTTTTCCCCGATTTTCCTTATTTTACAGATACTTCTGTTCGAATTTTGCCATACCTTCCCCGTCGATCTCCATGATCATATAACTGCCTTTTCTGCCTTCCTGGCGCGGGAACGACAGGCTGCCCGGATTGAGCACGGTAATCCCGTCTTTTTCTTCGAAAAAGGGCCGATGGGTATGGCCGAACATGACGATGTCCGCCTTTCTCGCCTTTCCTTCCTCCCTGACATATTCCGGATCAAGAGAGACATAATAGGCATGACCGTGGGTAATAAACACCCGGTATTTTCCAATATAGAACTCTTCCTCCCTCGGCAGGTCGGAGAAAAAATCATTGTTGCCCCTCACAATATGCTTCTCACAGTCAACCACTGCATTCAGATAGCCTTCGCCGCCCTCAACATCGCCGAGATGAACGAACATGTCGATCTCCCCCGCAGCTTCCAGGGCCCGGTCAAGAGCCGTATGCCGTCCGTGGGTATCGCTGACAATCAATACTCTCATAACTCTTCCTCTCTGAGTTTCTCCTCCAGTATCTTCTTCATTGCGCGGAGCGCCTTTCCCCTGTGACTCAGCAGATTCTTCTGCTCCGGGCTCATCTCCGCAGTCGTGCATCCGTATTCCGGCACGTAGAAAATCGGATCGTAACCGAACCCGTTCTCCCCTGCAATCTCATGGGCGATCCTGCCCTCAATAGTCTCCCTGACGGTAGACGCGGTTCCATCCGGGAACACTGCCGCCACCGCACAGACGAATCTGGCAGTCCGTTCCTCATCCGGCACGCCCTCCAGACGGTCGAGGAATATGCGGTTTTTCACATCATAGGAGGTATCCTCCCCTGCAAACCTGGCGGAATAGATTCCCGGCGCCTTGTCCAGATAATCAATCTCAAGCCCGGAATCATCGGCAAGCACGATATCGCTTGTCAGGACTCTGGACACGGCTCTTGCCTTGATCTCCGCGTTCTCCTCAAAGCTCATTCCGTCTTCCACGATCTCCACATCCACTCCCGCTTCTTTCATGGAAAGGATCTCCATCCCCAGATCAGCCAGGATCATGCGGATCTCTTTCATTTTATTTTCATTTCCTGTAGCAAATATAATTCTTCTTTTCATTTCTCTGTACCTTCTGTCTTCTTCTGTCTCGGCGGTCTGGGGCCTGAAAACTGGTAGAAATACGTCTTCAGCATCCCATTGTATATCTTTCTGTTTTTGTCGGCCTTCCGCCCGAAATACCGCTCCGCTTCTTCGTAACTGGTAATCATATAGGCAGACCAGGAGTCAAGCCTCCGGAAACTCTCTCCGAACTCCCTGTAGAGCCGGGGAAGCGCCTCCTTCTCCTCCAGTCTCTCCCCATAGGGAGGGTTAGTGATGATAAAGCCGTATTTCTTCGGATGGCTCAGATCCTTCACCGCTCTCTGCTGAAAATGAATCAGATGATCCACCCCTGCCTCCTGTGCATTCCTGCGCGCCGTCCTGATGACATCCCCGTCGATGTCATATCCCTGGATATCCGTCTCAACCCGGTCGTCAATCAGATCCTGCGCTTCGTCAACAGCGCTGTACCACAGCTTCCTGTCCATCAGATTCGTCCAGTTCTCCGCCGTAAAGTTCCGGTTCATCCCCGGCGCAATATTTGCCGCCATCATTGCCGCCTCTATGGGAAATGTACCGCTCCCGCAGAAAGGATCCACCAGTATCCGGTCCTTCTTCCATGGAGTCAGCATAATCAGCGCAGCCGCCAGATTCTCGGCAATCGGAGCCTTTCCCGCCGCCGGACGGTATCCCCTCTTGTGAAGGGAGACACCGGTGGTATCGAGCCCCACCGTAACGGTATCTTTCTTCAGAAATACCCGGAGCGGATAGGAGGCTCCGCTCTCTTCAAACCACTGCATGTGATAAACGCCCTTAAGGCGCTCCACCATGGCCTTCTTCATGATAGACTGAATGTCCGAAGGGCTGAACAGACGGCTTTTCACCGACGCTGCCTTCGCCACCCAGAACTTTCCGTCTTTCGGAATATAATCTTCCCACGGAATCGCCTTCGTCCGCTCGAAGAGTTCCTCAAACGTCACTGCACGAAAACTTCCCACTTTCAGGAGTATTCTCTCCGCAGTACGCAGAAAGACATTGGCTCTGCAGCCGGCTTCCATGCCTCCGCGAAACGTCACTCTTCCGTCTTCTACCTGCACAATCTCATACCCCAGGTCCTGGATCTCTCTTTTCAGCACAGATTCCAGACCGAAATGGCAGGGTGCAATCCACTCTGTCTTTTCCATAAATACCATTCGTCCCCTTAATTTCTGTCTGTATCCATATTACACTAAAAAAAGTGCAGAGTAAAGTTCAAACTTCACTCTGCACCCATTTACAGTTCTCCTCTTTGTCATGCGCGGAACTTTTTCCCGGGAGAAATGTGTTCCGGCAGACTAATAGCGGTCAGACTCGTCGTAAGCGTCCATATTTTTTCCGCAGTTTTTGCTGTTTGAAGTACTGTTCTTACTGGAGTTTTTGTTTTTGCCCTGCTCGTCTGCACGGGATGAGTAGGAGCTGTTGTTCATATTCTTGTTTGCGTTTCTGTTTGAATTGTTTGTGTTGCTGTAATTCTTTGCCATGAGTAATTTCCCTCCTGTTTTTTTGGTACAGTGTTATTGTGTCTTACTCCCGGCTTTTTTATTCACACATTTACACAAACTTTTCTTTACTATTTTTTATTTTTTGCTTGCTTTTTCCAATTTGATATATTATACTATCTTGTGTAGAGAGGTTACTTTCTACAACCCCTTATTAATTATTTATACTCCCCTCAAAAGACCGATGGCTCCCCCATCGGTCTTTTACTTTTTTCTTTTAACAGCTTTTGCTCTTTATTTTCCCTCGCAAATGCGCAGAAGATGCACAGAAGGGCAGTCCGTCTACCGCGGACCGCCCCGTCTGTTCCCGCTGATGAGCCGGATCACAATAAGAATCACCACTACAGGTATCACAAGAGGCGCCAGAAGCCGGAAAATTCCCATCGCCACGGCAATCACCACCACAAAGAACAGAAGAATACACAGAACGAGAAGGAATTTCTTCCACCAGGTATCGAATCCGAATACATGGAACGCATTATTTCCCTGCCGCTCCTGCCCTTGCCCGCCGGTTCCCTGTGTTCCGCCTGAACGCTGTGTATATGCATCTTCATAAACGCCGTCGTATACCACCGACGAGTCGGTTCCGTCGCTGGCATCGATAATCGTCCGGGCGATGGCCCAGGGATCCCCCAGAGCCTCAAGAACTTCCTCTTCCGTCTTTCCCCTGTGTATCTCATCCAGAATATACTGATTATAATAGTTAAGATTCTCCTGAACCGCCCCGGGGCTTAAAGTTCCTCTTAGCGCTTCTTCCAGGCGCCGCAAAAATTCTTCCCTGGTCATATTTCCCTCCTTCCGGCATCACGGACGGGCACTGCCGGAATTCTGTCCGGGCAGCCCGCCCTCTTTCCCTGCCGTCACGCCCTTAGGATAGCATACCGGGACAGACTTTTCAAAACATTTCTGATCTTTTTTCCGTTTTGTCCCCTATTTTTCTTTCCCGATCGCCTTATTCCTGTATCCCGTCAGAGAAATAAGGTAGATCACGGTGAATACTGCCAGAATAAACAGCGTGCTGACCACATTTACCTTCCAGAGATCTTCCCGCATCACATTACCCAGCGCCCGGATCGCAAAGACAGAACTTACCGTCATAAAGACAAAGGGACAGTAGTAGGTGAACCGGATCTCCTGTTTTGCCGATTTCTGCAGGGTCTTCTCCGGTATACCGATTTTTTTCAGGATCACATAACGCTGCCGGTCCTCGGCGGCGTCATTGCCCACTTTCAGGAAAATGATGCTTCCCGCCGCCAGGATCAGTGTCACAAACAGGAATACGCACAGGGAATAGGTCACACGGATATAGGCATCCTCACCTTTTTCGGGATAAATGATATTAGTTCCCACGATATATGCGCCGTCCTCCGTCTGCTGTGCAAGAGACCGGATATAATCTGCGGAGGCGTCGATATCCTTCACCTTGAAATTATAGAGCAGCATCTCCGCCCCGTCCGGCCGATACTTCTCATAATCCTCATCCCGGAGGACATAGAATGACATTGACCACTGAACATCTCCCAGATAAGCGGTCTCATCCTTTCCTGCAATCTCATATGCCGCATCTCCAATCGTCACTTCTGTATTATCCGTCGCCATACTCATGAGAATCACATGATCCAGATCAATGACCTGCCCTTTCTCCAGATCCGGATGGTTCCACTCCAGTCCTGTCTCTTCTGCAACCGCCTTAATCTGAGACTCTGACACAACCCCATACGCCGCATTTGCATACTTTTCCGCATGGAATACTTCGTTGGGAAGGATAAGCACACGGGCCTCGGAAGAATATTCCACTTCATTTGCACCGTTTTCCTCGATTCCCCGGACGATCTCCTCCCGGTCAAGCTCCGGTCCGTAGCTCACCACCTGATAGGAATAGGTTTCCTGGAAACGGACGATCCTGTCGTAGCGCTGGTTCAGGGCGATCGCGGCTCCGAGCACGGTAACGGACGCCGTCATCAGCACCGTGACCATAGCATACATGCGGTAGTTTTTCCGGATGCGGAAGGAGAGGCTGTTCACCCACAGAGTCCGTTCCTTCTTATACAGAAATTTCTTATTTTCGCACATTTTCCGCACAGCAAAAGGAATTACCCCGTCATAAGCCAGGTAGATTCCCGCAATCACCAGGACGACTGCCGCCACGGCATACAGGAAAGACGAGATCTCCCCCGTCTCAAGGGCACACCAGTATCCGGCGGCCAGGGCAATAACGCCAAGAACCGTCTTCACCGCGGAAACCGCTCCGGACTTCGTCTCTTTTTCCTTTTTCCGGGCGCCGGTCAGAAGAGCGAGCACGCTGCTCCTGACAATAGAAACATACCCCTTTATAATCATGAAACCGTAGATCAGCCAGAACACTGCCGTTGTGACCAGCACCGGCGTGAGACTGAAGGAAAACCGGATATCCACACTGATCTCTGACATTTTCAGCAGAATCATCTGAAACAGCTTGGAAAAACCGACTCCGGCCGCCAGCCCCGCAATCCAGGCCGCGGCCCCGGTCAGGAACGTCTCAATGGCATACATTTTCCCGATCCGGGCATTGTCAAGCCCCATAAAGATATAGATGCCGATCTCCTTTTTGCGCTGTCCCAGAAAGACATTGGTGGCATACCAGGTGAAGAACAGCAGAAATACGCCAAACACAACCGAAGCCGCCTGCACAACTGCATCGATCATTTCTTTGCGCATACTGCGCAGGACATCCAGAGCGTCCGAGTAGATCACATTCTGAAAGTTAAAAAAGATAAATACGGAAAATGCCAGAGAAAGCACAAGCACCCCGTACTCCCTCACGCTTCTGCGGAAGTTGGAAAAGGAAAGCTTTAAAAGGCTCATTCCTGCTCACCTCCCATGGAAATCTGAAGGTCCAGTATCCGCTCGTAAAATGCCTTTCTCTCCTCTTTCTTCACAAGCCGGCAGCGGATCTGGCCGTCTGCCAGAAAATAGACCTGTTTCGCATAGCTCGCCGCATATGCGTCATGGGTAACCATAAGGATTGTCGCATTTCCGGACCGGTTGGCTGACTCCAGGCTGACGAGAAGATCCCGGCTCGAGCGGGAATCGAGGGCTCCGGTGGGCTCGTCTGCGAAGAGAATCTCCGGCTCCGTAACAAGGGCCCGGGCGCCTGCCCCGCGCTGCTTCTGGCCGCCGGAGAGCTGGTAGGGATATTTTTTCAGATGTTCTGTAAGCCCGAACACAGCTGCCATCTTCTGCACCCTGCGCCTCACTTCTGTACTTTTCACGCCGTTCAGGGACAGGGGCAGGGCGATATTGTCCTCCAGAGACATGTTGTCCAGAAGATTATACTCCTGAAAAATGAAGCCGATCTTATCCCTGCGGATCTCCGAGAGTCTTTTGTTCCCCACTTTTTCCAGATTCTCACCGTCCAGAAGGATCTGCCCTCCATCCGGTTTGTCCAGAGTGGAGAGCAGATTCAGAAGGGTTGTCTTCCCCGCCCCGCTGGGACCCATCACGGCAATGAAGTCGCCCGGGAAAATATCCATGCTGATTCCCTTGATCACACGGGTCTCATATCCGCCCCGGCTCCCGAATCCTTTCGTCAGATTTCTGATCTCCAGTATCTTTCTGTCTGTAATATTTCTTTCCATATAGAACTCCTCCTTTACCTCTTCATCGTATCAGAAGGAATCTCATAAATCCTTACGCTCTCCTGACAATCCGGGACGGATTCTAACATTTTTGTGAGGAAAAGGAGCTGTTGTTCCAAAAACTCAGAGTGAATCTTGTCCATTTTCCTTCTTCCGAGTCAGCCTCAATCCGGATACCCAGGCTCTTCGCCGCCTTTCCGGCAAAATACAGTCCCATTCCCGTGGACCGGTAATCTCCGTTTCTCAGATTTCCTCCGGTGTATCCTCTGTCAAAGAGCCAGGGCAGCTCCGCCTCAGCCACTCCCCTGCCGTTGTCCTCCACCACAAGCAGAGTCTCATCCGGAGAAATCCGCTCTGCACGAAAACAGATTTCCGGGCCGTCCTGCTCCCCGTACTCTTCCCGGGACTTTCTGTATTTCACCGCATTTGCCGCAATCTGGTCCAGAATATAGACAAGCCATCTCCGGTCCGTGTATACGGTGCAGTCCCCCAGTTCCATCCTCACGTTGAAATTCTCCCGGATCAGAAAATAGGACTGTCCCTTCACCACTTCCCTCACCGCATCCTCCAGCCTGACCGCACCGTACTGCACATCATTTTCCATGCTTCCCATCTTTCCGTACATGAGCATGGTCCGGAGAAGTCCGCGGATCCGCTCTGTCTCCTGTCTCATTCCCTTCTGCAGATCCCCGTCCGGGTTCCGCCCGTTCATCAGCTCCAGGGCTGCAAGCGGCACCTTCGCCTCGTGGACCCATTTGGAGACATAATCATTCTGCTCCTGCATCTCCTCCCGCAGCATGCGGATCTCTTCTTTTCCGGATTCCAGAGCCGCCTGCATCTCCTGTCTCTTTTCCGACTCTTCTCTAAACCGGATCCGATCGCCTCTGACCAGCATGGCATATGCCGCCAGGTAAAGGGCATCCATATAGAGGACGTCCTGATAATAGACAGCCGAGCTGCACAGATAGAGAAAATACACCGTAAAGAAAAGCGGAAAAAGCAGCCCTGCCAGAAGCATCCTCCACTTTTCCCGCAAATATTCTTTCATTTCAGATAATACCCCATTCCTTTTTTTGTAAAGATCACTTCCCGTCCGCCCGAGATCTCGTGCAGTTTGTTCCTCAGTCTTGAAACCAGTACGGTCAGGGAGGCGTCCGTGACAAACTCATCCGTATTCCAAAGCGCCTGCATAAGCTGTTCCCTTGTCACCACACAGCCCTTTGAGGCAATCAGCACCGACATGATCTTATTCTCCGAACGGGTCAGTTCCCTCTCGCAGTCCGCTCCCTGGCTGTCCGCCCCGTATACCGTTCCGTTTTCATAATACAGGTTGTCTGCAAGATACGTCTTCTCATTTTCCGTATACTCATACGCCCGTCTGAGCATGGAGCGGATTTTTACAAGAAGGAGCTCTGTGTCAAAAGGTTTCTCCACATAGTCGTCCCCTCCCGCTGCCATCCCCATAATCTTGTCCGCATTCTGATCCCTGCTCGAAAGGAACAGCACCGGGACGTTGGACAGCTCCCGGATCTTCCCGCACCAGTAGAACCCGTCATAAAAAGGCAGGTTGATATCCATCAGGACCAGATCTGCCCGGGAGTCGGAGAACTCCTTCTGCACGTTCCGGAAATTCTCCACACTCCGGGCCTCAAAGCCCCACTTCCTGCAGAGGAACTCCAGTTCCCGGGCAAGCGCCAGATCATCTTCCACAATCAGTATCTTCATACGGAGCACCTGTTTTTTCCTTTCCCGCTGCTTCGCGTCCGTGCCTGCAGTACGCCCCTGCAGGCATGGACGGCTGCAATGTGATATACAGCATTTATACGGCTATTATACCCCGTTTTGCCCAAAGGTTTCCATCTCTTTTTCCGTATGTTGCAAAAATGTTAGATATGGCGCTTCCTGTGTTACAGAATATCGATATGTTCCCCTGCCAGGGCCTTGTTCATGCTCCGGACCGCACAGAATTTTCCGCACATGGAACAGGTATCGTCGTGTTCCGGCTTGCGCTCATCACGGATTCTCTTCGCTGTCTCCGGATCAATCGCGCACGCCCACTGCGCCTCCCAGTCCAGATTTCTTCTTGCCTCCGCCATCCTGTCGTCGATCTCCCGGGCGCCTTTTACGCCTTTGGCAATATCAGCCGCATGGGCGGCAATCTTGGATGCGATGATCCCCTGCTTTACATCCTCCAGATTCGGAAGCGCCAGGTGCTCCGCCGGGGTCACATAGCAGAGGAACGCCGCTCCGGAAGCCGCCGCAATGGCGCCGCCGATTGCAGATGTGATATGGTCGTAGCCCGGTGCAATATCCGTCACCAGAGGCCCTAGCACATAGAAGGGTGCTCCCCCGCAGATACTCTGCTGTACTTTCATATTTGCCGCGATCTGATCCATAGGCATATGTCCCGGTCCTTCCACCATCACCTGCACATCCTTCTCCCAGGCACGCTTTGTCAGCTCTCCGAGGCGCACCAGCTCCTCGATCTGACACACATCCGTGGCATCCGCCAGACATCCCGGACGGCACGCATCGCCAAGAGATATGGTCACGTCATACTCTCGGCAGATATCCAGAATCTCGTCATAATATTCATAGAACGGATTCTCCTCCCCGGTCATGCACATCCAGGCAAACACAAGGGAGCCGCCTCTGGATACAATATTCATCTTCCTCTTGTGATTGCGGATCTGATCAATGGTCTTTCGCGTAATTCCGCAGTGCAGTGTCACGAAATCCACTCCGTCCTCCGCATGGAGCCGGATCACATCGATAAAATCTTTCGCGGAAAGCGTGTCCAGGTCTCTCTGATAGTGAATCACAGAGTCATACACCGGGACCGTACCGATCATCGCCGGACATTCATGGGTCAGTTTTCTCCGGAACGGAATCGTATCCCCGTGGGAGGAAAGATCCATGATCGCGTGCGCGCCCATGTTGACCGCCTCCATCACCTTCGCCATCTCCACATCATAGTCCTTGCAGTCTCTGGAGACCCCCAGGTTCACATTAATCTTCGTGCGCAGCATACTCCCCACGCCCTCCGGATCAAGACAGGTGTGGTTCCTGTTCGCACAGATCACCACCTTTCCCGCTGCCACCAGAGGCATCAGTTCTTCCACTGTCATCTGCTCCTTAGCCGCCACCTTTTCCAGTTCCGGCGTCACAATTCCTTTTCTTGCTGCTTCCATCTGTGTTGCATAGTTTCTCATTTTTCATTTCTCCCTTCTGTGCGGGAGCACATCCTGCGAAATAAAAAAAGGTTCCCGCCATCGGGAACCCTGACCGGATCCGGGAACAGACAGACGATAGAAAACCGCCATCTTCCCACGGATATTTTCCGCAAATATGTCCCTACGTTGGCATTATCCAAATCAGGTTCCGGGTCTAAGCATACAGCTTACTCTCAGCCTGCTTTACCGCAAGCTCCCCTTTTTACATTATTCTGCCTGCCAAGTATTATAAAGCATCCGCCGCATCTTGTAAAGGAAAGTCCCGTTCATATTTTGTTCATTTATCATTTAAAAATCTTTCATTTTCTTATCATTCTTTCTTCATTTCTCTAACATATACTATAACCATCAAAGGAAAACAAATAAAAACAAACAAAAAAAGCAAATAAATAAGACGCTAAGAAGTTATTTTGAATAAACTTTTTCATAATACATGCCGGGGACCGAGCCGATCGGTCACCCGGCATCCTCCCTTTTTATGGGGTTTTCTTCTTTTTTCTCCTCCAAACCGCAGCTCCTCCCGCAGCCGCTGCCGCCGCGCAGCACAGTATCAAGGCCGTTTTTCCAACCGGAACCGTACTCTCATCCGCCCTGTCGTTCCCTGTTTTCTCTTCCGCATTCTTTCCGGATGCGTCTGAGCCTGATCCGTTTTCCGTATGTATGATGCCTGAGATAAAGCTCTGCTTTTTTGTAATTTCAAACCGGATCTGTTCCTCTGTCCGGTTTCCGGCATCATCCTCTGCCTGTACTTCCACCAGATGGGAACCGTATCCGCGGATCTCCGTCTGAAAGATTCTGCTGTCAGGACTCAGCCTCTGTGCGCTCCCGTCAATGACAAGTCCAGTCAGACGTTCCCGTTCCCCGTCCACCCATACATTCAGCTCCACTTTTTCTTCATACGTCTCTCCTTCTGCGGCGCCGCTGTACTGTATCTTCGGAGGGGTATTGTCAATCGTAAAGATGGCCATGGAGGACGATGTATTTCCTGCCGCATCCTCTGCCTGAACTTCCAGCAGGTGCTTTCCTTCTTCCGTGATCCTCGTCCCCGAAAGATAGATTCTCCCGTCCATAGTCATCCGGCAGGTATATTCCGTAAAGTCCCCGATCATCTCCTCAATGCTGTAATTCCACTGAAAGAACGGGATATACGCGCCGTTCTGCTGCCCGACATAGCGGATCACCGGGCTCCGGCTGTCGATTGTAAAGGTTATTTTCTTTTCCGTGCGGTGTCCGGCCGCATCCGCCGCCGCAAAGACACATTCATAAATCCCGTCCTCCGTAAATTTTACTTCCGCCAGCTGTCCCTCTCCGCTCTTTTTCCAGACCACTTCACCGTTTTGGATATACTCTGACGTTTCTCCATTTACATTCGTGTGCATCACTGTTACCGTGCAGAGTTCCAGAAGATTTTCATCTTCCGCCGCAATCAGTGCTGCGGCCTGACTGGCCGTAATCATCCTGTCATGGATTCCAGAGACTTCAAGCACCGGAGCTGCCCGGTCAATATAAATCTTCTCTGTCTTCACTGCAGTATTTCCTGCCCGGTCTGCCGCATGCACGGTAA
The DNA here is from genome assembly GCF_002160525.1 of Lachnoclostridium sp. An169. GTDB lineage: Bacteria > Bacillota > Clostridia > Lachnospirales > Lachnospiraceae > Mediterraneibacter > Mediterraneibacter cottocaccae. Next base: position 116,814 of record NZ_NFKT01000005.1, read on the forward strand.
TCATTACGGGGCTGCCCTGCACTGAACTCCGGTCGATCTGAAATTCCATACTTCCCGAAAGCACGCACCTGTCACCGTCATCCCAGCTCTTTCTTCCTGCGCTCTCTTCTCCTGCATAACAGGTCAGGGAACGAAGCCCGGAGGCGAATCCGTAATCTTCCTCCGAATCCTTTACAAATACTTTGATCTTCGGCGTCTCCTGATGCCATATGTCAAAACCGCCCGATGTCTCTATCCTGATCTCAGGCGCTTTATCCTCACAACAGATCTGCCCGGATATCGTAACATTTCCTGCTGCTCCTGCTCCGTTTACCGCACAGGCCCGGATCTTCCCCTTATATCCCGGACGAACGGGAATCTCCCCGGATGCCCCCGGGATCTCTCCGCCCTCTCCGTTCTCCAGGGCATAGATAATCTTCTCCACGCCAGACACCTCATCCCCGGACACTGCTCTGACCCGAATCTCTGACGAATAATATTTTCCGGCTTCCGAAGCAGAGGGCGGATAAGAGAAAGAGACCTCCGACGGAGGAGTCCTGTCCAGAAGAATCGTTCTTGTTTCTCCGGAAAGCACCTGCCCGTCCCCGCTGCTTACCGTGCGGACGGAAAGAATATTTTCCCCGTCCTCCCAGACCCCGCCGTCCAGTGTCACAGTATATACCAGATCCGTTTCTTCCGGCGTTTCCGCCTCCCCGGATTCCGCCGGCTCCCGCCCCAGTTCTCCATGTATTTTCTTTCCGGAAGGCGTCTCCAGCATATACTCGGTAAAAATATCCTTGCCCGTCTGCCGGATGGTCACTTCCGGGCTGCTCCGGTACCAGCCGTTATTTCCGTCCGGCGCCGGGCAGACAATCTCAACCTGCGTCTCTGCAGGTTCTGCCGGATCTGTCTGTTCCATCCCGTGCTCCCCGGTCTTTTCCTCCGCCAGCACAGACTTCCCGTACAGTATGGCAACAGCCGCACACAGCAGTACCGCCGGAACTAAAAAGTATTTTTTGCCGCCTGGTCTCTCCCGGTTCTTCCGCTCCCTGCTCTGTCTCTCTCTACTCTGTCTCTCTCTACTCCGCCGCATCCGTCTGCACCTCCCCGCTTTCCAAAGCCCGGTACTGTTGGATCCGTTCCGTCACCGTCTGTGATTCTCCGACTCTTTCCAGGACTTCCTCTCCGGTCAGCACAGCCTGGGCATACATTCCCGCTGCGGCCTCCAGTTCCATCTTGCGGATGCCGGCCTGCTCGATCATCCCGCTCCGGTCCTCAACCTCAATCAGCCTCCGGTACGCCCGGATGGCATTTTCCGCCATCTCTTCCCGCTCATAGGCAGCTGCAAGGGCGCGCAGCGTCTTCTGCTCCAGTTCTTTTCCCGCCAGAAGAACCTCCTGATTGCCCTGAGACGTATTTTCCAGAAGGGCAGCATCCAGAGCTGCGGCCGTCTCCTGAACCAGCTCCGGGAGCGCCGCCGGATCTGTCCCGTCCGGATCCCTTTCCTCCCCCTGTTCCCCGGAAACGAAGTCCGGCATTTCCTGTGCCATTTCCGGTTCTTCCGCTGTCGCTTCTGCTCTCTCTTCTGATCTCGCTTCTGCTGTCTCTTCCGCCGCCTCTGCCCGTTCCGCCTGTCCGTTGCGGTATTCCTCCATAAATATGCCGCAGGACACCGCACAAAGAAGAAGAACTGCCGCTGTTCCAAGCGCGATCACCCGCCCCTTTCCTTTCACCGCAGCTCTTCTCTCCGAGAATACGGGCAGTTCATCCAGGGCCTGTCTGACATCTTCATACCTCTTTTTTTCATTTACCGTACAGCGGTCTATAAACCGCATCAGACACATTTCCTCCCGTCTGGTCAGAGGCGGAGACACATGCGTACAGGCAAGCATAAACTGCACCGTCCGTCCGAATCCGAACAGATCACCTCCTGTTCCCCTTCGCCCTGCATCCAGGGCTGGTTTCACAAAATGGGCGCGGACTGCCCTCTGCTGCATCCTTTTCAGGATAAAGTCATTCTCCGGTGAATCCGGATCCAGCAGAAGCAGTCGGCCCTCCTCGGACACAAGGATGCTGTAAGGATTCAGATAGCGGTAGGGCTGCCCCTTTCTGCATCTCCGGTACTGGTCCAGGCTTGTCCCGATCTGCATGAACCACCCGAAAAGGACAGACTTCTCCACCTGCGGGCTGTCTCTCAGGTAATAGATCAGTATCGTTCCCTGTACATAGTCCATGCTCTGCCTGCACTGACTCCCGTGCTCGATAAACCTTAAAACTTCATACATTTCTCCCATATGTCGTTTCCCGGCTGCGATATTTCTCTCCGGCGTATCCCCGTACCGCCGTCAGATGATGCAATGTTACCAGTTATATTGAAATCATCAGAACCTGATGCTGAATAAAATATAGAACCCGAAGTCTGATATGTCGATCAGAGTATCTGTATCTTACCCGAATACAGAGAAAAAATCAATTATATTTTTATAAACATATGTAAAATTACCATAAATTTGCAGACGTGAAAACATCCGGCAGGCTTCGGGATCTGCTCCCACCGCCCCGCCGGATGTCCGACTCTTACATTTTTTCCAGCTGCTCCAGCGCTGCCGCCACGACTTTATCCATATCATAATACCGGTAGCTGCCAAGCCTTCCTCCGAAGATCACATTTTCCTCCTTACCGGCAAGTTCCCGATATGCTTCATAGAGGGCATTGTTCTTCTCGTCATTGACCGGATAGTAGGGTTCCATGCCAACGCTCCACTCGGAGGAGTATTCCCTGGAGATCACGGTCTTCTCCTGGGTACCGAACTCAAAGTGCTTGTGCTCGATGATGCGGGTGTACGGCACCTCCCTGTCCGTATAGTTTACAACTGCATTTCCCTGATAGTTGCTGCAGTCCAGCACTTCCGTCTCAAAGCGGACACTGCGGTATTCCAGGGCTCCCAGGCGGTATCCGAAATACTCGTCGATCATTCCGGTAAAGATGATCTTGTCCGCGATATCCGGCTCTTCTTTTCTCAGTTCAAAGAAGTCCACACCCGTGCGCACATCCGCCCCGGCGAGCATCTTCTCAACAATCGGCGTATATCCTCCGATGGGGATTCCCTGATACCTGTCGTTAAAGTAATTATTGTCGTAGATAAACCGGAAAGGCAGACGGCGGATGATAAATGCCGGAAGCTCCGTACACTTTCTGCCCCACTGTTTCTCCGTATAGCCTTTGATCAGCTTTTCATATATGTCACGGCCTCCCAGGTAAAGCGCCTGCTCCTCCAGGTTTTTCGGCTCCGTGATCCCGGTCTCCTTTCGCTGGCGCTCAATGATCTCCTTCGCTTCCTGAGGGGTTCTGATCCCCCACATGCGGCTGAATGTATTCATATTAAAAGGAAGATTATACAGCTCATCCCTGTAGACCGCCACCGGGGAATTGATATAATTGTTGAACTCCGCAAACTGGTTCATGTAATCCCAGATTTTCTTATCCGAAGTATGGAAGATATGGGCGCCATATTTATGGACGTGAATCCCCTCGATATCTTCACAGTAAATATTCCCTGCGATGTGGTCCCTTCTGTCGATCACCAGGCAGCTCTTTCCCTGCTTTCCAAGCTCATACGCCATAACAGCCCCGTACAGGCCTGCGCCAACGATCAGATAATCATATTTTTTCATCGAATACCTCTCTCTCCGGCAGTATGTTTCCATCTGCCTGGTTTTTCCTGTATTATCATAACATTTTTTTCTTCCGGTTTCTGTTTTTCATTCATTTTTCGTTATTTTGCACACTATTTTTATTTTATCATTTACAAATTAGTGATTATGCACTAAACTTGTAGTATAGTGGTTTTCGAGAGAACGTGTTTCGAAGACCGGATTTTTGCAAAACGGAGGTATCAGACATGAAAGGAAATGTAATCGTCGGACAGTCAGGCGGCCCAACCGCTGCAATCAATTCCAGTCTCGCAGGTGTATACCGCACTGCAAAAGACAGGGGAGCTGTGAAAGTATACGGTATGCTGCACGGTATTCAGGGCCTTCTGCAGGAGCGCTACATCGATCTGTCCGAGTATATCACGAACGAACTTGACGCCGAACTGTTAAAGAGAACCCCCGCCGCTTTCCTCGGCTCCTGCCGTTTCAAGCTGCCGGAGATCCACCAGGACAGGGAAGTATACGAGAAGATCTTCGGAATCCTTGACAAGCTGAACATCGAGGCATTTATCTACATCGGCGGCAACGATTCCATGGATACAATCAAGAAGCTTTCCGACTATGCCATCGTCACCGGACATCCCACCCGCTTCATCGGCTGCCCGAAGACCATCGACAACGACCTGGCGCTCACGGACCACACTCCGGGATACGGAAGCGCGGCAAAATATATCGGCACTTCCGTAAAAGAGATCATCCGGGACAGCTTCTGTCTGGAGTATGAGAAAGGACTTGTCTCCATCGTGGAGATCATGGGCAGAAATGCCGGATGGCTCACCGGCGCGGCGGCTCTGGCCAAAGGCGAGGACTGCGCCGGGCCGGATCTGATCTATCTGCCGGAACTGCCTTTTGACATCGAATCTTTCGGCGCAAAGGTGCGTGAACTGCTGCAGAAAAAGCCCTCGGTCGTAGTGGCAGTCTCCGAGGGAATCCGTCTGGAAGACGGGCGTTACGTGTGTGAACTGGGACAGAGCATCGACTTTGTGGATGCGTTCGGGCACAAGCAGCTCTCCGGAACCGCCAATTATCTGGCAAGCTATATAGCAGGGGAGATCGGGTGCAAGACCCGTGCCATCGAGCTCAGTTCCCTGCAGCGCTCTGCTTCCCACTGTGCTTCCCGTGTGGATATTCTCGAGGCATACCAGGTGGGAGGCGCCGCTGTAAAAGCAGCAGATGAAGGAGACTCCGGAAAGATGGTTGTCCTGAAGCGCCTCTCCGACGACCCGTATCAGAGCGGCACGGAAGTCAAAGACGTCCACAAGATTGCCAACGATGAGAAACTGGTTCCCCGCGAGTGGGTCAACGAGGACGGCTCCTATGTAACCGACGAGTTTGTCAGCTACGTGCGTCCGCTGATCCAGGGAGACGTGTCTCCGGTCATGGTGGACGGTATTCCGCGCCACCTGTACCGCCAGATCTGAATCCGGATTTTTCTGCCGGGAAGGCAGCTGCATCCACGCGGCAGCCCTCCCGGCATTTCTGCGTGTTCTTCCCGTAGACGCAAAGGCAGGAAACGTGTTATACTGGGAACACATTTTACAGGAGGTTGCACTATGATTATAAAGAATGGTTTTATCACAGATCCGGCGTCCGGGACCTCCCGCTGCGCCGACATTCTCATTCGGGACGGCATCATCCGGGAAATCGCGGAGAACATCTCTGCCGCGCCGGACGAAACGGTCATTGAGGCCGGAGGGCTTACCATTGCTCCCGGTCTGATCGACACCCACGTTCATTTCCGGGATCCGGGCTTCACCTACAAGGAGACCCTGCACACCGGAGCGCTTGCAGCCGCAAGAGGCGGTTTTACCACGGTTGTGTGCATGGCGAACACCTCCCCTGTCGTGGATTCCGTGCCGGTTCTGCAGGACATTCTCACCCGCGCCGGAAGTGAAAAGATCCGCATCTGCCAGGCGGGAAGCGTGTCAAAAGGGCTGAAAGGGGAAGAGCTGACAGACATGGAGGCCATGAAGGCGGCGGGAGCCTGCGGCTTTACCGACGACGGAATTCCCCTGCGCAGCGCTGCATTTCTCTATCACGCCATGGAGGAGGCTGCCCGGCTTCACGTCCCCATCAGCCTCCACGAGGAGGATCCTTCCTTTATAAAAAATAACGGAATCAATCACGGTCCCGTATCGGAAAAGCTCGGCATATACGGTTCCCCGGCCATTGCCGAGGAATCCCTTGTGGCAAGGGACTGCCTGCTCGCCCTGCACTCCGGGGCGGATGTGGTCATTCAGCATATCAGCTCCGCCCGCTCCGTAGAACTTGTCCGGATCTTCAAAGAGATGGGGGCAAAACTTCACGCTGAGGCAACGCCCCACCACTTTACACTCACCGAGGACGCCGTGCTCGAATACGGCACCCTGGCGAAGATGAATCCGCCGCTTCGGACAGAAGCCGACCGGCAGGCTGTTATCCGCGGGCTTGCAGACGGAACCATCGACATCATCGCCACAGACCACGCGCCCCACAGCGCGGAGGAGAAAGGGCGTTCCATCACCGCCGCCCCTAGCGGCATCATCGGACTGGAGACTTCCCTGGCTCTGGGCATCACCTTCCTGGTGCGCCCCGGCCACCTGACCATGCAGGAACTTCTGAAAAAAATGACGGTCAATCCTGCCCGGCTCTACGGTCTTCCCTTTGGCGAGATCGCAGAAGGCAGGAGTGCAGACCTTGTAATCTTTGACCCGGAAGAGAAATGGACGCCCACGGAATATCTCTCCCTCTCCTCCAACTCCCCCTTTACCGGATGGGAGCTGTACGGGAAAGTGAAGATGACCATCTGCGGCGGAAAAACGGCATATACAGACCATTCATTCTCACAGATATAAGAAAGGAGCCTTCACAATGGATTGTACTCAAAGACTGCTGAAATATGTTGTCATCCGCACTCCCAGCGATGAAGAAAGCACTTCCGTCCCCTCCAGCGCCTGCCAGTTTGAACTGGCATGGCAGCTCCACAGGGAACTGTTCACCATGGGAATCACGGATGTCAAAGTAGACACCGACTGTTATCTGTACGCACACATACCGCCCACTCCCGGATATGAGCAGTGCCCGAAGATCGGATTCATCGCCCATCTGGATACGGTATCCGACTTCTGTGACCACCGCATTACACCTGTAATCCACGAGGACTACAACGGCAGGGAACTCCCCCTCGGGGACAGCGGACGGGTTCTGTCTCCGGAAATGTTCCCACACCTGAAGGACCTTGCAGGGAGGACACTGATTACCGGTGACGGCACAACCATTCTCGGAGCGGACGACAAAGCCGGAGTCGCGGAGATCATGACCATGGCAGAACGGATCCTCGAAGAAGAGATCCCCCACGGTCCTGTCTCCATTGCCTTTACTCCGGATGAGGAGATCGGCATGGGCGCGTCCCATTTTAATCTGGAGGCATTCGGCGCAGATTTCGCCTACACGGTGGACGGAGACACAGAAGGTGAGATCCAGTATGAAAATTTCAACGCCTGCAAGGCGGAATTTGTCATCCGCGGTGTCAACGTACACCCCGGCTCAGCCAAAGACATTATGGTAAATGCCGCTCTTGTCGCATCCGAGATCAACTCCATGCTCCCTGCCGGCGAGACGCCGCGGGATACGGAGGGCTATGAGGGATTCTATCACCTGACAGATATGCACGGTGACGTGGCAGAAGCTGTAATCCGCTATATCATCCGCGATCACAGTGCGGAACATTTCGCAGAAAGAAAAGAAGTGCTTCGCAGAATCGAAAAAGAACTCAATAAAAAGTACGGCCGGGGAACAGTATCCCTGACCCTCACGGACCAGTACCTCAATATGTCCGAGATCATCTCCGGCTGTATGCATCTGATCCATAACGCAGAAGAGGCATGCCGCCGCTGTGGCGTCACACCTCTGATTCTCCCCATCCGCGGTGGCACGGACGGGGCTCAGTTAAGTTTCAAAGGGCTCCCCTGTCCGAATCTCGGGACAGGCGGTCACGGATATCACGGCCCCTATGAGCATATCACTTCCGAAGGAATGGAGGCCGCCTGCAGCGTACTCCTGGAACTGGTAAAGCTCTATGCTAATGGCTGCCCGCGCCCAACCGCGGAACTTCCTGACCCCGCAGCTCAATAATCGGGCCGCCGGTACCCTCGATATACTCCCGGGTAATAGTCACTGCGCCGATGCTGTCATCCTTGGGGATCTCATACATGATATCCAGCATGAACTCCTCGATGATGGCGCGCAGCGCGCGGGCGCCGGTATCTTTCTCCATGGCTTTCTCCGCGATGGCTTCCAGTGCCCCGTCGTCAAATTCCAGTTTCACCTCATCCAGAGCCAGAAGCTTCTGGTACTGTTTGAGAATCGCATTCTTCGGCTCCTTGAGGATCTTCACAAGCATATCCTTGTCCAGTCCCTTCAGAGTGAAGATGATGGGCAGACGTCCCAGGAACTCCGGAATCATTCCGAATTTTCTCAGATCTTCCACCGTCACTTTCGAGAGGATATCCTTGTCATGCTCATACTTGTCCTTCAGTTCCGCATTAAATCCCATGGAAGTTTTCTTCGACAGGCGCTCCCGGATAATCTCTTCCAGATCCGGAAATGCGCCGCCGCAGATAAAGAGAATATTTTTTGTGTTCACCGTTGTCAGCGGCACCATGGCATTCTTGCTGTTGGCGCCCACCGGCACCTCCACCTCGCTTCCCTCCAGAAGCTTGAGCATTCCCTGCTGCACAGACTCGCCGCTGACATCTCTCTGGTTGGAATTGCGCTTTTTGGCAATCTTGTCGATCTCGTCAATAAAGATAATGCCCTGTTCCGCCTTCTCCACATCGTTGTCCGCCGCGGCAAGTAGCTTGGATACCACGCTCTCGATATCATCGCCTATGTATCCGGCCTCGGTAAGAGAGGTTGCATCCGTAATCGCAAGGGGCACGTCCAGCAGACGGGCAAGTGTTTTCACAAGGTAGGTCTTTCCGCTTCCCGTAGGTCCGATCATCAGCATGTTTGACTTCTCGATCTCAATGTCGTCCATGGTATCTGTCGCCACCCGTTTATAGTGGTTGTAAACCGCCACAGACATGGCTTTCTTGGCATACTCCTGCCCTACCACATACTCGTCCAGCCTCGCCTTGATCTTGTGGGGAGCCGGAATGTTCCGGATGTCAAGCTGATGGAACTCCTTCGGCTTCTCCTTCTTTTTCTTGATCTTCTGCTGCCTGGGCTGCATATTCTCAAGGTCGGACATATTCAGGAACTGCACGCCCGGTATGTTCATCAGCCGGTTCAGATCCACCGAACCGTTTGTCATGGCGTCAAAGCTCCTCTGCATACAGTCCGGGCACACCGTAATATTGTTCGGCAGGTCGATCATCCTGCCTGTCACGCTCTCCGGGCGGTGGCAGATAAAACAGATCTTCTCATAGCCGTCTTCCTTTTCCCCGGATCTGTTCTGACCGGAGGAGACAACTTCTTTTCCGCCGTCTTTTTTCTCCGAACCTTCCTGATCCTTCCCGCCGTCCTGTGCGTCGCTCTCATCCAGTATTATAAAATCATTCTCTGACATAAGTATTTCCCTTCTTTACAATGCATTTTACCTCATTATAGTACAGCCGGGCAGGTTATACAAATGAACTTTTTCTAAACCCTGTTTTCCTGTACCGCATTTTCTGCAGCCGCGCGCCCGAAAGGTACGGCGGCTGCATGTGCTCCCCTACTGTACTTCCCTGAGACGGAGTCCGGCGGTATCGGAAACCGGCACGGAGAATACGACCGCCCGGGCACGGCTTTGGATACCGGCATGGTCCATGATGGATTTCATAATGCCTCTCTTGTCCTCGCTTCTGGAGACGATAAAGATCATCTCCTTCTCATCTGCAATGGACACACCCAGGAACCGCTCTGCTTTTTCCAGTCCCGTCCCCTTCGCGTGGATCACAGTTCCGCCGCCTGCGCCGCTCATCCTCGCCGCCTCCATTACATCCTCACTGTATCCGTGGTTTGCGATTACGATAATCAGCTCGTATTTTGTCTCTTTCATGACACTCTCCTCTTCTTTTTCATACTTCTGGCCGTCCATCATAAACTGCAGGGTCTTCTTTCCGCCCACACCGGAAAGGGGCATGACAAAGGCGATACCTGTTCCCGGCACATCGATCTGAATCTGGTCCTCAAGCTCTCTTTTGGCTGTCTTCCACGTCTCTTCTGACGCGACAGCCATCATCACGATTTTCTCTGTCGCCTCAAGCCCGAAATAGTCCAGTGTCTCACTGGTTGCCGTCCCTCTGCCGAGCGTGCAGAGCAGAGCCTCCAGGCCGTTCTCCTCATAGAGGCCCTGAAGTCTCTTTCCGAGAGTTCTCTTTGCTATTGTCATCATCAAATATATACCACTCATACTCTTACCTCATCAAAGTTCAATGATATCGTCATCCGGAAGCTGTGCAAACGAAGATGTCTCTCCAACCGCCTCCATTTTTCCGAGTTTTTTCGTGCGGATCTGATAGACCAGACCCAGCACCTGAATCGTGATCAGCGGCGTCATGGCTACCATTGCCACCACTCCGAACGCATCCGTTACAATATTCCCGCCTACGCTCACGCACGCCCCCATCGCAAAGGGGAGGAGGAAAGTCGCCGTCATCGGTCCCGACGCCACTCCGCCCGAGTCAAACGCAATCGCCGTGAAAATCTTCGGCACAAAGAAGGAAAGGATCAGAGCCACAGCATATCCGGGAATGATAAACCAGAAGATCGAAATTCCTGTGAGGACACGGGTCATGGCAAGTCCAAGCGACACTGCCACACCGATGGAAAGGCTCAGGCTCATGGCCTTTGCCGTAATGGCGCCGGAAGTAATATCCTCCACCTGTTTTGTAAGTACAAACACTGCCGGCTCTGCCAGCACGATGAAATATCCGATTACCATTCCGATCGGAATGATCACCCATCTGTAAGGATTTGCGGCGATCACCTGTCCCAGATAATTTCCTGCCGGCATGAATCCCACATTCACGCCTGTGAGGAACAGCACCAGCCCTATATAAGTATAAACCATACCGATCGCGATACGGATCAGCGTTCTTTTCTGCACTCTCCGGAAAACGCACTGGAAAGCGACAAAGAAAACAACAATCGGCAAAAGGGAAACTGCCATCTCTTTCATATATTCCGGGAACCCCTCTCCAAACAATTTCCACAGTTCCACGGAATCCGTGATCTCCGGGAGCGCATCGGGAACGTACTCCGTATTCTCCGGATGATAGATGAGCCCTAGCACAAGAACCGAGAGGATCGGCCCGATGGAACAGAGCGCCACAAGACCGAAGCTGTCATCCTCCGCACGCTCATCGCTTCGGATCGCGGAAATACCGATACCGAACGCCATGATAAAGGGCACGGTCATGGGTCCCGTCGTCACTCCGCCCGAGTCGAATGCCACTGCCAGGAAATCCCCCGGCACAAAGAACGCCAGTGCAAACACAATAATATACAGCCCGATCAGCATATGCGCCAGTGTAATATTAAAAAGCATTCGCAAAAGCGCAGCTACGAGAAAAAGCCCTACTCCAAACGCCACCGACAGAACGAGAACCATATTCGGCACAGACGGAACCTGTTCCGCCAGCACCTGCAGATCCGGTTCGGATATGGTCACGATGAACCCGAGAATAAAGCTCAGGAAGATCATCAGCCACAGCTTTCTCGTCTGTGTCATACAGGTTCCCACATTCTCACCGATGGGCGTCATCGAAAGGTCCACGCCCAGAGTGAAGAACATCATCCCCACCACCAGCAGCACAGCCCCGAGCAGAAAAGCCAGAAGGATTCCCGGCTCGACCGGAGCGATGGTAAAGCACAGAACCAGCACGATCGCAATGATCGGGAGTACGGCTTTTAAAGTTTCATTGAGTTTCTCCTGCAGTTTTTCCAACAATTTTGTTCGTTTAAAATTCACACTTTCCCTGCCTTTCGTCTACTTCAATTTTCCAGCATCTCTATAAATTCTTCTTCCGAAATAATGGGGACCCCCAGCTCCCTTGCCTTTCTGTTTTTGGAAGAAGTGGAATTGACATCATTGTTGATCAGATAATTCGTCTTTGACGTCACACTTCCCGTAACTTTTCCCCCTCGTTTTTCGATTTCTTCCTTCACCTCCCCGCGGTTCGCAAAATGTTCCACGCTTCCCGTGATCACAAAATTAATTCCCGCAAATTTCTGTATATCTTCACTGCCTTCCTCCTGTTCGATGTGAACCTCTTTCAGAAGGCGCTCAAATATATCCCTGTGTTCTTTATCCTGAAAATACTCTGCAAACGTTCCCGCAATCACATCCCCGACTCCGGAAATGGCACTCAGCTCCTCCGCTGTCGCATTCATGACGCGCTGCGGGTCATTTCCCAGAGCCCGGCAGATCATCCTTGCATTGGCGCTGCCGATATTCGGAATACCAAGGCTGTACACAAGCCGTGGGAGCGTCGTCTCCCTGGCGTTTTCTATGCTGTTTTTCAGATTTTCGTAGGACTTTTCCCCGAATCCCTCCATTGCCCGGATCTCATCCGCATAGCGGTCCAGGTGGAAAATATCGGTAAAATCCTTCACAAACCCGTTCATAATAAATTTTTCGAGAGTCGCCTCGGAGAGCCCCTCAATATTCATGGCGTCCCTGCTTGCAAAGAGAGCGAACGCTTTTACATGTTTTGCCTGGCATTTCGGGTTCGTGCAGTACAGCGTCTTTGTCTCATTCTCCATGGAGATCCTGGTTGCGCCGCCGCACACCGGACAGACCCGGGGAATATCCTTCACACCGCTGCGCGTCAGATTCTCCGCGATCTGCGGGATGATCATATTCGCCTTGTATACCTGGATTCTGTCTCCCACGCCGAGTTCCAGTTCTTCCATAATACTGATGTTATGAACACTGGCGCGGCTCACCGTGGTCCCCTCCAGTTCCACCGGCTCAAAGATAGCAACCGGGTTGATCAGCCCTGTCCGCGACGGGCTCCACTCGATTTCAAGAAGAGTCGTCTCCCGGATTTCATCCGCCCACTTAAAAGCAAAGGAGTCCCGGGGAAATTTTGCCGTACTGCCAAGAGACTGACCGTATGCAATATCATCGTAGACAAGGACAAGCCCGTCGGACGGGATCTCATTTTTCTCGATGTGGGCGGCAAACCACGCCACCTCGTCCTCCACCGTCTCCCTGGTCACAGGATGGTTCTCCACCACGTCAAATCCCTGCTCCTTCAGCCACTGCATCTGGTACATCCGGGAGTTGTGGAAATCCACACCGTCCGCCCGCACCAGGGTAAATGCATAGAAACGGACATTTCTTCTGGCCGTAATCTCGCTGTTGAGCTGACGCACAGACCCGCTGCACAGATTTCTGGGGTTCTTGTATTTTGCATCTACATCCTCGATCTCGTCATTGATCTTTTCAAAATCTTTGTAGGAGATGACCGCCTCACCGCGGAGCACAAGTTCTCCGTCATAGGGAATGTGCAGGGGGATATTCCGGAACACCCGGGCATTGCCGGTGATCACTTCCCCCACCTCGCCGTTGCCCCGGGTGACAGCTTTCTCCAACTCTCCGCCCCGGTAGGTCAGCACGATCGTAAGGCCGTCCAGTTTCCATGAGATCATGGCCTTCTGGTCCCCGAGGAATTCCTTGAGCCGCTCCACATCCTTGGTCTTGTCCAGCGAGAGCATTGGTCTCTCGTGCCGCTCTTTAGGCAGCTCGCTGACCACCTCATATCCCACGTTGACCGTGGGGCTGGAGGCAAGGGTCGTACCCAGCTCGCTCTCCAAAGACTGGAGCTCATCGTACAGCCTGTCGTATTCATAATTGCTCATGATCTCTTTATTTTCCTGCTCATAGGAACGGCGCGCCCGGTTCAGGAGCTCCACCAGTTCCCTCATGCGCTTCATCTTTTCTTTCATAATCTCCTCCTGCTCTCCGGGTTATTGGACGAGTCTCTCAGCATCTCGTAAAGGCTGTCAAGCTCCTGGTCCGTCAGCTTCCTGTACTGTCCTTCTTTCAGATCTCCAAGGCAGATGTTCATCACCCTCACCCGGACCAGATCCCTCACCTCATATTCCAGCGCCTCGCACATTCTCCGGATCTGCCGGTTGAGTCCCTGGGTCAGAATAATGGAAAACGTATATTTTCCCAACTGTTCCACCCGGCACGGCCGTGTCACGGTATCGAGAATCGGCACTCCCTCTGCCATCGCCTTTAAAAACTCCGGCGTAATCTCTTTATCCACCCGGACTTTATATTCCTTTTCATGACAGTTTGCCGCCCGCATCATCTTATTGATGATATCCCCGTTGTTGGTCATAAGAAGAAGCCCCCGGGAATCCTTATCCAGACGGCCGGCATAGGTCACCCGCACGGGATAATTCAGGAAACGCACAATACTGTCCCTCTCACGGCGGTCCTCTGTACACACGATTCCCCGCGGCTTATTGACTGCCAGGACGATCATCTCATCCTGTCTGGACACTACTTTGCTGCCGACCCGGACAACCTGCCCGGGCTCAATTTTCATCCCTGTCTGCGCGCGCACCCCGTCCACTGTTACCCGTCCGCTTTCAATAAGGCGGTCAGCTTCTCTTCTGGAGCATACCCCCGCCTCGCTCAAATACTTATTCAGCCTTACCGGCTCTTTTTTCTGTAAAAATTCTTCACTGATCCGATTGCCCACCTGTAAATACTCCACTGATATTATTGTCTGTAAAAAATGAATTGCCGCTGTATAAAAACAGCACGTCCGTGATCCGGTAAGTATCCATAATATCCTGGATCGTCCCGCTGTAGTACACCGGATCCACCACTACGATCTCCCGGAAATACGGAGTTAAAAAGGGAATAAAGCAGTTGGCGAAAGAATCTTTCACCACCAGAAGCCTTCCCGTTCCTGTGGAAACGGTTCTGATATCCGTCAGCGCCCGGTCCCCGCCAAGGAACACATCGTACTGGTCTCTCGTACCCAGAGCTGCCGAATCATACAGAGACGTGGTTCTCTGTGCCTCGTCCACGTAAGTCACCACCACATCGTCATCCACCAAAGTGGGAACATAAATGTCAATTTCTTCAGAGTCCCCGAGCTCTGCTCCGCATTGCGCGGCGAGATCGCCGTTGAAGCTGCCGGAAACCGCATAGGAAGCGAACTGTTCAGCCACCGAATCCGTGATTCCCAGCGCCTGCGCTGATTCCTGAAAAGCATAGAACGCTCCCAGCGTCGTCCAGCGGTCATCCGTCTTATAGTATATCTTTTCGTTTTTATACTTATTCAGAATGGATACCGTATCAATCCACGTGACAGAATCTCCCATCTGTCTTTGCACCATCCCGAACAGCTGCGTCTGATCCTCCACCGACGCGAAAGCCGGCAGGCTGTCGCTCAAAATGCAGGCTGCGTCAGGCACAAGCATCATTGTTACCCGGATGTCCTGACCGGACTGCGCAAAACTCCGGATCGCCTCCAGATTTGCCGCAAGATTTGCGGAATCCGGCACCTGGATATCCTCCAGAAGCTGACCGTTTTTTCCCAGATAGACTCCGTTTTCCAGTCGGTTTCCTCCGATTTTCCCGAGGGACACACGGAGACTCCTGAGCAGATCCCGCCCGGCGAACTGATCTTTCAGATAGGTTTCAACACCTTCCGCAAAATCTCCGGTCAGCAGGCTCTCCACACTAAACGCCGGGAATGAGGCGAGATTCCTGTCCTCCTTTCCCGACTTCTCCCGGTCCGGTACAATCAGGTTGATCACCAGCACCACGACCAGACAGAGTATGAAAACAATACCTGTCACACCTTCTGTTTTTCCTCTTTTTTTCTTTCTGTTATCCATATTCCCACCTAAAACCTGAATAGAAACGGGTTATATGTATCCGTCACAAGAAACGCCGCCGAGACAAGAAAAATCCCAATGTAAAGCGTCACTGTCACAGCAGTCCTGACACGGAGGTTCCCTGAAATTCCCATAATCTGTCCGGCAAACGCCTTTGCAAGAGGGGTGGCCGCAGCTGCCGCCGCCAGATACAGAAGCCAGTGGGTGAGCAGAAGGAATCCTCCCTCCCCGTCCACGAAGCCTGCACCCGCGCCGATCATCGCCGTTAGATACCGCAGAGAGTACCCCAGACTCGGGCTGAAGAAGAACACCCAGCCCACAAGCGTCAGCACGATAAAGTAAATCCGTCTGACCGGTCCCGGCAGATGGTCCAGAGACTCGCCCCACACATATTTTTCCATCACCAGGATGATTCCGCAGTACACGCCCCATACGATAAAGTTCCAGGATGCGCCGTGCCACATGCCGGTCAGTATCCACACAACCATCATGTTGAATATATTCCGTGAAACCGTCCCCCGGTTTCCTCCCATAGGGAGATAGACATACTCCCGAAACCATGTGACCAGCGATATGTTCCATCTGCGCCAGAATTCGGTAATACTCCGGGAGATATAGGGATGCTCGAAATTCTTCCGGAACTCAAAGCCAAACATTCTCGCCAGTCCCCGGGCCATATCCGACCATCCGCTGAATTCAAAATAAATCTGCAGGGCAAAGGAAAAACATCCGATCCATGCCGTCAGCGCGGAAATACTGCCTGTCGGCATGGCAGCCACCTGCTCGAAAACCTTTCCCAGGGAGTTGGCAAGAATCGCCTTCTTTGCCAGTCCCGTAATAAAAAGCATGGCGCCCTGTCCGGCTTTTCTCGCGGTAACGCTCCGCTTCTCCAGCTGGCGTTCCATATCCGAATACCGGACCACCGGTCCGGCAAGTATCTGCGGAAACATCGCCGCATAAAGAGCGAAGTTCACAGGATTCTTCTGCACCTGCGCTTTTCCCCGGTACACATCAACCAGATAGGAAATCTCCTGAAGCGTAAAGATGGAGAGCCCCAACGGGACAGACAGTTCCCGGTAAGGGATCTCCTCCGGAAGGAGCAGGTTGATCTGTGAAATCAGGAAACCATAATACTTGAAAAACGCCAGGATCGCCACGTTCGCCGCCACGCCGAAAGCCACGGCAAGGCGCGCACGCCGGGGATCCTCAAGCTTTGCGCCGATATCCCTCCCGGCGAAATAATTCAGAAGCACCGACAGCACCAGTAGGACAACATAAACAGGCTCCCCCCACGCGTAAAAAAGGATGCTGGCGGCAAGCATGACACCGTTCTTCGCCCTGTCCGGCGCGATATAATAAACAATCACTGCAACAGGCAGAAATAAAAATAAAAAGCTGATACTGTTAAATAACATCCCCGTCTTCCTCTCCAGGTATTGTTTTTACAGGCTTTCATCGAACGCCGTCCTGTACCGGGCTGCGTCCGCCGAGACTGCAAAGAAAATATACTTTCCCCGCACACTCTGCACCGCATGTTCAAGAAGTTCTGTCTGTTCCGGCAGATAATCCCCGTACTCGCCGGTTCTCTGCAGGATCCGGGCTTTTACTGCCTCCAGTACCCGGTCGATCTGATCTGTGCTGTTCACCCGTATGACAAGCACCTCTTCAGCCGACAGGGCAGAGGATGCCGAATAGTACATCACTCCGGAATAATCTCTGCTGTTCAGCCCGAAACTGCGCTTCAACGCCTGCCCGTCCCTCTCCACCATGTCCGAAGCCTCCAGCACCGGACTCATATCCGCCTTCACATCCTCGAAGGCTCTGGTGCTTCCTCCGGCAAAAATCAGAAGGAATACGATATAGGCCGCCGCGAGCAGCGCCAGTATATATTTCAGAATCTGTGCGATTCCCGGTCTGCCGTCTCTCATAATGCAGCCACCTCCGCCATTCTCTGTACCCAGACCGGATAGAACTCTGCCCGGAAATGAATCCCGTCATCCTCATAATGTTCCGCCTGGACAATGGATGTGTTGTCAATATAACCGACCTGCAGCCTGCCGCAGAGTTCCTCCAGGGCTGCATTAAACGCCGCGATATTCTCATACTGCGGCTGCTCCGCAAGTGCCTGCTCCTGCACCGGGAAAATGGAATTTACAAATATGTGGGCATTGGGCACAGCCTCCCTGACCTTTCCGATCAGCGTCTCATATTCCGATGCGAACGTCTCCGCATCCTCCCCGCTCCTGGTCACATCATTAAGGCCATATGTCAGAAAGATCATCTGCGGCTTGAGTGCCTCCACCCGCTCCACTTCCCCGTCCGTATCCGACAGGATCACACTGTTGTCCGCAATCACGCTTGCCTGTCCGAGCACATTGTAGGCCTCCAGGCCCGCGGCAATCGAATCTCCCATCACCACGGAGGTGGAGAACATCTCCTTTATGTTCCTGTTCCCGTCCGCCTCCCCCGACTGGCTCTCGAGCTGGGTGATTTTTGCCTCAACAGAAGAGATGTCCGTCTCCTCCGCTGCCCGGATATACGCCAGTCCCTCAGCGGTATCCACCTGGGGGGAGGCCAGATGCCGCACCCCCTGTATGATCAGAAAGAGCACGAAAATAACTGCCGCTGCCCCGACACAGATCATCAATATTCTTATCTTTTTCTTCTGTTTATTTTTCATAAAAAAATTCCTGCGTACTTATGCGGCGATAGCTTTCCTGCAACTGCGCCACTGACTTTCTTTGAAACAATAGATTGACTGACTTCAGAAATACGGCTGTAAGCCCAAGGGAGCCGTACTTATTTATATACTATTTAATAATACTTTTTTTGCACGTAAAAGTCAATGTGTGTTATGATACTGTTATCAGTCTACTTTGGAGGTTGCTTCCGGATGATTTCACTTAATTTAACCAATGTCAAAGATTTTATGTCCCATCTTCTGCTCTCGGAGACGTTCGACAATTTTTACTTTATCGAGGGCGAAATTGTAACGTTCAATACCTTCACAATCGACGGGTACATACAGAAAGATTTTTTTGATTCAGACGCGGAACTGACCGAGTATTCTTACTGGAAAAACCTGCGGGAATACTGCTTTTCCCTGATCCGGGGAAAGCGCACCCCCTTAAGCTTCCGCCTCGTGTTCAGTCTCTCCCGGGAGAACATGGAGCGCACTGTCAGAAAGTCCACCCCCTCCCTCAACCCGGATGACGTGCAGGGTCTCTATCTCAACATCCGCTATGACGGGAGCCACCTTGCCTGTGTGACAGGCACATCATTTAAAACATTCAGCCTGGATAAATCCCTGGAACACGCATGGGATGATATGGTGAAGAAATTCCTGAAACAGAAAAAGATTGAATTCGAAGAAGAGTAGCGGGAAAAATCCATCTTTCGCGTATAGACTAACGTCCGTCTGCGGGAGGGGTGTCATGACGCAGGACCGTTCCGCTCTACCTCAAAGATTTGAATGGATGTAACGAAAAAAGCAAATGTACGTGCAATGGCACTTCATTTGCTTTTTTCTAACATCCAGAACAAATGCTTTTCGGAACGCTCTCACTTGAAGTCCTGCTTACATGACACCCCTCCCGCAGACTCATGTTATCAATACCGGAAAGAAACTGAATTTTCCCGAAAAGACCGTCTCAGGGGAAAATAGTGTATTTGACGGACAGATGTTTATCTATCCGTCAAAGATGGATTTTCTTCCATGTTTATTTTGTAAGGAGCATCATGATCTCATTGCTTCTCTGCACGAATGCCGTCATCTCTTCCGGGCTTAACGGTTTATGTGCAAGCATGGCCAGATCATAGAGCTGTTTACAGATGATGGAAACATTCTTGCTGCGCTTGTGTTCCACAAGGAACTTCACGAGCGGATGGTTTGCATTCAGGACAAGCGTCGCCTGGCTTCCGAACATGGACGGATCCATGCCTGACATGCCGTACATCTTCATCATCTCTTCCATACGTCTGCTCTGTTCGGACAGGACAGCCATGGAAGCCACTTTATCGTCTTTGAGTTTCTCTACTTTGACATCCAGTTTGTCGTTGTTCAGCTCTTTGCGGAAGATCTCCACCAGACTGTCAGACATCTTCTGGAAGTCTTCTTTTTCGCTTTCTGCCACTTCATCTTTCAGAGAATCATGGACATCGGCATCGATTCTCAGGAACTCGATATCCTGGTGTTTCTGCTCCAGATAGGTAACAAATGCGGAGTCAATGTTGTGGGTAAGGATGATGGCATCCTGTCCCTGAGCCTTGAACATATTGATGTACTGGCTCTGCTGAACCTCATCTGTCACATAGTAAATTCTCGTCTTCTCCGGCTCTTTGTTCTCTTCTTCAGATTTTTCCGCATTCTCTGCAGCGTCCTCTGTCTTTTCCTCTGACTCGGAAGCCTCCGGCTCAGAAGCATTCTGCTCAGCATTCTCGCTGCCTGCTTCTGCCTTTTCTTCCTCTTTTGCCGGCTTGCTCTCGTTGATGACCTCCTCGAGTGTCAGATACTTGTGATCCAGATTCTTGTAGATCATGGAATCTTTCATCTTCTCGCCGAATTTCTCATCCTTCAGGCAGCCGAACTTGATAAACGGGCTGATGTCATCCCAGTATTTCTCATAGTTCTCACGGTCTGTCTTGAACATTCCGGTCAGCTTGTCCGCGACCTTCTTTGAAATGTAGTCTGCCACCTTATTTACAAATCCGTCATTCTGCAGAGCACTTCTGGAAACGTTCAGCGGCAGGTCCGGACAGTCGATCACTCCCTTGAGCACCATCAGGAACTCCGGAATAACCTCCTTGATATTATCCGCGATAAATACCTGATTGTTGTACAGCTTGATCTTACCTTCGATAGAATCATACTCCATATTGATCTTCGGGAAGTACAGGATGCCTTTCAGGTTAAACGGATAATCCATGTTCAGATGGATCCAGAACAGCGGCTCCTTGTAATCCATAAACACCTTACGGTAGAAGGCAATATAATCGTCCTTCGTACACTCGCTCGGATTCTTCGTCCAAAGCGGATGTGTATCGCTCAGTGAAACCGGACGTTTTACGATCTTCACACGTTTCTTCGGCTCGCCCTCTTCGCCTTCTTTTTTCTCTTCCTCAATATGCTCTACCACCTGATCCGTATCAAGCAGTTCATCCTCGTCAATCGTCTCGTACTCCGGCTCTGCATTCGCCTTTGACAGGAAGATCTCCACCGGCATGAAGGAGCAGTACTTCTCGATAACCTCTCTTGCACGGTATTCATTGGCGAACTCAAGGCTGTCCTCATTCAGATACAGGGTGATCTCAGAACCCACGGTCGTCTTGTTTCCATCCTGCATCTCGTACTCTGTGCCGCCCTGGCTTGCCCAGTGTACCGGCGTTGCCCCTTCCTTATAGGAAAGCGTATCGATCTGCACCTCGTCTGCCACCATGAACGCAGAATAGAATCCCAGACCGAAATGTCCGATCATATCATCTTCCGTCGTCTTGTCTTTATATTTCTCAAGGAACTGTGTCGCACCGGAAAAAGCGATCTGAGTAATGTACTCTTCCACCTCATCCGCCGTCATTCCAAGACCGTTATCGATAAACTTCATCGTCTTCTCCTCGGGGTTGACGATAACCTCGATCTTCGGCTTATATCCTTCCGGAAGCTCGTACTCTCCCATCATATCCAGTTTCTTCAGCTTTGTGATGGCGTCACAGCCGTTCGATATCATCTCACGTACAAAAATATCATGATCAGAATATACCCATTTCTTTATAATCGGAAATATATTCTCACTGTCAATGGATAAGTTACCTTTCTTTACTTCCATTTTTCAACACTCCTCATATAAATATTCATCTTCTTTCCTGCTCCTTCTGCTGTCCGCACATTTTCCGCAGGATTCAGGTGCCTGTGCCAGCTTTCGCCGACAGCTTTTTTCATCCAGTGAATATTCTAGTACATGAAATTTTAAAAGTCAATAGATTTTTAGCACTCTTTCAAAGCGAGTGCTAATAACTTTGTTAAAACAATAAATTTTTTATAAAATCCGCAGCAATGTATCCCTCTTTTCATCGGTTTAGCGCGGTGATATAATAAACAGGAAAACAAACAGGAAAGGATGCGACATAATGGCTATGACAGAAAACACAGCAAACAAGACAAATACAGCAGAGACCACCGGCTTCAGAGCCGAAATGGCAGACACTGACGAAAAACTCCGGGACATTGCCGCTCTGGCGGAAATCATCTGGAATGAACACTTTACCCCGATTATCGGGAAAAAACAGGTCGATTACATGGTAGACAAATTTCAGTCCTTCCACGCCCTGAAAGAGCAGATATCAGAAGGCTATGAGTATTATAAAATCTTTGACGGAGAAGAATTCTGCGGTTATACCGGCATCCATCCCGGTGAGGACGGCCGCCTCTTCTTAAGCAAGCTCTACATAAAAAAAGAAGCCCGGGGACGCCATCTGGCGACCAGAGCTTTTGAATTTCTGAAAAACATCTGTCTGGAGCGCGGATATTCCGCAATCTGGCTCACCTGCAACAAGTATAACGACGGCAGCCTGGCAGTCTACAACCATCTCGGTTTCCGTACCATCGACACCCAGGAAGCCGACATCGGCGGCGGCTTCATCATGGACGACTACATCATGGAATATAAAATCAGGTAAAAAGACTGGCTTTGCCCGATAAACAGCTGGCTGGAAAAAGAATAAATCGACGAAGGGAGGTCCTGAGCTGTGACGACAGGATATTGCTCACTGCTCAGGGCTGCGCTCCGCTTGCATTCGCTGTTCGCAACACCTGTCATCACAGCTCAGGTTTCCGAACGGCACTTTTCTTTTTCCAGCCAACTGTTCTAATATCAGCAAATACACCTTTTCCCCCGGAAAAAACCAGTCTCTTTCCGGTGTATAGGCAACGTTAGTCTATACCCGAAAGACAGATTTTTTCCGTCTTTCTACAGTCTTTCGCTGCTTTCGTTCATGAATTTGTATTCTGCCACGGAGCGGTCGAATCCCTTGATATGGCGGTAGAGCCACTCGATCACGTTTTTGTTTACCTGCTCTACGAATGCGTCTGAGGGTCCTTCTTCCTCTTCCAGCATATTATAGAGATCTTTTACCACCTGGCGCAGTTTGTCATGTTCTTTTTTATGTTCATTGATTCCGGGATAGTTTATGGATTCCTGGAGTTTTTCCTCCTCGCCGAAGTGGAATTCTGTATAATCGGCAAGATAATCCAGCGTCTTTACTGCCACCAGTTTATCCTTGCTTGTCTCGCAGCTGTCAAGAAGTTTATTGATCTTGTCAATCAGCTCCCTGTGCTGTCCGTCAATCATCTCATTGCCTGTTACCAGGCTGTCATCAAATTCTGCTCTCATATGTGTAACCTCCTATACTTCACCATGCTTAAAATGCTGTATCATTTCATTTGTCAGGCTTTCCCCGGACATCTGATCCGGGATCTCCTCTCTTTCAAACCATTCGGCAAGCGCCAGTTCTTCTCTGTCCAGAGTGATTTTGTCCTCTCCGTCCAGATCGCAGTAAAAGCCCATCAGCAGTGTATCGCTGAAAGACCATGGCTGGCTCTTGTAGTACCGGATATTCTTCACTTTGAGTCCTACTTCTTCCATCACTTCCCGGGCTACTGTCTCTTCCACAGTCTCCCCGATCTCTGTGAATCCGGCGAGAAGTGCATATTTCTTGTATGCCCTTCCTGCATATTTTGACATCAGGATCCGGTTTCCGTCTGTCACTCCGATAATAACGGCAGGACAGATCTTCGGGAACTCCATATTGCGGCATTCCGGACAGAAGAGCATTCTCTCCTTCTCATCTCTCTGCATCATATGCCCGCACCGCCCGCAGAACTTGTGACTCCTGTACCAGTTCCAGAGCTGGTATCCGGTAATTCCCGCAAAGGACCGGTACTGCGGCTTCGCCTCCCGGAAAATTTCTGTGTTCTCCATCGTGAAACCGGAGTGAGGTTCCCGGCTGATCTCCCGAACAAGATAATATCTGCTGTCATCAATCGAGAAAAGATAGATGCTGTCTTCATAGATCTCTTCATTCAGTCTCTCCAGATCGCGGAATCTCGGAAATTCAATTCCCTCCGAAGTCCTTCTGAGAAGCGCCGTATGTTCTTCGTAATAAAGCGCGTAACACTCTGCATCCGGCGCCGAATTTCTGTACTGATTATTATACCGGTGCGGCCAAATATCCTGAATCATTGTGTCTGCTCCTGTCTTCTGTATATTTTATATGCTGTGCTTATTTTTCTGTCTGGTGCACCTTTCCGGCTGTCCTCTGCTTTTTTCTGCCCGGGAACAAAGATGCCAGTAAAAAAAGGAGTCCCCCGCCCGCTATAAAGAAATCGCCCAGATTGTATGTGACTGCCGAAACTTTCTCGTTCCCGCACTTTATACCGATGTAATCCACCACGTAACCTCTGGCACAGCGGTCGAATGTATTGCTCCAGGCGCCGGCTGCCGCCAGGGAAATCGCCTTGTTCTTCAGGAAACTTCCCCCGCGGAACCGGTAAAAGATCTGGATCAGGGACAGTACCGAAGCTGCTCCCAGGGACAGAGCCCTTACCACCTCGGGATGGCTGTCCAGAAGATTCAGGCACATTCCTTTGTTGTGAACCCGGCGCATTACTATATGATCTGTCAGCTTCCGTTCTTTTCCTTTGTCTATGTTCTGTTCTGCATAGCGTTTTAATACCTGGTCGGCAGAAAAGAGAACCGCGCTGCCGCCCAGGAACCATCCTTTTTTCATGCAAGCCTCCTGCTGCCTGTTTTTGCTTTCTGCCGGTCTGCTAAAACTTCGCGGATTACTCCGACTTCATTTTCTCCGCGGCGTCTTTTGCTTTCTCCGCTACTTTATCCGCCACATCTCCGGCTTTGTCCGCCGCCTTTTCCGCGGCTTCTCCAACCTTCTCTGCTACGGTCTCCGCCACATCGGCAGCCGTCTCTTTCACCACTTCGGCGTAGTCCGTCTCCGCTTCCGCCTCTTCTGTCTCTTCATAGACAGAATGATCGATCTTCTCTCCGCAGTACGGACAGAAGGTCATCTCCTTCGCCACCATTCTGCCGCAGTTGGCGCACTCGGAAGCCCCTTTGATCCTGGCGATCTTCTTCTCGCAGCTTTCTATACCCACCTCGCGGTCTTTGATCGCATCGCAGAGTCCGAGGGCAGCGTCCTCCACCGGCTCGCCCGCTTTATAGCGGTCATAAATCATCTTTCCGAGTTCCATGAGATCTACTGCATTTCCCCTTGCCATGCTGCGGATCTGACTTCTGAGTTTCTGAATCTCCAGCGCGTCGCCTGCCTTGCTTGTCACTGTTTCCGCCGTCTCACCCAGACGTTTTCCAAGGTCTTCAAAAAAGTCTTTCATCTTTTCAATCTCCCTTCTTCCCATGCTTTTTCCGCACGGGCAACGATGCCAAACCCGGGATTTCCCCGTATTTCTGACTTAAGTACATTATACCCTAATCTCCGGCAACTTCAACAAAATCCCCGGGAATTTATACTTTTTTTACATCATGCCGGTTTTCCTCATCCGCAGGAGTCCCCGCCTTCCCGCGGCATACCCGCCTCTGTTTCTTCATATACTTTCTGTAAAAAACGCCAAGGATTAAGTAAAAATGGATCTTGAAACATGCCGTGAACATATTTTATCGGAGGACTGCAGGGATTTTATCGCCAATCATGTGCGCACTCCTTTTTTTGACAGCATCACCCGCGGGGATTACTGCCGCCAGGAGGCCGGTTTTGACTTCCGCTGCGTCTACCTTCCCAGAGAGAGCGCCGATCCTGTCACGCTCTCGAAATTCTCCTACAACTCTGTACCCAAGTGCTATTCCCCCATCAGCATGGAGACGCTGAACCGGACAGGAATTCTTCCCATGCAGAACTATCCCACGCTTCAGCTCAAAGGCAGCGGAGTGCTCATCGGTTTTCTCGACAGCGGGATAGATTACACCAGTGAGATTTTCCGCAATCTTGATGGAAGCACGCGGATCGCGGCGATCTGGGACCAGACGGTGCAGAGCGGACAGCCGCCGGAAGGCTTTGCATACGGCACGGAGTTTACCCGGGAAGAAATCGACGCCGCCCTTTCTCTGGACGATCCTCTGACCGCCGTTCCCTCTATCGATGAAACAGGGCACGGCACATACACAGCCAGTCTGGCCGCAGGCAGCGCTAATCCTGCCGAACAGTTCCTCGGCGCCGCGCCGGAAGCCACCCTGGCTGTCGTCAAGCTGAAACCGGCGAAGAAATACCTGAGGGATTTCTACTTCATTCCCCAGAATGCTGTGTGCTACCAGGAGACAGATCTGATGCTGGGGCTCCGCTATTTAAACGATCTGGCTGACCGTCTGGGACTCCCCTTTGTGCTCTGCGTCTCAGTCGGGTCCAACATGGGCGGACACATCGCCACCCTCCCCTTTCCCCTGCTTCTGGAAGGATACAGTACAAAAGCGAATCATATCACCGTTATCGGCGCAGGCAATGAAGCCGATCAGCGTCATCACTATTATAATGAAATTCAAAATACAGATGACACAAAGACTGTGGAACTGCGGGTCGGCGAAAATGTAAGCGGCTTCTCCCTTGAACTTTGGACCGAGATTCCCAATATCTTCTCCATCTCCATCATATCTCCCTCCGGGGAGAACACCTCGCGGATTCCCTTCCGGGTCGGCGCGGAAGCAGAGATTGATTTTCTCTTCGAGCGCACCAGGGTTTCCGTGGATTACCGGCTACTGGTGGAGCGCACCTCCTCGGAACTGATTCTGTTCCGCTTCGACGCTCCTGCCCCCGGTATCTGGAGAATTGTGGTCGAGCCCCTGACTGTCATCGACGGACGTTTCCACATGTGGCTTCCTCAGAGCGCATTTCTCTCCGGTGAAGTCTATTTTCTGGAATCAAATCCGTATTATACTCTCACCAATCCGTCAAGTGCTTCCACTCCCATCACGGTGGCCTACTATGACGGCGGTTCGGACGGTATCGCCCAGAGTTCCGGACGCGGATATACCCGCACAGAGCGGATCAAACCGGACATTGCCGCCCCGGGCATCCAGATCACCGGAGCCCTTCCGGGAGGGCGGTTTGCCGCCCGCTCTGGCTCCTGCGCCGCCGCCGCCATCACAGCCGGGGCCGCCGCCCTGATGCTGGAATGGCTGATCTACCACGAAAATGTTCCCGGCATTGATTCCTTTCAGTTAAAAAGCCTTCTGATCCTGGGAGCCGTGCGCCCCCGGATCATGGAATATCCCAACCGGGAATGGGGATACGGGCAGCTCAACCTGTACAACACCTTTGAAGTGATGCGCCAGCTGTAAGCCCCGTCACCCGTGCCAGAGGCAGTTCACGGCACTCACGCCGGCTGTCCCTTCCGCTTCTCCGGACGGTTTACGATAATAATACCGATGCTCACCAGGAGCAGCGCGGCAAGGTTCTTAAGCGACAGCACTTCCTCCCCGAGGATCAGCCCGGAAAGCGCGACGCCGAATACAGGAATTGTAAACGTATAGATCGCCACATTTCCTACAGGATTGTATTTCATCAGAATCGTCCATATACTGAACGCAGCCGTGGACAGGAGAGCCATGTAGATCAGCAGAAGGATGCTCTTCACCGTAAATCCCTCCACATGGCCGCCGAGCGCCAGGCCGATCACGATAAGCAGTGCCCCTCCCATCAGCGTCTGATAGGCGGTGATCGTCATGGGACTCTCTTCATCGGAAATCAGCTTTAAGAACACCATGCTGATTCCGTATACAACGGTACACAGAAGGATCATTCCCTCCCCCTGGAGCGTAAAGCCTTCCCCCCACGCTCCGGGCGAGAGGTTGACAGCAATCACGCCGGCAAAGCCGAAAATACAGCCGATCCCCTTCTGCCACGTCATTTTCTCGGACCGGATCATAAAGTGTGCGGCGATGATCGCCACAAATCCCTGGGAGGCGTTGATAATCGAACTCTTTGCCCCTGTGGCATACGCCAGCCCGATGTAAAAACAGACATACTGGATCGTAGTCTGCAGCAGCCCCTGACGGAAAATGTGCCATACTGAGGAGCGCTTCATCGTAAGGAAACGCCGTTCCACAATACAGCCAATGGCAAATGTAAATAATCCGGACAGGAAAAACCGGTACCCTGCGAACAAAATCTGGCTTCCCGTCCCTTCGATATCCAGCCATGCATACCCGAGCTTGATGCACGGAAAAGCGCTCCCCCAGAGTGCACAGCACAGCAGGGAAAGCGCGCATACAATGGCCGGCTTCTGTATCTTTAAGGCCATGTCTAAACGGTCTCCGGCTCGCCGTAGTCCTCGCCGAACGTCTCCACAGTAACCTTCCTCATCACCTGCGGGGAAAGCGGGCGGTCGCTGTAATCTGTAGCTGTCTCTGCAATTTTATTTACCACATCCATACCTTCGATGATCTTTCCGAATGCTGCATAGGCTCCGTCCAGGTGGGGTGCCTTTTCATGCATGATAAAGAACTGGCTTCCTGCGGAATCCGGATGCATGGCGCGCGCCATGGAAAGCACGCCCGGATCGTGTGCCAGATCGTTTGCGAAACCGTTCTGCGCAAACTCGCCTTTGATCGAATATCCCGGACCGCCCATGCCGGTTCCGTCCGGACATCCGCCCTGGATCATGAACCCGCGGATCACGCGGTGGAAGATCAGGCCGTCATAAAACCCTTTGCTGACCAGGGAGATAAAATTCTTTACTGTATTCGGCGCGATCTCCGGATAGAGTTCCGCCTTCATGATGTCTCCGTTTTCCATCTCAAATGTAACAACTGGATTTGCCATAATCATAATCCTCTTCTTTCCTATTGTAATTTTGAAATTTTCCGATTTCTCTGATATTGTATCGGATTTCCGTCTGCCCGTCAATTCCCACGCGGCAGACTTACACCGATCAGTCCTCCTTTTTCTTCATAGCCTGTATCCCACAGATCCCGCAGGGAAAAGGTGTACGCCTCCCCGTAGGTGGCCACGGTAATCCACATGCCGTCCTCCCGTTCCTCATAGCCATAACAGAGAAACCAGTGCCAGACAAAGTCTTTGTAGCATGCTTTCCTGTGTCTCAGCATCAGATAGGGAACCGGACAGCCGCCGTCAATGTGCCTCCGGATAAACGCTGCTGCCGCCTCATACTCACCGGTACCGGGGAACTCTTCCATGGAAATGTCCTCCCGCCCCCGGTCCCGCAGATATGCCCCGAAACCATCGGTGAACATATAGAGCTTATTCACGCCGTTGACTCTCGGCTTCAGGTAAGGCTTCATTTTCATGGAGAAGCTGATATAATCCTCCTTCGTCAGTCGGTGTACATCGAAGGGATACAGCTCAGGGATTCCCCGGTGCAGCGCCAGGAAGATACAGCAGTCGCAGGCGGTGGCAGCCGCACAGCCTCCGATATACATTACCACATTTCTGAACCATTCCTGATTTCCGCCCACAGCCCCGTCAATGCTGAAATAGGGCAGTATGTTTCTCTTCATATACAACATCTCTTTTCCATATAAATACAGATAAAACCGGACTTTCCGGTATTCTGCAGTTATCCTCTGACTGTATTATTATATCCTCAACCTGCCATATTGTACACTTTTAAATCCCCTATGGTCGAAATGTACATTTTTCTCTCCTTTTTTTGGTTACTCGTGACATTGTTCATTTTTTCCCGCAGAGGTATACTAACTCCAGAAACAAACGAAACATATTTTTAAGGAGGCTACATAAAAATGGCAAGTTTATCTCTTGAAGGCATTCAGAAAATTTACCCGAACGGGTTCCACGCGGTTAAGGATTTCAACCTTGAAATCGAAGACAAAGAGTTCATCATCTTCGTAGGACCGTCAGGATGTGGAAAATCAACAACACTTCGTATGATCGCAGGTCTGGAGGATATCTCCGGCGGTACACTGAAGATCGACGGAAAAGTTATGAACGATGTTGAGCCGAAGGATCGTGATATCGCAATGGTATTCCAGAACTACGCTCTGTATCCGCATATGACAGTTTATGATAACATGGCATTCGGTCTGAAACTTCGTAAAGTTCCGAAGGCAGAGATCGATCAGAAAGTAAAAGAGGCTGCAAGAATCCTTGACCTTGACAAACTGCTTGACCGTAAGCCGAAGGCTCTTTCCGGTGGACAGAGACAGCGTGTTGCTATGGGACGTGCTATCGTTCGTAACCCGAAGGTATTCCTGATGGACGAGCCTCTCTCCAACCTGGATGCAAAACTGAGAGTTCAGATGCGTATCGAGATCTCCAAACTTCATGAGAGACTGGGCGCTACAATCATCTACGTAACACATGACCAGACAGAGGCTATGACACTTGGTACAAGAATCGTCGTTATGAAAGACGGTGTTGTACAGCAGGTAGATACACCTCAGAATCTTTATACAACTCCGTGCAACCTGTTCGTTGCAGGATTCATCGGATCCCCGCAGATGAACTTCATGGATGCAAAATGTACCGTTAAGGGTGACGACGTTACTCTGACAGTAGGAGCCCACGTACTGAAAGTACCGGCTTCCAAGAAGAAACCGCTCATCGAGGGAGGATACAACGGAAAGACAGTTGTTCTCGGTATCCGTCCTGAGGATGTACATGACTCTGAAGCATTCATCAGCAACTCACCTGACAGCATCATCGAGTCCCAGATCAAGGTTTACGAGCTGCTTGGTGCAGAAGTATTCCTGTACTTCGATGTAGAGGGAACACAGATGACAGCACGTGTAAATCCGCGTACAACGCTGAGAACCGGCGACAAAGCTGTATTCGCTCTCGATATGGAGAAGATTCACGTATTCGACAAAGAAACAGAGTTGACGATTACGAACTAATGATTTAAAATTGGAATAGCAGCTTGGCGGTTGTGAAGATGCTATTCGCCGCTGATCCGGCACTGCCGACAGCTTACCGCTTTGAGGAAAACTGAGGGGCTGCACTTTTGAGAGTGCAGCCCTTTTCTTTGGGTAATGCGCGCAGTCTCCGGTCAGCAAAAATAAAGTTGGAGCTATTTGAGGATTATTTATGGGACATACACCGGAGCTTGAAAAAGCACTGAATGAACTGAAGCGGATCACAGGACTTTCGATGGATATCTCGGCAGACACACCGATGGAAGAAGGACAGATTCTGCAGCAGATCCGCTGCCTTTGCACAGCCTACAAGGAGAAGTACAACAAGGCTGATTTTCTGCAGAGCCTGATGGTAAACGGGATTCCCTCCTACGATATCAACGAGAGGGCTGCCCGCCTGCATATTGCACCGGATGAAAGGAGGGTACTCTTTCTTCTCGATGCCAAAAGCCTGGACGAGGCTGTAACAGAGATTCTGAAAAATCTGTTTCCTGCCCAGACAAAGACTTATCTCGTCCCTGTGGGAGAGACGAATCTCGCCATCCTCCGTCCTCTGAAAGCGGATGAGAAGCCGGAATCCATGCGGAAGATTGCCAACACCATCGTTGACACTCTGAACACGGAGGCGCTGGCCCATGTGCAGGTTTCCTACAGTTCTGTGATCGAGAATCTTGCCGATCTCTCCGGAGCCTTCCGGGAGACAAGCCTGGCGCTCAAAGTCGGAAAACTTTTTTACTCCGAGCAGACCATATTTCCCTATAATGAACTGGGAATCGGCAGGCTGATCTACCAGCTTCCGGTCTCTTTGTGTGAAAACTTTCTCAGGGAAATCTTCGGCGACAGTATTCCTGACAGGTTCGACGAGGAGACCACGGCTACGATCAACCGTTTCCTGCAGAACAACCTCAACATTGCCGAGACTTCCCGGCAGCTCCACATGCACCGGAATACCCTGATCTACCGTCTCGAACAGATTCAAAAGCGCACCGGTCTGGATCTTCGCCTTTTCGAGGATGCCATGACCTTTAAGATCGCCACTATGGTGATGAATTATTTACACACAGAAAGGAATCAGTAGACTATGAATGACGCATTATATGAACAGCTTGTGGCCCGCAGGCCTAAGCCTTATGACATCCCGGTGAGGATTCTTATCATACTCCTCATCGTTGCAGTGGTTATACTCGGAACACCGTTTATCGGTTTCTTTGCTTTTGTTATTGCCATCATCCTCGGACTGCTCGCATATTACCTGATCTTTCCGAAACTGAGTATCGAATATGAGTATATTCTCCTGAATCACGACATGCAGATCGACGTGATCTACAGCAAGGAAAAGAGAAAACACAAACTGAGCTTTGATATCCAGAACGCGGAGATCATCGCGCCCAAATCTTCACACAGGCTTGATTCCTATAAGCCGGAAAAGGTGTATGATTTTACGTCAGAAGATCCTTCTGCAAAGGCATACGGAATCATGATCTCTCTGGAACAGAAGAATGTCTGCATCTACTTTGAGCCGGACGAAAAAATGCTCGACCACATGAAACAGTGGATGGGAATGAAACTGTATCTGGATTGAGGCAATATAGCCGGATCAGAATCCTATAATCTGTACAGAAAAAAACAAACCGGAACATCCGCAGTCCCGCACAGGGCGATACGCCCTGTACGGGAGGACCTGCCGTGATGTTCCGGTTTTTCTTCACAGATCACTCCTGCGCCGCCACATATTTGCATGCAGCCAGCGCTGCAACCGCGCCGTCCGCCGCTGCGGTAGTGAGCTGCCGCACTTCTTTCGTCCTGCAGTCTCCGGCGGCGAAGATCCCGGGATGGGAAGTAATGCAGTCCTCTGCCGCCAGGATAAATCCGTTTCCGTCCAGTTTCACCACTTCGGCAAAGATCTCGTTCTGAGGAATCTGTCCAACGGCGATAAATACTCCCGCCACATCCAGGCGGAACTCTTCCCCGGTCTTTTTATTGTTCAGCACCACGCCTTCCACAACCGAATCCCCTGTGATTTCCTTCACCGTAGCGCTTAAGACGAACTCGATGTTTTCTTTCTGGCGGAGCCTCTTTACAATGCTCTCCTCCCCGCGGAACTCATCCCTGCGGTGTACCAGGTACACTTTTCTGCAGTAATTTGAGAGGAACTCCGCATCCTGCAGAGCCGTACTGCCGCCTCCGATCACTGCCACATCCTTGCCGCGGAAGAAAGCGCCGTCGCAGGTTGCACAGTAGGAGACTCCTGCCCCGGTCAGCCTCTCCTCCCCCGGCACACCCAGATGCCGGTGTGTAACTCCGGTGGCAATAATCACACTTCTGCAGGGATACTCTTTTCCCGTAGTCTCAATTACTTTTATGGCTCCTTCATCCCGGATGCCGGTGACTCTCTCCACCTCGGTCTCTGCCCCCAGCTTCATGGCCTGGTCCAGCAGATTCATGGAGAACTCGCTTCCGCTGACGCTTGCGATTCCCGGATAATTCTCCACATTCGGGGAGGAGGTGATCTGTCCTCCAAAGTTTCCTCCCTCGATAATCACTGTCCTCTTTCCTGCCCGCTGACCGTAGATGGCAGCAGTCATTCCGGCGGTTCCTCCGCCGATAATCCCTATATCATACATATAAATACTCTCCTTTCGGTATAACTGAGTCCATTCTATCATTTTCCTGTCAGCCATGTCAATGAAAAGACACCAAGATCTAGTATATTTCTTCTTTTGCAAAACTAGATATTGGTGTCTTTCCACAGTTTTCTCCAGCCTTCCCGGACCGCACATCCGGTATGGCGGGCGGCTGTCCCTCCTACAGGTTCCGGGAGACGTCCGCGCAGGCCTTCATGGCTTCGATCACAGCGCTGCGGAATCCCTCCTTCTCCAGGACACGCACAGCTTCAATGGTGGTGCCTGCCGGCGAGCACACCATATCTTTCAGCTCACCCGGATGTTTCCCGGTCTCCAGAACCATTTTCGCGCTGCCGTACACCGCCTGTGCGGCGAACTGATAAGCCTGCGCTCTGGGCATTCCCTCCGCAACTGCCGCGTCCGCCATTGCCTCGATAAAGAGGAATACATAGGCCGGAGAGCTTCCGCTTACTGCTACCACCGCATCGATGAGATGCTCCGGTACCACTTCCACTTTGCCGAATGCGCCGAGGATCTCCAGGGCGTACTGTTTTTCCTCCTCTGTCACATACCGGTTCGGGCAGGCTGCCGTCATTCCTTCGCCCACCAGGGCAGGGGTATTTGGCATGGTCCTGACGATCTTCACCGGTCTGCCGAACTGCTCTTCCAGCCAGGCAAGTGTCTTGCCCGGGGCGATCGTGATGATCATCTGGTCATCGCGGATGCAGTCTTTGATCTCCTCAATCGTCTGCGCATAGAACTGGGGCTTCACCGACAGAAACAGCACATCGGATGCAGACGCCGCTTCCCTGTTGTCGGCGGTCACATGAATCCCGTACTCCTTTTTCACCCGCTCACGTCCTGCCTCCAGGATGTCCGAGCCGATGATCTCCTCCGGGCGGACCAGCCCTTTCTTAATAATACCTCCCATGATGGCTCCCGCCATGTTTCCTGTTCCGATAAATCCAAGTTTCATAATTTCCGTAACCTCCTATTTCACAACAAATGATCGTTCTTCCTCCAGGGGAATTTCCTTCGTATCAACCCAGTCGATTGTGATAAACCGGTTGTTGTTCAGTCCCACAAGCACCTTGTTGATCAGTATTTCACTTCCCTGTATCTCCATCGTCACGGTGCCGTCCCACTCATTTCTCACCCATCCGGTCAGATCCATGGACTGGGCGAGATATTTTGCCGTGTAACGGAAACCAACGCCCTGCACGCGCCCGTAGAACGTAATATGCTTTCTCACATCGGCCATCACATCTACCTCCGTTTCTCACATTTTCCGGCTGCGCGTCGGTCCTGCAGCACAGTCCCGGCACAGACCATATCACTATTGTACAGCCCGGGTACGGGAAATGCAATATGCCCCTGCGCCGGAAACGCAATAATTCTTGTATATTTTCCCCTGATATGTTAAACTAAAGAAACAGTTCCGCACAGACAGTTTCCGGCAATCTCCCGGGTATGTCTGCAAAGACTGCACACGTTCTGACTACGAAGGGATTTCCTGAGTATAAGGCGCCGTAAAAAAAGATTTATAAAAAAGAGGGGAAGTTCCTCTTTCTTTTTGGTACGGCTGCGCCTTCCGGTGCAGCCTCTTTATTTCCTGCTCTTCTTTTCGGCTCCGTCCGCCTCAGGACCGTATATTCCCGCTCATCCGACTGTCAGGATCTGAATATCTGAATCTGTTTTACACTGAAAGGAGGCCCGACATGGACACAAGAATCGCACTGATCGGAATTATACTCGAGACCCGTGAATCTGTGGAAGAGCTCAACCATCTGCTGAGCGAATACGGCGAGTATGTAATCGGACGCATGGGAATTCCCTACCGCGAGAAAGGAATCCACGTCATCAGCGTGGCGATGGATGCGCCCAACAATGTGATCAGCGCACTCTCCGGGAAACTGGGGATGCTGCCCGGCGTGAGCACAAAGACAATCTACGGGAAAACCATATGAACGGGGAAGGAATTCCACTGATCCGCCGCCTGGAACAGAACCGCGGGCTTACCCGGGAAGAGTGGGCAGAACTCATCCGTAACCGGGATGACGAGAGTGCTGCCTGCCTCTTTGAACGAGCCCGCGAAATCCGCATCCGGCACTATGGACACGACATTTATATCCGGGGGCTGATCGAATTTACCAACTACTGCCGGAACGACTGCTATTACTGCGGTATCCGCAAAAGCAATGCAAACGCAGTGAGATACCGCCTCAGCCGGGAGGAGATCCTCTCCTGCTGCGAGACGGGCTACCGCCTCGGGTTCCGCACTTTCGTGCTGCAGGGAGGCGAGGACGGCTGGTATACGCCGAAACGGATGGCAGAGATCATCTC
This sequence comes from Lachnoclostridium sp. An169, assembly GCF_002160525.1. GTDB lineage: Bacteria > Bacillota > Clostridia > Lachnospirales > Lachnospiraceae > Mediterraneibacter > Mediterraneibacter cottocaccae. Next base: position 152,215 of record NZ_NFKT01000005.1, read on the forward strand.
GGAGATCCGTACATCATGGAAAGACTGCGCCATCACCCTTTCCGTGGGAGAGCTTTCCCGTGATACCTACCGGCTCTGGAAAGAGGCCGGTGCAGACCGCTATCTGCTCCGCCATGAGACATACGACCCGGAACATTACGCCAGGCTCCACCCCGCCGGTCTGACTGCTGCCAACCGGCAGAGATGTCTCTGGAACTTAAAAGAACTGGGCTATCAGGTTGGAACCGGATTCATGGTGGGCTCGCCGTACCAGACGCCGGAGAATCTGGCGGATGACATGATTTTCCTGAAAAGACTCAATCCCCAGATGGTGGGGATCGGTCCTTTTATCTCCCACCACGATACCCCCTTTGCACAGATGCCTTCCGGCACACTGGAGCTGACTCTTTTCATGCTGGGGCTCATCCGTCTCATGCTGCCGAAGGTCCTGCTGCCAGCTACTACCGCACTCGGAACGATCGCGCCGGATGGACGGGAAAAGGGGATTCTCGCCGGTGCAAATGTAGTAATGCCCAACCTGTCGCCCCCGCAGGTGCGCCAGAATTATCTGCTCTATGACAACAAGCTCTGCACCGGGGATGAGGCGGCGGAGAGCCTGAAAGACCTGGACGCACGGATGCAGAAGATCGGGTATCATCTCGCCGTGAACCGGGGAGATTCGCTAAACGTGGAGTGAAGATGCTCTCTTTCCGGATAATCTTCCACAGCGAAAAACCTGTTACAAACTATTCATTGCAAAAATATCCTTTGCAAAATACTCATTTTAAGGAGGAACACATTCCATGTATGATGTAAATTCAAAATGCGCCGATGATTTCATTAATCATGAGGAAATTCTCGAGACGCTGGCATATGCCGACGAAAACAAAGAAAACATCGAACTGATCGACTCCATCATTGAGAAAGCCAAAAAGAGAAAAGGACTGTCCCACCGGGAAGCTTCCGTTCTCCTTGCCTGTCCGATTGAGGAGAAAAATCAGGAGATTTACAAACTGGCAGAACAGATCAAGAAAGATTTCTACGGAAACCGGATCGTTATGTTCGCGCCGCTGTATCTCTCCAACTACTGTATCAACGGCTGCACCTACTGCCCCTACCACGCTGTAAACAAACACATTCCCAGAAAGCAGCTCTCCCAGGAGGATATCCGCCGGGAGGTCATCGCCCTGCAGGATATGGGGCACAAGCGCCTGGCGCTGGAAGCCGGAGAGGATCCGGTGCGCAACACCATGGAATACTACCTGGAATCCATCCGGACCATATACAGCATCAAACATAAAAACGGCGCCATCCGCCGGGTGAACATCAATATCGCCGCAACCACCGTGGACAACTACCGGCTGCTCAAAGAGGCGGGGATCGGCACATATATTCTCTTCCAGGAGACCTATCATAAGGAAAGCTATCTGCAGCTTCACCCGACCGGACCGAAACACGACTACAACTACCACACTGAGGCCATGGACCGCGCCATGGAGGGCGGCATCGATGACGTAGGGCTTGGCGTGCTCTTCGGTCTGGACAAGTACCGCTATGAATTTGCCGGGCTTCTGATGCACGCAGAACATCTCGAGGCAGCATTCGGAGTCGGACCGCATACGATCAGTGTTCCCCGGCTGAAACACGCCGACGACATTGATCCCAGCAAATTTGACAACGGCATCGACGACGACACCTTTGCCAAGATCGTGGCATGCATCCGTATCGCCGTCCCGTATACCGGCATGATCATCTCCACCCGTGAGAGCCAGAAGACCCGGGAGCGTGTCCTCCACCTGGGCATCTCCCAGATCAGCGGCGGCTCCCGCACAAGTGTGGGCGGATACTACGAACCGGAGCCGGAGGATGCCAAGTCCGAACAGTTTGACGTCAGCGATAACCGCACCCTCGACGAAGTCGTGCGCTGGCTTATGGAACTGGGCTATATTCCCAGCTTCTGTACCGCCTGCTACCGGGAAGGCCGTACCGGTGACCGCTTCATGTCCCTGTGCAAGAGCGGCCAGATCCAGAACTGCTGCCATCCTAACGCCCTGATGACACTCAAAGAGTACCTGATGGACTACGCGTCCCCGGAGACAAAAGCCATCGGCGACCGCCTGATCGAAAAAGAGGTGCTGAATGTGCCAAACGAGAAGGCAAGGAACGTCGTAATCGAGAATCTGCGGCTGATTGAAGAAGATAACAGGAGAGATTTCCGTTTTTAAGAGGTTGATCTTTTTCCGCTTTGGGACACAGTAAAACTTAATTGGGGACGTAGTAAAATTCAATTTTACTACGTCCCCAATTAACTATTTCGCCGGCATCATCTGCAGAAGCAGATTCGCCACATTCGAGATCGGCATTGTCTGAAGCCATACATGTCCCGGTCCTGTCACGATGGTATTGAAGATTCCCTCGCCGCCGAAGACCATATTCTTAAGTCCCGGCACCGCTTTGACATCCATGGTGCAGGTGGCATCCATAGCAGCAAGATAACCTGTGTCCACCACAATCTGCTGTCCCGGCTGCAGTTCATACTCCACTACGTGACCGTCAAACTCAAGAAATGCCATCCCCTGTCCGGAAAGTCTCTGCATGATGAATCCCTCTCCCCCGAAGAAGCCCGCACCCAGTCTTTTCTGGAAAAACACGGAGAGTTCCACTCCGGACTCTGCCGCCAGGAATCCGGATTTCTGTACGATCAGCTCCCTGCCCGGAGCGATCTGGTATTCCCGGATCTGTCCCGGAAAACTGGATGCAAATGCAATCATCCCGTTTCCGCCCATGGCAGTATACCGGTTCTGGAAGAGTGCCTCTCCCGCGAACATTCTCCCGAGTGCCTTGCCAATCCCGCCGTTAGAGGTGGTCTCCATCTTCATGTTGGGTGACATCCAGCTCATGGAGCCGCGCTCTGTGATCATCGTCTCTCCGCCTTCCAGGTAGCAGATCACTACCGGAAGAGTCTCGCCTTTAATCTCGTATCTCATTCTTCATCCTCCTCATAAGTTCTGCGCTTCCTGCGCCTGTTCTTCCTCCGGCGGAATCTCCAGTTTCGGCATCACAATATCTGCCTTGAACAGATCCGCCTCCGTGGATATCTTCAGCGTCCCGTGCTGCAGTTCCACAAAACTTTTTGCAATCGCCAGTCCCAGTCCGGATCCCTCCGTGTTTCTGGAAGAATCCCCCCGCACGAAACGGTCGGTGATTTCATCCGCATCAAAGTCCAGTTCTGTGGCGGAAACATTCTTCATGGAAATATGAACGTTTTCCTCACTCTCTGTCATCTCGATGTAAACCCGTGTATGGGGCATGGCGTACTTTGTAATATTTACAATCAGATTTTCAAAAATCCGGTATGTCTTCTGGCTGTCCAGCCACATAACCAGTTTATGTTCCGGCAGTTTCCAGCGGAATTCCAGATTTGCCGCGCGGATCTTTTCATCATTCTCCAGTCCCACCTGTTTGAGCAGATCCACGATATCCACCTTCATATAGTGCATGACCACACTCTTGCTGGCTGCCTTGCTGATCTCAAAGAGATCTTCGATCAGTACCTTCAGCCGCAGCGACTTTTTCTCAAGGACATTGATGTACTCTTTTCTTCTGGTCTCGTCCGTCTCATTTTTCAGCAGATCCGTATAGGTGATGATCGCTGTCAGCGGCGTCCTCAGGTCATGGGATACATTGGTCACAAGCTCTGTCTTCATCCGCTCATTTTTGACCTCTTCCTCCACCGCTTTCTTGAATCCTTTCTGGATCTTTTTCAGCTCATCCTGAATCGGGTTGAACAATCCGATATCGCCCTCTATGGGAACATCCAGATGCCCTTCTGCCAGCTGGTTCGTAGACTTGAGAAGAAGCTTGTATTTCTCCTGCAGATCCTCTGTATATTTTTTCAGAAACAGGAACAGGATCACCGAATATACAATCAGGGCAAATATTCCATAGAACCAGAACATACATACAATAAAGAGGATGCCGAAATTGATCAGGACAATCCTCAGAATCGTCCGGTTCGTCTTATCCCGGAAATCCAGATGCAGCAGAGCGTCATACTGCCTTGCGCAAAAGTCCCGGATTCCCCGGAAAATCCCGCCTGCTTTTCTCTTCATTTTGCTTCCGATATGACCGCCTCCGTTTCTGATACCACGCAGTACCCGTGCAGTGAGGGTACGTTCCCTGAAATAAGCTCCCTTCATCGTAAACATCTCCCGCAGGCATGTAAACGCCCAGTAAACAACGCCAAAAAACGCAACCCAAACACAGAAGTTAATCACCATCGTCGGAAATCCGCCGAAATACTCGTTCCAGAGATTTCCTTCCAGTGTCGCATAGGCAACACTGCCCGCCAGGAAACCGAACAGCGGCATACAGCACAGAACGAACAGGACGATCTCACAGGACACCCGGAAGATCCTGCCCTCCAGTTTTCCCACCCGCCTGATGCACGGCAGAAGCAGTGCCAGAACCGCTACCGCTGTGGAGAGCATCAGCACATTTGCCGGATAATTGGTGTAATCCGTCAGCGTGTAAACTGACGATGCGTATTCGTCCCATACCACAGTAGATGTGTATTCGCTCAGATCTTCCGGCGTCATCCCGTATATAATGCAGACGCCGGACGGTTCGGCGATCCCGTGATCATCCATGCTGTCCACATTGTTCAGAAAATTGCTCTCCGCATAGTATTCCTCCTCCGGGGTGAGCATCACTCCGGAAACCTCCGCATTCGAGACATCTCCGTTAGCGGCAAAAGTAAATACCGCCCGGAATGCATACCCTGACGCCTCCTCGTCTTCTTCCAGAAGATGTTCTGCCGTTTCACTGTCAAGTGATCCCAACGGCGTCAGCCCGCCGGAAGCTTCCCCCGCATCCGCGCCGTTGTCCGCCCCCGTATCCACGGCCGTATCTGCGCCTTCATCTGTACCGCTGCTTTCCGTGCTCTCCATGCTGCCGGAACTGCCGAAACCATTGTCCTCTTCCGCGCCTTCTATGCGGAACACTCCGCAGTCCATGAACTTTCGCATCAGGTCAAAGGACGTTTTCCCGAACTCATCCCGGACCTGTGATGGCGGAGTCTCTTCCGTCACTTCGTTGTAGAGAATATAATTGCCCACAGCAAGCCCGTATCCCATATCATATACGGTCTCAACTTCCACGCTTCCGCTCTCGGTAAAACGGTTCATCTGCCCGGGATAGGTCTGATAGGTTATCATCATCCCCACAGAGGCGATGACCAGAACAATCCCCGCGACGAGGGCCGCCGTCTTACGGCTGTTTTTCGATTTTGTATCCAACGCCCCACACCACCTTCAGATATTTCGGATTCTTCGGATCAATCTCGATCTTTTCTCTTATGTTCCTGACATGTACCATGATCGTATCTGTATTGATTGCCTTTTCCTGCCATACACGCTCGTAGATCTCCTCCGAAGAAAACACTCTTCCCGGGTTCTTCGCCAGAAGCAGCAGGATCTTGTACTCGATGGGCGTCATCTTCACCGGGACGCCGTCCACCGACACCTCCACCGTATCCTCATTGATCTCCAGACCGCCGATCACATGAACATTCTCCCTGGGGGTCAGTTTTTCCAGGAATTTCCGGTACCTGCGGAGCTGGGAGTTGACCCGCGCCATCAGTTCCATGGGCGTAAAAGGTTTGGTCACATAATCGTCCGCACCGATATTGAGTCCCGTAATTTTATCCACTTCCTCGGATTTTGCGGAGAGCATAATCACCGGGAAATCATGTTTTTCCCGCAGCTTCATGGTCATGCGGATTCCATCCATGCGCGGCATCATAATATCTACAATGGCAAGATGGATATCTTCCTTTTCGATCACTTCCAGGCCTTCAATCCCGTCAGCCGCCTGGAATACGTTGTATCCCTGGCTTTTCAGATAGATCTGAACGCCCTCCCGGATCTCCTTGTCATCCTCCACAATCAGTATATTATTTGTCTCCATGTTTCTCATCCTCCAGCTAATTGTATCGATTCACAGCAGACAGCATCCGCGTTCACCGGGAGCTCCGGAATATGCTTCCTGTCTGTCACGCCGTAATTGTGCACGGCAACTGTCACCTTTGAAAACGGCAGAGGGATCGCGTACTTATCCCATCTGCGGTTCAGCCTGATACAGGAGGTGTAGGAAATGCTGATCCCCACAAACTCCTCCTGTGCATGCTCGGACAGATAAAATGCCAGCTTTTTCGGTTCGTGTCTCGGTCCCAGCGGACCGTCCAGCGCCACAGCGATGGAATGGGTTTTCTCACAGGAATCCCGGGCAATATTTTTAAGCGCAGCAAACGCCCGGTAACCGTCCGGAACTCTCAGGGCATTGCCTCCGCAGCGTTTAATCATATGCTCGATATAGTTTCCTCTCGTGTCCGCTGTCACCACGACGTCCACCGGCGTTGTCTTGTGCGCCAGTTTTTCAAGCACCAGATTCATAAAGAAGCTGTCCTCATGCCAGAATCCGAAGATCTGGCTGTCGCCATAACGGTTCTCCTCATGCCACTCTATCCTGACCGTGTTCTCCAACAGCTTCAGGTAATTAACGAATAAGCATTGCAGGGCCCTTTCCCCGATTTTCCTGATCTTCATATATGCCTTCTTCCTTTCCATCCCCGATCCGGATCTGCTGTGTCTGCCGGCTGCTCCGTTTTTCGCAGATACATTGATTGTAGAGCATCTCTTCGTATCTGGCAAGTACTGATGAGCGGTAATTTTCGGCAGTCCGAAGTGCTGCCTTTGCCAGACTTTCTGCTCCCGCGGCGTTTATCACCGCCTCAGCCCAGAGATCTTCCTTTTCCTCTGTCAGATATCCGTTTACCCCGGTTCTTACGATATCGTCCGCACCCACCGCATGGACCGCAACCACCGGGCATCCTGCCGCCATCGCCTCTGCCAGAACGATTCCCTGAGTCTCTGATTTAGAGGCAAAGAGGAATACGTCCGACGCGCTCAAATAATCTTTTACCTCCTCATTGGGCACGCTCCCCACAAATGTGACCACATCCTGAATTCCCAGAATGGAAGCACGCACCTTTAATTCAGACTTCTGCCTTCCGTCTCCCAGAATCATCACATGGAAACAACTTCCGATTTTATGCTTAATATCTGCAATCCCCCTGAGCAGGAAGCCGTAGTTTTTCTCCTTCTCCAGTCTGGACACCGTGACAAAGAGGTATTTCTTTCCTTTCCCGTACTTTTCCCGGATTTCCCGGGCGTGTTCCGCTTTTCTGTCAAAGAATTCATCTGCAAGACCTGTGGGAAATACCGCTGTCCGGGAAGTCACCCCGTATTTTCTCAGGATCTGCTGCATTCCCGCGGAAGGTGCGAGCACCAGGTCACACTGATTTGCAAACCACTTCATATACCGCGGTATCACCGTTTCCCGGAGCCAGCCCACCATCTTCTTCTTTCCGGCAAAACTGTTTTCCCGGATCCGGAAGCAGGGGATGTAATGCACATAGTCCTCATATCTCGTGTGGTAGGTATAGATCACCGGAATCCCGTATTTTCTTCCCAGATACAGTGCCAGCGGTCCCACAAACATCGGATGATGCACATGGATACAGTCGAAACTTTCCTCCTCAAACACCCGCAGAATTTCTCCCGGGAACAGCCCCGGATATACCATACCGTTTTCCATCTTTCTCTTCTGGGAGTGGTAGCGGATGATCCGCTCCGGCGCCCTGCTGTCATCCTCCCCGGTATCTCCGTATTCCGGGGCAAACACCGTGACCTCGTGTCCCAGCGCAATCAGCTCATGCGCCTGCCGTTCCACTGAGATCGGCACTCCGCCAAGAAATGGTCTGTAATTATTGGTAAGCATTGCAATCTTCATGACAACTCCCCCTTACGACAGAAAATCAATCGCCGCATCACCGAAAAAGTATCCTGCCCCGACAAGTGCCAGGTTCCACAGAAAAATTCCGCAAAGCGAGCTGATCGTATATTTTGCAAAATTCATCTTTACCATTCCTGCCGGAATCGAAATAATCGTCCGGACCATGGGAAGCAGCTTGCTCACAAATACGCCGATACAGCCTTTTTCCCGTAGAAATTCCATCTTTTCTTCAATTACTGCCTGATGTTTTGGAAATTTTTTGAAATAGAAGCCCATCACTTTCGGACCGCCCAGCCTGCCAAGAAGATACAGCGCCCAGCTCCCCGTAAGCCCTGCCGCCACGGTGAGTACCATGACCAGCGGGAAACTGATGTCCCCTCTGGCCGCCCAGATCCCCGCAAGCGGCATAATCACCCCCGCCGGGAATCCCGGCAGATTCAGATACTCAAGCAGAACAATCAGATAAATGAAAAAGGCTCCATACTGTATAAAATAAGATGTTAATTCCTGGATACTCATGGATATGTCCCCTCCTTTAGCTGTATATAGAATAGCGCCTATTTCTAAAGGAGGCTGATAGAAGATTCCAAAGATTTTCTTAAGAAATGTGAAAAAAATCTGTCTTTCGTGTATAGACTCACATCCGTCTGCGGGAGGGCTGCCATGACGCAGGACCGTTCCGCTTTACCTCAAAGATTTGAATGGATGTTAGAACAAATGCTTTTCGGAACGCTCTCACTTGAAGTCCTGCTTACATGACAGTCCTCCCGCAGACTTTCGTTATCTATACCGGAAAGAAACTGGTTTTTCCCCTCATGATTTCTGGGGGCGGAACTCGATATGGCCGGTTGCGGCATCCATAGCGTCTACTATAGCCAGCGATTCCAGCTGGAAGCCAAGATTCCGGATAATTCTGCCACCGGACTGGAAGCCCTTCTCAATGGCAATCCCGATTCCTTCCACCGTAGCGCCTGCCGACTGCACAATCTGGATCAGTCCCTGCAGCGCACAGCCGTTGGCAAGAAAGTCATCAATAATCAGAACATGGTCAGCCGGTGAAAGAAATTTCTGCGATACAATCACATGATTGATACACTTATGGGTAAATGATTCAACCTCCGCCACGTACATCTCTCCGTCCAGGTTAATGCTCTGGGATTTTTTTGCAAATACGACCGGGACATCAAAATGCTGCGCTGCTATACAGGCGATCCCGATCCCCGAAGCCTCAATTGTGAGAATCTTGTTGATCGGTTTGCCGGCAAATCTTCTCTTGAACTCCGCACCCATCTGATCCAGCAGTTTGATATCCATCTGATGATTCAGAAAACTGTCAACTTTCAGAACATTTCCTTCTTTTACGATACCGTCTTTTACAATCCGTTCTTCTAAAAAATTCATCCCTCAACCTCTTCCTTTGTATCTGTTATTGTTTGTCGCTTTCTTCTCCGGCTGCCTCAAATATGGTAAACACTCTCCGCAGCAGCCAGGAATAGATCCAGGCAAGCAGCGAAACGCCGATCAGCATCCAGAGCGGTATGGCCATCATCAGGGTCTGAACGGTCCAGAAAGAGAGTACCACCGCCGCAACAAGGATAAGGATCATCAAAAGCGTGTACGGCAGCTTTGCAATCGTAAGAATCAGGGCATTCCGGAACGTGCTTCGAATCGTATTTTCATAGCGGGCTGTCAGCGGGAAAACGTAAATCATTACCGACAGCAGCAGGATTCCGAGCAGAATAAAAATAACCGTCAGGACAAATCCCGCATTGCCGCCCAGCGAACCGGCAAAATTAAAGTCCACCCACCACACAATGGCAAGGGCCAGAATAATAAGCCACATGATTGTACTCTGCTTGAAATTCTCCTTAAAAGCTTTGAAAAATCCCCGGAAGATGTAGCCCTCCTCATTTTTTACAAGCTTGAGCATTACAGTGTAAAGTGCCGCTGTTGATGCTCCGATGGTAAAAATCGGTATGGAGCAGATCAGCCACAGAACATTGAGACACACCATATCGCAGATTTTCGAAAGCGCTCGTGTTACAACATTGTCAGTCCAGTTAAAATTCATAGTTCACATCTCTCTTTTTCTTTTGATTTTTATACAGTATAACACAGGTACGGGGCGGGTTACAATGCGAAGATAAAAAAAGGAAGACACTTCTGCCTCCACTTTTATAATGCGAATATACACCTGAGAAATTCAGGTAAAAAAATAGAGCGGGTGATGAGAATCGAACTCACGTATCCAGCTTGGAAGGCTGGTGTTCTACCATTGAACTACACCCGCGTCATCTCTGACACAAGCAGTATAATATCATATGCCTGAAAAAAAAGCAAGCATTTTTTTGAATTTATTTTTATTTATTTTTAAACCTTTTGTCTCTTCTTTTTTTGACTTCCGGAACAGGACATTATATAATAAAGATTGTCCGCAATTTTTCTGATGCGGTCAGATACAAAAAACAGAAAAGGGGTTTTATCATCATGAGCAGACGAACAGACAAGAAAAAATTCAAGAGAATGCTTCAGGCACAGCCCGCACAGAATACGGCAGAAACCGCAGCTGCGGAGACTTCCTCGCAGACCACAGCAGATACTGCCGGCGAAAACACTGCCGCTGCCGTCGAAAGAACTGGCGCAGAAGCCGTTTCTGCCGCTGCAGACTGCCCGCTCTTTATCCAGTATCAGAATCACGAGTATACTGCGGAAAATATTATTTCACAGGTACGCGAAAAATGTGCAGCAGAGGGAATGGATTCCTCCGATCTCAGGATTTATGTAAAACCGGAAGATCAGCGCGCATATTTTGTCTGTGCCGGCGGAAACAGTTTTATCGACCTGTAAAATTTTCTTTCTATTTGTTGTTATAACAACATCCTGCTTTCTTTTTTCAATGTATAATACCTGGGAACAGTGTGGGAAAAGATACCCTGCAAAAAGAAAGGATGACATACACCATGATAAGAAAAATCATTCAAATTGACGAAGAAAAATGCAGCGGATGCGGGCTCTGCGCTTCCGCTTGCCACGAAGGCGCTATCGGCATGGTAAACGGAAAGGCAAAACTCCTCCGGGACGACTACTGCGACGGACTTGGCGACTGCCTGCCCGCATGTCCGGAAAACGCGATCTCGTTTGTGGAACGTGAAGCCGCCGCTTACGATGCCGAAGCTGTCAAAAAGAACATGGAGGCAAAAAAATCCGCCGCGTCCGGTCATGCATCATTCGCACAGTCCGCTTCTGACGCCTCTGCCGAAACGGACTGCACATCCCGTCTCGGGCAGTGGCCGGTACAGATCAAACTTGCGCCTCTGGCAGCGCCATATTTTGCCGGTGCCTCCCTCTTAATTGCAGCGGACTGCACCGCATATGCCTATGCCCGGTTCCATGAAGATTTCATGCGGGGAAAGATTACTCTGGTCGGATGTCCCAAACTGGACGCTGTAGACTACTCGGAAAAACTTGCCGAAATCATCCGCCAGAATGACATCCGGGATATCACTACCGTCCGCATGGAAGTTCCCTGCTGCGGCGGCCTTGAATACGCTGTCGGCAAGGCCATCCGGGAGAGCGGAAAATCCATCTTCCATCAGGTTGTAACGATATCCATCAAAGGAGAGATCCTGAACCAGGCGTAAGGGGAAACTAGTGTATTTGCGGATATAAATTTACCTGACTTCTATTCTTTCCAGGATCTCTCCTATGGGTGCCGCGATGGTCAGTTCTGCGCGGACGGTTTTCGCGGTCTCGGACTTATTGATGACAACCAGATGCTTTCCGCTGAAATAGTCAATGAACCCGGCCGCCGGATAGACGACAAGGGACGTGCCTCCGATAATCAGTGTATCTGCCCGGGAGATCGCGCGGACGGCGCCCTGGATTGTCTTCTGGTCCAGTCCTTCTTCATACAGGACAACATCCGGCTTGATCGTGCCGCCGCAGGAACATTTTGGCACCCCTTCTGAATTTTTCACATATTCCGCGTCATAGAACTTTCCGCAGCGCATACAGTAATTTCTGTGAATGCTTCCGTGCAGTTCATAGACATTCCGGCTGCCTGCCGCCTGATGGAGCCCGTCGATATTCTGGGTCACAATGGCGGAAAGCTTCCCTGCCTTCTCAAGCTCCGCCAGCTTCAGATGCGCCGGATTAGGCTTCGCATCGAGAACCATCATTTTATCCTTGTAGAATTCATAAAACGCGTCCGGATACTGCATGAAAAAACTGTGGCTTACCACCTGTTCCGGCGAATATCTGTACTTCTGATGATAGATTCCGTCTGCACTGCGGAAATCCGGGATGCCGCTCTCTGTAGAGACTCCTGCTCCTCCGAAAAAAACAATTCTGCTGCTGTCATCTATAATCTCCTGTAACTGCTCTGTTTCCTTTTCGTACATTTCTCTTACTCCTTTCTGCGCAATTCCTTTATATCCGGTCTGACATTCTGCTTCTTTCCATCTTCCACAGCTGTTTTCTGCTGTGTCATTACGCTTCCTGATCTGCCTTCAGATTTCCTGCCTGAACATTCCGGTCAAAGATCTCATTCATCTTCTCCCAGACAATCTTTGACGTATCCGGGATACGCTCGTTTCTCTTGCAGGGCTGTGACCGGTATACGCCGTGCTCCGCCCAGCTTTTTCCGCCGGAGGCGTCATTCAGCAGGATCGGTTGGAAGTTGTCCAGAAGATGAGCATATTTTGCATCTGCGCTTTCATAGGCTTCAAACTCCTCCCAGAGCATCCGGAAATATTTCCCCTGATCCTCCGGGAGCATGCCGAAGATCCGGTCTGCTGCTTTCACTTCCCTCTCCCGTTTTGTGGCGGCTCCTGCTTCGTCGTAAGCATAGGTATCCCCGGCATCGATCTCCACCAGATCATGGATGAGCACCATGGTCATCACCCGCGCCACATCCACCTCCTCGTCCATATGCTCTTTCAGAAGCACCGCCATAAGAGCAAGGTGCCAGGAATGCTCTGCATCGTTTTCTTTCCGTTTGCCGTCTGCCAGATAGGTCTGCCGGAAGATATTTTTCACCTTGTCTGTTTCCACGATAAAACGTATCTGCTGTTCCAGACGTTCTTTCTGTTCCATTTTATTTTCTTCCAATCTGTTCTCCTCCATCCCGCCATCACCACGTTCTTTCACCTGTTCCCGGGCTTCCCGTGCCGACGGCCTGTATCTGTATTTCTACTCCAGTTCACTCATGAATAGGCTGTCGTCAATCTCATATTCACGGAGCATGTTTCTCAGTCCGTCTCTGATTTCATCCCGGGAATAATGATTAGCCAGAAGAAACTCATCCTCAAATTCATTGATATGGTAATAAAATGCAAGCCCGGTCTCCAGATGATCCGCGCTTTTCTCTTCCAGAGCCTCCCAGAGCAGATTTTCCGCCTCGTTGATCTGCCCCGCATCCGCCATTTTCAGGATACGCGAATACAGTCCGTCCTCACTGCCGTACCTGTTTTCTTCTTCCAGTTCATAGAAAGGCCCCTTTTTATTCAGAGCAATACGCATGACAACTTCTATTGCCTCTTTGAGCATGCGCATAACATAGTCTTCTTCATACCGCATAATTTCCGCCTCCGCGCCCGCAATTCCGGACAGAACCGTGTCTGTAACTGAAGAAAAAGCACCCCCTGCGCGCGGTATAACCGCATGCATGGAGTGCCTGCATGTACTTCTCTGTCTTACAGATCAACTTCCCCGGTTGTATCTCCGTTGATAACATAGTATGCTTTGGAATCTTCCGGTTTCAGATAGATCTTAACATCTTTCATATCGCCGACTTTTTTCTTGAGAACTTTTGTCCAGATCTCTTTCACTTTCTGAAGGATCTCTTTCTCAGAATACTCTTTTCCGTAGAACTGCAGGAAGAGTTCTGTCTTTACCTCTGCCTTTTTCGCCGGTGCTTTTTTCGCTGCTGTTTTCTTTGCAGCTGTCTTTTTCTCCGGTGCCGCCTTTGTCTCTGCTGTCTTTTCCTCTGGTGTATCCACTAAAACGCCTGCTTTTGTCTCGATTGCCTTCGTTGTGTCTTTCTTTGTCTCGATTGCCTTCGCTTTTTCAGGCTCTGCTTTTACTGTCTTCTTTGCTGCTTTTGTCTCTTTTTCATCTGCGGCTTTCACTGCTGTTTCCTTTGTCACTTTTTCAACTGCTTTCTCAGCTGTTTTCTTTTCAGCTGCTGTCTTCGCCGCTGCTGTCTTCTTTGCTACCATACTTGTTCCCTCCTAAAATAATACACCCAAGTATTTTGGCATTAAAATTTACTCCTCAAAGTTCCAACGAGATTGTACCGCATTTTTTCGAAAACGTCAAATTTTTTGTTCAATTCGTTTCATTTTTCTTATATCCTCTGAAAAATTCCGATAAACTATCGAGTGTTTTCAGCAAAATCGGTATCTCATCCTCGTCCAGTTTTTCAATCACCGCATTTGTCATCTGTCTGTGATACTCTCTGTGATGATCGTATGCTCTCACACCTTTTTCCGTAAGTCCGAGAAAGACTACTCTTCTGTCCTCCTCGCTTCTTTTTCTCACCACGTATTTCTTGTTCACAAGGCTGTTCACCGCAGTTGTCAGGGAACCCGCCGTGATGCCGAGCTTCTTCGCCACCATGGACATGGTACTCTTTCCGGAAAGTCCGATTGCCTCAATGATATGCATATCGTTATTTGTAATATCTTTAAATTCCTCTGTTATAATCGCCTCTTCTTCCTGTTTCCAGATCACATTGAAAAGATTGACCAGGACATCGTTGATCGTATCATATGCATCCATCCGGCATTTCCTCCTTTCCGTAAAGCTCTTGTTTCCGCGTCATCTGCCCTGTGCGGAATAATCCCGGAGAAAACGGGCATCTTTCAGGCAAACAGCGCCTGAATTACCGCACTTACCGTCTCGATCTTATCCGCTTTGTACGCCTTCGCCCCGCAGAACAAAAGGGCGTTGTCCACGTCTCCTTTTACTGCGCTGATCAGTCCGTCCGTAATACAATAGGGGATCTCCGCGGGAGAACATTTTGTCAGACATCCGTGACAGGGTGAATGACTGATTTTCCCGCCGTCCATCACCTTTTTCATAAACGGATTCATGATCGCTCTTCCCGGCATTCCCACCGGGCTTTTGACAATCCGGATATCCTCTTTTGAAGCGCGGATATAGGCTTCCTTGTAACGGATATCTGCATCGCACTCTTCTGTGGTCACAAAGCGGGTCGCCACCTGGACGCCGTCTGCGCCCAGATCCATGACGCGCTTTACATCGCTGTGGTCATAGATGCCGCCCGCCACCACAACGGGGATTTCCACTCCGTACTTCTCTCCGTATTTTTTCACTGTAGCAATGATCTTTCTGATCTCTTCCCCGTAGGACTGGGGCGTATACTGTTCCAGTTCCTCTTTTTTAAACCCCAGATGCCCTCCGGCCTCCGGTCCTTCGATCACGACCAGATCTGCCGTCCGCTTATATTTTCTGTCCCAGTATTTCAGGATCACATTGGCGGACTTGTCTGTGGAGACGATAGGCGCAATCCGGGTGCTGCTTCCTTCTGTAAGCGCGGGAAGCTCTGTAGGAAGTCCTGCCCCGGAAATGATAATGTCCGCTCCCGCCTTCACCGCCGCACGGATATGTGCCGCATGTTCCTTAAGTGCAGTCATCACATTAAAGCCGATGATACCGTCCGGAGCTATCTCCCTCGCTTTCTTCATCTCACTCTCAATGGCCCTCAGGTTCGCCTCTGCCGGGTTTCTGTCAAAGTCCGGCTCCCGGTAGCCGATCTGTGCGCTGGAGATAACCCCGACGCCGCCTTCTTTCGCCACCGTTCCCGCCAGTCTTCCCAGGCTGATTCCCACGCCCATTCCTCCCTGAATCAGGGGGATTCTGGTGATTTTATCACCGATTTTCAGATTTTTCATACTCATCCTCTGCCTCTGCGGAAATTTCTTTTCAAATTACATCCGCCGGAATCTGTCATATCTCCTGTCTGTCAGTTCTTTCCGGTCAAGCTTTGTATACCGGTCCAGGAAGTCCGCGATCCGCCCATCCAGTTCCGTACAGACCGGCGCCATGGTCTCTCCCGTGAACTCTGCCGGTTCCGGAATCACCTGTTCCACAATTCCAAGATGTTTCAGATCGGCTGCCGTCAGTTTCATCACCTCTGCCGCCTCGTCTGCCCGCTTGCTGTCCTTCCAGAGGATACTTGCGAATCCTTCCGGGGAAAGCACGGAATAGATGGCGTTCTCCAGCATCCAGACTTCGTCCGCCACAGCCATCGCCAGGGCGCCGCCGCTTCCGCCCTCTCCGATCACAACGGAAAGAACCGGAACTTTCAGCCCGGAGAGCTCGTACAGATTTCTGGCTATCGCCTCGCCCTGTCCTCTCTCTTCTGCTTCCAGCCCGCAGAATGCTCCCGGTGTGTCTACAAAACAGATCACCGGACGGCTGAATTTTTCCGCCTGTTTCATCAGCCGCAGGGCTTTCCTGTAGCCGTCCGGGGAAGGCATGGAGAAATTGCGGTCCAGATTTTCTTTCGTAGTCTTTCCTTTGGCCTGTGCGATCACCGTGACAGGCATTCCATGGAAGCGGGCAATTCCTCCGACAATCGCATGGTCATCCTTGAAATAACGGTCCCCGTGGAACTCCATAAAATCCGTAAACAAAGCGTCAATATAATCGGTTCCCACCGGGCGGTCTTTCTTCCTGGAAAGCTGGACTCTCTCCCAGGCGCTTAGGGTTTTGCTCTGTCTCTCTGCCGTATTTCTGCTGTTATCGACGTTTTCATCCTGCCCCTGTTCTGCTGTATTGGAAGCGCCGTGCTCCGACCATACATCCTGAGCCTTCCGGCCGCTTTCCCGGTGCATGGAGAGGATCTGTGCCAAAACATCTTTCATCTCCTCGCGCTCCACAATGCGGTCCACGAAACCGTGGTCAAGAAGGAACTCGGAACGCTGAAATCCTTTCGGCAGCTTCTGCCCGATGGTCTGCTCGATCACCCTGGGCCCCGCAAAACCGATCAATGCTTTCGGCTCCGCCAGAATAATATCTCCCAGCATGGCAAAACTTGCCGTCACCCCGCCTGTCGTGGGATCCGTGAGTACGGAGATATAGAGTCCGCCGGCGTCACTGTGACGTTTTAAGGCTGCGGAAGTCTTCGCCATCTGCATCAGGGAGACAATTCCCTCCTGCATCCTTGCTCCTCCGGAACAGGTAAAGATAATCACCGGAAGCTTCTCCTGCGTGGCGCGCTCCACCGCCCGGGTAATCTTCTCGCCGACGATCCAGCCCATGCTCGCCATCATGAATCTGCCGTCGCAGACGCCGATGACAGCCGGATTTCCGTCTATCATGATCTTTCCCGTGACTACCGCCTCGTTTAAGTTCGTCCGCTCCTTTAAGACGCGCACTTTCTCCTCGTACCCCTTGAAGTCCAGAGGATTGACGAAATCCATCTCTTTGTCCCACTCTTCGAAGGAACCTTCATCTGCAAGCATCTCAATCCTGCGGTACGCATGGACCCGGAAATAGCCGTGGCACTTGGGACAGATATAGTATCCGTTCTTCACATCCTCGGCGATGATCGCAGCGCCGCATTTATTACACTTTCTCAGGAGTCCTTCCGGCACTTCCGGACGGCTGCCTGTCAGCGAAATATAATGCGCCCTTTTGCTTGTTTTTTTAAACATGTTCTGTAGTTTCATTTGAGATTACCTCCCGATGTAAAGAATACCGCTGTCACTCTCACAGAGAATTGATAAATTCAATGTCGATATTTCCCGACACAAAATCCGGATGATTCAGGATCTCATACTGATAATCCACATTTGTGTCAATTCCCTCAATGATTACCTCGCCCAGGGCACTCCTCATCTTGCGGATCGCCTCGTCCCGGTTCTTTGCATGGACGATCAGCTTGGCAAGCATGGAGTCATAGTAGGGCGGAACCGTATATCCGCTGTAGATCGCGGAATCAATCCGCACGCCCTTGCCTCCCGGAAGATACATATCCGTGATGGTTCCCGGTGATGGCCGGAAGTTCTTCGCCGGATTCTCCGCATTGATCCTGCACTCGATGGCATGCCCTGTGATATGCACGTCCTCCTGGCGGTAACTGAGTTTTCTCCCGTCGGCAATCCGGATCTGCTCCTTGACCAGATCGATGCCCGTCACCCACTCGGTGACCGGATGTTCCACCTGGATCCTGGTGTTCATCTCCATAAAATAGAAGCTGCCGTTTTTCTCCAGAAGGAACTCGATGGTTCCCGCATTTGTATAATGGGCTGCCTTCGCCGCCTTTACCGCCGCCTCTCCCATCTTTGCCCGAAGTTCGGGAGTCAGTGCGATGGACGGGGATTCCTCGATCATCTTCTGGTGGTTTCTCTGGATGGAGCAGTCCCGCTCTCCCAGATGGATCACGTTGCCGTGTTTGTCTGCAAGGATCTGGAACTCGATGTGGCGGGGATGCTGTACGAAATGCTCAATGTACATGGTATTGTCCCCGAATGCCATCTGGGCTTCCTTCTGGGCTGTCTGGAAACTGTTCTCGAACTCCTCCGGCGTCTCCGCCACTCTCATACCCTTGCCGCCGCCGCCAAGAGCAGCCTTGACAATAACGGGATATCCGATCTCCGCAGCGACCTTCGCGCCCTCCTCGGCATCGTAGATGGGATCTTTACTTCCCGGAATAACCGGAACGCCTGCCGCCATCATGGTATTTCTTGCCTCGGACTTGTTGCCCAGCTTCCGGATCACTTCGGAATCCGGTCCGATAAATGTAATATTGCACTGCTCACAAAGCTCGGCGAAACGGCTGTTTTCCGAGAGGAAACCGAATCCCGGATGGATGGCGTCCGCCCCGGATACCAGAGTCGCGCTGATAATGTTCTGCATATTCAGATAGCTCTCGGAAGAAGGCGCCGGCCCGATACAGATGGCCTCGTCGGCAAGCTGCGTATGCAGTGCCTCCCGGTCCGCCTCCGAGTAGACCGCCACCGTCTCGATGCCCATCTCACGGCATGCCCGAATAATGCGGACCGCGATCTCTCCCCGGTTTGCGATTAATACCTTTTCAATCATCTCTGTCCTTACTCCCCTACCATAAATGTCAGTTCTGCTGTAACTACTACCTTTCCGTCCACATAAGCTGTCGCCTGTCCGACGCCCACCGGACCTTTGCTCTTGATGATCTTTGTCTCAAGCTTCAGGGTGTCTCCCGGGAATACCATTCCCTTGAAACGGCATTTCTGTACGCCGCCGAAAAACGCGATCTTCCCTTTGTTTTCCGGCACGCTTAAGATCGCCACCGCTCCGGTCTGCGCCAGAGCCTCAAGGATAAGAACCCCCGGCATCACTGCCTTCTGGGGAAAATGTCCGCGGAAAAAGTCCTCTCTGTATGTCACTGCCTTATATCCCACGGCATACTGTCCCGGCTCATAATCCTCGATCTTATCGATCAGGAGAAACGGATGTCTGTGGGGTATAATTTCCTGAATCTGCTCTACGTTTAAACTGTTCATAATCATGCACCTTTCTTAATCAGCCGATCACGAAAAGCGGCTGTCCGTACTCTACTGCCTCGCCGTTTTCCACAAGGATCTCTTTTACCGTTCCGGTAAAATCACTCTCAATCTCATTCATCAGCTTCATGGCCTCAACGATTGCCAGAACCTGTCCTTCCTTCACGCTGTCTCCCACCTTCACAAAAGGCTCTGCATCCTCGGACGGAGCCGCATAGAAAGTTCCCACGAGCGGAGATTTTACCACGTTTCCGGCAATCTCACCTGCGTCCGAAGCGTTTTCCGCCTCCCCTGCAGTTGTGCCCGGAACCGTGCCATTTCCGTTGCCTGCCGGAACTGCCGCGCCTGCCGCATTTGCCGGGATTCCCGCATTGACCGGAACCGCCTGGGCAGCAACAGCTGCCGGGGCAGCCATAACCGCCGGAGCAACAGCCGCCTGAACCGGAACGATCCTGTCGCATGTCTTTTTCAGGGACAGCTTTACGCCGTCCTCCTCATATTTGAATTCAGTCAGCTCTGACGCCGACACAGCTTCGATCAGCTGTAATACCTGTTCTACCTTCATCTCAAATGCACCCTACCCTTCGTATTTCTTCAACAGCAGTGTCGCATTGTGTCCCCCGAATCCGAGAGAGTTGGTCAGCACGTAGTTTACTTCCTTCTCAACCGGCGCGCCCACCGCATAATTCAGGTCACACTCCGGGTCCACATTCTCAGTTCCCACCGTCTGGTGGATGAATCCATCCAGAATACTCTTGACACAGACAACGAATTCAACGCCGCCTGCTGCCCCGAGCAGATGTCCGATCATGGACTTTGTGGAGTTAACCACCACGTCTTTCGCCGCATCCCCGAGAGCAAATTTGATCGCCCTTGTCTCAAAGAGGTCGTTGTGGTGTGTGCTCGTTCCGTGGGCATTGATATAGTCGATCTGGTCCGGTGTAACCCCGGCTTCCTCCATAGCAAGCTTCATCGCCATACCTGCACCCTCTCCGCTCTCTTCCGGAGAAGTGATGTGGTAAGCATCGCCTGTCGCACCGTATCCCACAAGCTCGGCATAGATTTCTGCGCCGCGCGCTCTGGCGTGCTCCAGTTCCTCCAGGACTACAACTCCCGCGCCCTCGCCCAGGACGAATCCGTCTCTGTCTTTGTCAAACGGACGGGATGCATGCAGCGGATCGTTTGTGGTGGACAGTGCCGTAAGTCCGGTAAATCCTGCGATTCCCGTAGCACATACAGAAGCCTCTGTTCCTCCTGCCACCATCACATCCGCGTCACCATACTGGATGGCGCGCAGTGCATCACCGATACAGTTTGTACCGGATGCGCATGCAGTAACAACATTGGTACATTTTCCTTTCAGTCCGAGCTGAATGGAAATATTACCTGCCGCCATGTTGGAGATCATCAGCGGAACCATCAGAGGATTCACACGGCTTGGTCCCTTTGTGAGGATCTTCTCATAGTTCGTCTCCACACACTGCAGGCTTCCGATTCCGGATCCCACAATAACGCCGCAGCGGTACGGATTTTCTTTCGTCATATCAATCCCCGCGTCGTCAAATGCCTCTTTCGCTGCAGCAACCGCATACTGCGAAAAAAGTTCCATTCTCTTCGCCGCCTTGAAATCCATGCGCTCTTTCGCGACGAATCCCTTTACCTCAGCCGCAATCTGAACTTTGAAATCAGATGCGTCAAACTTCGTAATCGGTCCGATTCCGACCTTACCTTCCTTTATCCCGCTCCAGAACTCCTCCACCGTATTTCCGATGGGCGTCACAGCTCCAAGCCCGGTCACTACAACTCTTCTCTTCATAACTCCAACCTTTCCGACCCTCTGGTCTTACATTGCCATTCCGCCGTCTACATTCAGCACCTGTCCGGTGATGTAACGAGCCTCATCCGATGCCAGGAATGCCACTGCATTTGCGATATCTTCCACCTCTCCGAATTTTCCGAGAGGGATCTGCGCTACAGCGCCTTCTTTCACTTTATCTGAAAGCACGGCTGTCATCTCCGTGTTGATAAATCCGGGAGCCACTGCATTTACCGTGATTCCGCGGCTTGCCAGCTCTCTCGCCGCAGACTTTGTCAGTCCGATCACGCCCGCTTTGGATGCCGAATAATTCGCCTGTCCTGCATTGCCGAGCACGCCGGAGACCGACGCCATATTGACGATGCGTCCGCCTCTCTGCTTAATCATCTGGCGCGCCACGAAACGGATACAGTTGAACGTCCCTTTCAGGTTTGTGTCGAGAACCGCATCGTAATCTTCCTCGGACATCTTCATCAGCAGTCCGTCCCTTGTGATTCCCGCGTTATTTACCAGGATATCCACACTTCCGAAGGTAGAGATAATCTCTTTGAACATCTCCTCGCAGGCATGGAAATCCGACACATTGCACTGACGGATCTCAGCCTTTCCTCCTGCTGCCTCAATCTCGCTCTTTACTTCTTCCGCGCGCTCCTTTGAACCGTTATAATTGACAACGACCGTGGCTCCCTCAGAAGCAAGCTTTAATGCAACTGCACGTCCGATTCCCCTGGAAGCTCCTGTCACTACGGCAACTTTTCCATTTAACATAATTCGTTTACCACCTTATCTACATCTTCCCATGTTCCGACGTTATACACCTTCACATCCCGGCTGATCTTGCGCATGAAACCTGCCAGTGTCTTTCCCGGTCCGATCTCCACAAAAGTATCCACGCCGTCTGCAATCATGTTCTCCACGCTCTGCTCCCAACGCACGGAGGACGCCACCTGTTTCGCCAGGAGAGCCTTCGTCTCGCTGATATCTCTCACATACTCTGCCGTCACATTCGTCACATAGGGAACGTCCAGCTCGGAAAGTTCCACGCCTGCAAGAACCTGTCCCAGCTCTCTTCCCGCCTCTTCCAGCATGGGAGAATGGAACGGACCGCTTACATTCAGAGGGAGAACTCTCTTCGCCCCTGCTTCTTTGAGCGCTTCTGATGCCTTCTCCACACTCTCCTTCCATCCGGTGATCACGATCTGTCCCGGGCAGTTGTAGTTTGCAATCGTCACACCGTCCATTCCGTCAATCACTTTCTCGATGGCATCTCCGGTCATGCCCAGCACCGCCGCCATGGTTCCTCTGCCTCCCGGCACTGCATTCTGCATCAGGATCCCGCGCTTTCTCACTGTGGTGATGGCGTCCTCATCCTTCATGCCTCCTGCGGAGACGATAGCGCAGTACTCGCCCAGGCTTAAGCCCGCTGTAACGTCCGGTTTCAGCCCCCGCTCTCTCAACACATGTTCCATCGCCAGGCAGACCGTCACAAGCGCCGCCTGTGTGTACTCGGTCTGATCCAGCCTGTCATTTTCCTCAAAGCATAACGCTTTCATATCTATATCCAGCAGTTCCGTCGCCTTATCGATGACTTTCCTTGCTGTTTCACTCTGTTCATAAAAATCTTTGCCCATTCCGGCTTTCTGTGCTCCCTGTCCCGGGAACATAAATGCGATCTTACTCATAGAACCCTTTCCCTCCGATCAGGTCGTCCGTCTCTTTCACCAGCTTCTGGATCAGATCGTGACATGACATCTTTTCTTTCACCATTCCGGCGATCTGACCTGCCATCACGCTTCCGGTCTTCACATCACCGTCAACAACCGCTCTTCTCAATCCTCCGAGCGTCAGGAGCTCAAGCTCCTCGAAAGAAGCGCCCTCCTGCTCTTTCTTCAGGTATTCCTTGGTCATCTGGTTTCTTAAGGCTCTTACCGGATGTCCCGTGGAACGTCCGGTCACTCTGGAATCGATGTCCCTTGCCTTGATGATCATATCCTTGTAATTTTCATGAACCTGAGACTCATTCGTAACCACAAAGTGAGTTCCCATCTGTACTCCCTGCGCGCCAAGCATAAATGCCGCCGCGATTCCTCTTCCGTCCGCGATACCGCCCGCAGCGATCACCGGGATATTCACTGCATCCACAACCTGGGGCACAAGCACCATGGTCGTGTTCTCTCCAATATGTCCGCCGGCCTCTGTTCCCTCAGCCACCAGTGCGTCCGCGCCGCATCTCTCCATGCGCTTTGCAAGTGCCACGGATGCGATGACCGGGATCACCTTTACTCCGGCTTCCTTCCACATCTTCATATATTTTTCCGGAGATCCGGCACCGGTCGTCACGACTTTCACGCCTTCCTCCACAATCACTTTTGCCACATCGTCCGCATAGGGACTCATGAGCATGATATTCACGCCAAACGGTTTGTCCGTCAGCTTCTTTGCTTCTCTGATCTGGTCACGTACCCAGTCAGCCGGCGCGCTCGCTGCGCCGATGAGCCCCAGGCCGCCGGCTTCGGATACGGCGGCTGCAAGATGATACTCAGCAACCCAAGCCATTCCTCCCTGAATGATCGGATACTCAATTCCCAGTAGTTCGGTTACTTTTGTTTTCATACTAACAACCTTTCTTTCTAAAAAATGAATCGTCTTTAATCGTCTTTCTTACTTATGTGCTTCCAGATATTTTACAACATCACCGATCGTCGCGATCTGCTCCAGATCCTCAGACGGAATCTCCACTTCAAACTCTTCCTCAAATGCCATTACCATTTCAAACAGATCCAGGGAATCTGCACCAAGGTCATCTTTAAAAGATGTCTCCTCTGTAAGCGTTGCCGCATCAACATTTAATGAGTCTGCTACGATTTCTTTGATCTTCTCTAACATGGTTTCTTTTCCTTTCTTTTCTGAAAAATTTTAAATAAATGTATATGTAATCCGGCTCTGCCGGGGATTACCATTCTGTCAGGCACGCCGCCCAGGTGAGTCCTGCCCCGAATCCTGCGAGGACAATTTTCTGTCCTCTTTCGAACATCCCTTTCCGGTTCATCTCATCCAGAAGAATCGGGATACTGGCTCCGGAAGTGTTGCCGTACTCGTCCAGATTCATCGGGAATTTCGCAATGTCTGCTTTCAGCCGTTTTGCAGCCGCTTCCACAATTCTGCGGTTTGCCTGGTGAAGAATGAACCAGTCCACATCTTCCACGCCAAGGTTCTCCTGCCCCAGAAGTTCTTCCACAATCTCCGGCACCTTTCTCACGGCAAATTTAAATACCGCCTGGCCGTCCATCTGGATGTAAGACTCTTTATCACTTTTCTTCTCTTCCCCGGTCAGCTCTTCCCAACCCTTCCGGTGTCTGCTGAGCGCTGTGAGCGCTTCCCCCTTCTTTCCGTCGGAATATGCCGCCATCCGGCATGGTGTTCCCTCTTCCGCCTTCAGAAGAACCGCTCCGGCGCCGTCACCGAACAGGATGCAGGTGCTCCGGTCTGTCCAGTCCACCATATTGCTCATGCTCTCCGCCCCGATCACCAGGACTGTTCTGTAAATCCCGGCGCTGATGTAGGCCTGGGCCGTGTTGTACGCAAGCACAAACCCGGTGCATGCGGCGTTGATATCAAATCCTGCCGCCCGCTTTGCCCCGATCATCTTCTGCACTTCACATGCCATGCAGGGAAACACTGTTTCCGAGGAAGATGTTGCCGCAAGGATCAGATCAATCTCTTCCGGATCCGTCCCGCTCTGCTCTATCGCCCGCATGGC
This sequence comes from Lachnoclostridium sp. An169, assembly GCF_002160525.1. Lineage (GTDB taxonomy): Bacteria > Bacillota > Clostridia > Lachnospirales > Lachnospiraceae > Mediterraneibacter > Mediterraneibacter cottocaccae. The sequence continues at coordinate 177,137 of NZ_NFKT01000005.1, forward strand.
CGCCTGCCCGGCCATATAGGATGTTGTCTCCTCCTGAATCACATGACGCCGGACGATTCCCGTCCGCTCCCGGATCCACTCATCACTTGTATCAACAATCTTTGCCAGATCGTTGTTGTCCATTATGTGCGGCGGAGCATAAGAGCCCGTCCCGCAAATCTTTCCTACCATAGTGTTTTTCTCCGCATCTGAAATAATTATTTTGAATATAAAATACTTTGATCCTTAAATACTTTGACTTTCAAAGTATATCACACTGAGAGGATTTGTCAATCGGAATATGGAAAATATTTTCGACAATGTTTTTGGCGCACTTACAAAAGGGGATGTCGGTTAATACCGATTTTTAACCCTTGATATGAGAGGAAGGGGCAATCCCAGAGAATTCGTGCTTTTTCAAAGCCTGAATTCTCTCCAGGATTGCCTCTTCCTTTTGATATCGCTTATTTCAGGGCGCAAAAATCCCCTTGTTTGGATTT
>NZ_NFKT01000050.1 GCF_002160525.1 Lachnoclostridium sp. An169
GCGGTGCTGTGGCCTTATGCGGTATTAGCAGTCATTTCTAACTGTTATCCCCCTGTGTGAGGCAGGTTACCCACGCGTTACTCACCCGTCCGCCGCTCAGTCAAATCACCCGTCATTCCGAAGAAATCCAGGTAAAGTGCTTCGCTCGACTTGCATGTGTTAGGCACGCCGCCAGCGTTCATCCTGAGCCAGGATCAAACTCTCGTTAAAAGTGTTTGCTCGGTTCAAGAATCACTACTAGCAATTCTATCCCTTTACTGTTGTTGGCATTGAACACTTGATGAGGTCTTTCACGAATCTAGTGTGAAAGCCGTTCGGCAGAGCCGAACCTCATTGTCCAATGACGTTCTTAGAAATTTTCTCTTCAAAGAAATTTTCAAGGGTTGTTGTCTATTGTTCAGTTATCAAGGTTCCTGTCGTTCTTTTTTTGCGACAGCTTTGATATTCTATCAAATCTGTTTGACTTTGTCAAGAACTTTTTTCTTTTCTGTCTCATCTGCGGTTTCTCCCGCTTTTCGACAGCCTGTATAGGTTATCACATCCGCGCGGCGTTGTCAACAGTTTTTTATCTGTCTTTTTCAGCGCCTCCGTTCCCTTAACTTCCGCCCTCCTGCCCCCGGCTGTTCCGCCTCCGCGTCTCCGGCTGGCATGATTTTCTGCGGCTTTTTAAGTTCCCGTCATCAGCGACAGGTGCTATCTTATCACTCCTGGAAGCAATTGTCAATGTTTTTTCTATTTTTTATTTATTTCAGACAATTCACACAATTCACGCAATTCTGACACCACAGAATTCTCTATTTCAGGGAACCATATAACCGGCTCCGGCTGCCGAGTGTGTTTTCCAATATGCTTTTCCATCCAGACCATGTCATACCATCTGCCAAATTTATAGCCGCACTTCTGAAATTTTCCTACAAAATGATATCCGCTGCGTTCATGAAAATGTACACTGTCCTGTGTAAGATATGTGTCTTCATTCTCTGTATAGGCAATGCAGGCATTCAGATTCAAAATGTGCTGTGCAGAGAGGATCTGTTCAAGCGTACCGTACAGACGCTTTCCAATTCCCGTTCTCTTCATACCCTCTTTTACGTAGATGGATGTCTCAACTGACCAGGTATAGGCGGCACGTTCTTTAAAAGTGCCCGCATATGCATAGCCGGCGATCCTTCCTTTCTGCTCTGCCACTATCCACGGATACTTCTTTAATACCGTTTCTATTCTTTTCCGGAATTCATCTGTATCCGGTGTTTCATATTCAAACGTAACCGCCGTCTTTTCCACATAAGGGGCATATATCTCCCTCACAGCTTCCGCATCTTCAGGCGAAGCTGTCCTTATCCGGATATCGCAGCCTCCCGTTCTGTCCTTTTCCGGAATCATCTGCCTGGACCTCCCAACAGTTTTTCCTTCCTTTCCTGTACCGCTTTCCACTGCATTTCGCTTAAATATTTCGGAACCGGCAGCCGGTCCAGTGCCCGAAGGTCAAGCTTCAGTTCGTTCTGCGCCATACACGCAGCCTCATAAAGTGTCTGGACTTCTTTCGTCGTCTGCGACATTATATTTTCGTAGTTTACAAATGCATGGTCATGGTCGAACAGCGGACAGAATCCAGTCAGCTTTCCGGTGGCATTCTCCATCAGGAATCCCCAGTTCTGGTCATGCCGGTCGTTATTATTTAAAATATAGTCCGCGATCTGCATTTTCAGATAAGAGACGGGATCCATTTTTTCTGCTTCCTCATACGGATCCAGTCCGTAGCTGCTGCAGAAAGTCCGGAACTCTTCAAATGTAACGAGAGAAATGTCTTCTGAGGTAAAAAGCTCCGAATTGACAACCGCTTCCCCCACACTTCCGATCCATTCTTTCCGTTCTTCTGTCAGGTAGGAGGAGATCTCCTCCAGCTCGGAAACACGGTAATGGATGTGGGGGATCCCCAGAGCTTCCAGTATCTGGTCCGCAGGTATCTCATATTTTCCGACTTTATGGAGAAAAAGCCGTCCTTCCTTCCGTATCCATCCTTTTGCGCTTGCTCCAAGCGTAGTCAGCTCCGGCGTGTGAATCTTATGTGATTCCTCTGCAGCTGCCGAATAGTGGACATTTCTTCCGGACAGGGAGACTTCCGTCACAAAAAGAGTCAGCGGATTCCGGAACAAACTGACCTCTTCCCATGTTTTGTTGTCATCTTCCTGCCTGATCCAGTATGCATCCTCAAGACTGAGTCCACGGCATGCCCTGCACACAGCAAAACGGTTTGACTGCGGCAGGCGCAGTGTATTTAGAATCTCTTTTGCATAGCTTCGCCCGATTGAAAGTGTGCGGTTAGAAGCCCATTCAATGAAATCAATAAACGTCACTTTTTCTTTTCGCAGCGCAAACGGCAGGCGGTCAAAATCCAGGATTTCACATATACCGTTTTCCTCTACGTTTAAAACAGGTCTGTCTTTTAATAATAGCTGCATAGTAAATCTTTCCTTTATCGTAATATATATAATTGAACCTGCATGGAACTCCTTTTTATGTACTGTTTTCCACATCGCACAGACTGAATGGCAAGCCACCTGCGATGAGGGGCAAAGCGAACGAAAAGCCATGCGGAAAGTACTGGCTTTTTCATTATATCACAGCCGGAGAAAAAGCGGCAGTTCTTACACAAAAATGCGCAAAAAACCCCCGGGATGTTACCCCCGGAGGCTGCTTTTCTTCTGTATATTTTCTGTATATCTTCTATACACCAGGTTCTGCCTGTTGTAAAACTTATTTTCTCCCAAAATCAAATCCGCACTCCTCCAGAAACGCTCTTGCCATCAGCGTTGCACCGATCTGGTTTGGATGTACCCTGTCCCAGGCAATGCTCGCAGAATGTCTCACCTGGCAGTAGTCCTCATACATTTTCTGAAAGTTGACGAACCGGCAGCCGTATTCTTCCGCCAGTCTGCGGCATATTTCGACATATTCGTCCATCCTGGCGCGCATCGGATCTGCCCGGTTGGGCTCAATATAATAAGGAGACAGCAGAAATATTCCTTTCACACTGTCCTTTACTGCCAGAATCATCCTGCGGATATTCTCCTCGTATTCCTCCGGAAATACCAGATGTTCCTTTAAGAAAGGACAGTCGAACTGTCTCCAGACATCATTAATTCCAATGCAGATGGAAACCCAGTCCGGATTCAGATCGACCACATCTCTCTGATATCTTGCAAGAAGATCCCTGCTGCTGTTTCCTGCCGTACCTGAATTGGTTATCCGGATTGCCCGCTCCGGGTAGAACGCAGCCAGCAGATTCTCGATGACACGGACGTACCCATGTCCCAGACTGTCGAAGAGTCCTTCTCCGACCGGCTGTTCACTTCCCATATCCGTCACAGAATCTCCGGCGAATACAATGCGGTCCATATGTTCAAAAATCATATTACTGCTTTCCTCCTTCCGCCTTTTCCGGCTCTAATACGATCATCTGATGGTTTTCCAGGTGGGGGACGCAGAAGCGTACTTTTTCCCCTTTCTGTTCAAATTCCAGTTTCCGGTGCTGCGGCTCCATGATTACATCCGCCACTTTCATTTCTGTCTTTACTTCTGCCTGGATGTCACTGACTGGCAGGATATCTTCGATCACTTCTACCCCATTTCCCCGTCTAACCGGCGAAGCGTAGAGCAGATGCAGGATCAGCCGCTCATTCTGCCGGGTCAGTGTGACAATTCCCTGGGCAGGCAGTGTTGTCGCGACACTTTTTTTCTCCCCCAGAAGTTCATCCAGCACATGGCAGATGAGCTTTTTACAGATCAGGCTTCCGTCTTCACCATAATTTCTGAAAATATCCCAGCAGATATATGCTCCCTTTTGCGAGACTGCGATTCCCGGTCCCGCATCCTTCCCGTCTCCCGGTGCATGCGCATGGGACGTGAAATGTTCTACTGTCCGGTTAAAATACGGATGTTCTACCGATGCAGTCTTCCGTGCAGAGATACATTCAAATTTCTGTGCAGTGCCGTGCATGAGAAAAGAAGTTTTCCCGAAAGGCGGCACGTCGAACTCCGTTCGTGCATAAGTCGGGGAATATCTGTGTTCTCCAAGATAGCGGATTCCAAGATCCAGTGCAAAGCCCTCCTTCTCATCCTGCCACAGCCCCGACCTCCCACTCAGAAGCACTTTTCCTCCATGATCCAGGAACCTGTCAAACTTTTCCTTCAGCTTTTTATCCAACTGTACCTTATCGGGCAGGATAATCACCTTATACTTTTCAAACTCCGCCTGGTCATCGATGGCATCAAAAAGATACCCGCCTTCCAGAAGGATTCTGGTGCACCCTGCATCCGATGCGCCGACCCCCGTACTCTGTCCGGTGCCAAACCCTTTATCCCGGTAATAATTCTGTGCCGACTCGACCGTAAAGACTGCTATGTCAGTGAGATTGCATGCACCTATCAGCCAGGGCTCCTTTTCTTCCAGTTCCCGGTATGCCTCACCGATCAGTTCATAGGTTGTCAGATCCATCCGTCCTCCCGGATGCAGCTGGTCTCCTACCGAACAGCCTGCTCCACTTGCCACCGAAAGTGCCGTTTCATACCGGAGCGCATTGGGATGTTTAAATCCCCCGAACTCCCCCCAGGATCTGTGAAATTTCCCTGTCATCCCGATTACATCCATTCCCAGCGTTCTCGCATAGGCTGCGGAAAGCGGAAAATGATCATAGCCCCATCCCCCTGTGGGAAGACTTTCAAGCTCCAGATGTGAGTTAAAGTATGCCAGATCGCGGCGTCCCCGCCTGGCATGACCACTGTTGTGAAAAACCGGGAGTCCCGGCTTCACCTGGTCAACTGTCTGGCGGACACGCCTGGCATATGAGGCATAAGTACGCTCTGCCAGGTCATAAACTGCCGCTTCATCATACGGATCTTTTCCCTCCTCCCGCAGAATCCTGACGCAGTTCTGACAGTAGCATGGGATCACGCCAACGATATCAAGAAAAATCCCATCCGCATCGTAGTTCTCGCATACCTCCCTGATCTGTGCCAGAAGATAATCAAGGTAGGGGGAATTGAAACACATTCTGTGATATCCCGGTTCTGAAAAATCCTTCGCCCATGTCGTGCTTTCATCCCGTCTGCGTATCAGCCATTCCGGGTGTCTCCGCGCCATTTTTTCATCGAGTCCGGCAGACAGATATACGGGAGTTTTTACCCCGATCTCATGTGCTGCACTGATCTGAGCACCAAGCAGGTCAAAATGAAGGTTCGGATGCATCTCATTTGTCTTTGACGGATGGTATGCCCATCCGTGATGACACTTTGAAAACAGAGTTATGGAATCCACATGCCCTTTTTTCAGCGCTTCCTGAAAATTTTCCTTCGTAAATCCGGCGCCGACATCCGGAATTTTCTCACTGGTATGAAAATCAAGATGAACCTGTCTGTATCTCATACATTATCCCTCCTCCTCAACGGACACGTCATCATTACTTAAGATCGTAATCCGGTACTTCTTTCCCCGGAATCTCCTCGTCACGACAGCCGGGAGCATCCCGCGCGCCAGGCACGGCTTTACCGTCAGCTTCTCCCACCCGGGGCGGATTCCCAGCATGTACTGTGTCACTGCCACATACATCCACGCCGCGGTCCCAGTCAGCCAGGATACGTTTGCCAGCCCGAAATTCCTGCTCTCCGGTCCGAAAATGTTGGAGGAATATACATACGGCTCCGCCCGGTAACGCTCTGCTCCCGCTTTTTTCTGCGCGATCACAGGCAGCAGCTGATGGTAATAGTGATATGCCCTCTCCGCTCTGCCAAGCATACATTCCGCGATAACTGCCCATGTGTTTGCATGGCAGAATACACTTCCGTTCTCCCCACACCCTTTATTATAATAAGTCAGCGGATCTTCTCTGGAAGGGTAATCCTCCATCGCAGGGAAGATCTTACGGATTCCGAGCTCTGTATCCAGATATTTCTTTACGCTGTCCATGGCACAGATCTGTTTTTCTCTGTCCCCAAGCCCGCTGATCACGGACCAGCTCTGTGTATTCAGCCATATCTTTGCCTGGGGTTCCTTTGCTGAACCGATCATCACGCCCTCGTCCGTGATGCACCGCCTGAACCACTCTCCGTCCCATCCGGCGGTATTGACCAGTCTGCGCTGCTCCTCGTAAAGTTTCCGGTACTCTCCGGCGGATTCTCCGAGAAGCTGCGCCATCTCTTCCATCATACGAAGCACCGTGCCGAACTGCATTCCCGTCCAGATACTTTCCCCCTTTCCTTTCCGGCATACCTTGTACAGCATATCATTCCAGTCAGAGCAGAGCATCAGAGGAAAGCCATGCTCTCCTATATGTTCCGCCGTAAAGTTGACCGCTCTGCGCAGATGCTCCCACACGGTCCCGTTCCCGCCGTCGTAGTACGGACGGGTCTCGCGGAGATATTCCAGGCTTCCTTCTTCCATTATGATATGGTACACATCCATGATCAGCCACAGATGGTTATCCGAATGAACCCGTGTCACCGGTTCCCATCCTTCCGTGGGGAAGAAATAATGGTTGCAGTGCCCGTCCTTATACTGCTGGGTGAACAGAAGATCCAGCTTACGCCTGGCACGTTTTGTATCCATAGGAACCATTGCCAGAATGTCCTGGGCGGTGTCTCTCACTCCCACTCCCCGGAATGTGCCGGTCGCATAATAGCTGATATTTCTTGAAAAACGGAAATTACGCTCCGCCTGGTAAGGATTCCATATATTAATCATCGTCCGGGCATCCTCATCCGGGATGCTGCACTGAAAAGCAGAAAGATATTCCTTCCAGTGCCTCTTCAGGCTCTCCATCGACCGTTCGGTAAATCCGGGCCTGCGGCACCGTCCCACCGTTTCCCCGATCTCCTTCTCATTCATTCCCGTACCGAAAAAAACATGGACCTTCTTTTCTTCCCCCGCCTTAAGTTCCAGATCGATCTGCAGCGCAAAGCACGGGTCTCCTCCATACAGAAGCGAACCGGCAAGTTCGCCCTTCTCAGTCCCTTTCGGATTCTCCTCGCTCCGGTAACTCCCTATAAAGCTGTCCCTGTCACAGTCAAAAGAAGATATGGGAACATCTGCCGCAAAAAACACAAGCGGCGTCTCTTCGGGCTTCGGCTGGTTTTCCACATGATAATGGTAGACCAGAACATCGTCCCGGCAGATACAGGTGAGCTGGTGCTTGTTATAGCACTGCCACTGAAGTTCCCGCATAAATTCCATCATTCCCAGTTCGACGTAGGGGAAAATCGTGATCTTCCTGTCGCACTCTGAGACAAATGTCAGATCCCAAATCATGGCATTTTCATATTTCCCCACCAGATAGACGGCTGAAACCTTAAGCCCGTCCCGTTCTGCTTCAACTCCCGTATACCCCATACCATGATAGCCCCGCCATTTTTCCGGTTTCGCCGGACATGGTTCACAGGTGGGGCACCATACCGTCTCCCCGTCACGGATATATGTATAGAATCCGCTCCGGTCCATCGGCAGATGAAAAAAGCGGTAGTGATTGATTCTCCAGATCTGGGGAGATCTGTAAAATGCGACTCCGCCTCCTGCCTGGGAAATCATGGCATGAAATGTCCCGTTGGAGAGATAATTCATCCACGGAGTCGGAGTCCTGTAATCATCAAAAGAAATTTCCCTCTTCTCATTGTCAAACCGATACATATCCTGCTCCTTTCACACAGCGTATCCACTCTTCAGCGAGAAGGGCGTTTCCTGCCAGCGTCAGATGCACTCCATCCGAAGACCAGTGACCTGCCGGCGCTCTCAGACATGCCTTTTCAAATAATTCCATGGACGGCACAAGAAGCGCGCCGTACTTTTCCGAAAGTTTTCTTATGATACCGCTCCTTTTGCGGATTCGTGAATACCATTCGTCCCAGTTTTCCATTATGTCTCTGCCGGACTCTGTTTCCTCCGGTTTTAAACGGAACAGGAAAGGCTCGCACAAGACGATCTCTGCCTCCGGCTTTTCTTTTCTCACTTCATAGAGCATTCTGTCATAGATAAAAGCAAATTTTTCCTCATCAGCTCCCCGGTTCATACGCATCTGAAATCCCACATCGTTTACGCCGCACAGGATGCTCAGGAGATCGAAGTCAACATTCAGCGTATCCTCAATCCATCTGGCATACAGATCCATAATCCTGTTTCCGTTTACTCCGTGATTCATAACGTGTATCTTTGGATTCCGGCAGGAAAGCCAGGCTGCCGCCAGATTAACATACCCGTTTCCCAGTCTCATCTGGGGATCATTTCCTTCTTTATCTCTGCGTGCATCTGTCAGGGAATCACCCTGAAATAATATTTTTTCCGCCCCGTATTCTCTCATTCTGTCTCTTCTCCGTCCTCTTTACAGATTCTTCCAATCTTATCTGCATCGATCAGCGGCACTCCCTCTTTCGGAGTTTTAAACCGCAGGTGTCCCAGGTCAAATCCTGCCTCATCTATCGTGTGGTACAGCTCGTTATCGCCGATGTGGCTGTACTCATACACAGACGGATGGATCATCCCCAGATGCAGCCGGCTGTTGATAATAACATTGTGCTCCACTACCGATCCTGCAGGATTCACAGGAAAATCCGGGTTATCCGGATCTGAGAAATCCGTTGTTATCCTGGCTAGTGACGGGTATTTTTCTTTCCAGACTCCCTCCCTGTAAGGAACTTCCTCCAGTTTTTTCCAATGCGGAGCATCGGGAGTGTCACAGGTTGCATGCGCCCATCCGCCGTAGACAAACCCTTCCCGGTTCCTGTCATCATAAAAGATCGGATCCACGCTCTCCCCGATAATAATATTCCCGGTAAACCGGTTGTCCCTTCCGCCTCCGATCAGAATTCCGCACTTTTTTACATTGATAAATACATTTCCATATGCGGTCTGTCCGGACAGACCGTCATCCCAGTAGATTCCATTAGGAGAAAATTCGTCAGAGCCGATATTTTCCAGCCGGTTATAGCGGATCACTGTCCCGTGTCCTGCCCAGTCATATCCGGAATAGACCGCTCCTGCATCGTCCGAGTGGAGTACCACGTCATGGATATCGTTATATTCGATCAGATGCTCGTTTCCTTTGTAATATACGGCAAGATGCGGGGAGCCGCATATCTCATTATGGGCACAGATATTGCCCACGCCGGTCAGGCTTACCCCTGCCTGATACGTCTGGTATACTTCCGAGAATTCATGTATCCGGTTGTTCTGCACAATATTTTCTCCGTGTGTCAGCGTCCTGCGTTCCCCTCCGTCCACATAGATTCCCCCGCATCCTGTATGTGCGATATCACAGTTCTCCACAATGTTTCTGTATCCGCTGACACTTATCCCGTGGACAGCCGCGTTGCGGACTGTAAGTTTTTCAAAATGGTTTCCGTTTCCTGCTGCCACGACAGCAGTATCGCGCACATCCGTAAGGTAAAATCCGGAAAAAGTCATGTCGTCCGCTCCCCTCACTTCAATCAGCGGTTTTTCCCGGAGAGAGATGTCAAAATACGTTCCCGCCTGTCCATGCGGATATACATACAAAAGCCCGTTTTCCCGGTCCAGATAATATTCCCCGGGCGAGTCCAGTTCATCCAGAACATTGTAAAAATAATACTGTGCTCCTGCCTGTGCCCCGTATCTGCTCACAAACTTTGGCTGTACAGCCCGGGTCTCAGGATAAAACCTGACCGGTGTTGATGAATCTGCCCAGTCCCAGTAAAAATATCCGAACATCCATGCCGTCTCTGGATGTTTCCATTTTTTTACTCTTTCATTCGTCTCCCTGTCTATGATATACATCCCCGGTCTGTGATTCCGGCGCGATGCCCAGGTCGTCCAGTAATTCTGGGGCGGGAATTCTGCGGCATCTCCCACATCTGCGACAGCCTCAAGACGGAGATATCCCTCGTCGGGATACCTCGCCAGGGTCATTCTCCTGCCGTTTTCGAATATCTCAAGATTACACCCCTGGGATACCCCGTCATACCGTCCGCCCATACTGTACTCTCCGATCTCATAGAGCTCCCGGTATGCATCCGGAGAGATGCCGCGCTTTTTCAGATCGATCATCCTTACGTGCCCGGCAGCCTCAGGCGCAAGACACGCCCTGATCTCTTCCGGGATATCCTCTGTTTCATCCCACATGAAACGTTCTCCCCCGGTCAGCACCGCTTTTTCTCCTGTAAGGTAAGTATCCCCGCTGTCCTTTTCTGTAAAAAGCAGCGCCTCGCCGTAAGTCCCGCTTCCCACCTCCACAACCGTCGGTCCCGGAGCACGTCTTGCCGCCTTCTGCGCGGCAGTAATCGTGCGGAAGGGAAGAGCCTTTGTTCCCGGATTTTTATCGTCGCCTGTCGTATTTACATAAAACTTATATTGTGTCATATCTTTCTCCTTTTTTCATTATCCTGCAGTTTCCGTACATATGAGCCGTCGTCAGGGGCGAGACAGAATGAAACAGTGTGTACGGATATCTGAGTTTCTCCACTTCCGGAAGACGTGCTTCGATCTCCATCCAGAAATGCCTGTCCTTTCCGGACAGCCCCAGTTCTTCCAGAGGAATAAGCAGTCTTTCGTTTTCTCCGCCCTTTATTGTAAATGTATGGATCTCTCCTACTTTCGGTTCGTTTTTGAACACCAGTGTGATTTCCAGGGGACAGCGCAGCTGCGGAGCCGTCTCGAGGCCATGGTTTCCTTCGATAACCGCCGGCACCTGACCGAAATCCGTCTCTTCTACGGAAAAGACCACCTCCTCCGGCTGCCGTCTTACAGGAGCCGCCGTATACAGCACAAACGTGCAGTCTTTCCTAAGAAGCAGCGGGCTTTCCAAAACGAGGCTTTCTTCTTCCACCCACGCCCTGACCCCGCCCAGCTTCTGTCCGCAGTAATTGACAAATTCCAGTGGACGGGATACTCCTGTATCCGCCAGATACCAGTCAAGCTCCAGGAATTTCCACACGTACTGGATCTCCGGGTCATCGGACTGAAGTGCCGCCACATATTTCCCCGGTTGTAGAACAACAGAGTATTCAAGCCTTACTTCTCCCTCTGACGGAAGGTACACTTTCTGCCGGGTTCTCCGGTATGCTCCGGCATGCTCCGGAGAAATTTTCAGCCAGACTTCTTTTTCCCGTTCGTCCCCCGCATGATTCGTCAGAAGCACTTCCAGAATTCCCTCATAAAATCCATCCTCACGGAGCTGAAAAGGCTCTTTTACTGTAAGTTCTGTTCCCACCGGTTCCAACGAGGGAATCCCCGGCGCAGGGGACACCCGGATATCCTGTACATAATCCTGGCATTTAAGCCCCAGTGCACCGGTATCTCCCGGTGTTTTTCCGCACAGTGAGATATTTTCAAAACTTACGCCGCATATATCATGTTCCGGGCTGTATCCCTGCAGACGTGATTCGCTCAGCAGCAGCTCAATTCCTGGTTTTCCCCTCAGGCAGATATCTTTAAAACGGATATTCCGGATGCATCCCATCTTTTTATCCCGGTTCCAGAAGGATGGCGTGATCCGGATATCAAAGAGCTGTGCGCCGGGCGCGTCCTCGATCCGGATATTCTCAAATGTGATATCGGATACAACCGCCCTGTCCCCGTGATGGATCCCCATCAGAGGATAACCGGTAGACGAATGGATAATATCGATATCCTCAAACCGTACGCGGTGTACCTGGTCAGCCCGAAGCTCTACTCCGACTTCCATGGGTCTTGCGAAATCATTCCAGAGAATACAGCGGCGGAACAAGACGTCTTCCACATCTCCGGTATCAAGCGCTTTTACAACAAGGGAATCATCCCATACCCTGGTGAAAACATTCTGCACCAGTACCCGCTTTGACCCACATACATCCACTCCGTCCGAATTTCCCCTGCATCCGAAGATTTTCACATTGTCGACAGTCACATCCTCGCATCCGCAGATCCGCAGACTCCAGTCGTTGCTGTCCATGATCGTAATATCGCGTATGAGCACATCACAGCACCCTGTCACATCTATACACCGGGCATACAGCGGGCGGGTTTCAACCGGGTACTCCTCCATGCTGATCACTCCATATCCGCATATCTTCACATGGCTGCAGTCCCTGACCGAAAATTTCCCGTGGATATACGCGCCCTCTTCCAGATATACTGTCGTATTGTCCCTGTCGACTGTCACGATATCCGCCCGGTGGACTCCCGGGGGAAAGAACACCAGATGTTCGTCCGTCACCGGTCTTTCGTCCGTCTTTTTTTCTGCCAGGATCAGAAGATTATCTTCTGCCGTACCGTTGATCTCAAGAGAACATTTCAGCGGACGGTCGAGCCGAAGCAGCATCTCTTTGTTTTCGTATTCTACTGTAAGCCCGAGACTCATCGGACGGACAACGGCGCTTTGTACTTTCTTTTCCGAGCGGATCCGCAGACAGACCGGAAATTCAGGGAAACACTGGACATATTCCATAAGCTGTGTCCTGTGGTACGGGCAGGGATATACCCGTGCTGTCTTTACAGGAAGCTCTTTCCCGTTTTCTGTAACAACATAATTCATCTTTTCTCCTTTCACAGAGTCCCATGTTCAGAAAAACAGGAGGGGCATGTGCCTTCTCCTGTTTTTCCGCACTTTCCATGAACCGGTTCTTCCCGGCACTGTATATTTCTCTTACTTATTGCTGATCCAGGATGTGATATTATTTTCTTCCAGATACTGGTCAAGCTGTTTCTGAAGTTCTTCTATCAGGCGGTCCACACCGGCTGCTTTTCGTTCCTCAATCCAGGAATTCAGCGTATTCTCCCAGTCGTCGCCTGTGTATCCTCTGTCAATCATGCTCTCATATTCTCCGTCAATCGCCTTCAGGGATGCGATTACATCCTCCACGCTTGATGTATCCAGTGTAAAGTTTGCAACAGAACAGATGTAGGCGTCTTTTTCTTCTTCTTCCAGTTCTTCATAATATCCTGGCACATCTTCCTGGGTTACAAGGGCATTCTTGCATGTTCCGATCGTCCATTTCCACAGTCCGTAATCGGAATCTGTCGTTCCCTCGTCGCCATATGGCGTTGTGATCGTGCCGTCTCCGTTATCCGTATAGTGCTCGCCTTCCACGCCATAGATCAGAAGTTGGTAGAGATCCGGCTGTGTATAGATTGCATTGAGTACCATCATCGCCCGTTCCGGCGCATCTGCGCAGTATGGAATTGCCATGGCTGTCGCATCACCGCGGCTCAAATAACCTTTTTCCTCGATCGGGATCAGGGAAATGTCCACGCCGCATTCCGAGGTATAAAGTTCTGCCTGACGGGGAGACAGATTATTGTGAAGATCGATCACTGTTGTGTTCGGTGTAAATTCACCGTTCGTTACAAACTGCAGCGCATCCTTTTCCAGAGAGGCAATGTCTGAACGGATATAGCCTTTCTTGTAAAACTCCGCCATATTTTCCGCATAAACCCGGAAATGTTCGCTCTGGATGGAATCGATTACTTTAAATGTATCGTCATTGTGCTCTACTCCGATGTTAAACATCTGGAGGCTGCTCTCTGAAGAAAAACGGTGCGGATACAGCCAGTCTCCCAGAGCCGTCGTGCTCATGCCGCCGTAAAGCAGCCCGTTCTCCTTGAGCGTTCCAAGATAGATATCCAACTGGTCAAATACCGCCTGGAAATCTTCCGGTCCCGAATAGTGGTTCCACCACTTGTCCACAACCGCTCTCGTATCCTCAAGCCAGGTTTCTCCTGCAAGCTGCGCAAATTCCGTGGGTACTTTAAAAGCACGCGCATTTGCATAAAGTCCCTGCCAGCTGATCAGATGATACAGCTTATCGTCTTTCGGATAACGGTGCATATCGATCACATCTTCGGTCAGCGTGTCGATGATGCCCTGTCCGTATTCATCCAGAAGATCGTCAAGTTCCATGAAGTTTCCGTCTTCGATCATCTCATTGATACCTGTCACCCAGTTTGCAACCCATGTCAGGTCCACCGCTTCCCCGGAAGCAAGCATCTGATTATACTTTTCTTTGTATTCCGCAGTGGGTATTACGGTAAATTCTACCGTTGTGTTCGGCACATATTCCTGAAGCATCTCGTTGAATTTTTCCCACACCTCGTCCGAATCTTTCTGTTTTCCCGGTCCGGTCAGCCACAGCTGTATCGTCTCCTGCTCCAGCTCGGATCCCCCTTTGCCGCCGCTTTCTTTCTCTGTGCCTCCACTCCCTGCTCCGCATCCGCCCAGGCAGATAGACGCAGCCAGGAGCGCTGCCAGTGTCATGCTCATTCTCTTTCTTTTCATTGCAAAATCCTCCTTTTTTCCTTTATTAAATCCCCGGATATTCCAGGGTTTAATCCTGTCTTTCGCTTTTATTCCTTTACTGCACCGATGGTCAGCCCCGTTGAAAAATATTTCTGGAAGAACGGGAAGATCAGAAGCATCGGACCCGCTGCGATCACGCACATCGCATAGCGGAGCGTTTCGCTTGGGATATCCGCCGCACTCATCGTGATGCTGCCCATCATCCCGCGGGAAAGATTCTTCAGGAACTCGACCTCCTCCATCATTCTCTGAAGCAGATACTGCAGTGTATAGAGATTCTCATCCCGGATATAGATCATGGATGTTGTATAATCGTTCCATTTTGCGACCAGTGTCATAAATCCAACTGATGCAAAGACCGGTTTCGAAAGCGGTACGATGATCCTCGCAAAGATCCTCAGTTCGCTGGCGCCGTCCAGATGAGCCGATTCGAAAAGGGATTCCGGCAGGCTTTTAAAAAATGTCCGGAATACCATGGTATAGTATGCTCCTCCTGTCATTCCCGGCAGAATATAGATCAGAAAATTATCGCTTAACCCGTAATATTTAGCGTAGATTATGTAGGTCGGGATCATGCCTGCCGAAAAGAGCATTGTAAAAAATATAATCACCGTGATCGGCATTCTGAACCTGAACTGTCTGCGCGAGAGCGCATATGCCGCCATGCCCGCCACAATACAGCTGAGCAGTGTTCCCAGTCCCGACTGGATGATCGTGACCGCGTAGGCCCGGATCAGTCTCGCTCCGTTTCGAAAAGCAGATGCATATGCAGCCGTTGTAAATCCGTGCGGAAGGATACTCAGACCGTTTCCTGCCGTCAGCCACTCCTCACTCGTGAACGATGCCGAGATGACGACCACAAGGGGGATCACAAAGCATGCGCTCAGAAGGATAAAAAACAGATGTAAGAACACCGGAAAAAGTTTTGTCTTCTTTTGCATTTCAGCACCCCCTCAGAACAGTGAATTGTCCGGCGACACTTTTTTCACGATAAGATTTGACGCTCCTACCAGTATCACACCGATCAGAGACTGCAGCAGACCTACCGTTGCGCCCATCGCATAGTTTCCGGTTGATAATGCACGATACACGTATGTGTTCAGAATATCTGTCGTATCGTACAAGATACTCGTATTTCTCGGAATTACATAGAACAGATCGAAATTTCCGTTGATCAGGCTTCCTGCTCCCATTATCGTAAAAATGCATACCAGCGGGATCAGATGCGGGATAGAAATGTATCGCATCTTCTGCCATCTGCCTGCACCGTCAAGTTCCGCCGCCTCATACAGGGTACTGTCAACTCCCATCAGTGAGGCGAAGTACATCATGGAACCCATTCCCACGCCTTTCCAGAGGTTTACCAGCGTCAGAATCAGCGGCCAGAAGCCTGCTTCCATATAAACGTCTATCCTCTCCATGCCGACTGATGTCAGGACCTCATTCATAAGGCCCGTCCGGGGTCCCAGCAGGGCATACACCACATATCCTACGATTACCATGGACATAAAATTCGGAAATGTTATGATCGTCTGATATGTTTTCAGCGCGCGTCTGTTTCTGATCTCAAACAAAAGCAGCGCGATTCCCACATTCACAACAGTACCGATGATCATAAACCAGATCCCGTATAAAACCGTGTTGCGCAGGATCCTTGCCATGGAAGTTGAGGTCAGGATCCACTTAAAATTATCCAGACCGCACCATTCACTTCCCAGTATCCCCAGACTGAACTTATAATCCTTGAACGGGATCATGACTGCGGCCCCCATCGGTATATAGTTAAATACGATATAGCCGATCAGTGCCGGAAGGCACAGGAGCAGCAGTTCCCAGCTTGCCTTGTCTTTCCAGATGCTTTTCCGCTTCGTCCGGAGTTTTTTCTTTTTCATTTTCTCTCATCTCCTTCTCCCTGTTTTCCTTTGCCTGCTAATACTATATCTTTTCCGTGCTCTCTCCTCAACCGGGACAGAGGACATGTAAGAAGACAAAGAGGACATGGCAGGACAGAAAGGACTGCACTGCCATATCTACGGAAGGATTTCCCAAAAAAGACACCCTCCCCGCAGGCAGGATGTCTTTCTTCCGGTATAACCGGCTCTTCATTATGCTGCTATATACTGTGGAACCGTACCGCTACACACAGGCCGCCCTCCTCGGCGCGGCTTACGGAAAGCCCGTACTTCTCTCCGAAAACAAGCTTCAGCCTCTGATTCACATTACGCATCCCGATATGCCTTCCTCCCTTGATGGAGGGATCATTCAGCTGTCGGCGAAGCTTTTCCAGTTCTTCTTCACTGATCCCTTCCCCGTTATCAATGACATAAAGGCAGGTATCCCCTCCCTTTTTTTCACCGCGCAGCCATATATTTCCGCCCCTGCGCTTCCGCGCGAACCCGTGCTGGACCGAATTTTCGATCAGCGGCTGCAGGGTAAGCTTTACGATCCTCTCCTCCCACAGGCTTTCCGGAAGCTCCTGATGCAGTGTGATCCGTCCGTGAAAACGGAACTCCACCAGTTTGACATAGAGTTTGACATGTTCCAGTTCTTCTTTGAGAGGCACAAGATAATTTTCATTGGACAGACTGATCCTCATCAGCTGTCCGAGCGTATAGATCATCTCCGTAACTTTGTTGTCCCCATTCATCAGAAGCGCCGCCGCGTTGGCGATCGCTTCCAGGGTATTAAACAGGAAATGAGGATTGATCTGTGTCTGCAGAGCACAGATCTGGGCATTGTGCAGGCTGATGATCCTCTCCTGTATCTGGGCGTTCAGTTCATCATTTTCTTTTTTGGCAGACAGGATGCTCCTCTGGATCGCCTCCATCTCATCCAACCGTTCCTTTTTGTCCCATTCCGTCAGCATCGAGACTTCGGATAAAACGCGGATCGTCTGCCTGACAGGGCGATACACCCACACTGCCAGGAAAAAAGCGAGGATCAGACATATCAGACCTGTCAGTGCCACGATCTGCAGCAGCCGGATATCTGCCAGACTGCTCTTTTCCTCGAATTCCTGCATCGGAGAGAGATAAAGATACCTGAGCATGTCTTCCTCATTCTTCAGCCCTGAGACCACATATCTGCTGTCCCAGATCGTACAGACATCCGAGAATCCTTCCTCCCAGTCTTCCTGGTCCCGCAGCCTGACAATCTCGTCCCAGTTTCCCTCACTGAGCAGACGGTATTCATCGCTGTAAACAAGGGTAGACATATCTTCGTCGAAGACAAAAAGTCTTGGGGAGTCATCCGTATTGCGGTATTTTCCCGTTCCGATATAATCTCCAAGCTTCTCCACATCCAGATTGATCACCACAAGTCCCCTGTTCACGTCCCCGGATACAGTGATCGGATAAGATATGGTCAGCAGGTACGGGTATCTGTTTTCCTTAATGCGCGCTGTCAGGATATTTCTCTGCGGCATGTCAGGAGAAAAGGAGAAAAGTGCTTCCTTATCCTGAAAATTTTCGTATCTGGTCATTCCCGTATTTGTGACCACTTCACCCGAATTGGCAAAGTAGATGTAGATCGAATCAATATAGTCATCCGCATTCTTCAGAACGGAGAGCATGGCCGTCAGACTGTCCAGATTAGCGATAGAATCCTGACTGACGGAATTTCTGGACGTCAGGTAACGAACGTTGCTGTTCGCCGACAGGCTGTAAGAAAGGTTCATGTTGGACATGATCACAGAGTGAACGCTGTTATATGCCTGGGTCAGTGACGACTCGTTCCTTTTGATCACCTCATCATAAATCTGTTCTCTCTGGATCCGTCCATACCATACGTTCAGCACCGTCGCCGGAAGGACCAGGCAGAGGAACAGAAGAAAAAAGTATTTTAAAAGAATACTGCTGAACCGGTAGTCTTTCAGATACTCGCACAGCTGACGGAAGATACGCCCCGTCTTCTCCATCCAGCCCTTCCGCATTTTCCGTTTCATTGCATGTTTCCCCGCTTTCCGCGCTGATATTCCCTCGGCGTGCATCCCACATGTTTCTTAAAAAGCTGCTGAAAATATTTGTCGTCCTGATAACCGACCTGGGCAGACACTTCCGCCGCATCTGTCTGTCCCTCATCGATCAGCCGCATGGCAGCCTCGATCCGGATCCTGATCAGGTAGTCCGTAAAGGTTTCATTCATCTCATTCCGAAACCTCCGGATAAAATGCCGGGGACTTAAGTGGACAAATTCCGCAACGTCCCGATAGGTAAAATTGTCTCCCAGATGGTTGTCTATATATCTGCATGCTCTGGATATACTGTCGTCCACTGCTGTCTTTTCCGCTGTCAGGAAATTTCCCGCCACCAGTTCATCATTCAGCCCGGTAAGCAGTTCAAAAAGCTGACTGTGCAGATCATCCGCTTCCGAAAGCTGCAGCGCATTCAGCTTCCGGACAAATTCATCTGCCAGGCCGGGTGCAACAGCGACAAGATTCGCCTGAAGTTCCTCCAGCAGTTTCTTTATCACCACTTCCCTGACTTCGCGGGGCACACTCTGCAGAAAAGGTTTCAGTCTTGCGTAGGACAACCACGTGGTATCTCCTTTTCCCATGACAGAACATGCCATGGCCTTCGTCAGCCCGAGCGCCTGTTCATACTCCTCCTCGCCGAAACTCATCAGCAGTTTTTCCTCATGTGCGGCTTCATCCAGTTCCTTCTTTATCCTGCCGAAGACAGATTTCAGCTTTTCGTAATCGATCGGTTTTAACAGATATTCATATACATTACAGCGAAGCGCCTCTCTGGCATACTCAAACTCCCGGTATCCGGAGAGCAGTACGATCTTCATCCATGGATATTTCTCCCGGATCCGGGCGGCCGCTTCCAGACCGGACACCTGATACATGCAGATATCGGTCAAAAGCGCATCGGCACGTTCTTTTTCCAGAAACTCCAGTACATCACTGCCGTCCTCCAGCATTGCCACTACTTCAAAGCCCATCTCAGCCCAGTTATTCCGATAGAACAGCCCCGCACGGATCAAAGGCTCATCATCTGCTATAATTAAACGATACATAATTTCTGTCCACCTTTCCAGTCAATGTTTAACTTAATACAGCTTCGCCCCGTCCATCCGAACCGGACTGTTTCCGGCTGAAAAATACACCTCCGAATCCCTCAGCCTGTTCTTTATTCAGAAATACGATTTTGATCTCACGCTCCACACGGCACTCATCATACCTGACAGTCTGTATATGGCGCTGTGAGAAATTATAGTTGAACGATACCTCCAGAGTCTGCCAGAGCATACCGTCAACATAAACATCCGCCCTGTTTTCTCCCGGTACATACGTGTAGTCGATCCCGAGCAGCCCCCGTTCCGACGTCCTCAGGAGAAAAGTCACAGGGTCTTTTCTTGTAAAGCCCTTCTCCTCATTTACCTCATATTTCACAAAATGCCGGAATTGATCCATGCATCTGCTTCCGGCATGCATAATACCGGTTTGTCCGCCGTCCTGCCGAACGAATCCGTCGATCATAGCTTTGAGCGTTTCATAATAGATCTGCTGACCGATATCATTCGGATGAACATCGTCTGTTGTAAGCTCACTCATACTCATGGAAGACTCCTGAAATGCCCGGATCATGTCTGCACAGGGAATCTTCCAGTCAGCACAGATCTTCCTGATCTCTTCTATCTTTTCAGTATAAGTCTGCTGGGAAGATTCCAGGATCGATATAACAGAGCACCCCGGATATCTCTGCAGCAGCGCATACAGGATCGTCTCATAAAACAGCGCAAATCTCTCCGGAGCATCATTCTGTCCGTAACAGACGACTGCGAGATCATATACCGTGTCATCGTCGAGAGCCATCACACTGACATAACCGGCATAAGAGGTATTTCCTCCGAGCGAGACATTTGTCAGTTTGATCTTTGCTTTGTACTGAGCTTCCAGATAGCCTTGCAGCATGGAAGCCCATGTCCTGTCCCCTGTGCTCGCGCCTGCGCCGCAGCCTATGGAATCCCCGACGATCAATATACTCAAATTCTCTCCTTTCGCCAGTTTACAGTAAAAATTTTCTGCTCCGCTATTTCCCGCATTCTCTTTCATGATACTTTCCTCCCATTTACTCAAATAGTCTTATAATGGAAGAAATATATCATCCAATTTCCGGAAATGCAACTGACTGAGAGGACATTTCAGGGGTACAGAGGAGACATGTTTTTCTTCGTTCCCTCTCAGTTATCCTTTGCTATTCCACCAGCTTCTCTATGCGCTTTTACCGCCGCTTCATACAGCGTCTCCATGGTCTCTGCAGTCTGCGACATCACATTCTCATGATTTACATATGATACATTCTCTTTGCGCAGTGCGAACGGGAGCAGATCAAAATTTGCTTTCCTTTCGCCGGATAATGCTGATCACGCTTATTGTACCACATCTGTCAGAAAAATTGTTCTCCAAAAATACGATCCAAATGAAGTCCATGTAATCAAAAAAACCTCCAGAACCATACTTCCGGAGGTTACTTTCCATATAATCATGTACCTTCAAAACTGCATACATCAGACCAAACATCCATCTGTTCCCTTCCTGGTCATGCCCTCGACCTATTAGTAACAGTCAGCTCCATGCCTTACGGCACTTCCACCTCTGCCCTATCTACCTCGTCGTCTTCAAGGGGTCTTACTGACTTGACGTCATGGGATATCTCATCTTGAGGGGGGCTTCACGCTTAGATGCCTTCAGCGTTTATCCCTTCCCGGCTTGGCTACCCTGCTATGGAATTGGTATCCCAACAGGTACACCAGCGGCCAGTCCATCCCGGTCCTCTCGTACTAAGGACAGCTCCTCTCAAATATCCTACGCCCGCGCCGGATAGGGACCGAACTGTCTCACGACGTTCTGAACCCAGCTCGCGTACCGCTTTAATGGGCGAACAGCCCAACCCTTGGGACCTACTCCAGCCCCAGGATGCGATGAGCCGACATCGAGGTGCCAAACCACTCCGTCGATGTGAACTCTTGGGAGTGATAAGCCTGTTATCCCCAGGGTAGCTTTTATCCGTTGAGCGATGGCAATCCCACTTTATACCACCGGATCACTAAGTCCTACTTTCGTACCTGCTCCACCCGTCGGTGTCGCAGTCAAGCTCCCTTCTGCCTTTGCACTCTCCGAATGGTTTCCGACCATTCTGAGGGAACCTTTGAGCGCCTCCGATACCCTTTCGGAGGCGACCGCCCCAGTCAAACTCCCCGCCTGACATTGTCCCCCAGCCGGTTCACGGCTGCTGGTTAGAAACCCAGTACTGCAAGGGTGGTATCCCAACAGCGGCTCCATGGCAACTGGCGTCACCATTTCTCAGCCTCCCACCTATCCTGTACATGCAATACCGAATCCCAGTATCAAGCTGGAGTAAAGCTCCATGGGGTCTTTCCGTCCTGGCGCAGGTAACCAGCATCTTCACTGGTATTTCAATTTCACCGGGTGCATTGTTGAGACAGTGCCCAAATCATTACGCCTTTCGTGCGGGTCGGAACTTACCCGACAAGGAATTTCGCTACCTTAGGACCGTTATAGTTACGGCCGCCGTTTACTGGGGCTTAAGTTCAAAGCTTCGCGTT
>NZ_NFKT01000051.1 GCF_002160525.1 Lachnoclostridium sp. An169
GGATGTGGAGATCGAGGTGGTCCCGGGGATCACGGCGGCCTCCGGCGGCGCGGCAGTCCTGGGGGCGCCCCTGATGCATGATTTCGCGGTGATCAGCCTGAGCGATCTTCTGACGCCCTGGGAGACCATCGAGAAGCGGCTGGAATGTGCGGCGCAGGCGGATTTTGTCATCTGTCTGTACAATCCGTCCAGCAGAAAGCGGGCGGATTATCTGCACCGGGCCTGCGAGCAGATCCTGAAATACCGTTCACCGGAAAATGTATGCGGAATCGTCCGCAATATCGGGAGGGATGGGGAATCCGCCCGGATTCTCTCTCTCGGAGAGCTGAAAAACACTGCGGTGGATATGTTTTCCACCGTGTTTATCGGAAATTCGAAAACCATGGAACTGGGCGGAAAGATGGTTACGCCGAGAGGATATAAAGATGTGTGAGAATGAAAGAGTGATCTTCCTTGCCGGAATCGGCATGGGAACCGGGAGAACTCTGACCGGGGAAGTCAGGCAGGCAGTGGGAGAAAGCGACTGCCTGATCGGGGCAGAGCGCATGGTGCAGGCGGTCCGGGACCTTGCTCCGGAAGAGGCAGAGATATTAATGGAGTATGATCCTGTGAAAATCCGGCTCTGGCTGGAAGCCCATCCGTCCCTGCGGAGCGTGACCGTACTTCTCTCCGGGGATACCGGGTTCTACAGTGGGGCGAGAAAGCTTAAGGAAGAGCTCGGCCGGCTCCCGTCATGCCGCGTCACCCTCCTGCCGGGGATCTCCTCAGTGGTCTGTCTGGCGGCGAAACTCGGCACTTCCTGGGAGGATGCGGCGCTTATAAGCCTGCACGGAAAAGACGCCAGTTTTATTCAGACCATCAGCCGGAACCGGAAGACGTTTCTCCTTCTGGGAGGGAAAGGAGCGGGAGAGAAGCTCCTTTCCGGCCTCCGGGACTTCGGCATGACGGATGTTGTGCTCCATGCAGGCAGACGGATGTCCTACCCGGATGAGAGGATCACCTCCGGAAATGCGCTGGAGATGGACAAAGATGATCTGGACGGACTTTGTACGGTTCTCGCAGAGAACCCGGCGCCCGACGACCGCATCTCGCCTCATGTGGGGGACGGGGAATTCCTGCGGGGAAAAGTCCCCATGACAAAAGCGGAGGTGCGCGCGGTAAGCATTGCCGCCCTGGGGCTGACCAGAAATGCAGTTGTCTATGATGTGGGGGCGGGGACCGGTTCGGTATCTGTGGAGGCGGCCCTTTCCGGGGAGAATATCCGGGTCTACGCAGTGGAGAAAAATCCGGAGACTCTGGAGCTCCTTGAGGCAAACCGGAGGAAATTCAGAACAGACGGGATCCGCATTGTGGCGGGGGAAGCGCCGGAGGCGCTCCTCGGTCTGGAGCCGCCCACCCATGTCTTTGTGGGAGGCAGTTCCGGCAGCCTTAAAGACATTCTCCGCATTGTCAGGGAGAAGAACCCGGATGTGCGGATCGTCATAAACGCCATCTCGCTGGAGACGCTCCGGGAAGCCATGGAAGCGGAGGAAGAAGGTCTGCTCCCTGATGCGGAAGTGACCCAGATCGCCGCGTCACGGGCGCGCAAACTGGGAAGATACCATATGATGACAGGACTCAATCCGGTTTATATCATCTCGGCCGGGGGAAGGAGAGCGCTTTAAATGAAGATTCCGAGAATCCTTCTCGCCGCCCCGGCAAGCGGAAGCGGCAAGACAGCGGTGTCATGTGCGCTGATGGCGGCGTTTCAGGAGAGAGGAATGAAGGTCTGCGCGTGCAAGTGCGGACCGGATTACATTGATCCCATGTTTCACCGGGAGGTGCTGGGAGTGGATTCGAAAAACCTGGATCTCTTCTTCTCTGAAGAGGAGGCGTTAAGGGACGGATTCATCCGCCATGCATCCGGGGCGGATCTTGTTGTGACAGAGGGCGTTATGGGATATTATGACGGCATGATGACTGACTCTGTGAAGGCAAGTTCCTTTGAGGTGGCGCGGGCACTGGATATTCCGGTAATTCTTGTGCTTCCATGCCGGGGAGCTTCCCTCTCCCTGGCTGCAGTGGCAAGGGGGATGATCGAGTTCATGCCTCGGAGCAACATCCGGGGGATTCTCTTAAACCAGGTGTCTGCCATGACTTATCCCCGTCTGAAGCAGATGATGGAGCGGGAGCTTTGCAGGGCGGGACACCGGATTCCGGTTGTGGGGTATGTGCCCCGGGACGATGCATTCTCCCTGGAGAGCCGGCACCTGGGGCTTGTGACGCCCGGGGAGATCGGACAGATCCGGGAGCAGCTCAGATGTGCCGGGGAGATCCTGAGCCGGACGGTGGATCTGGATGCCGTTCTCTCTATAGCCGGAAATGCCCCGGAGCTTTCCAACGCTCCCGGAACCGGCCCGGCCCCCGCGGAGAATGTCCCGGTGCGTATTGCCGTTGCCCGGGACGAGGCGTTCTGCTTCTATTACAAGGATAACCTGGAACTTCTGGAAGATATGGGATGCAGGATGGTTCCGTTCAGCCCTCTTCGGGATGCCGCGCTTCCGGAGGACATATCCGGTCTGATTCTGGGAGGGGGCTATCCGGAGCTTTACGGGGAGGCGCTTTCCGGGAACAAAGGGATGACAGCCTCCATCCGGCAGGCTCTCAAAGAGAAGATGCCCTGTCTGGCAGAGTGCGGAGGATTCATGTATCTGCACGAGGAGCTGGAGGATCAGGAAGGACGGAGATGGCCCCTTGTGGGAGCGGTGAAAGGACGGACGTTCCCCACGGGAAAACTGGTCCGGTTCGGCTATGTGAATATAGAGAGGAAATGTCCGGATATGGAATCCGGGGGTGGAACTCCGGAGATGGACCGGGAAGAAGATCCCGGCTTCCTGCTTCCGGGGGAGCAGATCCGGGGACATGAGTTCCACTACTGGGACAGCACACAGGGAGGAACAGACTGCATGGCGGTAAAACCGGACGGGCGGCGTCGCTGGGAATGCGTTCACGCCACAGGCAGCCTGTTTGCAGGATATCCCCATCTCTATCTCCCCTCCAACCCGGCCTTTGCCCGGCGTTTCACCGCACAGTGCAGGCGCTGGGGGAGCCGTGCAGAAAGGATAGCCGGAAGGGACAACTGAGAGTATGACGGACAGGGAAGAAAAGGAGAAAAATAAACAGATCAGGAGGCGTCAGAAAATGAATCTGACAGAAGAGATAAAGAAAATCAGACCCGCAGATGAAACCAGTATGGAACAGGCGGGACGCCACTGGAAGACGGTGGGTAAACCACTTTACAGCCTGGGAAAACTGGAAGAAGCCGTGACCCGGATGGCAGGGGCGAGATGGACTGCGGATTACAGGATCCGCAGAAAAGGGCTTGTCATCCTCTGCGCGGACAACGGGGTGGTGGCAGAGGGAGTTACCCAGACCGGACAGGAAGTGACCGCCATTGTGGCGGAGAATTTCACCAGGAGGAAAACCAGCGTCTGTCTCATGGCTGAAGTGGCAGGGGTAGACCTCTTTCCCGTGGATATCGGAATGGTCTCAGACGTGCCCGGAGTCACCAGACCGGAATACAAGGTGGCGTACGGGACGGAAGATATGGTAAAGGGTCCTGCCATGACCAGGGAACAGGCAGAACAGGCGGTGCTGGTCGGGATCCGTCTGGTAAAAGAACTTTCCGAAAAGGGGTATGACCTGATTGCCACCGGTGAGATGGGAATCGGGAATACCACCACAAGCAGCGCCGTAGTATCCGTACTTCTGGAAAAGGAAGTGGAGGAAGTCACCGGAAGGGGAGCGGGGTTAAGTTCCGAGGGGCTTGCCCGCAAGATTGAAGCCATCCGGACGGCCATCCGCAGGAACCGGCCGGACCGGAATGATGTGCTGGATGTCCTCTCGAAAGTCGGCGGTTTCGATATCGCCGGACTTGCCGGAGTGTTCCTCGGAGGCGCAATCTTCCACATTCCGGTTCTGATCGACGGCTTTATCTCCTCGGCGGCGGCGCTGTGTGCGGTCCGCCTCTGTCCGGATGCGGTGGGGTACATCTTTGCCTCCCACCGTTCCGGTGAGCCTGCCGGAGGAATGGTACTTGAAGCTCTGGGGCTCTTGCCGTTTCTGGACTGCCGCATGTCTCTCGGGGAGGGAAGCGGCGCGGTTGCGGCGGTTCCCCTTCTGGAGATGGGACTGGCTGTGTACCGGGAGATGAGTACGTTCGATGAGATCCATGTGGAACAGTATCAGGATCTGACCTGACAGAAGGAGGAAGAACAATGCTGACTTCATTACTGGCATGTGTGGCGGGATTTGTCCTGGATTTCTTCCTCGGTGATCCGGTATGGCTCTATCATCCGGTGCGGCTGATCGGAAAGGAGCTGGTCTTCGGGGAAAAGATACTCCGCAGAATCTGCGGTGAAAAAGGGGGAAACCGCTCTCTTGCGGCGGCCGGGGCGCTGCTCTGGCTGGTCACGGCGGCTCTCGCCCTGCTGATTCCGCTCCAGATTCTTGCCCTGGCACAGCAGATCCATCCGGCTGTCCGGTTCCTTCTGGAGACATTCTGGTGTTACCAGATTCTTGCCGCCCGCTCTCTTGTGACGGAGAGCCGGAAAGTATATGACCGCCTGAAGGAGAACGACCTTCCCGGAGCACGCCGGGCAGTCTCCATGATTGTGGGAAGAGATACGGAGAATCTGACCGCCGAAGGCGTGACCAGAGCGGCGGTGGAGACGGTGGCGGAGAATACTTCGGACGGCGTGACAGCCCCGCTGTTTTTCCTGATCCTGGGAGGCGCGCCTCTCGGATTCCTCTACAAGGCAGTCAACACTATGGATTCCATGCTGGGATACAAGAATGAAAAGTATCTCTATTTCGGGCGTGTCCCGGCAAAAATGGATGATCTGTTTAATTATATTCCCGCCAGGATCACGGCAGTCCTGATGACCGGGGCGGCGTTTCTCACCGGGCTGGACGGGAAAAATGCCTGGAGGATCTACCTTCGGGACAGAAGAAAACACGCAAGCCCGAACGCGGCGCAGACGGAGGCGGTCTGTGCGGGTGCCCTTCGGGTGCGTCTGGCGGGGGATGCGGTCTATTTCGGAAAAGTATACCGGAAAGAATACATCGGAGACGACATCCGGCCGGTGGAGCCGGAAGACATAAAAAGGACGGGCAGACTGATGTATGTGACAGCCCTTCTGACCCTGCTCCTTTTCGGCGCGGCAAAACTGGCAGTATGGTTTCTGGTGTGCCGCTGAGGCAGATAACAGCCGTGGAACAGAAAGATAACAGTCGGATTTCAGACAGATAACAGGAGGAGACCCATGGAATACGGACATGGCGGAGATATTTATACTTATAAAGACATGCTTGATTTTTCGGTCAATGTAAACCCTTTCGGCATGTCCGGACATGTGGCGGAGGCGGCAAAGCGCGGCGTGGACCTGTCCGGAAACTACCCGGACAGCCGGTGCCGCAGATTAAGGCAGAAGCTCTCGGAGAAGACAGGGCTTCCCATGTCTTATTTTGTCATCGGAAACGGAGCCGCAGATCTTTTTTTCAGTCTTGTGCTTGCGGAAAAGCCCCGGCATGCACTGATTCCTGTGCCGGCTTTCTCCGAGTATGAGCAGGCGCTGCGCACAGTGGGATGCAGAGTCAGCACATGGCAGATGAAAAAGGAGAACGGCTTCTGTCTCACGGAAGATTTCACGGAAGCGCTGGAGGAGGATGTGGATATGGTATTCCTGTGCTCTCCATCCAACCCGGCCGGCCGTACCGTGCATCCGGATCTCTTACGAGAGATCGCCGCGCGGTGTGAGGCGAAGAAGATCCGCCTTGTTCTGGACGAATGTTTTGTGGAGTTTCTTGACGATCCGGCGGCGTATTCCATGGCGGATGAGACCCGGAATTTCTGTCAGCTTTTCGTGGTACGGGCCTTTACGAAGATGCACGCCGTTCCCGGGCTTCGTCTCGGATACGGCATTACGTCGGACGAGGCGCTTCTGGAACAGATCTGTCAGATCCGCCAACCGTGGAGCGTGTCCGTGCCCGCACAGGAGGCGGGGATTGCAGCTCTCGATGAGGAGGAACGCGCCGGAAAGACGAGAAAATACATCCGCATGGAGCGCGCGAGGATGGAGGAGGCATTTGCCCGTGCGGGAATGGAAGTAGTGCCCTCGGAGGCGAACTTCATCCTTGTTTACACGGAGAAAGACCTCTTCGAAGAGTTAAAGAAAAGAGGCATCCTGATCCGGGACTGTTCCAATTACCGGGGACTTGGAAAGGGCTGGTACCGGATGGCAGTGCGGCTAAGAGAAGAGAATGACTGCCTGCTGGGCGCAGTGCGGGAAATCTGCGGAGAAGACGGTCAGACGCCCGGCAGGAAGGAGGAGAAAACAAGATGAAAGGTTCGATCATGATACAGGGGACAATGTCCAATGCGGGAAAGAGCGTCCTGGCAGGAGGGCTCTGCCGGGTGCTGATGCAGGACGGATACCGAGTGGCTCCTTTTAAGTCCCAGAATATGGCGCTCAACTCTTTTATCACCCGTGACGGGCTTGAGATGGGGCGCGCGCAGGTGATGCAGGCGGAGGCGGCAGGGATCGAACCTGACGCGGCCATGAACCCGATCCTGCTCAAACCCACCAACGATACGGGCTCCCAGGTGATTGTAAACGGAGTCCCCGTGGGGGTTATGGCGGCCGCAGAATATTACCGGAGAAAGAAAGAGTACATTCCCGCCATCCTGGAGGCATATCATAAACTGCAGCAGAAATATGACGTGATTGTGATCGAGGGGGCGGGAAGCCCGGCGGAGATCAATCTGAAAAAGGATGATATCGTCAACATGGGACTGGCAGAGCTGGTGGACGCCCCGGTTCTCCTGGCGGGGGATATCGACCGGGGCGGCGTATTCGCGCAGATCGTGGGGACAATCCAGCTTCTGGAGGAAAAGGAGCGCAGGCGGATCAAGGGGACGCTGATCAATAAGTTCCGGGGGGATGTCTCTATTTTAAAACCGGGGCTTGATATGCTTGAGGAGAAGACCGGTATCCCGGTGCTGGGTGTAATCCCGTATTTCTACCTGGATATTGATGACGAGGACAGCCTGACCGAGCGGTTTGACAGGAAAGAGAAACAGGGCCTTGTGGACCTGGCGGTGATCCGGCTGCCCAGGATCTCGAACTTTACCGATTTTGCCCCTCTGGAATCCATGGATGGAGTATCTCTCCGCTATGTTTCCTCCCCGGCGGAGTTTAAAAGCCCGGACGGGGTCCTGATCCCGGGAAGCAAGAACACCATTGAAGATCTCCTGTGGATGCGGCAGTGCGGTCTTGAGGCGAAGGTGCAGCAGCATGCAGGCAGAGGCGGTCTGGTGTTTGGAATCTGCGGCGGATACCAGATGCTTGGAGAAGTCATCGAGGATCCCCTGGGTGCAGAGCGGAAAGGCAGTGTGAAGGGAATGGGACTCCTTCCGGTGCGCACGGTCTTCGAGCAGGAAAAGCGGAGAACAAGGGTTACAGGGACATTCCTGGAAATGCAGGGACTTCTGGGTGATATGCGCGGTGTCTCCTTTGAGGGATATGAGATCCATATGGGGAAATCCGCACCGGAGCCCGGGACTCTCCCTCTTGTCTCCATCAGCGGGGCAGGTGAGAATGCTCCCGACGGAGCCCAGCACGGAAATGTGTACGGATGCTATATCCACGGGATTTTTGATGCGGCGGAAGTGTCGGAAGGACTCGTCCGCGCCCTGCTGAAAAAGAAGGGACTGAACCCGGAAGGCGTCAGGGCACATGACTGGAAGTCTTATAAGGAAGAACAGTATGACAGGCTTGCCGATATCATCCGGCACAGCGTTGATATGGATGCTGTCCGAAGAATCATAGAAAAGGGGAATGATGCGCCATGCGTACTCGGATAAGAATCGGAAGCAGGGAGAGTCTCCTTGCCGTGAGACAGGCGGAGATCATCCGCGACCGGATCCGTCAGGCAGATCCGGAAATCGAGACGGAGATTGTCACCATGAAAACAACAGGCGATAAGATCCTGGATAAAAGCCTGGCAAAAATCGGGGGAAAGGGACTCTTTGTAAAAGAACTGGACCGGGCCCTTCTGGAAGGAAAGATTGATATCTCGGTTCACAGTCTGAAAGACATGCCGATGGAGGTGAATCCGGACATTCCCATCCTTGCCTACGGGAAGCGGGAGGACCCCAGGGATGTGATTCTCTTCCGGGAGGGAATAGCAGAGCTTAAGGCAGGATCCGTGGTGGGAACCTCCAGCCGCCGTAGGAAGCTGCAGTTAAAAGAGCTGTACCCGGGATGCATTTTCAAGGGTATCCGCGGAAACGTGCAGACCCGGATGAGGAAACTCTCGGAAGAGGGATATGACGCCACGCTTCTTGCGGCTGCGGGACTTGCGAGGCTTGGAATGGAGTCATGCGCAGGGCGGTATCTGTCCGTGGAGGAGATGATTCCGGCAGCAGGACAGGGAATCCTGGCCGTGCAGGGAAGAAAGGATGCGGATTATCCATGGCTGTCCTTGATCGATGACAGAAAGGCGCGTCTGGAAGCTATTGCGGAGCGGTGCTTCATCCGTGCGGCGGGCGGAGGATGTACCTCCCCTTCCGCGGCGCATGCACAGCTTTGCGGAGAAGAGATGAAGCTTTTCGGGCTGTATTACAGTGAGGAAAAGTGTACATACCAGAAAGACGTGATCTGTGTCCGGATCGACGGAGAAGATCTCCGGAGCCGGGAGAGACAGGCAGAACGCGCCGGAGAGGGGCTTGCCCTCCGGCTGATGGGCTCCCTGTGAGAGAATAAGAGGAAATGGAAATATGACGGAAAGGGAAGAGAACACAGTGAAAAAAGATCAGGTGTGTGGAAAAGTATGGCTTGCGGGAGCAGGACCGGGAGATCTGGGGCTGCTTACCCTGAAAACGGCGGCGCTGATCGGGGAATCGGATGTGATTGTATATGATGCCCTGATCAGTGCGGAGATCTTAAGCCGGATCCCGGAGCATACGGAGACGGTGAATGTGGGGAAACACTCCGGAAATCATCCGGTGCCCCAGCATGAGATAAACAGAATCCTCGTGGAGGAAGCAAAAAAAGGGAAAAAGGTGCTCCGTCTGAAGGGAGGCGATCCCTTCATCTTCGGGAGGGGCGGTGAGGAGATCGAGGCGCTGATACGGGAAAATATCCCGTTCGAGGTAGTGCCCGGAGTGACCTCCGCCGCCGCGGTTCCGGCCTACGCGGGGATTCCGGTGACTCACCGGGACTTTACTTCCTCTTTTCATGTGATCACCGGCCATGCAAAGAAAGACGGAAGTCTGCATATTGATTTCGACTCTCTGGTTCGTCTGGACGGCACCCTGATATTTCTCATGGGAGTGTCATCCATGCCGGAGATCCTCAGTGGACTTCTCCGGGCGGGAATGGATCCCGCCATGCCTGCCGCGGTTCTGGAGAAAGGAACCCTTGCCTCCCAGCGCCGGGTGCGGGGGACGGTGTCTGATCTGGCGGAGAAGGCAAAGGAAGCAGGGATCGGGACGCCCGCCATTATTGTGGTGGGCAGGGTCTGCGCTCTGGAGGAGACGATGCACTGGGCGGAAGACCGGATCCTGGGCGGACGTCAGTTTATCGTCACCAGACCGAGGAAGAAAAGTTCTGCCCTTGCTGCGCGATTAAGAAGACTGGGCGCCCAGGTCATTGAGCTTCCGGCAATCCGCACGGAGCGCATCACGCCCAACCCGAAAATGGAAGAGGCGCTGGACAGATTCGGGAAAAATGTGCCGCAGGAGTGGCTGGTCTTTACCAGTCCGGCAGGTGTGGAGGCGTTTTTTGAAGATCTTCAGGAACAGAGAAGAGACCTGCGCGCGCTCTTTGCCGGGGAGCATCTGCAGCCGGACAGGGAGGCAGGACATTTTGTTGCAAAGATCGGAGCCATCGGTTCTGCCACAGCAAAGGAACTTAAGAAGCGGGGGCTCATCGCGGATCTTGTGCCCGGGACATACAGTGCGGCAGAACTTGGGAAAGCCCTCGCAGAAAGGGCAGCAGAAAACAGCCGTATCACGATTCTCCGTGCGGAACAGGGTTCACAGGAACTGATTCCCCCTCTTCTCAGGGCGGGGCTTGAGGTGCAGGATATCGCGCTGTACCGGACCGTCAGTGAAATCCATCCGTTTATGCGGGAGAAG
Source organism: Lachnoclostridium sp. An169 (assembly GCF_002160525.1). GTDB lineage: Bacteria > Bacillota > Clostridia > Lachnospirales > Lachnospiraceae > Mediterraneibacter > Mediterraneibacter cottocaccae. The sequence goes on from NZ_NFKT01000051.1 coordinate 10,181, forward strand.
ATTGCGCATATGATAAAAGACGGGGAGATTGACGCCGTGACTTTTACAAGCGGTTCCACAGTGAGGGGATTCGTGCAGACCTTTGCAGGGACGGAAGAGCCTGATTTCCGGCAGATCGATGCACTTTGTATCGGAGAACAGACTGCAGGGGAAGCGGAAAAGTACGGCATGAAAATCCATACGGCAGAGGAGGCGTCTATGGATGCCATGGTGAAGATGATTACAGAGATTTACGGCAGATAGGAGAAAGGGCACGTAGGGGACAGAAAGGAGGATGCGCGGTGTTACGGTATGCAGTCAAACGAATCATGACAGGGATTCTCTCGCTTTTTGTGCTTGCCACGGTGACGTTCTTCCTCGTGCGTCTGATCCCGGGAAGTCCATTCATGAGCGGGGGCGTCTCCCAGAGCGTGGTGGAGGCCATCGAGGAAGAATACGGGCTGAACGAGCCGCTTCCGGTTCAGTACCTTTCCTACATGGCGGGACTGTTGCAGGGAGATCTGGGGATCTCCTATCAGGATCCGGGCACTTCGGTAACTGAAATCATTGCCCGCGCCTGGCCTCTGACGGCCTCACTTGGAACCGCAGCCCTCATAGTCTCTCTTCTGGCAGGCACAGGTCTGGGAATCCTGAAAGTAATGTCCCGGAAAAAAGCGGTGGGGCATATGATCTCGGCGGCAGGCATGGCGGCAGCGGGGATTCCGGGATTTGCCGCGGCGATTCTGCTTCTGCTCGTATTCAGCGTGAAACTTAAGCTCTTCCCCGCATCCGGGCTGTATACGCTGTCTTCCTATGTGCTTCCGGTGATCTCCCTGTCCCTCTATCCGACAGCGGTGATCACACGGATGATGGCAAATGCCCTTGCCGCGGAGATGGGAAAGGAGTATGTGCTGTTTGCCCGGGCAAAGGGGCTTGGAAGGGGAAGAATCGTCCTGACCCATGCCCTTAAAAATGCGTTCCTTCCGGTGTTAAGCTATGCGGGGCCGGCCTTTGCCTATCTGCTCACCGGGAGTTTTGTGGTGGAGAGCATCTTCACGATCCCGGGGCTTGGCAGGGAATTTGTGGATTCCATATCCTCCCGGGACTATACGCTGATTCTGGGGCTTACGGTGTTTATGGGCACGGTGGTGATTCTGGTGAACCTGGCAGCAGACCTTCTTGCCGCCTGTCTGGATCCCCGGATACGGAGAAACTTTGCCGGCAGGGAAGGATAGGAGAAAACGGCGGAGCGCGGAGAGAACGGGAAAAGGGAAGAAGAATCGGAAAACCGGGAAATCAGGAAATCAGGAAAGGAGAAAAACAGCATGGGGAACACAAAGGGACATCTTGCGGGGAGAAACCGCTACGGCGCAGTGTGCTGCGCGGTACTGGCAGTCTGGATCATTCTGGCAGTCTGCGTGCCTGTCTTCGGCCCTTACTCCTGGTCGGAGCAGAATGCCCGGATTCAGAATCTCGGTCCCTCTTTTTCTCATCTGTTCGGTACGGACCGGTTTGGCAGGGATATCTTTACACGGGTGTGGTACGGAGCGGGGATCAGCCTTCTCGTGGGGATGGCAAGCGCCCTGATCAACGGCTGTATCGGAGTTGCCGTCGGCGCTGTTTCCGGATATGCGGGCAGAGCGGCGGACATGATTCTGATGCGGGCGGCGGATATTATCGCCTCCATTCCCTCCATGCTTTACGTGATCCTGATCACCCTGGTAATGGGAGCCGGAGTATTCAGCATCATACTGGGACTGTGTGTGGCCGGATGGATTGACATGGCGCGGATTGTGCGGGGAGAGATTATCCGGCTGAAGAACAGCGATTTCGCCCTGGCGGCGCGGATGGAGGGGATCCCTTCCATGCGGATCCTTTTCAGGCATCTTCTTCCAAATGCAGCGGGACCTGCGGCGGTGAATCTGATCTTCCTCATACCCCAGGCAGTTTTTACCGAGGCGTTCCTGAGTTTCCTCGGTGTGGGGATCGCGGCACCGGCGGCAAGCCTGGGGACGATTATCCAGGAGGCGAGAAGCCAGATGATCGTCTATCCCTATCAGATGATCTGCCCGCTTGTGGTACTCTGTGTGATGCTTCTGGCACTTAACGGGATCGGCACGCTGGTGGAAGAGAGGATTGCCGGCGTCAGATGCGAATGACGGTCAGGAGGAAACTTCCGGGAAGGGGAAACGACAGATGAAAGGATTCAACAGACAGAAAGAGCATGTGCTGGACGTGCAGAATCTTGTGGTCAGCTACCACAGCGGCATTACCGCGGTAAGGGGAATCAGCTTTTTCGTCAATCCCGGCGAGATCGTGGGGATTGCAGGAGAGTCGGGCTCCGGAAAAAGCACAGCCATGCTGGCAGTTATGGGGCTTCTGGACGGCAAAGGGAAAGTCCTCTCCGGAGAGATTGCGGTAAGAGGCTGCCGTCCGGTTCCGGGACAGAATACTGCCATGATCTTCCAGGATTCCCTGAATTGCCTGAATCCTACGCTGACAGTGGGACGGCAGATTGCAGAGACAGTCAGAAACCGGAGAAAATGCAGCAGGAAGGAAGCTTACGCCCGGGCGGAAGAACTTCTTGATCTGGTGGGAATCCGCAGTCCGAAGATGCGGATGAAACAGTACCCCTTTGAACTCTCCGGAGGGATGCGCCAGAGGACGGTGATTGCCGCGGCGCTTGCCTGCGAGCCGGACCTGATTATTGCGGACGAGCCTACAACTGCCCTGGATGCGGCGGTTCAGGCCCAGATCCTTCTCCTTTTGAAACGTCTGGTGAAGGAAACGGGCACATCCCTGCTTTTTGTCAGCCATGATCTGGGAGCGGTTGCGGCTCTGTGCGGACGGGTGTATATTATGTATCAGGGGGAAATCGTGGAGGGAGGAATCACAGAAGAAGTGTTCCGAAACCCTTCCGCAGCCTATACAAGACAGCTCTTAAAAGACGCAGGGGCAAAAACGGTTCCTTCCGGACCGGCAGATCCGGATCAGGTGCTTCTTCGGGCAGAAGGGCTGACGAAGGTTTTTGACACCAGGGAAGGAATCGAGGAGATTTCCTTTGCCATCCGCCGGGGGGAGATCTTCGGCCTGGTGGGTGAGAGCGGGAGCGGGAAGACGACGCTGGCCCGGCTTCTGTGCGGAATCCTGACACCGGACCGGGGGGAGATCTTTCTGGACGGGGAACTTTTAAATCCACGGGGGCGCAGGAAGGAACAGTTAAAGAAGATCCAGATGGTCTTTCAGGATCCTTACGGCTCTTTGAATCCCAGACTCACGGCAGGGCAGGCGCTGGAGGAGGCGCTGAAGGCGGCCGGGGTAAGAGACCGCTTTTCGCGCCGGGAGAAGGCGGAGGAGATGCTCTGCCTGACCGGGCTTTCCAGGGAGGATGCCCGCCGTTTTCCGTCAGAATTCTCCGGAGGACAGCGGCAGAGAATCGGCATTGCCAGGGCGCTGATCCTGGAACCGGAACTTCTGATCTGCGACGAGGCGCTGTCCTCCCTGGATGTCTCTGTCCAGGAACAGATCCTCGGTCTGCTCCTCGATATCTGGAAGAACAAAGGGCTGTCCTGCCTGTTTATCTCCCATGATATGCATATGGTGAGGCGTATCAGTACCGGGATCGGGGTTATGTACCGGGGATGGATGGTGGAGAAGGGAAGTACGGGAAAGGTCTGTTCCGATCCCTGGCACCCCTACACGAAGCAGCTCCTGGACGCCGTTCCCGAGGCGGATCCGGTGAAGGCACGCAGAATCAAGGCCCCTGTGTCTGCGGAAGGAACGGAGGTGTTCCCGGATGATCAGGGAAAGGAACAAAGCGGGTGTCCCTTCGTATCCCGGTGCGGGTACGCCCTTGACTGCTGCCGGACCGGAGTCCCCGGAATTTACCGGTTTGGAGACAGGGAAGTGAGATGCTTTCTGTATTCGGAGGAGTACAGCGGAAAGAGGGGCAGCGGATACCGGATGACGTCCCAGATTTAGCAGATGTGATATGTCAGATTTAATAAGACGGATTCAATATGACAAAGGAGAGCAGACAGAAGGAGAGTAGACAGATGAAGAAAAAGACAGTAGCGGCAGTTCTTGCCTGTGCCCTGTTCTGCGGCGTGATTTCCGGCGGATGTACCCAGGCGCCGGAGACAGACGGCGCGGACAGCCGGATCACAGTTGCCATTAACAGCGATACCGGATCCATGGACCCGGCGGGATCCATTGCACTGACATACCTGGCCTATTCGGTGAGTGCGTTGGACGAGCTCCTCACCTACGATGAAAACGGGGAGATTGAATACCGGGCGGCAGAGTCCTTTGAGGTAAACGAGGCTTATACGGAATGGACGTTTCACCTGCGGGAGGACGCCCTCTGGTCCGACGGTTCCGAAGTGACAGCCGCGGATTTCCTCAATACCATCACCCGCGCCCTTGACCCGGCGTCAGGGAGCGGATATGCGGTGTATCTCTTTCCCATAGAAAACGCGGAGGAGATCTACAACGGGGAGGCGCAGATGGACAGTCTGGGCGTGGATACGCCGGATGAGCATACCCTTGTGTTTCACCTGGAGAAGCCCTGTGTCTATTTCCTCGATCTGCTCCGCCTTCCGGTGTATACGCCGTCATGTGAAAAATATGCGGATGCAGTGGACAGTGGATGGGCGACAGACCCGGAGAGAAGCCTTGCAAACGGTCCGTTTTATCTGGCAGAATATGTGCCGGACCAGTATTTCGTCCTGAAGAAAAATGAGAACTACTGGAATGAGGACGCAGTGAAGCTGGATCAGATTACGTACCGTTTCTTTGATGACACCCAGTCCATGGCAAATGCATATGAGGCGGGCGAGGTGGATGTGGCAACATCCCTGCCCTCTACAGTCATGCAGCTCTATGAGGGAAAGGAAGATCTGATGGTGACGGATCAGATCGCCACCAGATATATCTATTTCAACCTGAATGTAGAGCCCCTTGACGATGTCCGCGTACGCCGGGCAATCAATCTGGCGCTCAACCGGGAAGAACTCTGCCAGATTGTGGGGGCGGATACCGAGCCTACTTACAATCTGGTGGCAAAGTATATGAAAGACCGCAGCACCGGGGAGTATTTCGTGGACGGGGCGCCGCAGCCTTTTGAGGAAAATGCGGAACTCGCCCGGGAACTTCTCGCAGAGGCAGGATATCCGGACGGGGAAGGATTTCCCGTACTGACCTACAGTTATCCGACCCTGGAGATGGATTCCGATACCGCCCAGGTAATAAAAGAGCAGCTTAAGGAGACACTGAACATTGATATTGAACTGCGTGCCCAGGAACTGCAGGCAAATTACAGTACACGATATGCGGGAGACTTTGACATGTGCCGGATGAACTGGACGGCAGATTTTGCCGATCCCTACACCTATCTGTCCATGCTCCTGTCAAACAGCACATACAACTGTAGCGGTATCAATGATCCGGAGTATGACAGTCTTGTGGAACAGTCTGATTCACAGACCGATCCGGTGAAGCGTTCCGAACTGCTTCACGCAGCGGAACAGCGGGCGGTGGGCGAGGAATTCTACATCATCCCGCTCTATGCCATGAAGAGCGTAAACCTGGTAAATCCGGATATCACCGGAATCCGGCAGATCCCGGCAAGCGGGGCGTTGGAGTACCGGTATGCGGAGAAAGGGCAGTAGCAGAAGGAAATCCCCGGCAGAGATGACCGTCATTGATCAGGCGGCCGCGCGCTTTCGCCGGGAGTGAAGCAAAAAATATTAAGGAGGTAATGAAAGATGTTGGAAGTTGGAACAAAGGCGCCGGCGTTTGAACTGCCGGATCAGAACGGAGTAATGCACACACTGGAAGAGTACAGAGGAAAGAAAGTAGTGCTTTATTTTTATCCGAAGGACAATACGCCGGGGTGTACGAAACAGGCATGCGGATTCGGGGAGCTCTATCCCCAGTTTACCGAGAAGGGAGCGGTGGTGCTCGGCGTGAGCAAAGACAGTGTGGCTTCCCACAAGAAGTTTGAGGAAAAATACGGTCTGCCCTTCACCCTGCTCTCAGATCCGGAACTTTCCTGCATCCAGGCTTACGATGTGTGGAAGGAAAAGAATATGTACGGAAAGAAGACCATGGGTGTGGTGCGCACGACTTACCTGATCGATGAGGAAGGCGTGATTACAAAGGCGTTCGGGAAGGTAAAAGCGGCGGAAAATCCGGCGCAGATGCTGGGCGAACTGTAAGAGAATGGGCAAAGCGTATAAAGTGCATAAAGAAGAAATACAGAAACAGGAGAATGAAGACAGGAGCGGTAGAAAGACAATGAATCTCTTGAGATCTTTTGCGGTGGCGTTTGCCATGTATTCGAAGATTCCCGTCCCGAATGTGGAGTGGAACGGGAAAAGTATGAAGTATGCGATGTGCTTTTTTCCGGCGGTGGGGGCGGTTGCAGGCTTCCTTCAGTTCCTTGCCGGATATCTGATAATGAACCATACGGACTGCGGAAAATTCTTTTTTTCCGCAGTGATGGTACTGATCCCTGTCGTTGTGACCGGAGGAATCCATCTGGATGGCTATGCGGATACGGTAGACGCCTTAAGTTCTTACGGAGAACGGGAGAAGAAGCTTGAGATTTTAAAAGATCCCCATACAGGGGCGTTTGCCCTGATCTGGGTCTGCGTCTGGTTTGTGGCTGACCTGGCGCTGTGGAGCGAGGTATCCGCAGAGGCTCTTGCAGTTCTTGCCTGTACATATGTTTTTTCCAGGTCTTTGAGCGGAATTTCGGTGGTATCCTTTCAAGCGGCGAAAAACAGCGGACTGCTGCGCACCTTTCACGACGGGGCGCACAGGAAACGTGTGCGGGCGGTAATGATTATCTGGGCGCTTCTCGACGGTGGAGTGATGGCATATTTTTCCCCGCATATGGCGGCAGCGGCGATTGCGGCGGCGCTTCTTGTATTTCTCTATTACTACCGGATGAGCCGGAAGCAGTTCGGAGGTACAACAGGCGACCTGGCGGGCTATTTCCTGCAGCTTAGCGAGTTGGCGATGTTGGCGGCTGTGGTGCTGGCAGATAAGCTGATCTGAAGGAGGAGAACAATGAGGATTATTCTGATCCGGCATCTGCCCACGCCGGGCAATGAGAAACATCAGTACATAGGAACCACAGATGAGAATCTTTCCCGTGGTGCAGTGGAACGCTTCCGGCAGGAGAACAGAATCTATCCCCAGGCGGAATACATTATTGCCAGTCCCATGAAGCGCTGCCTGGAGACCGCACAGCTTATCTATCCCAACCGGGAAATTCGAGTGGAACCGGGGCTTCGGGAGTGCGCCTTCGGGGAGTTTGAAGGAAAAACATATGAAGAGCTGAAAAATCATCCGGCTTATGTCATGTGGCTGGAAAGCGGAGGCATGACTGCGTTTCCCGGAGGTGAGAGCCAGGAAAAGTTCCGTACCCGCTGCGTGGAGAGCATAAAGAAATGGATCCGCCTGCTGCTGAAAGGTCATGCGCAGAGCGCGGCTTTTGTAGTTCACGGCGGAACGATCATGGCTGTTATGGAAAAACTGTCGGAGGAGCAGATGGAATTCTACCACTGGCAGGTGGAAAACGGAGGCGGATATGAGGCGGAGGTGCAGGAAGAGGACTGGGCGGAACACAGGGAGATCCTGCGCAAGATAACGAAGCTGGAAAAGCGAAATCATTTGTAATGATTTTTTACTATGGTTTGGAGGAGTTTTTCTGATTGTAACTTTGGAAGACATTCGATATAATGAAAAAAGTCTTATAGACTTTTTCTGTCAGATTGAGGGAAAAATTATGGATGAAACACAGCGCCTGGAAGCCTTTGAGAAGATGCTTCAGGCAGTACAGACAGAATATGAAAATATTGTACGACAGATGGATCAGCTCAAAGAAAAAGGAAAAATAAAGTCAGTGACCTACCAGCAGCTGTTGGCGAGAAAGATGACTTACCAGAATATGCTGAGCATGTATGCGCTGTACGATCTGATTGACGGAGAGAAAGAACAGTAATTATGATAAAACTACTTGCAGTCGATATGGATGGAACATGTTTAAATAAGCGGAGCCGCATGACGGACAGAACACTGGATGCACTGAAAAAAACGGCAGATGCAGGGATACTTGTCGTGCCTGCCACCGGGCGCAATCTGGGCTGCCTGCCCTGGCGGATCGTGGAAGAGAAGGGGCTTTACCGTTACGTGATCAGTTCCAATGGGGCACAGGTGACAGACTGTGCCACAGGCGAAGCCATGTTTCAGACCATGATGAAGAAAGAAACGGCTCTGAAGCTTTTAGAGGATTGCCGGAAAATCAGAGTGGGAATTACTTCACACATTAATCATCAGTATCTCGTGCAGGGAGGACTCCTTGCCCTGATGGGACGTCTGATTTTCGGAAAGGATGCGAAAGCAGTATACCGGGTGCACAGCATGGAGGAGACCGTGAGAAAGACGCGCCACGGCATCGAGGAACTTCAGTTCTATTTCCTGACTCCGGATTCGCGCAGAATGATCCGGGAAGTCTTGAACCGTTATCCGGATCTTATGTCGGCGTATACGTCGATCTATGTAGAAGTGTTTTCCAGGGGGACTTCCAAGGGAACGGCGCTTCTGGCACTGCGGGAAAGTCTGGGAATTTCGAAGGAAGAGACTGCATGTATCGGGGATGGCGAGAATGATCTTCCCATGTTTGCAGAATCGGGACTGACATTTGCTATGGGAAACAGTGTACCGGAACTGAAAAAAGCAGCGGACTTTGTTGTGCCGGATAATAATTCGGATGGGGCGGCTGCAGCGATAGAAAGATATCTGCTGAAACTGAAAGAAAAATAGAAGATCTGGCAATCATTATAAAATAGTACGAAAAAACATTTGCATTTCCACGCAAAGTGTGTTATTTTTTATTCACTGATATACGCGGTGCTCTTGCCGCTCAATTATCACAGCCCTTTATGGGTGTCTCATTTTCGGAGCTTCTTTTCGGAGCATTTACCCGACGATGAATGTTGCTTATTAATCCATTTTCAGCCGCCCGCAAACCGATGCAGACTATTCGCATCCTTTCACAGTACAGCAGGAGCTTGCAACTGCCTGACATCGTATAACTGGTATTGTAAGCCAATACTGCATGAACAGAAGGGGAAAGGGCGGCGCACACACAGAGGAGGAAATGTGTATGGCAAACCTTTTACAGCAGTATTTTCCCGTGATACGCTCACGGGAAGAGATTCTCGGGGAAATCTCCGAAAATCAGGTATTACGAAGTATCTACAATGAGTGGAACGAAGAACAGCAGAGCGAATTCCTTGATCTCTGCACCGGTGCGAAAGGGGTGAAGGTCCTGTATGACGCTTTCTTCAAGGAAGTCATGGATCCGGACGCAGTCCCGGAACGCCTGGAGGAACTGCTGTCCCTTATTTTTAAACAGAAGATCCGGATCCTGAAAGTGCTCCCCAACGACTCCACCCGGATTGCAGACGAAAGCAGCCTGGTCATCATGGATATTGTGGTAGAGCTGGAGGATCACAGCATCGCGAACATAGAGGTCCAGAGGCTCGGCTATACATTCCCCGGCGAGCGGGCAGCCTGCTATTCTTCCGACCTGCTCCTGCGCCAGTACAAAAGAGTCCGCAGTGAGAGGAAGAAAGAGAAAAAAACGTTCAGCTACCGGGATATCAAAAAGGTGTACACGATCATCTTTTACGACCAGAGCCCGAAGGAATTCCACCAGTTTCCGGATGATTACATCCATTATTCCAAACAGAAGACGGATACCGGACTGAAGCTTGAACTGCTCCAGGAATATTTCTTCATCCCGCTTGACATCTTCCGGAAGATTCTGCACAATAAAGGTATCAGAAAAGAGTTGGAGGCATGGCTTGCTTTCCTCAGTGTGGACGAACCGGAAGTGATTGTAAAGCTGATCGGGGAGTATCCGCAGTTTAAGAAATATTATGAGGAAATCTATACAC
>NZ_NFKT01000052.1 GCF_002160525.1 Lachnoclostridium sp. An169
CACCTATGCCATTACTGACACCGGCTTGTGGTTCACTACACTTGGCGGTAAATACCCGTGACTGGACTTTCACCAGTAAGATTAGTGCCATGCTCGGCACACAAGGAAAACCGGACCGCTCACGCGATCCGGCGAAATACTGCTGTCACAAGAGCGCCGCCCTCCTCTTCGTTTTCCAGAAGGAGCTGTCCTCCGTGTTTTTCGCAGTAAAGTCTGCTGATATACATGCCCAGTCCGGTATGGTTCAGGCTGTCCTTCATATTCTTCTGGTGAAATGCCCGGGTAACATCTCCTTCTTTTTCCGCAAAGCCGCTTCCATCATCGCTCACGGATACGGAAAGTTCCTCCTCCGAGAACACCACCCGGATGCGGATCTGTTCTCTGGCGTAGCGCAGGGCATTTGACAGAAGATTCTCCATCACTTCGAGGATCACCTCACGGTCGCCCGTGAAAACCGGAACAGATCGTCCGGTCCCGCCGGTACTTTCTCCGGATCGGCCCGCCTGGTCTGTGCTGGTTACCTCAAGAGTCACTGTTTTTCCTGCGCCCAGTATCTCAATCTCCGCACGGATATCTTTCTCAAGCTGTTTTCCGGTAATCTTATCCGCATGCAGTTCCCGGTGTTCCAGACTGTTCATCTTCTGCATGGCACTGATAAAATCATCCATACGGCAGATCTGTTTCATGCTCTCCTTAAGCATCTCCCGGGTCTGCTCCGGGCTGATTGTCCCGTCCGGCAGATAGTCGCAGAGCATTTCCTGATATCCTTTCAGGACGGAAAGAGGAGAGCGGATATCATGGGCGACAGCCGCCCGGAGCGCCCGCTCGTCCTCAATCATTCTCCAGGTCTTCCTGTTGTTCTCCGCAAGCTGTCCTCTCATATGGTCAAACTCGTGGCAAAGCCGCCCCATCTCATCCTTATTCTCATACATGATCCGGAAATCCAGATCGTTTTCGGCGATCCTCCTCGAGGCAAGTTCCAGTTCCTCAATAGGTTCCTTCAGCTTGTTTCTGTAAAAGAGCAGCACCGCCACGCAGCTCCCTGCCACAGATATAATCAGAACGGAATAGGTCTGCATAAAATCACATATTTCTGAAATCGTATGATCCGCCCGGCTCATTTCGGAAGCGGGCGGTCTGACAACGCCAAGCCAGTAGTCTCCGCCCCTGGAGTCTGACTCTGTATATTTCGCCCAGATCTGCTCCTGGATGTCAGAGGCAGTCAGTGTAACAATTGCGGATAGGAGAAAACAAAGTACCAGACTGACAGTCAGGTATAAGATAATTGATTTTCTGACCGAAAGGTTTCTGATTCTGTTTCTCACTGTTTATCCCTCGCTTTTTAGCTGCACACTTTCTTTATTCACTGTTTTCTCTACTTTTACTTTGCCCAGCGGTATCCCATTCCCCAAACCGTCTCAATATATTCCGTCTCCGTATATTCCTTCATCTTCCCGCGGATCCGCCTCACAAGCTCCGTAATCACACGGCTGTCCCCCTCCGCGTCATAACCGCAAACCTTCTCATAGATTCGTTCCCTGTCAAAGACAAGCCCCGGATTCATGGAGAGGAACTCTACGATTCCGTATTCCAGCTTTGTCAGCTCCAGTATATGTCCGCCGATCCGGACAGATTTTGCCGTGTAATCGATGGAGAGTTCTCCGTGGAAACGGTACTCGGTCTTAACCCGGTGCCGCTCTTCCCGTTTCAGATGTGCCGTGATTCTGGCATCCAACTCTTTCAGACTGAACGGCTTCAGAATATAGTCATCTCCACCGGAGAGCAGACCGTTTACCCGGTCTTCCTCCTCCACCCTCGCTGTGAGAAACAGAATCGGACAGGACACCCTGTCACGGATCTGCCTGCATACTTCCAGCCCGTCCGTCCGCGGCATGTTGATATCCAGAAGGATGATGTCCGGATCTTTCTCCGCCATTTTCAGAGCTTCCACGCCGTCCCGTGCTGTGAGGACCGTATATTTTTTCAGTTCAAAAAAAGTCTGCAGCATTTTCAGCAGACCCGTATCGTCATCTGCAATCAGAATGGTGTATGTCATGCCGTCAGTTTGATCCATCCTCTTTATCTCCGTCATTTTTGTCATTCTTTCTCGAAGAGGCAAGCTCGGCAGCTTCTTCGATCATATCAGGATTGCAAAATCCTTTCCCTGCTGTACTCCCCGGTCCCGCCACTCGTCCGTCAGTTCCTTGCGGACCTGGATCGCCTGGAGCCGTTGGTTGATCCACTCACGTGAATAGCCTTTTTTCAGGTAAGTCTCCAGCGCCCGGTTGATCGTGAGTTCCGGATCGATGGTCTCCTCGATGCGTTCGCGGCCAACTTCTGCAAGCCAAAGCTTAAACGGTTCTGCTTTTGTGGATGGAATCGACTGGATGATTCTTAAAAGCTGCTCTGTGTTGGCAACATCTGTTAAACGCATTTTGCCGTCTGGAGCAGACATTTTCAAACGGCTACAATTTGTTGCCGTTTGATTTCCTTCCTTTTTCAGTCGGCTTTTCAGTACGCTCCAATATTTTCGTGGATTAGGGCTCTCCGTCAGAACTGCCACCACGTCAACAACCGAAAAATACCACTCTTCCCGCTCAAAATAAAATCCGGATCTGTCTGCGAGATATATTTGGAGTATTCTACCACACTTTATTTATCTTTCTTCCCCAGCAAAATTTCCATCAGCTCCTCATGCGGATGTCTTTCATCCGCATGATAAATATCAATACAGTTGACCAGCGCGCTGCCATTTGCATATGCGGGAAAAAGGAACCCGCATTCCGGCATACCGGCCTCATAGTCCCCACTGACCGGGCAGACCGCACAGATCAGGTATTCAAAGACATTTTCCGATTCTCCCAGTCTCTCATGGTCTGCGGCTTTGGAAGGGATATCATAGCGGTCGTGAAAAAGAAAGATTCCGTATTCATGGGAAGACCGGTAATTCTCTGCAAACATTTCATAAAAAATATCAAGCAGAGCGTCATTTTCCAACCCAGATACTTTTGCTCCATTCAGAAGCTGCCACATACTCTCCCTGCCCCTTGCATCTTCAGGCACGATATAGCGTTTCAGGCAGCCGTTTGTCTCCGCAAAGGGGATCGCCTTTGCGATCTCCAGATTTTTCATCTTTTCCGGACCGGTAAGTTTCAGGAAGCGGGTGTTGAAAGTCCCGTCCACAAATCCGTCCGGATCAATGTATGCCCCGGCGATCCGGGTTATCGAAGTTCTCTTTATCGTCATGCGCCTGGTAAGGGCAAGCATATCCTCCCTGTCTATTTTCATTTCCTGAACAGCAGATCTTTTTCTCTCCATCTCATGTTCCCCTTCATATTTTCCTGTCTTTTTCTATACCTGACCATAACCATACATTTCTTCCAGATACAGGCACTCTCCCTGTCCCGATTACACGTACCGTCCGGGGCAGGGAGAATATTTACAGTAATTGTACTACGTCCGAAGGGAATACGCAATCTGCAAAATTTCAGAAAATTTTTCATTCCTCTTTTTCATTTTATTCTCAGTTCATTCTCAGCTCGTCAATAATATTCTGTTTCTGTATAATCCGCATTGTATACACCATCGTAATTCCTACCACCACGAACACACATGCCACAGCGATCAGCAGGTATTTCCAGGGTACAATATAACTGATGTCCACGCCTCCCGAGATCACCCGATAAATCAGTACGCTTACGGCCAGAGCGAGAACTACGCCATACATTACAGACCGCAGCCCGTAGAGCAGACATTCATAACACATCATCCGGCGGAATCCTTTTCCCGCCATTCCTACGGACCGGAGCATGGCAAACTCTCTGCGCCTTAACATCAGGTTCGTAGAGATGGTATTGAATACATTCGCCACAGAGATCAGGGATATCAGGATGATAAAGCCGTAAGACAGAACATTTGCCGCCGTCATCAGCTGCCGGCTCTGCTCATAGCTGTCTGCATTGTCAAAGAGATAATCCTCCATTCCATACTCTTTGAGTCCTTCAGAAAGATCCCGGTACACTGCCATATGGTCCGTACACTGTATTCCCAGGCTGTATACTCTTCCCAGTTCGTCATTTCCGGCAAGAAATCTGTCATACCCGCTCTCGCAGGTCAGAAGGGATACTCCAAATATATTTGCATTATAAATAACCCCTTCCGGCATCTTCTCATAAGTTCCCTGGAATACCGCGCTGCAGAGCTGTTCATACAGGATCTTCCCTTCATCTGTGAAGTCTTCGATTTCTACCGGAAGTGTCACTCCGGATTCCGGGAGAAATTCTCTCCGCTCATAGCGCTCTGTCTTTGAATTGAACACACGGATCTTTTCCGGGTAGAGAACAGGAAGTCTGTTCTCTTCCTGCACATTTCCCCCCATACTCTCAAAAAGCTCATCTGGTATAATATATATCTTTGCATCCACCAGAAGATCTCCGTCTTCCGAGGAATATACGATATAATAATCATCCAGGGATCCGCTGCTCCCGATTCCTGAGTCTTTCATATCGATCTGCAGCCACCTGCCCGTAGTACTGTACCGCTGCATAAAAATCACTTTGTCATTCTCTTCTGCCAGCTCTTCCGTCTTTCCCAGTACATCCTGCCAGATGTCTTCATCCCCCTCATTCACCTGGCAGACAATCTGCACATCCGGCATCTCCAGGACAAAATTTCCTGTCCCTATCAGATACTCTCCGAATACGGATACCGACACGAAGAGCACGATACTCATCGTAAGGGACGCCACGGTACTGCGGTATTTCTTCCTGTCCCGCTTATAGTTCTTCCGGGCAAGCATCCCCTCCAGACCAAACAGGCGGTAGAACAGTCCTGTCGTCTTTGTCTTTACATCCTTCCCACGGATCCGGATATCTTTTTCCGAACGGATGGCGTCGATGGGCGATATCTTCCGCACTCTCCGGCAGGGAATCCACACAGAGATCATGACCGTGGCAAACGCCGTCAGCACTGCGGCAGCCACAGAAATCCAGGAAACCTGAAGCGGCACATCCATTGCTTCGCCGTGAATCCATCTGGTAATTCCGCTTCCGATAAAATGCAGGGTAATGCCAATGCCTGCGATCCCTGAGATACAGCCCGCCGGAATCCCCACCAGACTCACAAACAGCGCTTCGCTTAGCATGGATCTCTCCAACTGCTTCTTTGTAGCTCCGACGGAGGCCAGGAGACCGAACTGCACCGTCCTTTCTCTCAGAGAGATGGAAAATGCATTGTAGATCAGGGAAATTGCTCCTGCCATAATAATCCCCGTAACGATCAGACTCAGGCCGGTGATGATCCCGGTCAGGTTATCGTTGTCCGCCACGCCGAACCACCGGAGCAGCGCCTCGTTCGTTGAGGCTCTGTCGCACTCTATAGTATTCATGTAATCGTAAATATCAGACGGCTTCACAGTCCGCAGATAGACGTCGTGGTACATGGATCGTGTTCCGGTCTCTGAAATCATCTCATCCGGTGCATCGCCGCCCGGATTTTCCTCGTCTGAACTGCCGGCATCCGTCACTGCAGCGTCCGGATCTTCTGCAGCTCCGGCATACACATCATACCCCGCAGCGCCGTAATGCATGTTCGAGTTCATGGAGAACACACCAACCACAGTAAAGTTCATGGGCCTTACATTTTCCAGCGTTTCTTCCGACAGATCATATTCTGCCGCATAAGCCCCGCCCATATATCCTTCGAAGCTGGTCAGCCGCTCTCCCTCCCAGATCCGCTCTCCCACTTCCAGTTCCAGGACGTCCCCCACCCGGGTGATCCGATCCTGATCCTCATTCGCCTGCTGATATTCCGAGATGATCACTTCATGCTCATTTTCCGGGAGCCTGCCCTCTGTCAGCGTCACCGGAAATATATCCCAGATGTCATCAGAAAGGCTCTGGATATAAAGATATGGTTTCTCTTCATCCGTAAGGCGGTCATAACGGGCATATCCCAGGATATCCGTTGCCACAGCCATCTCCACACGACTGTCATCCCTGATCCGTTCATATTCCTTGTCGCTGACATATTCCGCCGCACCAAACCAGTAACCGTCGTGTTCGATGCTGTAATTTTTCAGAAAAGACCACATACTCTGTCCGAAAGTAGTGACTGCCGTGATCATGGCGGCAGAAAGGATCACGCCGATCACGGTTACTACCGTGCGCATCCGGTTCTGCCGCATGGTCCGGAATGTGATCTTTGAAAAAATATCCGTAAAATATCTCATCGGCGGATCACCTCGTCTCTCACGATCCGCCCGTCTTCCAGAGACAGGATCCGGTCCGCCTGCAGGGCGATATTCTCATCATGGGTGATCACAAGCATAGTCTGATTATACTTCTCGTTGGAATACCGCAGAAGCTGCATGATCTCCCGGCTGTTCTTTGTATCCAGATTTCCTGTGGGCTCGTCCGCAAGGAGGATGGCAGGAGCGTTCATCAGCGCCCTTCCGATGGATACTCTCTGCTGCTGCCCGCCGGAGAGCTGGTTCGGCAGATGTCCTTCCCGGCGCTTTAACCCAAGGACCGAGATCAGCTCTTCCAGGCGCTCTTCATTCACCTCTCTTCCGTCCATCAGCACCGGAAGAGTGATATTCTCCCGCACCGTCAGCACCGGAATCAGGTTGTAGAACTGATAGATCAGCCCCACCTGTCTCCTGCGGAAAATGGCAAGCGCCTCCTCATCCTGCGCATACACATCCGTGCCGTCCACATACACTTTCCCTGAAGTAGGTCTGTCCACTCCGCCGATCAGATGCAGCAGCGTGGATTTTCCGGAACCGGAAGAACCGACGATGGCAGTAAACTCCCCTTGCCTCACAGTAAAAGAGACGTTGTCCAGAGCCCGGACCTCCCCCGCTCCTTTGCCGTATACCTTTGTAAGATCTTCCACTTTTAATATGTCCATACATACCTCCTGAAACACCGTCTTCTGCGGTATTTTTTCTCCTTTTACCCTCTCCTGCGGAGGATATGCATTTATCTTAGCAAAGCGCGGTGACACCCCGATGACTCTGAAATGACATTTCTGTCACATATTCCCTTACACCGTCTGCTTATAGAACCTTACCCTGAAGCAGCTTCCGCCCTCCTTCCGGTTCTCCGCACGGATCACGCCGTTC
This sequence comes from Lachnoclostridium sp. An169, assembly GCF_002160525.1. Classification (GTDB taxonomy): domain Bacteria; phylum Bacillota; class Clostridia; order Lachnospirales; family Lachnospiraceae; genus Mediterraneibacter; species Mediterraneibacter cottocaccae. The sequence goes on from NZ_NFKT01000052.1 coordinate 7,124, forward strand.
TGGCGGGTCATGATCGCCTGGGCGAGGGCAAGCCCGATGCCGAAACCGGAGTTTCCCGCATTTTTTCCCTTGTAAAACCGCTCAAACAGATGGGGCAGATCTTCCGGCGCGATTCCCGGTCCGTTATCACAGACTGCAATCTCGGCGTAGAGCGGATTGTCCGTACATGAAATCTCAAGCAAGCCTCCAACCGGGATATATTCCAGACAGTTTTTAATCACATTCTGTACCGCCTCCATGGTCCACTGCTCATCTGCCTCAAGCACCATATTTTCCGCACCCTTAACCGTGCATTTCTGCTCCCGGATCTCCATCTGGATCTCAAAAGGTTCCAGGGTCTTTTTCAGGAATTCCGTCATCGGAATACTCCGCTTCTCCAGACGGACTGCCCCGGCATCCAGTTTGGACATTTTCAGCAGGGCGGTGATCAGCCACTCAATGCGCTCCAGCATCCGGTTCATCTCCCGCAGCATTTTCTTTCTCTGTGCCGGGTCATCCCCCTCCTGCATCATCCTTGCCGTCATCAGGTTCAGCGTAGTAAGAGGTGTCCTTATCTGATGGGAGATATCTGCCAGAGAATCCGCAAGTGCTTCTTTATCACCTGCCAGACGCTCCGACTGCTCCCTGAGGCGTACTGTCATCTTATATATCTCGTCCCGGAGAATGGCGATTTCACCTTCCTGATAACTGCTCAGGATAATTTCCCCGCCGCCGTGAAGGATCCGGTCCATCTCACTGCCGAGCCTGCGCAGGGATTTCCGGTAGCGATGCATCTGAAACAGATAAAGCCCGCCGAGGAGCAGCGCCACTCCTGCGGCAGGCAGAATATAGTAAAATATCTCATTCACCGAGCCTGTACCCCATCCCCCTCACCGTGAGGATGATCTCCGGTTTCTGAGGGTCTTTCTCTATTTTTTCCCTGAGACGTTTGATATAAACGGTAAGGGTATTATCATTTACAAAATCTCCCGCCGCGTCCCAGATCTCGTCCAGGAGCATGGAGCGGGTGAGCACCATTCCCCTGTGATTGAGGAACACAAGCAGGAGACGGTACTCCAGAGCCGAGAGAAAGATTTCCTGTTCCTCCCGGGTTACGATTCCCTTTTCCGTATCAATCCGGATTCCGCCGATCTCCACCGCCGCCTGGTTCTTTCCCGCCCGCCTTAAAACCGAACGCATCCTGGATACCAGTTCCCTCGGGCGGAAAGGTTTGCTGATGTAGTCGTCTGCCCCCATATCCAGACCTGTAACTACGCTGAACTCATCCCCCAGTGCCGTCAGGAAAATTACCGGAAGGTCATACTGGGCTTTTACCGCAGTACATACGCTGAATCCGTTTCCTTCTTTCAGAGTCACATCCAGAAGCATGAGATCAAAAGCCTCCTCCTCCAGAAGATTCATTGTCTCTCTCTGGGTACTGACCGCTTTCACCAAATATCCCTCTTTGCTTAAAAATTCCGTAAGGTTTTCCACAATCTGCTCATCGTCTTCCACAAAAAGCACTCTTGCTATAAAATTCATACTTCCGTCCTGCCCTTCTGCTTTGCTGCAATCTTCATTTCAGCCTTTGTCCTGTCTCCGGTTCGCTCCCATGTACGACCGCTCACTGCGTCTCCGGCGCGATCACTCTCTGAATGTGAATAGCCAGAAATCCGATCTCTTCCTTCGCCACCGGCTTCTTCAGCTCTTTCTCCATAAACCGGCACACTTTTTCCGCCGCTTCCCCTGTCCGCGGATAACTGGCAAAGATAAAATCGTTGAAATCCACATTCGTAGACTCCCCTCTTCTCGTCCTGGCAGCCATGTAATAAAGATGGCTCATCAGCCGGGTGCATGCCAGAGAATCTGCCGGGAACTTCTGCCCGAACTCCTCCTCGATCATGGAGATTCCCTGATTAATAATCCTTGTCGTGTCAAGAGCCTCGGACACCTGCTCGTCCGACCGCCCTGCATGGATATGGAGGGTGATGAATCCCACTTCGTCATCCGAGATCTCTGCGCCGGTCATCTCCCGGATAATTTCACGTCCCCGGAGCGCGGCCTCATACTCCTTTCCGAAAAGCACCCGGATATCCGGGGTAAACGGATTGGGCATCTGCCGGTTCTCCAGGGCGCGTTTTGCCGCAAGGGCAATATGGTCTGCCATGGGGAGAAGGATCTCATGGCTGACTGTACCGAATATTTTCTCCGCCTCCTCAATAATCCTGCCGGCGATCTCAATATACACCGGGCTGATTCCGTTTACAGCCTGAAGAACCGACTGCTTTTTCTCCCTGGTCACCAGAGCATAGACTTTCGCCCCGGGGATCTCACCGATCTTCTCCGTGGGCTTTTTGCCGAAGCCGATCCCTTTTCCAAGAAGAATCTGCTCCTTCCCCGTCTCTAACTGATATGCCAGTATGCTGTTGTTGTTCAGCACTTTTATAATTCGATACATGAAATTCCCCCTTCTCCTGTCCGTGCTCCCGCAGAAAGTATAACGCTCAGGGAGTACACCTCTCAAAAATAATCGGATGGAAAGCCCCCAGACACTGCCTCCCATCCGATCTCATTTTACAGATTCAGACTTATAATCTCAGCCGTCTCATCAAGTTCTGCGACCTCTCCCGCTTTCTTAAGCCGGATCTCTTCGCCTTCCTGAAGGCTGGTAAATACAATAATGACCTCATCGGATTTCGCGTGTTCTCTGATATATTCTATATCAAAACCTATCAGTCTGTCACCCTTTTTTACACGATCTCCGTCTTTTACAAATGCCTCGAATCCCTCACCGTTCAGATTCACCGTATCCACACCGATATGGATCAGATATTCTGTGCCGTCGTCACTTTGCAGCCCCACCGCATGCTTCGACGGGAACACAAATGACACTGTCGCATCTTCCGGGGCGCAGACCATTCCCTCCCGGGGCTTCACAATATAGCCGTCCCCCATCATCTTTCCGGCAAATGCCTCGTCGGAAGCCTCTGTAATCGGAGCTGACGTTCCGCTCACCGGTGAGCAGAGAACCTTTTTCACAGCCGCACTTCCTGCAGGAGCAGCGGTACTGGAATTCTCTCCTTCTTTTCCCGGGGCTTCCTCCGTTCCGGATGCGCCTGCGCTGCTATCTTCCGCAATATATTCCTCATTCGGCGCAGTCTCCAGATAATCTTCCAGATTGGACTTGATCACTGACACAGACGGTCCGTAGATAATCTGGATTCCCTTTCCTTTATGGATGATGCCCGATGGAGATGTGGCTTTCAGGATTCCCTCGTTTACGAGTTCCGGCTTCACCACCGTGCAGCGCAGCCTTGTGGCACAGCAGTCCACATCAGAAATATTCTTCTTTCCGCCAAGCCCCTGTGTAATCAGAACGCTCTTCTCATCACCGCTGCCTGCTGCCGCTCCCTCAGTTCCTGCTTTTCCTTCTCCCTGTTTCGCAAGGTAATCCGCTTTTGTGAACAGTTTTGTCTCACTGTCGTCATCCTCACGTCCCGGAGTCTTCAGATTCAGCTTCCTGATCAGGACAGTAAAGATCACATAGTACAGAATGAAGTAAATAATTCCCACCGGAATAACAAGTATCCAGCTCGTCTTTTCATTTCCCTGGAGGATTCCGAAAAGGAAGAAGTCCAGAAGTCCGCCGGAAAATGTCAGTCCCACCGCAATATTCAGAATGTGGGCGATCATGTAAGCCGCACCTGCCAGAATAACCTGAACTACGAACAGGATCGGCGCAACAAACAGGAAGGAAAATTCCAGCGGCTCTGTGATGCCTGTCAGCATACATGCCAGCGCTGCTGAAAGGAGAAGTCCGCCCGCCTGTTTCTTCTTCTCCGGTTTCGCGCAGCGGTACATGGCAAGGGCCGCACCCGGAAGTCCGAAGATCATGAAAATAAATTCGCCGGAGAAATATCTCGTTGCATCTGCACTGAAGTGAACTGTCGTCGGATCCGCAAGCTGCGCAAAGAAAATATTCTGTCCGCCTTCCACGATCTGCCCTGCCACTTCCATGGTTCCGCCCACTGCAGTCTGCCAGAACGGAAGATAAAATACGTGGTGCAGACCGAAGGGAATCAGCGCCCGTTTGATGATTCCGAAAATCAGTGTCCCGATGTAGCCTGTGCCCGTGACAAGTCCGCCCAGTGCATAGATGCCGTTCTGCACAACCGGCCAGATAAAGTACATCAGAATTCCCACACCTACATAAGTGATCGTGGAAATGATCGGCACAAACCGGGAGCCGCCGAAGAATGACAGCGCGTTCGGGAGCTGGATTTTGTAGAAACGATTGTGAAGTGCTGCAACGCCAAGACCGACGATAATACCGCCGAACACACCCATCTGCAGGGTCTGGATGCCACATACATTAACAATCGTTCCGCTTAACACATCAGCTGCAACGCTTCCGTCTTCGAGGATCTCTCCCTGAACAAGCAGCATGCCGCTTATGGTGGCATTCATCACCAGAAATGATATCATTGCTGCCAGTGCCGCAACTTCTTTCTCCTTCTTTGCCATGCCGATGGCAACTCCCACAGCAAAGATAATCGGCAGGTTGTCAAATATAATATTTCCCGCCTTGCTCATGATCGTCAGGAGCGCGTGAAGCACGGTTCCGTCTCCGAGAATTGCCTGCAGACCGTAAGTCTGGATTGTGGTGGCATTGGTAAATGAACTTCCGATTCCGAGCAGCAGTCCTGCCACCGGAAGGATTGCGATCGGGAGCATGAAACTGCGCCCTACTCTCTGCAGTACGCCAAAAATTTTGTCTTTCATAGTCTTCTTCCTCCTTCTGGAAACTCTCCTGCAAATACTGTCCCGCTGTGCGCCACCTCAATTCTGCTCCGCTTCATCCCGTTTGAGGTCTTTCCCGCATAGAAAAAGGCATAAACTAAATCTTTTTAATCTGTGGGCGTCACAGATTGGAAAGAAATAGTTTATGCCTGCATAACCAGTAACACACTACTTTGTATTTGCTTTGTACCAAAAGTATAAACAAAAAAGAGGCAGATAGTCAATCCGCAAAAATCACCTAAAATCTGATATCGAAACTGTGCATAATGCCGATTCTGTCTCTTACATCAACAGCATCTCACAGTTGAACTTTTCCGCCGCTTTCCGGATCAGCACCCATGCCAGAAGGGCGCACACCAGACCGATCCCGAGCATGATCCGGATATCAAGCAGAAGCACGCCGGTAAACTGTCCCACCACGAGCAGAAGCACCGGCATTATTAGGAACACCGCCCCCTGCTGCGACTCCTCCACGCTCTGTGCCTTTGCCGATCCTCTCACGATCACCGTCACAGCGATCAGCGAAACTGCGGGAGACAGGAGCAGGAGCACTGCGATCCAGTTTGCCCCCGGCAGCATGATCCATCCCATCAGAATGAAGAGTTCCCCTTCCAGCACAACAGCCATCAGCAGAAAAGATCCCAGGGAAACCGCCATGCTCAGAAGGAAAGACGCCAGTACTTTTGCCTGAAAGATCTGTCTTACGGACAGCGGACAGTAGAGCAGCGTCTCAAGGGTACTCTTTTCCTTCTCCCCCACAAAGGAGCTTGCCGCCGTGACGGAGGACGCCATAATCGGAATCATCAGGAAAAATGCCGGGAAAACATAGTTCATGATCAGCTGCAGTGCCGTCCGTTCCAGGCTTTCTGCCTGCATGGCTTCCGGCAGCATTTCCACCAGCTTATAGATATCCGGGTCATCCGGCACCGCATATATGGTTCCAACAAATATGGACGGCAGAAGAACCGCCAGGATCACAGGCACGCACAGAAGCGCTGCAAACAGCCTGCGGTTTGCCGACAGCATGCGCAAATCTTTTCTGATTATGGCAGCCATTTTCTTTCTGTCATTCATCCTGCTTTTTCCCTCCTTCCGTCAGAGCGAAATAAATCTCTTCCAGAGTCGGAACTTCCTCCTCCACAGCATACACGTCTTTTCCGCTCTCCACCATCTGCTTCACGATCCCGGGAATATCCTTCTCAGAGCGGATGGACAGACGCATGGTCTCCTGCCCTGTACGGATACGCACACTGCTTTCCGTAAATGCCTTCCCTCTCAGCTCCTCCAGTGTCCCTTCCGCCAGAAGCCTTCCCTCTTCGATCAACCCGTATCTGGTGCAGATCTCCTGGGCATAGCGGAGCTGATGGGTGCAGAGGAACACAGCAATCCCTTCCTTTTCTGCCAGAGAGCGGATCATCCGGTTGACATTCTGTGCGCTCTCCGGATCGAGCCCCGACGTGGGCTCATCGAGGAAAAGCACCCGGGGATGATGGAGGAGAGCCCTTGCCAGCGAAAGCCTCTGCCGCATCCCGGTGGAATATGCCGACAGTTTCCGTTCCGCCGCCTCCGTAAGTTCCATCTGTTCCAGAAGCTCCCGGGCGCGCCTTTTCCCTTCCTCCCCGGATATCCCGAAGACTTCCGCATAGAAAATAAGATTATCCTGTCCGCTCATGGCGTCGTACATCCTGGCATGCTCCGTGACAATGCCTGAAATCATGTGAACCTTTTCCGGCTCTTTTACCGGATCGTATCCGAACACCCTGCAGCCCCCTTCTGTGGGCTTAAGTATCCCGTTTAACATTTTCACCGTGGACGTCTTCCCCGCGCCGTTCGGACCGAGGAAGCCAAAGACCTCGCCCGGCGCAAGGGAAAGGCTGACAGACTGAACAGCACGCTTTCCGCCCGGATAAGTTTTTGAAAGATTGTCAAGTACAACAGCCTCCATCTTAATTTTCCTCCTGCTTCATTTTCCTGCTGCCGGATTTTTCTTCATTTTCTCTGAGTCTTTTTACCAGCCTCCGGAAACGGGGATTCTCCGCATATGCCTGAAAAGCCGGGTTACCCGTGACCGCATCCGTCATGCTGTGGCGGATCACCGCCTCATCTCTGGGCGGATACTCCCCCGTATCCAGTGACTCATCGATCCACTCCTCCAGACGGTTGAAATATGCATCCCCGCGGAGGCGGAGAGGATAAATGCCGCCTGCTGCCAGCTCTGTGTATTTTTCCAGATTTTCCAGAGCTTTTTCCTGCTCTCCAAGAAGAGCCCATCCCTGTGCCATGGCGATGTATGCGGTGAGGACCTGCCCGGGATGAAGATGTTTCAGCTCAAAGGTAAAGATCATCTGCTCCACACGCCTGCATGTCTCTGCGAATGTCTCCGGAGCATCGGTACACAGCCCCATGTAAGATACATGCAGATTCAGAAGCGCCACAATATTCTTGTACATTCCAGCCTGCAGAACTTTTTCCGCTTCTTTTCTGTTCCCGGTCATCTGGTATGCCGATGCCAGAAGAGGTTCGGGTGAAGAGGTAAACGGTTCCAGCCTTTCCAGAAGCTCCGGTACTTTCTCCGGCTCTGAGAGAATCAGACAGCAGTATGCCTCCATCTGCAGTGCTTCCCTTGCCAGAACCGGATCATCCCCGCTGTCCCGGACGCGCCGGAAAAGCCCGCGCGCTTTCCGGATAATTTCCAGAGAGCGTTCCTGACTGTCCGCCATCATATAGTGATTCAGAAAAAGAGCGGCGATTTCAAACAAAAGGGGATAACAGGAATAATATTTCTTTACGATCTCCGTGCACTCTTCCATCACAGTCTCGAAGGGCCTCTCGGCAAATTCTGCGGAAAGCCTGCGGTACAGTCTGCGGATATCTGCCGTTTCCATCTGCGGTTCATATCCGATCAGCTCATCGATGCTCATATCAAAATAAGAAGCAAGTCTGGGCAGCATAAAGATGTCCGGATAAGATGTGCCGGTATCACATAGTTAAAGATATTGGTATCATTCAATCAATTTTGCCGATAAAGCGGTAGAAGATTTCTACCTCCTGTTCCCGGCTTCCGTCCTCACCTTTGACCGCTTCATGGACAACGATTTTTTCAATCAGCATATTCAAAAGTTCGGCGGTCAGTTCTGTTGGATTGACGCACTCTTTCATCAAGGCAATCCATTTTTCTGCGTCTACGGCGTTCTGGCTTTCAGTGGCGATAGCGGATTGAAGCTGTTCAATCTTTTCGTCCAGTTCAGCCTGTTCGCTTTGGTACTTCCCGGACAGCATAGAGAAGTTGTATTCCGTGATACGCCCCGCCGCCCAGTCCTCATACATCCGGGCAAACAAAGTATCGACTTCGGCTTTTCGCTTCTCTGCCTTTTTCAGTTCTGCGGCCTGCTTCTTTCTTGCGGCAGCCTGTCCCTTATCAGTGGCATTTAACAGCTGCTTCAAGAGCCGTTCTTCATCATGCTGTACCAGCCCCGACCAGTATTGCAGACGGGAGAGGACATAGGCATAAAGCACATCATAACGGATATAGTGCATGGAGCATTGGCGTGTGCCCTGCCCGTACTTGCTACAATGATAATGGCCGTAAGGCTTGCTGTTCTGCCTGTTCTCCCCATAGGACAGCGACCAGCCGCAATCCGCACATTTTACCAATCCGGAAAAAATCTGCGTTGTACCATCCTTGCACTTCCTGCGGCGGTTTGCTATCTGCTCCTGTACCTGCCGGAAAACCTGCTCGCTGATAATCGGCTCCTGCGTGTTCTCCACCCGCACCCATTCACTTTGGGGCTTGCGTACCCTCCGCTTGTTCTTAAAGGAAATGTTCGTTTCCCGGTAATGAATGGTATGGCCGATATAGGTTTCGTCTTTCATAATGCTCTTGACCTGGGCTATCGTCCATGCGTAGCTTTTTTCCTCCGGCGCACCCGCATAGATGTTTGCAAAAGTCCCGTCACGCTGGAAGTTGATAAATCCCGGTGTGGGAACCTTTTCCGCAATCAGTATTCTTGTGATACTGGCCGCCCCTCTGCCATGAATAGCAAGGTCAAAAATCTTCTCCACTATCCAGCGGGTTTCCTCGTCGATTATCAGCTTGTTTTTGATTTCCGGGTGTTTCCTGTACCCGATGGGAGCATAGGCGCCGATACGCTGTCCTGTGGCAAACTTTGCTTTGAAAGCGGCCTTTACCTTGCGGCTTGTATCTTTCGCAAACCATTCATTGAACAGGTTTTTGAACGGGACAAAATCGGAAAGCCCTTTCTCTGTGTCCTCATTCTCCGCAACGGCGATGTAGCGAACCCGTTTCTCCGGGAACAGAAATTCCAGATAGTAGTCCATCATCACATGTTCCCGCCCGAAACGGGACAGGTCTTTCGTGACAATGCAGTTTACTTTTCCGGCTTCCATATCGTCCATCATGCGCTGAAAATCCGGCCGTTCAAATAATGAGGTGTGATAGCGATAGCGGCAAAAAGCTAATAAAATCAATGGTTTTGCGGACAGCGGATAGACAGGGAATGTGTTAAAAACTGAATACGCACACAAGCGGCGTTACCTTAACCCCTTTTGGGGAGAAAGTAACGCCGTTTTTTTATGCCCGCAGGAAAGGAGGCGCAGCCGGAATGTATTTCACAAAGGGCAAGCAGCGGGCGTTTGAACTGATCATGCAGCAGAAGCCGGGATTTGACCGCTATCAATCCGGTTGTGCCGGAGATGATGAAGATTGCGGTACTTGCCGTTTCTACCGCCCACAATGGAAATATGAGTTTTGCGTTTTCAAAGAGTGTCCCTATTGCCCCGGCAAAAGGACGCGGAAAACGCACGCCAGCATGGACAAATAGACGGGCAAAAGCCCTTGTGCCATGCGGCTTTGCAGACGCGAAAACGGCAAAGGGCATATTGCAATACCAAAACAGCCGAAAACGGCTTTCTAATTGTCCACGCATACCAAGAGAGGAAGTGAGGAAATATGGCAGTTTTCAGAGTGGAGCGAAATACGGGATATACCGTTATGAGCAACCACCACTTGCGAAACAAGGAATTGTCCTTAAAGGCAAAGGGCTTGTTGTCGCAAATGCTTTCGCTGCCCGAAGATTGGGATTATACCCTTGCGGGCTTATCCCATATCAACCGGGAGAAGATCGACGCAATCCGCGAAGCGGTAAAGGAACTCGAAAAAGCCGGATATATCGTGCGCAGCCGGGAGCGCGACGAAAAGGGACGCTTGCGGGGCGCAGATTACGTCATATACGAGCAGCCGCAGCCGCGAGAGCCGGAAGCAGCTACCAGCGGCGGACAGCCGCCTATATTGGATTTACCTACATTGGAAAATCCAACATTGGATAATCCAACGTTGGAAAAACCTACGCAGGAAAAACCTACGTTGGAAAATCCAACGCAATTAAATAAAGATATATCAAGTAAAGAACAATCAATTACTGATCTATCAAGTACCCATTCCATTCCTTTCCATTCCCTAAATCCCTTGCCTTATGAGCAGGACGAAGCGGCTGCGCCGCCGGAAAGGAAAAGAACGGAAGCGAAAACAAACAGTGCAATAGAGATTTATCGGGAAATCATCAAAGAAAACATCGACTATGACATTCTCATTCAAGACCCCAAAATGGATAAAGACCGTTTGGACGAGATTGTAGAAATCATGCTGGAAACCGTCTGCACAGCCCGAAAGACAATCCGTATCGCCGGGGACGACTACCCCGCCGAACTTGTCAAATCAAAGTTTATGAAGCTGAACAGCAGCCACGTTGAGTTTGTTTTGGACTGCATGAGGGAGAACACAACCAAAATCCGCAACATCAAGCAGTATCTAAAAGCGGTGCTGTTCAACGCGCCGAGTACCATTGACAGCTACTATACCGCCCTTGTCAATCACGACTTTTACGGCAGCAAATGAGCATAGCCGCAGTTTACCGGGAAAGGAGTTGATACCTTGCAGGAGGAAGTAACCCAAAAAACGATTGCCCTATCCGTCAACGTGGGAAAAGGCGCGGCAAGGCTTACCGAACAGGCGTTACAGAAAGCAATCAAGAAGTTTTTGGAGCAGAAAAGCAAAGCACCGCATGGGAAACAGACCATGCGGCAGCTTATGAAGCAAAATGCGGGGGTTTCCAACATCGAGATCACCGACAGCAATATCAAAGCCTTTGAGAGTACCGCGAAGAAATACAACATAGATTTTTCGCTGAAAAAGGTTAAGGGCGAACAGACCCGTTACCTTGTGTTTTTCAAAGGCAGGGACGCGGACGTTATGACCGCAGCGTTTCAAGAGTTTTCCGCAAAGAAGCTGAACAGGGATAAAAAGCCCTCTATCCGCAAAGCCCTTGCCGCAGCAAAGGACAAGGCGAAGCAGCTTAACGCCGCCCGCGACAAGGTAAAGAAAATAGACAGGGGGCGCGAGATATGAAGCAGATAAACTACAAAAAGCTGATAATCCCGAATATCCCGTATGTGTTCTTTGTCTATCTCTTTGATAAGGTGGGACAGGCGGTGCGGCTTGCCCCCGGCGCGGATATTTCCGAAAAGATACTCAATATCACACAGGGATTTTCCGAAGCGTTTTCAAATGCCTTGCCGAGCGTTCACCCGTTGGATTTGCTTATTGGCATTGTGGGCGCGGTGGTTATCCGTCTGATTGTCTATTTCAAAGGGAAAAATGCCCGCAAATACCGCAAGGGCGCAGAATACGGCAGCGCACGTTGGGGCAACGCCGAAGATATAAAGCCCTATATCGACCCGGATTTTCAGAACAACATCATTTTGACGCAGACCGAACGCCTTACCATGAACAGCCGCCCGAAGCAGCCGAAATACGCGAGAAATAAAAACGTCGTGGTGATCGGCGGCAGCGGCAGCGGCAAGACAAGGTTTTTCGTAAAGCCTAATTTAATGCAGCTTCATTCTTCCTACGTCTTGACCGACCCGAAAGGCACCGTCCTAATCGAGTGCGGAAAGCTGCTGCAACGGGCAGGCTACCGCATTAAGGTACTGAACACGATAAACTTTCGGAAAAGTATGCACTATAACCCCTTTGTCTATATCCGCAGCGAAAAGGACGTGTTAAAGGTTGTCAATACCCTTATCGTCAATACCAAAGGCGAGGGAGAAAAGAGCGCGGAAGATTTTTGGGTGAAAGCCGAGAGGTTACTATATTGCGCGTTGATCGGCTACATTTGGTATGAAGCCCCCGCCGAGGAAATGAACTTTACAACGCTGCTTGAACTTATCAATGCAAGCGAAGCACGCGAGGACGACGAGGAATACCAAAGCCCCGTTGATCTGCTCTTTGCCGATTTGGAAGAACGCAGCCCCGACCATTTCGCGGTAAAGCAATATAAAAAATACAAATTGGCGGCGGGAGATGTATGCTCTAAGTGACTTCTTAATCATGGTTTTTGTCATGGTTAGTGAAGCAGTCACTTAGAGCATTTTCATTTCAGGAGGTACAGCCATGAGAAACGAGAAA
>NZ_NFKT01000053.1 GCF_002160525.1 Lachnoclostridium sp. An169
GGGGCTGTCGGATAATACCAATTTTTAGCCCCTGATATACAGGAAAGAGACACTCCCACAAAATCCAGGCTTTTTCAAACCTGAATTCCCTGTGAAGGTGTCTCTTTCTTTTTTCACTGCCCTGTTTTAGGGCGCAAAAACCCCCTTGTCTGGATTTTTTGAAGCGCTCCATCAGCTAAGCTGCTTTCTGCCCCTTTTTCCCTTCAAATTTTTCGATTTCATGATGTAAAAACCGGTGGTATTTCATGATATTCCTGCCAATCGCATACAGCATGAATTCTTTATATACTTTCTCCTCTGACCGGTAGTTAAAACGCCGGAAGTTTTCATTCTCCTTGAGATCTCCAAAGTGCCCCTCCGTCTGGATCGACCGTGTCTGGCGTTTCAGGATTCCTTCGTCACTCTGGATATTCGAATTGCTTTCTTCCTTCAGTTCTTCCCAGCGCTCGTTGATCTTCATGACCTTATTCCGGTCCGGATTTTTTTCGGCATTGTATTTAGAAAGACATCTGGATTTATGCTCACAGCCGCTGCAGTCCGCACAGCCATAGACTTCCACTGTCTGGGTGTATCCGTCCTGCTCTTTGCTTTCCGTCCTGATATGACGCAGCTCCCTTCCATCGTGGCAGATGTAATAATGCTCATCCTCAAAGACGGCGTATGTCATGTTGGAATACTTCCCGATGTCTTCTTTGTATGCCCGCGTCTTCCGCTTCTCATGGTCCTGCAACTTGATATAGCTCCGAATCCCGTTCTCTCTCAGATACAGCAGGTTCTTTTCACTGCAGTAGCCGCTGTCAGCAGTTACTGCCTCCAGGGTATCTCCAAACGCTTTCCTGTGCTTTTCCAGGACAGGGATCAGCGTATTATAGTCTGTCCGGTCATTACTTACATATCCGTGGACAATGAAGTAATTCTCTACCGCTATCTGGACGTTATAGGCAGGTTTTAACTGACCGTTCAGCATATGGTCTTCCTTCATCCGCATGAAGGTCGCTTCCAGGTCTGTCTTGGAATAGCTGTTGCGGTCTTTCCCCATGATCTCAAAGCAGTCCTTATACTCCATCAGACGCCTGCCGCATTCTTCCAGTTCCTCATAGAGCTTCTGGAGTTCTGGTTTCCGTTTCCCTTTTTCATATACGAATTCGATCTCTTCTCCTTCTGCGATTCGTTTCAGGTTTTTCTGCAGTTTCACGATCTCAAGCGGAGAGCAGTTATCGATCTCAATGATGGTGTTATTGGGAATTTTCTTGTGCTTTGTCAGTTTCCGTTTCCTGTTCTCTTCAATGATCTTTCTGACTTTGTCCATTCCTTCGATCACAAACATACGGGCATCTCCAAGATCGTATTTGGGCCCATAGCCATTCTCGAGCAGAAAAGCATTGTATTTTGCATAAAGGGCATCTATGCTGTCCAGCAGATTGGCAAGGTGATAGTTAAGGCTGCCCCGCCAGACGAACGTATATCTGTTGGCATTCGCTTCAATCTTGGTTCCATCGATATAAAGCTCTTTCAGCGTGATTAGTCCTTCCTTTTCCAGACGACGCATGAACTGATAGTTCAATTCGTCCAAAATTTCACCGGTCAGTTTTTTCCCTTTAAAGTCATAAAAGGCATCTCGCTGAGGCTTTTCTCCTTTGGTCAGCCAGATAAAAGCAAGATCTCTTTGGCATAAGTCTACAATACGGTCAACAGCCCGGACCCCGCGCATGTTTGCGTAGGTAACAACAGCATACAGCATGATTGGGTTGTACCCGGTTCTTCCCTTATCTGAATAGCAGGCCAGCAGGCCTGAAAAATCTAATTCCTCCAACACTTTTTTCAGGGTATAGACTGGATCGTCATCGGGTAAACTCAATTCGAAGAAACTGAAGTTAATTTTCTGTTGCCCAATTTCAAAAAAGTCGTTATAATATTCCTTGGTTAGCATAGTTCCATTATAACATGGAACGGGGAGAAAGATGGTTAGTCGTTAGCCATCTTTTTCTCTTTTTTATAGGATAAATTTCAGGGGAAGGCGTGACTCGCATGAGTCACGCCTTCCCCTGTTTAAAACTGTCTATTTCCCGACAGCCCCTTTTTCTGCGGTTCCGTATATTCAGAACCGCCTTCTCCTATATTCTGCTTCTCTTATGTTCCTTCTCATCTTTTTATCCTCTTCTCATATGTCCTTTCTCGTCATCCGATATCACGGTATTTCTCACGCTGCCCTTCACACTGTTTTTCATGCCCGGCTTTTCCTCTTCCCGGGAGTCAACCCGTTTCTGAAGCATACATTCCTCATCGATCTCGTATACGGCATTGCCGTCAATAATCAGTTTCCTTGACATGGTTCTTTTCCATTCCTTTCCATTCGTCCTTCCCTATTATATTATGAACCGCTGTACAGGAAGGCTACGTTATATCTTTCCCCGCTGTTCATAATTCTATTCCGGGAAACATATATTTCTAAGAGGACCGCAGATGGAAGGCAGGAAAATCAGTATGGAAAACAATACGCCCAGGCCAATGACGCCCTTTGACGAGCTTGTCACATCGCCGGAACTGCAGGCAGTCAAGCTTCTCCTTCCGTATCTTCCCGCCTCCGGCAGACGTCCCATTGCCGCCTGCGTCAAATTCCTGGAGCTTCGCCAGACTCTTACTCTGCTGGGAAACCGGGGCGGCGTCAGCGCCCAGATGTTCCGGAAGGAGCCCGGCGCCTCGCCTCTGGAAATCCTCTCCGCTCTGCGTCCTTATCTTGGAAAAAAGGAATGTGATACCCTCGATATGATCCTAAACCTGAAGGATATGATGAATATGATGGATATGATGAAAAATACTTCCGGCGGAAATACGCCGCCTGTAGATCCCATGGAGCTGCTCAGCGGCATGCTCTCACCGGAACAGCAGGAAATGTTCCGCACATATGACGCCATGTTTTCCCAGGCGTCCGCCGGGACAGATACGGTTCACACGGCGGAACATGATACCGGCGCCGGCATGAAAGCAGACGGCAGCATAAACATGGACGCAGTTCAAAATATCAGCGGCAGGAAAGGAGATGAATCGGATGAACGAATGGATGAACAACCCGGCCATGAAGGATATGGATCCGGCGAAACTGGAACTGATCCGGATGGCGGCAGCTCAGACCGCCGGTAAATCCGGGCGCGCCCTTGCCCCGGTCATGCTGGCACTAATCACAAGCGCCAACAAGCAGGGGATCCGCTTTTCCCCGGACGAGGTTTCCCTGATCCTGGAAATTCTCAAAGAGGGCAAAACAAAAGAAGAGCAGGAGCAGATCGAGCAGACCGTTCGCATGACCAGCTCCATTTTCCAGAGACATATGAAGTAAAAGACAGACTGCCGGGAGCCGCGGTATTTTCCATCCGCAGCCTCCCGGCAGCCTGTCTTTTTTCTTATCCCGGTTCTTTACTGATTTTCCTCCGTCTCTTCCTCAGAACCCTTCTTTTCTTCTCTGCATCCGCATCTCCCGGCGCTTTTTCGCTGCCTCCCACTCGGCTTTCTCCTCTTCCGTCTCAAGGATCAGGCGGGGCACCGGCTTGGGCCGGTCGTTCTCATCCAGCGCCACCATGGTAAAGTAGGCCCGGTTGATGGGATATCTCATTCCTGTGTCCGTGTGTTCCGAATAGGTGTCAACCCGCACTTCCAGGGATGTGTTCCCCACAAAGGTCACCTTTCCTACAATCACAACCATTTCGCCTTTATAAGCGCCGTGGATAAACCGCAGATTATCCACAGAGGCAGTGATCACATTGGACCTCGTGTGGCGCTTCGCCACCATTCCCGCCACCTCATCCAGCCACTGCATGAGAATTCCTCCGAACAGCCTTCCCGCCGCATTCAGGTGGTTCGGTCTCACCATATGAACCGTCTCCACCAGAGAATCCGCCACTTTTCTTTCTTCCGTCATATAATCTTTCCCTCCCGGTTATATTTACATCTGATTTCCCGCTGCTTTTCAGATCCCTGCCAGATTCCAGGCTGTACTGCCCCATGTTGTCACGAAGGCCCGTAGTGGAGCGCCGGTCCTTAGGCTGCGTTCTTCGCAGCCTTAGCACCGCTGCGCTCCACTCCCGAGCGAAAGCGTGGCCGCCGGGGCAATATGGGGCAGTACAGCCGGATGACCGGCAGACATCTGAAAAGTAACGGGTACTTTTCATCTGATCTTTTTTATTTTACCAGACATCTGTACTTTGTGAAGCCCATATTGTAAAATGGGAGTAACATTTTTTACCGACCACATTTTTACCGAATACGTTACAGGAAACTGTAACCCGAATCCAGGAGATTTATCCATGCAGAACATCAGACTCACCCTCCAGTACGACGGCACCCGCTATCTCGGATGGCAGCGCCCGGCAAAGAGCGGCGCCCAGAAAAGCATTTCCCATAAGATTACAGAAGTACTCCGGAAAGCCACCGGGGAGGCGATCATGCTCCGCGCCGGAGCGAAGACGGAGCCCGGCGTCCACGCCCTCGCCCAGACAGTCAGTTTTGAAACGGAATCCCTTTTGTCCGCCGGAGAATTCCGTTCCCTGTTAAACCGGTATCTTCCCGCAGACATCGCCGTTCTCGACGCTGCTGCGGCGCCGGAGCGGTTCCGTGCGGACCTGAACGCCCTGTCGCGCACTTATGAGTACCGGATCTGCTGTTCCCGGATCTATGATGTGTTCCGCGCAAAATACGAAGCCCATCTCTGTCCCGGTCCCGACATTTCCGCCATGGAAGCGGCCGCCGGATATCTCCGGGGCAGGCATGATTTCCGCGCTTTTTCCGATGCACGCAAAAAAGCGGCCACGGAAAAGGAGATCACCGACATCTCTTTTTGCTCTCTGGACGGCCATCTCGCCATAAGGATCATTGCAGATGATTTTTTAAGCCGGATGCCCCGGAATATAATCGGCACACTGCTTGACGCCGGATATCACCGGCTTGCCCCGGAAGACATCCCCGGACTCTTTTACGGAGAACTTCCGCTCCGGAAACCGGCAGTTCCCGGGAAACAGGCATCTCCTGAACAGCGGACAGCTCCCGGAAAACAGACCTCTCCTGAAGAGCGGGCTCCCGGAAAACAGACAGGAGAGCTCTTCACTCCAAAAGCTCTCCTGCTCACAGATATTCAGTATCCTCAGAATATCAGTCCGACAATATGATAGACAACAAAGCTTACCACCCATGCCACCGCCAGCTGGAACAGCACGAACGCCGCCGTCAGCTTCGCGCTTCCCACCTCCCGGTGGATGGTTGCAATAGTGGCGGTACAGGGCACGTACAGCAGGCAGAACACCATGAGAGAGTAGGCGTTTGCCGCGCCGAATCCCATGGCGCCAAGGGTTGCCACGAAAGTTTCCATTCCATGGTCCGTGGTGATGTTCTGGATTCCAAACAGCACGCTGCAGCTTGAGACAACCACTTCTTTGGCAGCAATTCCCGAGATCAGCGCCACCACGATCTGCCAGTATCCCAGTCCAAGCGGCGCAAAGAACGGCACAACCGCCCTTCCGATCAGAGATCCGAAGCTCTGGGAAATATCCGTCACATATCCCGTGGTGCCGAAATTCAGCAGAATCCACATGATGATCGAAGCCAGGAAAATCACGGTTCCCGCCTTGGTCAGATAGTCCTTTACCTTTTCCCAGACATAGACCGCAATCGTCCGCGCGTTGGGGGACTTGTACTCCGGCAGTTCAATCAGGAGCGCGTGTTCCGCCTTGCTTCCGTCGATTTTGGATAAAATAAACGCAGTCGCAATCGCCACAATGATTCCGAGAAGATACATGGAATAGCAGGCGATCATGGCGTTGTCCCCGAAAAACATGGAGGAGAACAACACGTAGATCGGCAGTCTGGCGCTGCACGACATAAACGGCGTCACCAGAATCGTCTTCAGCCTGTCCTTCTTATGTTCCAGAGCCCGGGACGCCATAACCGCGGGAACCGAGCATCCGAATCCCAGAAGCATGGGGAGAAATGCCCTTCCCGAAAGCCCCAGAGTGGACATGATGTCATCCATGACAAATGCCACACGGGCCATATATCCGCTGTCTTCCAGAAACGCAAGCGCCAGGAAGAGGATAAAGATATTCGGCAGGAACGTCAGGATGCCGCCCACACCGGAAATGATGCCGTCCACGATCAGGGATTCCAGCATGGGAGAAATTCCCACCGCCTCAAGGGCATTTCCCGCAAATGAAGTCAGCAGGTCAAGGCCGGTCTCAAAATATCCTTTCAGCCAGTCTCCCACCGTAAATGTTAGGAAGAAGACGAGCGCCATAATGACGAGGAACACGGGAAGTCCCGTCCATTTTCCGGTCATCACCCGGTCGATGCGGTCCGTGCGTTCTGCCTTGACATTTTTATTTACAAGGGTCTCTTCGATCACTTCTTCGATAAAATCATACTTCTCGTTGATGATATCCTTCTCATAGCTGCGGTCCACAATTCCGTCCAGTTCCACGGGATACTGCTTCATCACCGACTCGTCCTGCTCCAGCATCTTGATGGCATGCCAGCGCATGTTGTCCATATCCGGATATTTTTTCTTAAACTGGGCGATGAGAAGATCGATCTTGTCCTCGATCACATCGTCGTACACCATGGCATATTCACTGTGGTGGTTATGCTGATGCGCCGAACTTTCTGCATGATGATGGATAAACGGTCCCGGCTTGGAATATTCATTGTGGTGGGCAACCGCGTGCATCAGGATCTCCAGGCCGCTTCTCTTTCGCGCCGATACCGGGATTGCCGGAATACCGAGCATCTCCGGGAGGCGGTGCAGGTCGATCTCCATTCCCCGCTCCTCCACGATGTCCATCATATTGAGCGCCAGGACAACCGGTTTTCCAAGTTCGATGAGCTGCAGCGTCAGATAGAGGTTTCTCTCCAGGCAGGAGGCGTCCACCACGTCGACAATGACGTCCACCTCATCGCTCATAATACACTCTCTCGATACCTTCTCTTCCATGGTATAGGAAGTCAGGCTGTAGATTCCCGGCAGGTCGATGAGCTTGAACTCCTGCCCTTTGTAAAACGTCTTTCCTTCCTTCTTCTCCACCGTAACGCCGGGCCAGTTGGCAACCTTCAGGTTTGCACCCGTATAGGCGTTGAACAGTGTCGTCTTCCCGCAGTTGGGATTCCCGATAAATCCCACATTGATCACTTTTCCGCTCATGCTGCCGCCTCCTTTTCCCTTACAAGAATATTATCGGCAATACGGCGGCCGATAGCGAATCTGGTTCCCCGGAACCTTACCGTCATGGAACCCTTTTTGTCGTTATTCAGAATCGTAATCTCCGAGCCTTCCGTAAGCCCCAGCGCTTCCAGGCGGCGCTCCAGATTCAGCTCAATGTGGATCTCTTCCACAATATACGTCTGATTGTTTTTCCCTTCCTTTAATCTCATGTGCTTATCACCCTTTTTTGCTTATCTGTGTAGTCGTATATAGCCACATTTTCTTTTTCCGGATTTTCTCCAGAATTTAATTGAGAATATTTCTCCATAAGCCATTATATACGCTTTCCCCGGATAAGTCAAAAAAATCTCTTCATTTCCAGTATAAACCGGATCACCGGCCTCGAAACCTGCCCGCTTTCTTCTCCGGAATATTCTGCCTGCAGGTCTCCGCCCATCTTCCTCGCCAGCATCCTGGCAACCGTAAGCCCCAGTCCGGTTCCGCCTCCGCTCCGGGAACTGTCGCTCATATAGAACCGCTCAAACAGGCAGGGAACATCTCCTGCGGTGATCTTCTCCGTATCATTTTCAAAAATAATCTCCAGCCGGGAATCATCCGCGCCTTCACATTCCGTCTCTCTCACGGAAATGCTCACGCGGCTGTAGGCATACCGTGCGGCATTCTGAATCAGGTTGGCGAAAATCCGCTCCAGCGCCTCCTGATTCCCCTGCACCAAAACCGGATGGGAAACAAAACAGACGTCCGCCCAAAGCCCTGCATTTTCCAGCGCAATGCAGTGATCGGCAAAGGTCTCCCTCAGGATCTTTCCCGCATCAATCACCGTACATTCCGGTTCGTAATCCCCGGCGCCAAGCCTGGCATACTCGTAGAGCTGCTCCGTCAGCTTCTCCATGCTCTCTGCCCTGCGGATAATGGTATCAAGGATCTCCCGGTTCAGTTCCTGTTTTTTCATAATCCGCAGATATCCCAGGATCACGGTAAGGGGCGTTCGCAGATCGTGGCTTACCGCCTCGATCTGCGACTGGAACATCTTCTCCCTCCGGGCATACCGGTTCCGCTCTTCCTGAATATCCCGCAGACAGTGGTTGATCTCCTCCAGCATCTTCTCAAGATCCCGGTCCGGCGCAGGCAGCCGGACCGCCTGGTTCCGGGACAGATCCTCCCGGATCTCCCGCAGTTCCTCCCCCGTTTCCCGCAGAGCCTTCTTCAGGATACAGAGGCGGATTCCCGCTATCAGCGCCGCAGCCAGAAATACGGCTGCCATGTAGACAGCCGTCAGACACAATCCCGCCGGGCACGTTATCGTACCGCTCCCGGCGGATAAACTCAGAAAAATCATAATTCTTTCTTCCTCATCACATACACTCCTGCCACACTGAACAGCACAAGCCCCGCTGCTCCGGCAATCCAGCACCTGGCCATGCCCGCTCCGGTATCCCAGATTGCTTCACACACGCTCTGGTTCACCGTCATGGCACTGAAGAAATTGTGGGGCATCCACATGGCAGCCTCCCGCAGCGCATCTACCTGCAGGCCGAGATAGAGAAATCCCTGAGGGATAAAGCTCATCACGCAGAGCCATATGACAAGCCCTGCAAATCCCCGCTCTGATGCCTGCACCACTACAACGCCGAGAACCAGTGCGGCAGCCGCAACCGGAAATGCAGCCGCTGTGCTTCCCGCCATGTCTGCCACATTGACAGCACCCTTTTCTTCCAGAAGCAGGCAGGCGCTTCCCACATATACCGCTTCCGTAAGGCAGAGAAGAATCATAGACACCAGAAAACTTACGATGCACTGCACGGCAAAAATCTTATGCCGCGCAAGTCCATATGCCACCGCATTTTTCATACTGCCGTTTTTCCTGCTTCCCTCATACAGCACATACACAACCACAAGCGCCCCGTAGGCGAAAATCATCGGGTTCGCCGCCACATTGGAAAATGAAAAAGAAGTAGTTGCATAGGGGAATCCGGGATCCGCCGCCCCGAAAGCATAAAGCACCAGGTTCAGGCACTAAGGCATCGCGGCAAACACAAGCGCCGTAATATATACAGCGGGCGAATGTACAGCCCGGTAAATCTCACTTTTCATATAATTAAGCATGGCGGGCGCCTCCTTTCAGGTTCATGTAATACTCCTCCAGCGTATGGCTGTGCCTCTCAAGCCCGGTGATCAGAATTCCATGTTCTGCCGCAAGACGGCTGTACTCCTCCGTCTTTCTCCCGGGATTCCAGAGTCTGAGGACATGCCCCGGAAAGATTTTATAATTTTCATCCGGAAAACTCCGGTCAAAAAGCGCCGCATACTTCGCTGCATCGGATACGGTTATTTCCAGATAGTCCGCACATTTCTCATGCAGCGCTTCCGCACTGATCTCCTCGATCAGTTTTCCCCTGTGCAGAAAACCGAACACTGTCGCCGTCTGCTGCAGTTCCGAAAGGATATGGCTGGAAAGCAGAATCGTGATGTTCTTCTCCCGGTTCAGACGATGGAGAAGTTCCCGAAGTTCCAGGATTCCGCTGGGATCCAGCCCGTTGACGGGCTCGTCGAGCAGAAGCGCCTGAGGCTCTCCGATCAGGGCGATGGCAAGCCCCAGCCGCTGCTTCATTCCCATGGAAAGCTCCCGGCACCTGTTCTTTCGCTTTTCCCACAGGCCCACCGTCCGCAAAGTCTGCTCCGTCCGCTCTTTGCCCGGAATCCCTTTCATGATCCGGTAATACTCCATGTTCTTCTCCACGGAAAGTTCCGGAAAATATCCCGGCTCCTCGATCATCACCCCGATCAGCCTGCGGCACCTCTCCAGAGCCTTTTCCCCTGTTTTTCCAAAGAGCCGGACTTCGCCGCCATCCAGCCGGATGTGTCCCGCCAGTGCTTTTAAAAGTGTAGTCTTTCCCGCTCCGTTGTCTCCGATCAGCCCGTAGATCTCGCCGCGCTTTACATGAACCGACACATGGTCCATGGCCCGGACTGTGCCATAATTTTTCGACGCCTGTTCCGTCTCTATGATGTATTCCTTCATCTTTCATTTCCTCCGGTTTCTCTCTTTCCCCGTATCGGGGACAATAAGAGTATAGCGCTGCGCCGTTCAAAAAGTCCTCAAGAAAATATCAAGAAAACATCAAGATTCGCATCCACGGCAGGAAGGCTAAATCCGAGCCAGTCGGAATCCGATCCCGTAGACAGACTGGATGTATTCCTCTTGCGGGTCCTCTTCCCGGATCTTTCTGCGCAGATTGCTGACATGGACATTGACCGTATGGTCCGTTCCGTAATAGCCGTCCTTCCACACCTGCTCGTAGAGGCTTTCCCGGGAATAGACTTTCTCCGGCGCCGCAAGCAGGAGCTTCATGATCTCGAACTCCTTGCCGGTCAGTTCTGTCTCGCGTCCGAGGATCGTCACCTTCCGAAGCTCCGGGTCGAGAACCAGATTTTTATAACTGTAAACTTTCCCCGTTCCGTCTCTGCTCTCTTCATTTCCGTCCCGGCCGCTGTTCCGGATACTGCTTATGCCGCTTCTGCGAAGCGCCGCCTCCACCCGTGCCGCAACCTCTTCCGGCTCAAATGGCTTGGTAATATAGTCGTCCGCCCCCAGTTTCAGAAGCGCCACCTTATCTTTTAAGGCGCTCTTTGCCGAAAGGACAATCACCGGAACCGCGGCATCCTTCTCCCGCAGTTCTTCCAGGAATCTCTCTCCGCTCATTCCCGGGAGCATAAGGTCCAGAAGAATCAGGTCGGGCATCTTCCTCTCCACATAAAAGGCGGCCTCCGTCCCGGAAAATGCCTGTCCGGTCTCGCAGTCCGCCTCCTCGAGGATGCATTTCAGAAGCCCGTTTATGTCCGCGTCGTCCTCTATGATCAAAATATGATGTGCCATTGGATTCACTCTCCCTCTGTTTATATCCGTTCCGTTTATTCTGCCATTGACAAGCTAATTGCTTCCAACGCATCCACACTGTGGAAAGCAAACCATGCCCCCAACGTGTTACTGATACCTTTATTGTGCAGAATCTTCTGGAAGATGTCAAGTACCGGACTCTTTCGTCTGCAATATGGGTCCATGACTTCTTTGATACTGACAGGCTAAATACGGCTGAAAACTGGTTAAGAATTTAATAAAAGACTGCAGTTCCAGACAAATTATTTATATGTTGCATCGACGGCAAAAATCGCTGCACTCCAATAGTTACAAGGAATACAGCGATTTTTCGTTCAACTGTCAGAAATAGGATTGATAGGATTATATATGCAGGGACAGATATTCCAGAAATTCATCCAGATCTGCCGTATATAATTCCGAAGACGGCGATATTTCTTTCAATGAGATGAAATTCCTGATCACAGAAGTCTCCGATTCCCCGGCAGACAGTACTTGAGCACTTGAAAAGAGAGCCAGATCATCTTTTTCGAACCCATACACCAGTCCTTCATCCACCGGGAACTCGCTCCTGTATCCATACCCTTCTCCGTTCTCATCCAGAAATACGATAATCTGGTCTCCTTTCTCCAGAGGAAAACCTGACGGAAGGATCATACTGCCGTCCCTTATTCCACCATCCTGATAATAAATAATTCTGTTGCTTTCTCTCTCCCCCTTCAGCATCTGCTCCACCTGGATCTCAACCGGCGTTACCGGGATAGAAGGTTCTTCTCCGTCTCCCGTTCCCAGTAAGTCCCGCAGAACAGCCGGCAAATCCCTGTCTTTCACTTTCTGCACCTTCCCGTAAACGATATATTCCGACCGTTCCGCCAGTTCCTCCAACGTCATTTCCGGATAATCCGGAGTGGAAGGATTTACAGGCAACTGTCCGATATACCATTTTGTAAAAATGCAGCTTCCAATACCAAATATGACAAGAATGACAATCAACGCCAGAATTGCCTTTGACCAGTTACTTGAAAATATTTTTTTCATAGCTTATTTCCCTCATATTTGAAATATTTCTGTAAATGTCTGATTCAGCACAACATAAACGGCAGAGCCCCGCTTTTCCTCTGCTGACAGAATAGCTTCTGATTGCATCAACTGCACAGATAAGTAAGAACTCCGCCGACAAACAGCGTTGAAAAAAATATTCAGAGATATCCTGTTCTCTGAACATATCCCTGTATGCAGGAAACTCCTCCCTGAAAATTCATTGGAGCCCCCTGACAAATAGTATCAGCGCAGCAATCGGCAGCACCGTCCAACTGATATACCGGCCTGCGATTTCCAGATCAGACGGTTCCGCCTGATCCGCATTGCTGAAGCGGAAAACCAGGCTCCAATGGCCTCCTCCATATTCCAGCACAGCGTGTAGATTTCCTCATCATATTTCTTCAACTGCAGATATCCCCAATCAGCTTTACGCTCACTTCCTTCTTTTGTCATTTTTCTGCCCACTGTAAAACCTTGCCTTGTCAGCATACATCTCCCGGTCCGCCTCCTCGAACTGCTCGCGGGCATTACACCCTTCCTCTCTCCAGGAGTATCCAATCGCTGTCTTGATGCCGTCATTCTTCATTCGGCTGTGCACATCGGCAAGTCCTTGTCTGAAATCATCCCCGCTCATATCCGTCACGACCACGACAAATTCATCCCCGCCGATCCGGTAAGTCTTACCCGCAAAAACACTGCTGATATGGTGTGCTGTACGGCAGATCAGATCGTCTCCCGCCCTGTGTCCGAAATGGTCATTGACCGCTTTCAGTCCGTTGATGTCAAAATACGCTACTCCCAGACCATCCGGATATTCCTTTGCGTCATTCTCCATCTCCTCATTGAACCTGTTTCTGTTGAACAGCCCGGTCAGACCGTCCTCAAAACTCATCCGTTCCAGTTTCTCTGTCTGCTCTCTGATCTGGCGGCTCTGAGTTTCTACGCATTCCCGGAGATATTCGTATGACTGCTTTGCCATTCTGGTTGGGAACCCCACATCATCCGGAGCCATCTCCACATAGGGATTGGAAATATGAATGTGGCAGCACCAGGCTCTCCCGTCACAAATCCGGAATACCGTAGAGACACGCTGATGGACCCTGAGATAGACATTGGTGGCTGGATCTGTGGAGATCCACAGCCGTCCTGTACAGAGGTAAGCATCCGGCGATATTTCCAGGACATCATACTGCTCATCGGAAATAATACAGCGGGGAACCTTTCCGGAAAATGTCTGGAAGATCTCTGTCACAGTTTCCGTCCCCGTCGCATATTCATATTCTCCTGTTCCAAACCAACTGAACCGATCATCAAAAAGACGGATAATTGCCTCGGGATCATTCTCGCAGTAATGCTTATGCAACAGATAACCGGTCAGCTCTTCCACTTTCTTCTTTATATCGGTTCCTTTCAAAATTAAATTATCTGTCATGTATATAAGTCTCCCTGGTATTTTCTTATAATATATCATTACTGGCATTTATTGTACACTATATTCGAAAATATATTTTGAGAGATGAATCACAAACGATAAATAGAACTCCGGCACTGACCGAAGCTGCATTCCACTTAAAATAAAAGAAACCGTATGAAAAAGGCGGGAACTCTGCTGTCTGCTACAGAGAATTCCCGCCTTTCATGCTTCTCATATTCTATTTTTCACAGGATATCCCGGGATCGCACACTGTGCAGATTATCCCTTTCTCATCCTTCTGAGCGCCACAACCGCCGCTGCCACTGCAGCCAGCATGATTCCTCCATAGACAGCCGGCATCGCCGTATCACCTGTCTGCGGAGCGTCAGAATCTGTTTTCTGGCCGTTCTGGTCGGAACCGCTCTGGCCATTCTGACCGCTCTGGCTGTTCTGACCGTCGTTGTCTGCTCCATTGTTGTTCTGATCGTTTCCAGACGTCTGGTTTCCGCCCTGATTCTGATCATCGCCAGGCGTCTCGTCCCCGCCCTGATTCTGATCATCGCCAGGCGTCTCGTCTCCACCCTGGTTTTGATCATCGCCAGGCGTCTGGCTCGGATCATCTTCTCCCGGTGTCTGTCCCGGTTCTTCCTCTCCAGGATCAACCGCCGTATTTTCCGTCAGCTGATAAGCAGCCACAGTTCCGGATACCTCGCATGCCGCAAGCAGGTATGCATTTCCGTCCGCGCTGTCTGCCGCCGGGATAAAGCACAGTCCTTCCGGTGAGTCATCCCCTGCGATGTCATCGCTGTAGTCACGGGAGTTAATGTAGTTCACAAATACCGTATTCTCCGGATCTGTGATATCATAGACCATCACGCCGCCGACTCTCTCAAGTCCCACAAATGCATAGGTCTTTTCACCTACTGTTCCCACGGTCACACTTTCAACCTCCGGGCCTTTCTTTCCGGAACGGTCGTCAATGCTCTTGTCATCGTTGGAGCAGTTGAAGTTCTCCGGCACATACTCTGCCGTCTTCGCCTCGAACTCGCTTCCGCTGTCATAGACCTCAGTCAGTCCGGAATCATCCACACGGAATACGGTAAAGGAACGTCCGCCGTACAGATAATCCACGCCGCTCTCCAGTCCGTCGTAGTCCTCACTGCCGAAGAATACAACCTTGCCGGTCAGTCCGCTGTTCTCTGCGGTGATCTTTCCGCTCGGAGAGGTCTCGCCGTCCCCGAAATCGCGCTCATCCTCGTTGAGGTAATCGCCCCACTCTCTTGCATCCCCTTCATTTGCCGTGATCAGATAATCCACGCCGTTCACAGAATAGAGGGCGATGCCGTCCGGCATACGGATTCCTTTCAGATCCTCATATGTCTTCGGATTATACGCCTCATCTTTTTTATCAATATCTACTGCAACTGTGCTGTAATCCTCAAAACCGACAGAGTACACTCCTGTAAATTCACACGTATTCAGATCAAGCACTGCGATGGCATTTGCCTCCTGGAGAGTTACATATGCCGTCTCATTTCCCGCTGCAATGTATTCCGGCTCAAAATCTGCCGACGGATTCACGCCTTTCTGAAGGACGATGCCCGCGTCCGCAAGGCTCTGTCTTGCCTCTGCGCTGTCATAAGCCGTAAAGTCTGCATTTGTCACTGAAGCCGCCGCTGCATCTTCACCCAAAGTGATCACCGTCACCGTACCTGCCGGATCGGCGATTCCTTCTCCGTACCCTTCTCTCGGCTCGCCTTCATTTGCAGTAAGGATCTTCGTGCCGTCCGGGGTAAATGTCACCATATCCGGCTGCACTCCCGTCTCATATGCCGCAAGGAATGTAAGTGTTCCGTCTTCATTGCAAGTAAATACTGCCGCACGGCCGTTGTCTGTATATCCCTCTGCCTGAACTGCCACCGCCAGAAGCCTTCCGTCCTCTGAAACGGAAACGGAAGTCATATCTCCATAGACAAATCCTTCGCAGTTTTCTTCTACAACAGCTCTCACATCAATGTCATTTCCATCCAGGAGGTCAACATTTTCCGTGTCCGCCATATCCTTTACATTGATCGCTGTCAGATATCCGGTCTGTCCGTTTACTGCGTAAGCCCATCCGGTCACTGTGTTGTAGTCAACGATCTCCATTACGCCGCCGTCCGCATTGCTCATGCCTGCGTCGTAACGCGCTTCCTGCTCAATGTCAAGTGTGCTGTTTCCATTTGCAGCGCCCTCTGCCTTTGCTCCGCCGTCTGCGTTTTTCGTCACGCTGAAGGAGTCAATGAGCTCGCTGTCCGGATCTGCGCTGTCTCCGGAAAGGTTATACACATTAACGGAAATCTTGTTATCCTGCACGTCAAATATCGCGTAGCTCGGGCTGTACTCCTGATTCCACTCCTGATTTCCATACGGAAGATTTCCTTCAAGATAAGCCTGAGAACCGGTTTCACCGTTTGCGAGCACCGGATAATCCGCATTGTTTTCCTTATCCAGTGACGCGAAGGGCGTGTAGTACTGCATATCAGAGCAGCAGTTTCCGGTCAGATAGATCGTTCCGTCCGGATTATTGAAGGTGTCCAGTCTCTCCGCATTTCTCTTCCCGTCTTTGAGGACATAGCTTCTGGAGTAAACATGGTCATGACCGCCGAGCACAAAGTCCACGTCAAACTCATCCATCACCTTCTCGAAACCTGCGTCCACGTAATTCTCAATATCAGAATCTGCCGCATGTTTTGCCACGGTCTGGGTGGATTTGTGGTGGGTCACGATAAGCCACTCATACTGTCCTGCATATTCACTGGTGGCTGCGCTCATCGTCGTGCGGAAGTTCTCCACCATTGCCTCTGCCTCGGAGTTGTCTTTTGAAGCGCTGGGAATGCTTTCGTTTCCGGCATTTTCCTCATCGTTTCCTCCCGGATATGCACCCGTATTCAATGTGACAAATAACACATTGTCATAGAGATAATAGTAATTTCCCTTTGTCTCCATCTCCCGGCGTTCTGCGAAATCGTACTGTCCTTCCGCATTCGGTGTCACGCCGTTGGACTCGGAGTTGTTGGCAATCTCATCTGCTGTCGCCTGGATGTAGTTTCCGTGGCTCTGGCTTGTCCCGTTGTTCTGCCCGCGGAACGTAGTCTTTACCTGCTCCAGGGCACCGTTTTCATCCACACCTTCCACAGACATCTCATTCGGCAAATTAAAATGATCCTCGAACATATAATGTCTGTCGTGGTTTCCTACTGCCGGAGCGTAGAGAATGGATGCCATCTCTTCCGGTGCGAAGAATGCCGCGTACTCACTGGATTTGCCCCAGCTCTGGTCCTCCACCTGGTCTCCCGCAGAAACCACAAGGCTTACGCCCTCTTCGGCAAGCTTCTCCATCATCGTCGCCCAGCCGGTCTGGTTCGTCCCGTCGCTCGGATTCCAGCCACCGTCGTCGTTAGACTGATCCTCCTTGATCTGTGGATCACTGGTAAATCCGAATGTAAATCCGTCCTCTCCCGCTGTCGTATATGTATACTCTCCGGACCATGTCTGTCCGTCGTCATAGGAGATCTGATAGGTATAAGATGTTCCCGCCGTAAGGCCGTCAACCGTAGCGGTGCACACCATCTTTCCGGTATCCGTATACTTGGCCTCATCAACCTTGGTCGGTTCATGAAGCGCAGAAACCTCTGCTTTCACTGTCTGGTCGCCGAATTTTACCACTGCGCTCTGGGTACCTGCCGGAGCATACCAGTTCAGGTTTACCGAACTCTCCGTCTCACCCGGCTGAAGTGTCAGGTACTCCACAGACGCACCTTCTGCAGGCTGGGCAGACACACTGATCCCCTGGGACACGACCATCGCCGCAGCCAGGGCTGCCGCAGCGGCTCTGTGCCATGATTTTTTCATAGTCCTTATTCCTCCTTCACAAATAATCCGAGAAGATTATAAAAGAACTATGTAAAATCTATCCCAGGGGATTCTGTAAAAAAATGTTAAATTAACCCGTTGTGCTAGTTAAAATAAGAAACTCCAACAAAATGTGCTATTCTATTTATAGGGAATATAAATAAGAAAGGGGGCATCATTATGTTGAAGTTTCAAAATAA
>NZ_NFKT01000054.1 GCF_002160525.1 Lachnoclostridium sp. An169
CTACAAGTTTTTTAGAGGAGTGTCCCTATGGATAAGATCACACATCAGGTCCGTGCAGAGCACTGGGCCAAAATCATGAATGAATGCATAAACAGCGGAATGTCTAAAACTGCCTGGTGCAGAGCAAATGGGATTTCAGTGAAGCAGTTCTTCTACTGGCAGAGGATCCTGCGCAGGGAAGCTTTCGAAAATTCCCAGAATTCATTATTACCGGCAACTGCCGGACCGCATCAGGAAATGGCGCCGATGGTGCCAGCGACTCAAAGGGCAGTCTCTTTTACTGAGATCAAGCTTCCATCTTCTTCTCAGAACACAGCTCCGGTTTTTCATCCGGATCTCGTGATCCGGAAAGGCAGTCTCATTCTGGAGATTTCGAATTCTGCATCGGATGAGCTTCTCTCCCGGATTGGAGGGCTCCTGGGTGCTGAATAATGCAACCGGATTCCGAAAGATTTATATTGCTGCAGGATACACAGATTTACGCCGCGGGATTGATGGTCTGGCATCTATTATTAAATTCAACTTCCAGCTGGATCCATATGAAAAGGACATTCTTTTTCTCTTCTGCGGCAGGCGCAGTGACCGCATCAAGGGGCTTGTATGGGAAGGCGATGGATTCCTTCTCCTTTACAAAAGGCTGGAGCTTGGCGGTTTTAGCTGGCCTCGTACAAAAGAAGAGGCACTGGAGATCACGCCGGAACAATATCAGGCGTTGATGAAGGGGCTGGAGATCATCTCCAGACATCCGATCCAGGAAGTGTATCCTCAGGATCTCCTGTAAAGCATTGTGCAAAACGGAGAAAATCAAAAATCTTTTCGCATTCGCCGTCCAGGACAGATTGGAAGTTATCCACAGCAGAGCCTTATTGCATTCATTCAATCATGGAGTACTTACCGGCAGCAAGCTGCCGTGTGGATAAGTACTCTGAAAAACTGAAAAAACTAGTAGTTTTTTCGGCTTTTCAGAGTGTTTATCCTATGGTGAGAATGACGAACGATCTTTTTGTGTGGTTCGCTTTTTCTTTTGTTTTGCGGTACAATAGTTCCAGCAAAACAAAGGAGCACCGGACATGTCAAAGTCAAAGATCTACTCACCAGAAGAACTGAACAGCTTCAGCAAAGAGACACTCGTAGCAGTGATCCTGTCCATGCAGGATCAGCTGAGCCAGCTGAACGCAAACATGGAGCGTCTGATCGAGCAGATCGCTGACGCCAGCAATAAACGCTATGGGCGTTCTTCTGAAAAACTGGATGTCATAGCAGGCCAGTTAGAACTGGAACTCATCTTTAACGAAGCCGAAGCCCTGACGGAAACACTCTATGTCGTTGAGCCGGCTGAAGAGGATGTGATCCAGGTCAGCCGCCGGAAAAGGAAAGGGAAACGTGAGGAAGATTTAAAGGATCTTCCAATTGAAGTGATCCCTCATACTCTTTCGGATGAAAAACTGCAGGAACTCTTCGGTCCGGATGGCTGGAAGAGGCTTCCGGATGAAGTTTATAAAAGAGTCCGTGTTCAGCCGGCTGTGTACACAGTCGAAGAGCATCATGTAGCTGTCTATGCCGGCAAGGACAATCAGAGGATCGTTAAGGCAGACCGTCCGAGAGATCTGCTGCGGAACAGCATCCTGACTCCTTCTCTGGCGGCAAGTATCATGAATGCCAAGTATGTAAACGGGCTTCCTCTGTACCGGATCAGTCAGGAATTCCTGCGGAACGACATCCACATTTCCAAGCAGGTGATGGCGAACTGGATGATCCAGTGTGCGGACCGGTATCTGGGAATCCTTTATGATTATCTCCATAAAGAACTGTACCGTTTCCATGTGCTGCAGGCCGACGAAACTCCGGTCATGGTATCGAAGGATGGGCGTCCCGCAAACAGCAAGAGTTATATGTGGATCTACCGCACTGGGAAGATCTACAAAGATACGCCCATCGTCCTGTATGAATATCAGCGGACCCGAAAAGCAGACCACCCGCAAGAATTCCTGAAGGGCTTTACAGGTGTAGTTGTCTGTGACGGCTATTCCGCTTACAGGAAGCTGGACCGGGAAAATCCGGATATCACATTTGCCGGGTGCTGGACACATGCAAGGCGCTATTTCTCAGACGCTTTAAAAGCCCTTCCGAAAGCAGCACAAAAAACTGCAAAAGATACCGTTGCGTATGAAGCTGTGAAGCGGATCGGGGCCATCTATCATCTGGACAATCAGTTGGCTGCTTTGGAACCGGATGGCCGAAAGAAACAGCGGCAGATCACAGTCAAACCTCTGGTGGAGGCTTTCTTTGCGTGGGTAAAAGAGATTCAATCTTCCAATCGTCTTCCCAAAGGAAAAACACTGGAAGGGATCAACTACTGTATCAATCAGGAAGAGGCACTGAAAGTGTTCCTGAATGATGGGGAAGTTCCACTTGACAACAACGTAACAGAAGGAGCGCTCCGCAGCTTCTGCCTGCATAAACATGCGTGGAAACTGATCGACAGTATCGATGGTGCGAAATCCAGCGCGATCATCTACAGCATAACGGAAACAGCAAAGGCGAATAACCTGAATCCGTTCCGTTATCTGGACCATGTACTGACAGTTCTGAAAGACCATCAGGATGATACGGATTACAGCTTTATTGAGAAACTGCTTCCATGGTCAGATCAGTTGCCGGAAATCTGCCGGAGCAAGTCAAAAACAACCAATCTGTAAACACGGCCGCCGGAAACGGCGGTCAAAAAATGAGCCAGTACTCATGGTTTACCGTGTACTTGCATACATTTACTGGTAACACTTTAAAATTACGAAGTACATATATTATTCAAATTTATTTCCTATAAATATAAGTATAATTGCAACTAACAACATACTCCATTGAATTATACCATTAGCAGGTATCATTTTTAACATAAATAATACTACAGATGTTAATGCAATAATTTTCCCTAATATACTCAAAAATTTTCCTAATTTATCTTTTTTCATAATTTTGCCTCCATTATTCGTTGTAGATTATTCTTTTCTATCATAAATGATATTGCTTACTTTTAAAGAAATAATAATAATAACTATTGAAAATACTGAAGTAATAATAGTTATCAGATTAAAATACATATTACTATTTATGAAAATTTTAGAAATATTTATTAAGTAATTATCTAATTTATTAAATATAAAATAAAATAGGCTAAATCCAATTAAAGGTATGAAAGATATAATTCTTCCTTTAATTGCTCCATACTTATAATACGCAGGTATTTGTAATGAAATATTAATAATATAAATTACACTACTTATAAATACACCTATCATTAATTCTTGAAACTTAATATCTACACCAATAACAGTAAGTGTAATTATTTGCAGAATAATTGATACCATTAAAGAAATTATCCCTAAAGCAATAATTGATGCAAAACGTCCTGTGACACGTTGTTTTTTACTAACAGGTATAAATCCATAAAATTGTTCAATAGTATTTTTTTCTTCTGTTTCAAATGGCAAAGATGTTAGCCTTAATGAAACTATTGTAATAGCTGTTACTAATCCTCCTATTAATGATTTTGAAGATGCTGTTAACATAAGTGCTATAAGTAAAAGATAAATAGCAGTTTTAAGATATTCTTTTATCAGAATATAGTCAAATTTAACTAGTTTATATATATTATTCATTTCTTAAAATGTCTCCTTTATTAGAATAAACTATAATATCATCTATTGAAGCAGGCTCAAAAAGTAAGTTAGGATACTCTTTAACAAATTCAGTTTTGATTAATCCCTCAAATCCGCTTGAATATACTCTGGTACTAATTAATTTATTTTCTAAATCTGATACAAGTTCATCTCTACCACCTTTTGCAATTCTAAAAGCATCAATAAATTCTTCTTTTCCTCCAGAATAAATTAATCTACCTTTATGTAAATAGGTAATATAATCAGCTATCTTCTCTAAATCAGTAGTTATATGAGTAGAAAATAAGACACTACGTTTTTCGTCTTCTATATACTCTTTTAAAATATCTAATAACTCATCTCTTGAAACAGGGTCTAATCCACTTGTTGGTTCATCTAAAATTAATAATTTTGCATCATAAGATAATGCACAAGCTAACATTAATTTCATTTGCATACCTTTAGATAGTTGAGAGATTTTCTTATTAGTGGAAATATTAAATTTACTTATTAATGATTTAAATTTAATATTATCCCAATTATCATAAAATAGTCTCATTGACTTTTCTACATCTTTAATTTTCCAACTATCAACAAAGTAGTTAGAGTCAAATACCGCTCCAATATTTTTTTTAATTTCTATTTCATCTTTAATATTATTTTTACCAAATATGGCAATATCACCAGAATCTTTACTTATCATATTAAGAATAGCTTTAATTGTAGTAGTTTTTCCTGCTCCATTTTCACCTATTAATCCCATAATAAAACCATACGGTAAGCTAAAATTAATGTCTTTTAATTGAAATTCATTATAAATTTTGCCTAGATTATTTACTTCTAAAATATTATTCATCTACATTTCTCTCCTCTAATATATTTAGTAAACTATGTAAATCTTTTAATAATAAATCGGCTTGCTTAGCTAGTTTAATTGCACTTAATAAATGCTCTTCAATACCTCTAATTAATTGTTCTTTAATTAATTCAGAACTACTACCTAAAACATAACTACCTTTTCCTTGAACATTTTTAATAAATCCATCTTGTTCTAGCTCTGTGTAAGCTCTAGTAATAGTTAATACACTAATTTTTAATTCCTTTGATAGTTTTCTTAAGGAAGGTAACATATCATTATCTTCTAGGTCACCGTTTATAATTGCAGTTTTAATTTGTTCCTTTATCTGTTCATAGATAGGAATTCCAGAAATATTAGATATAATTATTTTAATAATTTTCAGCTCCTTTCATATAAAACTATAACAACTGTTATTGTATTATATATAACAGCATAACAGTTTCCTTTTATATCATCAATATATTTTCAATTTTTTCTCTATTTCAAATAAATTTATGTAACTATAAATGAGCAAGTTCGTGATTTTGCATAAAAGAAAGACACCTCGATTCCATGTGTTGTATAATGAAAGTGCCAAAACAAACATTTGCAACATTTACGAAAGAAGGTGTCTCTCGCAAATACTATACATCATTCCTCATTCATATACAACCAGTTTAAAAAATTAAACTTATGCAAATTTTATTCGAACCGAGTAATAAACCATCTTATGAGTATCCTAATCAGTATTTTCATTTTAGGATATCATGGAAAAACTACGGACTTTGCTAAAAACAGTTCCTGCCACAGAACTACGATTGCCCATTTTCTCAATTCCGGAAAATGGGATGATTCATTACTTTCAGATACGTTAAAATGCTCTGTCATTGAGATTATTTATTCAGAAGCAGCACGCACCGGAAAGCCTGTTTTCTGCATTGTGGACGATACGATTGCTTCAAAGACAAAGCCTTCGTCACGGGCTTTACATCCGATTGAAGATGCGTATTTTCACCAATCCCATTTAAAGGGAAAACAGGACTACGGGCATCAGGCAGTTGCTGTTATGCTTTCCTGCAATGGCATTGTTCTGAACTATGCTTTTGTAATGTACAATAAGTCAATTTCCAAGATTGACATTGTACAAAGCATTGCAAAGGAGCTGCCTGTTCCACCGGTAATGTCCTATTTTCTTTGCGACTGCTGGTATGTTTCTGAAAAGATAATCAATACCTTTGCACAGAGAGGGTTCCATACCATCGGTGCTTTGAAAACAAACCGTTTGCTGTATCCATCGGGAATGAAAAAGAAACTTCGTGAACTGGCCGCCGAATTGTCTGTTACACATCGTGAATTTGACCTTGTGACAGTCAAAAAACGAAACTATTATGTGTAGGTGCCTATTTGGCTATGAATGCCTTATCAGATAAGCAAATAGAAAAAGCTTATTTTGTTTCCCCTGTTGTAAATATGGAAAAACTAATTACAAATATGATGTTTTGGGCAAATGTTACAGAAGATAAACTTCGAGATAAAAAAGAAATTAAAACAAGTTTTGGAGAGACACTTTCATGGGATTATCTCTGTTATGTGAGAGAAAACCCAATTACATGGAAAATTCCAACACATATTTTATTTGGCGAAAAAGATAATTTAACTTCTTATTCGACTATATCTGAATTTGCAAAACAAGCCAACGCGACACTTACTGTTATGAAAAATGGAGAACATTGGTTTCATACAGATGAGCAAATGAAATTTCTTGATGATTGGATAAACAATCTTCTCGATAAATCCTAAGTTGTAGTGCAGAAAATTGGAATTGCCAGGTTCACCAGGGGCGTGGATAAATATAAAACTGGGGGACTTGATTTCTCGCATCCCCCAGTGTATAATGAACTCAGAAAGGTAATCAGATGCAAGATCTGATGCCCTCAGTTAATTCAGTATTTCATAGAAATAGCATCCTTGACTTTGGACGGTACAGGATGCTATTTCTTATTATGTCGATTATCTATGTAAATCAAAGCCGCAAAAATAACTAACAGTAAAGTCAGGACTTCTGTGATAGTCATGGGCATCACCCTCCTTTTTTACTAGAGGGCAAGATCGAAAAGCATCCGTCTTTCTGGTTCAATTATACCGGAATAGTATAGCATGACGCATCGCTATGAGCAATAAAAATATATGGAAAGAAACGGCAATATTGCAAAATTCACTTTGTTGCGCTGCCGCTTTTTTTATAGGTTCTGCCGGATAATCCGGGTGATCAGGCCCACCGCCACATTGCGCTCCTCATCAATATGCGTAACGACAAAGGATACCTCATCCTTTTTTCCTACGGTACGGGGATCATAGCAGGAATGGGCGATGGCGTTGACGCCAATCGAGAGCCGGACGAATACGGTGCCTTTGTGGATATCTTCCACAACACCGGCATATTTGCCCTGGACTTTGCATTTCTTCATGTTTTCCTTGCTGGTATTGCCTTCTACGCTTTTGACATCCGCATGGACGGTAATCTGCTCCGGAGACTCTGCCTTTACATCCAGGATCCGCACCAGGATGTGATCCCCCACACGGAACCGCTCCCTGGCGTCTCCCAGCCAGTCAAAGGACAGATCCCTTGCCAGGATGGAAGTCTCCACGCCAAAAATTTCAGCACGGACAACCTTTTCTGCCACAGCGATCACTCTGGCCTGCACGATGCGGTCTTCGCAGACCTTGGGCTTTCCGGATGCATCTGTATCCAGATAGAAAATCTGGCGTTTCTTCAGCATGGCTTCCTTCCGGCTTGCCACAATGCTGCGTGTCTTGGTATCTAATCCTTTCACAAGAAAATCAATCTCACATCCCAGCATATTATTGAGGATTTTGTTTTGCCGCAGGGAAAGTTCCCCGTAATCGTGGGCGTTATCCTGGACAAGATTCAGCATCATTTCCGAGATGGGGATGACGGTACGGAAGTCCTTATAGTAGACAATGGCAATCAGACTGCCGGCCTCCGTTTTTTCAATGCCGCCCAGTTTCCCGGTAAGGATTTTCCGGGTGCGGTAGGCGTTCTGGATCTCGTGCCAGATGAGATCCGCTTTGGACTGCGGCGTTTCCAGCTGAGCATCGGCGTCCAGGGTAAGGATAGATGTTGCATGGTTCAGTTCGTTTGGCATAAGCTGCCTCCTTTCATAAATCAAGACATTATGGAATCTTTATCCAGCGGAACAATCTCCTCTGGAAACTCCGGAAATTCTTCCGGCAGGTCACTAAGCTCTTCCGGCTGCCCGGAAGGGTAAGCGTGTTTGTCCGGTTCCCGTCGAAGCGGTTTCTCCTGAGAGGGAAAGGCAGGGCGTCTGCCGCTGCGGCCAGGCCGGGGCTTTTTCTTTAAATTCTCCGCAAGAGTCGGTGTATAGTCGTATTCTTCCTGCTCGGCCATCGCCCGCCACTGGGGAACATGGTCTGCCGCCTTTCTTGGAATCAGTTTTTTGGAATCCGGGTGGAGCGTATAATCGTATTTCTCCACTTCCAGGATTTTCTGTCCCCGCAGGATGATAAGTGCCTTATTTAAGGGCAGCCGCTGAATCTCATCCGGTGTTAAGAGCTTGCGCTTCCCGATGGATCTGGTCTGCCGGTACTCCGGCGTGTAGTCCGACACCCGCCAGGAATTGAGCTGCTTCGCTTCGCTGCTGACTCCAACCGTCACATCTCCGGACCGGTTGGATATAAAGGTGGCGGTCACTTCATCGGTACAGCCTAAGAATAACTGGCTGTCACAATTCCCGATAATTTCCTGCCATTGGTTCAGCGGATACCGGTTCTGCATCTGGGGCAGATTCTGGAAAATACAGGAAATGCTTAAGTTTCGGCTCCGGATAACAGAAATCTTTTTATTCAGCTCCAAAATGGCGCCGGTATTGGCCAGCTCGTCCGCTAGAATATGTACCGGAACCGGCAGCTTTCCGTCCTTCCCCTCTTTGTCCGCAAAACGGACCAGCTTGATAAAGATAAAAGTCATGAACAGGGAGGAGAGGAAATCAAAGGTGCTGTCCTGGTCTGAGGTGATGCAGAAATACGCACATTTCTGCTTGCCTGGCAGTGTCAGGTCGATCTCGTCATAGGAGGTGATCTGCCGGATTAGCTTATTTTGGAACACCTGCAGCCTGGCGCCCAACCCGATGATGACGCCGGAGCGCACTGTGTCGCTGGCCTGCTTATAGATGCAGTAAGGCACTTTTGCCGGATGGGATACCGGGAGCAAGTCAAACAGGC
This sequence comes from Lachnoclostridium sp. An169, assembly GCF_002160525.1. Taxonomy (GTDB): domain Bacteria; phylum Bacillota; class Clostridia; order Lachnospirales; family Lachnospiraceae; genus Mediterraneibacter; species Mediterraneibacter cottocaccae. The sequence continues at coordinate 8,761 of NZ_NFKT01000054.1, forward strand.
TGTTCAGTTCTTTCTCGGAACTCATAGTCAGCAGCTTGTACACTTGTCCGATATTTTTGACTTCCGGCGGGAAACCCTGGTCTACATACAGAACCAGGGCTTTCAGCAGGTTCATCTCCGCATTATCCCAGAAATGATCCCCTTTAGCAGAGCCGGTATTCTGGATGATGACATCCGCCAAGACCTGAGCCATTGTCTCAGACCCGTTAATCTCCATAAGACAGTTCCAGCTGTCGGAGTTTTCCGGGTTGACCAGGTTGAAACATTTGACGGTATAGCCTTCATTCTCCAGATACACGGACATACTTTCATAGAGTTCGGATTTCGGATCGGTAATGATGAGACTTTCTCCTGGTCCGTCAATTCCGCGGGCAACACTTTGGAAGATAGCATTTCGGACATAGGCACGGCTCTTCATGGAGCCGCTGGAGCCGTAGACTGCCACATTCCGATTCATATAGGTGTGGTAGGGCAGGCAGACGGCTTTGCCGTTCAGCTTGCCTAAGATGGTGCCTTTGCTCTTCTTTACATCAGAAGTCAGCTCCAGGACTTTATGCATTTCCTCCGGCGTCATGAAACCGGAGGTTCCATAGGTTCCTTTGGTCGAGTAGTTCAGGTTCCGTTCCCGGTCTGCGACTTCGCCGTTGCGGTCATAGCCCATTCGCATGAGCAAAAAAATCAGCAGCCCAAATACCACAAGGCAGATCCCAATCCCATGCAGGTTATACGGAAAATCGGTGACTGCCTGGAAACAGGCTGCCGGATGCGGGGATGGCATCTGTGGGGAACTGCCATTGCCCGGCGTGTTACCAGCGGCAGTCCAGATGCGATAGTTTCGGATAAACTGAGCGATATAGCCGCCTGCATATAAGGTGCAGAGGCTGATGGGAAGCAGATAAATGAGCTTCCACCATTTACGGTTCATGCAAAAACCCCTTTCTAAACTTAGTGAGGTCAATACTGGAGAACCGAATGTCGGCGGTCAGATACCGTTTTAGACAGGGGATTTGGAAATCAAAGCAGATCATCATCCCCTTTCTGCCATATACATTCAGCCCGGTATTGAATCGGTTAATTCGGTGCAAGTCAAAATCATATGCAAGAACCGCAGGGTTCCCGGAAGCGTCCACCCCATCATGGTCGATGGGAAGGTCTGGCTGCCGGGAACCTAAATCGGATAACAGTAACTGGTCCAGCTGTTTCATGAGCCGTGGCCGGACCAGCAGTTTCAAAAGCGTTTCACCTTCCGGTGTGTTTGGCAGATAGTGAAAGTGTTCATAGGATGTATCCGCTACAAACAGACTCTTTTTGTATCCGCCGGTACTGGTCAGGAGCTGGTAAGCGGTGTCCATGTCCTTCCCGGTCAGGATCGCCCGGACTTTCGGATGTCCCGTATAGGGGAAATCCTGCAGGTAATGCTGCAGGAAGGCGTTCAGCCGTACCTCTGTCCGGTATTCCCACTTGAGTACATGGTCACCGGTGTTATACAGTGCATAGGCACAGTGGGGAGCAAGCAGCACCCCCATGCTCCGGGAATTTCTGATCTTGGTTGCCTCTGAACCGATGTGCTTAAACTCCCGTGATGAGTAAAAAAGGGGCAGGTTCCCCATAGTGAGGATACCGGCTTCGCGGCCTTCCCTGAAAATATCCGGTTTCTGGTCAGCAAAGAACGGGATGCCGGCGCTTAGGAGAGTCAGATAGGTTTCTGCTTTCTGGTACAGACGCAGCCGACGGGTTACTTCGCTTCGGACCTGATTGGTTTCGGTATTCCCGGTGAGGAAGTCACGGAAACGCTCCGGATTTTGAGCAAGGAGCATCTGTTTAGCCCGTCCGGTCAGACGATAGCCCCTTAAATGATCCCGATAGTGAGTCCGCAGCAGTTTTTGTGCCTTTAACTCTGTAATGAGCTTTTCTCCATAAGAGGGGCTTGGGATCAGACGGGTAAGCTGGTCAGCAGGAAATTCCCCACTAAGAGCGACCATTTCCAAGAGCCTGTATTTCTGGGAGGTAGAAGGATACAAAATCAGTCACCCCTCCTTCCGGTAGTTACCCATGTAAGTCTGTACTTGGGTAAAAAGTTGTGCTTCCCGGCAAACAAAAAAAGCAGGGATTTCCTGCTTTCAAAGGATGTTTTACCAATGTCGGATAAAATGATGGAAAAATCATGAAATTTCCGATATGGTTTCAATCTCGTTTTTTCGTCCTTTCAGCCACTGGGGAAACCGGGATTTTCCCATCACATAGATGACAGTATGATCCGTATCTCCCAGCTCCGTGGTGTGGTAGGAGTCGCAGTAAAGCCCGCTGTCATCCACCATGATATAGGTGGCAATCGTGTCCAGAAGCTGTTTGAACTCCAGGTTATCGTAATCACGTACCCGGTCAAATGGGCCGTTCCGGTCATAGATCTGGCTGAAGCAGACCACACATTCCCGGTACAGGGGAAGGGAATGGACCGTCAGGTAGTTCTGCAGCGCATAGTTCAGCGGCTCATGGAGAAAGGCAGCGTTGACGTGCTGCTTTCTTTTGGGAAGCAGGCCCGGAAGCGTAATGGAGATCAGATCTTCGTCCTGGCAGATCTCAATCCCTTGGGCATCAGCCGCATCCTTTAAATATCCGCCCCGTTTTTCCGGGGCGGCCAGACAGACCAGGTTCCGCATCTGGCAGGCGATCCGCTCAGCACGCAGCGCAGCGTTCATACTCAGCTCCCCGTAGTTTTCCGGATATGTACGAATATCAGTGGTTTTCAGGGCAAAAACGGTGTTGTTGAGTTTCTGGATCTCTCCTTCCAGCTTCGCAAGCCGTTCATAGAGTATTTTCTGGTTTGAAATGGTGTATTACCTCCTTCCGTAGTAGCTGACAGAGCCGGAGTCATCCACGACACAGAAAGCAAGCACTCCTTCAATCGAGAGTTTCGCCGCCTGCTGGATATTTTCCAGCATCACAAGACGCAACACATCGTGGCGGGGAATGGATTTCATCACATGATCCACTAAAATTTCCTGTTCCAGCGGCACATAGAGGATTTCATATTCCTCATTCTCTGAAAAGAAGTGAAGTTTAACAGGAAAATCCCCGCTGGTATGGAATACGATGGGCTTTTCAAAATCCAGTAAAACCCAGAAGGCGGCAATCGTGCCTCGATCCGGGTTTTTGGCAGCCTCCGGGCTGTCACATAACAGGCCGGCTTCCTTATCATGATAAATCCTCCCCTGCTTGACCAGGCTGGTGATCAGCGACTTGATGGAGTCCTGGTTACCAAACATCTTCATTACCTGCTCATACTTCAGGGCATGGTAGGTGGTCAGGAAGCGCAGGAGCTTTTCTCCTTCCCTGTGGTATATCTGATCTCTTGTTTTCATGCCGGATTTCCTCCGTTCAATAGAATGTGCGTGTGCTGTACGTAGAGCATACGTAGAAATTTCTACTTATTATATATGTAGGCTGTACGTACAGCAGTCAGCGTTGGTTTATGGGTACAAAAAAAGCACCGCCGAGGGTGCTGTAAAAAGAAAACTATAAGCAATACCTATTGTAGCATGGGTAAATTTACCCTGCAATCGCAGAACCGGGACAATCCTATGCCGGAGCTGTGCCACTTCCTACTCCGGGAAGAATTTATTCAGGGTGTCTATGGTTTCCTTTGCCGTATAGCCCCAGAGGATGCTGCTCAGAGCTTCTATCGCCAGGTGGCGTTTCCGGTAGTAAGTACGGTAGGAGATATTGGGAATGTGCTGCTCCAGCTTTTCCAGGATTTCTTCCGTGTTCTTCAGCTGCTGTGGAGAAAGAAAGGCATAGTAGAGGATCCAGTAATACTGCTCCCCGTATTTGTGGTTATTCCGCAGAAGATCTACGGAAGACTCCAGCAGCTTCAGCATCCGGTTGCTCCGCTCAATGCTTTTGGCACGTTCCGCAATATCACTTCCTGCCAGGTCTGCCCCGGCTGCATAAATGGAGTCCAGGAACTCATCAATGCTGGAACCGTACTGCACCTTGAACTGGTTCTCCATCTGGTGAACGACCACTTTCAGGCTGTATGTGGCATCCCGGTAACGGCGCAGGAACTGGTACGTATCATGAAACCGGGGATTTTCTTCCGGTGCTGGAAAGTCCTGTCCTTTACGCTTCGGCATACAGATCACCTCCTTCCTGACTTCCGGTTCCCGGATTTTCCGGTACTTGCGGGGGAAGATCCGGCAGTAAGATTTCCGGTGGTTCCATCTTGTGCATCCTTTTAGCCCGCTGTCCTGTCCTGCTCTCTTTCGGAAGGGCAGTGTTCGCCAGTACGGTTCGGTGCTGCTGTCCGGTCTTCTTTTCAGGCTCCAGCTTTGCAGACTCCGACCTGGGTTCTATGGTCAGCTCAAACCGGTAGTTTGCGGCTCCAAAGGGGCAGATAATATTTAGACCAATTACAGGTATACTATCCTTGCAGTCTGATAAAGGAGATAATATATACCTGGTCCGTGGACAGTGACAGCAGGAAATCCCTTGTGTATCCAGGAGTTTGGCGACTTTTTTGACCATGTAGCGGATGTGCGAAATTGGAACGCAGGGAATGGGATTTGAAACAGTAATCTGTTCATCCGTCACCGTTTCTGGTACGCACACAGACTCTGGTTCTGCGGGTTCCTCTGCAGGTGTTTCTTTTGGAATGTAAATCGGCAGTTTCATTTTCATGGCGATCTCCTCCTTGTCAATCAGTACGTCGCTGATGTTAAACATAATGGAAAGGTAATTGTTTAGGTATATCATGCTCCCGTGATTTCCACGGAAGGATACCAGGGTGATCAGGTTCATCTTCTCCAGCTTTTTTAATAGCCTTGAGACAGTAGGTTTAGAATGTCCCCAACGATCTCCCAGTGTCTGGAAGCTGGTCAGAGGGGAACCGGTATTATTCCGATAATAAACGACAGGGCCGGTGTCAGAGCAGAGGACAGACGGATCATTGTATACAGCGTGGATCCACAGGTCGAGCAGAATGTCCATCTCCGAGCATTTGCCTGCCTGGATCAGCTTGTGAGCTTTTCCAATAGGGAAAAAGAAGAAACCAGTATCCTTTTTGCAGGGATAATTGTATTTCAGGGCAGTATTATCATTCTGCCAGTCGGTAATCTGGAATTTGACCAGACGGTTTTTCTCCAGCAGGGAATAGGTAATGCAGCCTTCCTCCTGGAGATGCTTCAGGATGGATATGGCCTGATGTTGGAACCGGCAGCGAAACCAATCCTGCAGTTCTGAGATGCTGCAGATCCATTCTCCAGGTGAGAGCGTATAAGTGAGCTGCTCCATGCGCCGGTTTGAATTGCTGTAATTGGCGTAGGAGCAAAGAATCAGATACCAGAAAAGAAAAGAGCCTCCGGTGGTTCGGATGCTCCTGTCATTTAATAAGGTCTGTATGAAGTTGCGGTAGATCCGGCAGCGTGGAAAATCTACGATTTGTTTGAGTTCTAATTGATATTCCATAAGGGCTCTCCTTTGCTTAAAATATTTGTGTTTTCAGGTACGGTGTGGTAAGATTTTATATGAGAAATTATATAATATCATATATTTTTCAGATGACACGTTATTTTATTACGGGTAAAATTCAGAATGTCTAGTTTTGCGTGTCGGCGTTCCTGAGAGGTGGTACAATCTGCTAATCAAATGGCGGATGTACCGGATTCCAGTCCGTTTGCTGCTAACAACCTGCTAATTTCACACCAGGATACAAGAAGAAACGAGATGGAACTTGAGGTTATTCCATCCCGTTTCAAAAGGCTAAAATGTCCAGGAAAATAGGGCGTTCCAGGACATTAGAGGAGTCTTTGTTATACGCTGGTTGATTTGGTTGTGGTTTCTCCTAAGACTCAATTATAGGTTCGATTCCTATACGAGACGGTAGATATAAGCGGGAATTATTAGCTGGAAAGGCTTTAATAATTACCCGCTTATCTCATTTTCTGAAGAAGAAAATTACCCTGAATGGGATGAAAATCCAGCTAATACACTGTCAAAAATTAGCGGATCTGGCTAATAAAAAAGCTTTGTGGCTAATAATTTTTTTCCAGGCAGATCAGCTAATAACAGTGCTCAGTTAAATGTCAGCCTGTATTTAAAATAGTAAAACATGGTAAAAGCGTGGTATGCGGACTGCACATTTTTCAGAGGTTCATCTGGAAGCCGATACAATATCAATTACATATAATAGTCAAACGGGAAGCTCGTTTGGATCAGATTTACAAAACTGATCTGAACGAGCTTTTTTCGTATCAGAGGAAAGGAGAAAAATTGGAAGAAAAAGAGAAAGTTATTGAAATTGAGATTGAGAGGCTTCGAGACTTTAAAGAGCATCCGTTTCATGTAAAAGATGATAAGGAGATGTCTCTTCTTAAAGAAAGTATCAAAAATTACGGAATTCTAAGTCCATTAATTGTTAGACCTGTTCTGGATGGCGTGTATGAAATAGTATCAGGTCATCGGAGAAAATATGCCGCACAGCAGTTAGGCTATTATAAGTTGCCGGTGATCATCAGAGTAATGAATGATGATGAGGCCATTATTTCTATGGTGGATTCTAATCTCCAAAGAGAACGAATCAGATACAGTGAAAAAGCATTTGCCTACAAGATGAAAAATGAGGCAATGAAAAGAAAAGGCGGTCGAAAAAAAAGTCAATTTGACCACAAATTAAAAGGAAAAAAAACTATTGAGCTTATTGGAGAAGAATATGGAGACAGTCCGAAACAGGTTCAGCGCTTTATTAAGATAACAGAACTGATACCGGAATTGCTTCAGCAGTTGGATGATGAAATGATAGGCTTTAATCCGGCAGTAGAGATCAATAGCCGTTCTATATATTCAGTGCGTCTGTGCTTGTGCGGCCAGTATGTTTTTTATGGGGATACTTTGTTTTACAGCTACAAATTTACTGCGAAATATAGGAATCGGTATTGGCTGCGTGTTTCTTTTATGGTTGTTTTTAACATCATCAATCACTCGCATACTGCCGCAATTATTACAGCTGTTCAAATTATCAGGAGAAGTTGTTCAAGATGGTTTTTTAACTCCTTATTGGCCTAGCAGAATATTGTATGCTGTGGTTGCTATTGGACTTTTGTTTCTGAACTTATATCTGGTAAATAAGCAGCCAGATTACAACAAGAAAGGATGGTGTAAACATGGGAATAAAGGTAAGTAATTTAACCCGTTGTGCTAGTTAAAATAAGAAACTCCAACAAAATGTGCTATTCTATTTATAGGGAATATAAATAAGAAAGGGGGCATCATTATGTTGAAGTTTCA
>NZ_NFKT01000055.1 GCF_002160525.1 Lachnoclostridium sp. An169
TAGCAATTCTATCCCTTTACTGTTATTGGTTTGTTCAAACCGTTCTTAGAAATTTTCTCTTCAAAGAAATTTTCAAGGGTTGTTGTCTATTGTTCAGTTATCAAGGTTCTTGTCGCTTTTTGCGACAGCTTTGATATTATATCAAAGTCACAAATCATTGTCAAGAACTTTTTTAAAGTTTTTTCAAAACAGTTCTTTGACATGAATGTTTCACAGTCTGTTTTCTCATTACAAAAAACCGTGAAACAAACGGAGAAGGAGGGATTTGAACCCTCGCGCCGCTACTAACGACCTACTCCCTTTCCAGGGGAGCCCCTTCGGCCAGCTTGGGTACTTCTCCAAAATGTCCGCTATCTAATATACACGAAACCGCATCGCTTGTCCAGTACTTTTTTCAGATTTATTCATTTTTCTGATTTCCCGTACTTTTGTGCTTTCTTTTCTCTATGAAAAAGCCTGTGCTGCTCCGTCTGATAGAGATATAAAGACTGACCTGGTTCGTTCACCGGTCAGCCTTCAGCGGAGAGGGTGGGATTCGAACCCACGCGCCCTTTCGGACAAACGGTTTTCAAGACCGCCTCGTTATGACCACTTCGATACCTCTCCATGCCATTATCATTCCGATAACAATACGGTGTCATTCCCGACAAAAAAGCTGTCTCTTCCTGACGACCGTAGGCTATTCTACCACATTTTCGGAATTCCTGTCAACCATTTTCTTTAAAATCTTTTTAAGTCTGAAATTTCTGAACATTCCAATGCCCTGCACCCGGCTTTTCATCTTTGTAAAAAAGCTTCCGCTGTCACAAGATCTTCCGGCGTCGTTATCTTTATATTCTCATAGCTTCCCCGAAACATTTTTACCGGGCAGCCTGTCATCTGTTCAACGACCATGGCATCATCCGTCACATTAATTGTTTCCCGCCCCATCAGGTCTGCGTATGCCTTTTTCACAAGTGCGGTTTCAAAGACCTGGGGAGTCTGTACCAGCCAGAGGGTATTCCTGTCCGGTGTCGCCTTTACCGTTCCCTCATTGTCCACGATCTTAATCGTATCTTTTACGGGCATGCCTGCCACACATGCCCGGCTCTTTTCCACACATTCATAGGCTCTCCGGATCATCTCTTCATCGACAAACGGGCGTGCGCCGTCATGGATGTATACAATTCCATCCTTTGTTTCCTGCAGGCCGTTCCAGACAGAGTGATAGCGTTCTGCTCCTCCGGGAACGATCTTCTTCACTTTTTCAAAGCCGTATTTTTCTACAATTTCTTTCCGGCAGAACGACTCTTCACCTGCCCCGGTTACAAGAATCATCTCGTCGATCAGATCAGATTTTTCAAAAGCTGCCAGTGAATAATACAGGACAGGTTTTCCGCACAGCGGCAGAAACTGTTTGTGGACGTCTGTCCCCATTCTCCTGCCGCTCCCCGCCGCAAGCACGATCGCCGTACAGTATACTTTCTCCATCACTTGTCCTCCGCCCGCTTGTTTCTCCATCTTTTTGAACTGCGGTTCTCCTTTAACCACTGCTCTTCTTTTACTATTGCTCTTCTTTTACTACTGCTCTTTTTACCTACCGTTCCCCCAGTTTCAGATTCGGTACGGCGTTGAGATTCCATCCGTGGCGGGTGCCTGCAAGGAACTCATAATATGCTGCTGCTCCGATCATAGCCGCATTGTCCGTACAGTAAATGGGAGACGGGTGGTAAAACCGGATCTGCCTCTCCTCACACGCCTTTTTCATCGCTGCCCGCAGTGCTGTATTGGACGCCACGCCTCCTGCTATGGCGAATTTATACATCCCCATGTCTTCCGCCGCTTTCATAGAATTCTCCACCAGTACTTCCACAACCGCCTTCTGGAAAGAAGCCGCAATATCTGCCGGGTCGAAACTCTCCCCTTTCATCCTGCAGCCGTTAATATAATTGAGCACTGCCGATTTCAGGCCGCTGAAGCTGAAATCATACTCCGCCCCCTCAATATGGGCCTTCGGGAATTTCACAGCCTCCGCATTTCCTTCTTTCGCAATCCGGTCGATCTTCGGACCTCCGGGATAGCCAAGACCGATTGCGCGGGCCACTTTATCATAGGCTTCTCCTGCAGCATCGTCTCTTGTTCTCCCCAGAATCTCGTACTTTCCATAGTCGCGCACACAGACAAGATGGGTATGTCCGCCGGACGCCACAAGGCAGAGAAACGGCGGTTCCAGGTCCGGATGCTCGATATAATTTGCCGAGATATGCCCTTCGATATGGTGTACTCCCACCAGAGGCAGTTTTCTCGCATATGCGATCGCTTTCGCCTCCGCCACTCCGACAAGCAGTGCTCCCACAAGACCGGGACCGTAAGTCACACCGACTGCATCAATGTCATCCAGCGTCACATCTGCCTCTTTGAGCGCCTCTTCAATCACCTGGTTGATCTTCTCAATATGCTTGCGGGAGGCGATTTCGGGCACAACTCCCCCATACAGTTTATGCAGATCAATCTGTGACGAGATAATGTTGGAAAGCACTTCCCGGCCGTTATGTACGACAGCCGCCGCAGTCTCGTCGCAGGAACTCTCGATTGCCAAAATATTGATATCTCTGATTTCCTTCATCTTACGCCTCACTCCTCAAACATCAGTTCTGTTGAAAGACCGTCTTTTCCCGGTTTCGAATGGGGGAAAATCTTTTTCACTTCATCCATATACGGTTCCGGACGGGTCAGGGACGGGCTGTAATGTGTAAGCCACATCTCCCTGACATGTGCATCCCTCGCCAGTCCGGCTGCCTCATAAAATGTCATGTGCTTATACTCTGAGGCTTTGGACGCCTTATCCTTCTCGCCATACATTCCCTCGCAGATAAACAGATCGGAATCCAGGGCATTTCTGCGAATGGAATCTGTGGGTCTGGTATCCGTCGTATAGGTCAGCTTGATTCCCTTTCTCGGGGGACCGAGCACCATATCCGGGGTAAATACCCGGCCGCCGTCCTCCACAGTCTCCCCGGACTGGAGCCTGCTCCAGAATTTCTGCGGGATCTCCCGTTCTCTCGCCCGCTCCACGTCAAATTTTCCTGCCCGGTCTATCTCCATGGTATACCCGTAGCAGACCACATTGTGATTTACCCGGAAAGCCTTCAGCCGGTATCCTTTCAGCTCAAATGTCTGCTCCGGCCCCTCGATCTCACGAAACAGAATGGGAAACGGAAGCTCCGGGGCGATCACGCGCAGGGAATTGACCACCCGCTCGAGTCCTTTCGGACCGATCAGAGTAAGAGGCTCCGTGCGGTCAGCATTTCCCATGGTCAGAAGCAGGCCCGGAAGTCCGCTGATATGGTCGCCGTGGAAATGCGTAAAACAGATCACATCGATCGGCTTAAAACTCCATCCTTTTTCTTTTATGGCAATCTGCGTCCCCTCTCCACAGTCTACAAGCAGACTGCTCCCGTTGAACCGGGTCATCAGGGCTGTCAGATAACGGTAGGGGAGCGGCATCATCCCGCCGCACCCGAGCAAACATACGTCTAACATACTATCCCTCTGTCTTATTCTTTAATTTCTGCAGGTATGCAAAAAGATTTCAGCAGCTCGTCATAACATGCTTCGCACAGATCAAAGCTGTGGCGTTCTCCGTCTTTTTCCGAAAAATATCCCCACTGATAATCCACGCTGAACACCCCTTCCCTGGGCTCTCCGTCCACTGCCGGGATCTCTTTACCACATTTATTGCAGATAATTTTTTTAATTTCTTTTGTTTCTTTCAGCTGATACTGGCGCATACAATCTCCTCCTGTGTCGTACCGTTTTCCTCTTTGTCACGCCTATATTATAACGGCACAAATCACGGATTCCTACTGGGAACTGCTGCCGTGTCTGTGTATCATTTTCCAGTCGGACGGCTCATGAGAATCGCGTCTTCTACCGGATTCTCATAGAACTTCTGCCGCACTCCGTCCTCCTTAAAACCTGCATGCTCATACAGCGACCGCGCCGCAGCGTTGCTCTCCCGCACATCAAGGAGAACTTTTCCGACCTCCTGCTGCGCACACAGATCAAACAGTTCCTCCAGCATGGTACGGGCCGCCCCCTGCCTCTGAAACTCTTTCGCCACGGCAATTCTTGCGATTTCAGCTTCATCCGCTGCCGTATAGGCAAGCAGATATCCCGTGATCCTGCCGGCTTTTTCTGCTGTCAGGCAGATGGTATTGGAAAGCCCGAGCGTATCCAGAACAGCCTTCTCGCTCCAGGCATCCGCAAAAAGCTGGTGTTCCATCTCCGCCACTGCCGCAGCATCCTCCATGGTCATACGGCGCACCGTAGTCTTTGCATTTTTCTCCCGCTCCGCGCGTTCTCTCTCCGCCTGGGAGACCCTGAGATAATCCGGCTTATGCTCTGCAGCGGTCTCAAATTTTCCGGCTTTGAAATAACGGATTCCAAGCGCGCCGACCACGGCTGCTCTCTGGCGGTTCATATAGGAAGGAGCAAACGAATAAGGAACCTTAAGCCCTTCCGAGAGCATTTCCGAATATACGGGGACTCCGTCTCCCAGGAACACAACCGGACGGTTATAATTATTCAGGCGACGGATCAGATCCTCCACGGAAACAGCCATCTGCATTTTCAGCACCTGAAACACCGGCTCAACCAGATTTGTGCCCTCTGTCTCTCCTGCTTTTGCGGAAAATGTATAAATACCTGTATAAACCTGTTTTCTTCTTGCATCCATAATCGGGCAGATGATATCCCCGCACCCGTATACGCTGTAGGCAAGTGCATCCACCGTCGGCACATGGATCAGCGGCTTGTCCAGCGCCAGTCCCAGGCCTTTTGCCGTTGCCGAACCGATCCGCAGTCCCGTAAAAGATCCCGGCCCGCCGGAGACGGCAATGGCGTCCAGTGTGTTCAGATCCAGTTCAATCATCCGGGCCATCTCATCAATCATCGGCAGAAGAGTCTGCGAATGTGTTTTTTTATAATTCACCGTGTATTCCGCAATTGTCTGGGTATCTTCCACCACAGCCACTGTCGCGGTCAGCCCGGAACTGTCAATTGCCAGTACTCTCATAGTCTGTTTCCTTTCCAGTTTTTCTGATATTTTTCAGCTTCATGTTTCACGATCTGCGCCCGGCGCAGAAAAGCGCTGCTGCGAAAAGCACACTTCATCCCACACCTTCCGCAGCAGCACTGTTGCATCAATCCAGTTTTCCGACAGCAGGAAGCACAGCGTCAGGACCGTTCCTCGACGGTAATCTTCCTGTAGTCAAATCCCTGTTCCAGATCTTTTTCAATAAGGATCTCCGTACGTTTTTCCGGAAGGATCTCCCCGATCAGATTCGCCCATTCGATAAGAGAAACTCCCTCACCGTAAATGTAGTCTTCAAATCCCACCTCATCCATCTCCTCCACGTCTCCGATGCGGTAAACGTCGAAATGATAAAAAGGCAGTCTTCCTCCCTCATACACCTGGACAATCGTGAATGTAGGGCTGTTCACCGGTTCCTCGATTCCAAGCCCCCTTGCAAGCCCCTGGGTAAATACGGTTTTCCCCACGCCCAGGTCCCCTGTCAGGGTAAACACCTGTCCCGGATACGCTTTCTCGCCCAGCTGTACGCCCAGCCGGAAAGTCTCCTCCGGACTTCTTGTCTCTATCACCATACGGATTTTCCTCTCCTGTCTCTGCTCAAAATATTTAGTGATGGAACAGACGGATTCCTGTAAACGCCATCGCCATATTATACTTGTCGCACACAGCGATCACATTGTCATCGCGCACAGAACCGCCCGGCTGCGCCACATACTTCACGCCGCTCTTGTGAGCCCGCTCGATGTTGTCCCCAAAGGGAAAGAACGCATCTGAACCGAGGGATACATCGGTCAGCTTATCCAGCCACGCCCTCTTTTCCTCTCTTGTAAATATTTCCGGTTTCTCAGCAAATGTATTCTCCCACACGCCGTCCGCCAGAATATCCATATATTCTTCGCCGATATAAAGGTCGATGGCATTGTCCCTGTCCGCGCGCCCGATACCTTCCCTGAACTTCAGGCCAAGCACCTTCGGGCTCTGGCGGAGCCACCAGTTATCCGCTTTCTGTCCTGCAAGACGGGTACAGTGAATCCGTGACTGCTGTCCCGCTCCGATTCCGATCGCCTGCCCGTCCTTCACATAGCAGACGGAATTGGACTGTGTATATTTCAGCGTAATCATGGAGATCGCCAGATCCCTCTTCGCCTCATCGGGAATCTCTTTGTTCTCGGTCACTACATTGGAGAAGAAATCTTTATCGATGTTCAGTTCGTTTCTTCCCTGCTCAAAAGTAATGCCGAACACTTCTTTGTGCTCCAGGGCAGCCGGCACATAATCCGGATCGATCTGAATGATGTTGTAATTTCCTTTTTTCTTCTGTTTTAACAGTTCCAGGGCCTCCGGCTCATATCCGGGGGCAATCACACCGTCGGAAACCTCGCGCTTGATCAGACGTGCCGTATCCACATCACACACGTCGGACAGTGCGATGAAGTCTCCGAAGGAAGACATTCTGTCCGCACCTCTCGCCCTTGCATAGGCACATGCCAGAGGAGAGAGCTCTCCCAGGTCATCCACCCAGTAAATTTTCGCCAGTGTCTCTGTCAGCGGCAGACCTACCGCCGCTCCTGCCGGCGACACATGCTTGAAGGATGTCGCAGCCGGAAGACCGGTGGCTTTCTTCAGCTCGGATACCAGCTGCCATCCGTTGAACGCATCCAGGAAATTGATATAGCCCGGGCGTCCGCACAGCACCTGGATCGGCAGGTCACTTCCGTCGCTCATGTAGATCCTTGACGGTTTCTGATTGGGGTTGCATCCGTATTTCAGTTCCAGTTCTTTCATCTTCTCATCCGCTCCTTAGTGATTCTTATTTATGATCTTTGTCTCATATTTTCCTGTCTCAATATCGATATAGCGGACAAAAAGAGAAACCTTGTTGTCCTCATTGAGGCTGTTCCACAGAAGTTCCGCAAATGCATCCATATCGTCCGGAATGCTGATTCTCTTCGGCTCGCCCTCGAAGCTCGGCAGCGGGTCGCCGTCATGCATATAAGTGTGGATAAAGTGTCCTTCTCCTGCTGCCGGATTTTCATAGGCAAATGTATAGCGGCAGCATCCTTCCGGACTTCCGTCCCGGCTCTTTAAGATGGACATGGCATAGTTGTATGTTCCGTTTTCAATGTGCATGATACCGGAGATACGCGGCGTGTAATTCGGTCCGTCCGGCTCAAACTCTCTTGTGCGCAGCGACTGTTCAAAAGTAAGCTGCCGGTCCATTCCCTCATAGATCGTATCGGTCTGGTCTCCGTTTGTCACAATCGTTTTATTTCCAAGGACACGAACCGGTGCGTAAATAATCAGGCTCGGATCCGTCAGCTTCGACGGGTCAAATGCCTGTGTCCGGATACCTTCCCCGTCCTCCACAAAGACACGGTTCCGGCTGTTCTCGCTGCGCCCCATGATAAAATACGCCGCAGCCGCCTTCTTTCCGTCCGGGGTCCTCCCGAGGATGATTCCCCTTCCCGGATAGGAATTCTCCTTTAACTCCTGTTCAATCGACAACATTTTCATCGCACTGGCTCTCCTTTCATTTCCTACTCTTCCTCCTCTTCCGACTCGGGCACCGGAAGGATGTTAAGCCGCACCCTTGTGATACGGTTGTCCTTCACTTCCTCCACATGGAAGACAAGGTTGTCCACTTCTATAACATCCCGGTCGTCTTTGCCCGGGATATGCCCAAGCTGTTCGATCAGATACCCCGACAGCGTGTCGTAGTTCTCTGTCTCAAGCTTAAGTCCAAGTTCTTCATTGAGATCTTCAATCAGAAGTCCTCCGTCCAGAATATATTCGTCCTCACTTACTGCCTGGATATCCGGGACGACTTCTTCATACTCCTCATTGATATCTCCCATGATCTCTTCCACAAGATCCTCGATGGTAACGATTCCGGAAAATCCGCCGTACTCGTCTACCAGTATTGCCATGTGATGTCTGGTCTCCTGCATGGTCTTAAACAGCTCGTCCGCCTCTTTTGTCTCCGGGACGAAAAACGGCTCGTGAAGCATGCTCCGTATATCAATCTGCCCCGGTTCCGACCTGCGCAGTTCTATCATCACATCTTTCACATGAAGGACACCGATAATATTGTCAATATTTTCTTCATACACCGGGATCCTGCTGTGTCTTGTCTCAAGGATCTCATCAAGCAGCTCTTCAAAAGGCTCCCCGACATCGATGGTGACCACCTCGCGTCTTGGCACCATGATCTCCCGCGCCGTCCTGTCGTTAAAGGCGAACACGGAATCAATCATCTCACGCTCGTCATCTTCAAATGTGCCTGTCTCATTTCCCATCTTGAGCAGAGCTTTGATCTCTTCTTCCGTAACAGCTTCCTCTTCATCTTCCGTCTTCATTCTGAGAAGCTTCAGCACAAGTTTCGTTGATACGGAAAGCAGTTTGATCACCGGTGACAGAATCACGGAAATGTAGTGTACCGGCATCACGGTCAGCATACAGAATGCCTCCGCCTTCTGAAGGGCGATCCTCTTCGGAACAAGCTCGCCGAAAACAAGGTTGAAAAACATCAGCACAAGTGTTACTCCATTGTGTGAGATCTGCTGGCTGTACGGGATACCCAATCCCTGCATCCACTGTCCCAGAACAGGTGAAATGCTCGCAGCAGCCGACGCTGAAGAATAAAAGCCTGCAAATGTAATGGCAATCTGGATGGTGGAGAGGAACTTGGTCGAATCATCGAACAGTTTCTCAATCACCTTTGCCTTCTTATTTCCCTCTTCGGCAAGGCTTCGTATCCGGTTCTTGTTCACCGAGACAACCGCCATCTCCGCGCCGGCGAAATAGGCATTCATCAGCGTAAAAAACACCAGTAGCAACAAATCAAACAATATCGAGTTTCCCGCAGGGTCTGCGTCCATAAAAAATACTCCTCCTAACTTTTTGTTATATAAGTTTCAGGAGAAGTATATCATGTGCATGGTATTTTCGCAAGTTCGTATTCCATCCTGTTCCGGTTTCCGCGCCCTATTTCTTTCCTGCCCCGGCCTTATCCGTATGTTCCGCGATAACCCGGGTCACCTGGTTTACCGGCACGCCGAGTGCAAAAGAAAACTCGCTGTAAAGAGCATGTTCCAGCAGCATCTGGTACTTCCGGTCCATACTTGTAATACTTCCTCTGCTCTTTGTTCTCTTGTAAAGAGTCTTGAGCACCTTCACCCAGTTTTCCGGACAGAAATCAGAAATACATTCCTTGTACTCCTGTTCGCGGAACTTTTCATTTTTCACTCTCAGCACTTCGATGTCCGGCATCCGGTCAATCAGTTCCAGCGCCTCCTCCCGGCTTACCGGTCTGCGGATATTCGATTCATCGTCCGTTGGAACATAGGCCCTGTCCCTGGAATCCTCGATTGACTGCAGGGTATAATACTTCTTATTCCTGTCGGCAAACGAAAAATCGAGGGTTCCGATATCCTCCACCTTATACATCCCTTTGCACTTATACACAACCGCATCTCCTCTGCTGAGCATTATGCCCCTCCTTTCTTATGTTCGTTCTTCTTTACCTGTAAGTATAGCCAAAGAAAGACCGGTACAACGCTGTAACGGTCTTTTTCCGGCCCCACTTTGATTTATTTTATCATATTTTCAGAACAAAAGTAAGAAAAAGCAATAATTTTCGCGCATTTTCAGCATTATTCACAAGGAGACACACTTTATCTATTGTGCATATTCCTTGTACCCTAACACATTTTACCTTTTTTCCGCCCGCACGAGGAGCATCATCGGGCGGCGCATCTCGTCTTTCATCCCCGGCAGATCCATCATGTTCTCATCCGGCATGGCTTCCTCAACAGCCGCAAGCTGAAAGCCCGTATTCAGAAGCCCCATCAGAATCTGTTCCAGTGTGTGATGATATTTTTTCACCTTCTCGCCCAGGAACAGCGTGGCGCGCTCCCCGGGATAATAATAATTGTCCACAGGCCAGTATTTCGGCTTTCCATTTTCATCGTAGATCCAGTCCTCATTCACCCCTGCCGTAAAGACGGGATGTTCAATATTGAGCAGAAATACGCCATTCTTTTTCAGAGTCCGGAAGATCTTCCGGTAAACCGGCTCAAGATCTTCAATATAGTGAAGCGCCAGGTTGGAGATCACACAGTCAAACGTCTCCTCCGGGTACCCGTACTCCTCAACTCCGCATATCCGGTAGGTGATCACCTTATCCGTATTCTTTTTCTCCGCCTCCGCAATCATCTTCCCGCTGAGATCAATTCCGAGAACCGAAGCCGATCCCTGCTCCGCCGCATATTTGCAGTGCCAGCCGTATCCGCAGCCCAGATCCAGTACGGTTTTCCCCGCCAGGTCCGGGAACATCCGGCGGAACTGATACCACTCTCCCGCACCCGCAAGTCCCTGACGGCTGCGGGTCATCTGTGCATACTCGTCGAAAAATTTCTGATTATCGTAAATGTTTTCCTGTTTTTCCATATGATCATTTCCTTTTCTGCTCTCTGTACATAGAAAACCGCAGTGTTACAGTCTGTTATTATAACACTGCGGTCCATCCCCTGTCACCTGTATATCCGCTTCACTCAACTTTTTCGCATACATCTTTTACAGGATCCGTTTCTCGTACGTCTTTTACAGCTCCGGCAGCCAGACAGCTCCGGTAACCGTCCCGTCTTCATTGAGAGTAAATGTAATGATCCTCAGAGAATCGGTTCCGCTCTCATCATGCATGTACCGGATCCGCGGCGACATTCCCGGGCTGCCGTCCGGAAATTCTTTCGTCCGATCCATATATGCCATAATCTCCTCTCCCTCCGCTGTTTCGTAGCGGTAGAGCGCGCCGTCCTCCTCTGCGCCGAAGACCTGCACGGAGTCCTCAAGCCGCCGCGCATACCGGGCAATTGTTTCCGGTGTAATCTTTTCCATAAATGCGTCCGCCTCCCTGACGCCCTGTCTGTATGCTTCCTCTTCTGTCGCAGCTGCGTTTCCCGGTTCCATGGACTCCATATAAGCCTGCGCAGCTTCCAGATCCGCCAGATCAGGATCAATCGGCAGGGAAAAGAGCGCGTTTACGCCATTATAGCCTTCCCGCCGGCTGATCTCGCCATTTTCGGCATTATAGACATATGCCTCCCCGTTCCACTCACTGCCCTCACTTACGCAGAGATAAAGCTGCCGGTCCGCAAATTTCTCAATGCTGTCACATGCAATGATCCGGTATAAAATGCCTCCTTCTGCAAACTGCACATAACTTCCGTTCATTGTCTCCAGATTATATTTTTCAGGATCACACCCCCGGATCAGCGGCGACATGAAAAATCTTATGTCGTCATACGCCTCGTTCGACATGCTGTCCGGAAACGGCGTCCCGTCCGTCCGGCTGACCGCTACAGCGGCGCAGGTCCGGCTGTCCAGCAGTTCTCCGTTTTTCTCCATCACCAGTTCGGAGATACTGTCCCCGGAGACAACTCCCAGAAGGGTCACATCATAATTCCGGAAATGCTGTGTCTCATTCACCAGTACAGCCCCCTCTGATGCAAACGCCTCTGCAAGCCGGGTATCTCCCGCTTTCTCCGCCGCCTCCCCGGCTGTCAGGAACCGATAAGCTGCATAAACGCCCGTTGTCCCCAGTGCAAGGGCAAGGACAAGCGAGAGCACAACTCCCGGAGTCCATCGGAATCGTCTCCGCATCTTTCTGTTTTCTGCTTCATGTCTGTCTCTTATTCTTTCCATCCCGTTCGTCTCCTTTACCTGATTAAGGATCTTCCGATTTAACCGGAAGTCCGGTTCTTCGCTTGGAGCCAGGGCACGTTTTAAAATATCATCAAATTTATCATTCATTTAAAACACTCTCCAATTCTTTTTCCAGACGTTTCCTCGCCTGAAACAGCCTGCTCTTTACAGTTCCCTGCGGGATGTTGAGAATCCCGGAAATCTCTGCCGTGCTGCACTCCTCCATATAGCAGAGAAGCGTGACTGTCCGCAGCTTTTCCGGAAGACGGTCCACGGCATCCCTTACCGCCCGGCAGAGCTCCTGTTCCAGAACGATCTGTTCCGGTGTAAGCGCCTGCCCTTCTGTTTCGGACGGCTGTCCATTCCGTTTCTCCTGCCGGGAATCGGGATGGATTCCCCTGATTCCCTTTTCCTCTTCCGGAGCCGCGCTGGAAATCACTGCGGCGATCCGGCTGCGCCATGCAGCTTTCCGCCGCCAGTTTCTCCACAGACGGACCGCAACAGACAAAAGATAACTCTTCACATTTCCGTCAGATAAGATTTCGGATCGCTTTTCCACGGCTTTCAGAAATGTCTCCTGATAAAGCTCGTCCGCCTGCTGCCGGTTTCCGGTCAGATGCAGACAGAAGGAATAGATGTCTGTGCCGTATTCTTCTATACACTGTTCCAGTTCAAGTTTCGTCATATTCTTTCTCCCCTGAGACGTCCCGGGTGCTTTGCCCCTTCATCTGTACATTGTAACAAACAGGAAAAAGGTTCGGTGAAAAATTAAGCTTTATTATATTGACTGACGTACATTCCCGGATATGTATCATAACGCAGAACCGCTCCGCTTTACCTCAAAGATTTGAATGGATGTAACGGAAAAGGCAGATGTTCGTGCATTGGCACTCCATCTGCCTTTTCCTAACATCCAGAACAAATGCTTTTCGGAACGCTCCCGCTTAAAGTTCAGCTTTTATGATACATATCCGGGAATTTCGTTGTCGATATAAGAAAGAATCAGTTTTTCCGTTACAATAATCTGCAAGAAAAACCCGGGGACGTCCTTTATCTATAAACAAAAGCTTAATTTTCCCTGCTCATCGGATCTCTTCGATGATATTCTCCCTCACCATCCTCCGGGCGGGAACCATCACCGCTACCGCGGCAATCAGTACATTGAGCGCCATCACTCCGAAGAATACAACTCCCGGCACACCGGAGGAGAGATGCAGGAACTGCACCACATGAGTCATATAGTAGTCCATCACCCGGCGAAGGAAGAGATTGTAGATCAGGAAGATAAACACATCTGCCAGAATCCCGTAGAGGATACCGGTCTGCAGAATCATGCGGCAGAATCCCGCATCGGTAATTCCCATGGCGCGGATAATCCCGTATTCCCGCCGCCGTGCCAGAATGGAATAGTTCATGCTGTTCACGATATGGAACAGGCTGATGACCAGAAGGATCCCTGCGATGCAGGAAAAGAACATCTGCTGCTGATCCAGATAATTTTTCTGAGTCTGAATTGCCGAGGTATAGTCCACCAGTACGGCTTTGGGCACATCCCGGATTGCCTGGAGAATCTGACCGGACACGTTTTCACCGTCCGGAGACGCATTGATAAAACTGTATCCCGTGATCCCGAAATCATTTTCCATCTGCCCGTTTGTCAGAATCACGCTCTGGGTGTTGCTCCAGGCATCCACGTTCATGAAACTGTCCTCCTGCGCCAGAGGGCGGCTGACGATGGCTGCGATCTCAAACTCCTTTGTCACATACCGGCCGCTGCTGTCCTCAAAACGCAGCAGTTCATCCGAGTAGCCGTCCATTTCCGGGACCCGGAGAGTGATGGTATCGCCGGGCTTTTTCCCGTAAAAGTAATAATTCCCCTGACCGTCCACATTTGCCACAGCAATAATCTGATCTTCCGCCCGCATCCGTTCCGGATCGATCTCCCCTTCCAGGATAAAATCGGACAGTTCCTCCACCATCCCGTCGTCATAGCCGTAAACATCATACTTGATCCCGTATGTTCCATCCTCTTTCTGCACACAGATGCCGCCGTATCTCTGGATGAAATAGGAGTCCTCGTTTTTCTCGTCAAAGTAATGCTGCCAGCCGGGATCAAAAAGGTATTCCTCTTCTGTCAGGAGCAGCTCGCCGAGAGTGTATTTCGTGGCAAACACATCAGCCGTGCCGGGAATCCCGCGGATCGCGCTGACCGTATTTGCCGGAATCATGTCTGCAAGAGATGAGGACCGCAGAGACACCCGGTACTCCGAGCCAAGCCCGTCGTCCGACTTCAGCGACAGCTCCGCGTGGACTTTCAGATTCTCCACCATATAGGTGGTGCAGAGGAAAATGCATCCTCCGACAGAGAGGGACAGGAGAATCCCCAGTACCTTTCTCTTATTCGAGAACATGAACTTCCGCACAAGGACGCCTGCCATATCTGCATGGCTTTTCGCGTAAATCTTCCTGCGTTTTATAAATGAAGTATCCCCGCTTATCACATCTTTGAGGGAGCGTTTTCTCAGGGAATATACAGTCAGAAAACCGATCAGGGCAAGGGACACAAAGAGGATGACCAGACCAATGGCCATTACATCCCATGCAATGTAAAATTTTGCCGGTTCGCCGCCCTGCGCCAGCGTCTGATCCACTGCCGAGAGCCTGCCGCCGGCTGCTGATACGCCGTCGGATATGGAAGTCCCCGCGCTGCCCGCAGAAATACCGGAGTTTCCGGCAATACCGGTGTTTCCGGCAGAGGCTGTATTTGCAAACACTCCCTCCAGGCTGCGGTAGAAAAATCCCAGGACGCCGTTTCCGAGCAGACAGCCCAGAGGATATCCTGCGGCAAAGAGCATCCAGAGTTCCAGGACAAGGGTAAAACCGATCCTCTTTTCACTGATCCCGAGAGTCTGCATCATCCCGTACTCCGCCGTCCTTTTCGAGGCGGAGATGTTGAACACACTGTATACCACGAAAAGGCTGAACAGGCAGAGCAGAAGGGTCATGCCGTAGTAGGACAGATGATATTCGGATTCCAGTTTCAGGATAATGTAGGTAAAGTTCCCCTGCTCCTCCGTGAGTCCGAATTTTACGATATCCACAATACTCTCCGGCGGTTCGCCGCCCAGATACTGCGTTACTTCCGCATTGGTTTCCGTCATTTCCGAAGAGATCCGGTATTTTCTCTGAAAAGCGTCCATCTGTCGGTAGAGAGGCTTATCTTCTGCAAAGCGCAGATAAAGAAATGTCTGGCTTCCCCGGCCTGTAAAGGAATCCCCCACGAACAACTCCATCTCATTGGCATTTGCCGCCCATTCACCGACAAGGATTCCGGTCACTGTGTAGGATTTTCCATCCACCGTAATACTCTCGCCTACAGTCCCGGTGCCTCCCAGATTGCTTAAAGCGTAGAGATCCGCCGCGATCTCATTTTCCGCCTGAGGGTATGTTCCTTCCAGAAGGTCCCGGTGGACCATCTGCAGATAAGATTCATCTGCGTGGACAAACCAGATCAGATACGGCTCGTCCACAGCGTCCCGGACCTCCTTTTTTCCGCACTGTTCCAGCACATATCCGCGGTCTGACTCGCCGCTGCCCGATGCTCCGCGGTCCGACTCGCCGTCATCTGCTTTTCCGTTTCCCACCATCCGGTAAGTCTTTGCATCCACTTCCGCCCGATAGTGCCAGTCTCCATACACCGTCTTGCTGTTTTCGATATCACTCCGGCGGCTGCTGTACATCAGGGAGCCGGTGCCTGCCAGAAGCGCCGCCGTCAACACAATACTGGCAAAAATAGCAAAGGTCTGGCTTTTGTAATACCGCATATATTTCCACGCGAGTTTCAGCATACAGCACCACCGCCTTTCCCGGATACGATCCGCCCGTCTTCGATATGGATAATCCGGTCGCAGGTCTGGGCGATAGCCTCGTTGTGGGTGACCATGAGAATGGTCTGGTTGTATTTCCTGCTGCTGGCTTTGAGCAGTCCGATCACCTCCACCGTGGTGGCGGAATCCAGATTGCCTGTGGGTTATGTATCATTAGTATAACAAACCCCGGAAGGCTTGCTTCCGGGGTTTTATTCCTGAAATGAGTAATCGAAAACGAAAATGCATAATTGAAATCAAAAATACC
>NZ_NFKT01000056.1 GCF_002160525.1 Lachnoclostridium sp. An169
AGTTGCACCTCCATTATAAAAAATAACTTCTGTGGTTGCAACCTTCTGTGAGCTCAATCAAAAGGATTTTGTCCGGCAAATACCCTTATATAAACCACAAGTGCACATTTTACACGCTTTGCCGGATAATTGTTTTATCATTATAGGCGCAATGCGTTAATTTGTCAATACAGAAATATATACAAAAAAGAGTTTCTTGAAAGAATACCTTGCAGAAAAAGAACGGGCATCGTATTGGAACCTGCAAAAACAGCAGCCGTACTGTATTTTTCATACTATACGGCTGCTATTTTTCAGTTTATTTTATTCTGCGCAGTTACTCCATATATGCTTTTCCTGATCAAATGTCTCCAGGATCATCCGGTCCCCCTCTGCTTTCTGCAGACCCTACAGCTCTTTATAAACTTCCTTCAGAGCCGGATAGAGTTTCCGGAACTTCTGGTATCTCTCCTCATACTTCGCTGTAAGCTCCGCATCCGGTTCCTCTGTCGCCACGATCTTCACCAGTTTTCCGGCGGCTTCCTCCACGGAAGAGAATACGCCGCATCCGACCGCCGCCAGGATCGCCGCACCGTATCCCGGACCTTCCTCGCTCTCGATAATGTCCACTTTCATGTTCATCACATTGGCGATAATCTTTCTCCAGAGCGGGCTCTTTGCGCCGCCGCCGCAGATCTTCGTTCTCTGGGGATTTACGCCGATGCTGCGCGCCACCTCCAGGGAATCGCGCAGTCCGAAAGCAACGCCTTCCAGCACGGCGAGCGTCATATCCTCTCTCGTCGTATCCATGCTCATCCCGATAAATGCAGCCCTTGCATCAGGATCATTATGCGGGGAGCGCTCGCCCATCAGATAGGGCAGATAGAATACCCTGTTTTCTCCAAGCCCGGTGATCTTCGCCTGTTCATCCTGGTATGCGGTAGTCTTCAGGATCTCGTCCATCCACCATTTGTTACAGGAAGCCGCGCTCAGCATACATCCCATAAGATGGTAATTTCCATCTGCATGTGCAAATGAATGAAGCGCATTGTTTTTGTCTACGCCGAATTTTCTGCTTGAGATAAACAGCGTTCCCGATGTTCCCAGGGAAATATTGCAGCCGCCGTCGCCGACTGTACCGGTTCCCACTGCTGCCGCTGCGTTGTCCCCTGCTCCGGCAATCACTTTCACATCTTCCGGAAGTCCCAGTTCTGATGCCGCCTCTTTGGTCAGCGTTCCCACCGGCTCCCAGCTTTCATAGAGCTTCGGAAGCTGATCTTCCGTGATACCGCAGATCTCCATCATTTCCTTTGACCAGCACTTGTGCTCCACATCGAGGAGCAGCATTCCGGACGCGTCGGAATATTCTGTGCAGAATGTTCCGGACAGACGGTATGCCAGATAGTCTTTCGGGAGCATGATCTTTCTGATCCGTGCGAAATTCTCCGGCTCGTTTTCCTTCATCCAGAGGATCTTCGGGGCTGTGAATCCCGCAAATGCAATGTTTGCCGTATATTTTGACAGTGTCTCTTTTCCAATTACATTATTGAGATAGTCCGTCTGTTTTCCGGTTCTTCCGTCGTTCCAGAGGATTGCCGGGCGGATTACATTGTCGTTTTCATCAAGGGCTACCAGTCCGTGCATCTGTCCCCCGAAACTGATTCCTTTCACCTGGCTCTTATCGCACTCTGCAGTGAGCTCTTTGATTCCCTCCATGCTCTGCGCATACCAGTCTTCCGGCTTCTGCTCCGACCAGCCCGGATGCGGGAAATACAGCGGGTACTCTTTTGATACGATTTTATGTATCTTTCCCTCCTCGTCCATCAGAAGCAGTTTTACCGCTGATGTACCGAGGTCTACGCCTATAAATAACATGTTTTGCACCTCCACATATTCTGAAAGAGGCTGCGCACCCAGGTCAGCGCAGCCTCTTATAACAGCTTTTCTCAATTAACACTTTTCTCAATTAACAGATTCTTTTATTAACCCCACGGATTCTCTGTCGGATATCTTACGCCCTTCGGCTGGTTGTATCCGATCTCATCTACCGGAACACCGATGTATTTGAATACCTCAAACAGCGCTTTTCCATAGTGTCCGAAAGCAACCGCACCGTGATGCGGGAAGTTCTTCTCGATCAGAACGTGGCGGTAGAAACGTCCCATCTCCGGAATTGCGAATACGCCGATGGATCCGAAGGACTTCGTTGCAACCGGAAGCACCTCGCCCTGTGCCACATAAGCGCGCAGTTTGTTGTCTGATGTGCTCTGCAAACGGTAGAATGTGATGTCGCCCGGTACGATATCTCCTTCCAGAGTTCCCTGTGTCACCTCTTCCGGAAGTGTACGCGCCATGATCATCTGGTATTTCATCTCGCAGAAGGACAGCTTGCTGGAAGCGGTATTTCCGCAGTGGAATCCCATAAATGTATCTTTCTGGGTGTACGGGAATTTCCCTTCGATGCTCTCTTTATACATATCGTTCGGCACGGTGTTGTTGATGTCAAGGAGTGTAACCGTATCCTGGCTTACAACAGTTCCGATGAACTCGCTTAATGCGCCGTAGATATCAACCTCACAGGATACCGGGATTCCCTGTGCTGTCAGACGGCTGTTGACATAGCAGGGTACGAATCCGAACTGTGTCTGAAATGCCGGCCAGCATTTTCCTGCGATTGCCACATATTTGCGGTATCCTCTGTGATCCTCAACCCAGTCTTTCAGGGTGAGTTCGTACTGCGCCAGTTTGGAAAGGATCTCCGGTTTCTTGTTGCCTGCGCCGAGTTCCTCTTCCATCTCTTTTACAATAGCCGGGATTCTCTCGTCTCCCGCATGTTTGTTAAACGCCTCGAACAGGTCGAGCTCGGAGTTCTCCTCAATCTCAACACCGATATTGTAGAGCTGCTGAATCGGTGCGTTACATGCAAGGAAGTTCAGCGGACGCGGTCCGAAGCTGATGATCTTCAGGCTGTTAAGTCCTACAACTGCTCTTGCAATCGGCTCAAACTCGTGGATCATATCAGCGCACTCTTCTGCATTTCCAACCGGATATTCCGGGATGTAAGCTTTCACATTGCGAAGTTTCAGGTTGTAGCTTGCGTTGAGCATTCCGCAGTATGCGTCGCCGCGGCCCTGTACCAGGTCGTTCTGGCTCTCCTCTGCTGCTGCGATGAACATCTTCGGTCCCTCGAAATGTTTTGCAAGCAGTGTCTCGGAGATCTCCGGTCCGAAGTTTCCAAGATATACAACCAGTGCGTTGCATCCTGCTTTCTTAACATCCTCAAGTGCCTGCACCATATGGATCTCGCTCTCAACGATGCAGATCGGGCACTCGTAAACAGTTCCCTCACCATATTTCTTTGTATACGCGTCAATCAGCGCTTTTCTTCTGTTTACAGACAGGCTCTCCGGGAAACAGTCCCTGCTCACTGCCACAACTCCGATTTTAATTTCCGGCATGTTATTCATTGTTCAATTCCTCTCTTTCTTCAATCTTTTTTAAACTTCGATATTCTCGCCTTTCAGTCCGCAGAACGCGCCTTCGATTCCGGCTTCCTCATGGGCGATCAGCCATTTGTTCACTGCCGTAAGCAGACGGTTCTCTCCGTCCTTTGCGGTCTCGAACGGCAGATCTTCATTGGTTCCCTTCGGCAGGACGATCACACAGCGGAATCCGCCTTCCTGAGCGGTGCACGGCGCATAGTGAAGCGTGGTCGCATAAAGTTCAACTGCAGTTCCTGCAGGAACGAAGAATGCCTCCACCTTTGCGGTATCGTACAGGTCTCCCTCTTCGATGTCCTGCTGGCATCCCAGCAGAAGAATCAGGTCTGTAGCCGCAATATCAATCTCAGAACTTCTATGATACTCCAGAGCGTTCAGTTTATGATTGTCCCCGTTGCAGTACCCGATCTGGATCGGCAGTCCGCCGAAACCTTTCCGGCAGACATCCGCAGCCTCCGGAACCGCCTCGAGTTCCTCCACGGACGGCACATAGACAACATCCTTCGGAAGGGGAGTGTGCTCCATCTCTTTTAAAATTTTATCAAAAGAGAATTCCGTGACCACTTTCCCGTATTTTCCGAAGGATGGATCTGTCAGTTTCTGAATGTTCAATTTTTCCGACCTCCTTTTTTTACTTCTGAGGTCATTTTAACAACTTCATATGACATTTTCGACCAAATTATTAGCCTTTTAATGCCCATTTCTTATCCTTTTTTATTTTCACCGCCGTCACTCCCGATTCTCTTTCCTCCCGCTCTTCTTCACATACTCGCTTGGCAGCATCCCATACTGCTTCTGAAATGCCCTCGCCAGTGCCTTGCTTCCGGAGAAGCCGTTCCTGAGCGCCGCCTCCGTCACCGAGTACTGCCCGTTATCAAGATCCTTGATGGCATACCGCAGCCGGATGCTCTGGAGATAGCTCTTGAACGTGATCCCCGCATATTTCTGGAACATCCGCGACAGATATGTAGCCGAATACCCGAAGATTCCCGCCACTTCCTCCAGGCTCATCTCTTTCGTGTAGTTGTCTTTCATGTAGGAAGTAATCGAAGAGAGCCGGTTCAGGTTCTTGTTTTTCCGCACAAACTCATCTTCCACATCCGTCATCCGGTACTCCTTGACAAGCAGATACATGATATTGTAGAAAATGCTCTTGACCTTCATATCATATCCGCATTTCTTCTCACTGTATACACGGTAAAGCTCTTTGAGCAGTTCCATGAATCGGTCATCCCGCCGCCCCGGCTCGTGGGTAAACCAGATAAACTGTTCCCCTGTGAAATAGTCCTCGAACATTTTCAGGGGGATCTGCAGTACAATTGTCTCGTTGGGCAGAGGAGAGTCGATGGCATGGACCTCGTTGGAATTGACGATCATAAATTCGTCCTCTGAAAGAGGCACCGCACGCTCCTCCATATAAAATTTCAGGCTGCCCCGGCACACCGCGAAGATCTCGATGGACCGGTGCCAGTGCTTTTCCCGGAAATATCCGCCTTCCCGCCCTTCAAAGATAAACACCTTAAAGGGGAAACCTTCCTCCGGCACAACCAGCTCATGAGAAAACCGCATGTTTTTCACCTGGTCCTTTCCGCCTTGTGGCAACATCCTGGAAACGGAAATAATCGGGGCGGTGCCGCGACTGGGTATACTCGAACTGGATCCCGTTGTCATCAAAGGTCTGGCTCGTAATCACCGCCATACAGTTATAATCCCGCAGATCCAGATACTTTTCATCCACCTGTGTCACCCGCTCCACAGTCAGGGTCCGCTTGCTTGTGGTAATGGTAATCCCCTTCACGCCTTCAAGGTAATCATAGACAGAGCGCTCCGCGATCTCCGGGGTAAGCCCGTATGTCAGTTCCTTCAGGAAATAATTATGGTCCAGGATCAGCGGTTTCCCGTCCAGGGACCTAAGCCTCTGGATATAGTAGAGTTCTGTCCCTTTCTTAAACCCCGTCCTCCGCTCGATCTTTTCATCCACTGTAATCTCAGTGAACTGCAGGACTTTTGTATACGGCGTTTTCTTGTTCCGGATCGCCGATTCCTTAAAAGACTCGATTCCGCCCACAATAAATGCCGTCTGTTCCACCGGTCGGAAAATATTGCGTACTCCTTTTCCGTGCATGGGCTGAACATATCCGTCCGCCGTCAGCTCTGCGATGGCCCTGCGCACGGTGTTCCTGGAACAGCCGTACTCCGTGACGAGTACATTTTCGGAGGGCAGCATCTCCTGATAGGCATAGACCTCCGTCTCGATCTTCTCCTTCAAGTCCTTATATATATGGTCATATTTCGCCCTGGGCATTTTTCTCGCTCCTTCTTGTTTAAACATCTTCTTTCATTATAGAAATGCCCGGGCAGAAAATCAAGTGGTTTCCGCTTCTTTATTCTTTAGTTTCCTGCTTTCCTTCCTGTTTCTCTTTCTTATCTTCCATGCTTTTCCCTTTATAATAGAGAGGTGATATTCCAAAATATTTTTTAAACAGCCTGCTGAAATGATAGGCGTCGTCATATCCCACTGCATCTGCTGCCTTCTGCACGGAGATCTCCGGGTCCGACTCCAGAATCTCCCGGGCTTTCTCCATGCGGATACTGATCAGATAATTGATGGGCGTGTCCCCGGTCTCACTTTTGAATATCTTGGATATGTAAATTGAACTCAAATACATGTTGGAAGCAATCTGGCTGAGAGATATCTTCTCCTGGTAATGTTCTTCCAGATACTTCTGCACCTGCGCAACCACGTATTTTTTCCCGGCAGTGCGGAATACTCTGCGCTTTCCCGCTGCTTCTTCCGTCTCTTCCGAGCGCGAGATCAGACAGAGCATCTGTATCAGGTATGCTTTCATCATAAAATACCGTCCGCTCTGCGGGCTTTTCAGCTCCTCTTCCATATTTCTGCAGAGTGCAGACACCTGTTTCTTCATCTTTTCCGGCATCTTAAGCACTGCGCCTCCTTTCCCCGGCAGAGGGATACAGTTTTCCCGGCAGTTTTTATACTGCACGTTCGTAAACGCCGCATAGAACTCCGTCGTCGTCCCATCCGGCACACTTCTGTGACAGACTCCGGGATTAAAGATCAGAAGAGTCCCCTCCTCCACCGGAATCGCCTGCCCATCTATAAAGAAATGTCCTTTTCCCTTCAGAATCACCCCGATCTCCGCAAAATCATGGGAGCGGTAATCTTCCTGCTCCTCCTGCCGGTCAAAAATACAGGCATATAGAAACTGCGGATTCAGATCACTGTATGTAAAATCATAATTTACGCACATCTTATCCTTCCCTTCTTCCTATCACTTCAACTGTACAACATAATTCATCCTTTGTACAGAAAACTACATTCTTCTTTTTTGTAATTTTTTTATAATGTCTCTTACAAGAAAAAAATGAAAGGGGTTGATCCAAATGACAAAAACTCTCACAAAGGGAAAACCGTTCCTTCTTATCCTGGAGTTTTCCCTGCCGCTGATCGCAGGCAACATTTTTCAGCAGTTTTACAGCATGGCGGACACGCTGATCGTAGGCAGGACCATCAGTGTCAACGCGCTGGCTGCTGTAGGCTGTACAGGCAGCATCACCTTTCTGATCCTTGGGTTTGTAAACGGCCTGACATCAGGACTGTCCATCATCACCGCACAGAGGTTCGGTTCCGGAGATTCGGAGGGCGTGCGCAGAAGTTTTGCCGTGAGCATTGTCTTAAGCTTCGCGGCGGCGGCGCTCATGACCGCAGTTTCCATCCCGCTCTCCATGCCGTTTCTGAAACTTCTGGAAACACCGGCTGAGATCATTACCGATGCAGACATTTACCTGAAAGTCATCTTTATAGGGATTCCCGCCCAGGTTCTCTTCAACCTGCTCTCCAACGAGATCCGGGCACTGGGAGACAGCAGGACACCGCTTTACTTCCTCATTTTTGCCTGCATCGTAAACATCATACTCGACTTTGCACTGATTCTGATCTTCCATATGGGCGTGGCAGGTGCAGGAGTAGCTACCGTATTTTCCCAGCTTCTCTCCGGCGTCATGTGTATTATATACATCCACAGGAAATTTCCGCTTCTGTGCGTGCGCCGGGAAGATTTCCGCATGGATCTGCGAAATATCAGGATCCACCTGAGCACCGGACTGCCCATGGCATTCCAGATGTCCATCATCGCTGTGGGATCTCTGATCCTTCAGTCCGCGCTGAACCGGCTCGGAGCAGTTTCCGTTGCCGCGTATACCGCGGCCCAGAAGATTGATTCCATCGCCACCATGCCCATGAACTCCTTCGGCATGGCGATGGCAACCTATGCAGCGCAGAACTACGGCGCCGGAAAACTTGACCGGGTCCGCCAGGGCGTCAACCAGTGTATCCTGCTCTCCGGCGGATTCAGCATCGTCATGGGCGTGGTAAACATCATGGTAGGACGGCAGCTCACTGCTCTGTTCGTCAGCGCAGGGGAGACGGAAGTGATCGAGCTGTCCCACACATACCTGACCATCACCGGAAGCACCTACGTCATCCTGGCACTGCTCTTCATCTACCGCTTTACCCTGCAGGGACTCGGAAAATCTCTTGTTCCCACTGTCGCAGGGGTGATGGAGCTCGTCATGCGGGCATTCAGCGGGCTGATTCTCGCGGATCTGTTCGGCTTCCCGGGAGCCTGTCTCTCCAACCCGCTCGCGTGGGCAGGGGCATGTGTTCCCCTGGCGGCAGCATACTACTGGACCATGCGGGGGCTCCGGAAGAAGGAAGCATCTCCTGAGGCGCATGAAAAGGGCAGTATCCTGCCAGGATTCGAGCGGAGGAATCCGTGCTGAAACATCCATGCGGAGATACCGTGCGGAAATATCGTGCGAAGAAATTGTGCGGAGATCGCGCTGAGATATCATGCGACGATATCCGCATGGAGGAAAAGAGAGGACACGCTCTCAACCAAAACGCTGTCCTCTCTTTTTTGTGTCCTCACACAGCTTCTTCCTTCTCTTTACTTTCTTTCCATGTCTCCCGGTATGTCTGCGGCGTCATCCCCGTCTTCTTCCGGAAGTACGTGTAAAAATAATTGCTGCTGATGAATCCGCACTGCTCCGCGACCTCCTTCGCCGGACGGTTCGTCTCCCGGAGTTCCTTCATAACCTCGCGGAGACGAATTTCATTAATATACTCTGATACAGATATTCCTGTATCCTTCTTAAACAGTCTCCCCATATAGTTGGGTGAGCCGCCGAATTCATCTGCCAGACGCTCCAGAGAAATATTCGGATCCCTGAAATTCTCCACGATGTATTTCTTTACTTCGTCAAGACGGCCTGCCATCCCCTTCTTCTCCCCGGATTTCTCCTGATTCTTTCTGATCTGTCCGAAAAGCTGTTCGAAACATTCGTCTGTCTGCCCTCGTTTCTCACACAGTGTCAGATTCACAAGGAACTGGCTGACTCCTTTTTCATCAGGGACAACTGTTCCAAGATTCCGCATCAGCGTAATTCCAAGCCATATAATCGCATTCATATATTCCGAGCTTCTACAGCATGCAAGTTCTTCTGTCAGGCTGTCATATACCGCCTTCATTCCTTCTCCACATCTTACTGCTTTGATCAGGCGTCCTGCCTCCAGTTTCTGGTAGTCCGCCCTTCCACTGTGTTCCTGCCAGATGAGCTCCATAGTGCAGTATGTATCTTCCGGATAAAAGAAGCTTTCCCGGAGAGCCTTTTCCAGTTTTTCATTCAGCTCCGGAATATCTTCCAGGTTCACGCTCTGTTCTGTCCCGATGCAGAAGAAATGCCAGGGGATAAACCTTTTCTGCTCTTTTAAAAACGTCTCAAAACATTTTTTCAGACGTTCCTGTACCTGCTCTGCGCCGGTCGTCTCAAGAATAAACGACAGTGTATAATCCTTGTTGATCACACCCGAAATTTTAAAGTCTTTCCGGAATATTTCTTCAAAAATATTCCAGTATCCGAATTCTATATCATAAGTACCCTTTTCACCATAGAGTTCCTTGAACTTTTCCTTCTCCTCGATCTGCAGGATCAGCACCGTATAGTTCTTCTCTTCCTCCAGGGTAAAGTCGAATTTTTCCATCTGCTCCATCAGCTGTCTTTTGGTAAACAGCTTCCGGCTGTGGAGAAAGTCGCTTAAAAATCCTTCTTTAAGTCTGTTGATTTCCGCCTGGTGAATCCCGGGACCGGACTTTTTCTGCATCCGCACTAATGAGACAGCGCTTTTTCCCATAACTGCAGCCATCAGCGTCACAATAACAGCTATGATCAGAAGGGTACACTCCGTCAGCACCGTAAGCGTCTGAAATACTTCTTCCCATTTTGTAATCTTAATGTAATCCCATCCACTCTCTTCCGAATGCAGATAAGAAATAAAGTATTTTTCACCTCCGGACACAGTTATCTCCCGGTTTTCCGCGCCTTTCCCCGCTATTTCCTCCACTGCTCTGCGCAGTTCATCTGACGCTTCAATCGTCGTGGTGCTGATGTCGATAAGCCGGTCGCCTTTTTCGTTAAAGATCAGCATCCGGCTTTCATTTAAGATATCCATGGAGCAGATACTGTCCGCTATCGCTTCATAGTCCAGATTCACTGCGACAGCGCTCCTTCCATGGGAAGAGAAAAGAATCTTAGTATAGACTTTCACTTCCTTACGGGGATCACTCTGGTATACCCCGGAAACAGCTCTCGGAATCAGACCGCCGCCTACATACTCCGACGTGCGCGTCATATATTTTCCGATTCCGTAATCCGGAAAATTCTCAATACTGCTTGCTCCGAACCTGCTTCCGGATGTGAGGATGAGATCCGGCACGGAACTGTAGATATAGATTGATTTGACCGTTGGGTTCGCTGTCTGGTACATCGTAAGCTGGTTCCGTATCCGGTCCATCTGTATACTGTCAGGCCATTCTTCCGTCAGGGTTCCGATCAGTTCGGAACAGACATCGTCCAACATGACCTGGGTAGCGATCTCATTTGCCGTATCATCCGTATTGTCGAACTCTTTCTGTACCTGTGCAAAGGTCTGGGTGGACATCTGGATGTTCTGGTCTATGATAAGCTCCCTCATGACAGCATACAAAACGGACATACCTGCCAGAACGATTCCGATAATTCCTGCCGATATGCCCAGAAAGATTCTCTGAAATTTCTGATTTTTCTTTTGCTTTTCATGCCTTTCACGAATATGGGTTTTCCACTTTTCCTTCAGCACTCCCCGCCACTCCCTCCATATTACAGATACTCTCCACTTTATTTTCCCATGCGTCCCTGTTAAAATGCAACTCTGATTTTTTGTACTTTCTTTGAATATTAACAAAAATTCCTGACGGCGGCTGTAATACCTCCGTCAGGAAATCTGATCATTCTATACAGACAGTGTCTTTATTTTGATGCCAGGAACTCGTCTACCTGTTTCTGCATCTCAGCGATTACCTTGTCAATTCCCGCCACTTCAAGCTGGGAGAGAAGTTCCGCGTTCGTCTCTTCCACCGGAAGTTCTCCGCCTACAAGGCTTTCATACTGTTTTACAACTGTTGAGACATTGGTGATCTCCTGCTGAACCGGTTCTGGGTCAAAGGAGAAGCCAAGGATCGGGGAAGTCTTTGCGCTGTCATTAAGCTCTTTTGTCTGCTCCCATACGTCATCCGGCTGTCCCTCGAGAACGTATGTATTGAATACGTTTCCAAGCGCCCATGCCTGTCCGTGTGAATATCCGCTGTCCGCAATCGTGCGGATTGTATGATCGTCAATCTTTTCATAATGTTTTTCTTCGATACCGTAGGAAATAAGGTTGATCGCATATTCGTCCGTGCTGAGCAGCTCAAGATACTTTAATGTTTCTTCCGGGTGTTTCGATGTAACAGAGATTCCATACATTGTCGCGATAACACCGTTTGTAGAAATATACGGCTCAACATCTACCGGTGCTACTACACAGTCATAGCCCGCACGGGTCGATTCCTCTGCTTCTACGCCCGGTTTATAAGTTCCTGAATAGAAGGCAGATGTTTTCTTTGCCAGTCTCTGGCTCTCTCCATACTCAGACATATATCCGCATTCTCCGTCAAGGAGTCCTTTGTCGTTGAGATCTGCCAGTTCGTTCAGCATGTTGATCCACTCGTCTGTCTCATACAGGTTCACGACTTTTGCACTCTCATCATCCATCTTTATCACGCCTGCTGACAGGTAATCACTGATGTATTCATATCCACAGTAGTCCGCCGCTGATGAAATATTTACACCGCCGACCTGTGCCCCGTACTGGTCATATGCTTTCTGTGCATAGTCGCCCATGTCGGTAAGATTCTTTACTGCGTTAATATCTGTACCGGTTCCCTCCACGTATTCTTTCGGCATCAGGGCACATAACTGACGCGCGACGATCTGCTGGTTCGGCACTGCGTAGATTCCTCCGTTGATTGTCGCTGCGGTCCACATATAGTCCGGAATTGTCTCATAAAGATCCGGCGCAACATCCGGCAGCATCTCACTGATATCAATGAAAGCGCCTTTCGCCACATTTGTGTTATACGGATTCAGCCAGTTTGATGTAAAGCATGCGTCATACTCTTCTCCGGATGCAATAATCGTCTGGATCTTGTCCGCATAGGAACCGCCGTGGAATACCCAGTCACAGGTAACACCGATTTTCTCCGCAGTATACTCATTGAGCGCTTCCATTACAGCATCCTGATCCGTCTGTTCCGGAACGGTCGTATGTATCCTGATGTTGACAACATCCTTTTTCGCGTCGCCGCCATCTCCGCTTCCGCCGCCGTTTCCTCCGCTGCAGCCCGCCAGCGCACCCGCTGCCAGAACTGCGGTCATCCCGAGTGCAATCATCCTTTTCTTCATAAATGTAGTCCTCCTTTAATTTTTATCTGTATTTGCCTGTGCAAATTACATCCTTACTCTTTGAGTTCCGCCTTCCCTCTTATCCTTTCACTCCGCCTACTGTAAGACCCTTGACAAAATATTTCTGGAAGAACGGAAATACAACCAGCATCGGTCCTGCCGCTACAACACACATCGCCATACGCATGGATTCCGTCGGCATATCTGCTACACTGATTCCCATACCGGATACCGCAGAGTTGCGGATCATCTCCTGTACATCACGCATCATAATATACAGGCGGTACTGAAGGTTATAGAGTTCCCTCTGGTCAATATACATCAGCGGCTGGAACCAGTCGTTCCAGTAATTCAGCGTGATGAACATTCCCACTGTCGCCAGTGCCGGTTTCGCCAGAGGCAGAATTACCCTGGCAAAGATCGTTAGCTCTCCCGCACCGTCCACTGTAGCCGCCTCGATCAGGGATGTGGGAATCTGCCTGAAAAAGGTACGGAGCAGCACGATAAACCACGGTACAATCAGAAGCGGCAGAATCATTACCCATATTGTATTCTTAAGCTGAAGATATCTGGTGATCCAGATATAGCTCGGAACCATACCTCCGCTTAATACCATCGGTATGATCAGGAACACGGTAAGCTGTTTGTTGTATTTGTAATCCTGTCTGGAAAGTACATATGCGATCATCGCATTCAGGGTTAAGCCCAGTGCCAGTCCCAGTACGGTAACTATAATCGTCACCGCATAAGATCTTAAAATCGCCGCCGCGTCTTTAAATACGAAAGCATATGCGTCCAGTGTAAAGCCTTTCGGAATAATTCCATATCCATTTTTCACGATCTCCATGTCACTGGAAAATGAAATAGAGACTACTGTGATAATGGGAATCACACACAGGAGGCAGAACAGGATTAGCACCGCATATATTGCAATTTTCGGTCCAAGTGAAATTTCTTTTTTCATACTGTATACACCTCCCTAGAATAAAGCACTTTCTTTGTCAATTTTGCGTACCACTAGATTTGTTCCCGTTATCAGAATAAATCCGACTACAGCCTGGAAACATCCTACGGCTGAACTGATACCGATATTTCCAGTTACTCTCAGCGCACGGTAAATGTAAGTATCCAACACATCTGTTGTCGCATACAGGGCGCCCTGGTCTCTCGTCAGATTGAAGAATAGTCCGAAGTCTGCATACATGATCCTTCCGATCTGAAGAATGACCATTACGATAATCACACTTCTGAGGAGCGGCAGGGTAATCTTCCATACCATCTGCCACCGACTTGCTCCATCTAGCGCGGCAGCCTCATAATATGTATCGTCTATCCCCATCAGCCCCGCATAGTAGACTACTGCATAATATCCAGCCATTTTCCATGCATACATGAAAGTCAGGATAAACGGCCAGTACTGTGATCTTGCATACCATGCGATGCTCTCCATTCCAAAGAATTCCAGAATCTGGTTCAGAATCCCGTAGTCGTGGTGGAGATAAGCATATAGCAGGTATCCCACTACAACCCATGACATAAAGTATGGGAAAAACATAATTGTCTGTACGACTTTGATCGTTATCCGGCTCCGGACTTCATTCATCATCAGTGCGAGCGCTACTGAGATAACCAGCGTAATAGCTATGAACAGCGCGTTAAGTCCGATCGTATTGCGCAGCACCCTCCAGGCGTCATTGGATTCAAAGAAAAATTGAAAATTCTTAAATCCTACCCACTCGCTTCCAAACATACCTTTATCAAACCTGTAATCCTTAAAAGCGATAATCAGGCCGCCGATCGGCACGTAAGAAAACAGAAACAGGATAACTGCGGCAGGCAGCGCCATCAGCGTCAAAGTCAGGTTCTTTCTTCTGGAAGCTGTTTTTCTTCCGGTCCTGATTTTTGTTTTCATCCTCTTCCTCACTTTCGTTTGTTGATGCGCTTATTATAATGAGCTTTTTTGGATATATACAACTATGAAATCCTGTGTTTTCTCTGTTTTTTATCAAAACAGCACAGTTTTTTGAACTTTACCGCATACAGAAAGCAGACTGCGCTTTGTGCCCGCGCACAATTCAGCCTGCTTCCTGTTTTCTGCCCGTATTTCCGTTTCTAGCGTTTAATAAAGTTTCTTCCTTCTTATTACAACCGTAACTCCCGCCAGTACCGCCGCTGCCGCCATCAGTGCCGCCGCAGTTCCCACCTGCGCGTCATCACCGGTCTTTGCAGCCTTCTGAGCTCCGGTTCCGTTGTCTTTTGCCCCCGTATCCGTTTTCTGTCCAGCATCTGAACTTTCCGGAGTATCCGGGCTGTCCGGCTCGGACGGATCACCCGGTTCAGACGGATCGGATGGCTCGCTCGGGTCACCCGGTTCACTTGGGTCGGACGGCTCCCCCGGTTCGCTCGGATCACTTGGTTCAGACGGATCACCCGGTTCACTCGGGTCGCCTGGCTCTTCTTTCAGGGCGAGCGCATCCCGCGCCGCTGCCAGTTCAGTCTCCGCCTGATCCACTACAGCCTGGTCGTCCACAGACAGCGATTCATCTGACAGTACCATATTTGCCTGCATCAGCGCTGCTCTGAATACATCTGCGGACTCCTCTGTGTACTTCGTAAGATCCAGATCTTTCAGGCTGTCTACAAGTCTCTGGAGGTTTTCTTTATTCGCTTTGTATCTCTGCATCAGGATCGTGTCAAGAAGGTCATCCGCTGCGGACATGATATCTTCCTGCAGCGCGTCCCCATCCTCATACACTTTCTTTGCTGCTTCCAGGGCATTCACAAGACTCTGCCAGTTATCCTGTACATAGCGGTCTGCCTGTTCTGTCATTCTCTCCGCGCGTTCGATCAGGATCTCCAAATTCGTCTTGTCCCCCTGCACAACGCCAAGTCCCCAGATTCCTTCCAGGAGGCTGTCCCATGCCGTATTGACTTCATCCGCGTCTGCGTTTTCATCCGCCAGTACACGCTGTGCTTCTGCCAGAACCTTTTCAAAATATTCCTTTGCGGTATC
>NZ_NFKT01000057.1 GCF_002160525.1 Lachnoclostridium sp. An169
TAACCCGTTGTGCTAGTTAAAATAAGAAACTCCAACAAAATGTGCTATTCTATTTATAGGGAATATAAATAAGAAAGGGGGCATCATTATGTTGAAGTTTCAAAATAATAATACCATCACTATTGCAACTTTTGAAGACTTTATTTTAACTGCATTTGTTATTATTGATGAATTATATTTTCAGTATGTTCCTGATGCTGTAACCAAAAGGAGAAATGTTTTGAATGCAAAACTTTCCGACTCAGAGATTATTACAATCAGCATCTGCGGGGAACTGATCGGCATTGATTCCGAAAATGCATGGTTCTCTTTTGTCAAAAAGAATTACCGTCATCTATTTCCCGGTATTGGCAGCCGAAGTCGTTTTAACAGAACACGGAGAGCTCTCCTCCAGGTAACAGAATTAATTCGTCAAAAAATGTTTTCTGCTTTTGCAATGCCATACAGCCGATATTTTGTTATAGACAGTTTTCCTTTGGCAGTATGCAAGTTTGGAAGAGCCCGTTATTGTCAGTCTTTTCGCAGTGATAGAGCCGATTACGGCAAGTGCCCTTCGAAAAAAGAGACCTATTTTGGCTACAAAGTACATGCCCTGATTACTCTGGAAGGTTTTATCACTTCGTTTGAAATTACTCCTGCTTCTACAGATGACAGGGAAGGGCTCAGGGATCTGGCTGCAAATCATTCGGGAGTTACCATTTTAGGGGATAAGGGTTACATAGGAGAAACCCTTACCCAGGAAATGCATTCCCAGGGGATTTGCCTGATGGCATTAAAGCGCTCCAATAGTAAAAATGACTGGCCAAAAACAGTGCGGCAGTTAATCTTCCGTTTGCGCCGCCGGGTCGAAACAGTATTTTCACAGTTGAGTGAACAGTTAAATGCCGAGAGGGTTCTTGCCAAAAGTTTTCAGGGCCTGTGCACACGACTTACAAATAAAATACTGGGATATAATCTATGTCTGGCTCTGAATTATCTGTTGAATGTGAACTGCGAAATAGGAAAAATCAAGCAGCTTATCTTTTAGCAGATAACTGTCCAACTAAAAGTAGAAGGGGGATTTTCGCCCTTTCGCAACTTACAGATACACCAAAACAAATTAGCACAACAGGTTAATTTATTATACTACTGCCTCAATCAGCACTTTGTCATCAAACCGAATCTCTCTCACTCCTGTTTTCTTTTTCCTGTTAAAATTAAAACTGAGCATATAACCTGTATCTAAATGATAGTAATCCAGATAATTTTTCAGCTGCTTTTCTCCCCGTTCGTTGTAAGCATTTCCTCTCCATATCTTCATTTCAACGATATACTGTTTGCCCAGATAATCAATAATCAGATCTGTCCTTTCCTGATTTCTGGTAACAGCTTCAACATAATAATTTCCAACACCATTTATAATAGGCTTCAGGTAAAGCATAAAATAGCGGCGTCCATCCTCCTCAATAAATTGTTCGTTTCGGTCGCCGTATACCTCGTCGAAGTGTATCACAAATTTTTCAAGCAAAAGCTTCATATCTAATACACCATTTTTGACAAACTGGTTCTTATTCCGCAAGGCAAACTTGTACATATCTCCATTTTGTACCTCGGGCAATGTGAGAAAATAATTGTACAATCTTGTCTCGAAAATTCTGTTGGCAATCTGAACCGTTGATTTTTCTACTTTTACAAATCCAAACATCATCAACATATCTGTTGATGCATCATCCGGATTATACGCGATTGGCTGTCCTTGAAACAAAAGAAGATATACCATATTCTTCAGTTCCGGATAATCATTCAGTTTCCCGATCAGTGATTCAAAAAGCGGATTCTTTTCAGAAAGAAGTATTTTTACCGCTTCTTGGACACCTTCTGAGGTCCATGCTGTTTTTTTGTCCGGAAACATTTCTGTACCTGCAAGCTTTTCGTCTATGAGCTTGCAAAGCCTGGATACCAAAACAGGATAGCCTGATGTATAATCATACAACAGTTCCGAAATATTTCCAACATTCATCCCGGTATGATAATCGTTTTCATACTGTCCGATCATCCCTGCTATATCTTCTTCCGAAAAGCTCATATTTACATCAAAATCTGCCGCGATATTCCAGGGACTGTTCAGTCTGTGTTCTTCCTCAGGGCGAATTTTCCTTTTTATATTCCGCACATCATATACGCCCGCAAGAATAACCGACTGAAAGGTTTTTATCCGGCGTCTTTTCAGATAATATGCCCGGATCTGCGCAAGGAAATCAAGGAACACCTGATTATTCGATGCCGTATCAACTTCATCTATGATCAGAACAACTTTTTGCCTGGACTTCCGGCAGAGTTCGAGCAGTGTTTTAAATAATACTGAAAGCGTTGTGTGAGGTGTACTTTCTGTTGAATAAAATTCCAATTTTTCTTCCACACTGTCCGGAAGGTCTTCAGTACATTCCAGAATCTCTCTTGAAAAAGAAGCGACAAAGTTCTGCTCCACTTCAAAATCCGCATGGCTGATAGTCTGAAAATCCAGACTGATAACTTTATATTCATTTTTCAGATAATTTCCAAGAGCTGTAAGAAGCGTGGTCTTGCCATACTGTCTTGCCCTGTTGATCGTAAAATATTTTTCTTCATCGACCATGGCTTTAATTTTTTCAAGGCGCCCGGAAAGGTCTACCATATAATTCAACTCCGGATCGCAGTATCCGTCCGTATTAAATGTCCTTGTCACGTGTCAACACACTCCTCTGAATAATGATTTCAAAATAAGTTTCTCTGAATTACATGATATCCTGCTTTATGAAAAACATCAATCTTTTTTATCAGCATTTTCGGGAAAACTCGTTATTTCAGGTCTGTCAGAATTATGATAGAATAGAATCATCAGTAGAAACAGGATAATAAAACCAGAAAATTGGAGGATGTACAATGGCAGAGAGATTTAAAAAAACTTACAGTCAGGGAATTATAGATGTAATGGAAATCTGGGTGGATACGGAAACCGGTGTAAACTACTTATTTCACATGAATGCTCAGGCAGCAGGATTTACGCCGCTGCTTGATAAAGACGGAAAGCCTGTCGTAACAGAGCAGTAGGTAAAACGGGGCGGAAAAGTCTTGAAATAGCTCTTCCGCCCCGTTTTATCCGGATCTTATGATGCCTTAATCACTAAGATATGGAGCAATCCTGTATCTTTGATTTTGAACATCAAATTTCTCTATGAAAGGTTCTCCGTCAATATATTTCCAACGTTCAATGAAAACAGGCGTAATCGAAAAGAGTCTTTCATTTTTCAGCCCTGTGTATCTCGCATAGGAATTTGAAAAGCACTTTTGATATGCATCGGAAAAATCTGGGTATTTCAAAGGATGTCCCTGTTCCCGGCAACGTCCTTCAATTTGTATGTTATCCGTACATAACGCGACATATGCATTTCCCTTTAACTGGCTGTATTTCCGGGAAGTTATATCTGTCTGGAAATACAAGATTTTGTCTAATATAATAATGCTCATCATCCGGGAATACACTCTACTGTCAAGCGACGTTGATAAAACCATTTTTCTGCTGCTGCCGAGTTCTTCAAAAAATTTTTCATAGGCATTTTCAAAAGTCAATTCCGCACCTCCTCGCCCGTAAGCAATATTGACACTGCTTACGTACTTCCCCTCTTCATGGCAGACTGTGAAAATTATCTGCGTACTCCTATTTCTTATT
Source organism: Lachnoclostridium sp. An169 (assembly GCF_002160525.1). Taxonomy (GTDB): domain Bacteria; phylum Bacillota; class Clostridia; order Lachnospirales; family Lachnospiraceae; genus Mediterraneibacter; species Mediterraneibacter cottocaccae. The sequence goes on from NZ_NFKT01000057.1 coordinate 3,689, forward strand.
TCCTGTCCCGGATATAAGCGATCACAGCAAATAAAATATCTGCTATTGTCCACGTAGACACAAGTCCGGACGAAAGCGCACCGGACATTTCTATGCTTAACGGATTGCTTCCGGGACGTTCTTTTGCAAAGCTTTTGTATTTTTATTCAGAGCTTCCTATCAGGACTGTCTTGCCCTGAAAAGCAAAACCATAACTGCGGATGTGCTCCGGTGCAATTCCACGGGAAACAAGCTCCACTGCATACTGTTTTTCCTCGATCTGGCGGAGGGCTGACTGTACTGTGTCCTCCAGACTGTTTTCGTTTCTGGTATTTAAAATCTTGAATTCTATAATGACTGCATTATTCTTTTCTGGGCATTTCGGCTCCAGAACTACATCGTAACGTCCAAAACCGCTCTCACGGTTTGACCGGATAAAATATCTGTCCTGCAGATCCACCATGAGCCCTAAGACAAACCCGTGATAAAAGCGTTCCGGCTCATCCCTGCCGGCGGTTTTCCCTGTGTCAAAATAGCTGAATGTTTGAAATGCCACACGGTTCATATATTCATTCATAGCTTCAATGTCATCTGCCAGAAGCGCTTTTATGAAGTCATTATAATCTGAATCAGCCTGTGAAAACCAGTCCTGCACCATATTCTGAAACATCAGCTTCACTTCCAGGTTGGTCAATGCAAGCTCATACTCCATTCCGATTTCCGGGCGCAACTTATCAAATTTCTCAAAAGATACCACCTTCAGATAACCGCTTGCCAGAAGAAGGCTCCAGATGGCTCTTTCACTCCCGTTTAATTGGTTATATACAATTTGTTCATCAATCTGTGTACGGATCGTTCTTCCCTGGAGCAGACACTCAAAATTCTCCTTCAGATTCCGGCTTCCTTCTCTGATCAGTTTGCTCACCAGACTGTTGGAACTTGTGTTGGCCCAGTAGGTCATGTATTCTCCCTTATCCAGGAAATTCAGGATCGACCAGGGATTATAGATATCCTTCTGTCTGCCGAAAATGAATCCATCGTACCATTTTCTGACCAGTTCCTTCTCTTCCCCAAGTCCACATTCATCCAGCCCCGCAAAGACTTCCTGTTCTGTAAATCCAAAGGAAGAAGTATATTTGTCCGTGGTTGTCGTTACGACTTCCAGATTATTCAGTTCAGAAAAAACAGACTCCTTGCTTACCCGCGTGATCCCGGTCATGACAGCCCGCTCCAGCCAGGGATTCGTCTTAAACGTAGAATTAAAAAGACTCCTGGTAAATGCCGTCATTTCCTCCCAATATCCGTCTACATAAGCCTCCTGCATGGGAGTGTCATACTCATCCAGTAAAATAATTACCTTTTTCTTATAATGGCGATAAAGAAAATTTGAAAGCTTATGAACAGCGCCAGTGATCTGCACTTCTGATCCATTTCCCATACAAACAGAATTAAAGTAACTTTTATCTGCTTCCTTCATACTCTCGTCGGACAACAGAAAATCATGCTGAATATACAGATCCGCAATGATCTGTGCGATTCGCTCCTTAGTTGAAAGAAAATCCTTCTCCTTCACATTTGCAAATGACAGACTGATAACCGGATACGTCCCCTGGATCTTCCGGTATTCCTCATGCTCCCAGATAGATAGTCCTTCAAAAAGCTCCCCCTGTTCAGCATAATCAACAGAGAAAAAATATTCCAACATATTCATATTCAAAGTTTTTCCGAACCTTCTGGGCCGGGTAATCAGAGTAACACTGTCTCCGCTCTCCCACCACTCCCGGATGAAATCTGTTTTATCAATATAAAAATATCCTTTACGGATCAGATCTCCAAAATCCTGTATTCCTATAGCTACAGTCCTTCCTGCTGTCTTTCCCATAACCAGAAACCTCCGCTCATCAATCTACCTGTTCATTATACCATTCTCTCTTTTTCCTGTCATTGGTCAGTCTGATTATTTTCTTTGTCATTGAAAAGACCTTTTCTTTCAAACTCCATAGGTGTATATCTTATACCATCAGCCAATCGCTCTTCATCTGTATCAATGAAGCCTAATTTATGATAAACCGGTACAGCATACGGAGAAGAATTAACAGTGAATACGTTTTGCTCACTATGGTTTAAAACATACTCCCAAAGGTTTCTGCCGATCCCCTGCCTGTGATATTCTGCTTTTACAAAAAAACAACAGATATGCTTGCGTTTCTCGTTCGTAGCAATTACACCTTTTAATTCATTCTTCTCATAAGCTCCGAAAAGTTCCAATGTCTTTAGAATTTCCTGATTTTCAATAAAATCCTTAAATGACTGAACGCCTTCATCCGAATAGTCAGGAGCTTCAAATTGCAGAAATGTTTCCCATATCAGACGAACAGCTTCGTCAATCTCAAATTGATTTAATTGCCGGATTTCCATGCGTCACACCCTTCACTTTATTTCCTTGCTCATAAACATTTCCATAGGCTGTGCATATCCCGGTATATCGATGATAAGACCGCCACAGTCCTTGTAGCCAAGTTTCCGATAAAAATGCTGCGCAGTCTCATCCGTCTGCGTGGACGTCAGCAACATTCCATAGCCCCGTTCCTTCATGTCCTTTTCCCAATACTCCATCAGCTGTTTCCCATAACCTCTCCCCCGATATTCCTCGCCGATGATAATCAACGTACAAAATGGAGTATTATCCCAAAACAAATTAAATCTCAATAATCCGGCAGGCCTGCCGGAGACCAGAAGAACATAGCCTCTTTTGGTATGTACTTTATTCTCGAATTCACTTTCCGGCAGGTGTTTATCAAGGCTGAACCAAAACTCTCTGTCTGAATCCTTTAAATATCTGATTTCTGTCATTTTCATTCTTCTCACAATATATTTATTTAAAGTATTTTCATAATATCCGCCAGATCAGCAACAATGAAATCTGCTTCATCACACTCCGGTCCGCATCTCTGCCCTCTTGTATAAAGGCAGGTACTCATCCCGTAATTTCTTCCTCCGGCAATATCTGAAGTAACGGAATCTCCAATGATCACCGTCTCTTCCGGCGTGAGATCTTCATATCCGTCTTTTCTTAATCTCTCAAAGCAATAATCAAAAAACGCTTCATCCGGCTTCCTTGCTCCTATCGCGGATGATATGAACGCATATAAAAAATATGAGTCTATGCCTCCGGCTTTTAACCGGTCAATCTGCTGATCATATGGACCGTTGCTCGCCGCACACAAAATATATTTTCCATCAAGGTATCGGATCAGTTCCAGAGCATGCGGCTCAAAAATAACGCTTTTGTAAAGCTCCCTGCAAAAATAATCCTCAAATACCTCGCCGTCAAACGTTATATCCAGTTCCCGGAAAATCATGTTCCAACGAAGCCTGTTCAACTCCTGAAAGGTCAGCTCTTCCCGCTCGATACTCCTCCACAGGCTGTTATTGATCCTGTAAAATACAGAAAACATTTCATTAGAATAAGGCGGAAGACCGTACTTTTCAAATCCGTCCTTCATTGCTTTCTTTGCAAATGCACAAAAATCAAAGATGGTATCATCTATGTCCATAAAAACAACTTTGATCATACCGTTCTCCTATCTCTTTTTAAATACGATGATCTCCGGGTCCGCACCGCTGCATCCGTACTCACATACAAGAAGATAATCACGATCTGCGACAAGCCCGTAACATCTTTCACTGTTCTCTTTTTCGACCTGATACCCGAGATATATTTTATTGTCATCAAGGAATTTTACAGCCTGTCCATTTGGCAGAGTATATGTCAGATTGACATATGCACCGATCAGTTGGCAGAGATCTGTTATCACGGGCATACCGGCAATTCCGAGCTCATTGAACTCTTTTATCGTCTTAGCTTTATATGTAAGAAAACATTCCTCTCCGCCTGTTTTATAGCATTCCGCTGTGATACATTCACTGCCGAATGGACGCCCGCCTGTTTCCGCGCAACCTCCGCACTTATCTTTCCAGGCACATTCTGTACAGTCAGTTCCGCATATTGTTTTCATAATCTGCTGCCTCCTTCCTATGTTCATTTTTTCGTGACACATACGGATTTCGGATTTAAAATACTTTTCCTGAAAATCCACCTGTGCTCTTATTTCCTCAACGGAAAAATTCTGTCCCTCAGGCGCCACCACCCATTTTTCTTCTATATCATCAAAACGATGGATCACAGCGATCACTCTGCCTGTAAATTCATTTACCGGATGATCCACGCCTAAAATGTATGCGTCCTGTTCCTCTCCGTCTGGTGCCATTATTCCTTCCACATATCCATAATTCACTGAATAATACATATCTTTATGTTCCGGGTGGTAACTTCCCAAAGGTCTGTCTACTGTTACTTTCACTATGTCATTCATCATAAATTTCCTCCTGCGCCGGTCCGGAAACCGCACCGCGCCTGCGCAGACGACCGGGATCTCGATCTGTGCCTCAAAGGATGCGTTGATGCCGAGACTCTGGGCGTCTTCTGTCTCCTGACGCAGTTTTTCCCCATCCATGGAATAAACATATGCGTCTGTCTCCGAAAAATCGCAGTCGATGTTCTCTTCACGTATGATCCTTTTATACTCCTCCACTGCACGCTGGTTCGCCTGTACATATTTTTCTGCAGTTTCTTTTCCCTTTTTCTCTATAAATGTATGGCAGAACATTCCATGCTGGGATGTGATCTTTGCAGTGGTATTCTTCGTCTGCCCTCCGCCGCCCCGCTTCCAGCACAACCGTCCATATCCCGGCCTTCTGCAGATGCCATGCCGTCAGTATTCCCGCCATACCGCCGCCTATCACAGCCGTCTGCGTTTTTTACCTATAAGATTTCCCAAAGGAGACAGTTTATACTTACTCTGGCAATTCCATTTCGTTATTCATTTTGACAAACCCATACTTTTCATATAACGGCCGGCCCATATCTGTTGCTTCCAATGAAATTGAGGTGATGCCTTTACTTTTCACTTCTTTGACCAGAAGATCCAGCACGTGATAAGCGATTCCCTTCCTTCTGTACTCAGGATTTGTATACATATTCATAATGTACGCCTTATTTCCGCTCGGATTGCGGTAAGTTGGCATTACCTGAAAAAAACTGACACCCCCGGCACCGACAAAACGGCTTCCATCAAAAACCAGATACGCGATATGAGAACCGTCAGAAAGCGCTTTTTGATAGTAGTTATAAGATTCTTTTTCTACTTTGCTCATGTCAGTATCGTCAGAAAGTTTATTAGCCGCTCTTAATACCTCTATCCGTGTTGCTGTCAGTATATCTAAATCTTCCAGTGTTACTCTTTTGTATGTTAAGTTCATACCGCATTCTCTCCCGAAGTTTTTAATTTTATATTGTATGTATACGCTATTTCCGGTTCGGTTTTCGCTTTACAGCCAGTAATTTCATATAAAGATGGCCCGAGCAATTCTTGAAGGCATGCCGTAAAACATTTGAAACAGCAGATTACTGCCGTTTACTATCAAAAAACGGTTCATGATATATCACTCGCTTTCTTGGCAGAGATTCTTACTCATAAAGCTGTCATACTGCCCTTTATAAAAGAATTTTTGGCTCCTAAATTATATGGACAGATATCCCGGCACTTATGACATATGATTCGCCATGATTGAATTTCTTCGTCATCTCCAAAAGCATAATTCCAACATTTCTGCTGGTCCATTTCCGGGCTTTCCAATGCGTTTATCGGACAGGCATTAACGCACAGATTACAGTTATCACATATATTCTCTTTCAGTTTATCCGGTTCAAGCGCCACATCACATAAAACAGCTCCCAACCAGATCATGCTCCCAAATTCCGGCGTGATGAGGAGCGAATGCCGCCCGATCGTACCTAAGCCGGCTGCCTGCGCCGCATGCTTTAGTGATATAAGCGAACGATATCTGCCTGTATTTTTATCCCATTGGCTTTCATTTGTTGGAATCGGAACACACACGATTTCAGATTTTTCCATTTCAATACAGAAATCAAGAGCTATGGCATCCATTTTAGGCGTAACCGAATTCCGCACCCTTGTATATGGAATCGGAGATTTACAGATAAGTGTTCCAACAGGGAATCTGCATCCGAACGAGACCACAGATTTACACGTCGGCAAAACATCCAGAGGGTGATAGCCTTTAGGGGCATCAGAAAATCGTCCTATATCCGCTATTCCGCACAAATCTGCACCTAATGAATACATAATTTCTTTGACTTTTTTACTGTCCATTTATATCTCTCCAGACTTTAATTCAAATTTCATTCACGCTCTCATATTTTCCTGTACTTTGCAGCTTGTTCAGCGCAGCCATCTCATTTTCCTTTTTTACAAGAATATAGTCTGTGTTGAATGTGGAAACCGCAAAAATTCCTATTTTTCTTCGGCTAACAGTGCTCTATAATTTCCTTTCGGTCTCCCTGAATTAATACAATTTGACCATCAGCCAGATCGATCCGGCTGTTCTCAGGTACTTCCCCGCAAGGACTCCCTTTCTCAGCATGTGGTATCAGTGGATTTTTTAAATAATCCAAACCATCCTCAAAATTTCCGGCAGCGATCATACTGCCGGCGCTGATTCCCAAATACACCAGACCGCTCTCTATTGCTTCTTTCAATGGTTTCGCAAATCCTGTCCTGTTTATTTCGTTTAGTAGTGTTTGGGCATTTCCTCCACAAAATACAATCATGTCATGCTGAGTGAGTTCATCAACGCTCAACAGACGAAACTGCGCAGGTATCTCATTAACATAAGCCGAATATGTTCTGTTATATCCGTCAGAAAGTAAATAGCCCAGATGATATATAAAAATGTTTTCCATGGGAATTCCCATATTCAGAAGGCGTTCAACACATACGATGATTCCTTCCCGCGCGCCGTCATTTCCTAGCGCAGCAGATGGCACTAAAATTGCTTTTGTATTAATCGGTTCTTTTCTGATATGTTCCCAAAACAATTTTGCAGTCTCTTCGTTTAAACCATCCGATGTCAAAAAAAGTGTTCTCATACATTCCATTCTCCGCTTCAAGCTTTCTGCGCAAATGTAACGGTATGTCCGGTTTCCGAAGCCAGTTTTTTCAGAATTTCCATTTCCGCCTTCGTGCAGAAAAATACAGTATAACTGTCGCTGTCCGTGTCAATATTCCCTACTACTATTTCCTTTTCTGAAAGTTCTTCATCAAGCAGTCTGCACCACTCAGGGATTGATCCGCTTTCAGAAAATTCTGTTTTTAATCCGTTTACACTGAGTCCCTGCGATCCTGCACGTTTCGTCTGAAAAAGAAAATGCAAAAAATCCTGGAGTTCGTCCTTCCAGTCCCTCGTACATACATATCCATGTGTTTCAAGGATATCCGTCATCAGCCACCAGTGGTCTGCCGCGGCATCCCGAAGCTCCTCTTCATCCATTCCGTATTCTTCTGAGAGCCGCTCGATATGCCTTGCTGCATAGCCCTGTGGATCATGAAAGCTTTCCTGCATTTCCGACTTTACTTCAAGATCATTATCTGTTATGATTCTGGCAATCTCAAGATAATTTTCGTCCGGTCTGCAGGCAGAATGTTGTGATTTTACTGCTTCATATGTATTCGAATCTTCTTTTGCAATCGACTCTTCTTTTACAACCGGATTTTCTTCTGCAACCGGGTCGTCTTTTCGATAATAAAACCCTTTTGCTTTCAGGGCGTTCAGATTCTCTTTTACCCACGGATTTCCGGCTATCATTTTGTTTATCTTCATAACAATTTTCATTGCCGCGGTCTGGAGTTGGAGTTCATTTTCCAACAGACCGTTTTTCATTCGGAAATCCGTCACATCACTCCAGGGGATGAACAGGTTGTCCGCAATATTCCAGTCCCCGTGAATCGGGAACAAATCGACTCCGTTCTCGTCAAACCCGAATAAAAACGATGTAGCCTGTTCAAATGCCAGAATACTGACAGCCCCAAGCGGAAATACCCATTCTATTTTCTGCTTTGTATGTCCGCACAGAATATTTTTGTTATATGGATAGGCGTATTTTTGCAGTTCATTCTTTACCTTTTCTAAACTCAGCAATTTTCATTTTCCTCCCTCAAATAGAAATTTATCTCATCAAAATATTCCGTGATTATACTTTATCTGAGCATAAATTATCATAACTAAACCTATACAAAAAGTAAGCCCACAAACCCACCAACCGAATAAGGTATCTGTAAAAAAATCAATTATACCTGTCAGTATAATTCCTGTACCAATGATTAAATGTGATTTTCCTATTTGTGCTGTATACGCTTTTATATCGATATCTTTTACTCTCTTATAGTGATAATCATGAATTAACGAAATTTTTTTCTTTTTCCATATCTTCCAACCCAGGCAAAAAAATATACTGCCTACTACTAATAGAAAAGTCAATTCAAACCAGCGCATAAAATCACCTCCACGTATTTGGACTTTTCGTTCAACAAAAAGCAGAACATCATCTGTCCGCTCTCTTCCACTCCTCCCTTACTTGTGATACGGCTCTCTATAACATATCTAAATGAGGTTTAATGAAAATTAACAATAATAACTTATCTCTCCAAAATATGTAAACCATTTCTGAATAATATCACCACTGCGTGCTTCAACCATTCTCATAATATTGCGCAACGTATGTGAAGGTATTCTTGAATTATTATTGCAGAGCAGACAGTTTCCTGCGCTGGTAATCCATACCTTTGTTGCATTTTCGGAAGGCTTTCCTTTTGCGATATGTACGTGGATCGGCTCAATAGGTTTATTCTCATTTGTCCAGAAATAAATCCAGTATTCTCCCATTCTAAAGATTTGAGGCATTCTCAAAGCCCCCTTCCTGAGAAAATTCAATAATAAGATGAGCAGTTGATCTTATTATCTCTTCGAATTGCTTAATCTCTTCTTCCGAAAAATGGTAAATATCTTCCCATGTGTAATCGGGGAGCCAACATGTAGCATGTTTAAATCCATATTTTTCATCCGGTCTTTCGATATACACTTTAACTCTTCCATCATTCTGCATATCAGAATGAACAATCTCTGTTTCATCATTCAATGTCATAAACGGATACATCATATCATAATTCCTCCCTACTTCTTATACGCTACTATTATATCCCATTAAGAATATTTTCAATTAGGATCTGCCATACAAACCGGAAACTGAAAACTAAAACTCATACTTTGTTCCATGTGAAAGTAACAGTCCATCGGTTAATTCTACACATAAAATTATAGTATTCTCATCATCAAAATTATTATGTCCATTGTCGATCCACAAAGAAAATACCTTTTTTAGTTTCTCGGCAATCCGATAATTTTCCTCTTTCCCGAAATATCCCAAATTGATACTCTTTCCATGTGCCGTGAACCATTCACCAGCTATTGCTACAGTAGAGTTGCTTTCCATATGCCTCATTTTATTTGAAAGTGCATATGTAATAATATAAAATGTACCTTTCTCATAATAAGCATTTACATATCGTACAAAAGGCACCTCATTTTCTACTGTTGCCAATGCAATAATGGTATCCTTTCCAAATCGTTCCGCCATTATTTTTTCAGCATCTTCAGTTAATTTTTTCACAAAGTCATCTCCCTTACAAATTGGAATTTGCTTGTATCTTTATTGCTCCTTTTCTTGCTTTTCCAGATACTCAACAACATCTTTGTCCCATCTAAGTTTCTTAACTCCACCAATAAAGAACATCGCAATCCCAATGCAAAGTATAACCGTCCTTCTAATAGAATCTGGAGAAATACAGCACGAAATCACTAATCCTGTACCAGCACCTGTAAAAAAATCAATAATGGATTGCTTATGTTTATAATACTTCCCGTATAATCTTTCCTTATCTATTGTTTTTACCATTTGTTTGTCCTCCTTCAATAATTTATCCAGAGAAATTTCAAACATATCAC
>NZ_NFKT01000058.1 GCF_002160525.1 Lachnoclostridium sp. An169
TCAGGCAGAGAAAGAACTGGCGGCAGCAAGGGACGCACTGGTGCCGATCGAGGAGGAGAATCCGGGTGAACCGACTGATCCGACCGATCCGGAAGAGCCAACCGATCCGGAAGAGCCGACCGATCCGAGTGACCCGACGGATCCGACCGATCCAGAGGATCCGAGCGACCCGAGTGACCCGAGCGATCCGAGTGACCCGAGCGATCCGAGTGACCCGAGTGATCCAAGCGATCCGAGTGACCCGAGTGATCCAAGCGATCCGAGCGACCCGAGTGATCCGAGCGATCCGAGCGATCCAAGCGATCCGAGTGGCCCAAGTGACCCGAGCGATCCAGGCAATCCGAGTGATCCAGGCAATCCGAATAATCCGGGAGATTCCGATGACGGGAATAATCCGGGAACAGACAACGGCAATTCGGCAACATCGGATCAGGATGGACAGAAGATGCCGGATGGTCAGAACGGTCAGAACACCGTGCAGACCGGAGATACAGCCCCGGTTGCGGCAGCGGCAGCAGCAATGGCACTGGCGGCAGTGGCAGCAGGAGCAGTGATTGTAATAAGAAGAATGAAGTTCAGAAGATAATTATGCTGGACAAGCAGAAGAGCCTGTCTCCCGTAGTATTGGGGGCAGGCTCTTTCTTTATATCGGGGACCAGTCTCTTTCTACTTAAGAACTTCGATCTTTTCATCCTTGGTCCCGGGATTTGTTTGTCTGACCGTATAAAATAATGTTTTGTGCACAACCATATTTTCGCCATAAGATTTTTCATAACTGAATCTGGGGACCTGATGAAATTCCGTAACTGCAATATAATCTGAAACAGTAAATATTCCGAATAATACAAGGATACATCCGGCGACGCACAATATCCGTGATCTTCTTTTCAGCAGCACAGACTTAATCCTGAAATAGATTCCTGCGGTTAAGATAAATCCGCCGATAATCGCATAAATGCTTCCCCAGCTGCTTTCATTCGGAAAGACTGCCAGAGCAGAAATGATAATAACTATGCCGAAAATCATAAGGAAAACACTTATTATTTTCTTTTTTTCTGTAGTAAGCTCATTTTTACTGTATTCCGCCATTTTGAGCGCAGTAGCTTTTGTTTCCTGATTCATTTTCTCACTTTTCCTTTCTCCATCGATTATTTCAGGTATACTGACCTGATAGAATTCAGATAGTTCAACCAGTAAACTGATATCCGGCATATTGGTTCCCGTTTCCCATCGGGATACGGTTCTGCTGGATACATTCAATGTTTCCGCTAACACCTCCTGGGTTATATTTTTTTCTTTCCTCAGTGTTTTCAAAAACCGGCCGATTTTTTTCTGATCCATTTGCAATACCTCCTTAATCAACAGAGTACGCCGAAAGGTGATATATTTACACGACATAAAGTGAGAAAAAGCCGTGTTTTCAGACCCGACACGATTGTCCGGGTGCGGATCTTTGCTCTGCTGAGATATTCAGCTCTAAAATTTTCGATTCATTGATATTCATACTACATTATAAATACTGCTTCTCTCCGTGGTTGAAGAGGGAAGCAGAAGCTAAAAACGGGCACAGCGTGTCTCCACATTACGGGGACAGGCTGTGCCCGCAGAATTTCAAATATTTTGCCAGGTTGAGTATATGAGAGATTTCGGCTTATTGGAGCACATGCATATGATTGGACTGTTGGGATTCCTTTAACAGTCCTTTCACTTCATCAGTATCCAGGTCAAGAACTTCGGCAATTTCTTCCAGAGATTTTCCTTTTCCTGCCATGTTTACGGCCAGTCGCATTAATGTCTCATGCGCTCCGCGTCGTTCTGCACTCTGCATCTGTGTATTATAGTCGTGAAGCGCGCGTTCCCTTGCCTCATATTCCAGGCGCTTTTTCTCGTCCAGGCTCAGCTTTTTCAGTTCATTATAGGCTTCTTCAATATATTCGTCTTTCTTTGCCATATTCTCGAACTCCTTTTGGCTCTTCCCACTTAAGAAACGCATCCAACGGATCAGGCCTTCTTCGTTCTGGTCCTCTGACGGTTGGAGTGCATAGTACACTCTTGTTTGTTGGAAATGCCTAAAATTTTCATAAACCCCAATATGTCAAATCCATTGTATAAAGGCTGTTTTATCTTCACTATTATAGCCCGCATTTCGATAGAATTGGAAAGTTGCATTCTTCTTGGAGCCAGTTAGTAACATAATCTTATAACATTTCTTTTTTATAGCAATTTCTTTCGCATAATCAAGGCATTTTGTCGCAAGTCCTTTTTTCCTATATGCTTCATCTGTAATGACATTTTCTATTAAAGCATATGGCTGTTGGTTGTGTGTTAGATTAGGAATAATTACGCAGACACAGGAAGAAACTATTTTACCGTCTTCTTCAACTACAATAACATGATGATTATTATCTTGCACAATTTGACTCCAAAGTTTTAATAATTCATCTAAATTTATGGTGACTTTGCTGTTATGTAATTGTTTATACAAATGAAGCAATCCATTTAAATCGTTTTCAGCAGCTTCTCTGACCATTACGATCTCTCCTTAAATTGGTCGATTTCTACGATATATATTTTAACATCATCTTGTGAGGTTTTCTATTATTTACTATTTATATGAACAAGTCGTCTTTATTTACCATATTCTAGAACCCCAGTATACTGTCAATATAAGCCTGGACCATGCGAACCGGGATATCAAACGATTTTGCTCCGTTGAAGATCAGATCGGCATAGATCTTTGTCGGCGCTGAGTAGATCTCTTCCTGGAACTTCGCTGATTCGGTAAAGTATTCTGCAATCTCATCCATTTCCATATGGAAGAGCTCCATATTCCGCTTGATGCGCCGGTAAAGACGAAGATCGATATCCGTATCAACAAAGATCTTCAGATCCATCATTTCTCTTAGTTCTTTGTAAATGAAAATATATGCTCCCTCGACCAGGATCACGCCGCTCTCCTCCGCGGCGGCTGTTCTGACATCTGAGAGCAGATTTTCATAGTTTAAAGACTCCGGGCTGTTCCAGTCGTCATATTCTTTTTGGGTGAGCGGGGAGATCATTTTTGGAAGCTCCTTTTTGAAATAGTGGTCCGCGTGGATGATCGCGGTCTTTCTCTCTGACATTTTTGCAAATTCTCTGCAGAAATGAGTCTTTCCACTTCCGGAACCGCCGGATACGCCGATCACGATTTGTTTTTTCATTTTTAAGATTCTCCTTTTAAAATATTTTGCATCTAAAGCTTTTCTGAATATAGGGATTACGGGTGTGATGAAGATATTTTATATTTATCATTTCCGGCATATTCTTTCAATACGAATTTGTACGACTGTATCGATAAAGTATAGATTTTCCCTGATTTTACATTATTCGGAGAAACCATCAGAAATCGTTGTTGAAGTTCCAGACGGGAAGTGATGAAATTAGAATCAGGAAAGTGGCGGTATATGCCAAGAAGGAGGCAGAGAAAAATGACGACCAGCAGAGAAAGATTACAGCAGACATTAAATCATCAGGAGCCGGACAGGGTTGTGATGGATCTGGGGGCAACGGCGATCTCAGGTATCCATGCCAATGCCCTTGCAGGCCTGCGGGATGCACTGGGGCTGGAAAAGAGGAAAGTAAAGGTGTGTGAGCCGCTTCAGCTTCTCGGAGAAGTGGAGGAGGACGTGCGTCAGAAATTACAGGTGGACTGTGTGGATGTGTCAAACGGTTACAACATGTTCGGATTTTCCAATGCGGGGAGAAAACCGTGGAAACTGCAGAATGGACTGGAGGTTGACGTACCGGAACAGTTTAACACGACAAAGGGAGAAGATGGAAGAGTCTATCTCTATCCGCAGGGTGATAGAGGCGTGCCGCCTGCGGCGATGATGCCGAAAACGGGATTTTTCTTTGACAATATCGTGCGCGGGGGATGTACCTGCGACGAGGCGGAGGAGCGGAGCGCCAGAGAGGATTTTAAAGACGACTTCGGGCTGCTGACGGATGATCAGCTGAGGTTCATGGAGGAGAAGTGTAATTACTACTATAATGAGACAGAATATGGCATCGTTTACAGCAGTGCGATTGCTTCACTGGGAGATTTCGCGCTGATCCCGGGACCGAATGTAAAGCACCCCCAGGGAATCCGCGACCTGGCAGAGTTTATGATGGCAGCCACGATCTGCCCGGACTATATCCATGAACTGTTTGAGATGCAGACAGATTATGCGATAAAGAACGCGGAGCTGATCTATCAGGCATGCGGAGATAAGATTCAGGCGATCTATGTGTCCGGTGCGGATTTTGGCATTCAGACGGGACCGTACATGTCGTTGGACTGCTACCGGGAATTCTACAAGCCGTACCACAAAAAGGTGAATGACTGGATCCACAGCCACACAAAGTGGAAAACGTTCTTCCACAGCTGCGGGGCGGTCGCGGATTTCCTGGAAGATTTCCATGAGATCGGCGTGGATATCCTCAATCCGGTACAGCTCTCGGCGGTGGGCATGGACGGAAAGATACTGAAAGAAAAATGGGGAGACAAGTTCGTCTTCTGGGGAGGCGGAGTTGATACGCAAAAGACGCTTCCTTTCGGTACTCCGGAGGAGGTATACCGCGAGGTCACGGAGAGACTGGAGCTGTTCTCAAAGGGCGGAGGCTTTGTATTCAATACGATACATAATATCCAGGGAAATGTACCGGTGAAGAATCTGCTTGCGATGTTCCGGGCTGTGGAGGATTTCAGAGACGGCGAAATCAGAGGCAGGAAATAAAACTCCCTTGAAAAAGTTGCGAATGTACACTGGTTGAAGTAAAAGCAGTCAGCGGAAATGCCAGGAGTATCCGGCCAGATCCTGACACTTCCGCTCTATATGGAAATTCTGCTGACTTCGTTATGAAAAGCCTGTGGTTTCTTATGAGAAGTTCTCAATCTCCTCCCGGGCGATCCGGTTCCAGACGACCAGGTTTTCCAGGTTATAGTCTGCGGTGCTGATGTCTTTCAGGAGAAGTTCGCAGGGAGTATTGTTTTTCCGGCAGGCAGACAGCAGTTCCCTCAGTTCCCTGCGGATCAGGTCAGGGTTGGAAGCTGCACAGGGAAGGTTTGCCGGGTTGGGCTTTGCGGAGATTACGTATTCATTTCCCACGGTCTCGGCAGCCACATTGATGTCCGCCCAGGGGGTGATGGAGATCTTCCGCAGGTGGGGGATCTTCTTTACAATGTCGATCTTTTTGTCCAGAGGCTCGCAGCAGCCGTAGTACACAAGACCGAAGGGGGCAAGTGACTTGCAGGCGTATTGGATTTCAAACTCATCGTGCATCTCCGGGGAAACGGTGGCAAGAATCTGGGCGTAACCGCGGCCCCAGACATTTTCCAGACGGATATGGCAGTGATCGGTGATGCTCCCGGCTAGCTTACGGGAAGCGGCACTGGAGGAATGGATGTAGTCGCTGTCACCGTTCAGGAGCCCGAGTTTCTCGTACTGGCGGGCTGTGTCCATGAAAATGTCGGTCAGTTTTTGCATCATCTCCGGTTCATCTACCAACGCATAGAGCAGATCTTCCGCGCCCATCAGGGTGGAAATGATGTCCCAGACGCCGTGTCCCAACCCATATCCGGTGCTCTCCCCGACCAGTTTCACAGGGATGATATCAGCGATGGCGTCGCTGATCTTGTGCAGGGTGCGAAGCGATGCTTCCGAATCATAAGTGATGACCGGAGCGTGGAGCTTTTCCAGATCTTCCATGCTCGTGAACTGATTCTCGTATCTGTGCGCGACCACGCCGTTTGCCCGGTCTGTCAGGCGGATCTCTTCTTTGACTTCCACGCCGATCCCTGTGCTGTGGATGACTTTGCCCACCGGGAAATAAGGCTTTACGATCATGTCACCGGGAAAATAGGTGTGCTGAAAGATGATTTTGCGCAGATAATCCTCAGCCGCGCGGAAATCCGGATCCTCGCACCGCAGTGACAGGGAGCCGTCCACATTCAGCTCGTGCCAGGGCAGTTCGCTGATGAGCACAATGGGACGGAGCGGATGGAGATCGTTTAAGGAAGCGTGAAGCTCCCACATATGTTTCTGCGAGTTTTCGTAAGCGATGGCAGCGTATTTGGCTGCGAGTTCGCGCAGAATGGCGGTATCATTGTGCAGAATGGCAGTATCATTGCGCAGAATGGCAGTATATCTGTTCATTTGGAATCCCTCCTGTTGACGAATAAACGGTTCGGTGTACAATGTTTACTGATAAGTATTATTATAGAAAGAATTCGAAGAAAGGGCAGAAAGAAATTTGCGAAAAAACGTGCATTTCTTGCGGTGCCCGGAAGTGTGGCATATAGTATGAGAGAAGAAACATTTTATCACTACAGCTTTTTTAAGACGCCTTCCCGGGCGGCGGAAAAATGTCTGATCGTTTCTGACGCCATGGGCTATACGGCGGATCCGGAGTTTCGGATTGACCGCAAAACATTTTATAATTATCTTGCTTTTTATGTCTGGAAAGGAACATTTTACATTCACCAGTATGGCAGGAGTTATACGCTCCATGCGGGAGAGTGCGGAATTATGAACCTGATGGAAGCCCATGTATATTATTCGGATCCGGAGGATAACACACATCTGCTGTGGTTCCACTTCCGCGGGGCAGGGGCGGACCCGCTGATCGGGCTGCTCAAAGAAAACGGACAGCTCCCTTATATAATAGAAGAAACGGAGAAGGGAGAACGAAGAAAACTGGCAGACCGTTTCTTTGAGGCATTTGCTCTGACAAAGGACGGCGCAGGAGAGACAGAGATCGGGGCGCATCTGTACGGTACGGTTATGGAGATCCTGCGGGGCTATGATTTCACCCGGCAGGAAGACCGCAGAATGCCCCGGGAGCTTGCCGGGGCTGCGGGATACATGGACGGGCATCTGGGAGAAGATCTGTCCCTGGATGAATTGAGCAGGAGCGCAGGGATGGGAAAATATCATTTCTGCCATCTGTTTAAGAAATACTACGGGACAGCTCCCATGCAGTATTTCAAAAGCAGGAAAATGGAGGCTGCCCGCAGGATGTTGGAGAACACTGACGACAGCATTGATGAGATCGCAGAGAGGCTCGGCTATATGAATCCGGGGCATTTCCGGAGGATGTTTAAGAATTATTTCGGGCTTCCGCCTTCCCGGTATCGGGGGAAGAGGGAAGAAACAGGCGCGGGAAAGAAAGGAGAATAACATGATTTATCAGGAAGGAAGAAAACTGATCCGGATCTGGAAGGGGGAAAGACTCCAGATCGAAGCATTCCACAAAAACAGCCTTCGGGTGAGGGCAACAAGGCTGTCCGGAATACAGGATGAGGACTGGGCGCTTCTTCCGCCGGAAGAAGAGATGCAGCCGGAGATAACCATTTTTTATAAAGAGAATGGGACGGAAGAGGAAGCGGAAGAAAAGAGAAAAGTCAACTCTGCCGTGATAAACAGGGGAGACTCGGCAAAGATGGCCAATGGGAAAATCAGCGTTGATGTGACCAAGGAAGGAAAACTGGTTTTCCGGAATCAGAAGGGAGATATCCTCTTGGCAGAGTATGAGGCGGACCGGAGCACAAGCCTGGGGATCCGGTCGAGAGAGCTGAAAATGCTTGCAGGCGGGAATTTCCGGGCAAGTATGAAGTTCGCGTCAGACCCGCAGGAAAAACTGTACGGGATGGGGCAGTATCAGAACGGAATCTTCAATCTGAAGGGGAGTTTTCTGGAGCTTGCCCAGAGAAATTCCCAGGCGTCCGTGCCTTTCGTGTACTCCAGTCTGGGATACGGGTTCTTCTGGAACAATCCGGGGATCGGACGGGTATCCTTCGGGAAAAACATGACGGAGTGGGAAGCGCAGAACACAAAGCAGATCGACTTCTGGATCACGGCAGGGGACAGCCCGGCGGAGATCCTGCAGCAGTACATGGCGGTGACAGGAAAACCGCCCATGATGCCGGAATACGGTCTGGGATTCTGGCAGTGCAAGCTCCGCTACCAGACCCAGGAAGAACTGCTTGAGGTGGCGAGAGAGTATCACCGCCGGGGAATCCCCCTTGATGTGATTGTGGCGGATTTCTTTCACTGGACTCTTGAAGGAACCTGGGATTTTGACCCTAAGTACTGGCCGGATCCGGAGGCGATGGTCCGGGAACTGGACAGCATGGGAACCCGGCTGATGGTTTCGGTATGGCCCACCGTGGCAGTGAATGCGCCGGATTATAAATATATGGAAGAAAACGGATTTCTCGTGCAGACGGAAAACGGCGTGAAGATCACCATGCTGATGATCGATCCCACTTCGTTTGTGGATATGACGAATCCGGATGCCCGCAGGTTTGTGTGGAACCGGCTGAAGAAAAATTATTATGACAGGGGAATCCGCCTGTTCTGGCTGGATGTGGCGGAACCGGAATACTCGAGCTATGATTTTGAAAATTACAGATACCTTCAGGGACCGGTTACAGAAGTGGGAAATATGTATCCGCTCTGGTATACAAAAATGGTATATGACGGAATGAAGGAGGCGGGCGAAGAAGAGGTCGTAAGTCTTGTGCGCTGTGCCTGGGCGGGAAGCCAGAGATACGGGGCACTTGTCTGGTCGGGAGATATTCCTTCTACCTTTGAATCGCTGAAAATCCAGATCGTCTGCGGACTGCAGATGGCGATGGCGGGAATCCCCTGGTGGACTACGGATATCGGAGGTTTTATCGGAGGAGATATCCGTGATCCGAAGTTTCAGGAGCTTCTGATCCGGTGGTTTGAGTACGGCACATTCTGTCCGGTTATGCGGCTCCACGGAAACCGGAAGCCGTACAGAGAACCCATCGGATGCAACGGCGGCGGAAGATGCGCCAGCGGTGCGGAAAACGAGATCTGGTCCTACGGGGAAGAAAACTGCGGGATTATGAAAAAATACATCGGGATCCGGGAAAGGATGCGTCCGCTGACACGGAAGCTGATGGAGGAGGCGAGCAGTACGGGAGCACCCGTGATGCGTCCGCTGTTCTATCATTTCCCGGAGGATGAAAGAGTATGGGAGATCAGCGACGAGTTCCTCTTCGGGGAGAATCTCCTTGTGGCTCCGGTGACAGAATATCTGCAGCGGGAGCGGGATGTGTATCTGCCTGCCGGAGCAGGATGGCAGGAACAGGAGACGGGACGGATCTATGAAGGCGGGCAGACTGTGAGGGCGGACGCTCCTCTGGATGTGATTCCGGTGTTTGAGAGGATTGGTTAAAATTTACGGTTCCCCGGTTGTGTGCGGGAATAATATGGCTGCTATATGGGGCAGAGACACTGTTTCTACATATATATTTACATATATATACAGCGTAGTGCAGTGCCTGCCCCATATCTGTTTTTAGAAACTGTACAAAAAGAAGAGCGATTGACCGGATTTTGTATATATTAATCAACAGGTGATATTGTACGGGTGACACGGAAGGGAAATTAGATAGTAATATTTGACCAGAAAAGAAACATAACACAGGATTTCATAGTTGTAAATAAACAAATACTCTTCCTATAATAATCTCACCATATTCAAGAAAGGAGATATCTATGGGAAGAAAAGGAATGATTTTCAAAAGGGCGCTGGGATTTTTCCTTGGAACAGCGCTTGCCCTGCAGCCGGCAGCTGTTATGGCGGCAGAGGCAGAAGAGTCCGGAGCGGACGGTATACTCTTTCAGGACGATTTTTCAGGAGAAGAGCTTGATCCTGCCTGGCAGCTTTATTCGACAGGAGAGTATACCCTCGAGCAGGACACGCCCGGGGAAGGACAGGTATTCCATATCAGGGGTACTCCATGGGATGGAAAGGCATCTGTGATGATCGGTGAGACCGGATGGGTGGATTATTCGGTAGAGATGGAATTTACACTCAATGAATGGACCATGGAGGATGCCGGGATGGCGGCTTATGACTGTGTCGGCATCGTCGGCAGGAAGCAGGAAAGTCAGTGGCTGTGTTTTTATTACAGAAGGGCAGATCAGGAACTTGAACTGAACAAGAACTACGGGAATGCGGGCCACGTACTGGAGACAGCAGACTATGAAATGATTCCGGGGACAGAGTATAAAATGAAACTGGAATTTGCCGGAACAGCTGTAGCAGCCTATATTGCAGAAGCAGGAGAAGATTACGGCGCGGCGGTACTTAACTATGAAGATGACGGCAGCAGCGGACCGACTCTGGAATATGGCGGAGCAGGAATCGAGGTGGGCGGAGCCGATATTTCGGTGAGTCGTTTCACGGTAAATGGAACATACAGGACTATTCCGGTGGAAAGTGTCACTTTGAATAAGGACAACATCGAACTGGAAGCAGGGGGAAGCTTTGATCTGAAAGCAGAAGTACTCCCGGTGACAGCTACGGACAAGTCCGTACTCTGGTCCACGGATAATGAAGATGTGGTTTCTGTAGATGAAAATGGCAGAGTTACCGCACTGGCGGAAGGTACCGCGGTAATTCGCGCGGCTTCGGTTCAGAATCCGGACAAGTATGCGGAATGTGCAGTTGAAGTATGGGAGACGCTGCCGTGTGAGACATTCTTCTATGTTTCAACAGAAGGCTCCGATGATAATGATGGTAGTGAAGCGCAGCCCTTTGCTACGATTGAAAAGGCAAGAGATACGATTCGCGCCATGGAAGAGATTCCGGATGGGGGCGTGACCGTCTACATTATGCCCGGTGAGTATAATCTGCAGGAAACGCTGATGTTTGAACCGGAAGACAGCGGAAGGAAAGGGAGCCCGGTGGTTTATACGGCTTATGACAGCAGCAATAAACCTGTGATAACAAGTGGACAGGAGATTACCGGTTGGGAGCCGGCAGATGAGAACCTTCCATATACTTCCGAAAAAGCAAAAGGACATATCTATGTGGCTGATATTGAGAAGGGATGGCGTTTCCATGACCTGTACATAGACGGAGTGCGCCAACAGGTATCAAGGCAGACGAACAGTGATAGCTTTAAGAGCTGGATCAAAATTGATACGGCGATCAATGACAATGCAGATCCGGTGTTCGATGAAGAAAAAGGACACAAGATCTATTTTGGTGATAACAGTCTTGAAGGACTTCCATCGAATGGAGACATTGAGGTCAATCTGATGGCGGTCGGCTTCTGGAATGCGCTTGCCGTACTGCGGGACTTCGATTATGAAGAAAATTCAGCATATTTGAATTCCTATAATCCGCTGTACTTTATGGACGGATCTATCTTCGATGATTCGGCAGGTACTTACAACATCATGAATGCCTATAAATATATCGATGAACCGGGAGAATGGTGTGTGGATTCGGAAAACGGAAAGGTATATCTGTGGCCGGAAGACGAGGAGCTGGATATGCAGCAGATCATTGCTCCGAAAGCATACAGAATCGTTGAGTTCAACGGAGACAAGGAAGCAGACGGATTTGAAAAT
Organism: Lachnoclostridium sp. An169; assembly: GCF_002160525.1. Lineage (GTDB taxonomy): Bacteria > Bacillota > Clostridia > Lachnospirales > Lachnospiraceae > Mediterraneibacter > Mediterraneibacter cottocaccae. Next base: position 11,418 of record NZ_NFKT01000058.1, read on the forward strand.
CTGGTTGAATATGTTACGTTGAAAGACCTGAGCTTTTCTTATACAGACCGGCTTCCGGAAGACCAGTTCCCGGAGGACTGGGTAAAAAGAAACTGTGAGAATCCGGACGCTGCCATCTATATGGACGGGGTACAGGGCTGTACAGTGGAAGGCTGTGTGATTAAGAATACGGGGACATATGGAATAGCCCTGTACCATTATGCGCAGAATAACAGGATCGCAGGAAACTGCATAACGGGAACCGGAAGCGGCGGCATTGAAGTGTTCGGCTATGGAGCAGGAACACTTGATATCAATAAAAACAATGTGATATCCCGCAACTATATTTCTGATCTTGGCCTGGCACCGTATATGCACGCGGGGGCGATCAGCCTCTTTGGAAGCAATAACAACCTGATCGAGCTGAATAAAATAGCAAATGTTCCGTATTCCTCCATATCTATCGTCGGGACGAACAAAGAAGTGATGAGTGGATTTTCCCAGGAGAAGATCAAGCATTTCGGAGTAGATTCCTATGGAAACTTCTTCGGACAGTACGGAGCAAGATATGAGGAACTTGATCCGGTCCGCCTGGAACTTCATCCGGACGGCGGAGACTTCACAAGAGAAGAAGCAAAGCAGTTTAAGCATGACGGCAACAACCTTGTACGCCACAATATTACGGAAGAATACATGATGAAGACAGACGATGGCGGCTGTCTGTATACATGGGGCTGTGATAACGGAAATGTCTTTGAGGAGAATATAATCTACAAATCAGAGTCCGGACATGGGTGGGTATATCCGCTCTATATGGATGACGAAGTAGACGGCGTACGCCTGGAAGGCAACCGGATCTGGGCGCCGCAGACTAGTACGGTGGATAAAGGCACGAATGAGTGGATCTACAACAAATCCTCTTCGGATATGGAAAAGCCGCCGGAAGGATATGAAGAACTCTATAATACGATCACGGCAGAAGCTGCAGCAGCGGGAGGATGGCTCACCGATCCGTCAAAGACTGTGGCGACATCAGACGTGACGGTAAAACTTGGGGAAAAGACAGATCTTGGCGAAGGACAGACAGCAGAAGGTACCGTTACATGGACATCTTCCGATCCGTCTGTTGTGATGGTAAACGCAGAGGGACAGGCTGTCGGCATGGCAGGAGGAAATGCTCTTGTAAAAATGCTGTCGGACGGTGTGGTACAGGCAAAATGGAATGTGACAGTTACGAATAATGTGGCTCTTAGCAGGGAACTGACAGTTTCTTCGCATACAGACTGGGCAACGGAACAGAAGGAATGCCTGGTAGACGGAGATGAAAGTACAAAGTGGTGTTCCGCTACGATTAAAGACGGAACTCCGCAGTGGGCTGTTGTGGATCTGGGAGAAGCTAGGGATATAACAGGCTGGCGGGTTGTGCATGCAGCTGTTGAGGGAGCTGACAAGGTGACATATGAATTTAAGCTTCAGTATACGGAAAAAGAAACTCCCGACGGAGCAGCGGATGGTGACTGGATTGATGCAGATTCTGTGACAGGCAACATAGATGCAGTGACGGAGCGGAATCTGGAGAACACAATTCATACAAGATATGTCAAACTTTATGTGACAGAACCGGTACAGCTTTCCCAGGCAACAAAAGTTACCAGAATTTATGAACTGGAAGTGTATGGACAAGACACTCCGGTAAGTATAGGAACTGTGGATGCAGTGACGGCTCCGGAGACACTCTGTGTTCCGAAAGGAACGGAATTTGAAGACCTTGCTCTGCCAAAGCGTGTAGAGACAGTACTGGAAGACGGGCAGAGATATCAGATTCCGGTAACCTGGAATTCTGAGGGATACGAGGCGGATGCAGATGGAACTTATACACTGTTAGGAGAATTCCGGTACGCGGAGAGCGAGATGGGACTTGATAATCCGATGAATCTGAAACCGGAGATCAAAGTGGCTGTCGGAACAGGGAAATCTGTGGATAAAACCCTGCTTCAGAAGACCGTCGAATATGCGCTGTCACTGAGCACAGAAGGCGTGACGGATACCGCAAAGGAATATTTTGAAAAGGTTCTGGCAGAAGCACAGCGTGTACTGGCGGATGAAAACGCAGACGCGGATGAAGTCAATACGGCATGGGACAGCCTCCTGG
>NZ_NFKT01000059.1 GCF_002160525.1 Lachnoclostridium sp. An169
TTATTTTGAAACTTCAACATAATGATGCCCCCTTTCTTATTTATATTCCCTATAAATAGAATAGCACATTTTGTTGGAGTTTCTTATTTTAACTAGCACAACGGGTTAACTTATGATTGTTTTATTTCGATAGTTCAAAGGTGTGATCCCATATTGTTTCTTAAAAACATTTTGAAAATATGCCTGGCTTGAGAAACAGAGATAGCTGCTGATCTCACTCAGTGATCTGTCTGAGTAAGTCAGGAGTCTTTTAGCTTCCTCGAGTTTACAGCGCATAATAAACCGGCTGACGTCGAAACCAAGCTCGGATTTGAACTTCCGGTTTAAACTGGAGCGGCTGAGATTCGCGTGACGCGCGACATCATCTACCCGAATTTTCCGGTTTACATTCTGATTGATAAACTGGATACTTTCATAAATTTCATACGACATTCCCTGAGGGGTTTTGTGTTGGCTTACACGTTCGGCAAAATCCAGCAGGGCAGTATAGAGCAGGGCATTGACAGAATCGATATCCTGCATTTTTTCTGCCAGGTGCCCCTCATTCAGATGATTCTGCGGCCCTAAGAGAAGGTCCCTAAGGCGGGAAGTATCTCCATTCTGGATACAGGACAGCATCTGTTTCTCAAATTCGCAGGAGTTGTGCGGGATGATATGCTCACTGTCATAGGTGAACCAAGGTTTGTTGCTCCCGGCCCCTTGATCTCAAATGGAACCGGCTTTGAAGGCCATGCTTTTTATGAGGCGAGCAGTATGCGTAAGATAAACGAAATCTATTATTTTGTTTATTTCTCAGAATTGAGCCATGAGCTTTGTTATGCAAAAGGAAAACGGCCGCTCGGCCCGTTTGAATACGGAGGTACATTGATCAGCATCGGTGACATTGATAGGCAGATAAACCTTCAGAAATGCTGCCGTCAAGGATGCGCAGAGGCAGTGGAAAAGGATGTATGGAAATACGAACAGATCCAGAAGAAGAGCCGATTGAGCGTGTATTCGTTTCTCCCTCGACGGACTGGAAAAATTATGAGGGGAAAACCGTTATAAAGCTGAAAGGGAAACAGGCTCTTTATTTTACATATACAGGAACAGGTCATATTGATTTCAAAGCTTTTGAAATGAAGCGAACAATGTGACATGACTGATTAAAGGTGTATCTATCATACGGAAAAGGTATGATTCTCTATAATAGACAGGTATTAGACAGAAGAGGCAAGTCATAGGATAATAGATGAAAAGATAGTCTGATGAATCAGAAATAAAAAAGGCAAAGGATTATGTTTATGAAAGAAAACATTTTAGTCGTCTGTTATTCCTATTCCGGAAAAACCCGCATGATTGCGGAGGTGATAGAAAGACAGACCGGAGGAACCCGCAGCCAGATTTATCCCAGGCAGCCTTATCCGGCGGATTTCGAACAGCTTTTGAGTCAGGTGAGGATGGAGAACAGAACTGGAAAGTATCCTGCGCTGTTGCCTGTTACCGAAAGAGCTGACAATTATGATATTGTATTTACCGGTTCTCCCAACTGGTGTGGAACAATTGCGCCTCCTCTGGTGGCATGGCTGAAGGAAAATGACATGACCGGGAAGATACTTCTTCCTTTTTTCAGCCATTGTGGAGGAGAGGATAAAGGGATGGAGCAGGCAATCAGAACTCTCTGTCCGGCAGCGAAGACAGGGAGCAGTCTGTATGTATCAGAAAATGGAAGGGAAAATCTGCAGGAGATGGTACGCTCCTGGTTGAAACAGAATCTCCCGGAAATTTAGGTCGGGTTATGCCCCTGCCTGTGGAGGAAGTTTTAAAGAAATAGCTATCTGCCGGTCTGGACCATGCGGAGAAGTTCCTTCAGAATTGCAGCAAATTCTTCTATGTAATAATTGGTGCGCTCTTTTTTCCAGAAGACACAGTAATTTCGCTGGAGCTGCTGACCATTCTGCATGACAGGAAGCCTCTTGATTGCAGCTCCGGCGGGTGGAAGTGTACCTACGCTTTCAACGGGAAGAAAGCCACGGTTTCCTGCTACCATAAGCCGGCCTTCCTCCAGATTTTCTGCAAACAGAAATTTGCCCCCGAATCCAAGAGTGTTTTGAAAATAATCCTGCTCGGTATTCTGCTGCTCTCTGGAAGAAATGAGAATACAGGGAGTATGCTTCAGACTCTCGAGATCTATGGCATTCCGTCTGCTGAGAGGATTCCTTACAGAAATTTCGGCATAACACCCGCACTGCAGTAACTGATAATTTTCGTACTGACTGGAATATGCTCTTCTCTGATCGCTGAGGATTAGATCCACGCCGTCGAAACGAAGCAGATCATACAGCTCTTCGTGGGTTCCATTGACTATGCTGATAGATACTTCCGGATAGCGCCGGGAAAATTCCGCCACGGCCTGATGCAGTTCCGGACCGCTGTAACACCGCAGGTATCCGATTCTCAGCTGAAGTTCCTCATCCTGTCCGATTCGAATCGTCTCCCGGCGTACCGCCTCCACCTCATCCAGAATTCCCTTGCTCTGACTGTAAAAATACTCTCCTGCCGGAGTAAGACTGAATTTCCGGTTTTCCCGATGGAACAGCTCCACTCCCAGATCTTGTTCCAGCGTTCGTATCTGCTGGGAGATCGCGGACTGGGATATATAACATTGTTCTGCAGCCTCAGTAAAACTGTTGCATTCTACAACAGCCACAAAATATTTCATTTGCCGGAACAGCAAAAGAATCACCCTTCCTTTCATTATCGGCCCAATTCTGTATCAGTTACACTGTACCAAAAAAGTGCATGCTCCGTCAATGAAGCAAGGTCGTCGGCAAAAATCTTTTTCGTTCTCGATCGACAGGATCAATAAACTGAAGGAGTAAATAACAGGATTTAATAACGGGAGCGAAAAATAACAGAACAAAATAACAGAACGCAAAATAAAGCTTGCAAAATATCACGGGGTATGGTAAGATAATATTCGTCGCTAAGACTGCGTTTTTCTTTGCGCGCACATTTTGGCCCCGTGGTCAAGCGGTTAAGACATCGCCCTTTCACGGCGGTAACACGGGTTCGATTCCCGTCGGGGTCATTGGTTGATGGGCCGATATGATTTTCCAAAGCGAGGAGGATCAGATCAATCACAGGCAGAGCCTGAATATCGGCTTTGTTCTTAAGGGAACAGTAATCAGTTCGGACCTTTAGCTCAGTTGGTTAGAGCAACCGGCTCATAACCGGTCGGTCCTGGGTTCGAGTCCCCGAAGGTCCATTGGCGGACTGAAAGTTATAGTTCGCATAAGGCCCAGTGGCTCAGTTGGTTAGAGCGCCGCCCTGTCACGGCGGAGGTCGAGAGTTCGAGTCTCTTCTGGGTCGTTTCTCTTATGAAAATAAGAGATGCAGTATTCTGCAGATGCCGGTGTGGCGGAATTGGCAGACGCAAAGGACTTAAAATCCTTCGGAATTTTTTTCCGTACCGGTTCAAGTCCGGTTACCGGCAGTAAACACAATCCCTGAAAGTATTGAAAACAGTGCTTTCAGGGATTTTTTCATTATTATTGGTTACGATTCAGAGTGAAAATGAAGTTTTGCAGTTTGCCACAGATTTTCCAATAAACGAATTTATGTAAATGAACTTGACAGACAGGTGTATTGCTTTTAAAATAAAGGTAACTAGTTACTTTTACGGACGAGAGATTAAGAGGTACAGAGAATGGAAATAAGAGATTTGATTGACAGATTTTCTGATACAAAAGAAAATCAGGCTAAAGCTGTTTTCAGTACGATTTTTATTGTGGGGAACCGGCTGCAGACATTGTTTGACAGCCGTATCCCGGAAATATCTCTGAAGCAGTTTATGCTTCTGACTATGGTGAGACAGGCCGGTGACGAGATTACTCTTACCCAGATCGGGAAGTTACTGGGATGCTCCAGGCAGAATGTCAGGAAACTTGCGAATGTTCTGGAAAAGAAAGGATATATTGAGGTAGGACGGAGCAGCACCGATCTGAGGGCTCTCTGCATCCGGCCAACGGAGAAAATGAACCAGTTTTTCGGGAAAGTTTTTTCTGTGTATCAGGAGGAACTCTTCCATTTTTTTGAAGTTTATACAGATGGCGAGATCGAGACGCTGTTTCATCTGATGATGAAGATGTATACAGGAACGGAAAGGCTGGAAAATTCACTGCAAGGCAGGGAGGATAAAGAAAATGAGCAGAGTTTTGGTTATTTATAAGTCAAAATATGGAACGACGAAGAAGTATGCAGAGATGCTGAAGGGCGAACTGGAAAGCAGTTCTGCCGGGAAAGAAATAATCTGCGATATAACTGAGGCGGAGAAATTCGACAGGACCGTGCTTGGAGCGTACGATACGGTGATTTTTGCCGGGGCAGTTTATGCCGGCGGTATATCAGGGATCAGTATGTTGAAAAAGAATCGGGACAGGTTAAAAGGAAAAAGGACGGCGGTTTTCTGCGTGGGGGTATCTCCGTATGACGAAAAAGCACTGGAAGAAGTAAAAAAACGGAATTTGGACAGTGAGCTCAGGGATGTCCCGATGTTCTACGGGCGGGGGACCTGGGATGAGAGCCGGATGACTTTCAGGGATCGGATCATGTGCAGGATGCTGCAGAAGATGGTGGCGAAGCAGAGTCCGGAGAAATGTGAGCCCTGGATGAAAGAACTTCTGTCTGCTGTGGGCAAGAAATGTGATTGGACAGACCGGAAGTACCTGCAGCCATTGTGTGTATATATACGGCAGGAGTGAACTGTGCCTGAACAGTCCGGAAAAACTGGTGGCGGAGAGGAAGCGGGAAAAGACGAAAGGAAAAACACAAACGGAAACCCGCAGCCCCGGGCACTTTTGTGCTGCGGGAGCTGCGGGTTTCCGCCGTTTTATAAGTTTTCTAAAAAGGAATGAGAGTAAAGTGCGACATCCTTTCGGGTATTGGATGTCTATGCTTTATGAGGGGGGAATGATAGTTGTTTTATCAACTATCTGTGTCCTAGTATAGAAGGGAAATATGTCCAGAATATGTTGAAATTATAAAAGAATACGAAAAAAACTTATGATTTTCTTAATATGAAAGGACAAATAGGAACAAAGTTAAAAGCTTTTGATACAACAGGTGGAGTTTTAGAAATCGTATATGACCCGAATCCCGTTTCAGTAGAAGGGGCTGTAACAGAATAAGAGGTATAACCGGCTAAAACGGAGTTGCGAAAAAAGGAAAGAGGGTGAGTCGGTAAATTGTATGCCTGAAAGCTATAAGAGTCTATAAGTATTAAGTATTAGCAGGAAAATGGAAACCCCTCTATAATGGGAGTATGAGGAAAAGCCGGCAGGGCTGTTCCGGAAAAAGAAGACAGTATGAAGCGTTCAGGAGGAAAGAAAAATGGAATATCGCAGATTGCCGAAAGGTAATGAAAACATCAGTGTTCTCGGACTTGGCACAAGTTCTATGGGAGCATCCGGGGAAAAAGAATGTCAGGAAATCATGAGTATGGCTCTGGAAAACGGCATCAACTATTTTGATATGGCGTCTGCAGATGCAGAACCATTTCCGGCATTTGGCAGGGCTGTCGAGGGGATGCGAGACAGAGTCTATTTCCAGATCCATTTCGGGGCAGACTATAAGACCGGAAAATACGGGTGGACGACCCGGCTGGACCAGATCAAACGGTCAGTTGACTGGCAGCTGCGATCCCTGAAGACCGATTACATTGATTTTGGTTTTATCCACTGCATTGATGAAGAAGGTGATCTGCAGAAGGTTATGGAAAACGGCGTCCTGGATTATATGAAAGAGCTGAAAAAGGACGGTGTGATCCGCCATATCGGCATGTCCTCGCACACGCCGTCCGTGGTTTATAAGATGCTGGATACAGGACTTCTTGACATGTTGATGTTCAGTATCAATCCGGCTTATGATTACCGGCACGGCGAGTACGCGATCGGAAGCGTGGACGAGAGAATGGCTCTTTACCGGAGGTGTGAAGCGGAACAGGTAGGAATTTTCGTGATGAAGGCATTTAGCGCCGGACAGTTGTTAAACGCGAAGACATCGCCTTTTCGCAGGGCGCTTACAGAGTACCAGTGTATCCAGTATGCACTGGATAAGCCGGGAGTGGTGACAGTCCTGCCGGGAGTGCGTACCCGGGAGGATCTGAAGCGGATTCTGGGATTTGTGGATGCACCGGCAGAGGAGAAAGATTATTCGGTACTGGAAACATTTACCCCGCAGGAGGCAGAAGGCATCTGCGTTTACTGCAATCACTGTCAGCCGTGTCCGGCAGGGTTGGATGTAGGTCTGATCAACAAGTACTATGATCTGGCGAAAGCCGGGGATAAACTTGCTGTGGACCACTACAGGAATCTGGAGAAAAAAGCATCCGACTGTATTGGATGCGGCCACTGCGATTCGCGCTGTCCATTCCATGTTGACCAGACGGGCAGGATGAAAGAAATTGCAGAGTATTTCGGAATTTAGAGTTGATGTGGCAGCAGGAAAAGAATAAAGAAAAAGACGTCGTGGAGGAATGAACCTCTGCGGCGTCTTTTTACTGATCCGTGTGGAAAGGAAAATATATGATCTAAGATACCCGTCCTGTAAGTTCATAAATAAGAGTTACTTTGATACTTTGATTATAATTCCCGAAATTTTTCCCGAATATAGTTAACCCGCCTACGTTTTCGGCAGTTTCCGGCACACCAATACGATATTTAAACGAGCGGCCTTTCTGAATATTGAAATCATTTAAGGTGTGATCACTGATTTTTTCATCGTCAATAAAACATCCTTCGGAGTTAATGTGAAGGGTCTTAAGCAGTCCATACTGATTATAACCATCCTGCCACCAGGAAGGAGAATAGATCCCTCTGTGGAGTCCGAAATCACCGGGGGATGTCCAGGCGCCCGCGGAGATTCCGTTGATTGTAAAATGAATGTCGCTGGGCCAGTTTTCGCAGATTCCCGGAGCCTCTGAGGAGATCTCCTGTGAAATACGGATTTCGGTCAGTTTCTGGTTGCTTTCCAGATAATTGGGAATATTATATTCCAGGTATCCGCTGAAAAACCAGATAATATTGGCAAAAATACGTTCCGGATCGTCGAAGAAAACCGGGTTATCAAAATGACCGATAACATGTTCCGATGTGGCAAGACCACATGTGGGACGAACCTCATAGGCAGAATAACTGCCCACAGGTATTTCTGTTTCGTAGGAATCGGATATTTTCTTATCAGAGGCGAGGTAAAGCATGAAACGCTGATTTTTCAGTGAGCACAGTTTTTGGATGCCCTTGGTTCCGTTTGCGTTCTGGATATCAATAATACCCGCTTCTGACAACAGCTTGAATGTTGACAAACACAGTATATTTGGATATACTGAACACATAAAGCTAAATATTATTATCTGGCCGATAAACTGGGGCTTCTTGTATGGGGAGAACTGCCGAGCTCCTACCGGTATAATGACCGGATGGTGAAACGGTCCATGCGGGAAATGACAGAATTTGTAGAGCGCGATTTTAATCATCCGTGTATCGTTACATGGGTGCCTGTCAATGAAAGCTGGGGAGTAAGAAATATCCAGACGGAACCACATCAGCAGCATTATGCACAAATGATGGTTCATCTGTTGAAAGCGATAGATGGGACTCGTCTGGTAAGTGCAAATGATGGATGGGAGCAGATTGAAGATACGGATATCTGTGCTGTTCATGATTATTCTCTGCTTCCGCATACTATGGAAAAGTACGATGATATGGAGAACATTCTGAATGGGATTCCTGAAAACAGGATTTTGTTTGCTGAAGGACATAAGTATCAGGGGCAGGCAATCGTCATGACCGAGTACGGAGGTATTGCATTTGATGACAGGGATGAAGCGGGGAGGCGGTTATATTGCCGCTCCAACCCATGCGGTAGCGTTCGATGTCCCGCCGGAAAATATTTATGCAATGAAGGATGTGTTCCAAAATCAGGAAAAATATCTTGAATAATGGCACATATAACAAAGACTGATTCGGGAGAAAAAGACATGAAGACAGTAGTGACCAATCCGGTTTTGAGAATGGACTATCCGGATCCGGAGGTAATACGTGTTGGCGACAGTTTTTATATGACCACCACATCCACACATTTTATGCCGGGCGTTCCGATCATGAAATCGAAAGACTTGAAGAACTGGGAAGTGATTTCTTATCTCTACGATACTTTTTCGGACTGTGAAGCACATAAACTTGAAAATGGAAAGTCGATCTATGGTGCGGGAGCCTGGGCAACATCGATGCGGTATCATAAGGGAAAATACTATGTATGTTTCAACTGCAATGACCGAAAGCAGACATACATATATTGTACGGAGAATATTGAGGATGGTGTCTGGCAGCGCAGTGTTATAAAAGGAATGCACCATGATCCGTCACTGTTGTTTGATACAGATGGAAGAGTTTATCTTGTATATGGAAACGGAACGATCTGGATACAGGAACTGGAAGAAAACTGTTCAGATATCCGGCAGGATGGAATTCACCAAATTCTGATTGATACGCCGCAGGTAGAAGGGCTGAACTGCGAAGGAAGTCATTTTCAGTATATTGATGGGAAATATTATCTTTTTCTGATTCAGTGGCCCAAGGGCAGGAGAAGGATTCAGTGGTGCTACCGGAGCGATACCCTGCTTGGTGCTTATGAGGGCAGGATTCTTTTAGATGACTGTATGGAATATGGAAATGAGGGAGTAGCCCAGGGCGGAGTGTTTGATACGCCGGCGGGAGAATGGTACGCCATGCTGTTTCAGGACAGGGGCGCAGTGGGAAGATGTCCGGTACTTGTGAGAGTTACATGGAAGGATGGCTGGCCGGAACTGGGCAGAAAAGGAAAAGTAGAAAAACAACTGGAAGTAGATTTGGAAGAAAATTTGCACATCTCAAAAAAAGGTGAAAGTAAATCTCTGCATATACCGCAGCAGATGGACTCCATGTGGGAGTGGAATCATAATCCGGATAAGGATGCTTTCAGTGTGGCAGAGCGAAAAGGCTGGCTGCGCTTAAAAAACAAAAATCCGGCTTCTGAACTTGAAAGAGCCAGAAATATCCTGACGCTTCGGACGATTGAACCCTGGTGCTGTGGAGAAGTGCTCCTGGATACTGAAGGAATGAAGGAGAATGAACTTGCCGGATGTGCGGCATTTCAAAACACATACGGATATATCGGGATCCGTATAGGAAACTCCGGAGCAAGAACGATTGTTCAGGGAATTTGTGAGGATCACAGAAAAGACGGGACGGCGATTGTCAGAGAGGAGTCTTTGGAAGAAATCAAAGGAAAGAAAGTATATCTGCGAATTATCTTTGATTTCCGGGAAAGACGGGACAGAGCATGGTTTGAGTATTCGGAAGATAATGAAATATGGAAGGCCGGAAAACGATATCTGCAGATGAATTATCAGTTGGAACATTTTGCCGGATACAGGTTTGCGCTTTTTAGCTTTGGTGAGGAAAATCAGGAAGGATATGCTGATTTTCAGTTTCTGGCAATGGAGCAGAAAGAAAAATAATAGAAAAACGAAAAGAATGTAAAAAGCATAATGAGGACATATTGCGAGAAGGAGTGCTGGCAATATGTCCTTTTTGATATAACGGTATTTGTTAAACAGTAATCCACATTTTTATCAACAAAATAGTGTGGTTATCAACAAAAAACACATTGAACGCGACGCGTGATGCATGTTAATCTTATTCTACACTAACCGATAAAGCAGTCAGTTTTCAAACCTGTACAGCCAGATAGCGGTGGACATATGAAAAGTAATTATCAGTGAGAAAAATCCCGGGAAACACATGTAAACACTTGCCAGAAGCGGCAGAGAGTCATTATAATTAGGAGGTAGAGATGAAAAAAAGAAAGAACAACAGAATATCGACTCGGAAAGGCAGGCGCAGGGCTAACCGGGAATATAAGGATCAACTGTTCTGCAAGGTATTTGAATCGGATGAGGATCTCCTGGATCTTTACAATGCGTTAAATGGTACGGACTACAAGAATGTGGAAGATCTGGAAGTGAATAGCCTTGAAGACGTGATCTTCCTGGGGATGCGCAACGATAAGTCATTTCTTATCAATGGAACCATGAACCTGTATGAACACAACAGCACCCTCTGTCCGAACCTTCCCCTGCGTGGACTGCTGTATTTCAGCCGTCTGTATGAAAGCTATGTGGAAACGCAAAAAATCCGTATCTACGGGCGGACTCTGATCCAGTTGCCGACACCCCAGTTTATTGTATTTTATAACGGGACTGCAAAGGCGGAAGATCGGATGACGCTGCAGCTGTCAGATGCATATATCCAGAAAGATATGGAACCGGCGCTGGAATGCCGGGCAGTCCTTCTGAATATCAATTATGGGCATAACCAAAAGCTGATGGAGAAATGCCGTAGGCTGGAAGAGTACTCCATCCTGGTTTCTAATGTGAGAAAATATCTGGCAGAGGGAAAGACGTTGGATAGGGCTGTTGAGGAAGCGGTGGATGAGTGTATAGAAAGCAACATTCTGAGAGATATTCTTGTGAAAAACAGAGCGGAGGTAATCGGAATGATACTGACAAGTTTTGATCAGGAAGAATATGAACAGACAATTCGGGATGAGAGCTATCAGGAGGGAGCAGAAAATTTGCTTCGGATGCAGATTCGGAAGAAACTGGAAAAAGGGAAAGCTGTGGAAATGATAGCAGAGGAACTGGAGATGCCGGTGGAGCGGATCCGGCAGGAGATGGAGAAAATGAAAGGGGAAGAGAATTCGAAAGCTGAAAAATAAGAGGGGATAAAAGCCTAAAAAACGTCGTGGAGGATGAATTCTGCGGCGTTTTTATTTTGCGTTGGAAGTAAACGGGAAAATGAGTATACGAGATTATATGATGCAGTAATCCACATCTTTATCGACAAAAAAATCCGGTTATCAACAAAAAACACATTGAACGCGACGCGTGATATATGATAATCTTATCCTACCTTACAGTTAAAGCAGTTGCTTTTCATACCTGCACAGCCGGAAGGTCGGCGGATATATGAAAGGTAGCTTTCAGCGTGAAAAATCCCGGGATAACTACGCAAACACTTGCCAGAAACGGCAGAGAGTCATTATAATTAGGAGATAGAGATGAGAAAAAGAAAGAAAAACAGAATATCGACTCGGAAAGGCAGGCGCAGGGCTAACCGGGAATATAAAGACCGGTTGTTCTGCAAGGTATTTGAAGATGAAGAAGATCTTCTGGATCTTTACAATGCATTAAACGGTACGGACTATACGAATGCGGACGATCTGGAAGTGAATACCCTTGAAGATGTGATCTTCCTGGGGATGCGGAACGATAAGTCATTCCTTATCAACGGAACGATGAACCTGTATGAACACAACAGCACCCTCTGTCCGAACCTTCCCCTGCGGGGACTGCTGTATTTCAGCCGTCTGTATGAAAGCTATGTGGAGACGCAGAAAATCCGTATCTACGGAACATCCTGAGCGATATTCTTGTGAAAAACAGAGCGGAGGTAATCGGAATGATACTGACAAGTTTTGATCAGGAAGAATATGAACAGACAATCCGGGATGAGAGCTATCAGGAGGGAGTCGATGCCGGTGGAGCGGATCCGGCAGGAGATGGAGAGAATGAAGGAACAGAAAAATTAAAGTCTGAAAAAAATAACAGAGTATCCGTATAAAAGCAGAACCAGAAAAGGGGGCTGTCGGGAAATAGATAGTTCCAAGCAGGGGGCTGTCGGGAAATAGATAGTTCCAAGCAGGGGCAGGCGTGACTCATACGAGTCTCGCCTGCCCCTGAAATTTATCCTCTAAAAAGAAAGAAAGATGACTAACGACA
>NZ_NFKT01000006.1 GCF_002160525.1 Lachnoclostridium sp. An169
AAGAACCGTCGGGCCGGCGGGGATAGCCTGTTGATACTTAGCCCGTTGGGGCTGATGAGCAGGAAGCTCCCACTTCAAACCGTCAGGTTAAGTGGCGAGAGGAGGTCACCCATGGACCGGTTAACGCCTGGAAATTACAATGGGATACAGGTCCGGTATTTATTGGATTGGCTGATTGAAACAAAGGACTGAATCAAGCAATAACAGTTATTCGGTTACACAGTGTCTGAGAGAGGTTTTCTCTCAGGCACTTTTATTCTTGACATGTTGATCTTACAAATGTAAGATTATGGAAACGGCACATGGCCGGAAATATATTATACCGGAGGAGAATTTCGAAATGAGATTAAAAATATCCATGCTCCTGCTTTCCTTGGCGGTTTTGTGCGCAATTACCGGGTGCGCAGAAGTGCAGGGAAAGGATGGAAAGGATGGAACACCCGGGCAGCAGAAGCTAACCGGGGAAGAACAGCCGGACGCGAACGCGCTGACCGCTCTGGCGGAAGGATACCGGGATCTTTATGAGCAGGCAGCAGAGGAGAATTGCCTGAATACGATAGAGACAAAGGAGCAGATCATACAGCGGCTTGCCCAGTCAGGCTATGCCGTGGTGGACACCGAGAACCGGATCAACATGGAGAATCCGGAGAGCCCGGAGCAGTTCTGCCGGGCGGCTGTCAGCAAAGAGAAAGCGCAGACAGTGATTCTCTCCGTGAACGGGGAGGGAGGATTTGTCTGTTACTGTCTGGAGACGGAAGAGGGAGAACTCCATGTGGACCGGAGCACGGTATACTGGGAAGAAGGGGAGCCGGTCGTGGGATATGAAGGTATATTTGACGCGGAGAGCTGGGAGTACACGGAGAAAGGATATCTGTTTTTCGAGGAATACCATATGCCGGGATACGACGGCCCCCACGGGCTTACGGGAATCCGTATCCTTCCTCTGGATGACAGCCTGCGGGAACTGAATGAAAGATATGTGTATCCCGCCGGATATGACGGGAGCGCGCTGCTGACGGAAAACTGGACGGAGACGGATTTCGGGAATCTTGACTTTTACGATCTCTATGATGTGGCGTACCGCATGAAGTACGGCGTCCGCACGCCCTATGACACCGGAGTGATCAGCCGGGAGTCCTGGATACCGGCTGAGGAGTTTGAAAATGTGGTTCAGACTTATTTTTCCGCCGGTGTTTCCGTGATCCGGAAACATACCGTTTACAGTGAGGAGCGGGGCGCTTACCGCTACCGTCCCAGGGGCATGTATGACTCCTGCGCAGCCTATGTCCCTTACCCGGAGGTCACCGCCCGGGAGGAGATGCCTGACGGTACGCTGAAGCTTACGGTGGAGGCGGTGTGGATCATTGAAGCAAAGGATCAGGCGATGGTCAGCGAGCTTACCGTGCTGCCACTGGAAGACGGCGGATTCCGCTATGTTTCCAATGAAGTTGTGTCAGGGACGGAAAAACCGGAGTGGTTTACTCCCCGGCTCGCCGACGGAGAGTGGCAGAGCGTCTATCAAAACGGGTAGTAAAAAAAGCCGTGGTGTGTTAAGATGAATGTCGGGGAAAAGAAAGATTTCCCGGCATTTATTTTTACAGCAGAACAGGAGTTTTGGCATGAATATTATCA
Organism: Lachnoclostridium sp. An169; assembly: GCF_002160525.1. Taxonomy (GTDB): domain Bacteria; phylum Bacillota; class Clostridia; order Lachnospirales; family Lachnospiraceae; genus Mediterraneibacter; species Mediterraneibacter cottocaccae. Next base: position 1,633 of record NZ_NFKT01000006.1, read on the forward strand.
ATATAGAACATATCAGCAAGATTTACGGGGAGAAGGTGGTCTTTGACGATGCTTCGTTTGGCATCCAGGAGGGGGACAAGATCGGGATCGTAGGGATCAACGGCACGGGAAAATCCACGCTGCTTAAGATGATCGCAGGGGAGGAGACGCCGGACTCCGGGCAGATCATAAGACAGAACGGGATCCGGATGGCCTATGTGCCCCAGAACCCTTATCTTCCGGAGGACAAGGATATCCGCGCCTATGCATTCGACCGGGGTGCGGGAGAGGACTGGCAGGTGGAGAGCAACCTGATGGAGCTTGGGATCACGGATTTTGACAGTAAGCTTTCCCATCTCTCAGGCGGACAGAAGCGCCGGGTAGTGCTGGCAAAGACGCTGGCGGATGATTTTGACGTACTCCTTCTCGACGAGCCCACCAACCATCTGGATGAGGAGATGCTCCAGTGGCTTGAGGACTATCTGAAAAATTTCCGCGGCACCCTTGTGATGGTGACTCACGACCGGTATTTCCTGGACAAGGTCTCCAACCGGATTCTGGAGATCAGCCATGGAAACATGTACGGATATGACGCGGATTACTCCGGATTCCTGGAGCTCAAAGCCGCCCGCGAGGAGATGGAACTGGCCTCGGAGCGGAAGCGTCAGAGCGTACTGCGCATGGAACTGGAATGGGCGAAAAGAGGATGCCGCGCCAGAAGCACCAAGCAGCGGGCCAGGCTGGAGCGCCTGGAGGCACTGAAAAACGGGAAGGCTCCGGTTCAGGACCAGACCGTGGAACTGGGCTCCGTGGAGACGAGAATGGGAAAGAAAACCATAGAACTCCACCATGTGAGCAAGCGTTTCGGGGAGAAAAAGATCCTGGAGGATTTCAGTTATATTGTCCTGAAAAACCAGCGCCTGGGGATCATCGGTCCCAATGGCTGCGGCAAGTCCACGGTCATGAAGATGCTTGCGGGGATTATCGAACCGGATTCCGGGACCATCGAGCGGGGCGAGACGGTGAAGATCGGATATTTTGCCCAGGAAGAGCAGGACATGGACGAGAACCAGAGAGTGATCGACTATGTGAAGGACATCGCCGAATATATCACGACCCGGGACGGAAAGATCAGCGCATCCCAGCTTCTGGAGCGTTTCCTCTTTACGCCGGATATGCAGTACGCTCCCATCGGGAAACTTTCCGGAGGAGAGAAGCGCAGGCTGTACCTGCTGGGCGTACTGGCGGAGAATGCCAATGTTCTTCTTTTTGACGAGCCGGGAAACAACCTGGATATTCCCACCCTTACGATTCTGGAGGATTATCTCAACTCCTTTTCCGGCATCGTGATCGCCGTGTCCCATGACCGGTATTTCCTGGACAATATGGCGGACCGGATCTTTGAACTGGACGGACAGGGGCATGCGGTCCAGTACGAGGGCGGCTATACCGATTATCTGGAGGCGAAGAAGCGCAGATTCGGGGATGGCAGGGATTTCGGGCGGAATGGAACTGCCGGAGAGGGCAGAACTGCAGGCGGCGAGCAGGCAGCAGGACAGAACTCCAGAAAAACCTGGAAACAGAACCATACGGAAAAGCTGAAATTTACCTACAAAGAGCAACGGGAGTACGAGATGATTGACGATGACATCGCAGCACTGGAAGAAAAGCTGAAGGAGATCGAAAAGCAGATCAGCGCCAACGCCACCAACTCCGTGAAGCTCAGGGAGCTTATGGCAGAACAGGAGAAGACGCAGGAGGAACTGGATGCAAAGACCGAGCGGTGGGTATATCTGAATGAGCTTGCCGAAAAAATCCATGGAACATCTTGACAAAGACGGTGACAGTTGATAATATTATAGAAAACAGAACGCACTCTGTTTTTTGGATAAGAAATTTGGAAGCAGAAGACAGAGCGCATTTTCGGAGAAGGAGGAAGTAAATGAGAAGACAGGTTTACTCACTGCTTGTTGACAATAACCCGGGCGTGTTAAGCCGTATTGCAGGGCTTTTCAGCCGCAGGGGATACAGTATAGACAGCATCACAGCAGGAGTGACGGCGGATCCGAGATACACCAGGATCACGGTTGTCTCTTCCGGTGATGAGCTGATCCTTTCTCAGATTGAGAAACAGGTCAGAAAACTGGAAGATGTGGTGGACATCAAAGTATTGAAGGACGACGAATCGGTTTACCGCGAGCTGATTATGGTAAAGCTCCGGGCAGACGCTTCCCAGAGAGGCGAGATTATTTCCGTGGCGGATATTTTCCGTGCAAAGATCGTCGATGTGGAAGAGGATTCCATGATTATTGAGCTTACGGGTATGCAGAGCAAGCTGGACGCCTTTCTGAACCTTCTGAAGGGCTACGAGATCCTGGAACTTGCAAGAACCGGAATCACCGGACTTTCCAGGGGCAGCAAGGATGTTACATATCTGTAGGGCATGGTTCCATCAGGGATCTGTTAGTAAGAGATTTTGATTCTGCTGCGGATTCTCTCTCAATTCGAATCTTTTCAGGCTGGAAAGCGGGGCGGATTGCGGCGGAGAAGAAGTCTTTCACTATATACAAGACTCCGGTTTGAAAGCCGGCGGATTTTATTTTCATTAGGAGGAATGCAAAAATGGCAGCAAAAATTTATTATCAGGAAGATTGTAACCTTTCTCTTCTGGAAGGCAAGAAAATCGCGATTATCGGCTACGGCAGCCAGGGACATGCACATGCGCTGAACTTAAGAGAGTCAGGATGCGACGTTGTCATCGGTCTTTATGAGGGAAGCAAATCCTGGGCAAAGGCAGAGGCACAGGGATTCAAAGTGTATACTGCAGCAGAGGCGGCAAAACAGGCCGATATCATCATGATTCTGATCAACGACGAGAAACAGGCTGCATTATATAAAAACGACATCGAGCCGAACCTTGAGGAAGGCAACATGCTGATGTTTGCACACGGCTTCAACATTCATTTCGGACAGATCGTTCCGCCGGCATATGTAGACGTTACAATGATCGCTCCGAAAGCTCCGGGACATACTGTAAGAAGCGAGTACCAGGCAGGAAAAGGAACTCCGTGCCTCGTTGCTGTTGAGCAGGATTACACAGGAAAAGCACTTGACATGGCTCTGGCATATGGTCTTGCAATCGGCGGAGCAAGAGCTGGTATCCTTGAGACAACATTCCGTACAGAGACAGAGACAGACCTCTTCGGTGAGCAGGCAGTTCTCTGCGGCGGTGTATGCGCTCTGATGCAGGCAGGATTCGAGACTCTTGTTGAGGCGGGATATGATCCGAGAAATGCATACTTCGAGTGTATCCATGAGATGAAGCTGATCGTTGACCTGATCTACCAGTCAGGATTCTCAGGAATGAGATACTCCATCTCCAACACAGCTGAGTACGGTGACTACATCACAGGACCGAAGATTATCACAGAGGATACAAAGAAAGCAATGAAGAAGATCCTTTCCGATATCCAGGACGGTACATTTGCAAAAGACTTCCTGCTTGACATGTCAGAGGCAGGCGGACAGGCTCACTTCCGTGCAATGAGAAAACTTGCAGCTGAGCATCCGTCAGAGAAAGTCGGCGAGGAGATCAGAAAGCTGTACAGCTGGAGCGACGAGGACAAACTGATCAACAACTAATTCAAAAAAAGAAAATTTGACAGGTTGAAAGAATACACAGACATGACAAGTGGATGTGTATTCTTTTTTCGGGAAAAATGCGGTCCCGCCGGACCGCTTCAGGGAGGATAATGTTTATGGCAGGAACAGCGGACAATGATTTCAGCAAAGGCAGCATCGCGCGGAATATTCTGGGACTTGCGCTGCCGATGACCCTGGCACAGCTGATCAATGTGCTCTACAGTATTGTGGACAGAATCTATATCGGCCATCTGCCGGATGTGTCGGCAGACGCTCTGACCGGGATCGGGCTTTCCCTTCCGATTATCACGATCATCACTGCATTCTCCAATCTCTTCGGAATGGGCGGGGCGCCGCTCTGCTCCATCGCAAGAGGGAGCCATGAAGAAGCGCGGGCGGAAAAAGTCATGGGCAATTCATTTACGATGCTTCTGCTTTCCGGAGCTGTCCTTATGATCCTCTGCCTGGCATTCAAACGTCCCCTTCTCTATCTGTTCGGGGCAAGTGATGTGACTTATCCCTACGCAGACCAGTATATTTCGATCTATCTGCTGGGCACACTCTTTGTCATGACAAGCCTGGGAATGAACAATTTTATTAATGCCCAGGGATTTGGCAGGATGGGAATGATGACGGTGCTTCTGGGGGCGGTTCTGAACATTGTGCTTGACCCTGTGCTGATCTTTGTCTTTGATATGGGAGTCCGGGGCGCTGCCATAGCAACCGTGATTTCCCAGGGGGCGTCTGCTCTCTGGGTGCTTCTCTTTCTGACCGGAAAGAGGGCGATCCTCCGTCTTAACCGGAAAGCGATGCTGCCGGATGGAAAACTGATCCGGGAGATTACTCTGCTCGGTACTTCCGGCTTCGTCATGTCCGTCACAAACGGAACGGTACAGATCGTCTGCAATGCAGTTCTTGCGCGGTGGGGCGGCGATCTCTACGTGGGGATCATGACGGTGATTAACTCGGTCCGGGAGATTATCACCATGCCTGTGACCGGACTGACTTCCGGGGCGCAGCCGGTTATCGGTTACAATTACGGTGCGGGCTGTTACAGACGGGTGAAGGATTCCATACGTTTTATGACGGTGAGCTGTATTGTATTTACTGTTGCCGTGTGGGCGGTACTGTTCTTTGAACCGCGGTTTTTCCTGCACCTCTTTACGCAGGAGAGCACGCTGATAGAAAACGGCATCCCGGCAATGCGCATCTATTTCTGCGGCATTTTCATGATGGCGCTCCAGTTCGCGGGGCAGTCCACCTATGTGGCGCTGAACCGTCCGAAACAGGCGGTATTTTTCTCCCTGTTCCGCAAGGTAATTATTGTGGTTCCCCTTACGATACTTCTGCCTTTCATCGGCGGACTGGGGACGGACGGTGTGTTTCTTGCGGAACCGGTGTCCAATGTGGTCGGCGGAACGGCCAGCTTTGTAACCATGCTGATCACCGTATGGCCCACGCTGAAAGAGAAGAAAGGTGTTCAGTGACATAATTGTCAGAAATTTTATAACAGTTTACAAAATTTACTGTATTTTTATCTCCTGTGTGGTAAAATGTTTCTTAGAAGAGAGCATGAGGGTTCGTTTTGCTGTGCTCTTGAAAAAAACGGGTTTCTGTAAAGATCCGGATTTACCGCGAAAGGAGAGATTTATATGGATGAAAGATTTGTCAATCTTCGTTCCACGAAGAACCCCAAAGCCCGCATCAAGATGCTGAGCGGACATTTCGCCACGAAAAACTCCCACGTCAACACCTACATTGACATGTCCACGGTGAAGACCCGCCACAACAATGCGCGGGAGACCGGGAAGACGCTGGCCGCCGAGTACATGATGAATACCATGGTTGACACGATTGTATGCCTGAAGAATACAGAAGTGATCGGGGCTTTCATGGCACAGGAGCTGGCGGACACGTCCAATGTATCCATGAGTTCGGGCAATAATATTTCCGTTGTCACCCCAGAATTTGACAACACGGGACAGATCCTCTTCCGGGACAACAACCAGAGGATGATCGAGGGCAAACAGGTGATTGTCCTTACCGATTCCATGGCAACAGGCACGCTGACCATGCAGGCTATCGAATCCGTGATCTATTACGGCGGAAGAGTGTGCGGCATCTGCGCCGTATTCAGCGCCATCTCGAAAATAGCCGGTATGGAAGTGAAGACAATTTTTACCAGTTCCGATCTTCCGGATTATCATGTCTATAATGCACATGAGTGCGAGATGTGCAGAGAAGGCAGGAAACTGGAGGGGCTGATCAACAGTTTCGGGTATGTGAAACTGTAAAAAAGGTCAAGAAAAAACATCCGCCTGACGGTAGCGGATGTTTTTTTTATTTTCTCTCTATAAATTAAGCAATGGAATCTACAGCTTTTGATAAACGGGAGATTTTTCTGGAAACAGTTTTCTTGTGATAAACACCCTTGCTTCCTGCCTTGGAAATCTCAACAATCGCTGTATGCAGTGCAGTCTTAGCAGCTTCAGAGTCTTTCTGTGCAACTGCAGCCTCAACCTTCTTGACAGCTGTTTTCACTTTAGACTTGATTGCTTTGTTTCTTGCAGCTTTTGTCTCGTTTACTAAAATTCTTTTCTTAGCAGACTTAATGTTAGCCAATCCGTACACCTCCAACCTTTACAGATATTTTCAAATGTGAATGATGTGTCGCGGCAGACTCGGACACGGACGTTCCGCCGAAACATACTCATTTATTTTATGCTAACCGGCTCTGCTTGTCAATACATAATTTAAGAATTATTGGAAAAAATACGTTATCATAATCAGAAAAGCGAGGATGAGTCATGGTGAAAAATTACGGTGTTCGCACAGATCTTGCGTTGGAGGAGAGGGAACGGTTTGAATCGGACAATGTGGAGATCCCCGGCGTTATCCTGGAGGAGGAGTACGACGAGGAGCAGGAGATAAGGACGACCCGGGTGGTGATTGAGACGGAGAACGGGGCGAAGGCCATGGGGAAACCGGTGGGGACCTATCTTACTATTGAGGCTCCGAATCTTGCTGTGCCGGACGACGAGAGCCATATGGAGATCTCGGCACTGCTCTGTGCCCATATCAGAACCCTGATCGAGAAGATGCGGGAAAAAGAAAAAGCCGGGACAGCGGGGGAAGATCTCTCTGTTCTGGTAGTGGGGCTTGGAAACCGGGAAGTGACGCCGGATGCCCTGGGGCCTTATGTGGCAGACCACCTCTGTGTGACCCGCCACATTGTAAAAGAATACGGAAAATATGCCATGGGGATGGAGCACGCCAACATGATCAGCGCCATTGTTCCCGGAGTCATGGGACAGACGGGGATGGAGTCTGCTGAGATTGTCCGGGGAATCGTGGGGGAGACCCATCCCGATCTGGTGATTGCGGTGGACGCCCTGGCTGCACGCAACAGCAGGAGGCTCAACCGGACCGTTCAGATCGCGGATACAGGCATCAGTCCCGGTTCGGGAGTGGGAAACCACAGAGCCGGGATGACAGAGGAGTCTCTCGGCGTCCCGGTTATCGCCATCGGCGTCCCTACTGTGGTGGATGCGGCTACGATCGCCAACGACACCATGGAAAACCTGGTGAGAGCCCTGGAGGACTGTGAATCTCTGCGTGGGGTGGGCGAGGCGCTGCGCTCCTGCAGCCCGGGGGAAAAGCAGGAATTTATCCGGGAACTCGTGGCGCCCCATCTCAACGGAATGTTCGTCACGCCCAAAGACGTGGATGAGATGGTACACCACATCAGCCACACGATTGCGGAGGCGCTGAATATGCTCTTTGCCTGACATAATGACCTCTCGTTTCTCATAGAATTTCAGGAGAAATAAAATTCCCGTCCGCCAGGGACGGAGATGGACAGAGAGGGGGATGCCGCCTGGAGAGGAGTAAAGAGAGGTATCAGGGAAGAGAACGCGGTTTCGCGGGAGGACGGAGGAGGGGAATGAAGAGCAGATCCGGGCAGGCGGCAGCGGCAGCGGCGGCTGTGTTTCTGGCGGCAGGGCTTATTTACCTGGCTGCAAAGGGCGCTGCCGGGGAATGGAAATATGAGATTCAGCAGCGGATCCTGCAAAGTGCGGAAGAAATGTACATGCCGGGGCTTGCGTCTCTGAACCGGGAGCCGGCTGTCGGTGTGACAGAATGGCTGCGGGAGAAGGCGCTTGCATGGATCCCTCTTGCGGCCTATGTGGAGGATCATGCGCCGGGGGAGACGGCCCTGGAGGATGAGGAGACCATTGCGAAAATCCTTGAGAGTCAGGCAAATGATGAGAATATGGTGGATGAGAACGGGCAGCTTGTGGGAGAGCCGGATGAGTCGGAAGCGGAGGCGGCAGCTTCGCCGGCCGCCCCCTCCATTGATATGTCCATCGAGAAGCTAAGAGATTTTGATTATCTGCTCAGTAATTTTTATACTGTGGACAGCTCCACCATGATCGGCGCTGACCAGCTTAATGCGGATGACCTTCTGGGGCGGAGCATGAAGATCGACCAGTCCACCGGCGGCCCCAAGGTGCTCATTTACCACACCCATTCCCAGGAGACGTTTGTGGACTCCGTGGACGGCGATCCCTCCACCAGCATTGTGGGAGTGGGGGATTATCTGACCCGGCTTCTCAATGAGAGGGGGATCGAGACGATCCATGATACCGGAGTCTATGACATCATTGACGGGAAACTGGACCGGAGCAATGCATACCAGTATGCGGAGACTGCGGTTACACAGATTCTCTCCGACAATCCCACCATCGAGGTGGTGATTGACCTGCACCGGGACGGCGTGGCGGATACCACGCACCTTGTCACAGAGATCAACGGGAAGCAGACTGCGCGGATCATGTTTTTCAACGGACTCAGCCGTTCCCGCACGAACGGGGATATCGGCTACCTCTATAACCCCTACATACAGGATAACCTTGCATTTTCCCTGCAGATGCAGCTCGCCGCGGAGACGTCCTACCCGGGCTTTACCCGGCACATTTATCTGAAGTCCTACCGCTACAACATGCACCTGATGCCCAAGTCCCTCCTGGTCGAAGCGGGAGCACAGACCAACACCGTGGAAGAAATGATGAACGCCATGGAAGTGCTCGCCGATGTTCTCACAAACGTAATCTCAGGATGATTTTTTACCCTTTACGAATTTTCAGGCTGTGCCGCTCCATGCAGCCACGAAGACCCGTAGTGGAACGCCGGTCCTTGGGCTGCGTCCTTTGCAGCCCTATGTACCGCTGCGTTCCACTCCCGAGCGAAAGCGCGGTCGCCGGGGCTGCATGGAGCGGCACAGCCGAATGAGAAATTCGTTGAAAATCCCGGAAACTGGTGATATAGTATGTAATGGATTGCCCTGCGCCGACAGCAGGGCGGGATCGAAAGGAAGAATGTAAATGGCAGAAAATAATACATACGATGCAGGCAGTATTGCGGTGCTGGAGGGGCTGGAGGCCGTCCGGAAACGCCCGGGAATGTATATCGGAAGTGTGTCCACAAAAGGACTCAATCACCTGATCTATGAGATCGTGGACAATTCGGTGGATGAGCATCTGGCAGGATACTGCAGTGAGATTCATGTCACACTGGAGAAGGACGGATCCGCGACGGTTTCCGACAACGGAAGAGGCGTCCCGGTGGATATGCACCAGAAGGGCGTCTCAGCTGCCCGGCTTGTGTACACGACACTCCATGCAGGCGGCAAATTCGATGATTCCGCATACAAGACAAGCGGCGGACTTCACGGGGTGGGATCCTCGGTGGTGAATGCACTTTCCACCTATATGGATGTAAAGATCAGCAGGGACGGATACATCCATCACGACCGGTATGAGAAAGGGATCCCGGTGATTGAACTGGAGAACGGACTGCTTCCGAAGATCGGAAAGACGAGAAAGACCGGGACGACAGTGAACTTCCTCCCGGATGATACGATCTTTGAAAAGACCTGGTTCAAAGCGGAAGAAGTAAAGAGCAGGCTTCATGAGACTGCCTATCTGAATCCGAAACTGACGATTATCTTTGACGACAAGAGGCTGGAGACGCCGGAACATATCGTCTATCATGAGCCGGAGGGAATCATCGGGTTCATCCAGGATCTCAACAAGAAGAAAGAGGTGCTTCACGATCCTATCTACTTCAAAGGTGAGGCAGACGGGATTGAAGTGGAAGCGGCGATTCAGTATGTCAATGAATTCCATGAAAATGTGCTGGGATTCTGCAACAATATCTACAATTCGGAGGGAGGAACCCATCTGACCGGGTTCAAGACCACGTTTACCACGGTTATGAACCAGTATGCCCGGGAGATCGGGATCCTCAAGGAAAAGGATGATAACTTTACCGGTTCGGATATCCGCAACGGCATGACCGCGATCATCTCCATCAAACATCCGGATCCCAGGTTCGAGGGACAGACCAAGACGAAGCTAGACAACCCGGATGCGGCCAAGGCGGTGGGAAAGGTGACGGGAGAGGAGATTGTCCGTTATTTTGACCGGAACCTGGACACCTTAAAAACCGTGCTCTCCAGCGCGGAGAAGGCGGCAAAGATCCGCAGGACGGAGGAAAAGGCAAAGACGAATCTGCTCACCAAGCAGAAGTATTCTTTTGACAGCAACGGAAAACTTGCCAACTGCGAGAGCAGGGATCCGAAGAAATGTGAGATCTTTATCGTGGAGGGAGATTCCGCCGGCGGCTCCGCCAAGACGGCAAGGGACAGAAATTTCCAGGCCATCCTTCCCATCCGGGGAAAGATCCTCAACGTGGAGAAGGCGAGCATCGACAAGATCCTTGCCAATGCGGAGATCAAGACCATGATCAACGCTTTCGGCTGCGGGTTCTCGGAAGGATACGGCAATGATTTCGATATCAGCAAGCTTCGCTATGACAAGATTATTATCATGGCAGATGCGGATGTGGACGGGGCTCATATCTCCACCCTGCTCCTCACCCTGTTCTACCGGTTTATGCCGGAACTGATCTACGAGGGACATGTCTATATCGCAATGCCGCCGCTTTACAAGGCCATGCCGAAAAACGGAGAGGAAGAGTACCTCTATGACGACAAGGCGTTGGAAAAGTACCGCAAGACCCACACAGGTCCTTTTACGCTCCAGAGATACAAAGGTCTGGGCGAGATGGATGCGGAGCAGCTCTGGGAGACAACCCTGGATCCCGAGCGGCGTCTGCTCAAGCTGGTTGAGATCGAGGACGCCAGGATGGCATCCAGCGTGACCGAGATGCTGATGGGAACAGAGGTGCCGCCCCGCAGGGCATTTATCTATGAGAATGCCACAGAGGCGGAGCTTGACATATAGAAGGAGTAAGGAATGAACAATGAAGCACAGATCATAAGGACCGAATACTCGGACCTCATGAAAAAATCATATATTGACTATGCCATGAGCGTGATCATCGCCCGGGCCCTGCCGGATGTGCGGGACGGGCTGAAGCCGGTTCAGAGGCGGACTCTCTACGACATGTATGAGCTGGGGATCCGCTATGACAAACCTTACCGGAAATGTGCCCGTATCGTGGGAGATACCATGGGTAAATACCATCCCCACGGCGACAGTTCCATCTACGAGGCGCTTGTCGTCATGGCGCAGGATTTCAAGAAGGGCCAGATACTGGTGGACGGGCACGGCAATTTCGGCTCCATCGAGGGGGATGGGGCAGCAGCCATGCGTTACACCGAGGCGAGGCTGACGAAATTCACCCAGGAAGTCTGTCTGGCAGATCTGGATAAAAATGTGATCGACTTCGGCCCGAACTTTGACGAGACGGAGAAGGAGCCTCTGGTTCTCCCCATGCGGGTGCCGAATCTTCTCGTCAACGGCGCGGAGGGAATCGCCGTGGGAATGGCAACCAGCATTCCCACCCATAATCTTGCCGAGGTCATCGACGCAGTCAAGGCTTATATGAAAAACGATGAGATCAGCACGAAACAGCTGATGAAATATATCAAAGGACCGGATTTCCCCACCGGGGGCATTGTGGTCAACAAGGACGACCTTCTCAATATCTACGAGACCGGACAGGGCAAGATCAAGATCCGCGGCAAGGTGGAAGTGGAGGAATTAAAAGGCGGCAAGAAGCAGCTTGTGATCACGGAGATTCCGTACACCATGATCGGCACCGGAATCGGAAAATTCTTAAACGATGTGGCTGCCCTTGTGGAGACGAAGAAAACCACTGATATTGTGGATATCTCCAACCAGTCTTCAAAAGAAGGAATCCGCATTGTCCTGGAGCTGAAAAAGGGCGCGGATGTGGAGAACCTTAAAAACATGCTCTACAAGAAGACCCGCCTGGAAGATACCTTCGGCGTGAATATGCTTGCCGTGGCGGACGGGCGCCCGGAGACACTGGGACTGAAAAAGATCATCGAGTACCATGTGGATTTCCAGTTTGAGCTCGCTACCCGGAAGTACACCACCCTGCTCACAAAAGAGAGGGAGAAGAGCGAAGTGCAGGAAGGCCTGATCAAGGCATGCGATGTGATCGACCTGATCATCGAGATCTTAAGAGGAAGTAAATCGGTAAAAGATGCGAGAGCGTGTCTTGTAAACGGAATCACGGACAATATTAAATTCAAATCCTCCATCTCCAAAAAGATGGCAGCCATGCTCCGTTTCACCGAACGGCAGGCCACGGCGATCCTGGAGATGCGGCTGTACCGCCTGATCGGTCTGGAGATCGAGGCGCTTCAGAGGGAGCACGAGGAAACGCTGAAGAATATTGCCCGCTACGAGGATATCCTGAACAACTACGACTCCATGGCAGGGGTGATCATGGAAGAGCTGGATTCCTTTAAGAAGGAATACGGAAGAAAGCGCCGTACAGCCATCGAGAATGCAGAGGAAGCGGTCTTTGAGGAGAAGAAGATCGAGGAGCAGGAGGTTGTATTCCTGATGGACCGTTTCGGATACGCCAAGACCGTGGACACATCGGTCTATGAGAGAAACCGGGAGGCGGCTGACAGCGAGAACCGCTATGTGGTTCACTGCATGAATACCGGGAAGCTCTGTATCTTCACGGATACCGGAAGGATGCACCAGGTGCGCGTGACGGACCTGCCCTACGGGAAATTCCGGGACAAGGGTACTCCCATTGACAACGTCAGCAACTATTCCAGCACGGAGGAGCAGATTGTCATGGTCTGCGATGAGGAGCAGATGCGTTTCGCCTATCTTCTCTTTGCCACGGCGCAGGGAATGATCAAGAAGGTGGAAGGAACCGAATTCCAGGTGGCAAAACGGACCATTGCAGCCACCAAGCTGCAGGACGGCGACTCTCTGATCGCGGTGAAAGTGATCAACGAGAACCAGAACGTGGTGCTCCAGACAAGAAACGGATATTTCCTCCGCTTCCCTGCCTCTGAAGTTCCGGTGAAGAAGAAGGCAGCCGTGGGCGTCCGGGGCATCCGGCTTCAGAAGAAGGAAGCGCTGGAGCAGGTCTACCTCTTTGAGGAAGGCACAGAGGCGAAGGCGGTCTACGGTGACAAAGAGGTGGCGCTGAACCGTCTGAAACTTGCAAAACGGGACGGTACAGGGGCACGGAGATAGTTATTTTTCGCAAAAACACTTGATTTCTCTGGAAAAAGGTGTTAAAGTCATTATAGTTACATAATGAATCCGGCAGAAGAGTGAACGAAAGTTCACTCTTCTTTAATGATGTGGATTTTTTGTGGAATCAGTCAGTACAATAAAGAAAGGGAGTTTGGCGTGTCAAGAAGAGAAGAATACGAACAGCAGACAGAGAGCCTGCTTGAGCCGATCGTATCAGGAATGGGCTTTGAGTTGGTGGATGTGGAGTATGTAAAGGAAGGCGGAACATGGTACCTGCGGGCGTACATCGACAAGCCCGGCGGGATTACGGTGGATGACTGCGAGGCGGTCAGCAGACAGTTTTCCGATGTGCTCGACGAGAAAGACTATATTGAAGATTCTTATGTTTTTGAGGTCAGCTCCCCGGGGCTTGGCCGTCCTCTTAAGAAAGAGAAGGATTTTAAGCGGAGCATCGGCGAAGAAGTGGAGATCCGCACATACCGGGCGGTGGCAAGGCAGAAGGAATTCGTCGGGATCCTTCAGAGATATGATGACAGGACGGTTACGATCGTCTATGAGGACGGGGAAGAGCAGACGTTTGACAGAAGCGATATTGCGCTGATCCGTCTGGCGCTTGATTTTTAGGAGTAAAAGGGTTACCGGTTACGATTTGATATTTAGGAGGAAATGATAATGAACACAGAGTTAATGGAAGCATTGACAATTCTTGAAAAAGAGAAGAACATCAGCAGGGATGTGATGATGGATGCCATCGAGAATTCTCTGATCAGCGCATGCAAGAACCATTTCGGGACTGCAGAGAACATCAAGGTGATCATGAACAGAGAGACATGCGACTATGCGGTATATGCGGAGAAGGAAGTTGTGGAGGAAGTGATGGATCCGGCTCTGGAGATCTCCCTGGAAGATGCGGAGAAACTGGATTCCAGCCTGCATCTGGGAGATGTGTGCCAGGTTCCGGTTAAGTCCAAGGAGTTCGGGCGTATCGCTACACAGAACGCAAAGAACCTGATTCTTCAGAAGATCAGGGAAGAGGAGAGGAAGGTTGTATTCGACCAGTACTTTGAGAAAGAGAAAGACATCGTTACCGGTATTGTGCAGCGCTATGTCGGGAAGAATATCAGCATCAACCTGGGAAGGGCAGACGCCATGCTGACCGAGAATGAGCAGGTGAAGGGAGAGGTGTTCAAGCCTACGGAGCGCATCAAGCTCTATGTGGTGGAAGTGAAGAACACGCCGAAGGGACCGAAGATCCTGGTGTCCCGTACCCATCCGGAACTGGTGAAGCGTCTCTTTGAGGCGGAAGTGGCAGAGGTCAGGGACGGAACCGTGGAGATCAAGAGCATTGCCAGGGAAGCAGGCTCCCGTACGAAGATGGCGGTATGGTCCAACGACCCCAACGTGGATCCGGTAGGAGCCTGTGTTGGTATGAACGGAGCCAGAGTGAACGCGGTGGTAAACGAACTGCGGGGCGAGAAGATCGATATCATCAACTGGGATGAGAATCCGGCGCTCCTGATAGAGAATGCGTTAAGCCCTGCAAAGGTTATCTCCGTTATGGCTGACCCGGAGGAGAAGATCGCCAGCGTAATCGTTCCGGATTACCAGCTCTCTCTTGCCATCGGAAAAGAAGGACAGAACGCAAGACTGGCGGCAAGACTGACAGGGTACAAGATCGATATCAAGAGCGAGACCCAGGCAATCGAGTCCGGAGAACTGCCGGAGAACTATATGGAGCAGATGGGACTTATGGGCGAGGAAGGATACACCGGAGATTTCGAGGAATCCTATGATGAGGATGAGGCATACGATGATGGTGCGGAGTACACCGACGGAGACGGCGCTGATGAGTCATATAACTACGACGACGAAGCCGGGGAGGATGACGAGATCCGTTTTACAGAGACAGATGAGGACAATAACTAATTTCTGAAGGAGTGAAATATTTGGCAGTCAAGAAGAAGATCCCCATGCGAAAATGTGTGGGATGCGGCGAGATGAAACCGAAGAAAGAGCTGATGCGTATCCTTCGGAATGAGGAGGGCGAATTTCTGGTGGATGCAACCGGGAAGAAGAACGGCCGCGGGGCGTATCTCTGTCCCTCGGTGGAATGCTTTCAGAAGGCGGTAAAGAGCAGAGGGCTTGAGAGATCCTTCAAGCAGGCCATACCGCAGGAAGTATACGAAAAGCTGGAAAAGGAGATGAGCGGGATTGAAAAGGGATAAAGTCCTGTCTCTGATCGGACTGGCGACAAAGGCGGGGAGAACCGCCAGCGGCGAGGCGATGACCGAGAGCGAGACGAAGTCCGGCAGGGCGTTTCTTGTGATCGTGGCATCGGACGCGTCGGAGAATACGAAGAAGAAGTTTCGGGATATGTGTAAATTTTACCGAGTTCCAATTTATTTTTACGGAGATAAAGATACCTTAGGGCATGCAATGGGAAAAGAATTCCGTGCATCTCTGGCGATATTGGACGAAGGATTTGCAAAAGGAATTCAAAGAGAGCTTAACATTTCGGATCAGGCTTGAATGCATAAAGGAGGTAGTTGATATGACAAAAATGAGGGTGCATGAACTGGCAAAGGAGCTGGGCATGGATAACAAAGAACTTCTCGATATATTAAAGAATAAAAACGTTGATGTGAAGAATCATATGAGTACACTGGAGGATGAAGTGACAGAACAGATCCGCAGGGAGGCTTCCGCAAAGAAGAATGGCGGGGCTGCCGCACCGGCTGAGAAGAAGGAGGAAGCAAAGGCAGAGCGCCCGGCTGAGAAAGCGGAGGCGAAAGAGGGCGCCGCGCCGAAAAAGAAAAACCTGGCGTTTGTGATCCGTCCGCAGAATTCCAAAAACAGCAGCCGTCTCCAGGGACGCCCGGGCCAGCGCGCAGCGCGTCCGGCACAGGGAGGACGTCCGGCTCCGGGAACGCGCCCGTCAGCTGACGGCCGTCCGGCACGCCCAGCGGGAGAGAGCCATCCGCCCAGGCAGGAGAGTCCGGCACAGACAGGACGCCCGGCGGCAGAGGCACGTCCGGCAGGAGAGGCGCGCCCGGCAGCGGAGATCCGTCCGGCAGGAGAAAGAGCGTCAGCGGAAGGAAGAACACAGGGAGATAACCGCACGGTGAGACAGGAGCGCCCGGCACAGGCGGGACGTCCGACAGCGGAGGGAAGAACCGCAGGGGAGAGCCGTCCGTCCGGCGAGCGCCGTCCGGCAGGGGAGGGACGCCCCTCCGGCGATAACCGTCAGCCAAGACAGGACAGAGGATTCCAGGGGAACCGTCCGTCCGGAGACAGAAGGACTTCCGGGGAAGGTCGTTTCTCCGGGGAAGGCCGCGGTCCCAGACAGGAGAGAGGCGCTCAGGGAGGACGCCCGTCCGGCGAGGGCAGATCTTTCGGAGACAACAGAGGACGCCAGGAAAGAGGCGGCCGGGATCAGCGTTTTGGCAGCCGTGACCAGAGAAACAGCGGCGCGCCGGGACAGCGCGGTGAGAGGAGAACTGATTCCCGCAGAGATGACGTGAGCTCCTCCATGGTAGAGCAGCAGAAGAGCCAGCGCAACAAGGCGAAGGACAAAGAGAGAGACAACAGAAAGAAAGAGTACCGGGACGAGGCCTTTGAAGGAAAGGCTGCAAAGAAAGGCAAGAAGCAGAAACAGGTGGCAGAGGTCAAGAGACCGCAGCCGAAGGAAGAGAAGAAAGAAGAGCAGATCAAACAGATTGTCATTCCCGAGGTGATTACTATCAAGGAACTTGCCGACAAGATGAAGATCGTTCCGTCTGTGATTATCAAGAAACTGTTCATGCAGGGCAAAGTGGTTACAGTAAACCAGGAAGTAGATTTTGACACTGCAGAAGAGATCGCCATGGAGTTCGATGTGCTCTGCGAGAAAGAAGAAGTTGTGGATGTTATTGAGGAACTTCTCAAAGAGGACGAGGAAGACGAGAGCCTGATGGTGAAGCGGCCTCCGGTTGTCTGTGTCATGGGCCATGTAGACCACGGCAAGACTTCCCTTCTGGATGCCATCCGCCATACCAATGTGATCGACCGCGAGGCAGGTGGAATCACCCAGCACATCGGCGCCTATGTGGTAGAGGTAAACGGCGAGAAGATCACATTCCTGGATACGCCGGGACATGAAGCTTTTACAGCTATGCGTATGCGCGGGGCAAACGCCACCGATATCGCAATTCTCGTTGTCGCTGCGGATGACGGTGTCATGCCTCAGACCGTGGAGGCGATCAATCATGCCAAAGCTGCAGGCGTTGAGATTATTGTAGCGATCAACAAGATCGACAAGCCGAGTGCAAATGTAGAGCGCGTGAAGCAGGAACTTACCGAGTACGAACTGATCCCGGAGGACTGGGGCGGAAGCACGGTGTTTGTGCCGGTATCGGCTCACACGAAAGAGGGAATCCCGGAACTTCTGGAGATGATCCTTCTGACAGCGGAAGTGATGGAGCTGAAAGCCAATCCGAACCGTGCGGCGAGAGGCCTGGTTATCGAGGCGCAGCTTGACAAGGGCAAAGGCCCGGTTGCCACAGTTCTTGTACAGAAAGGTACGCTCCATATCGGAGATGCCATTGCGGCAGGTTCGGCACACGGACGTGTCAGAGCCATGATGGATGACCGGGGAAGACGTGTCAAAGAGGCAGGTCCGTCCCAACCGGTAGAGATTCTCGGACTGAATGATGTGCCGAATGCCGGAGAGGTATTCGTGGGATGTGATTCCGAGAAAGAGGCAAGAAACTTTGCGGATACATTTATCGCACAGAACAAGGTAAAACTTCTGGATGAGACGAAGTCAAAGATGTCTCTCGACGATCTGTTCAACCAGATTCAGGAAGGCAACCTGAAGGAACTGAACATCGTCGTGAAAGCGGATGTGCAGGGATCGGTGGAAGCACTGAAGCAGAGCCTGCTCAAGCTGTCCAACGACGAGGTTGTGATTAAGGTGATCCACGGAGGCGTCGGCGCCATCAATGAGTCGGATGTGATCCTGGCTTCCGCTTCAAACGCCATCATCATCGGATTCAATGTGCGTCCGGATGCCACGGCGAAGGAGATCGCCGAGCGCGAAGGCGTTGACCTGAGACTCTACAGAGTCATCTACAATGCC
Source organism: Lachnoclostridium sp. An169 (assembly GCF_002160525.1). Classification (GTDB taxonomy): domain Bacteria; phylum Bacillota; class Clostridia; order Lachnospirales; family Lachnospiraceae; genus Mediterraneibacter; species Mediterraneibacter cottocaccae. The sequence goes on from NZ_NFKT01000006.1 coordinate 19,930, forward strand.
ATCGAAGATGTGGAGGCAGCCATGAAGGGCATGCTCGATCCGGTATTCGAGGAGAAGATCCTCGGCCATGCGGAGGTGCGCCAGACATTCAAGGCTTCCGGCGTGGGAACTATCGCCGGGGCATACGTCAAGGACGGTGTGTTCGAGAGGAACTGTTCTACCCGTCTGATCCGGGACGGCATTGTGATATTCGACGGACCGCTTGCATCCCTGAAGCGTTTCAAGGACGATGTGAAGGAAGTGCGTGCCGGATACGAGTGCGGATTTGTATTTGAGAATTATAATGATATCAAGGAAGGCGATCAGGTAGAGGCCTACAAGATGGTCGAGACCGAGAGAAAGTAAACGTCGCCGGGACAGAAAGAAGGAGCATCAATGAGAAAAAACAGTATTAAAAATACACGGGTGAATGCTGAGGTGCAGCGGGAACTGAGTAATATCATACGAGAAGGCATAAAGGATCCGAGAGTTGCGCCCATGACTTCGGTGGTGGCTGTCGAGGTGGCTCCGGATTTGAAGACATGCAAGGCTTATATCAGTGTGCTCGGCGACGAGAAGGCACAGCAGGATACGATAAAGGGGCTCCAGAGCGCGGAGGGATATATCCGCCGCGAACTGGCGCGCACCGTCAACCTGCGCAACACGCCGGAGATCCGTTTCATCGTGGATCAGTCGATCGAGTACGGAGTGAACATCAGCAGGAAGATAGATGAAGTGACAAGAGGGTTGAGAGATGGAGCAGAGGAGCATGAAGATGAATCTAAATGACGTTTTGCAGGGGAAACACAGTGTTGCACTGGGCGGACACGTCCGCCCGGACGGCGACTGCGTGGGTGCCTGCCTGGGGCTTTATATGTATCTGAAGGATCAGTATCCGGATATTGAGGCGGATGTATACCTTGAGGAAATTCCGGAAGCCTACGGGATTATTTCCTGTACGGATGAAGTGAAACACGAGAGTCCCGAGGATAAGGTTTACGATCTTTTTATCTGCCTGGACTGCGGGGATACGGACCGCCTTGGTTTCTCGGGACCGCTGTTCCAGAAGGCAAAAGAGACTGCGTGTATCGACCATCACGTGAGCAACGATGCATTTGCAGATGTGAATTACATAGTTCCCGATGCAAGTTCCACCAGCGAGCTTGTGTACACCCTTCTCGACAGGGAGAAAATCACGAAGCCGCAGGCGGAGGCGCTCTATATGGGGATCGCACACGACACCGGTATTTTCCAGTATTCCTGCACGTCTCCGGAGACCATGGAGATTGCCGCGGATCTGATGCGGAAAGGGATCAACGGAAACGAGATTATCGATAAGACTTATTACGAGAAGACCTATGTTCAGAACCAGATCCTGGGGAGGGCTCTGATGGAGAGCATTCTGATTCTCGACAAGCGCTGCATCATCTCTTTTGTACGGAAAAAGGAGATGGAATTTTTCCAGGCACAGCCCTCTGATCTGGAGGGAATCGTAAGCCAGCTCAGGCAGACCAAGGGCGTTGAGGTCGCCATGTTCCTGCACGAGGTGGAACCGCGCAGGTTCAAGGTGAGCCTGAGATCCAGGGACAAGGTGGATGTGAGCAGGATTGCAAAATATTTCGGCGGCGGTGGACATGTGCGCGCAGCCGGTGTTACCATGAGCGGGTCTGTTCACGATGTGATCAACAATATCACCGGGCAGATCGTGCTGCAGCTCGACGGAAAAAAGGATGCCGCCCAGTGATGAACGGAATTCTGAACATTTATAAGGAAAAAGGATACACTTCCCACGATGTTGTTGCCCGTCTGCGCAGGATTACCGGTCAGAGGAAGATCGGGCATACGGGAACGCTGGATCCCGATGCACAGGGAGTGCTTCCGGTCTGTCTGGGGCGCGCCACAAAAGTGTGCGGCATGCTCACGGACAAAGACAAGACTTACGAGGCAGTCCTGCTTCTGGGGACAGAGACGGACACGCAGGACATTACGGGAAATGTGCTGGAAAAAAAGGATACCGGGAATATTTCCCCGGAACAGGTGGAAGAATGTATCCGGGGATTTGTCGGGGAATACGATCAGGTTCCCCCCATGTATTCTGCCCTGAAGGTAAACGGAAGAAAGCTCTATGAGCTCGCACGCGAAGGGAAAACAGTGGAGCGGAAGAGCCGGAGGGTGAAGATTTACGGGATCCGCATCCTGGAGATGGATCTCCCTCGTGTGCGGATGGAGGTAGAGTGTTCGAAAGGAACTTATATCCGTACACTCTGCCACGATATCGGGGAGAAGCTGGGCGTGGGCGGATGTATGGAGAGCCTTCTGCGCACACGGGTGGAACGTTTCAGCATCAGGGACAGCATAACTCTGGAGAAAGCGGCAGAGCTGATGGAACAGGGGCAGCTTTCCCGCGTTCTGATCCCGGTGGATGCCATGTTCCATCATATGGAGAAAGCGGTGGTCAACCGGGCGAAGGCGGCGCTGGCGTATAACGGGAATCCCCTGGCGCCGGGAGATCTGGAGCTTTCTTCGGAAAGCGGAAGCGGGCGGAAAAATCTGTCTGCAGGAGAGTACCGGATATATGATCCGGATGGAATCTTTATCGGAATCTACCGGTATGAGACGGGAAGAAAATGCTTTGTGCCGGAAAAGATGTTTCTTGACCCGGACGAACGGAAAAGCGGAAAAAGGGACTGAAGGAAAGACATGCAGTATATTACAGATCTGAATTCTCATCAATGGAAGAAACGTACAGCGGTCACTCTGGGAAAATTCGACGGGCTGCACAGAGGTCATCAGAAACTGGTTGAAAAAATCAGAGAGTATGGAAACGACGGGTGCGAGAGCGTAGTATGCGCCTTTGACATGGGCAGGGAGACCCTTATGACAAAGGAGGAGAGGCGCAGACATCTGGAGGGCAAAGCCGATTATCTGATCGACTGTCCTTTCACAAGAGAACTGCGGGAGATGGAGGCGGAGGATTTTATCGGAGATATCCTCAGCCGCAGGCTTTGCGCCGCCCATCTGGTCGTGGGAACGGATTTTTCTTTCGGCCATAACAAGCGCGGGAATGCCGCCATGCTGGAAGAGTATGCAGGAAAATACGGCTATACGGTGGATGTGGTGGAGAAAGAACGCTATCAGGGCAGGGTGATCAGCAGCACATACATCAAAGAGGCGCTTTCCGGCGGAGACGTGGAGCTTGCCGGAACACTTCTGGGGTATCCCTATGAGATGAGCGGCACCGTGGAACACGGAAAGCGCCTGGGACGCACCCTGGGATTCCCGACGATGAATATCGAGCCGGAAGAGAAGAAAATCCTTCCCCGGTTCGGGGTGTATGCCTGCCGTGTCGAGATTGACGGGATCTGGTATGGAGGAATCGGAAACGCGGGAATCAAGCCCACCGTGACCAGTGAGCACAAAAGGCTCCTGGAGGTGTTCGTATTCGGGTATGAGGGCGATGCTTACGGAAAGCGGATTCGCGCCCAGTTCTGTGATTTTGAGCGCCCGGAGACAAAATTTGCCTCTGTGGAAGAACTGAAGGAACATGTGATGAAGGATATCCGTTACGGGGAAGAATACTTCCGAAGACACCCGGTTTCTCTTGAACGGTAAAAAAATGCTTTACATCCCCGTTGTGCTGTGCTATACTAGCCAGGTATGAAATCAGCCGATGTTCGGTGACCGGATTACTCCGACCGTTGCTTAATATCAGGCGGTTTATCAAAAAGTATTTAAGGAGGAAAACAAAGATGATCACAAAGGAAAAGAAACAGGCTATCATCAACGAGTATGCAAGAACAGAGGGTGACACAGGTTCACCGGAGGTTCAGATTGCAATCCTGACAGCAAGAATCAACGAGCTGACAGAGCATTTCAAGGCAAATCCGAAGGATCACCACTCAAGAAGAGGACTTCTTAAGATGGTTGGACAGAGAAGAGGACTTCTCGCATACCTGAAGAAGGTTGATATCGAGAGATACCGTACTCTGATCGAGAGACTTGGACTGAGAAAATAATCGGTTTTTCTTTGCAGAAATGCCGGGGGAGAGAACAGAAGCGAGAATATCAGCTTTCTGTTCTCTTTTTTATTGCCTATCAACCGGGCATGTGATATAATAATTTAGATTGCGGACAGTTCTGTACACCGAGACCACTGAAAAGCAGATCCGGAGGTTGTGCGGGTATGTTTTTCAGTAGTTTCGGAGCTGCCTGTCCGCAGGAAAATACAGATAAAAGGAGAAAGACATGTATAAAAAGTATGAAATGGAACTGGCGGGCAGAACGCTGCGCGTGGATGTGGGCAGAGTTGCGAAGCAGGCGAACGGTGCCGTCCTGATGCACTATGGCGATACGACTGTACTGTGTACTGCGACTGCCTCCGAGAAGCCGAGGGAAGGAATTGATTTCTTTCCGCTGAGCGTAGAGTATAATGAGAGAATGTACGCGGTGGGAAAGATCCCGGGCGGATTCAACAAGAGAGAGGGTAAGGCTTCCGAGAACGCAATTCTGACGGACCGTGTTATCGACCGTCCGATGCGTCCGCTTTTCCCGAAGGATTACAGAAATGATGTAACTCTTGAGAACCTGGTGCTGTCCGTGGATCAGGACTGCAGCCCGGAGCTTACGGCCATGCTCGGCGCGGCGATTGCAACCTGTATTTCCGATATCCCCTTTGACGGACCGATTGCCACAACCCAGGTAGGTCTTGTGGACGGAGAGTTTGTATTTAATCCGACAGAGGCGCAGAAGATTCTGTCTGATATGGCTCTTACGGTTGCCTCCACAAAAGAAAAGGTAATCATGATCGAGGCAGGGGCCAACGAAGTGCCGGAAGACAAGATGATCGAGGCGATTTTTGCCGCACATGAAGTGAATCAGAAAGTGATCGCTTTCATTGAGACCATTGTGGCAGAATGTGGAAAGCCGAAGCATGAGTACCAGAGCTTTGCCGTTCCCCAGGAGCTCTTTGACGCGATCCAGAAGATCGTTCCTCCGGAAGAGATGGAGGAGGCTGTATTTACAGACGACAAGCAGACAAGAGAAGAGAATATCCGTGTGATTACAGACCGTCTGGAGGAAGCTTTCGCAGACAACGAGGAGTGGCTTGGCAAGCTGGGCGAAGCGGTTTACCAGTACCAGAAGAAGACGGTCCGCAAGATGATCCTCAAAGACCACAAGCGTCCGGACGGACGTGCCATCGATGAGATCCGTCCTCTGGCAGCGGAGGTGGATCTGATCCCGAGAGTGCACGGCTCCGCCATGTTTACAAGAGGACAGACACAGATCTGCAATATCACGACCCTGGCACCTCTTTCCGAGGCTCAGAGACTGGACGGGCTGGATGACACCGAGACCTCCAAGAGATATATGCACCACTATAATTTCCCGTCCTACTCGGTAGGAGAGACGAAGCCGTCCAGAGGACCGGGACGCCGGGAGATCGGACACGGCGCTCTGGCAGAGCGTGCGCTGATTCCGGTACTTCCAAGCGAGTCCGAGTTCCCGTATGCGATCCGTACGGTATCTGAGACCTTTGAGTCCAACGGCTCCACATCCCAGGCGAGTGTGTGCGCGTCCAGTATGTCGCTGATGGCTGCCGGCGTGCCCATCAAGGCTGCTGTGGCGGGAATCTCCGCGGGACTTGTGACCGGAGAGACAGATGATGATTATCTGGTTCTTACCGATATCCAGGGACTGGAAGATTTCTTTGGCGATATGGACTTCAAGGTTGCCGGTACCCACAAGGGAATCACGGCGATCCAGATGGATATCAAGATCCACGGACTGACGAGACCGATCATCGAGGAGGCGATCGCGGCGACAAAGAAGGCGAGAACATATATCATCGATGAAGTGATGAACAAGGCGATCGCAGAGCCGAGACCGGAAGTGGGACCGTATGCTCCGAAGATCATCCAGATGCAGATCGATCCCCAGAAGATCGGAGATGTTGTGGGACAGCGCGGAAAGACGATCAATGCCATCATCGAGCAGACCGGCGTGAAGATCGATATCGAGGACGACGGTTCCGTATCTATCTGCGGCACGGAGAAGGAAGATATGGACAAGGCTGCGAAACTGATTCACACCATTGTCACAGATTTCGAGGCCGGACAGGTATTCGAGGGCAAGGTTGTCAGCATCAAGGATTTCGGCGCGTTCCTCGAGTTCGCTCCGGGCAAGGAGGGACTGGTACACATTTCCAAGATCTCCAAGCAGAGAGTCAACAAAGTAGAAGATGTACTTTCCATCGGGGATGTTGTAAAGGTGGTATGCCTTGGAAAGGATAAGATGGGAAGATTCAGTTTCAGCATGAGAGATGTGGCTGAATAAATATAACTGAAAGAAAGAACAGGTCCGCCGGACGGGAGACAGCAAGAAGGTTTTCCGCCCGGCGGTTTTTCTTTGCCGCGCAGCAAAGAAAATAAAAGCCGGGAAACAAAGAAGAAAAAGCGTGCTATAATATTTTCTGAAAAAGGACTTTACATATATATAGATCATCGATATAATAAAAACAGATTTGGTCTCGCCGGAGAACAGGCAGAAAATGTCGGAAGCGGGGGCAGATCGGCATTGGAGGTGCTTTGATATGGAACAGATGACGCTGTTTGATAATGCCAGCCAGAGGATGAGTCCCCTTGCGAGCCGGCTGAGGCCGGATTCCCTGGAAGATTTTGTAGGACAGGAACATCTGTTGGGAGAAGGGAAGATTCTCAGGCAGCTGATTGAGCGGGATCAGATCTCTTCCATGATTTTCTGGGGACCGCCGGGAGTGGGGAAGACCACGCTCGCCAGCATCATTGCGGGGAGGACGAAGTCAGAGTTTATCAATTTCAGCGCGGTGACAAGCGGGATCAAGGAGATCAAAGAAGTGATGAACCGGGCGGAACAGAGCCGGAGAGTGGGGCTTCGGACAGTTCTTTTCGTGGATGAGATCCACCGGTTTAACAAGGCGCAGCAGGACGCTTTTCTGCCTTATGTGGAGCGGGGGAGCATTATTCTGATCGGCGCCACGACGGAGAATCCGTCCTTTGAGATCAATGCCGCGCTTCTGTCAAGGTGCCGCGTGTTTGTCCTGAAGGCACTGGAAGAGAAAGACCTGGTACGGCTTCTTAATAATGCCCTGAAGAACCCTGCGGGATTCGGCGGACAGAACGTGCAGATCTCTCCGGACGCCATACGCGCCATTGCTGCATTTGCAAACGGGGATGCCAGAACTGCCCTGAATACGCTGGAGATGGCTGTGCTGAACGGTGAGATCAGCGCAGACGGGATCCGGGTGACGGAGGAAGGACTTTCCCAGTGTATCAGCCGGAAATCCCTGCTCTATGACAAGACCGGGGAGGAGCACTATAACCTGATCTCCGCTCTCCATAAATCCATGAGAAACAGCGATCCGGATGCGGCCATCTACTGGATGATGCGGATGCTCGAGGGCGGAGAGAACCCGCTGTACATTGCAAGACGTCTGATCCGCTTTGCCAGTGAGGATGTGGGGATGGCGGACAGCAACGCCCTGCAGGTGGCGGTGGCCGCTTACCAGGCGTGCCACTTCCTGGGAATGCCGGAGTGCGACGTCCACTTGACCCATGCAGTGGTCTACCTGTCCATGGCGCCGAAATCCAATGCCCTGTACACGGCATGCGAGGCATGCAAAAAAGACGTGCGCACCATGCGTGCGGAGCCGGTACCCCTTCAGATCCGCAACGGCGTCACCGGCCTGATGAAGGAACTGGGATATGGAAAAGGGTATGAATATGCCCACGATACAGAGGAAAAGCTGACCCATATGCAGTGCATGCCGGACAGCTTAAAGGACAGGACATATTATCATCCAACCACCCAGGGAGAGGAAAAGAAGACGAAGGAGCGTCTGGAGGAGATCAGGCGGTTCCGGGAGTCGTAAGGCAGCGGAGGAGGGGAAAATTACAGAATAAGAAAGAGGGGAGTCAATATGAGACTGACAGATATTATCAGCCTGGCGCAGCAGTACCTTGTGCTGGGGCTTATCTTTGCGGCTGTTGTGGGAGCGGCAGCGGCAGTGGGCTATTTTCTTGTCTATAGGAAGCTGATGAAAGGGGAAAAAAGGGTGCGGCCGCTGCAGGTGCTGTGGGGAGCGACAGTGATCTGCTATCTGGTGGTGTTGTTCTGCGCCACACTGCTCGACCGGTACGATGGAAGCGGATGGTGGGCACAGAGGGGATTCCTGCCGCTGTTTTATTCCTACCGGGATGCGTGGAACAGCTTTTCGGAGTCCGCCTGGCGCAATATCGTGCTGAATATCCTGCTCTTTGTGCCCCTGGGATTCCTGCTTCCCCTGGGAATGAAGCGCTTCCGGCGTTTCTGGGTCACTTATCTGGCGGGGCTTCTGTGTACGGTGTTTATCGAGATGATGCAGCTGATCCTGCAGAGAGGCGTGGCGGAGCTGGACGACATCTTCAACAATTTCCTGGGGACCATGATCGGCTACGGATGTTATGCCGTGGTGCGCAGCATCCGCAATGCCCTGGCAGGAAAAAAGGCGGATCCCCTGCGGCTGACAGCGCTCCAGATCCCGCTGATCGGGACGGGACTGATGTTCCTTGCCATTGCCGCGGTCTATCAGCACCAGGAACTGGGGAACCTTACATTGTCCTGGATTGTGCGGCAGGACATGGACGGCGTTGAAGTCCGTTCCTCCGCTTCATACAGTGATGAGGAAGGGGAGGCGCCGGTGTACCGGCTCCGGGTGCTCGCTCCGGAAGAATCCCGGGAGTTTGCAGAGCAGTTCTTTGCCGCCCACGGACAGACACTCGATGAGAGCCGGATTGACCAGTATGAAAACACCGCCTTTTACTGGAGTGTGGAGGGAAATTCCCTGGCTGTGGACTATGCCGGGGAGACATGGAGCTATACGGATATCAGTCTTGCCTATCCGGAAGAGGGCGGTCCGCAGCCCGAGAAAGGGGCGTCGGAGGTAGATGTGAGAGACGCGCTTGCACAGTGGGGGACAGACCTGCCCCGGGAGGCGGTCTTTGAGGAGCAGGAAGACGGTTGGTATTGCTTTACGGTTGACGGATATGCGGATGAGAACGGAATGATGGACGGGACGCTCAGCTGCCAGTATTACCAGAATGGGGGACTTGGGACAGTAAATAATCAGATCCTGGAATGCGAAAGCTATAAGGATTTCCCGGTGATCTCCCAGGCGGAAGCCTTTGAGATGATCCGGGAGGGGAAATTTACCGGATGGTTCGGGGAGATCAGCGAGCTGAACCTGGGAAGCGCTGTCCTGCGCTATGAGACAGATTCCAAAGGATTCCGCCAGCCGGTGTGGTTCTTCCCGCTGGAGGGGGAAGAAGAGGGAAGTGGAATCGCTGTTCCGGCGCTTGCCGGGTAAATGAAAGAGAGCCGCCGGATGGGCGGCTCTCTGGTTTATGGGAGAAGTTGGGTTACTGCGCCTTGTCCGTGCGGGAGGTTTTCCTCCGCTGTGAGAACTCCGCCACCGCCGTATACAGCACATCCGTGGAGGAGTTGATGGCGGTCTCGCAGGAGTCCTGGATCACTCCCACAATGAAGCCCACGCCTACCACCTGCATGGCAATATCATCGGAGATGCCGAACATACTGCAGGCAAGCGGCACAAGAAGAAGGGAACCGCCCGCCACTCCGGATGCCCCGCAGGCGCTGATGGCGGAGAGGATACACAGGACAATGGCGGAGGGCAGGTCCACATGGATGCCCAGGGTGTGCACGGCCGCAAGGGTGAGGACAGAGATGGTCACAGCGGCCCCGCCCATATTGATGGTTGAACCTAAGGGAATGGACACGGCGTATGTGTTGCGGTCAAGTCCGAGTTCTTCACACAGCCGCATGTTTACCGGAATATTTGCGGCGGAACTGCGGGTGAAAAACGCGGTGATTCCGCTGTCCTTCAGACATTTGAGCACTAGCGGATAGGGATTCCTGCGGATGCCGATAAAGGTAATCAGCGGGTTGACCACAAACGCCACGAATGCCATGCTTCCTACCAGAAGCAGAATGAGCTGTCCGTAACTGAGCAGGGAAGAGAGTCCCTGCTCGGCAATCGTTGTAAATACAAGACCGAGCACTCCCAGAGGAGCGCAGTTTATGATCCACCGCACGATCTGCGAAAAAGCGTCAGAGATATGTGCGATGGAATTTTTTGTGCCTTCCCCGGCCTTTCTCAGGGCGATGCCGAGAAGAACGGCCCAGGCGAGGATTCCGATGTAGTTGGCGTTTGCCAGGGCGTCAACCGGATTGGCGACCACACTCATGAGAAGGCTGTTTAACACCTCGCCGATTCCGTCGGGCGGAGTGGCCTGAGCAGTGGTTTCGGTGAGCGTGATGGTGACCGGAAACAGAAAGCTTGCCACGACGGCAACACAGCCCGCAAGGAAGGTCCCCAGAAGATAGAGCACGATGATGCGTTTGATGTTGCTCTGCTGCCCCTCCCTCTGGTGGGCGAGTGCGCCCATGACCAGAAAGAGCACCAGCAGCGGCGCGATGGCACGGAGCGCGCCCACAAACAGATCACCCAGAACAGAGATCACGGTAAACTGCGGGACCGCAAGCCCCAGTATAATTCCCACGATCAGTCCGCAGATAATCCGTTTTACGAGACTGATCTCATTCCATTTTTTCAGAAGTTGTTTCATTCTAATCATCCTTTGTCTTAATTTTTTCGAACAGAAACAGTATATCATGATTTCCGGAAGCGGAAAAGCCCTCTGCATTATTCGGCTGCAGTTACTTTTCATTTTCCGCCGGTTATCAGGCTGTGCAGCCCCATATTGCCGCGGCGACCACGCTTTCGCTCGGGAGTGTAACGCAGCGGTGCTAAGGCTGCAAAAGACGCAGCCTAAGAACCGGCGTTCCACTACGGGTCTTCGCAGCAATACAGGGCTGCACAGCCTGGAGAACAGCGGACGCATGAAAAGTAACTGCATCCGGATTTTTTCCAGTCATATTTCCGCCGGTTCCTCATATATTGTGTAAAGAGGTGGACAAGATGGAGAGACAGAACAGAAAATCACAGATCCTCTCGATCCTTGCGAAAAGCGTGCGAAGGATCATCGAGGAGGATGTTCCGGATTTTGACAGGCTGCAGGAGATCCGTCTGAGGGCGGGACAGCCGATGCGGATCATGTACGGGAATGAAGAGAGGGTGCCGGGGAAAAGAGAAGGGGGGCATATCGTTACGAAGGAGGAACTGAGGGAGACCATGGAGTACATCAGCCATTACTCCCTCTACGCATATGAAAATGAATTGAAACAGGGGTTTCTTACCATAGAAGGAGGGCACAGAGTAGGAGTGGCAGGAAAAGTAATTATGGAAAAAGAACGGGTAAAGAATATTCAGTACATATCATCTGTAAATGTCAGGGTCTCCCATGAAGTGATCGGGTGCGCGGATGAACTCCTCCCTTATATCACAAAGAACAGGCAGGTATGCCATACGCTGATCATTTCGCCGCCCTGCTGCGGAAAGACCACGCTGATCCGGGACCTGATCCGGCAGATATCGGACGGGAACCGCTATGTGAAAGGATGTTCCGTGGGAGTGGTGGACGAACGCTCGGAGCTTGGCGGCTGTTATCTCGGAATCGCCCAGAACCATCTGGGAACGAGGACGGATATTCTGGACTGCTGTCCCAAGGCGGAGGGGATGATCATGCTGATACGCTCCATGGCGCCCCAGGTGATCGCCGTGGATGAGATCGGCACAAGCGAGGATATCCATGCCATCGAGTATGCCATGCAGTGCGGATGCCGGCTGATCGCCAGCGTTCACGGCCTGGATCTGGATGAGGCGAAGAACAAACCGGTTCTTGGGGAGCTGATCCGCAGAAGGATGTTTGAGCGCTATGTGGTGCTGGGAAACGGGGAGCGTCCCGGAGAGATCCGGGGAGTCTATGACGGGCGGGGGAGTGTGCTGTGCAGAAAGTGATGGGAAGTATCCTGATTATTGCGGCTACATCGGGAGCAGGGTATGTCTACGGGCAGGAACTGAAACAGTATCTCGAGAAACTGCTGTATCTGCGGTATGTCACGGGGCTGATCCGGGGGGAGATGGAGTACACCTGTGCGCCTCTTCCGGAGGTGTTCGCCGCGGTGGCAGCCAGAGTAAGGGAGCCTTACCGGACCTGGCTCAGAGAGACTGCGCGGGAGACCGGGGAGAGGTCGGAGGCGGGATTCTCCAGGATCTGGAACCGGTGCGTTGACCGCTATCTGGACATGCTGGGGCTGAAAACAGAACATTCCATCCTGCTCAAGGAACTGGGGACATTCCTGGGGCAGGTGGACGCTGAGACAGCGGACCGCTCCCTTCAGCTTTACATAAACCGTATGGACCTGGCGATTGAAAAGGTGCGGGAGAATCTTGCTTCCAGGAAACGGATCGGAAACTGCCTCGGTGTGATGGGCGGGATTTTTCTGGTTGTCGTCCTGATCTGACCGGGGAGGAATCATGAGTATAAGTCTGATATTTCGAATTGCGGCAGTGGGCATCCTTGTGTCCATCTTAAGCCAGGTGCTCAAACACAGCGGAAGGGAGGAACAGGCATTCCTCACAAGCCTGGCAGGGCTGATCCTTGTGCTGTCCTGGGTGCTCCCCTATATCTATGATCTGTTTGTCTCCATCCGGCAGCTGTTCTCCCTCTAGCAGGGACATCCGGCAGGGAAAACGGGACGGGGAAAGAAGCGGCAGACCGGACCGAGGGAGGTGAAGAAAATGAGCATGATGCAGGTCGGTGCAGTGGGAGTGATTGCAGCGCTTCTGGCGGTGCAGCTCAAGGGAAGCAAAACGGAATACGGCATCTTTATCGGGACAGCAGCAGGGATTTTTCTGTTCTCATGTATCGTTGACCGCCTTGCCGTGCTGATCTCCGCAATCGAGGAAATCCGCGCTTACATTGATCTGGATGCCGGCTATTTCTCTACCATGCTCAAGATGATCGGAATCACTTACATTGCCGAATTCTCCTCCGGAATATGCAGGGACGCGGGATATCAGACCATAGCCGGGCAGATTGAGATCTTCTGCAGGCTGACGATTCTGGCGCTCGGGACTCCGGTGCTTCTGGCACTTCTGGAGACGATTGCGGGGTTCCTGTCATGATCCGCCGGGCGAAACAGATTATGCTGACCCTGCTCCTGGTTCTTATCATTTTTACAGCCGGGCTGAGAATTGTAAAAGCAGAAGAAGCGGCTGAAGAGGAGGCGGATGCAGTGCAGGAGAAGGTGCAGCAGGCACTTCTGGAGGAGTTTGACTTCGATCAGATCGAGGAGGGGTTAAGAGAGATGTTCCCGGGGGAGAAGCTCTCTTTTGGAGAGGTTGTATCTGCACTTGTCTCCGGAGATCTGCAGGAAGCAGGCAGTATGTTTCTGGGATTCCTCTCCGATCAGGTGTCCTACGGGTTCCGGTACAACAGGCATAATCTGGTCTATATCCTCCTGGTTGCACTGGCGGCAGCGGTATTTACGAATTTTGCAGGGGCTTTTCAGAGCCGGCAGCTCTCGGACATCAGCTTTTACGTCCTTTATATGCTGCTGATCACCTTCTGCCTGACAGCGTTTCAGACTGCCGTTCAGGAAGTGGAGGAACAGATGGAATCTCTTGTGGGATTTATGCGGGTGCTGTGTCCCAGTTATTTCCTGGCGGTTGCCTTCGCGTCCGGCAGCACCACCTCGCTCTTTTTCTACAATGTGATTCTGTTCCTGATTTTTGTCGTTGAGGTGGTCATCGTCCGGTTCCTGATGCCGGCAGTCAACATCTATATTATGATTCAGGTGCTCGGCAATCTAACGGGAGAGGATTTTCTGTCGGAGTTTGCATCACTGGTAAAGAAAGTGGTGACATGGAGCTTGAAATCTCTTCTTGCCTGTGTGATCGGCATCAATGTGGTGCAGTCCCTTCTGGCTCCCGCCATCGACGCCCTGAAGCGGAGCGCACTGACCCGGACTGCAGAGGCTCTTCCCTGGGTGGGAAATGCCCTGGGAGGCGTGACGGAGGTCGTGCTCGGCACAGCAGTTCTGATCAAGAACGGGATTGGCATGGCGGGGGCGGTGATTGCAGTGGTGATCTGTGCGGTTCCCATCCTGCAGATGGCGATTCTGGCGCTGCTCTACAAACTGGCGGCAGCTCTGGTTCAGCCGGTCTCGGACAAACGGATCACCGGATGCATCAGCGGCGTGAGCGAGGGGTATGAGCTGCTGATGAGGCTGGTATTTTCCACAGGGCTGCTTTTTCTGCTGACCATCGCTGTGGTGGCGGCGTCCACAACATAGGAGGTGGGAATATGCTGGAAGCGTTATATGGCTGGATTCGCAGTATTTCGGTATACCTGGTTGTGACTGCGGCTGTGATGCACGCGGTGGCGGGGAAAGAGTATGCCAGATATATCCGGTTCTTCTCGGGACTGGTCCTCATCCTGCTCCTTGCCTCCCCGCTGCTTCGCCTGACCGGGCTGTGGGAAGAGTTCGGAACATTGTACCGGAGCATGGAGTACAGGGAGCAGACAGAGAAGATCGGGCAGGCGGCCAGAATATACAGTGAGGCGGAGAGCAACGGACTGCTGCCGGACGAATACCGGACGGCTCCGGAGGAGGGGGAGGAGACGGAAAAGTCCGCCGGGGATGTGAGGATAGAAGTGGAGGAGATCCGCATTGGAGAATAGGGAGAGCAAAGGGAGCAGGTGGAAAGAATTCCTTTCCGGTCTGCGTACAGGAGAGAGACTTCCCGGGAAAAACCAGCTGCTTATTATTTTTCTCATCGGTGTTCTCCTTCTCGTCATCGTGTTTCCCATGCCGGAGAGCGGGAGCGCAGAACCGGGAGGGACAGGGAGCGGGGAGAACCGGGAAAAAGAGGCGCAGACGGGGACGCAGGCGGCTGTGTCAGGGGAAAGCTATGAAGCGTATCTGGAGGAAAAGACGGCGCGGATTCTGCAGGAGGTGGAAGGGGCCGGGGAGGTGACGGTGATGATCACCCTGAAATCCACCGGACAGAAGATCGTGGAAAAGGATCAGTCCAGTTCCAGCCAGACGACACAGGAGGCGGACTCCTCCGGCGGAACCAGGACTACGGAGGATACTTCCTCAGAAAAATCAAGTGTCTATGAGCAGGGATCGGATGGTTCCCAGTCGCCTTATGTGAGCAAGGAGCTTACCCCTGAGATCGAGGGGGTTGTGGTGATTGCAGACGGAGGAGACAACGCGGTTGTGGTACAGAACATAACCGGGGCGGTGCAGGCATTATTCGGTGTGGAAGCGCATAAGATTAAAATAATGAAACGGGCTGATACATAGAAAAGGAGGATTTGAAGTGAAACGTTTGTTCAAGAAAAACCAGATCATTATTGCCGCGCTTGCAGTTATGATCGCAGTCGCCGGATACCTGAACTATTCCGGAAAACTTTTCCCGGCTTCGGATGATCCGGGTACGGCGGAAGCAAGTGCAGATCTTGCCAGCCAGGAGCTCCTTGATATCTCGGAGGAGGATATCGAGACTTCCACAGAGGATATTGCAAGCAACGATTCGGAGATAGAGGGGACTCCGGGGGAAGCAGTGCTGACAAGCGGAACCGCGGAGACTACCGTGGCCCAGGCAAAGGTTTCAAGAGAGCAGGTGAGAGCGCAGAATAAGGAGACGCTTCAGGCGATCATCGACAATACGAATCTGAGCGATGCGGAAAAACAGAGCGCTGTCGATCAGCTTGTAAAGATGACGGAGATCGCGGAGCAGGAGGTGGCAGTGGAGACGCTGATGGCGTCCAAGGGATTTTCCGAGGCTGTGGTCAGTCTCACAGAGGACTCCGCGGATGTGGTGGTCCAGGCAGAAGAACTTACGGATGCAAACCGGGCACAGATCGAGGATATTGTGACAAGACAGACGGAGATCGCACCGGAGAATATTGTCATCACGCCGATTCATGAGTAGAAGGACTACCGGAGACCGGGAAAATGTACCGGGACCGGATGCCGGCACGGGCAGGGAGAGAGGAAACACGCCGCTCTCCCTGTCCTTTTGCGCTCTGTTTTCCGAAAAAATCAGATTACAGATCAGAATACAGCCTGTTTTTTATGAAAATCAGTTGAGTTCTTCCGCGCAACGTAATATAATAATACGGTTAGAGCAAAATGATTTCGCAGAAAGGTATGGGAACGGCAGTGATTTATAATAATATTCTTGAGGCAATGGGAAATACACCCCTGATCCGTCTGGAGCGCATGGCGGAGAAGGGCAGCGCGCAGATTCTCGTAAAGTTTGAGGGACTTAATGTTGGCGGATCCATCAAGACAAGGACCGCATACAATATGATCCGGGACGCGGAGGAGAAAGGTCTGATTCATGAGGACACCATTATTGTGGAGCCCACAAGCGGAAATCAGGGCATCGGCCTGGCGTTGGTAGGAGCTGTGCGGGGGTATCAGACGAAGATTATCATGCCTGATTCGGTCAGCGAGGAGCGGAGAAAACTGGTGCGCCACTACGGGGCGGAGGTGATCCTGATCCACGACGCGGGCAACATCGGGGCATGTATCGAGGAGTGCCTGAACACGGCGCTTCGTATGGCGGCGGAAGATCCCCGGGTCTTTGTGCCCCAGCAGTTCGAAAATCCCGCCAACCCGGCGGTTCACAGAAGCCGCACGGCAGTGGAGATCCTGGAGCAGGCAGACTGCCCCATCGACGGGTTCTGTTCCGGAATCGGCACCGGCGGAACGATCACCGGGATCGGGGAAGTGCTCAGAGAGAAGAATCCGGACATGGAGATCTGGGCAGTGGAGCCGGAACATGCGGCGATCCTTTCCGGAGGTTCCATCGGCACCCATCTGCAGATGGGAATCGGGGACGGCGTGATCCCGGCGATTCTGAACACACAGATCTACGACGACATCTGCATCGTCACGGATGAGGAAGCCATCCGGGTGTCCCGGGAACTGGCGTCAAAGGAAGGCATTATGTGCGGAATTTCCTCCGGCACCAATGTGGCGGCTGCGCTGAAGCTGGCAAGGAAGCTGGGAGAGGGGAAGACTGTGGTGACGGTTCTTCCGGATACGGCGGAGCGGTATTTCTCCACCCCGCTGTTTGACGAGTAGGCTTTTCGGAAAAGCGCAAGAGCCGGAATTCAGAAAAGCGGCGAAAATAATACAGGAGTGAGACGATTATGTCAGAGATAACAAATGAGATAAAAAAACGGAGAACCTTTGCCATTATCTCCCACCCCGATGCGGGAAAGACGACCCTGACGGAGAAGTTCCTTCTCTACGGAGGAGCCATCAATCAGGCAGGGTCGGTCAAGGGAAAAGCGACGGCGAAGCATGCGGTCTCCGACTGGATGGACATCGAGAAGGAGAGAGGTATTTCCGTTACCTCGTCAGTCCTTCAGTTCAGTTACGGCGGATACTGCATCAATATTCTTGACACACCGGGACATCAGGATTTCTCGGAGGACACTTACCGGACCCTGATGGCGGCGGATTCGGCGGTGATGGTCATCGATGCGTCCAAGGGTGTGGAGGCGCAGACAAGAAAGCTTTTCAAGGTCTGCGCCATGCGGCATATCCCGATCTTCACGTTTATCAACAAGATGGACCGGGATGCCAAAGACACTTTCGACCTTCTCGACGACATTGAGAAAGAGCTGGGAATTCCCACCTGTCCGGTAAACTGGCCCATCGGTTCGGGAAAGGGATTCAAAGGCGTCTATGACAGGGAGAAAAAGGAAGTGGAACTTTTCTTCGACACGAAAAAAGGAACTGCGGTGGGCGAGGTTAAGATCGTGGATATCAACAATCCGGAGATCGACTGGCTGATCGGGACCGAGGCGAAGATCAATCTGGAGGAGGAGATCGAACTCCTGGACGGCGCTTCCGCAGAGTTCGACCAGTCCCTTGTGGATCAGGGAAAGCTCTCCCCGGTATTTTTCGGTTCCGCCCTGACTAACTTTGGAGTGGAGACATTCCTGAAACATTTCCTCAGGATGACCACGTCTCCCCTGCCGCGCATGTCCGACCACGGGGAGATCGATCCCATGACGGAGCCGGATTTCTCCGCTTTTGTCTTCAAGATTCAGGCGAATATGAACAAAGCCCACAGGGACAGGATTGCCTTCATGCGGATCTGTTCCGGGGAGTTCGAGGCGGGCATGAGCGTGTACCATGTGCAGGGGAAGAAGGAAGTGAGGCTCTCCCAGCCCCAGCAGATGATGGCAAGTGAGAGGAAGATGATTGAGAAGGCGTACGGCGGCGATATTATCGGTGTTTTCGATCCGGGCATCTTCTCCATCGGAGATACACTGACCACGTCAAAAGAGCATTTCGCCTATGAGGGAATCCCCACTTTCGCACCGGAGCATTTCGCCCGTGTAAGGCAGGTGGACACCATGAAGCGGAAGCAGTTCGTCAAGGGAATCAACCAGATCGCCCAGGAGGGCGCGATCCAGATCTTCCAGGAGTACAACACCGGAATGGAAGAGATCATCGTCGGCGTGGTCGGCGTCCTGCAGTTTGATGTGCTCAAGTACCGGCTGAAGAACGAGTACAACGTGGAGATCATCCTGGAGAATCTTCCCTATGAGCATATCCGCTGGATCGAGAATGAGAATGTGGACATGGATCATTTAAGCGGCACTTCGGATATGAAGAAGATCAAAGATCTCAAAGGCCGTCCGCTTCTGCTCTTTGCCCATGAGTGGAGCATCCGCATGACTCAGGAGAGAAATGAGGGCCTGATTCTGTCCGAGTTCGGGCGGTCCTGATATTTTTCTTTGCAAAACCGGGGATATTTGATATAATGTAGGAAGATCAGACAAAACGGGAGGTTTTGAATATGGCAAAGGACGAAAGGAATACTTATACGATACAGAATGACGCCAGCCTGGGAGAGGTGAAGATCGCGGACGAAGTTGTGGCGATCATCGCAGCCCTGGCTGCCACTGAGGTGGAGGGCGTTGCCTCCATGGCGGGCAATATCACGAACGAGCTGGTCAGCCGCCTTGGCATGAAGAATCTGTCCAAGGGGGTCAAGGTGGACGTGCTTGAGGGTGTTGTCACGGTTTCCCTTACGCTGAACCTGAAATATGATTACAACATCATGGATGTGACGGCAAAGGTACAGGAAAAAGTGAAGAATGCAGTGGAGAATATGACCGGGCTTGAAGTGGCGGATGTCAATATCAAGGTGGCGGGCGTAGAGATGGACAGTCAGGCGTGATCCATTCCCGGCATTATTGCAGAGCATAAGAGTTATGCTGTATAATAAGGGATGTCGCAAGACATCCTTTTTCTTTAAGCGACATTATCTGATGAGGAGAGGAGCCGATATGGTTAGATCAAAGCAGAGGGAACACATTTTCAAGATGCTGTTCCAGATCGAGTTTAACGATGCAGAGGATATGCCGGCACATGAGCAGTACTATGTCGAGGCGATTGAAGATGCAGGCGGGAAAGACAGAGAATACATACAGAAGAAATATGAGGCGGTCGTCTCACACGTTGAAGAGATTGACGCTATTTTGAATGAAAATGCAAAAGGCTGGAAAACATCCAGAATGAACAAGGCGGATCTTGCAATTCTCAGACTGGCGGTGTATGAGATGCGCTGGGATGAGGAGGTTCCCGTCAGCGTGGCGATCAACGAGGCGGTGGAGCTTGCCAAGAAGTTCAGCAGTGACGAGAGCCCGTCCTTTGTAAACGGAATCCTTGGCAGGATTGCAAAGCAGGAGAGCCAGGCGGGAGAACAGAAATGAATAATGTCTACACGGTCAGACAGGTGAACTCCTATATCAAAAATATGTTTGTGCAGGATTTCATGCTGAACCGGATCTATGTGAAGGGAGAAGTCTCCAACTGCAGATATCACACATCGGGGCATATATATTTTTCGCTGAAGGATGAGTCCGGCACGATCGCCTGCGTGATGTTCGCAGGTTCCAGGGCAGGGCTTTCTTTTCGCATGCAGGACGGGCAGCAGGTTATCGTCCTCGGTTCGGTGAGCGTATATGAGCGGGACGGCAAGTACCAGCTCTATGCCCGGGAGATCGTGCGCGACGGCGCGGGGCTGCTCTACGAGCGGTTTGAAGCCCTGAAAAAAGAACTGGAGGAGATGGGCATGTTCGCCCGGGAGTACAAGCAGCCGATCCCCAGGTACATCCGTACCCTGGGAATCGTGACAGCTCCCACCGGCGCGGCGGTCCGGGATATTATCAATATTTCGCGGCGGAGGAATCCTTATGTGCAGCTGATCCTTTATCCGGCCCTTGTCCAGGGGGACGGTGCGGCTCAGAGCATTGTAAAAGGAATCCGGATGCTGGAGCAGAAACAGGTGGACGTGATTATTGTCGGCAGAGGCGGCGGCAGCATCGAGGATCTCTGGGCATTCAATGAGGAGATCGTGGCGCGGGCGGTATTTGACTGCCGGATTCCGGTGATCTCAGCGGTGGGACATGAGACGGACACGACGATCACGGATTTTGTGGCGGATCTGAGAGCCCCTACGCCCTCAGCGGCGGCGGAACTGGCGGTCTGTGAGTACCGCGAGATACGGGAGCGACTGCAGGGGGACAGGGAGGCGCTGAAACGCCCCGTCCTTCAGAAAATATCCGAGGAGCGCGCTGCCCTGGAGAAAGCAGCCATGCGGCTGAAGTTCGCCCATCCGCGGCAGAAGCTGAACGAGAAGCGCCAGTATGCGGCAGACCTGGAAAACCGTCTGAGGAGCAGAATGGAGGCGGCTCTTGTAAGAGAGCGGCACAGGCTGGCTCTTTGCATTGAGAAGATGAAGGGCCTTTCTCCGCTGAACAAATTAAGCCACGGATATGCATATGTTCAGAGCGAAAGCGGAGAGGCACTGAAAAGTATCCGCCAGGCGGAGAACGGCAGCGTCCTGAATGTCTATGTGGGGGACGGCCGCATCGAGGCGAAGGTACAGGCGGCGGAGCCTGTCGTATATCCGGCGGAATGAATAAGCAAGATAATATGGAAGGAGATCCGGCGTGGAGAAGGAGAAGGAAGAACAGCAGGAGCAGAAAGAGAATCTGGAGCAGATGTTCGAAAACCTGGAAGATGTGATTGCCCGTCTGGAGGGGGAGGATGTCTCCCTGGAGCAGTCTTTTGAACTGTACAATCAGGGAATGACGCTGCTGAAAAAGTGCAGCCGGTCCATCGATGAGGTAGAGAAAAAAGTACTTATCTTAGATGAGGAAGGGAACACCCATGAGTTTTAATGAGGAATATAAGCAGAGAACAGAATATATCGAAGAAGTCCTGAAGAAATATCTCCCTGAAAAAGAGGGATACCAGAGCGTCATTATGGACGCCATGGAATACAGCCTGATGGCGGGCGGCAAGCGGCTCAGACCGATTCTGATGCTGGAGACATACCGTCTGTTCGGAGGCAGCGGAAAGGAGATCGAGCCGTTTCTGGCAGCCATCGAGATGATCCACACGTATTCGCTCGTCCACGACGATCTTCCGGCGATGGACAATGATGACTACCGCAGAGGAAGAAAGACGACACATATCGTCTACGGAGAAGATATGGGGATTCTGGCAGGGGATGCGCTTCTCAACTATGCTTTTGAGACGGCGCTCCGGGTATTTGACGGGAATCCGGAGCACTGTGTCCGCGCGGGGAAAGCCCTGAAGATTCTGGCACAGAAAGCCGGGATCAACGGGATGATCGGCGGGCAGGTCGTAGATGTGAAGGAGTCCGGACACGCCGTTTCCGGAGAGATGCTCGACTTTATCTACCGCCTGAAGACAGGTGCGCTTCTGGAGGCGTCCATGATGGTCGGAGCCGTGATGGCAGGTGCTTCGGACGGAGATGTGGAGGCGATCGGGAAAATTGCGGGAAAGATCGGCCTGGCTTTCCAGATTCAGGACGATATCCTTGACGTGACGAGCACCACGGAGCAGCTTGGCAAGCCGGTACACAGTGATGAAAAGAATGAGAAAACAACATATGTAACATGGAAAGGAATCGAAGAGGCGCGGAAGGATACGACCCGGCTTACCCGGGAGGCAGTTGAAGAGCTGCACAGATTCCTTTCGGGGGATGATTTCCTGGAGCGGCTTTTTGGGTGGCTTGTATACCGGGAAAAGTAAGGGGGCTCTTTTATGGTTCTTGAAAAGATTCAGAAGGAAAACGACATCCGCAGGCTCGCCCCGGAGGAGCTGGGGCCTCTTGCGGAGGAGATCCGCCGCTTCCTGATTGAGAAGATCAGTGTAAGCGGCGGACATCTGGCGTCCAATCTGGGCGTGGTGGAGCTCACAATGGCGCTTCATCTGACCTTCCATCTCCCGGAGGACAAGCTGATCTGGGACGTGGGGCACCAGTCCTACACCCACAAGCTGCTGACGGGAAGGAAGGCGGGGTTTGACGATCTCCGGAAATACGGAGGAATGAGCGGATTCCCCAAGCGCAAGGAGAGCGACTGCGATGCATTTGACACCGGACACAGCTCCACCTCCATATCGGCAGGACTGGGGTATGTGGCAGCCAGGGAACTGACCGGCGGGAAGCACAGTGTTGTCTCCATTATCGGGGACGGATCACTGACCGGCGGGATGGCGTATGAGGCACTGAATAACGCCTCCCGGCTGAAGAGTAATTTTATCATCGTCCTCAACGACAATAACATGTCCATCTCCGAGAACGTGGGAGGCATGTCCAGGTATCTGAACGGTCTGAGGACCGCCCAGGCGTACACGGATCTGAAAAAGGGCGTTGAGGATACCCTGAAAAAGTTCCCCGTGGGAGGCGATCAGATTATCAGCCAGATGCGCAGGACAAAAAGCGGGATCAAGCAGCTCTTTGTGCCGGGCATGTTTTTCGAGGATATGGGAATCACCTATCTGGGACCGGTGGACGGCCATGACATCCGGAAGCTTGTGAAGATATTCAATGAGGCGAAGCGGGTGGAGCACGCGGTTCTCGTCCATGTGATCACAAAGAAGGGGAAAGGATATGCCCCTGCGGAGGAGAATCCTGCCAGGTTCCACGGGACCGGGCCTTTTGAGATCGGAACCGGAGCTCCCCGGGAGGAAAAGAAGACTGATACCTACACCGATGTGTTTTCAAAGGTTCTGGTGGATATTGCAAAGAAGGATGAAAAAGTGGTGGCAATCACCGCGGCCATGGCGGACGGGACGGGGCTTTCCCGGTTCGCAAAGCGTTTCCCGTCCAGGTTTTTCGATGTGGGGATTGCGGAGGAACATGCCATGACGTTTGCCGCAGGGCTTGCGGCGGGCGGAATGAAGCCGGTTTTCGCGGTCTATTCCTCTTTCCTCCAGAGAGCGTACGACCAGACGATCCATGACGTCTGTCTCCAGAATCTTCCGGTTGTGCTGGCGGTGGACCGTGCAGGACTGGTGGGAAGCGACGGGGAGACGCACCAGGGCGTGTTCGATCTGTCCTATCTCTCCATGATTCCGAATATGACGGTCATGTCTCCGAAAAACCGCTGGGAGATGGCGGATATGCTCCGCTTTGCCGTGAATTTCCCGTATCCGGTGGCACTGCGCTACCCGCGGGGGGCGGCTTATGAGGGGCTGCGGGAGTTCCGCGCCCCGGTTGAGTACGGAAAGAGCGAGATCCTGTACAGGGAGAAGGAGACTGCCCTGATTTTTGTGGGACACATGGCGGAACTGGCGGAAAAAGTCCGGATCCGGCTGAAAGAGGAAGGCATGCCCTGCACCCTGGTCAACGCCAGGTTTGTAAAGCCTCTGGATACAGAGATGCTCTCATCCCTCCTTGAGAATCACAGCCTCTTTGTGACCATCGAGGAAAATGTGATCACAGGAGGATTCGGGGAACAGGTTCTGGAATATCTCGCAGGTGTCAGACCGGGGGTACATGTGCTCAATATCGGCATCCCCGACAACTATGTGGAACACGGAAATGTGGAGGTGCTCCGCAGGGAGCTTGGACTGGATCAGGATACGATCGTGGCAGAGATCCGGGAGGCCCGGAGAACAGACGGACCTGCAGATCCGGGAAAGGCTGCAGATCCGGAGAAGATTACAGATCAGTGAGGAATGACAGATTATGAAAGAACGTTTGGATGTGCTGCTTGTAAAGCGGAATCTCGCGCCGTCCCGCGAGAAGGCGAAGGCTGTGATTATGGCAGGCAGCGTCTTTGTGGACGGACAGCGGGAGGACAAGGCGGGGGCAGTATTTGCGCCGGATGTACAGATTGAGGTGAAAGGGCATACCCTTCCCTATGTCAGCAGGGGCGGGCTCAAGCTGGAGAAGGCGATGAAAGTCTTTGATGTGGATGTCCGGGACAAGGTCTGCACGGACGTGGGCTCCTCCACCGGAGGATTTACAGACTGCATGCTTCAGAACGGGGCAAAGAAAGTCTTTGCCATCGATGTGGGAAGAGGGCAGCTGGACTGGAAACTCAGGCAGGACCCGCGGGTGGTGTGCATGGAAAAAACCAATATCCGCTATGTGAAGCCGGAGGACATCGGGGAACCGGTAGATTTCTCTTCCATCGACGTGTCCTTCATCTCTCTTACGAAAGTGCTTCTTCCCATCCGGGATTATCTGAAAGATGACGGGGAGATCGTGGCTCTGATCAAACCCCAGTTCGAGGCAGGCCGGGAAAAAGTAGGGAAAAAAGGTGTGGTAAGAGAGAAGAGCACCCATGTGGAAGTGATTGAAAAGGTGGCAGATTACGCGGTATCCATCGGATTTCTGGTTCTTGCCCTCGACTTTTCGCCGATTCGCGGACCGGAGGGGAATATCGAGTACCTGATTCACCTGAGAAAATGTCCGGCCCGGGAGGCGCGGATGTGCCTGGAAGATACTCCGGCGTCCGTCGCAGACAAAGCGTTTGAGACTCTGGCAGGATGACAATGGCAGCAAGAGGTACGGGATGGATTGTTTTTATATCATAACGAACAGACTGAAAGACAAAGATTACGCGATCACGGAAGAGATCCGCAGATATATCGAGAAGAACGGAAGAAGGGCGATTCTCTCGGAGAAGGATGAGGAAGGGCACATCGTGCCGGGAACCGTACCGGGGGAGGTGCAGTGTGCTCTTGTGCTCGGCGGAGACGGAACGCTGATCCGTGCGGTCCGGGATCTGGGAGACAGGAATCTCCCTCTTCTGGGAATCAATCTGGGGACGCTGGGATACCTTACTGACGTGGAACTTAAGGACTGCCCGAAAGCGCTCGACCGCCTGTTTACCGGAACCCCGGAGATCGAAGAGCGGATGATGCTGGAAGGAACTTTCCGGGGAGAGAAGAGAGATCTGGCCCTGAACGATATCGTTCTCACCCGGGAGGGGAAGATGCGGATTGTCCAGTTTAATATCTACGTAAACGGGACCCTTCTGAATACTTACCTGGCGGACGGAGTTATCATATCCACGCCTACGGGGAGCACCGGGTACAACCTCTCGGCCGGAGGCCCGGTCGTCGAACCTACGGCAAAGATCATTGTAATAACGCCGATCTGCTCCCATGCTCTTAACACGAGCAGCGTGGTGCTCTCCGCAGAGGATATCATTGAGATCGAGATCTGCGAAGGCAGATACGGAAGACAGGAGGAGGTCTCCCTGTGCTTCGACGGAGTGGAACCTACCAAACTTGTAACCGGAGAGCGTGTCCGGATCTGCAGGGCAAAGGAGACGGTCCGTCTGATCAAACTGCACAAAGAGAGCTTTCTGACAACAATGCGCAAAAAAATGAAAGGAAACTGAAAAGAAGATGAAAGTCAGCCGTCATGCAAAAATCATTGAACTAATCAGCCGGTATGATATCGAGACGCAGGAAGAACTGGCGGAATATCTGAACAATGCCGGATTTAAAGTAACTCAGGCAACTGTGTCACGGGATATCCGGGACTTAAAACTGACGAAAGTTTCCGTCAGCAGCGGGAAGCAGAAATATGTGCTCCACAGACAGGAAGAGGACGGTATGAGCGAGAAATATGTCCGCGTGCTCCGGGACGGATTCGTGTCTATGGACATGGCCCAGAATATCCTGGTCATCAAGACCGTGTCGGGAATGGCGATGGCTGTCGCCGCGGCGGTGGACGCTATGAAATGGGATGAGGTTGTGGGCTGTATTGCGGGGGACGACACGATCATGTGCGCGGTCCGTACTGTGGAGGATACGGCTGCAGTGATGGAGAAGATACGTAAAATTGTTTCAAAAGGGGTATAGGTGGATCCGTTATGTTGCAAAATCTTCATGTAAAGAACCTTGCGCTGATCGATGAGGCGGAAGTGGAATTCGGTCCCGGACTCAATGTGCTCACCGGTGAGACCGGGGCGGGAAAATCACTTCTTCTGGGCTCTGTGAACCTGGCGCTTGGAGCAAAGTATAATGCCCAGATGCTCCGCAGCGGAGCAAAGAGCGGCCTGGTGGAGCTGACTTTTTCCGTGGAGGACGGGAGAATTCAAAAAGCGTTGGAAGAGATGGATATATTCCCGGAGGACGGGATGATCACCCTGAGCAGGAAACTGTTGGAAGGACGCAGTGTGAGCCGGATCAACGGAGAGACGGTAAACGCTGCCATTCTCCGGGAAGTGGCGGGGATGCTCATCGATATCCACGGACAGCACGACAGCCAGACGCTTCTTCACCGGAAGAACCACCTGGCTCTTCTGGATCTCTACGCAAAGGGGGAGACGGCCCCTCTGAAAAGGGAGATGTCTGCAGCATACCGGACCTGGCAGGAGATCTGCCGGAAAGCGGAGGAGTCCTCTCTGAACGAGGAGGAGCGAAGAAGAGAACTGTCCCTTGCCTCTTTCGAGGTACAGGAGATCGAGGATGCGTCACTGAGCCCGGATGAGGATGTGGAGCTGGAAGAGCAGTACCGGAGGATGACGGAGAGCCGGAGGCTCACAGAGTCCATTGCCGAGACATACCAGTATACCGGGGAGGACGCCCGGGCAAATGCCAGCGACTGCTTAAGCCGGGCGATCCGGGCACTGCAGGACGCGGCGGAGTTCGACGAGACGGGAGCGAAACTGTGCTCGGAGCTTGAGGAGATCGACAGCCTCCTCAATGATTTCAACCGGGAACTGTCGGAATATGCAAAGAGTTTCGAGTTCTCCGAGGAGGATTTCAGGGAGACCGAGGAGCGCCTGAATCTGATCAATCATTTGAAGGCAAAATATGGAAAAACAACCGGTGATATCCAGGCATACTGCGACCGGAAAAAGCAGAGAATAACAGAGCTGAATGATTATGATGAATTTATGAAAGGCCTGGAGGAAAAGAAAAAGGAAACTTTTGAAAAAGTTTCCCGAATCTCCGGAAAACTTCACAGGGTGAGGGAGAAGAATGCGTCAGCCTTCGCTTCGGAGATACAGAGACAGATGGAGGAACTGAATTTTCTTGATGCCAGACTTGAACTGCGCCTGACAGATACCGGAAAGCCGGGGGCGAACGGAAGTGACGAGGCGGAGTTCTATCTGTCCACCAATCCGGGAGAGCCTCTGAAAGCGTTGGGAGATATCGCATCCGGCGGTGAGCTGTCCCGTGTCATGCTGGCCGTCAAGACAGTGCTGGCGGACGAGGAGGATACGCCGACGCTGATTTTCGATGAGATTGATACCGGAATCTCCGGGATTACAGCCGGTAAAGTGGGAGAGAAACTTCATTTTATCGGAAGGAGCAGACAGGTGATCTGTATCACTCACCTTCCCCAGATCACGGCGGCTGCGGACGTCCATTTTCTGATTAAGAAAGAATCGGACGGAAGCCATGTAAAGACGCAGATCGAACAGCTCGACGCAGAAGCGTCCATCCGGGAGCTTGCGCGGATGCTGGGCGGCGCCAACATAACACAGCGGATGCTGGAGAGTGCCAGAGAGATGAAACAATTGGCAAAGAGTGAAGCATAATACCAGTGTGAAAATCCGGAAAGCCACACATACTAAGAGCGGATACAGATTTGTATCCGTTTTCTTTTTGCGTCTGAAGGAATGCATTTTTGCTGCATGGAAAGGATGTGAATGGTATGGCGGGACGATGGAGGTACAAAAGAAAATACCGGATTCTGACAGTTCTGGCGGCATGCGCCGGAATTCTGGCGGGATGGGGCCAGGACGGGCTTACCGGCGGTAGTACGGCCGGGGAGGCCTGTCTGCAGCAGACCGAAGGGGAAATCCGGGAAGCAGACACTGAGACTGTACTGCTGGGCGGCATGCCTGTCGGAATCTACATGGAGACGGACGGCGTTATGGTGCTGGATACCCAGAAGATCGAGGGGACGGACGGCGAAGCCCACGAGCCTGCAGCCGGGCTGGTCCGCGCAGGGGATTATATCATGGCGGTCAACAATCAGGAGATATCCGGCAAGGCGGAACTTCTGGCTGCCATGGAAAAGCTGGACGAGGAGAATGTGGTGCTCACTGTGCGGAGGGGCAGCGAGACCATGGATGTCCGGATCCGTCCGGTGGAGTGCGCGGCAGGAGGATACAGACTGGGAATCTGGGTACGGGACAACGTCCAGGGTCTCGGGACCGTGACGTTTCTTACCGGTGATGGCAGGTTCGGAGCGCTGGGACACGGGATTCACGACACGGACACGAATGTGCTCATGGACATTGGCAGGGGAAGAGTTTACCGCACCAGCATCCAGAACATCCGGAAAGGGACGGACGGGAATCCGGGAAGCATGGAAGGGATCATTGTCTACAACGATTACAATATTCTGGGAAGTATCGACAAAAATACCGAGGCGGGAATCTACGGGACAATCGATGGTATCGACAGACTTTTCCAGGAGCAGATTCCTGTGGAAACCGCGAAAAAAGAGGAAATCGTGACAGGTCCCGCGTCGGTCCGGTGCTATGTGGACGGCGAAATCGGGGAGTATGAAATTCAGGTGACAGAAATCGACATGTCCGCAGATGCGGTGAACAAGGGACTGGTCATCCAGGTGACAGATCCCGTACTGCTTGAAAAGACGGGAGGAATCATCCAGGGTATGAGCGGAAGCCCGATTATACAGAACGGAAAACTGATCGGCGCGGTCACGCATGTATTTGTTCAGGATTCGACGAAGGGATATGGCATATTTATAGAGAATATGCTGAAGGAGGCGGAATCGTCTGATTTGTCGAAAAATATGTCGAATTAGTGCTACAAAATCTCCTTGATTCTGCAAATCTCTCCTTTTATAATAAGCAGGTGGCGTTTTTGAGAGCTGGTTCTCAACACTAAAGGAGAGAAGGGAATGGAGCATTTGAATGTGGCCATCGCTGATGATAACCAGAAAATTCTTGATATGCTGGAAACAATTATCAGCATGGATAAAGAACTCAATCTGGTCGGAAAAGCTAAAAACGGCGAAGAGATGTGTCAGATCATCAAGAACAGACAGCCGGATGTCGTTCTTCTCGACTTGATCATGCCGAAAATGGACGGATTGACGGTGATGGATTATGTCAATCAGGACAAAACTGTCAATAAACGTCCGTATTTTATCGTAGTCACGGCGGTGGGACAGGAAAGAATTACGGAAGATGCCTTTAACAAGGGTGCCAATTACTATGTCATGAAGCCGTTCAACAATGAGATGCTGTTGGACAGGATTAAATCCGTCAGAAAAATGTTCCGAAATAATGAAAAGAAAAATGAGGATGGGAAAACAGAAGTCGCAGCGCGGGAGGAGAATCTGGAAAGCCGCGTTACGAATATGCTCCATGAGATCGGCATCCCTGCCCATATAAAAGGATATCATTATCTCAGGGATGCGATCATCATGGCGGTACAGGATATGGATGTGCTCAATGCAATCACAAAGATCCTGTATCCCACGGTGGCGAAGAAATACCAGACAACTTCCAGCCGGGTAGAGAGAGCGATCCGGCACGCCATCGAGGTGGCATGGAGCAGAGGAAAGCTGGATACACTGGACGAGCTGTTCGGATACACAGTCAGTACAGGAAAGGGGAAACCGACAAATTCGGAATTCATTGCACTGATCGCAGACACCATACAGTTGGAGTACCGGCATAAAAACTGAGTGATCAAATGTTAAATCAGCACGGCATTGCGATAAAGTCCTTTTCATTGTGTGAAAAATGAGGTATAATGAACCGTAGTGAATCCCCCTGCCGGGGGAGAATTGCAGAAAACGGAGGATGTAAAGTATGAAAAACATTTTATTTGCTTCTTCAGAGTGCGTGCCATTTATCAAGACCGGAGGACTGGCAGATGTGGTCGGATCTCTGCCAAAAGAGTTTGATAAAGAGAAATATGATGTCAGAGTCGTGATACCGAAATATACATGCATGAAGCAGGAATGGAAGGACCGGATGGAGTATGTGACCCATTTTTACATGGATATTGCGGGACAGAACCAGTATGTCGGAGTAATGAAGACCGTGCTGAACGGCATAACTTTCTATTTTATCGACAACGAGCATTATTTCAGCGGATTTGCTCCCTATGACGGAGATCCGAAGTGGGGAATCGAGAAGTTTGCATTCTTTTCAAAAGCAGTCCTGAGCATCCTCCCGGTGATCGGGTTCCGCCCGGATCTGATTCACTGCCATGACTGGCAGACCGGACTGATTCCGGTGTATCTGGACAATTTCCGCTATCTGGGAGAATACTACCGCGGGATCAAGACAATCATGACCATACATAACCTGAAATTCCAGGGAGTGTGGGATACGAAGACCGTACGCGGGATCACAGGGCTTCCCGAGTACTACTTTGTGCCGGACAAGATGGAGGCGTACAAGGACGCCAATCTGCTGAAGGGCGGAATCGTCTATGCGGATAAAGTTACAACGGTAAGCCAGAGCTACGCGGAGGAGATCAAGACTCCGTTCTACGGCGAAGGGCTGGACGGACTGATGTCTGCCCGTTCCAATGACCTGTGCGGCATTGTAAACGGCCTGGACTATGACGACTGGAATCCGGCGACAGATCCGAGAATTGCGAAGAATTTCACGATTGAGAATTTCCGGAAGAACAAGCCGCTCAACAAGCTGGCTCTCCAGGAAGAGCTGGGACTCAACCGCGACCAGCATGTGATGATGATCGGCATAGTCTCCCGGCTGACAGACCAGAAGGGATTCGACCTGATCGACTATGTGATGGACGAATTATGTCAGGATGCGGTGCAGATTGTGGTGCTTGGAACCGGAGATGTGAAGTATGAGAACATGTTCCGTCATTTTGCATGGAAGTACGGCGGAAGAGTATCGGCGAACATCTATTATTCGGATGAACTCTCCCACAAAATTTATGCTTCCTGCGATGCGTTCCTCATGCCGTCTCTCTTTGAACCATGCGGGTTAAGCCAGCTGATGAGCCTCAGGTACGGTACGCTCCCGATTGTCCGTGAGACGGGAGGACTGAAGGATACCGTTGAAGCTTACAACGAGTATGAGAAGACGGGAACCGGATTCAGTTTCTGCAATTACAATGCGCACGAGATGCTGGGTACGATCCGGTATGCTGAGAGAATATATTATGACAGAAAACGCGACTGGAATAAGATCGTCGAGAGGGCAATGAGCCAGGATTTCTCATGGAAGAATTCGGCAAGACAGTATGAAGATCTGTACAGAAGCCTGATCGGTGAATAAGGACAGAAGAGAAAGGCCAGAACAGGAGATTAAGACCAGATGAAGATAATTGACAGACTCAGAGAAGACAGAATACACATTTCCTTTGAAGTATTTCCGCCTAAAACAGACGAAGGATATGATAAAGTGGTGAGCGCGGTGGATGAGATAGCCGGGCTGAATCCCTCCTTTATCAGTGTGACATACGGGGCGGGAGGAGGAACAAGCAAAAATACGGCGAAGATTGCCACCCACATCAAGGACGATCTGCACGTATTAAGCCTGGCGCATCTGACCTGCGCATCCTCCACGAAGGATGAAGTAAGGGATGTGATCCGGAATCTGAAAAGTCTGGGAATCGAGAATATCCTCGCCCTGCGCGGGGATATTCCCGCGGATATGACATTCCCGGCAGAAGACCGGTTTCAGTACGCCTACGAGCTGGTGGAGGAGATCCGCAGACACGGAGATTTCTGCATCGGGGCGGCATGTTATCCGGAAGGCCATGTGGAGAACGAGCACAAGGCGGACGATATCCGGTATCTGAAGCAGAAGGTGGATGCAGGAGTGGACTTCCTGACAACCCAGATGTTTTTTGACAACGATATCCACTACAATTTTCTCTACCGCATCCGGGAGGCGGGAATCACGGTTCCGGTGCTCCCGGGAATCATGCCCATTACGAGTGCTTCGCAGATGAAGAAGAGCAAAGATCTCTCGGGGACAGTATTCCCCCGCAGATTTCTGTCGATTCTTGACCGGTTCGGGAACTCGCCGGCAGCCATGAAGCAGGCAGGAATAGCCTATGCCACGGACCAGATCATTGATCTGCTGGCAAACGGCATAAAAAATATCCACATCTATTCCATGAACAAACCGGACGTCGCTGCGGCAATCATGAGCAATCTGTCCGAGATCATCAAAGCGTAGGTGAGCAGGATGGAGAAGCGGATAAAAGAAGCAGTCCGCTATCTTGGGTTTGGAAAAAATGCGGCAGATGAAAGGACCTTGTCTCTGATCGGGGAGGCTTTTGCCGACCTGGAAAAAGAGGCAGATCCAAGATTCGTCTGCCGTTTTTTTGATATTACACATGAGGCGGACGGGAAGATAAGAATCGGAACGTTAAAGATCAGCAGCCGGAGCCTGGAAAGGAATCTGAAAGGGTGCGGAAAGATCGTGCTTTTCGGAGCAACTCTGGGACCCGGAGTGGACAGGCTGATCACCAGAACTTCGGTGATGGATATGGCGAAAGCGGTTATTGTACAGGCCTGCGC
The DNA here is from genome assembly GCF_002160525.1 of Lachnoclostridium sp. An169. Taxonomy (GTDB): domain Bacteria; phylum Bacillota; class Clostridia; order Lachnospirales; family Lachnospiraceae; genus Mediterraneibacter; species Mediterraneibacter cottocaccae. The sequence goes on from NZ_NFKT01000006.1 coordinate 52,730, forward strand.
GGCGGCAATGCTGGAAGAGTACTGCGACAGCCGCCAGCTGGAAATCGGTGAGGAGCTGGAGCGGGAGGGAGAGTACCTGCGGCCGAGATTCAGTCCCGGGTACGGGGATTTTGACATTCACTACCAGGAGCCGCTTATGCGGATGCTGGACTGTGCAAAGACCATCGGGCTGACCATGACGGACAGTTATATGATGAGCCCCTCCAAATCAGTTACCGCCGTGATCGGCGTGAGCAGAACGCAGGAGCGCTGCCCCGTGGAAGGATGCGAGGCATGCAGTAAGACTGACTGTGAATACCGGAGATAGAGAGGACGGAAGAGATATATGATAAGAGACAGACTGGGAAAGGAACTGCTTTATTTTGACGGGGGAATGGGAACACTTCTTCAGGAGAGGGGGCTGGAGCCGGGAGAACTTCCGGAGACCTGGAATATCACCCATCCTGATGTGATCCGGGGGATACACAGGAGTTATATAGATGCGGGAAGTGATATTGTCCTGACCAATACATTTGGCGCAAACGCGCTGAAGTTTCATGACGGGACCTTTTCTCTGAACGAGATTGTGACTTCTGCCGTGGAGCATGTAAAGGCAGCAGTCCGGGATTCGGGAACGGACAGGAAGATCTATACAGCCCTGGATATGGGCCCTACGGGAAAACTCTTAAAACCCATGGGAGATCTGGATTTTGAGACCGCCTATGAGGCGTTCCGGGAAGTGGCGGTACTGGGTGAACAGGCGGGAGCGGATCTGATTCACATTGAGACCATGAGCGACACTTATGAACTGAAGGCGGCGGTCCTGGCGGCAAAGGAGAACACATCCCTGCCGGTTTTTGCGACCACTATTTTCGACGAAAGAGGGAAACTTCTCACCGGGGCGGATGTTCCCTCCGTGATCGCCATGCTGGAGGGGCTGAGGGTGGATGCACTGGGAATTAACTGCGGTCTGGGACCGGAACAGATGCTTCCCCTCCTGGAACAGTTCCTTCGCTATTCCTCGACGCCTGTTATCGTAAAGCCCAATGCAGGACTTCCGAAACAGAAAAACGGACAGACTGTGTATGACGTCTCACCGGAGGATTTCGCCGCTGTGATGGAAAAGATCGTCCGCATGGGAGCTGCCGTTATAGGCGGATGCTGCGGTACGACGCCGGACCACATCCGCGCCATGAGAACACGGTGTGAGGGAATGCCCGTCCTTCCGGTGACTGAGAAGGAGGATACGATCGTGTCTTCCTACGGACAGAGTGTGCTCCTGGGCACCGGCTCGAAGATCATCGGAGAGCGGATCAATCCCACGGGAAAGAAGCGGTTCAAACAGGCTTTAAAAGAACATGACCTGGAGTATATTCTCCGGGAAGGCATCAGCCAGCAGGATGCAGGGGCCCATATCCTGGATGTGAACGTAGGACTTCCGGATATTGATGAACCTGCCCTGATGAAGGAAGTGGTGCAGCAGCTTCAGAGCGTAACCAGTCTTCCGCTTCAGATCGATACGGTGGATGTCACTGCCATGGAAGCAGCCCTGCGGATCTATAACGGCAAGGCCATGGTCAACTCGGTCAGCGGGAAGCAGGAGTCCATGGACAAAGTGTTCCCTCTGATCCGCAAATACGGAGGCGTGGTAATCGGTCTGACGCTGGACGAAGACGGGATTCCATCAGATGCGGAAGGAAGAATCCGGATTGCCCGGAAGATCATCGGCGAGGCGGAAAAGTACGGGATCAGGAAAAAGGATATCGTCATCGATGCGCTTGCCATGACGATCAGTTCGGAACCGGACGGGGCGAAAGTCACCCTTGAGACACTGCGCCGCCTGCGGGATGAACTGGGCGTGTGTTCTGTGCTGGGAGTTTCCAATATCTCCTTCGGTCTTCCGAACCGCCCGGTTGTCAATGCGGCATTCTATACCATGGCGATGATGAACGGTCTGAGCGCCGGGATTATCAACCCTCTTTCCGAGGATATGATGAAGGCGTGGTATGCATACCATGCGCTGATGAATCTGGATGCCAATTGCGAGAACTATATCGCGCGTTTTGCGGGAAGTACAGGAGCTCCTGCAGCGGGAGCGGGATCTTCGGCAGGAATGTCCGCCGGAGAGGGAAAGCCGTCCGCCGGGGCCGGAATGTCCTCCGCTTCCCGGGAGATGACCCTGCATGCAGCTATTGTGAAGGGACTCAAAGAGGAGGCCCACGGGGTAACAGAGAAGATGGTGCAGACAGAGGTGCCTCTTGACATCATCAATCAGGAACTGATCCCGGCTCTGAATCAGGTGGGGGACGGTTTTGAGAAAGGAACCGTATTTCTTCCCCAGCTCCTCATGAGTGCGGAGGCGGCAAAGAGCGCGTTTGCCGTGCTGAAAGAAAAGATGGACAAAAGCGGGGAGGTTCAGGAGAAAAAAGGAAGTATTGTCCTGGCAACCGTAAAAGGGGATATCCACGATATCGGGAAAAATATCGTGAAAGTACTGCTGGAAAATTACAGCTTCGATGTGATTGATCTTGGCAAGGACGTCCCGCCGGAAGTTATCGTGGAGACGGTCAATGAGAGAAAGATCCGCCTTGTGGGCCTGAGCGCCCTGATGACCACGACCGTGGTGAGTATGGAGGAGACGATCCGTCTGCTCCGGGAAAAAGCGCCCCGGTGCAGGGTTATGGTGGGGGGCGCCGTACTCAATCAGGACTATGCAGATATGATCGGTGCGGATTTCTACGGCAAAGATGCCATGCAGTCTGTCCACTATGCGCAGGAAGTATTTGCAGAAAACGCAGCGGATCAGGAAGAATCATAAGATGAAAAAGAAGGAGGAACAGAAAATATGATACGAGGACTACAGACTACAGTAAGGGCGATCAGGCGTACGGTTTTTACGGAAGTGGCAAAGCTCGGATTCAAAGCCGATGCGGATACACTGCTGGACGATATGGAAGCGATTCCGTATAAGATCGTAAATGACGATACCCAGAAATACCGCGAGAGCACCTACCGCTCCCGGGCGATCGTAAGAGAACGTCTCCGCCTGGCAATGGGACTTTCCCTGCGCCCGGAAAACAAGCCGGTCCATCTGACTGCCGGTGTGGAGGCAAGCAATATTTCGGAAAAATACTATGAGCCGCCGCTGATGCAGGTGATTCCCTCTGCCTGCGAGAGCTGTGAGGAGAACAAGTATGAAGTGAGCAACATGTGCAAGGGATGCCTGGCTCATCCCTGCGCGGAGGTATGCCCGAGAGGGGCGATCTCCATGGTCAACGGGAAATCGTTTATTGACCAGGAAAAATGTATCAAATGCGGCAAGTGCAAATCCGCCTGTCCCTACGACGCCATTGCGAAGAAGGAGCGCCCCTGCCAGAAGGCGTGCGGCGTCAATGCAATTGTCTCAGACAAGTACGGCCGCGCATTTATTGACAACGACAAGTGTGTATCCTGCGGAATGTGTATGGTGAACTGTCCTTTCGGTGCCATATCGGACAAGTCCCAGATCTTCCAGCTCGCCCGCGCCCTCTCGGAAGGAGAGGAGATCGTAGCCGAGATTGCTCCGGCATTCGTCGGGCAGTTCGGGGACAACATTACTCCGAGGAATATCAAGGCTGCCCTCCGGGAACTGGGATTTTCCGAGGTGTATGAAGTGGCGCTCGGCGCAGATATCGGCGCAGTTACGGAAGCACATCACTACGTGAAGAAAGTCGTGACAGGAGAGCTTCCTTTCCTGCTCACCTCCTGCTGTCCGTCCTGGGCTATGCTGGCAAAGAAGTTTTTCCCGGATGTGATCGACCAGATCTCAAGGGAACTGACCCCGATGGTTGCGACAGCGCGCACGATCAAGCAGGAGCATCCGGATGCAAAAGTTGTGTTTATCGGACCCTGTGCTTCCAAGAAACTGGAGGCATCAAGGAGAAGCGTGCGCAGCGACGTGGATTTCGTTATCACATTTGAAGAGCTTCAGGCGATGTTTGACGCAAAAGAGATCGATCTGTCAACGTATGAGGCGGAGTCCTCCTTCCATGACGCTACCGGAGCGGGAAGAGGATATGCCTGCGCAGGCGGTGTGGCGGCAGCCATTGAGAAATGTATCAAGGAATATTATCCGGATGTGGATGTCAGCATCGAGCATGCGGAAGGACTTACGGAGTGCAGGAAGATCCTGGCACTGGCGAAGGCAGGGAAGCTGAACGGCTGCCTGATCGAGGGAATGGCATGCCCGGGAGGATGTATTGCAGGCGCCGGGACCAATATCCCCGTGGAAAAGGCGAAGAAGAACCTGGCTGCTTTCGTGAAGAATTCAAGCCGCTCAGTCCCGCCGAAGGAACTGGAAGAGATCGAACTGAAGTAAAAAGTGTCGGTTCTTTACAAATTTACGCCGCTATGGTATATTATAAGGCAGGCTTTTTGGAGCGAAAGAGGAGGATTTGTAATGAAGCCATATGGAGTAAATGAACTGAGAAAAATGTTTCTGGAGTTCTTTGAGAGCAAGGGACATCTTGCTCTCAAGAGCTTTTCCCTGGTGCCTCACAATGATAAAAGCCTTCTGCTCATCAATTCAGGAATGGCACCCCTGAAGCCGTATTTTACGGGGCAGGAGATCCCGCCGAGGAGAAGAGTTACCACATGCCAGAAGTGCATCCGTACCGGAGATATTGAGAATGTGGGAAAAACCGCGCGCCACGGTACGTTCTTTGAGATGCTTGGAAACTTTTCCTTTGGCGATTATTTTAAGGAAGAGGCTATCGAATGGTCCTGGGAGTTCCTCACTGAGGTAGTCGGGCTGGATCCGGACCGTCTGTATCCGTCTGTGTATGTGGACGATGACGAGGCATTTGAGATCTGGAATAAAAAGATGGGAATCCCGGCGGACAGGATTTTCAAGTTCGGCAAGGAGGACAATTTCTGGGAGCACGGTTCCGGTCCCTGCGGCCCCTGTTCTGAGATCTACTATGACAGAGGCGAAAAATACGGATGCGGCAAACCGGACTGCACGGTCGGCTGCGACTGCGACCGCTATATGGAGATCTGGAACAATGTATTCAGCCAGTTCGACAATGACGGAAACGGCAACTATACGGAGCTGAAACAGAAAAATATTGATACCGGAATGGGTCTGGAACGTCTGGCTTCCGTTGTCCAGGATGTGGATTCCATCTTTGATGTGGATACGATCAAGGCGCTCCGCGACCATGTCTGCCGTCTGGCAGGTGTGGAGTATGAGAAGGATTACAATACGGACGTTTCCATCCGTGTGATCACGGATCATATTCGTTCCGTTACCTTCATGATTTCCGACGGAATCATGCCTTCCAACGAGGGGCGGGGATATGTGCTCCGCCGTCTGCTGAGAAGAGCATGCCGCCATGGCAGGCTCCTGGGCATTTCCAAAGGATTCCTTCCGGAACTTGCCGAGACCGTGATTGCAGGTTCCAAAGACGGATATCCGGAACTGGAGGAGAAGAAAGAATTCATTCTCAAGGTGATTTCCAAAGAGGAGGAGCAGTTCAACCGGACTATCGACCAGGGACTGGGCATTCTCTCGGAGATGATTGAAGATATGGAGAAGAAAGGCGAGAAGACGCTGAACGGAGAAGACGCTTTCCGTCTGTATGATACCTACGGATTCCCGCTGGATCTGACGAAAGAGATTCTGGAAGAGAAGGGAATCGGTGTGGACGAGGAAGCATTCCGCGCTTCCATGGAGATCCAGAGGAAGAAGGCCCGTGACGCACGTGAAGTGACCAACTACATGGGAGCGGATGTGACAGTATACGAGTCCATCGATCCGTCTGTGACCAGTACATTTGTAGGATACGACAACCTTACATGGGAGTCTGATGTGACAGTTCTGACTACGGAGACAGAGCTGGCGGACGCTCTTTCAGAAGGAGAGAAGGGCACCATCTTTGTGAACGAGACGCCTTTCTACGCTACAAGCGGCGGACAGGAGGCAGATAACGGAGTAATCCGCACTGCGGAAGGCGAGTTCCGTGTCGAGGATACGGTGAAGCTTCTGGGCGGTAAGATCGGCCATGTGGGAGTTATGACAAAAGGCATGATCAAAGTGGGAGACAAAGTGACCCTGGAAGTCGATGCAAGAAAGCGCGCCCTCTCCGCAAGGAACCACAGCGCCACCCATCTTCTTCAGAAGGCGCTCAGAACCGTGCTCGGAACCCATGTGGAACAGGCAGGTTCCAGTGTAAATGAAGACAGGCTCCGCTTTGACTTTACCCATTTCTCCGCCATGACGCCGGAAGAGCTGAAGAAGGTGGAGGATATTGTAAACGAGCAGATCCGCAAAGGACTGCCGGTTATCATTAAGAACATGCCTATCGAAGAGGCGAAGAAGACAGGGGCGCAGGCGCTGTTCGGCGAGAAATACGGCGATATTGTGCGGGTGGTCAACATGGGCGATTTCTCCATCGAATTCTGCGGAGGAACCCACGTGAAGAACACTTCCGAGATCATGGCGTTCAAGATTCTCTCCGAGACCGGTGTCGCGGCAGGAGTGCGCCGGATCGAGGCACTGACCTCCGAAGGGCTTCTGAACTACTATGAGGAGACGGAGAACCGTCTGAAGAATGCGGCCCATCTGCTGAAAGCCACGCCGGAGAACCTGGGAGAGAAGATTACCCATATGATGGCGGAAAATAAAGCGCTCCACAGTGAAGTGGAGAGCCTGAAGAGCAAAATGGCACGGGATGCCGTGGGCGGCGTGATGGATCAGGTGAAGGAAGTCAAAGGAATGAAGATCCTGGCTGCACAGGTTGACGGTGTGGATATGAACGGTCTGCGCGATCTGGGAGATCAGCTCAAGGAGAAGCTGGGAGACGGTGTTGTCGTACTTGCTTCTGCAAACGAAGGCAAGGTCAGCCTGATGGTGACGGCAACAGACAGCGCTGTAAAGAAAGGCGCCCATGCGGGAAATCTGATCAAGGCGATCGCCGGGTGTGTCGGCGGTGGCGGCGGCGGACGGCCGAATATGGCACAGGCCGGAGGAAAGAATCCTGCAGGTATCGGAGAGGCTCTGGCGAAAGCGCCGGAAGTGCTGGAAGGGCAGATTCAGTAAAATCCTGTTAAAATCCCGCCTTTTTCGAGAAAAAAATGTTGACGGAAAAGAAAAATATGCTATAATCTTTTGTAGTGCAATAAATATACCCGAACAGTCGTATGATGCACAATACCAGGCTGGAGGGGAGGTTAGGTGTGAGACTATGTCAAATGTAATCGTTAAAGAAAACGAGACGTTAGATAGTGCCTTACGCAGATTCAAAAGAAACTGTGCGAAGGCTGGCATTCAGCAGGAGATCCGTAAAAGGGAACACTACGAGAAGCCAAGCGTAAGACGTAAGAAAAAATCTGAAGCTGCTAGAAAACGTAAATATAATTAATAAGTGCAGAAAAACAGGATGTCGTTCAAGGCGTCCTGTTTTTTGAATGAAGAAATTGCAGCCTGCCGGCGTGGTTTCCTGCAAATTCATCAAGATAAAGTGATAATACTGTAAAATGCTGAATTTTATGATTGACAAGGCTTCATTTTCCTTTTAAAATATACAGGTAGACAATGGTGTCGAAGAAGCGGGTAGATTGTCTGCCCGCTTCAATTTATTTTCAGGAGGTAGTTCAAAATGTCTTACGTTGATGAGGTAATTGATTTAGTCGTGAAGAAGAATCCGGCTGAGCCGGAGTTCCATCAGGCTGTAAAGGAAGTGTTGGAGTCTCTTCGCCCGGTGATCGAGGCGAATGAGGAGAAGTACCGCAAAGAGGCGCTTCTTGAGAGACTGACAGAGCCTGAGAGACAGTTCAAATTCCGTGTGCCGTGGGTTGACGACAACGGTCAGGTACATGTAAATACAGGATACCGTGTGCAGTTCAACAGCGCAATCGGACCATATAAGGGAGGACTTCGTCTTCACCCGTCAGTAAACCTTGGTATCATCAAATTCCTTGGATTCGAGCAGATCTTCAAGAACTCTCTGACAGGTCTTCCGATCGGCGGAGGAAAAGGTGGTTCTGACTTCGACCCGAAGGGAAAATCAGACAGAGAAGTTATGGCATTCTGCCAGAGCTTTATGACAGAGCTGTGCAAATACATCGGAGCTGACACAGACGTTCCGGCAGGAGATATCGGAACAGGAGCAAGAGAGATCGGATACATGTTCGGACAGTACAAGAGAATCCGCGGACTGTACGAGGGTGTTCTGACAGGTAAGGGATTAAGCTACGGCGGATCTCTCGTCCGTACAGAGGCTACAGGTTACGGCCTTCTCTACCTGACAGAGGAGATGCTCAAGCTCAACGGACAGGATATCGCAGGCAAGACTGTTGCAGTATCCGGTTCCGGAAACGTTGCTATCTATGCGACAGAGAAAGCGCAGCAGTTGGGCGCCAAAGTTGTCACAGTAAGCGACTCCAACGGCTGGGTATACGATCCGGAAGGAATCGATGTTGCAGCACTCAAAGAGATCAAGGAAGTAAACCGCGCAAGACTGACAGAGTACAAGAAATACCGTCCGAATTCCGAGTACCATGAGGGAAGAGGCGTATGGTCAGTGAAGGTTGACATCGCACTTCCGTGCGCAACACAGAACGAACTGCATCTTGAGGATGCGAAGATGCTGGTTGAGAACGGATGCATCGCAGTCGCAGAGGGTGCAAACATGCCGACAACCATGGAAGCTACAGAGTACCTGCAGCAGCACGGCGTTCTCTTCGCTCCCGGAAAAGCTGCAAACGCAGGCGGTGTTGCGACATCTGCACTTGAGATGTCCCAGAACAGCGAGCGCTTAAGCTGGACATTCGAGGAAGTTGACGAGAAGCTGAAGAATATCATGGTAAACATCTGCCACAATATGTCTGATGCAGCAGAAAAATACGGCTTCAAGGGCAATTATGTCGTAGGAGCAAACATTGCAGGATTCGAGAAGGTCGTTAATGCAATGGAGGCACAGGGGATCGTATAGGAATGTACCGATCCGGGGAATACTGTCACAAAGCAGTAAGAGTAAAGCCCTTATGTTAATGAGAAAAAATGATTGACAGATTCAGGAAAATCGTTTATATTATTTTTCAGATAAAAGGGAGTAACTTGCGCTTTGCAGTATTGAAGCGTTTGCGATATCGTCAGTACGATGGTTTCCATCCGTGTCGCGATTAAATGGTGAGACTTTTATTGCATGTAAGAGAGTGCAATAAAAGTCTCTTTTTTATTGCACCGACAGAAAAAAGGAGGATAAACATGAAAACTTACTATCAGTTGTCCGCTGAGGAGACGATGAAAGAGATCAACGGTTCCACGGAACCGCTCACGGACGAACAGGTCAGGGAACATCAGGAAAAATATGGTCCCAATGAGCTCGTGGAGGGAAAGAAGAAGACAACACTTCAGATTTTCCTTGAGCAGTATAAGGATTTCCTTGTGATCATCCTTATTATCGCCGCTATTGTCTCCGGAATTCTCGGAGATGCGGAGAGTGCAATTGTTATTCTTATCGTTATCACGATGAATGCGATTCTCGGAACCGTTCAGACGGTCAAGGCAGAACAGTCTCTGGCAAGCCTGAAGAAGCTCTCCGGACCGGAGGCAAAGGTGTTAAGAGGCGGTTCTGTTGTGCAGATTCCTTCTTCCGAGGTGACGGTAGGAGATGTGGTCATGCTGGATGCGGGAGACTATATCCCGGCGGACGGACGTATCATCGAATGTTCAAGCATGAAGGTCGATGAGAGTGCGCTGACAGGTGAAAGTCTCGGCGTAGAAAAGACAACGGATACGATTGAGGGCGAAGTGGCGCTTGGAGACCGTATCAATATGGCATACTCCGGAAGTTTCGTTACATACGGAAGAGGATCTTTCGTAGTAACAGGCATCGGTATGGACACAGAGGTCGGGAAGATTGCAAGTCTTCTGAAAACGACTTCCGAGAAGAGGACACCGCTTCAGATCAATCTGGATCAGTTCGGTCAGAAGCTTTCCATCCTGATCCTCATCTTCTGCGGAATTCTCTTTGGCGTCAGCATTTTCCGTGGAGACAATATCGGAGATGCGTTCCTTTTCGCAGTGGCACTGGCTGTTGCTGCCATCCCGGAAGCTTTAAGTTCCATCGTTACCATCGTTCTCTCCTTCGGAACCCAGAAGATGGCGCGGGAACATGCGATCATCCGGAAGCTGCAGGCAGTGGAAGGCCTTGGAAGTGTGTCGGTTATCTGTTCGGACAAAACAGGTACGCTGACCCAGAACAAGATGACAGTGGAAGACTACTATGTGGATGAGAGGTCCATCCGCGCAGATGATATCGACCTGGACGATGCGTCCCAGGCGAGACTGCTGATCAGCAGTATGCTCTGCAACGACTCCACCAATGAGGACGGAGTGGAGATCGGCGATCCGACAGAGACAGCACTGATCAACCTGGGTGTGAAGTTGGGACTTAAGACATCTGACGTCCGGGCAAAATACCCGAGGGAGAGCGACAATCCCTTTGACAGCGACAGAAAGCTGATGTCAACAAAGCATACAATGGAAGAGATCCCGACCATGATTGTAAAAGGGGCCGTGGATGTGCTTCTCGACAGAATGAACAAGATCTGTATCCGGGGAGAGGTACGTCCCATGACGGATCAGGACAGACGCAACATCGAGGAACAGAACCAGAAATACTCACGGGAAGGACTGCGTGTTCTTGCCTTTGCATTCAAGGAAGTATCCGACGAACTGGAGCTTTCGGTGGAAGATGAGTATGACCTGATCTTCCTGGGTCTCATCGCCATGATGGATCCGCCGCGTCTGGAATCCCAGGCTGCAGTTGCGGAATGTAAGAGAGCGGGTATCCGCCCGATTATGATCACCGGAGACCACAAGGTTACGGCTGCGGCGATCGCCAAGAGAATCGGAATCCTGAACGATGAATCCGAGGCCTGTGAAGGTTCTGTCATCGACAATATGTCGGACGAAGAACTGAAGGACTTCGTGGAAGGCATTTCCGTATACGCCAGGGTTTCACCGGAACATAAGATCCGTATCGTGCGCGCATGGCAGGACAAAGGCAATATCGTTGCAATGACAGGAGACGGAGTCAACGACGCTCCGGCCCTGAAACAGGCTGACATCGGCGTGGCTATGGGCATTACGGGAAGCGAAGTATCAAAAGATGCGGCTTCCATGGTCTTGACAGACGATAATTTTGCGACTATTGTAAAAGCAGTGGAGAACGGAAGAAACGTATACCGGAACATCAAGAATTCCATCCAGTTCCTGCTCTCAGGAAACTTCGGTGCGATCCTTGCCGTGCTGTATGCTTCGATCACGGCTCTTCCGGTACCGTTTGCACCGGTTCATCTGCTCTTTATCAACCTGCTGACAGACAGCCTTCCGGCAATCGCGCTGGGACTCGAGCCGCACTCCAAGGACGTGATGAATGACAAGCCTCGTCCGAAGAATGAATCGATCCTGACGAAGGATTTCCTTATTAAGATCGGAACAGAGGGACTTTCTATCGGTGTCACGACGATGATCGCGTTCCTGATCGGATATCACGGGGAGAACGAGCTCCTCGGAAGCACCATGGCGTTTGCAACACTGTGCTCGGCGCGTCTGTTCCACGGATTTAACTGTAAGTCAGACAAACCGGTTGTATTTACAAGAAAAGTGTTTAACAATATTTACCTGATCGGCGCATTCCTGCTCGGCATCGTGCTTATCACCTCAGTAGTCATGATTCCGGCCCTGCACGATATGTTCAAGGTACAGACGCTGACATTTACCCAGCTTCTTATCGTGTACGGACTTGCGGCAGTGAACATTCCGATCATCCAGCTTTTGAAGGCAGTCAGACTGGCATTAAAGAAGAAAAAAGACAGATAGGCAGCCGGCTACTGAAGAAGAAATTCCGGACTGCGGGATAATGCTGAGACTGTATGCCCTGTGAAGGAGGAATTGAATGAAACAGGTACAGAAACCCAAAAAACCGCTTATTTTTTATTACGTGATTGTCATCGTCATACTGCTTCTGCTGAACTGGTTCCTGATTCCGATGTTTACACCGAATCATATTACGGAAGTCGATTACGGAACATTTCTGACGATGGTGGAGAACAGAGAGGTTTCCAAGGTTGAGCTTCAGGGGGAGACAATTTATTTCACGGATAAGAGTGAAACAGCAAACTATTACGAGACTACGACTTTCGAGGACCCGGATCTGGTAAACCGTCTGGACGAGGCCGGATGCGAGTTCGGAAGAGTTGCGGAGGAACAGATGAACCCGATTCTGTCCTTCATCCTGTCATGGATTCTGCCGCTCCTGATTTTCTGGGGACTGGGACAGCTCCTGACAAGACAGCTCATGAAAAAGATGGGCGGGGGCGGCGGAGGCAATCCGTTCATGCAGTTCGGAAAGAGCAACGCAAAAGTATATGTACAGTCCACGACCGGAATCACATTTAACGATGTGGCAGGAGAGGACGAAGCGAAGGAACTGCTGCAGGAGATCGTCGATTTCCTGCACAATCCCGGAAAATATCAGGAGATCGGAGCAGTCTGCCCGAAGGGCGCTCTTCTGGTAGGCCCTCCGGGAACCGGAAAGACGCTGCTTGCAAAGGCAGTGGCAGGAGAGGCGGGAGTGCCGTTCTTCTCCATCTCCGGTTCCGAGTTTGTGGAGATGTTCGTCGGCATGGGTGCGTCCAAGGTGCGTGACCTGTTCAAGCAGGCGAACGAGAAGGCACCCTGTATCGTGTTTATCGATGAGATTGATACCATCGGAAAGAAGAGAGACAACCAGGGTTACGGCGGCAATGACGAGCGCGAGCAGACGCTGAACCAGCTCCTCACGGAGATGGACGGATTCGACGCCTCCAAGGGCGTTGTGATCCTGGCGGCAACCAACCGTCCGGACAGCCTGGATCCGGCTCTGCTGCGTCCGGGAAGATTTGACCGGAGGATTCCGGTAGAACTGCCGGATCTGAAGGGAAGGGAGGAAATCCTCAAAGTTCATGCCCGGAAAGTGAAACTGGGAGATGATATAGACTTTAATGCGATTGCAAGGGCGGCGTCCGGAGCTTCCGGCGCGGAACTTGCCAACATGGTCAATGAGGCTGCGCTGCGGGCGGTGCGGGAAAACCGCAAGTTCGTGACACAGTCTGACCTGGAGGAGAGTATTGAAGTCGTGATCGCGGGATATCAGAAGAAGAATAAGGTCCTTTCCTCCAAGGAGAGGCTGATCGTGTCCTACCATGAGATCGGGCACGCCCTTGTGGCGGCGCTCCAGACCCATTCCGCGCCGGTTACGAAGATCACGATTATTCCACGTACCTCCGGCGCTCTCGGGTATACCATGCAGGTGGATTCCGAGGAGAGAAACCTGATGTCGAAGGAAGAACTGGACAACAAGATTGCCACTCTGACCGGCGGAAGATGTGCGGAGGAACTGGTATTCCATTCCGTGACCACCGGCGCGTCCAACGATATCGAGCAGGCCACCAAGCTGGCCAGAGCAATGATCACCCGTTATGGAATGAGTTCCGAATTCGGAATGGTGGCCATGGAGACAGAGGTCAACCCCTATCTGGGCGGGGACAGCAGCTTAAGCTGTTCGCCTGAAACTGCGTCCGAGATCGACAGGATGGTTGTGGACACAGTGAAGAAAGCCTATGACAGAGCAATGAAGCTTCTGGAGGAGCATACGGCGAAGCTTCATGAACTGGCAAAATATCTGTATGAGAAAGAGACGATTACCGGCGAGGAGTTCATGATGATCCTGAACCGGCAGGAGCGTCTGGAAGATAAAAGTTAAGACTCTCGAAAGAAATCCAAAGATTTTCTTAGGATACTGGAAAATGAGGAGAAAGACTGATAAAATGTAGGAAATGCCCCGTGGAAGCACGGGGCAGGACTGTTTCATACAGAAAGGGAAGTTAGACAGATATGCCGGGAAGAAAGTTACAGAAGAGTACAGAAGAAACGAGAGACAGAAGGCTTCCGACGACGCGCTACAATCCGGATTACCGGAGCGGTCTTACCACACAGCAGGTGCAGGAGCACCGGCTTCACGGATGGACGAACCGCTCTGTGGATCCGCCGTCGAAGACCGTGCAGGAGATTGTCAGGGAGAACGTATTCACCTATTTCAACCTGATCTTTGCCATTCTGGCGGTCCTTCTGATTGTGGCAGGCTCGTTCAGGGATCTGACGTTCCTGCCCATTATCATAGCGAATACACTGATCGGTATCGGGCAGGAGGTGCGGGCAAAGCAGGTACTGGATAATCTGACCATGCTGAATGCGCCTCACGCTACGGTTGTGCGTGACGGGAAGAAGTCTGTTGTGGATGCGGAGGATCTGGTCATCGATGACATTGTGATCTTTAAGGCGGGAAACCAGGTCTGCGCAGATGCGGTTGTCTGCGCGGGCGAGGTCCAGGTGAACGAGTCTCTCCTGACCGGTGAGGCGGATGAGATTACGAAGCGCAAAGGTGCAAAGCTCATGTCCGGAAGTTTTATTGTCTCCGGACAGTGCCATGCACGTCTGGATAAGGTCGGGGAAGACTCCTATATCTCGAAACTGACTCTTCAGGCAAAGGAGATGCAGGAGGGGGAGCAGTCGGAGATGATCCGTTCTCTGGACAAACTGGTCAAGTGGGTCGGTATTGCTATCATCCCCATCGGGCTGATCCTCTTTTCCCAGGCATATTTCCTGCAGGATGAGACATTCCGCTCCAGCATCACCTCCATGGTGGCGGCAGTGATCGGCATGATCCCCGAGGGACTTTACCTTCTGGCAAGTGTGGCACTGGCAGTCAGCTCTGTCCGTCTTGCCCGGAAGAAAGTACTTCTCCACGATATGAAGTGTATTGAGACTCTGGCGAGGGTAGATGTACTCTGTGTGGACAAGACCGGTACGATCACGGAAAATACCATGAAAGTGCAGAAGGTCATAGAGACGGAGGAATATGATTCTGCAGAAATGCCTCCGCTGAACGAGATGATCGGCGATTTCGCCGCAGCCATGACGCGGGACAACATCACCATGGCGGCTGTGAAGGAATATTTTACAGCGGCTTCCGGAAAAAAAGCAGTTTCAAAAACCGGATTTTCCTCAGCTACAAAATACAGCAGCGTCACTTTTGAAGACGGGGTCTGTGTGATGGGCGCTCCGGAATTTGTGTTAAAGGAAAACTACGGGAACTATCAGGAGAAGATCACAGAACTGGCGGCTACCGGCGCCCGGGTCCTTGTGTTCGGGACTTACGACGGCGTAGCGGACGGCAAGCCTCTGAAAAAGCCGGTTACTCCGCTGGGATACATTCTTCTCGCCAATCCGATCCGGGAAGCGGCTCAGGAAACTTTCCGCTATTTTGCAGAGCAGGGCGTGGAGGTCAAAGTTATCTCCGGAGATAATCCGCTGACAGTATCAAGAGTTGCCTCACAGGCGGGGATTGAGAATGCAGACAGATATGTGGATGCTTCACAGCTGGATGACGGGACGATCGAGGACGCTGTGCTGAATAATACGGTGTTCGGGCGCGTGACTCCGGACCAGAAGCGGAAATTCGTGCGGATTCTAAAGGATGCGGGACATACGGTGGCTATGACGGGAGACGGAGTCAACGATGTGCTTGCCCTGAAGGATGCGGACTGCAGTATTGCCATGGCGTCGGGCAGCGAGGCTGCGGCGCAGGCGTCCCAGCTCGTCCTTCTGGAATCGGATTTTTCCTGTATGCCTAAAGTCGTGCTGGAGGGAAGACGGGTGGTCAACAACATTCAGCGTTCGGCAAGCCTGTTCCTGGTGAAAAATATATTCTCCCTGCTGCTGAGCCTGCTGTCGCTTGTGTTCATGTTTACGTATCCGTTGGAGCCGTCCCAGATCTCACTGATCAGTATGTTCACCATCGGTGTGCCGGCCTTCTTCCTGGCCATGGAGCCCAACAAGAACATTATCCGGGGCCATTTCCTTACCAATGTGTTCCTCAAGGCGCTTCCGGCGGCAATCACAGACGCACTGGCAGTTGGGGCGCTGGTAAAGTTCGGGGAGACGTTCGGCGTGGATTCTGCGGATATCTCTGTGGCAGCCACCATGCTTCTGGCAATTGTGGGATTCATGATCCTCTATAAGATCAGTGCCCCGATGAATGTGGTGAGAACAGTGATCCTGGGCGGATGCATTGCAGGGCTGATTTTCTGCAGCATCTTCTTAAATGACCTGTTTGCCATCACGGGAATGACCAGAGAATGTGTGATGCTGTTCGTTGTCTTTGCCATCGCCACAGAGCCGGTACTCCGGTATCTGACGCTCCTGGTGGGGAAGCTCCGGGAGCTTTATGTGAAGCTTAAGACAGAGGGAAAGGCAAAGATGTCAGAAGGGAAATTTGACTTTTTCGCATAAAAAGGAATATAATAACTTACCGGGATAGTATAATCGGCAGAGAAGCAGGTTATAACTATCCCGGTATTTGTTTTATTATCATGAACTTGAAAATACAGGCTTAAGATCCTTGCAGCTTTGCCTGGACAAGAAAGAGAGGATGATGGAAGATGATAGTAGAACACGGACTGATTTCTTTTTTACAGAAGTTTGACGAACAGCCGTTCCTTGTGAAACTGGGCGGCAAAGAGTACAGAATCGGCGAAGGAGAGCCTACATTTACAGTAAAATTCAACCGGGAGATCCCGTTGGGCGATCTTCTGAAAAGTACATCCATTGCCCTGGGAGAGGCTTATATGAACGGGGATCTGGAGATCGAAGGAGATTTATACGAGGCACTGGATCATTTCCTCGGCCAGATGGGGAAATTCTCTACCGACCAGAGCGCCCTGAAGAAACTGATGTTTACCTCCACCTCCAAAAAGAATCAGGAGAAAGAAGTGCGCAGCCACTATGATATCGGAAATGATTTCTGCCGGCTGTTCCTGGAGTGCGCCGACAAGGTGCTGAAAAAGGGCGGAGTATTCCTTCTGCATTTCATCAGCGCACTGAAGGAAAATCCGGGCGATGCGTGGATTAAAAAATATATCTTCCCCGGCGGAACGATACCGAGCCTGAGAGAAATGATCACTGCCATGGCAGATTACAATTTCCATACAATCGATGTGGAGAACCTGCGTCTTCACTATAACCGGACGCTGAGGTGCTGGAGGAAGAATTATCTGGAACACCTGGACGAGGTGAGAAAGATGTTCGACGAGAAATTCATCCGCATGTGGGAACTGTATCTGGCAGCATGCGCAGCTACCTTCCACAACGGGATCATCGACCTGCACCAGATTCTGATGACGAAAGGGATCAACAATGAACTGCCGATGGTGAGATGGTATTGATGACAGAATATAAGTCGCCACAGGTAACTTTTCTGAAAAAGAAACAGACGTGGGAAATTGCAGGCGGCGGAAAGATTGTCTAAAATATAACAAAGATAGGTACTATCAAACTAAAGAGAATTCAGATTATTTAAGGAGGACAGTCAGAATGTCAGATCAAAACATTGTTGAAAAGCAGCCGATCACAGAAGACTATCTGAAAAAGATGGACGCATACTGGCGCGCTGCCAACTATCTTGGTGCAGCACAGCTGTACCTGCTGGACAACCCGCTCCTTCGCGAGCCGCTGACCATGGATCATGTAAAGAAGAAAATAGTTGGGCACTGGGGAACTGTTCCGGGACAGAACTTTGTCTATGTACACCTGAACAGAGTCATCAAGAAATACGACCAGGACATGATCCTGATCTCAGGACCGGGACACGGCGGAAACTTCTTCGTTGCAAATACTTATCTTGAGGGAACTTACAGTGAAGTTTATCCGAATATCGGAGAGGATATGGACGGGCTGAAAAAGCTCTGCAAGCAGTTCTCATTCCCGGGCGGAATCTCAAGCCACGTGGCTCCGGAGACTCCGGGATCCATCAACGAGGGCGGTGAGCTCGGATACTCCATGGCTCACGCATTCGGAGCAGTATTTGACAATCCGGAACTGGTTGCTGCCTGTATCGTGGGAGACGGCGAGTCAGAGACAGGACCGCTTGCCACATCCTGGCAGTGCAACAAGTTCTTAAATCCGATTACAGACGGTGCGGTTCTTCCGATCCTTCACCTGAACGGATACAAGATCAGCAACCCGACGATCCTCGCACGTATCACACATGAAGAGCTGGAGCACTTCCTTGACGGATGCGGATGGAAACCGTATTTTGTAGAGATTGAGGATGACGGAAGCGATCACATGGCAATGCACAGAAAGATGGCGGATGCCCTTGACAAGGCCATGGACGAGATCAAGGCAATCCAGAAAAACGCGAGAGAGAACAACGATGCCACAAGACCGAAATGGCCGATGATTGTCCTGCGCACACCGAAGGGATGGACAGGCCCGAAGGTAGTGGACGGACAGCAGATCGAAGGTTCCTTCCGCGCACATCAGGTGCCGATCATGATGGACAAGCCGGAGCACCTTCAGATGCTGAAAGACTGGCTGATGAGCTACCATCCGGAAGAGCTCTTTGACGAGGACGGAAAACTGATTCCGGAACTCAAAGAACTGGCACCGAAGGGAGACAGAAGAATCGGATCCAATCCCCATGCGAACGGCGGAAAGCTTCTTCGCGACTTAAGGCTTCCGGATTTCCGCGACTATGCGGTAGACGTTCCGACTCCGGGTTCTGTGGAAGCACAGGATATGATCGAGCTTGGCGGATTCGTAAGAGATATCTTCAAACTGAACGAGGATGCGCATAACTTCCGTATCTTCGGACCGGATGAGACAATGTCCAACCGTCTCGGCAAAGTATTCGAGGCGACAAACCGTGACTGGAACAATGAGAAATATGATACAGACGAGTTCCTTGCACCGGATGGAAGAGTTATGGACTCTATGTTGAGCGAGCATATGTGTGAAGGATGGCTGGAAGGGTATCTGCTGACAGGACGTCACGGATTCTTTGCAAGCTACGAGGCATTTATCCGCGTGGTTGACTCCATGTGCGCACAGCATGCAAAATGGCTGAAGATCTGCAACCAGCTCCCGTGGAGACAGTCCATCGCATCCCTGAACCTGATCCTCTCCTCCAATGTATGGCAGCAGGATCACAACGGATTTACCCATCAGGATCCGGGATTCCTGGAGCATATTGCAAACAAGAAAGCAGATGTGGTACGCCTTTATCTGCCGCCGGATGCAAACTGTCTGCTGTCCTGCTTCGACCACTGTATCCGCAGCAGGAACTATGTAAATGTCATCGTTGCATCCAAACATCCGAGACAGCAGTGGCTGACGATGGAGCAGGCTGTGAAGCACTGCACCCAGGGCATCGGTATCTGGGAGTGGGCAAGCAACGACCAGGGAGAGGAGCCGGACATCGTTATGGCATGCTGCGGCGACACACCGACCCTTGAGACCCTTGCGGCAGTGACGATCTTAAGAGAAGCGCTTCCGGAGCTGAAGATCCGTGTGATCAACGTGGTTGACCTGATGAAACTGCAGCCGAGCACAAAGCATCCGCACGGACTGACAGATGCAGATTATGACGCTCTGTTTACAAAGGACAAACCGATCATCTTCGCATTCCATGGATATCATACACTGATCCATGAGCTGACATACAGAAGGACAAACCGCAATATCCACGTATACGGATATCAGGAAGAGGGTACGATCACAACACCGTTCGATATGCGTGTCCAGAATGAGATCGACCGTTTCCATCTTGTAAAGAACGCGATCAAATACCTTCCGCAGCTTGGAAACCGCGGCGCTTATCTGATCCAGAAGATGAACGACAAGCTTGTAGAGCACAAGCAGTACATTCATGAGTATGGTATTGACATGCCGGAGATCAGAGACTGGAAGTGGAATTTATAATTTATTTCTTAACCTTTTTACGGAACTGTGCCGGAGTAATCCGGTGCCGTTCCGTAAATATTTTATAGAAATATCCCTTATTGTGATAACCGATCTCGCGGGCAATCTCATCAATGGAAAGATCCGTGGAAAGAAGAAGGAATTCTGCCTTCTCCAGCCGCAGCGACTGGACGAACTCCGTGTAGGTGAGCCCGGTATGTGATTTCAGAAGCCGGTTGAAGTAGTCATCCTGAAAATGAAACTCATCGGAAAGCATGCGGATTGAGATGTTCCTCAGATGGTTCCTGATAAATCCTGAAATCTCCTCGTAGAGGATCCATGTCATCTCTTTTTTCAGTTTTTTTGACAGCGAAAATTCATACTGTGTGCTAAGAATTCTGAAAATACGCAGCAGAAGACCCTGACAGATCAGAGCGGAAGCCTCGTCGTGGCGGGAGAGCTCTTTTAAAAGAAAGGTCAGTGTCTGTTCCATCAGAGTGTCTGCGCCGCTTTCCTGGCGGGGGCGGAAATGGAGATACTGCTGAACGTTTTTCTGTGTCAGAAGGGCGGTATTAAAGAAAGAAGTGATGCCCTCTGTCCCGAGCCGGTTTTTCATCACATCATCGAAGATGTCAGGCGTAATCCCGAGAAATATAATCACGGCGGAAGAACCGTCAAGAATTTCCTGATGCAGACAGTTGCGGTCGATCAGACACAGTTCCCCCTGTGTAAATGTAAATTCATTTCCGAGTATCTTCTGACGGTATTCTCCCTCTGCGATATAGAAAAGCTCCAGGTATTCGTGGGAATGCATCTGAGTGCGTGTCACAGGAGAATACTCCGCGTAAAAAGTATAGGGGTATTCCCTGGGGACGATCGTGGCGGAGAGAGCGTGCGTTCCGTCGGTATCGTGGAGATCCCAGAGCAGTGCAAAGAGGTGTTCTCTTTCCGGCATGGGCCATGGTTTGCGTTCTTCATCCAGTGCGGAGTACTCCGGACAGAGGATGCGGAAACGGGATAATATTTCCGGCAGGTGGTCTGTATTGCCGGTATTGATAAGTTTACGGCTTAAATTCAGCAGTTCCATAATTGAATCTCTCCTTAATTCCTTTCTGGCTGTTACGGGAAAGAGCAGCCGACTCTGTAAAAGTTCTTACAGAAGAGAAAACAGGTTTTCAAGGCTGAATTTCGTTTCATTTCCCAACAGTTTTTCCATTTTGTATTTGTTGAAGTCCGAGTGTTCTACCTCCCGGGCATAACGGCATGCCGCATCCGTCAGAAGAACCGGACACTTTTCCGGGGACTCTGCCGGACACTCTCCCGGGATTTTCTGCACCGGTGTTCTGTTCGCACCGTCCGCAGCGCTTTTTTTCAGGCTGAGCAGAAAACGGGCGCGGGCAAGCTCGCGGATGAGCACGGTTCCGGCAAAGGAAAATTTCATCTTGCCATAAGCATTGCGGCTGTATACTGCGCCGCAGAAATAGGTAAAGATGAAATAGATCATGAGCTGTTCTGCCGTAATATCGGTGAAAATTTCCCGGAATGAATCCTCCTGCACCTGCAGGTCCGGGTCTGCTTCCGGGGAAGCTGCTTCCGCTTCCCAGAGAGCGGCGCGGGATTCCCGGAGATAAGCCTTCCAGTCCGGCTGCAGGACTTCCATCTGATTGAGGATCACGAACAGGCTGCCCAACGTTTCATCCCTCCGTGTATTCTGTCCGCTTTTTGCAGCTTTTTTTCCCAGCAACCGGAGACGGTCTGAGAACCAGGTCCAGAGCCTGGGGGAAGAATACCGCTCAAACAGGCTGTCTGCATCAAAAAGAGCGTTGCGGTCAATCCTCTCCTGCAGATCGTGGGCAAGAGAGAGTACTGCAGCCATACGGACTTTTATGGAATGCTCCCGGTTCTGCAGAATATCGATCATCAGGGAACGGGCGTCCGCCAGTTTGGTGAACAGAAGGAAGTCGAATTCCGGGTAAGTCTCATTTTTTCGCGGATTCTCCGCATGGAGAAAACGCACCGGCTCCCTGCATCCCAGGATCAACTCTGCTGCGGCAGGGCAGGAGAGCGAAAGAGAGATCTCCCGGAGCCCTTCAAACTCCTCAATATGCCGCGGGTAGGTTCGACATGTGCGGCAGAATGCCTTTTCTCCGCCGCCCTCCAGGTAGAGGTCGCAGAGGTTGTCCTCGTTTAAGAATGCACAGCGCCCGCCATACTGGCGGAATCGCTTTTCACTCCAGACGATCTCATTTTTCAGGCGGCTGCCAAGCGGACCTTTCGCAAGAGCGTAACGCCGCAACGAGGCGGGATCGATCTGGATCTGCCAGCCTGCACAGCAGGTTGCGGGACAGTCCTTGGCAAGACAGTGGAATTTTTTATAGTAATGCGGAACAGTATATTGCATGGATAAACCCCTTCTTTGATTTGATATACCTATTATAGAGGGAAAA
The DNA here is from genome assembly GCF_002160525.1 of Lachnoclostridium sp. An169. Lineage (GTDB taxonomy): Bacteria > Bacillota > Clostridia > Lachnospirales > Lachnospiraceae > Mediterraneibacter > Mediterraneibacter cottocaccae. Next base: position 74,984 of record NZ_NFKT01000006.1, read on the forward strand.
CGAAAGAAATTCAATGTGCAGGGAAACGCTTGTAAAGAAATTGAAGCGTCATATTAAATAATTAACGTAAAACATTAAATATTTATTGCACTATTAGAATGACTGTGATATCTTAGAATCAGGAGGTGAGCTGTATGAGGAGAATACATAAACTTGTCAATGAGAGGTATGCGAAGGCGGCTGCCGGATTTATGCGGTACGTCTGTTATGTAGTGATGGCGTTCTTTGTCGTGTGTCTTGTGCTGAGTATTATGGGGCGCCAGACCTTTCGGCTGCAGACCAGTACGGGATTTTATGAGCGGGCAATCTGTGCGGAGGAAGATCATGACTACAGCCTGCGGGGATTTACCGTGTCTTCTGATGATGAGATCTATGTCCGCGCCGATGCAGATGACCGGGTCGATCTGGCAACACGGATTGGTATCTCTCTTATGTATGCGTTCAAACTGATTCCGCTGTTTCTGGGATACCTGTATCTGAGCCGGGTCTTCAGGAACATAAACCGGGGAGAGATCTTTACCGGAGAGAATTCTTCCTGTCTGCTCTACTACGGACTGGTTCAGATTTTTGTGGCACTCTTTGTCCCGTTCATCAGCATGCTGATCTGTTCTGTCTCTAATCTTTTCTCCGGAAGTCTGCTGTCGGTTTCAACAGGCTCCAATGTGCTGAACGGTCTGTTCCCGGGCATTGCCTTTGTTGTTGCGGCTTACATTATTCACTATGGAATCTATTTGCAGGATGAGGTGGATCATACGTTATGATTATTATTCGATTGGACAGAGTTCTGGCGGACCGGAAAATGCGTCTCAATGAGCTTGCAGCGAAAGTGGGAATATCCAATGTGAATCTTTCCTATCTGAAAACAGGAAAGGTAAAGGCAATCCGCTTCAGCACCCTGGATGCAATCTGCAGGGTACTCAGATGCCAGCCGGGCGATATCCTGGAATATGCGGACGATGAGACAGAAGACCAGAGGGAAGAAGAGACAGGAGCACCGCAGTAAAGTATAAAACAGTAAATTTTGACATAAAATAAAGCACGTTGTATAATAGGCAGCGTGCTTTATTTTATGGGGAAGCCGTGGCAGGATATACATACGGAACATATATATGTGAAAAGAGATGGAAAACATGAAAAAATCTTCCTATTCAAAAGATATTATACTGGTCCTGACGGCCAGTTTTTTCTATATGGCAAGTCCGATGCTTGTCACGCCGCTGATTACCGGATTTACAGAAAGCATCGGAGGAAGCGCGGGGCTTATGGGAATTGTGGGAGGCATGATGAATCTGTGCTCCCTTGTGTGCCGCCCCCTGGCGGGCAATCTGGCAGACCGCATCAGCAAATACAGGCTGTCCCTGATCGGTGCTGTGCTGATGACTGCTGCCTGTGGAGGATATATAGCGGCTCCGAACGCTCTGATTGTAGTCGTTTCAAGGATTATAAACGGGGTGGGATTCGCCTGCTGTTCCGTGTGTATGGCTACCTGGGTATCCAATATGCTCCCAAGAAATAAGATCGGCTCCGGAATGGGGTTCTACGGGATGATGAATGCCCTTGCCATGGCGGTGGCTCCGGCCATTGGAGTCAGCGCGTTCCAGAGATTCGGATACCGGATTTCTTTCTGCATTGCCCTGGTATTTTCCATTGCGGTGATGATTGTGATCCAGTTCGTGGGAGATAAGGGGGAGCCGGAAAAGGCGGCAGATATGAAAGCGGGTCTGAAAGAGCAGGAGCAGGAAAGCGATGCGGGACTAATCATGGAAAACGCTGCAGGATTAATCAGGAAAAGCGGGAAACAGTTGCGGAAGGAAAACGGAATTCAGTTAGTCGATGTCAGAGTTCTGCCCATTGCCCTGATCATTATGCTCTTTGCCATTCCCTACTGCGCAACCCAGTCGTTTCTGGTGACCTATGCGTCTGTCCGGGAGATCAACGTTACGGTAAGCTTTTTCTTTCCGTCTTATGCGGTTATACTTCTGCTTTTGCGCCTTGTGCTGAAAAATTATTTTGACAAGCTGCCTTTCAAAGTATTTCTGGCAGGAAGCTCGGCATGTATGCTTCTGGCGATTTTGTGCCTTACGGTGATGAACAGCAATATTGTCATGTTTACAGGGGCATTCTTCCTGGCGGGCGGCTACGGAATCATGAGTTCTGTGTGCCAGTCCACTGCAATGCTCCTTGCAGGAAAAGAGAATCGGGGACTGGCAAACAGCACCTACTATATCGGCCTGGATCTGGGAATGGCCCTGGGACCGATGATCGGCGGCGCGCTTTACGGCGGTCTGGATATCCGGTGGTTCTACCCTGTTCTGATGCTGACTGTTCCCCTGGCGGTGCTGGTCTATCTGGCAGCAGGGAAACAGCTGCGGCAGAAGCAGTAGATATAGAGCTGTCAAAGATGTTTGAGCGTCTGTTCCAGTTCCGCGTATTCTTCTGAGCTGCGCAGGAAGGCGAAATCCCCATCTTCTGTTATCATCTCTTCTTTGAACAGGGCAAGAAGACGGTCTGACAAAAAGCCGGAATCCTCGCCGGAGAGATGACGGTAGAGCGGGGAATCCTGAGGCTTCCAGCGCCTGTTCATGAGAGGGAGCATTTCTTTTAATATTTTGATACATTCCCGGGAATCCTTACGGATAACGGAAAGCTGAAGCCGGGCGTTTAAGGGAATCCACTCTGCAACATGAAACAGACGGGAAACCTGTTCGTAGACGTCTGCAAAATAGCCGGCGTCTTTTTCCTCTCCGTTTTCTTTGAGGGCAGTTTCCATCATATACATGAGGGCGGTCTGGATTTCCGTGACGCTGTTCAGAACCTGACGTTCCCATAGTTTCTGTGACTCTTCATATTTCTCCTGACGGAAACAGAGGATTGCGAGCTGTTCGTCCACATTGATGGAAGAGGTCGGGAGAGAGCGGATCAGTTCTTCCGCCCGGGCAAAATCACCCCGGTTCCTGCTGCGGGAGATCAGCATCTGCAGGGCAAAATCCCGAATCTGCGGCTCGTGGCTTTCGGCAAGCTGCCCGTAATATTTCTCAAATGTATTCCTGTATACTGCCTCGTCATCCTTAATACCGTAGAGATACATAGCCCCTTCCAGATAAGAAATGACAGAGTAGATCAGTTTTTCGCAGCGCGGATACTCCCGAATCTTATCAAGACCTGCCTGATAAGCGGCTTCATAACCCTCTGACTCTGTGAGGGCGCCGAGACTGTCGACAAAATTCCGGATCTCCATATCTGACAGGTCCTCATTGAATGACATCAGCGTATTCAGGTCTGTCTTCAGCAGACGTGCAAGAGCGGGAAGAAGTGTGATGTCCGGATAGGCAGAGCCTTTCTCCCACTTGCTGACCGCGGGCGCGGATACGCCCAGATAATCTGCCACCTGTTCCTGTGTAAGTGATAATTCTTTCCGTTTTTCCCGGATAATCTGACCGATTTTCATTGTAAACCTCCTGTTAGAATATATGATGATATGTCGGCTTAAAAGGTGCCGTGTGGTATGGCTTTATGATAGCAGAAAACGAGCGGATGGGGCAATAGAGGGATGGTTAAGGATGGGGGAGAGAAAATTAACCGGGGGTTAACAGGTATTCTTCCAATTCAGAGGCAGGTGCAGTATAATAGTGCCAGTGACAAATCGGAACTGGTGGAGAAAAAGCGCAGCAGGCTTATTAGCGAGAAGTTCAAATATGAAAAAGATAAGAATAAAAATACTCAGCCGAAAGAGATCCGGCTGCAAAAAGCAAGGCAGTGGTTACTGAACTATAATGGAACACGGAAATACATGGTCAGGCACTACCGCAAGCTTTCGATGGTTTTTCGGATGAACGTTTTGCTTTTATAGCAGGGTATACGGAGGGCGGTGCTCCTTATGGAATCACATGGGAGGAACTTGGTCTGGAACCGTATGCCTCTGATGAGGAGCTGATGGAGGCTTATGAGCGTATGGATAGAAAGAGGGAGCAGAGGGTTGATACTTAAGAGGGCGTGATAGAACATGAAATATAATTTTTCAGACGAATCTCTTCCGGAAATCTTTATCAGAAACGGACGGAAATGTTATCTCGATCCGGTAAGAAAGAGGCTGATTTTTGTTACTCCGGAGGAAACTGTGCGTCAACAGACGATACATTATCTTATAGATAAACTGCATGTGCCGGAAAACATGATCCGGGTGGAAGAGCATTTATCCCATTATGGGATCAGATCCAAAAAACGCGCGGATATTATCATAGAGAGATATGAAAAAGCAGATCATACAATCCGTCCGCTTACATTAATCGAATGCAAAGCACCGGGGGTACTGCTCGGAGAGAAGACGGCAGAGCAGATGTTTATCTATGCTGATCTGATTGGCTGCGATTATGCGGCGATGACAGACGGAAGAGAACTGTTCTGTTACTACTATGATAAAGAAAGCGAAAGTTATAAAAGCCTGCGGGACATGCCGTCCTATCAGGAACAGCTTGGAGGCAGATATTCGGAAGAAACGGCAGCGACCATGCCTCCCAGACTGGAGTTAGCTGAAATTGACAGTAAAGATAAATGGAAAGAATATGGCGGGGCAGACATCGGGCTCAATACACCGAAAAGAATTGCAGTTCCCGCGGTGAACCTCTGGGAGGCGCTTCTGTATACGGAACATAAAATACGGACCGGTGAGTATGGGATCTTCCGGATGATCAGGGACTGCGGGATACGCCTGCTCTCTTATGGAAATGCATCCGGCGGGGGGTTCGCAGGACCGTACCGGTCGTTTTTGATCGAATACAAAAACAGTACGGAATTTGTTTCGCTGGGGATATCGCCTTATTTTACATATGCGCATCCGGAGATAGAGAAAACAATGTTGTGCGTGGGAATAGACAATGAGAAGACGACACATCATGCCCTGCAGCTCGTGCTTGATGATAATGTGGTCGTTGCAGGGACGAAGTGCATTTTCTATCACAGCGGAAAAATGGCAGTCGGTAAAATCGGCTCAGGGCGGCTGGATGAACTGAGGCTGTTTGTGGAAGAGCAGTACCCGGAAATCGCAGACGGAAGCCGTTATAATTTGGGGACACTGGTCAATGACCATCTGTGGAACCTGGATGAGGCGGACATGGAAAAATTCGTGGAAAATGTGATATCTTATGCACTGGTCCGGGATGAGTACAGAGAGTTTGTGAAGAACAAATATACGCGGGTTACATTGGATGAGTAGCAAACAGGGAAAAGCTGTGGTATACTGGATGAAATGAAAGGACCATAAACGGAGGTGACTGACATTGGCAATTAAATCGATAGAAATTTGTAATGGTATTTTACGAAAGTTTTAGGTTGGACTTCTGTGATGGGATTAATGTTCTGATTGGTGAAAATGGAGTTGGAAAGACAACAGTTTTAAAAATGCTTTATGCGGCATCTCAATGGTCGAACGAAACAGTTGATCGGACCAGGAAAAAACGCCTGCTTCAATTATTATTGGCACTGCAGAAGAACGGCATGCAGATTTTTATTGCTACGCACATTTATAATTTTGCCAAATATCTTGAAATACGACGTACGGATAAAGAGCAGGTTATGTTTCATAATTTGTATAAAAAGTATGAAGATGAAAACATGAGTTCCTCTTTGGATTACAGCGGACAGGATGATGCGATATACAGTCAGTCAGCATACCGGATGGAGGAGATTGAGAAAAATCACATTATGATCGCAGATAACAGGCTGCTTGATGAAGTATACGATATGTGAGGATAAAGTATGAGCGGTAGAAGAAAATGGGATCTACGGTATTGATTGTACAAAAGCTGTATGGGCGACGGACAGGATACATGAAGATTATCACGAAGCAGGAGTTCATCTTAAAGATGTCGATTTTTTGATTGAATATCCAAACGGAGATGTTACAACGCGAAAAAGACTGCGCAACAAGATTAAGACAGAACTTCCGTTTGTCCTGCAGGAGAATATAGGAGATGGCAGGAAACTTATTGAAAAAATAGATGTTGTCTCAATTCAGGAATGGAATGAGAACAAAGGCTATGGAGCATATCCGATAAGGAAACTGCCGGAAAACAGGAGTGATGTTACCGAATGACACAGAAAACGATCAGACAGGTTTTAAAATTCCGGGACGACCGCAGCTGGAGTCAGTTCCACAATCCAAAAGACCTTGCGATCTCCATCAGTCTGGAGGCTGCGGAGCTTCTGGAAGTATTTCAGTGGAGCGCGGAGGATACCCGGTGCGAGGAAAAGATGGACAGGATCCGGGAAGAACTGGCGGATGTGGTGAATTACTGCATCCTGATGGCGGACGCCTGCGGCCTGGATCTGGACGAGATCGTCCGGGAAAAGTTAAAGAAGAACAATGAGAAATATCCGGTCGAGAAGGCATATGGGAGTAAGGAAAAATATACAGAGCTGAAGGAGAAAGGAAAAGCATGAAACGGGAAATGACAATTCCGGCACTGAAAAAGAGACTGTCGGAAATGGAAAGGAAGGAACTGGAACAGCTGATCTGCAGTTTATATAAACATGTAGATCTGGCAGAGAAGAATATCAATTTGTACATACTGGGCAAAGATTATGGACGAAAACTGGTGGGACAGTATCAGGAAAAATTGGATGAAATTTTCTTTCCAAATAATATGATCCGTGCAGGATTTTCTGTCAGATGGGCAAAAAATGTGGTTTCAGAGTTTAAAAAGATATGCCAGGATCCGGAGCTGACAGCAGAATTAAAATTGTATTATGTCGAATGTTCTGTAGAATTCACCAATACATTTGGGGACATTAATGAATCTTTTTATGATACGGCATGCGATATGTTCCATGATGTAATGGAGACTGTATCAGAAAACGAGGAGTTGTTTGAGCAATGGCGTGACAGAATCCGAAGAATTATAGATGAATCCGACGGCATCGGTTGGGGATTTCATGATTTTCTTGTAGATGAATATTACAGGATTCCATGGATAGAAGAAATGGAGGAAGAGGAACAGTGACAGATAAACTATATTCATCTGTTCGTTTTGAAACAGAGTTTCGTGCCATTCCCGGTGATATCACAAAGATCACAGACGTTGATGCTATTGTAAATGCGGCAAACACGAGTCTTCTGGGCGGCGGAGGTGTGGACGGAGCCATCCACAGGGCAGCAGGGCCCCAACTTCTTGCGGAGTGCCGCACCCTTCATGGCTGCAGGACGGGAGAGGCAAAGATCACGGGCGCTTACCGTCTGCCCTGCCGGTATGTGATCCATACGCCGGGGCCGGTCTGGCACGGGGGAGACAGAGGCGAGCGGGAACTTCTTGCATCCTGCTACCGCTCCTGCCTGGAACTGGCTGTGCAGAATGGGATCCACAGGATCGCATTTCCGTCGATCGCCACAGGCGTCTACCATTTTCCACTGAAAGAGGCGGCAGAGATCGCTGTGGCGACGGCAGAAGAGTTCGTGAGGACGCATCCGGACAAACTGGATCTCATCGAGTGGGTTCTCTTTAGCGACAGTTCTCTGCAGGCATATGCAGAAGTAATCTGCGGGGATGCGAAAACGGAAGCAGAAAGAAAAGCGGAAAAATAAGAAGCAGGAAAAGGGAGGAACATTATGCCGGAATTACCGGAAGTGGAAACTGTAAAATCGGTGATCGCGCCGCAGATCACAGGCTTGAAGATTAAAGAAATCTGTGTCCGGACTCCGGGGATCATCGCACATCCCGGTCCGGAAAAATTTGTCAGGAGGCTGACAGGACAGAAGGTCTCTGGAATGTCGCGAAGAGGGAAATTCCTGACGATCCGGACAGAGTGCGGTGACCGGATCGTTCTCCATCTGCGGATGACCGGATGCCTTCTGGTGACTCCGGGAAAGGCTGCAGAAGAGTGCGGTGAGAAGGACAGGAAAAAGTATTGCGAAGAATATCCGGAAGAAAAGCACACACATCTTATTTTCCGTCTCAGTGAAGAGAAAGAAGGCGTACAAAAAGAACTGCGTTTTTCGGATATGAGGCGCTTTGGACGGTTCTGGCTGTTAAGAGACGGGGAAGAGGATACATATACAGGGATGGAAAAACTGGGACTGGAGCCGGAGGACAAGGAGCTGACGGCTGAATATCTGCGCGCACATTTTGGGAAGAGCAGAAAAGCGGTGAAGACATGCCTGCTGGATCAGAGTGTGATCGCCGGCATTGGAAATATTTATGCCGATGAGATTTTATTTACAGCAGGGATCCATCCGGCACGGCCGGCGAACAGTCTGCTGGCAGATGAGTGGGAGAGTCTTGCTGAGGTTATCCCGGAGCGGATCGCATATTTTATCGAAAAGAACCGGATCACACCGGAAGAATATCTGGAGACAAAGGGACAGGACTACCGGAACACTCCGTATCTGCAGGCATACGGACATGAAGGAGAGCGGTGCCCGGTCTGCGGAAATGCATTCTGCCGGATGGTGGTGGGCGGAAGAGGGAGCACCTGCTGTCCCCGGTGTCAGAAAAGTGAATGATATAAAAGAAGATTACAGGAGTGCGATACAGAAGTAAAAGCCTGCAGGAAAACTTCGTGCAGGGAATGGGGCGGGAAGGAGAAAAATGATATGGAAAATACAGTTAGCAGGAAAGAAAAGATACGATTCAGGAAACTGACTGCCATTCAGCCGGTTTCACTGCTTCCTGAGACGAAAGAAGCAGTGAAAGAGTTCTGCGAAGAAGCAGTATTTTATGATACGGAACCGGTAAGCGATGACGAGGTTATAGAGCGGATCGGAGATTCGGACGCCATATTTGTCAGCTATACCAGACCGATCGGGGCAAATGTGCTCTCAGAGTGCCCGGATCTGGAATATATCGGGATGTGCTGCAGTCTCTATTCAGAGGCAAGCTCCAATGTGGATATCGCCTATGCGCGGGAACACGGCATCAAAGTAACTGGGATCCGGGACTACGGCGATGAGGGGGTGGCTGAATATGTAATTTCAGAACTGATCCGCAGGCTTCACGGGAGCGACGGGGAAGCGCCTCTCATGGGAGAGATATCTGAGGTGTCCGGGATACGGGCGGGGATGCTCGGGATGGGAGCAAGCGCCCGTGCTGTGGCGAAAGGTCTATCGGCATTCGGAGCAGACGTCCGCTATTACAGCCGTACAAGAAAGCCGGAACTGGAGGCGGAAAAAGGATATGTTTATCAGGAACTTCATGACCTTCTGAGGGAATGTGACGTGATCTGCAGCTGCCTGAGCAAAAATGTGACGCTTCTCTACGAGCCGGAATTTGAGATCCTTGGAGAAAACAAGCTTCTCTTCAATACAGCGCTCAGTCCCTGCTTTGAACTGGAGGCTATGGAAAAGTGGATGAAAAAGAAAAATACGTGGTATTTTTGTGATACCTTGATGGGACTGGGAGATGAGAGACTTTTACAATACAAAAACGTGCGGTGCCAGAAGCGCTCTTCCGGTATGACACGACAGGCTGTGAAGAGACTGAATGAGAAGGTGCTGGAGAATCTGAAAGAATATCTCCGGACATGATTTATAAAAAATTATGAAGGAATAAGACGAATGAAAACCAAACCAGACAACAAAACCGAAGTATTTGAAACGCTCCCCATCCCCCGGGCGCTCCGGGTGATGATCTTCCCGGCAGTAATCAGCCAGCTTATCGTGCTGATCTACAATATGGCAGATACGTTTTACGTGGGACAGACGAACAATCCCTATATGGTGGCTGCCACATCTCTGATCCTGCCTGTATTCAACATTACACTCTGTCTGGCGGGACTTGCCGGAGTGGGCGGCGGCGCTTTGATTTCCAGACTGCTCGGGGAACGAAGAGAAGACGAGGCGCGCAGGGTGAGTGCCTTTTCCCTGTATCTGGGGATACTGATTGCAGCGGTATTTTCCATCGGGATGGGCGTGTTTATGCGGCCATTGCTGGAACTGCTCGGAGCAGGGGAAAATACATATGAATATGCCAGTCAGTATGCGCTCTGTGTGATTGTGGCAGGCGGAATACCGACTGTGCTCTCAAATGTACTGTCGAATCTGATCCGCAGCATCGGCCGTTCGAAAGAGGCAGGCGCGGGAATTATCCTGGGCGGGGTTCTGAACATTATCCTGGATCCTCTTTTTATGTTTGTGCTTCTTCCGGACGGATATGAAGTGCTTGGCGCGGGAATCGCAACGTGCCTGTCAAACTGTATCGCCTGTATGTTTTTCTTTTTTGTACTGTTCCGGATGGGGAGGCAGTCCGGACAATCAACGATCACCTTCAGCCTGCGTGCAGGAAAGCCGCAGAAGGAGAGCGTCACAGCCGTGTTTGCAGTAGGGATTCCCTCTGCTATAGCGACACTTCTCTTTGACCTGGATTATGTGGTGATCGATAAGTTGATGGTTTCCTATCACGATCTGGCGCTTGCGGCTGTCGGGATCGTCCTGAAGGTGGAGCGTTTCCCTCTGAATGTGGGAATCGGGATCTGTCAGGGAATGATGCCCCTTGTGGCATATAATTACGCGGCAAAGAACCGGAAAAGGATGGAGGATACAGTCCGCCTTTCCAGAATGACCGGACTGGTGATCGCGGGAATCAGCATAATTCTGTATGAAATATTTGCTGCTCAGTTTATCCGCATCTTTATTTCGGATGCACAGACGATAGATCTGGCAACGAATTTCCTGCGGATCCGGGTTCTCGCCACGCCGCTGATGTTCTTAAGCTTTTTTACCGTGTATCTTTTCCAGGCTTTTGGAAAAGGAAAGATTTCTCTGTTTCTGGGAGTGATGCGCTGGCTGGTGTTTAATATCCCCATGCTCTTTATTTTAAACGGGATTTTCGGAATGTACGGGATTGTCTGGTCACAGGTTACCGCAGATATTCTGACTGTAGCGCTGTCGTTCTATGTGTATCACAGGTTTGGACCGAGATGGGATGATGAAAAAGAACGACATAGGATGAAGAAAAACATAAGATGAAGAAAAATATAAGATGAGAACATAAGATGAGAAAATGAGAAGAACATACATGAATGGAGAGGAAAAATCAGCAGATGTCAGAAGAAAGATACAATGCCATAGACCGGAACAACGATATAGATCAAAACAAAATAGTACAAAGCGAAAAGATTCTTAAGACATATTTCGGCTACGACTCCTTTCGTCCCGGGCAGGAGGAGATTATCGGCCAGATCCTCTCCGGCAGGGATGTCCTGGCAGTCATGCCTACCGGTGCGGGAAAATCGCTATGCTACCAGATTCCCGCGCTTCAGATGCCGGGGATCACGATCGTTGTGTCGCCTCTGATTTCTCTGATGATGGATCAGGTCAAGGCGCTCAATGAGGCGGGAGTCCATGCAGCTTATATTAACAGCTCACTGACGGAAACACAGACGGCAAAAGCTCTCGAACTGGCAAAAAACGGGAGATACAGGATCGTATATGTGGCACCGGAGCGGTTGGAAACGCCACGGTTCCTTGATTTTGCCTGTCATGCGGAAATATCCATGATCACGGTGGATGAGGCACATTGTATTTCCCAGTGGGGGCAGGATTTCCGGCCCAGTTATGTGAGGATTCTTGATTTTATCAGATGTCTTCCTGTTCGTCCGGTCGTTTCCGCCTTTACGGCAACGGCGACGGAGCGGGTCCGGAAAGATATCCGTTCCTCCCTGGGACTGGAGCATCCGTTTGAGACAGTGACGGGATTCGACCGGGAGAATCTTTACTTTGAAGTACAGAGGACGAAGGATAAGAAAAGCAATATTCGCAGCTATCTGGAGAATCACAGAGAGGAGAGCGGCATTATTTACTGCGCCACGAGGAAAGGTGTGGACGAGCTTTATCTGTATCTGGAAAATGAAGGATTTTCTGTGGGGCGTTATCATGCGGGCATGGGCGCGGATGCGAGAAAAACAAGCCAGGAAGATTTTATTTACGACCGGGTGAAGGTGATGATTGCCACCAATGCGTTCGGTATGGGAATCGATAAATCAAATGTGCGCTATGTTCTTCATTACAATATGCCCCAGAGTATGGAAAATTATTATCAGGAGGCAGGACGTGCGGGACGCGACGGGGAGCCTGCAGAGTGTATCCTGTACTATTCGCCTCAGGATATTGTGATTAACCAGTTCCTTCTGGATAATAAAGAAAATTATCAGGAGTATACAGGCGAGGAACTGCGTGTGATTCAGGAGCAGGATGCGCTGCGCCTGCGGAGAATGGAAAACTACTGTACGATGACGAAATGTCTGCGCCGGTACATTTTGAACTATTTCGGGGAAGAGGCACAGGAGACATGCGGAAACTGTTCCAATTGTCTGACAGAATTTGAGGAGATGGATGCCTCGGAAGCAGCAAAAGATGTGATCCGTTGTGTGAAAACCAGTGGACAGCGCTTCGGACTGAACATGATTGCCGGCACTCTGCTTGGTGAGAATACGGCAAAGATCCGGAACTACAGGATGGATGGAAATCCCGTTTATGCAAGGCAGAGCAAACTGGGGCAGACGCTGGTCAAAGAAGTGATCCGCACCATGCTGGAACAGGGATTTCTTACGCAGACAAAGGACAAGTATGCACTTCTGAAACTGACAGGAAAATCTGAACAGCTTCTGGAATCGGAAGAACCGTTCCCGATCTCTTACAGGAAAGAAGAGGAGAAGAATTTCGCCAGATCATCGAAGAAGAAATTCGCCCAGACAGCAGATCTGACGGAGAAGGGGAGAGAACTGTTCGAGGAACTGCGAAAACTGCGGGCTGAGCTTGCAAAGAAGAGGTCTGTTCCGCCCTATGTAGTAGCTTCCGATAAGACGCTGCGGGACATGTGTCTGCGAATTCCGCTTACTGAGGCGGAAATGCTGAATGTAAACGGGATGGGCGAGAAAAAAGTAAAGCAGTACGGCGCGGTGTTCATGGAAAAGCTGATGGAGATCACCGGAGGAGACAGAGAAGCCTGGGGAGCGGATATGACGCTCATAGAGGAAAACGGTACAGATGCGGCAGAAGCGGGTGGCAGAGAGGGGCAGACGGATGGATCTGAAGGCGGTCTTTCTCCACTGACGGAAAAGAAGAGAAAAGGGAAGAAAGAGGCATTTCACCTGACGGAGGAGATTCTGGCAGGGATTACTTACTCTTCTGAAACCACGATCAGTGATTTCGTTGCCATGATCAATGAACTGCGGGACGATAAGCAGATGAAACGGCTGACCATCAAATCCCTGACGGAAGAGCTTCTGGGAGAAGGAATCCTGGAGAGAAGGTATGAGGACGGTTATACAAGAACGGTTCTGACAGAGAAAGGGAAAGAAGCCGGGATCCGCGTGGATGTGAGGATGAGTGCAAAGGGGAATCCTTATGAGGTGATGATGTACTCGGAGAAGGGGCAGAGACATCTTGTGGAGCTGATGAAAAAAGATGAAAGAGCAAAGAAGAAATAAAATGCAGTTAAAGTGCCTGGACTTAAGGGTTCTGAACCGGGACGTCATCAAATATATTGCCATGTTTACCATGCTGTTAAATCACATTGCGAACATATTTCTGACGCCGGGAACCATCTCACATATGCTTCTTGTGGATATCGGATATTTTACAGCACCGGTGATGTGCTTTTTTCTGGTGGAAGGGTATCGTTATACTCATTCTAAAAAACGTTATGCCCTGAGGCTTTTCACTTTTGCTGTTATCTCAGAGTTCCCATTTTGTCTGGCATTCTCAGAGACATTTAACGGAGTGAGGGGAATCTCTTTCTGCGGGTTCAACATGATCTTTACTCTGTTTCTTTGTTTCTGCATCCTGCTTGTCCGGGAATATGTTATGGATGTGGGGATGAAAATGCTTCTGATTGCCGGACTGGTGATCTTTTCCCTGTTTTCTGACTGGGCGCTCCTGGCTCCGGTGTTTACCCTGCTTTTCGCATGGGCAGGGCAGGATCGGGAGAAGATAAAGCGGGCCTTTGTGATCGGTACGGCTTTGTTTGCGTTTTCCAGGTTTATGCCGGGAGCGGACGGGGCGGAAACACTGGCCAGTCTCGGAGAAGCGCTGTTGGCAGCAGGCGGCGTTGCCCTGGCGGGAATTGCGATTGTCTGTTTCTACAACGGGAAAAGAATGGAGAGAGGCAGGCTGTTTTCCAAGTGGTTTTTCTACCTGTTTTATCCGGGACATCTGTTGGTACTGGGGATGATCCGGATATGGGGACTTGTATAAAATATTCATATTTTTATATATATTTTTAAAATATAGACAAAAATATGAATAAAACTTGATTATTCGTTATTTCTGCTATATATTATAATTGTAGGAGGAGCGGATATGAGAGAGACAGGAAGCGTTAGTTTGTTTGTGGCCATCATCGCAGATATTAAGGATTCGAGGCACCTGGAAGAGCGAAAGAAAGTTCAGGAAAAACTGCGGGAAATACTGGATTCTTTGAACAGAAAGTACGAAAATGATATTGCAGCAAAATTTCTTATCACACTTGGAGATGAATTTCAAGGGCTTCTGCGCGGAGGCGAAAATGTTCTGAATATCATAGAGGAAATTAAGATGAATCTGTATCCGGTCAGGATGCGTTTTGGAATCGGAATCGGAAGCATCATAACAGATATCAATGAAGAAATGGCTCTGGGAGCGGACGGACCGGGATATTATTGCGCAAGGGAAGCTGTTGAGGTCCTGAAAGAGCGGGAAAAAAAGAACAAGGCGGTTCCGGCGGATATCTGCCTGAGAACGGAAGAAAATGATCACGGAAAAGAAGTGTTAGTTAATACAGTTTTTGAGCTGATGTATGTGGTAGAAAACGGTTGGACGAAACGGCAGAGAGAGATTATATGGGACATGCTGCTGTATCAGGATGGACAGAGGAATACAGCGGCCAGGCTCCAGGTTTCACAACCCACGGTTCAGAAAGCTCTTGCATCAGGAAACTATTATACTTATGAAAACGCCCTGAAAAATGTAGCAGGAATACTTGGAGATATACGAAATGATTAAATCAGTCTTTCTTATTCTATTAGGTGTGCATCTCCTTGGAGATTTTTATTTTCAGACGCAGAAAATGGCGGGCAGAAAGCGGATCAGGTTTTCGGGTACGCTCTTTCACAGTGCAGTATATGCCGTAACTGCGTGGATACTTTGCGCTGTTTTTATACCGGGGATGCAGTGGTCATATATCCTGGCGTATGAGGAATCTGACGATGACGGAATTCTGCAATACAGGGATCATCGCACTGTTTGAGGCGTTTGATCTACCGGGGATGACGGTTGTCAGATGGGCTGTGATTCTGCTGCTGATCCATAAACCGGCGAATATCCTGATTTCCAATATTCTTTCCGGATACAGGCCTTCGGACAAAATGAATCCTGATGTAAACGACAGAAATGCAGGGAGGATGATCGGAACACTCGAAAGAATTATTATGACGATTTTTCTTTCCATCAGCCAGTATTCCGCAGTAGGACTTGTGCTGACGGCAAAATCAATTGCCCGGTATGACAGGATATCAAAGGATCAGGCATTTGCCGAATATTATCTGTTGGGAACGCTTTTGAGCACGATTGTTTCCATAGTTGTCTCTCTGTTATTTCTTGCGTGAAATCCGGTGCGGCATTTGAGAAACGCTGTACCACAATCCGATCACAGGTCTGTTGACATAGGGGTGCGTCGTCTGATGCACCTTTTTCTATTGTATCCATTAATTTTGAAATGTTTAAAAATTTTTATGGATTTTTTGTAACATTAAGCAATTACGTGAGTTAATAAGGTGAAGGGGGGTGAAAGGCGTGGACTTTGAAGAAATCTACCGCTCCTGTTTCCGGGATGTTTTCCTCTATCTGCGGGGGCTTGCCCGGAATAAGGAGACTGCCGAGGAGATGGCTCAGGAGACGTTTCTGAAAGCGATGCGGGCTCTGGATACATTTGACGGATCAAAGGATATTAAGGCATGGCTGTTTACGATAGCGAGAAATACTTATTACACATACCGCAGACGTCAGAAAATCTATGTGGATGAAGAGCCGGACGAGAATACTGCGGATCCCAGGGCGGACTTTACAGAGAAACTTGCGGATGAAGAGAGCGCCTTTCGTGTCCACCGGTTTCTGCACGCCATGGAGGAGCCATATAAGGAAGTCTTCACTCTGCGCGTGTTCGGGGAGATGCCCTTTGAGCGGATCGGGCTCCTGTTCGGGAAAAGCGCCGGTTGGGCACGGGTGACATTTTACCGGGCAAAAAAGCAGATCCAGGAATATATGGCGGAGGAAGAGCCGTCAGGAGCAACGGAGAGAAGCATGGAAAAACAGAAATGCAGGAAAGAAGGTGACAGATCATGAAAAAAAACACTTGTAATATTATCCGGGATATTCTTCCACTTTATCTGGATGAGGTGGTGAGTGAGGATACCCGGGAGATGGTAGAAGAGCATCTGCAGACATGTGAAGCCTGCAGGCGGGAGGCAAAACTGATGAAAGCAGATGTGGTGCTTCCGGTCAATCCGGATGTGAGAATGAGCGAGAAGAAAGAACTGAAAAAATTCCGCTCCCTTTTCCGCCGAAAAAAGGTTATCGTTTCGCTGTTGTCGGCTGCGGCGGTTCTGGCCGTGATAATTGGAGGATACAGCTGGATGAATCTGAAGACAACGGTGATTCCCTACAGCAGTTCTCAGATTGCAGTGAAGGAAGTTGACGGCGAACTCTATGTATACTACCGGGGGGAGATTATGAAAGGAACAGTTGGATTTGACCCCCAGACGGTAACCATCGACGGGGAAAAGAAGACCATTGCGGCGTTCTATTTCTATTCTACTCCATGGTCACAGTATGTGGAGCCTTTCTTTTCCCGGATCATTGGAGAAAGAGGAGGCGAAAACCAGAGTACACTGGTACAGGTACTTGGAAGGGCAGACGAGATCGATGCGGTGTATTACGGGGAATTTGAGATGAATATGAATGAGCCCTGGAAGGAGATAATCCGTTCTGTTACAGAGGAATGTGAAGTGATATGGGAGAGGTGAGCCGGTATGGCAAAGGCGAAGTATATTCTTTCTTTTTCTGGGACTGTGGGTCCAGAGAGAATATTATGATGCATCTGAACTCATAAGATCTATAGTACCCCTTTTGCCGGTTCTGTGTTATATTAATTATCAGGTGTTAGACAAAAACAGAAACCGGTCCAACCGGGAAAGGAGTACTGACCATGAAGTTTTTTCATCTTTCCGATCTGCACATCGGCCTCCGGCTGATCAACCGGGATCTTCGGGAAGACCAGGAATATATACTGAACCAGATCACAGAGGCGGCATGCCGGGAGAAGCCAGACGCCATCGTCATTGCAGGGGACATTTACGACAAAGCGGTTCCTTCCGCAGAGGCGGTGGAATTGTTCGATCATTTTATCGCAGGATTGAGAAAGAACCTGCCGAATACGGAGGTGATGCTGATCAGCGGGAACCATGACAGCGGACCGCGGGTCAATTGTTTCCGCAGTGTTCTTTCAAAGCAGCAGGTTCATATGATCGGACTGCCGCCCCAGAGGGAGGATGAGTTTATTGAGAAAGTCACGCTGCAGGACGAATACGGCGGCGTGAATTTCTACCTGCTCCCCTTTGTGCGTCCTTCCATGATCAAGGCGGTGGTGGGCGTAGATGAAAACGGCAATAATCTTTCCTACAATGATACCGTACACCGCATGATTGAACGGGAGGGAATCGACCGGTCTCAGAGAAATGTGCTTGTGAGCCACCAGTTTTACCTGCCTGTAGGAAAACAGGCGGAGGATGTAGAACGGATGGATTCGGAGATCCGCACCGTAGGAAATATTGACGAGGTAAGCGGAGATATTCTGCAGCAGTTTGACTATGCGGCTCTTGGGCATATCCACAAGCCCATGAAAGTAGGGGATGAGTTCCACCGCTACTGCGGGACGCCCCTTGCATGCTCGGTGAGCGAGGCGGGACAGCAGAAAGGCATTGTTATGGTGGAAATGCGGGAAAAAGGAAATGTCACCACCTGTGTCCTTCCCCTGACACCCCTGCGGGAAGTAAAGGTTATCCGGGGAAACATGCGGGATGTTCTGGAGGAAGCGTGCGACGATTATGTGACTGTGGTGCTGACAGACCAGGTGGATCTGGATGTATTTGACATGCAGGACCGGCTGCGCAGCGCATTTCCCCATCTTCTGGAGATCCGCAGGGAAACGCTGCGGAAAGCGGACTACTCCAGAGAGTACAGCGTGCAGCAGGAGCTGGATCCCTTCGAGCTGTGCTGTGCATTTCTGAAAGACATCGATGAAGAGGAAAAGGCGGTTCTCCGGGATGTGATCAACACGATTCAGGAAACAGACGGCGGACAGGAGGTGGCAAAGCGATGAGACCGGTCAGACTTACCATGCAGGCATTCGGCTCCTACGGAAGACAGACGACCATTGATTTTGAGGCGGCAGATCAGAATCTTTTTCTTATCACCGGGGATACCGGGGCTGGAAAGACCACGATCTTTGATGCCATCGTCTTTGCTCTTTACGGGGAAGCAAGCTCCAGTACGAATAAGAAAGACGGCACGGAACTGCAGAGCCAGTATGTGGACAGCAGTGTACAGCCATTTGTGGAGCTTACATTTACAGAAGGACGGGGAGAAAATATCCGGGAATACACAGTCCGCCGGGTGCCCAGACATATCCGCCCTCTGAAACGCGGCAAGGGAGAGAAGGAGGAGAGCGAATCCGTTTCTCTGATCATGCCGGATGGAACGGAGTATCCGCCCAAAGAAACGGATCAGAAGCTGGAGGAGATCATCGGGCTTACCAAGAATCAGTTCATGCAGGTGGCCATGATCGCCCAGGGGGAATTCATGGAGCTTCTGCGGGCAAAATCGGATGACAAGAAAGTGATCTTCCGCAGGCTCTTCCATACGGAACTCTATCAGAAAATCGTGGAGGAACTGGCAGGGCGTAGGAGAGAAAAACAGAAGGATATCGCGCGGATCCGGACGGAATGCCAGACCGAGGCAGGACATATCGTGATACCGGATATGAGCGATACTGAAGAAAATTTCACCTGCGAAAACGCCGCGCGCCTGGAAATGTTGAAGAAGCGGATCATTTCCTCGGACAGGCTGTCCGTCTCAGACATGGAACAGCTTCTCGGAGAACTGCGCAGACTGTGCGATTTTCTGAAAAGCCGTACAGATAGTATTTCCCGGGAGTACGACGGGGCAAATAAAGAGTATCTGGAAAAGCGCGACGCTTACAACAATGCCCTGCAGCTTATCCGCCGTTTTGAGGAACTGGAACAGGCGGAGAAGGATCTTGCGGAGTGCGCGGATCTTGCGGAGAAAATGAAAGAGATTGGGAAAATAATTGCAGAGATCCAGGCGGCGTATGAGATTCAGGCAGTTTATGTGCGCTTTGAGGATGCTGAAAAGACCGTTTGGGAGATGAAGAAAAACCTGGAAGAACAGGAAAAGCAGATCCCCGGGCTTGAGGCATCTTATCAGAAAAATGCAGAAAATGAAATACATGCGGCAGAACTGCTGGAGCAGGAGAGCCAGTCTTTTACCCGGATTTCAGAGCGCGTGGAGAAAGCTCTGGATGTACTCTCAAGGATACGGAAGGCTCAGGAGCAGGTGAAAAAATCTGCCCGGGCACTGGATAAGGCAGAAGCGGAAAATAAAAGCGCTTCGCAGGCGGTCAAATCATTGGAGGAAAATGAAAAAATGTGGCGTGCCCAACAGGAAAGGCTTGGGGACGCGGAGGCACAGCTTGTCCGCTGGCAGGCGAAAAACGACAAGGCTTCAGAGATCGCCGGGGAGATTGCGGAGACGGAAAAATTGCAGTCCGAAGCAGAAGTTCAGCGGCGGAAGGCGGAGAAGGCCGGACAGATCTTTGTCCGTGCCAGTGAAGCATATGAGAAGAAAAATGAAGAATATGAAAATGTGCGCAGGATTTTCCTGAATACCCAGGCAGGATTCCTTGCCAGAGAGCAGCTCCGGCCCGGAAAGCCCTGCCCGGTCTGCGGTTCTCTGGATCACCCCCATCCCTGTGAGCTTTCGGAGGAACACCGGGATCTGAACCGCGAGACCGTGGATTTACTTGGAAAAGAAGCGGAGACATACCGGAAAGAGCAGGAGAAAGCGGCGGCAGACTCCCGGGCTGCTGCAGAGCTGCTCAAAGAGAAAGAGACGAATCTGAATACAGCCCTGGAGAAACTGAAACTCAGAATGAAAAACGGGGATGAGGAAGAATTTTCTCTTGAGAGGATGAAGGAAAAATTATCTGTCTGGAAACAGTCTCTGGTAAAGGAAGGATCTGTTATTCAGGAAAATGTCCGTGCCTTCCGGCAGCTTCAGAAGCAGCTCCGGCAGGTGGAAGAGGAAAAATCCCGCCGGAAAGAAAAGGCGGATCAGGCAGCACAGAATCTGATGCAGGCACAGGCTGAACTTGCAGGTGCCCAGGCAGAACTGAAAAGCCTGGAGAGTTCCCGGGACTTTGCGACAGAGGCGGAGGCATCCCACGTTCTGGCAGAGGCAAAACAGAAGAAAGATCAGGCGCAGGCTGCTTATGACCATGCAAAGAAAGCAGAACAGAGTGCAAAATCAGCTCTGGAAAATGCCCGTACACTGACAGAGCGCTATAAAAAGGAGCTTCCCCTGCAGGAGGAGACATGCGGGAAACGCCGGGATGAATATGAAAGTGTGATGACAGAGAAGGATCTGACTGAAACAGAGTGGAAAGATCTGACGGAGAAATATGAACGAAGTGAGACGGAGCGCCTGCAGAAGAAGATCGACGCTTACAACCAGAAGAAAACGGCTGCAGAGAGCCGGAAAGCCCTGGCAAAAGAAGCGATTGCTGATCAGAACCGCCCGGAACCGGAAGAGATCCGGGCAGCGAGGGATGCTGCGGAAAAACGTATGAACAGTCTGAAACAGGAACTGGAGACTGTCAGAACAGACTATAAAGCGGACGAGAACGTTTACCAGGCGCTTGCGCCGAAGATGGAAGAACGGGCAGAGATTATGGCAGAACACAAACGTCTGGATGACCTCTACAGCCTGCTTTCCGGAAACGTCACCGGTGCCCGTATGGATATCGAAACCTATGTACAGCGTTATTATCTTCAGCGGATTCTGTATGCGGCAAATGCAAGATTCCTGGACATGTCGGCAGGACAGTTTGAACTGCGGATGAGGGATATTGAAACAGCAGGAGCCGGGAAAAACAGGGGGCTTGACCTGATGGTTTACTCCAATGTGACCGGGAAAGAGCGGGAAGTGCGCACTCTCTCCGGCGGCGAATCGTTTATGGCGGCGCTGTCCCTTGCCCTTGGAATGGCTGACCAGATCCAGGAGAGCGCAGCGTCTGTGAACCTGGACGTCATGTTCATCGATGAGGGCTTCGGTTCTCTGGACGAGCACTCCCGGGATAAGGCAGTGCGGGTGCTCCAGGAGATGGCGGACGGTTCGAAGCTGATCGGGATCATCTCCCATGTGACGGAGCTCAAGCAGGAGATTGAGGATCAGCTGATTGTACGGAAGGATGAGGAGGGGAGCCATGTCAGGTGGCAGATCAGTTGAGATGTATTAGATATATAGGTTGGAGACTGGACGAATGTACGGAGTTGGAAATATTTGATTTTACATAGGAGGAACTGAAAAGCTGATGGGACATTTTTATTTTATCAGACATGGTCAGACGGTATGGAATGTTGAAAACAAAATCTGTGGCGCCACAGACATTCCGCTGACACAACTGGGACATGAACAGGCGATTGAAACTGGGAAAAAGATTGTTGAGGAAGGAATAACAGCAGATGAAATACTCTGCTCACCTCTCATCCGCGCGTCGGAAACAGCAAGACACATTTCGGAAATTACAGGGATCCCGATGCGTGTGGAACCGCGACTGAAAGAGCAGAATTTTGGAAAATGGGAGTCCACGCCGAGAGATGGCGCGGAGTTCAAAAAGGCAAAAGAATATTTCGCATGCAGTCACGGCAACGGCGAGTCCACTCTGCGTCTGGCACAGAGAATTTATAATCTTCTGGATGAACTGAAGGCAGAATCAGATGAAAAAACGTATATACTCGTAGCCCATAACGGAATTGCAAGAGTTGTGCAATCCTATTTTACAGATATGACCAACGAGGAATATGCTGCTTTCGGGGTGAAAAACTGCGCGGTAGTACGATACGATTTTTAGAATAAACGAAGGAAGAAGTTGGAGGTACCCCATGCCCTACAATGAACTTCTCAAAAATTTCAGCAAGATCCGCGATTACATGCGGGATTTCTACATTTACGGCTTCCGCACCCGTTCTGATTTCGGCGGGAAGATCAAAAGCGCGCGAAGCTACGACAATGAGCGCCGCCGGGTGGAGAGCTGGCTGGGCGGCGTTATGTCATTCCGGCGGGAGGCAGCGGGAAAGAGTGTGTTTCTGTCCGTGGACAACCGCACGGTTCCTCACAATCCCCTTTATCGGGCGTTCCGGACGAAAAGTTTTACAGACAATGACATTATGCTTCATTTTTACATACTGGATATCCTGTCGGATGGAGAGGCGCTGTCTTTCCGGAAGATCGCGGACCGGATTGCAGGGGAATATTTGTCTTATTTTGATGCGGCAGAACCGCCGGATGACTCTACCGTGCGCAACAAGCTGAAGGAATATATCGCGCTTGGTTTGTTGAAGATGGAGCGCAAAGGCCGGGAAATGCTCTATTCAATAAATCAGGAAAAATGGAGTCCGAAAGCCTGGCAAGACGCCCTGGCGTTTGCTTCCGAGGCAATGCCTCTGGGGGTGGTCGGTTCCTTTCTTCTTGACCGGTATGAGAAGAACCCGGAGTATTTCAGCTTCAAGCACCACTATCTGTTCGGCGCACTGGATGCGGAGATCCTTGAGGAACTGATGCTGTGCCGGAGGGGGCGAAGGCGTGCAGAGATTACTTTCCGGGCAAGGAGGAGTGAAAAGGATATGCAGGCAGAAGTTTTTCCGCTGAGGATTTATGTCAGCACCCGCACCGGGCGGGAGAATCTTCTTGCCTATAATTATCAGATCAGAAGACCGGGCATGTACCGGTTGGATCACATCCGGAAAGTGAAGGCGCTTGATTCGGAACCCGACTATGAAAGACTGGAGAGAGCAGGACGAAGTTTTGCAGAATATCTCTGGGGCACTTCATCCGGACCGGAAGGCAGCCGGGAGACCGAACACGTAGAGATGACACTGTACGTGGGAAAAGAGGAGCGTTTCATCGTGGACCGGCTGGAACGGGAGAAGAGAAACGGAACTGTGAGCAGGCTGGATGAAACCACGTATCTATACCAGACCGATGTCTATGACGCCCAGGAGATGCTTCCGTGGATCCGTACATTTACCGGGCGGATTATCCGTCTGGAATGTTCCAACGATTCAGTTGTCAGACGGTTTTATGACGATTATGCTCAGATGCAGCAAATGTATGAAACGGAAGCGGCAGATATATAAAGCGGGAAATGAAACGGAGGTGATTCCCATGGTGTTTCATGAAATATACGGGACCTATTACCAGACAGTTTCCGATATTCTGAAGGAGGCAGTGCAGGGAGAGATAACCGCTGAAAAAATCCGCCGGATCATCCGCGACAGAGCTTTTGAGGAGAGCAGTATCACAATCCCCCAGGCGCTGACAGACCAGTGGCACATTCTGACCAGTGACGGAAGAACACCGATCCGACATGTACCCCGGCTGCCGCTGACAGATCTTCAGAAGATGTGGATGAAAGCTCTCCTTCTGGATCCGAGGATCCGTCTGTTTGATCCGCCGCAGGATGAACTGGAGGATGTGGATCCTCTCTTTGAACCGGATTTCTTTTTCTGTTATGACCGGTATTCCGACGGGGATCCTTTTGAGGAGGAAGAATACATAGAACATTTCCGCCTGGTTCTTCTTGCTCTCCGGGAAAAAAGAAAGATGGAGATCGTGTTCCGCGGGAAGCAGGGAAGGCACAGACAGGTATATATCCCGGACCGGCTGGAGTACTCTTCCAAGGATGACAAGTTCCGGCTGGCCGCCCATACAGAGGGGCATGTTCCCTATATGATCAATCTGGCACGGATCCGGCAGATTGCCCTTCTGGAGGAGGTAAAGCCGGATGAAGCAGAGGCTCCCCCGGAGAAGAAAGATATGGTCATCATGGAGCTGACGGACGAGCGCAACTCCCTGGAACGTGCTATGCTTCATTTTTCAGATCTGGAAAAGGAAACGGTAAAACTGGATGATCTACATTACCGGATTACCCTTTCCTACCGGAGGGAGGATGAAACCGAGCTGCTGATCCGCATCCTCTCTTTCGGCCCGACAATCAAAGTGACGGCTCCGGATTCTTTTATCCGCCTGATCCGTCAGAGACTGAACAAACAGAAAAGTTACGGACTTAAGTGAGAGTTCGTAACTTTTTTTCCATGATAAGTCCCTTTTTAGCTGCTACAATGAAGTCATCCCGAAAGGTACCGACAGCAGAAATAAGATTCAGGAAGATTATGGAATGTCTGCCGGTTATACCGCAGAGGAAAACGAAACGGTACCTTGTCACGGGATAACGGAAAAAGAGCAGAAGAGGAGGAGTTTTGATGTTGAACAGTCTGAAAAAAGAAGCGGGAATAACAAGAACAGAAAACGGGGCGGCGACATACCTGTCCACCGGATCCGAATGTCTGGATCTGTTTGCAGCAGCCGGAGCCCTCCGCTCTGCATCAGAAGAAGATATGATCCGCCGTTTTATCCGTGCTTATGCCGAGGATGCTGCACTTGCGGTAAAAATACTGTTTTTTGCCAGAGATATCCGGGGCGGGCTTGGCGAGAGAAGAACGTTCCGCGTGATATTCCGCTGGATGGCTGACCACGAGCCGGAGTCCGTCCGCAGGAATATTCCATGGGTTGCAGATTACGGAAGATTTGACGACCTGCTGGTTCTGTTGGGAACGGCGTGTGAACCGGATATGGTGTCCTACATAAAAGAACAGCTGAAAAATGACCTGGAGGTGCTGGAAGGAAACGGTCAGGTTTCCCTGCTTGGCAAATGGCTGCCCTCTGTAAATGCATCCTGCCGCAATACGGTAAAAACAGCAAAGAAACTTGCCCGGCTCCTGGGAATGAGCGAGGCAGAATACCGGAAAACATTGACAGTATTGCGCGCACGGATCCGGATTATTGAAAATAATCTCCGGGAGAAGGATTATACATTTGATTATGAGAAACAGCCGTCGAAAGCGCTGTACAAATATCGGAAGGCGTTTCTGCGAAACGACCGGGAGAGGTATGTCCAGTTCCTGGAAAAAGCGTCGGAAACATCCGGAACCATGCACACAGGCACACTCACACCGTATGATGTGATATCCCCGTTGATTTCTGCGTACGTTGGAACGGCATTTTGGGAAGAAAAGCGGCCGGAACCGGTATTTTCAGAAGAAGAGCGCCGTGCCATGGATGTGACGTGGAATGCGTTGGAAGATTTTACCGATGATGGAACAGGAAAAAGCCGGAACAGGAATGCCCTGGCTGTTGTGGACGGTTCCGGTTCCATGTACTGGGGAGGAAAACCCCTCCCGGCGGCTGTGGCACAGTCGCTTGGAATTTATTTTGCCGAGCACTGCAAAGGTGTGTTTCACAATCATTTTATCACGTTTGGAGCCAGACCGCAGCTGGTTGAGGTAAAAGGAAGGGACATTGTGGAAAAAGTGCGCTACTGTATGCAGTTTGACGACTGCAGCAATACGGATCTTATGAAGGTCTTTGAACTTCTGATCCGGACGGCGGTAAAATACCGGATTCCGAAAGAAGAGATGCCTGCAAGACTGTACATCATTTCAGATATGGAATTTGACTGCTGTCAGAATGTTTCCGTGACGAATTTCCAGGCTGCCCGGGAGCTGTTCCGGGAACATGGATATCAGATCCCGCAGATTGTTTTCTGGAATGTGCAGAGCCGGAACATTCAGCAGCCTGTCAGGGAGAATGAACAGGGCGCGGTACTGGTATCCGGGTGCAGTCCGCAGATCTTCGGCCTGCTGAAAAATGACCGGCTGGATCCCCGGCATTTTATGCTACAGGTGCTTTTGTCTGAGCGGTATGAGAAAATTACGGCATAAAGTCAGAAAGGGAAAAATCATGTTTGAGATAAAAGGGAAAGTAAACACTGCCCTCTGCTATGCGTCCCTGGTGGAAGAGGAGGCAGTGGAGCAGATCCGCCGTATGTGCGATTATCCCATAACGGAGGGGTCGCGGATCCGGATTATGCCGGATGTACATGCCGGAAAGGGATGCACCATCGGTACTACGATGACGGTTCGGGACAAAGTTGTGCCAAATGTTGTCGGCGTGGACATCGGATGTGGGATGTACACGGTGAAACTGGCGGAAAAAGAGATAGATTTTGAAAAACTGGACGAGGCGGCGCACTTCATCCCCTCCGGGAAAAAGGTATGGGAAGGAAGACAGGAGCGGTTTGATCTGCAGGAGCTTTGCTGCTACCGGTATCTGAAAGATTCCAAAAGACTTCAGCGGAGCCTGGGGACTCTCGGGGGCGGCAATCATTTCATCGAGGTAGACCAGGCTTCCGACGGGACGAAATATCTGGTGATCCATTCCGGCAGCAGGAATCTGGGAAAACAGGTGGCGGAGCTGTACCAGAAGCTTGCCATAGATCTGGATAAGGGAATCGGCGAGTATCTCGAAGCCAGAGAGGAACTTATCCGTACCTATAAAGAGCAGGGGAGAAGAAAAGAGATCCAGAACGCCTTAAAAGAGTTGAAATGGGATCAGGAGCAGAAGCAGTCAGAGATTCCGGAAGACCTCTGTTTCCTTTCCGGAAAATATATGGAGGAATACCTGCATGACGTGGAGATCTGCCAGAGATTTGCCGCGAGGAACCGGGAGAAGATGGCGGAGATTCTCCTCTCACGGACCGGGCTTCATGCAGTGGAGGCGGAGGCGTTTCATACAATCCACAACTACATTGACACAGAGGAGATGATCCTGCGGAAAGGCGCAATCGCAGCCCATGCCGGTGAGAAAGTACTGATCCCCGTCAACATGCGCGACGGTTCCGTACTTGCTGTGGGAAGGGGGAATCCGGAGTGGAACTACTCTGCACCTCATGGGGCAGGAAGAGTGATGTCGCGGACGAAAGCGAAAGAGACACTGGACATGGAGCAGTACCGGGAGATGATGGAGGGAATCTATACTACATCTGTTAATGAGAAGACACTGGACGAGGCGCCCATGGCATATAAGGCGCTGGGGGACATTATTGATGTGATCCATGAGGCTGTGGATGTAATCGAGGTACTGAAACCGGTTTATAATTTCAAGGCATCAGACTGAAAGGTTTTTCGGAACTAAATAGAATATAATTGTTATAAGAGCCTGTTATGTGATAGAATAGGTGTGGCAGTGAGGAGAAAGATTTTTCTCCTGCTGTCATAACATGAATTACATAACAGGCTCTTTTACGGAAAGAGAATAAGAAAACAGGGAGGAAATTTATGCCGGTTTACGACTTTAACAATACACCGGAGCCGTCGAAAGAGGCTCAGTGTACGTATGAAATATTTTTTACCAGTGAGCATCAGGCGTCGGCGGAGCATCCGATTCTGGTTCTGGACAACAGTGCCGGAGCATTGCGGCATCACACCAACGGGATATTTAGCAATCCCATACGAAAGACTGCATTTGAATGTAAAAGTGAGGAGGGCACGGTAAGCGCGGATATCCGGAAGATTGATGCAAGGTTCGTGAGCCTTTTAAAATGGCTCGGTGAAAACCACATCAATGTGCGGCTCTCCGGAGCGGACATGCCGGACGGATACGCGGTCTACAAGATCCGCGAGACGGCTTTCGGTACAGGCTCAAAGCTTTCGGCGGAGGATGGATTTCTGCAGTATATGATTGAGCGTCTGCTCTCAAGCGACGCCCCGCCGGAAGAACTGCCGGACGAGGAAGAAGAGGAGAGCGGCGACCGGATGAAGATCACAAGCATCCAGAGCATTACGGATTTCCTCAACTGTGCGGGAAGAACTCTGCCTGACAACATCCGCCTCTGGGCCAGGAGAAATCTGGCAGTAGCCCGCTCCAATGAAGTGTCGGCGGAGGAGAGACGTCATGCTCAGAGAGCCCTTTCCATTATGCTGAACATTCAGTGGAAGGGCAATTATTTCCCGCCGGTTGACCCGGATGAGGCGCGCAGGATTCTTGACGAGGAGCTGTACGGGATGGAGCGGGTGAAACAGCGGATTATCGAGACGATTATCCAGATCAACCGGACCCATACGCTTCCTGCTTACGGACTGCTGCTTATCGGTCCTGCCGGGACGGGAAAATCACAGATTGCCTATGCGGTGGCGCGGATTCTGAAGCTGCCCTGGACGACGCTGGACATGAGTTCCATCAGTGATCCGGAACAGCTGACCGGAAGCTCCCGGATCTATGCCAACGCCAAGCCGGGGATCATTATGGATGCGTTTTCCATGGCGGGAGAGTCCAACCTGGTGTTTATCATCAATGAACTGGACAAGGCTTCTTCGGGAAAAGAACACGGGAATCCCGCGGATGTGCTCCTGACGCTGCTTGACAATCTCGGATTTACCGACAATTATATCGAATGCATGATTCCCACGGTGGGTGTCTATCCGATTGCCACGGCCAACGACAAAGACCAGATCAGCGCTCCGCTTATGTCGCGTTTTGCCGTGATTGAGATCCCGGATTATACTGTGGAGGAGAAGAAAGTCATTTTCTCCAGATATGCGCTTCCGAAAGTGCTGGGAAGGATCGGCATGCGGGAGAACGAGTGCACGCTGACAGAAGACGGGCTTGATGCTGTGATAGAACTTCACAGAAATACAAGCGGGATCCGTGACCTCGAGCAGGCTGCTGAACATCTTGCGGCAAATGCACTGTACCAGATCGAGGTAAAACATGTGAAGAAAGTGGTGTTTGACCGGAAGATGGTGCAGGAGCTGTTAGGCTGAAGTTTAAAATAGCAAATGAAGATAGTAATAGAATCAGAGAAGGAGAAAAAAATGAAAATCGCAGTAACTTATGACAATGGAAATGTATTTCAGCATTTTGGAAGAACGGAGTTTTTCAAAGTATACGAAGTTGAGGACAATAAGATTGTTTCCAGTGAGATAATTGGTTCCAACGGCACCGGACACGGAGCTCTGGCCGGGCTTCTGGCGGACCAGTCTGTGGATGTGCTGATCTGCGGCGGTATCGGCGGCGGAGCCCAGGCAGCTCTCGCTGAGGCGGGGGTAGAACTGTGTGCCGGGGCACAGGGGAATACGGACGAGGCAGTAGAAGCCTACCTGAAAGGGGAACTGGTATCTTCCGGAGCGAACTGTGATCATCATCACGGGGAAGGACACTCCTGCGGGGATCATGAGGACGGACACGGCTGTGGAGGCCATGGAGAGGGACATTCCTGCGGAGGACACGGAGACGGACACTCCTGCGGCGGTCATGGGGAAGATCACTCCTGCGGAGAGAATAGCGGAGAAAACGACAGCTCCCACGCAGCCCTGACAGGACGCAATGTGGGAAAAACGTGCCGTACCCATTACAGAGGTACATTTAATGACGGCACACAGTTTGACTCTTCCTATGACCGCGGAGAGCCGCTGGAGTTCGTCTGCGGTGCCGGTCAGATGATCCGCGGGTTTGACGCTGCGGTGGCTGACATGGAAGTGGGGCAGGTAGTGGATGTTCATCTGATGCCGGAGGAGGCTTACGGCATGCCGGATCCCAATGCGGTCTTTACAGTAGAGATCGCGCAGCTTCCGGGCTCGGAGGATCTGACAGTGGGGCAGCAGGTCTATCTGTCCAACCAGTACGGACAGCCTTTCCCGGTCAAGGTAACGGCAAAGGAAGAGAAGACAATCACCTTTGACGCCAACCATGAGATGGCAGGAAAAGAGCTGAACTTCCGCATTGAACTGGTGGAAGTGAAATAGTATGGCACTCTATGCACTGGGTGATCTCCATCTCAGTTTTCAGGTGGATAAACCAATGGATGTGTTCGGCAGTGTCTGGAAGCATCACGAGAGGAAGATAGAAAAATATGTCAGGAAAACGGTAAAGGACGAAGACACTCTCGTCCTTACCGGAGACCATTCCTGGGGCAGGAAACTTCCGGAGTGCCGGGAAGATCTGGCTTTCATCGAAAATCTTCCCGGACGAAAGATCCTGCTCCGCGGGAACCATGACATGTTCTGGGATGAAAAAAAGACACCGGTTCTGAATAAGGAATATGAAGGGCGGCTTTTTTTTCTCCAGAATAATTTTGCCGTCTATAAGGATTATGCTCTGGTGGGGACGAAGGGGTTCACTTTTGAAGGACCTTTCTACCTGGACCGATGGGGGAATATTACGGGTTGGGATGAGGAGAGGGAAGCGCATGCAAAAAAACTGGTGGACCGGGAAATGAAGCGCCTCCGGGAGTCTTTCCGAAAGGCAGAAGAGGCGGGATACCGGAAATATATCATGTTTCTCCACTATCCGCCTACGAATATCCTGGAAGATACATCTCCGTTTACAGAGATCGCGGAAGAGTACCATGTCCACACGGTTGTGTATTCCCACTGCCATGGGGAAAGCCGGTTCGGAGACAGCATCCGGGGCGAATACCGGGGCGTGCGTTATATGCTCGTGTCCGGGGATTATCTGAACTTCCGCCCGGCGTTGCTTCTCGAGTAAAATTCAGCTTATTTCAGCGTGGAACTGTTATTCAGCAGCAGGGTACTGTAGAGCATCAGTACATCCTTTCCGGAGAAATCTACGAACTGCCCCAACAGTTCCGGGCTGATATAGCGGATGTCAATGAGCGTCACCCGGGAATAATCGCGGACGAGCAGTGGGATAATACTGCTTCCGAAAGAATCCCGGAAGACGATCAGCTCTTTCCCTTCAGGGGCATCCGGATTCTCGACGATCTGGAGCGCGCGGGCGCCGGAGAGAAACACATCGTACAGATCTTTGCTGTCCAGTTTGCTCATGTCATAGACTTCCGTGTATTTTTCGCTTTCGCAGTCATATACCCTGCATTTGTCAAGAAGATCATTTTTCAGAACTGTGATATGATCCGGCTCCAGGGGCAGAGCCGCCTGTCCGCAGTACACGCCGTAGAAAGGGCGTGAGAGTGTGACAGGGGTAAAATCTTCCTCCGCAGGAGAAGCAACGCCAAGCGCCTCGCAGAGCCGGGATGCCGCAGGGAACAGGGACTCCTGTTTCCAATGGGTATCTGTCCGGTAATAATCGTCTGCAGAGAGGACGTCCGTCAGGTCAATGTGCTCTGCCCAGGGCACTCCCTTACGTACCATGGAAAAGAGCGTTCCGTAATCCATGGAGAGCTGCCCGCAGGTTTCCGCCAGGTAATAATTCTTATCCGGAATAACTGCCATATAGACCCGGGAATCCGCAAGATAAGAGTCATGCAGATATTCAAACCGTTCCAGGGCGTAAGAAACAGAGCCTTCCCGAAGCGGATATTCCTGCCGGGATGCCTGCCCTTTGGAAAGATAAATGCCGTTGTTGTCCTTCTGCCCCAGAACATAATAAGAAACCTCTGCCTTGACAGAGCGGAAGGCGTCACGCAGAGGAAACTGATCCACGGCATATGCTTCAAAATCACTGATAAATTTTCCGCTTAAGAAACTCTGTGCCGTAAAATCGGGCATCTGCGCCAGAGAGCGGCGCTCTGCATCGGAAAATTCCCGGGACGGAGAGAACCAGACCGCTCCGGTAAGAACTGCCCACAGTATCATCACAGGGACAGCGTACCATATCTTTTTCATGCGCACCTCCTCGAAAAATTTCCCATGAAATATCTCATATTAAAACAGACGATTTAAAATCTGAAATACAGAAACGGACTGAAAGATCCGTCTGCCAGATATCCGGTGCAGACGATCAACAGTCCTGCCATGGCGAGCATCTGCAAAATCCCTGAAAATACCGATGCCGTCCCTTTTAAAATCCGCAGGGCGGACTTCCGCACAAGCGGAGTGGAGCCGATGACGCCCAGGAGAAAAAGCAGGGCATAGCTTCTCAAGTAGTACAGTGTTTCACCGGAAACGACAGGCAGTCCGCCGAACCCGAACATACAGGCAAAATCCGATCCCGCCTGGGAGAGGCTCCCGGCATTGAAGAGCACAAATCCGAGCATCACTGCCAGCAGTACATAGCAGTGGCGGAGACAGGAAGTGATTATCTTTGCTGCCGTTTTTTTATCCGGATTTACAGGCGGATTTACAGTAAATCTTTCAGCAAATTTCTCAATCAGGAGCAGCACGGCGTAAAACAGCCCCCACAGTACAAAATTCCAGGCTGCTCCATGCCAGAGCCCGGTGAGCATCCAAACCACAAGGATGTTGAACACCCATCGTTTTCTGCTGACCCTGCTGCCGCCAAGAGGAATGTACACATAATCCCGAAACCAGGTGCCCAGACTGATGTGCCAGCGGCGCCAGAATTCAGTGATGCTTCCGGACAGATAGGGATAGTTGAAATTCTCCAGGAACCGGAAGCCGAGAATCCGTCCGAGTCCGATGGCCATATCCGAGTAACCGGAAAAATCAAAATAGATATTCAGGGTAAATGCTGCGGCATACATCCAGTAAAAGAGCACAGAAGGCTCGGAACTTTCGCGGAACAGGCGGATCAGCAGGGCAAAGCTGTCTGCCAGGATGACCTTCTTTCCCAGGCCCGTCAGGAAACGTTGAAGTCCCAGAGCCGCATCTTCCCAGCTGTGCGTGCGTCTGTCAAGCTCCCGCGCCACGTCCACATAGCGGACAATGGGACCGGCGATGAGCTGTGGAAAGAGGGAGACATAAGTGCCGAAGCGGATCAGATTTCGCTGTGCCGGAACCTCTCCCCGGTAAACGTCGATCGTATAACTTAATGACTGGAAAGTATAGAAGCTGATGCCGACAGGAAGGGCGATTTTCAGCAGCGGAAGCCCCAGACCGGCGACAGTGTTAAAACTGCTGATGAAGAAATCTGCATATTTGAAGATTCCCAGCAGCCCCAGACCGACCGCAGCAGAAAGGATCAGCCAGAATTTCTTCTGCCCCTGCGCCGGTGCATGTTCTATGGCAAGTCCGCACAGATAAAATAAAAGGATGGTAAATACCATCAATGCAAGAAGACGCGGTTCTCCCCAGCCGTAGAAGAACAGGCTGGAGAGAAACAGAACCACATTTTTCCATTTCCGGGGACTGAGAAAATAGATCAGCAGTACCCCGGGAAGAAAATAGTATAAGAACGGGATGCTTGAGAAAACCATGAAAGGCTCCTTTCAGACTATTGTCAGGTCGTGGTTTATCAAATCACGAAAGCCAGTTCCGCGCCCACGACATTCTGGAAGGCGTCCACAAAAGACTGGGACGTAAGTCCGGTATTGCTGTCCAGCATGATCAGCATGACCGCATTGCCATAGCCTGCAGCCTGCATTTCATCCGCTCCCACGCAGATCCACTTGCGCGGGTCAACGCCGTCTTTCATGGACTGGGCAACGTCCTGGATGTCCGTATCGGCTGCCGTTTTCACCAGAACCAGGGAGAAAGCAATAGATCCGATCATGGGTTCATATACAGCAGCATCCGTGATAGCGTCGGCACTGTCCAGACCGGTAAAGCTTTTCAGAGTCAGAAGCCCCTGCTCACTGGTATCACTGAGATCCAGTACTGTAGTTGCCCCCATAAACTCCACCGGGCATTCTGCGATGATTTTTTCTACAAGCTCTTCCGCCGTGCCATCTACGGTAGCTGCAGATGCATCTCCGGTTTTACTGCTGCAGCCTGTGACCAGAGCAGCGGTCATGACGAGAACCAAAATCGTTGAGATCAGTCGTTTCATATATTTTTCCTCCAAATATCTGCCAGATTTTTCAGACCATAATCAGCAGGTCTGTCTGTGCCCGGAGAGATCATATACTCTGCGGGCTTTTCTATTATATGGGATTCCATGGAGGGAATCAAGGGAAATATAAAAGATTAAAGCTGATTGACTTTTTCCATTTCCTGGCGTATATTTATCCGTGGGAGTAAATGGGTAAATTAATAAGGAGGTCATGAATGAAATCTCACACTTATTATGATATTTTAGGTGTTTCCAGAGATGCGACTTTAGAAGAGATCACGACTGCGAAAAATGCACTTGCCAAGGTGTATCATCCGGACGCGAATGTACATAAAGATATAGATACCACTGCTTTCATGCAGGAGATACTGGAAGCATATCAGGTGCTGTCCAATCCCGAGAAGAGAAAAGCGTACAATCAGGAGATTTTCGGTGAGACCAACCGGGTGTTCCGGACGTTTACGCTGAAGCCGGAAAAAGAAGACGAGAGTGAGGCCTCTTTCGTCACATACTGGAATGCGGCAAACCGGCTCAATGAGACACTTCAGAAAAGTATCCGCCTGATGGAGCGGGAGGCACAGAAAAAAACGCTTCCTCAGCGGATTTTCAGAAAAATGGGGAAGAAGGAGCGGGAAGAGACTTTCCGCACCCAACAGATCGAAGAACTTTCCATGCAGGCAATCCGCTGTATTACGGTTCTTAAGATGGCGGGAATCCCCATGGAATACTGGCAGCCGGATGCCATGAACTGGGTACTGATCCGTTGGGGGCAGAAGCAGACAACAGATTTCCATATCCTTTTTTCACGGTATGACGCTTTTATTGAGCAGAATAAAACAAATGCGGAAAAGCTGAAACTTCGTTCCCGGTCCAGACAGTACCATAATAATTTAAAAAAACTGCTCTCCTACGCACTAGAGGCGTAGGAGACATTCTTCCAGGAGGGCTTCACAGCCCTCTTTTACATCTCTGTAAGTGACGTCAAAATTTCCGGTGTACCACGGATCTGCGATGTCATCCCCTTTTCTGTCCGTAAAATCCAGAAGTTTCGATACTTTTCCGTCAGGATCCCCGTTTCCGAGAATCCGCATGATGTTGCGGATATTCCATGAATCCATGCCGATAATGTAATCGAACCTGTCGTATTCCTCCGCGCGCATCTGGCGGGCACGGTGATCCCCGCATGGAATCCCCTCGTGACGCAGTTTCCTGCGGGTGCCGTGATGGGGCGGATTGCCGATTTCTTCCCGGCTGGTGGCCGCCGAGTCGATGTAGAATGAATCAGCAAGCCCGGCTTTGTTTACCATATTCTGAAAAACGTATTGTGCCATTGTTGACCGGCAAATATTGCCGTGGCAGACGAATAGTATTTTTATCATATCTCTTATATCCCTTCAAAAGCCTTCAAACCTTGATATTTCGGGCTTTCCGGCGCTTTTTTCAATTTTTGTGTTTTGCCCCAAACCTACGCTATTCTTCGTAAATCTACGCAGATTTACGGGCAAATGGTGTAGTAAGTGGTGTAGTAACTTGGTGCGCTTTCAACCTGATTTTCTCCGCTTTTCTGGCGTACCAATATTCTTGAAATCAATGATTTTCGCCATCTGCTCCGCCGCCCGGTCATAGCTGGCGTGGGTGTAGACATTCAGCGTTACTCCCACATCAGAGTGTCCCATCACATACTGTAAGGTCTTTATATCCATACCGGCGTTTGCCATATTCGTACAGAAAGTATGACGGAACACATGAGGCGTGATGTGCGGCAGCGGCTTATCCGGGTACAGCTTTTTATACTTTTTCATCGCCCAGCGCATTTCATTTTCGATATGTAACGCTACCTTGGGCTTGTCGTCCTTATCCAGCAGAAGAAAGCCGCTGTACCCGTCTACAATGATTTCCGTCTTTATCTTCTTGCGGCGTTCAAGGATATTGTTCAGACTTTGATAGACTTCCTCTGTCATGGGAATAAAGCGGCAGCCGCACTCCGTCTTGGTTTTCTCAACATAATACTTTCCGCCCCGTTCCCGGACAAGCTGGTGGTCTACCCGGATTCGCCGGTTTTCAAAATCCAAATCACTGTTTGTAAGGCCACAAAACTCACTGACACGCATACCCGTTCCCAGCAGCACGACAAATTCATCATAATACTTGGTATAGGTTTTGTCCTCCCGGATAAAGCCCATCCAAATCTCCTGCTGTTCCTCCGTCATGGCAATCCGCTTCTGTGAGTCATTGGGAACCACGTCCACTAATTTGAAGTCAAAGGGATTTCGGCGGATAATATCCTCGTTGTATGCCATCTGAAAAGCGGGTTTCACAACGCCCCTGACGCTGGTAATGGTGCTGTACCCTTTCCCGTCACTGTGGAGCTTCATAATCCACTTTTGCGCGTCTGATACCCTAATATCCCTTATCTGCCGGTAGCCAAAATCTTCTTTCTTAATCAGGTTCAGAACAAAATTGTAACCGACTTTGGTATTGTAGCGCACGCCCTGTTTCAAGCTGATATAGCGTTCCACAAGGGCAATCACGGTTGCCTTTCCAGCAGCATAGTCAATCCCTTCGTCAAGCTGCTTCTGGATTTCTTTTTCCTTTTCCCGCAGTTCCTTCAAATCAGAGGAATAGATGGTCTGTCGCTTACCTCGAATGTCTGTATAGCGGTACTGATAAATCAGGTCTTTTCTCTGGCTCTCTCCCGTCCGCAGGATTCTTCCTTTATGGTCTTTGCGTTTCTCGGACATTGTCAAACTCCTTTCCGTGATGGAAAGAGCCTTGATATGACACAATGATTGTATCATATCAAAGGCCGTTTTCCCATCACAAATTTTCACGAAAGCTACGAGCCGGGGCGGATGGTAACGATATTGTCTGATGAGAGTTTACTCTCAAGCAGACATATATCGTTGCCAGACGTTAGGGCGACAGCCCGTGACCTCACAGCCATTGGCTGTGAGGTTCCCGGCACATTAAATGGAATACTCCTGCTCAATGTATTGGTCGAACAGGCGGCGTTTTATCAACCGTTTGTTTCCTACCCACAAAACGAACCGGCAATTCTGTTCACTGGTTAAATCACGCAGCTTGTTGATACCAATTCCCGAATACGCCGCAGCTTCTTCTAAGGTCAAATTACTCTTTTCCCAAATCGGGACTTCTTTCATAGGCAATACTCCTTTCAGTCGGTAATCAGTTTCTTCATGCTCTCCATTTTCCGCTGCGCGGTTTCCTGCCGTAAGTTGTCGCCGGTAAAGCGTACCGGGACGCACATGGAAAGCAGCCGGTCATAAATCCGGGAATGGGCGGTGTCCTCCGGGTTCCGCAGGTCGTCCAGCGTGAGGTTGGTCGTGACGATCAGCGGCTTACCGCTACGGTAACGGCTGTCAATCACATTGAAAACCTGTTCCAGCCCGTATTCCGTCCCGCGCTCCATGCCGAAGTCGTCAAGGATAAGCAGCGGGTAGCGGCAAAGGCGGGAAATGTACTCATTGCGGTTCTCGAAGCTGGCGGCAAGGTCGTTGAGGATAAGGGCAAAGTTCGTCATGTGGACGGGGATTTCCTTCTCCATGAGGGCGTTTGCGATACAGCCCGCAAGGTAGCTTTTCCCGGTTCCCACACCGCCCCAGAACAGGCAGCCGATATTGTCGGCTCGCATATCCTCCCAGTGTTCCACATACCGGCGGGCAATCCCGGCCTGCGGGTTCCTGCCGTTGTCGTTCTCAAAAGTCCAGTCCCGCATGGTGGGGTCGGTAAAGCCCCGGCGTTTCAGTTCTTCCACGGTGTCAAGGTGCCTGCGCCGCTTCTCGGCGGCCTCCCGTTCCTCGCGGGCGGCTCTCTGGCAGTCGCACTCTGCCGGGTGGCGGTCACGGCCAAAGATAGCGGCCTTATCCGGCGCAAAATAGGCTTCTTTCGGCTTGCGGCACTTGCCGCAGTACAGTAAACCGTCCTCGCCGGTGTAGTCCTCCGGCTCCGGGGTGCTGGTCGTCATATTCTCCAAAACAGCGTTGATTTCGTTTTTCATAAACTCTCGCCCTCCTTGCATGAGTAGTCTGGTATGCCCTTTTTCGGGGCTTCCTTTTTGTCGTTCCCCGCCCATATCCGCAGGGCGGCGGCATAGTTCTGATAACTTTTCCCGTTGGCGGCAAGGTAGCGGCTCATTTCCTCGATGAACCGTTCCAGCCTGTCGGGGTACTCTGCCTGCAACTCGTCGTATTCGGTCTGTGACAGAAAAATATTCTGGTATCGGCCATAGGGCGCGGGCGGCTCCCCACTCACTCCCTTTGTTTGGCTCTCTGTAAGGTTGTTTATATTAGTTTGGTTAGGGGACGGTTTTCCGACCATCATAAGGTCGGTTTTCTGACCATTAGTAGGACGGTTTTCC
Organism: Lachnoclostridium sp. An169; assembly: GCF_002160525.1. GTDB lineage: Bacteria > Bacillota > Clostridia > Lachnospirales > Lachnospiraceae > Mediterraneibacter > Mediterraneibacter cottocaccae. The sequence continues at coordinate 113,224 of NZ_NFKT01000006.1, forward strand.
GGCTCTATGAGGGTCGGATTTCCGGCCATCAGTTGGTCGGAAAACTGTACCTGTGGCACTCGCGGCACTTTGACATAAAGCCGGTTCGGTGCGGAGAAGCCGCCCCGTTCCCGTTCCAGCAGTCCCGCCATGTCCAGTTCATTAAGCGCCCCCTTTATGGTGGTGCTGCCTTTATCCAGTATTTCGGCTATCTCCGCGATGGGATAGATAATATATATCCTGCCCTCGTCGTCCTGCCACTTGTTCTTCTGGGAGAGTGTGGAACGGTCTAACAGCAGCGAATACAGCAGCTTGGCGGTCTGGGAAATCTCCATTTTCAGCAGGAAACGGGGGTAGGGCAGATAGATAGGCAGCGGCGTGTCTGCCATGATATAATCAGCGATAGTATCACCTCCCTGTGTTTCGGGTTGATTTTTGGGTTTTGTCACGCCTTAGAACGGCGTTTCCGGGGGAAAAGGATAAATGTATCGCGTACCCTTTGACACCCTCGGAAAAAGCCTTGATTTATGCGGGTTTGAAAGGCTCTAAAGCGTGACATCTCTGCCTTTGTTTCCGCTTTCTCTCGGCGGCTTTGATTTTCTTCATGCGTCCGGCGCAGTCGGGGCAGTATTTTCCCCGGTTGGATTTGGGGACAAATGACGCCCCGCAGACGGCGCAGCGTTTCCAGCTCCCCCCGGTACAAGAGGGCTGCGGCCAGCTCCCCGTCAAGGGGCAGGACAGCCACACGGAACCAGCGGCACATGAGGGAAAGGGAAATGCCTTGGACGCACACGCAAGGCTCCCCGTCGTCCAGCAGCAGGCAGTTCCCCCCCGTCGTAGTTACAGCACTCATGTACCAGCCGCCGCGCCCGCCGGTGCTGGCGGTAGTCCATGCGGGGCAGGTTATCGCTCATGGCTCTGCTCCTTTCTGCGGTGGGGTTCCTCCCGGCGCAAAATCTGGTCGATGTTCCGCTTGACGGTCTGCAACTCCTTGAACCGCTGTTTCTGTTCGTGATAGGTGTTATACAGGCCGTCTTTCTCGGAGATAAGCTGCTCGATCTCGGCCTGCAACGCTTTCCGGGCGGGCAGCTTGGTAATGCCATGCGCCTTGAAATACCGGGCGGCGGCTTCGGCTATGATAAAGTCACTCTCATTTGCCTGTCGGTATGCGGCGCGGGCTTTCTCGGATTTCTGCGCTTTCAGCCCGTCGCGGGCGGGCTTAGTCTTGGCATAGGCAAGTACCTGTTGCTGCAACTCCTTTTTCCCTTGTAGCTTTGTTTCCAGCGTTTTCAGCTTGCCGCTGGTCTGGCACATTTCCTGATAGGCGGTATCGACGGCGGCTTCTAACTGCTCCGGGGAAGTGAAGCCGTATTCCTGATACACATTCAGCGTCGCGGCCATTTGTTTGAGGTTGTGCATGGTCGCCCAGCGTTCATAGCCCTGGCCTTTGCCCTCGGCCATTTTCTGCTCAATGTCCACAAGCCGCTGCACACCGTCCTGTTTCGGGGCGGTTTTTGGGGCTTTTGTGGGCTGTATGCCGGTTTTCCCATGCCGGGGGTATTCGGGTATGGCTGCGGCCTTTTCTGCGGCTCTGGCGGCGTTCTGCTCCAAAACGGCAAGGACGGCGGCGCGGTCAAAATCGTCGCCCAGCTTCCGGGCGGTAATGGGCTTCGTCCTGTCCGGCGTGAGGTAGGACAGCCGCCCCCGGCTCTCCTTGACGGTCACGCCCTCCCGCAGCAGCAGAGAGGAAAACTCGTCAAAGCTGGCGGCGGTGGCAAGGGCTTTCCGTATGACCTGCCGCAACTTCTCCTTGTTCGTTTCAAACTTGGTCTGCCGGGGCGTGATACCTCCTGCAATCATGGGGGCGTTCTGCTTGTCCAGCGCGGCCTGTCCCTTTTTCTGCGCCCAATACTCCCGGTCGGTTACGCGGTTCTTGCTGCCGTTCAAGAGGTCGATTTGGTAAAGCCCCTCCCGGTGGCACATCTCCATGACTTCGGATTTGAAGTAGCGCAAAGCCGCGTCGGTACAGCGGTGCTTGCAATCGGCCTTTGTGTCGGCCGGCCTGTCCATGTAGGGCAGGAACGGCACTTCCTCAATCCGCAGGCTGTTAATGACGATATGCACATGAATGTTGCCGCTGTGGTTATGCCCGTCCGGATGGGTGCATACAAGGGCTTGGTGGCCGGGGAAATGCTCGGCGCAAAACTTCTCGCCCAATTCCTGCGCCCGGTCTACGGTCAAGCCATTGTCCGGGCCGTCCCGTGGGTCAAAGCTGATGATATAGTGGTGGCTTTTCACATCTTCCCGCCGCTGGTTCTTCCCATAGCGGAGATTTGCCCGCATACAGGCCACGGCAAAATCCTCCCCGCCGCAGTTCAGCGTGGACAGCCGGTAGTCCTCGCGGGGGATAAGCCTGCCGGTTTCATCAAGGACGGGCTTCATGGTAAACTCGTCATGCTCGAAAAGCAGGTATTGTTCGGCGGCTCCGTAGTCGGCGTTTTTAGAGTTGATATGCTTGAGTGTTGCCAACCGCGTCACCTACTTTCCTGAGGACTTCATACTTGAGGGCGGCAAGGTCGGCTATGGCGGCGCGTACCTCGTCGGACAGCGCATGGTAGGGTGCGCCGTACTCGTTCAGATACCGGGCTATCTGGTTGAGGTTGCCGCCGATCCTGCCGTACTCGGCGGCCAGCGTCCCGACAGCGGAGAGCAGTTCGTCATTGACCGCCGACACATGGATAACGGGGCGTATGGTCGCCCGCCGTATTGCCTGCCGGAGAAATTCCGACTGGCTGATACCATAGGGCGCAAGCCGCGCTGTGAAGTCAGCGTATTCATCTTCGGACAGCCGGGTTTTCACAACGCGGCTGCGGTGGAGTGTGTTGTATTTCTTTCGCATGGTCGTGACCTCCTTTCTTGCCGCATGAGTGCGGCGGGGATAAGCGGCGAAAGCCGCAAAGCAGGGTTTGGGGAAGGCACTCCCCAACAAGTTTCCCGCGAGGGGCAAAACCGCAGAATTGCGGATTTTGGCACCGTGGTAGAAACTTGCTCTTTGTAAGCCGCAGACTGCCCCTGTTCGGGTTTTCCGTACATAGAGCGAACGGGGCGGGGCTTTCAGCCCGCTGTTCGCGGCCTTTTTCTCTTTTCGCCAAAGATACAAATGAAAAGCCGCCGTCTGCCCGCTGGCCGGGAAAAAATTCCCCCTTTCACTCCCTACAACACCGCGTTTTGAAATTTGCCAAATATCGGGGCAGAAAAAATTTCCCTTCACCCACTACTACACCCGGCAAGGGGGGGTAAATGGCCGGGAAGTCAAACAGGCAGAAAAAAAGCAGCAAATCTTTTCAGACTTACTGCTTTCGGTGTTCGCCGGTGACGGCTGGTATTTAATTTTTACGGCTTGTCCGGCGGATAGTCGAACCGAAACTTGAACAGCGCGGCAATTAACCGCTGCTTCACATAGTCCTCAACTTCGCCGTTGACCTGTCCATTCATTTTGGAGAAGTGGCAGATATATCCGGCGTAGTGGGACAGGACGGCGTTCACGGCTTCCGGGTCTCCCTCATGGGCTTTAACGATTGTTTCATAGGAGAGCGGTCTACTCATGGGAACGCTTCTCCATTATCCGTCGTAGCCGTTGCAAGCCAAGCTGGATATGCCGTCCTGCTGTACTGCGTGACCGGCCCATACACGCACCGATCTCCCTTTGCGACTGGCGCAGGAAATAGTAACGGAAAATTTCTTCCTGCTCTTGCTCTGACAGACAAGAGAGGGCGGCAGCAAGTGCCTCGTCGCTTAACAAGGCGGTCTGCTCGCAGACCATAAAGAGATATTCTTCTATCTCGCGGTCAACATGCTGCGGAATAGTGGTCTGCTGTCTAATAAGTTCTTGTGTGTTACTTTATGGCACATGAGCATTTACTCAAGGCACATATTTACCCACATACAACAAGCGACGATATTGAGATAGTCCCGGATGGGATGGTACTTGTTTTCATTCGCTACAATCCCGATGGCGTTATCAATCTTTTTCTCATTGGTAAGCCCATAGGTTTCTTCCAGATAAAGAAGCAGATACTTCATGTCCGTATCGTTCAGGACTGTGCTTTCCCTGTGGAAGCCGATGGGCTTTATGATGTCCTTGCGGTCGGTCAGGATGTTGTATGCGATAGCCCCGGAAAGCAGCGGGTCACGCTGGAATACGGTCAGGCAGTTCCGTATGCTCTGACGGACACCGCCTTTCTCGGTAGTTTCCAGTCCCGCCTTGATTTCCTCAACGCTCTGGGGCGGCTGCATGGCGTTCATGGTGTTTTTTAGTTCTTGCTGCGTCTGCGGCTGCAAGCTCTGCCATGAAATCATTGAACGGTATCGCCCCGGCGAAGATGACCCACATTTGAAGGTGCTGCAAGCTGCCCATATCAGCGATGATGAGTATTTCAGCCACATGGTTCTGGATGACCTCAACCGGATTATCCGGGATATTCGGGAAGCCCACAAAAAGGACAGTGAGAGTGCGCCCCAGACCACTGTTGCCGATGAACTGAAAGAAAATCTGGAAGCGGTCGAAAATTTCAAGGGCAGCCAGGATGAAAAGTTGGTTGTCCTTTACTGCAAGCAGCTCGGCATCAACTATAAAAATCTGTCAGACGAAGAATTTCGCTGGCTGATTCGGATTCTCAAAAAATCAAAGAAAATGGGAACGCCTATCAGCCAGAGGAAAAAAAGGTAAGGAAAAACCGCTGTTGCATGGTTTGTTGGCTCCCATGTAGCAGCGGTTTGTGCTGTGGTTATTCAGTTGAAAATCAGAATGGCAAACTGGAATTGTCTAAAATAGTAAAGCCGTACCGCTTACGATTTTTTCTTTTACTGCTGAAACAGTATCTTTGATTGAGTGCGCAGTTGTATCTATAACATTTAATTCATAGATTCCTAAATTAGAAAATTGTTTCCACATTGTTTCAACTAATTCAACATTTGTTTCTCTATCTAACTTTGAGCGTTCGATAGCTCGCTTCATAGTTTCTTCTTTACTTGCCCTTAAAACGATATAGTGTACTTCATAATGCTCTTGAACAATGTTGAGCCACGGCTCTAAAAACCACGGTCCTACAATGCCATCTACAATTACATCATATCCACCACGAACATATCGCTTCGCAGCTTCTAAAAATGCTTCAATGACAACCAAATTTTGCTCATTTGATTCTGGCAAATGTGGTGGTATTGCCCCTTTACTCAAATAATGGTAAAAGTCATCTGTGTGCATATGCACAGACTTTTCTAAATCTGATTCTTTTGCAACAGCAGATGCCGTTGTAGTTTTCCCTGTTCCCGGCGAACCTGTGATTACAATAATTCTACCTTGATTCATCTATGTTTTACCTTCCCAACTTCTAATTTTTTACATCATATCCCAAAAGCCTTGTCGTACTCAATAACTCCATTTAATTTGTTTTGACTTCCGTTAAGATTAAGTGCCATAAAACTTTCATCGTCAACTTCAAATGGCGCTTTTATTCCACACTCACTTGCCGGAATATATCCTGCCTTTGGATAGTATTTGGAATGTCCCAAAACAACTGAATATTCATATCCCAATTTATGTGCTATACTGTGTCCTTCTTTCATCAAAGATAATCCGATTCCCCTGTTCTGATAATCGGGTAATACAGAAAGAGGGGCAAGCGCAAGAACCTCAACCCCTTGAACAACTGCTTTTGTAAAAAGAATATGTCCTACAATTTTTTCGTCCTCGACAGCAACAAGAGAAAGTTCCGGAATAAACGATTTGCTTTTTCTTAACGCAGCAACTAAGTTCTGTTCATTTCCATCTGTATATTCAGCATTTTCAAATGCTTCTTTTACAACATGATATACCGTATCATAATCTTCTGGTCTTTCTTGTCTTATAATCAAAATAGATACCTCCATAGTTTTAAGTTTTTTTACAATTACAGGAAATAGCAAATCTACTATCTACCTCTCAATTTTTATGGCTCTGACAATGATAATATCCGGGATTTCTTTATTAAAATAGCATTCTTCGTAAAATCCGTCTATGACAAAACCAGTATCAAAACACAGATTAAAAATATCCTGTAAAGAACGATGATAATAACATTGTTTTTGTGGCTGTCCTTCAATCGCAATATCGTAATAGCTGTGCGGCGTCATATATTTTTCTGTAAGCGTTACAAAACAGGGGTGCTGTGTCGCAAATACAAATACTCCGTTATCCTCAAGCAATTTATAAACAGAGGTAAAAAGCGGCTTAATGTCTGTAATATCCATGACCGCCATGTTTGAGACTGCTTTTGTAAATGGCTTATTTCTTTTTAATGCCATCAGACTTGTTTCATTCGTAGCGTCTGCTACACAAAACTCAATGTGATCAGCATACCGTTTTTGGCGCTTTTTTGCCAGTTCCACCATTTTTTCACTATAATCAAAAGCCAAAACAGAGACAGCTTTTTCTGCAAGATATGCAGAATAATTTCCATTCCCACAGGCAATATCTAAAATATAATCTGTTGGATCAGGATTTAGAAGCTCTGTTACTTTTGGACGGACAACTTCTCTGTGAAAATCATTTGATTCATCCCCCATTGAACAATCCCAAAATTCAGCGTTCTGATTCCAGATTGCTTTACTTTCTTCTTTTGAATACTGTATAATATCCTCTTTCTGCAAAATTACTTTTTCCCCTTCGCCGCATGGCTCCTGAAATGCGTGATAATGATGTTCCAATATTTCATCTGTTATCACAAACGGCGAATTGGCATTTAAGACCTGATTTCTTTTATATAGTCTTTTTTGCAAAAGCTCCTTACTGGCTTTCATATAGACAAGTTCCGTTTCAGCGCCTGCTTTTTGGATCAGCTCTTTATAAAAATTCCGATTTTCCTTACTCCAGAAACTAAAATCAATCACAACGTCTTTTCCCTGCTGAATCAGGGACAGCAGCTTTTTTTGAAGCGCAGCCTCCACCTGCTCTGACAATTTTTCATATTGTTCTTCCGGATAATCAATTCCCTTTCTCCCATAAAGTTTCCACATTTCTTCATCAATGGAAAGTCTGATATATCCTTCCTGTTCTTTTTTCTTGGCGTAAGTAGTCTTTCCAGAACCACATACGCCGCACATCATAATAACTTTGCTCATAAAACTCCTTTTCTTTTTCCGAAACGGCATCTATCAATTTGCACTACACAACAGAAAGTTCTTCAATCGCTTTATCTAAAAAAATCATACCGTCCAGATGTTCCAGCTCATGGCAGAAGCATTTTGCCATTTCATCTTCTCCGTCAACTATAATTTCCTCTCCATATTCATTGAGTGCCTGAATCGTGACCTTTTGTGGACGAATTGTTTTTACAAAACGGTTCGGGAAACTAAGGCATCCCTCAACACATTCCTGCACACCGCTTTGGCTTATCATTTTCGGATTTACAAGTTTTAATCGTGTATCGTTAAAATCAATGACAACCAACCGTTTCAAAACGCCAACCTGATTTGCTGCCAGTGCAGCTCCATTTTCTGTTTCATGTAATGTATCAAGCATATCATCTAAGAGCTGCCTGATTTTATCATCAACTTTTAGGACAGCTTTACATTTTTTTCTTAATATAGGGTCGCTGTCATAACGAAGAAATCTTGTTGCCACTTTTTACCTCCTGTCTGCTGCTGTCAGCTCTTGATTTTCTCAAACTTACATCAAATAAAAATACCTCCTCAATGGCACACTCAAATACTTTAGAAATATCATATGCAAGCCAGATAGATGGTTCAAATTTTTCTGTTTCTATGGCATTTATCGCCTGCCTTGAAGCTCCAACCAGTTCTCCTAATTGCTCTTGCGTCAGCCCTCGCTGTTCTCGCAATTCTTTTATTCTGTTTTTCATAGTTCCTCCAAAAGTAAGGTTAACATTACAACAATTATATATATTTTTTCTTGTAATGTCAACCTTACACCCATTTTCTGTTACACAAATATTTATAAAAACAGGAAACGATACCATGTTTCAGATATCGTTTCCCTATATCATACCCTTATGAATAGATCATCTCATGCAGAACAATTTCTTCTGCCCGGTTACGGATGTTATTGCAACGCTGCACCCATTCCATTTGAGAAGTACGCTTTAATTCCTCTGTCACGCCCTCGGTAGCTTTCATCTGCTCCATGATAGTGTCTAACCGTTCCTGTGCCTGTTCGTTCAGGTCTGCAAGATATGTCCACAATTCTCCGGTCAGTATCAGTGTGTTCAATCTGGCTGGGTGGACTTCTCTTAAATATTCCCGGTGCATCCGTCCGTACTTTCCGATAGGACGGTGTTCCTCCGGCAGCTTCAAATCTGGGATATAGTAATCTCCGACAAGGATATAATCAATTCCGTTTTCTGTTATTCTTGGTTTCAATTCGCTCATATTTTTAATCTCCTCATTCTGGCTTATTTTTTGCAAGTCTGACTCTCCAGAAATATTGGTAAATCATTGGTAAAATTGAGAATGAAACATAAGAACTACTATTTATAGAAGTATTTAAGACGATTTGAGACTTTTTATTCTGAACAGTAAATCCTGCCATGACATACGAATAGTATTTTTATCATATCTTTTATATCCTTTCCTCTTTTTTGGCGCTGTTCTTCAGCACATAAGGGATACCCAGGAGGGTGTTTCATAAGCCTTCAAACCTTGATACAATCGGACATTAGCAGTTCGATTGACATGTATTACGGGCTTTCCGGCGCTTTTTTCAATTTTTCTGTTTTTCCCCAAACCTACGCTATTCTTCGTAAATCTACGCAGATTTACGGGCAAATGGTGTAGTAAGTGTTGTAATAACTCGGTGCGGTTTCAACCTGACTTTTTCAGACTCACTACTTAACTCAAATCAAAAAGAACGCTTTCATAGTCCTTTACGAAATACTTTATATTTGTGCGTCCTTTCTGAATAATTGTGTGCCCTTCTGCTTCTAGCTTTTCCTTCTGTGCTTCTACACCGCCGGGATATTTTGCGTTCAATTCCCCGTTTGCCTTTAAAGTTCGCCAATATGGGGTTTCATCTTCGGAACGCTGGTAACTCGCCCATGCTGCAATAGATACAAAAATCCCGGCTGTGATAGGCTCTGTGAAATCCGCCCCATTCAGTTCAGCAAAATATTCACGGATTTTTCCGACAGTGATTACTTTGCCATAAGGAATTAGTTTCATCACCTTGTCATAGTCGATTGGTGGGGCAAAGTACATTCGGTTTCCGCCATATTTCTCAATGCTTTTCTGGTCGGTAATGGTTTGAAATTTAGGCATATCCTTGCTATCGTGTAGCATGGCATTAAAATCTTTTTTATCTTCATTCGCCATCTCTCAACACCTCCTGACCTAATTATAATGATATAGGCTATTTCATGCAATGAGACGGTTTGAAAATCAGCTTGAATTTTTTGCCTGATATTGGATATAACTCAACGGTCAAAGCGAAACTTGAATAGCACGGCAATTTTGCAAAAGGCATTGAATGTGTACTGGATATGCACTTTGGGTGGGCTACAATGTCTTTTGCTTTCATGCGTTCCATTTCCGCTTGTTTTATTTTTCGATATTTGTCTCGGCCTGTTCCCCAATCTCCGAAAAACAGAGTGTTTAAAATGACGAATGGGAACAAATATCTCGTTTCCAGGGGAATCCGACCACTGGCAAAAAGACAGATCGTTCCAACAAGAATTAGGGCGGGAATGATTCCGCCCCAAAGAGGGCTTTCTAATTTCGTACACAAAAGGTATTCAGCAATTAAAAGTATCGCAGCAACAATAAATCCAATAAGTAATTCAGACATTTTCAAAACTCCTCTCAGTTAATATCTTTTGCCTTCATTTTTTCAATTTCTTTTTTCCTGGCTGCCATCTGACCTTCAATCCAAAACAGAATGAAAATAAGTGTCGGGAAAACAATCATTTTCCAGTCTTCACCGAAATTGATTTTCCCGTTGGAAAATAAGAAGATGAGCAGTGCGATCCACAAAAGCGGAATTATGCCGCCTAAATACCAGAATTTGGGGCTTCTTCGACACAACCAGACGTGAAATATGATGATAATAATTGCAGCAATCAGTGTAATGACCGTATTCATGATGGTTTCTCCTTCTCCTGCTTATATTTTTCAATAATGATTTTCGCGGTTTCCAGATCAATCCGGGAGTCAACTGCCAATCCTTTGATGAATGCTGAAAATGGCTCTTCTTCCTTCTGGTCGCTCAGTTCAATTTTCTGAATGAGTTTATCCAGTCTGAGCCGGACTGTCGGATAGGAAACTTCATACAAACGTGCAATCTCTTTCAATGAACCTGATTTCAAAACGAAGTTCTTTAGAAAGGCTGCGTCCTCTGGCTCCAATGCCAGTATCCACTGAGGGATTTTGTCTATTTCCAAATCAATTCTCCTTTCTTATTGTTTTTAATAATATTAAATATAACATAAATAAAATTAAAGTCAATAGAAAAGTATAAATAATTTTTGAGAACGTCGATGATGTATTTATTGACATAAAGAAAGCGCCGATACTCCTTTATAAGAAGAATACTTTTCGTGTCTGCCAAACGGCGGATTTTCGTCTTTTATCGTAATACAGCAGAATGTCCTGTTTTCTGGGCGTCTTTAGCAAAGCTGTTTTCTCCCTGTTTTCTGCGATTTACTGTTCGATGTCATAATGGGCAGTGCCGGATACTATATTAGTAACAGACGATTAGATTTGGGAGAGAGTGCAATGAAAAAAGTTCTGGCATGGATTCTCAGCTTTGTCCTTATGTTCGGATGTATGGGAATTTATCCGCAGAAAGGAGCGACAGCATCTGCCGAAGGCGATGCAACTGAGGAGACGCAGGAGACATCCCCTGCGGTGGAAATCAGTGCTCCGTCCGCCATCCTTATGGAAGCTTCCACAGGCACGGTTCTTTATGAAAAGGATGCCGATACGCCCAGACCGCCTGCCAGTGTAACCAAAATCATGACCATGCTTCTGATTTTTGAAGCGCTGGAGCACGGGGATATCGGTCTTCAGGATGAGGTGACGACCTCGGAGTACGCGGCTTCCATGGGAGGATCCCAGGTGTTCCTGGAGCCGGGGGAAGTGCAGACCGTGGAGACGCTCCTGAAATGTATTTCCGTAGCCAGTGCGAACGATGCCTGTGTTGCCATGGCTGAGTACATATGCGGAAATGAAGAAGAGTTTGTACGCAGGATGAATGAGCGGGCAAAAGAACTGGGAATGGAAAATACGAATTTTGTCAACTGCAACGGACTGGATGCAAATGGGCATGTGACCAGTGCCCGTGATATCGCCCTCATGTCCCGGGAGCTGATTACGAAACATCCGCAGATCCGGGATTACTGTATGATCTGGATGGAGAATATTACCCATACGACAGCAAAGGGAACATCTGAATTCGGTCTGACCAATACAAATAAACTGGTCCGTCAGTACGAGTATGCCACCGGACTTAAGACCGGTTCCACGGGAGAAGCAAAATTCTGTGTTTCTGCCACCGCTGAGAAGAACGGCGTGGAGCTGATTGCGGTGATTATGGCTGCGGAAAATTCCAAAATCCGTTTTCAGGACGCCGTCACTCTGCTGAACTATGGATTTGGAAAATGCCAGCTCTATGAGGACAGTGAAATGCCCCGGCTCGAAGAGGCAGAAGTGAAGGGAGGAGTAAGAGAGAGCGTCCCCCTGGAGTACAGCGGAACGTTTTCTTATCTTGACACATCGGGTGCCAACCTGAACCAGATCGAGAAGAAAGTGGAAATGAAGGAAGATATTTCCGCACCTCTGAAAAAGGGTGACGCAGTGGGGAGAATTGTCTACACACTGGAAGAAACCGAGCTTGGAAGCGTGGACATCATTGCCGCAGAGGATGTGGATAAGGCGGGGTTTACGGATTATTTCAAGAAGGCGGGAGATGCATGGCGTCTGTAAGAAAAACCTCTTGTCGCAGGCGGGGAAGATAGACTATAATAGAAAAAGTACAGCGGAGAATAAGAGGAGGAACAAGATGGATTACGCAAAGATGATCGACCATACACTGCTGAAGCCTGAGGCTTCTAAAGAGCAGATACGGAAACTGTGTCAGGAGGCGGAAAAATATGGATTTCACTCGGTATGTGTAAATTCCAGTTACGTTTATTTCTGTGCACAGCTTTTGAAGGATACGGATGTAAAGGTCTGCACAGTGATCGGATTCCCTCTGGGGGCTGCTTCGACAGCGGCAAAAGCTGCGGAGGCAAGAGCTGCTGTCGATGACGGGGCAGAGGAACTTGACATGGTGATTCATGTGGGCATGATCAAGAGCGGCGACTGGGATTATGTAAAGCAGGACATTGCCTCTGTTGTGGAGGCGGCGGGCGGCAAAGCACTGGTGAAAGTGATCCTTGAGACCTGTCTTCTGACAGATGAAGAGAAGGAGAAGGCGTGCCTGATATGCAAAGAGGCCGGAGCGGATTTTGTAAAGACGTCCACCGGATTTTCAACCGGAGGTGCAACGGAGGAAGATGTGGCGCTGATGCGGAAGACAGTGGGGGCGGATATGGGAGTGAAGGCTTCCGGCGGAATCCGTTCCATTGAAGATGCACAGCGCATGGTGCAGGCAGGGGCGGACCGGCTGGGGACGAGTTCCGGTATTGCCATAGCTGAAGCTGCCGGGAAAGAGGAAGCATGAAGATCATTATTCTGACGGCGGTAATCGTTGCGGTACTTCTGGCACTGGTGTTGGAAATTCTGCGGGAACAGCATTTTTTCCGTGTCACTCACTACGAGATCCATCCGGACGGGCTTGCCGGCATGAGGCAGGATATCCGGATTGTATTTTTAAGCGACCTTCACAATCATGTATACGGGGAGAAAAATGATGTCCTGTTTCGCGCAGTGATGAGGGAAAAGCCGGATCTGATTCTCATTGGAGGTGATATGCTGGTCGGAAAGCCTAAGGCATCGCCCCGCCCCGCACTTGAATTTGTGAGAAAGCTGCCGGAGATCTGTCCGGTTTTCTATGTCAACGGGAACCATGAACAGCGGATGAAGGAATTCCCGGAAAAGTACCGCTCTTCCTATAGAAAATACAGGGAAAGCCTGGAACGCTACGGCGTTGTCTTTCTGGAGAATCAGTGCAGGCAGCTTTTTATGCGGGGGAGAAAACTGACGATCATCGGTCTCGAGCTGCCTCTTGATTCCTATAAAAAATTCCGGAAATATCCGGTGGACAGGAATACGGTGACGGATTGCCTGAGAGGATGGAGAAGCAGGGACATCCGGGAAAAGACAGGGAGCGATTACCAGATCCTTCTCGCACATAATCCGACTTACATGCATGCATACAAAGAATGGGGCGCGGATCTTATCCTCTCCGGCCATCTTCACGGCGGGATTGTCCGTCTTCCGCTGATTGGTGGTGTGATTACGCCGCAGGGCTTCCTGTTTCCAAGATACTCAGGCGAGATGAGAGAAGAGAACGGTCAGACGGTTGTTGTGAGCAGGGGACTGGGTACGCATACAATCAGACTGCGCCTTTTTAATATGCCGGAGGTTGTTGCACTCACCCTGAAAGGGTAGTATAATATAAGTTCGATGCCTTTTGGAATATTGCTTTTCGGGGAGAGACTATGGGAATACCGGTGAAACTGGAGGTGTTCGAAGGTCCGCTGGATCTTCTGCTGCACCTGATCGACAAGAATAAAATCGATATTTACGATATACCGATCGTGGAGATAACCAATCAGTATATGGAATATATCCGCAATATGCAGCGGGAAGACATGAATATCATGAGCGAGTTTCTCGTCATGGCGGCGACGCTTCTGGATATCAAGTGCCGGATGCTTCTTCCCAAAGAAGTGACGGAAGACGGGGAGGAAGAAGATCCGAGGCAGGAGCTTGTGGAGCAGCTCCTTCAGTATAAAATGTACAAATATATGGCCTATGAGCTCAAGGAACGGCAGACGGATGCGGACTGCGTCCTGTACAGAAAGCCTGAGATCCCGGAGGAAGTCCAGGAGTATGTGGAACCGGTGGATCTGGATCTGCTTCTCGGAGATCTCACCCTGGCGAAGCTGAACCGCATTTTTAAAGATGTGATGCGCAGGCAGACGGACAAGATTGACCCGGTGCGCAGCAGATTCGGGAAGATCGAGAAGGAAGAAGTGACACTGTCTGACCGTTTTGACCACATACATGAATATATGAAGACACATCAGCGATTCAGTTTCCGCCAGCTTCTGGAAGAGCAGAAGAGCAAGATGCAGATCGTTGTCACGTTTCTTGCGGTTCTCGAGCTGATCAAGGTGGGGGAGATCCATGTGGAACAGGAACATATATGCGGAGAGATTATGATTGAAAGGACAGGAAAGACGAATGGAAATAGAGAAGCTGCAGGGGGCGATTGAGGCTATCCTCTTTACGATGGGGGACTCCGTGGAACTCTCGAAGATCGCCGCTGCCATTGAGCATGATGAGGAGACGACCAGAAAGCTCATACATAACATGATGGACCGGTATGACGAGGAGAACAGAGGAGTCCGGATTATTGAGCTTGACAATGCGTTTCAGATGTGTACGAAAAAGGAAATGTACGAATACCTGATCCGCGTGGCAAAGCAGCCGAAGCGGTATGTACTTACCGATGTCCTCCTGGAGACGCTCTCGATCATCGCCTATAAGCAGCCTGTCACAAAAATCGAAATTGAAAAGATACGGGGCGTCAAATCGGACCATGCAGTGAACAAGCTTGTGGAATACGGGCTGGTGGAGGAGACCGGCAGGCTGGATGCGCCGGGACGGCCGCTTCTTTTCGGGACTACGGAAGAATTTCTCCGCCGTTTCAGCGTCCACTCCCTGGATGAGCTGCCGAGGCTGAACCAGGAGCAGATAGAGCATTTCAAGGAAGAAGCGGAAGATGAAGCCCAGCTCCGTCTGGATATCTGACCCTGGCCGGGGTACCGGCCTCGCAGGATTTCCGGCCTCGCAAGATTTCCGGTCTGGCAGGATTTCCGGCCTGGCGGAATCTCCGGAGTGCAAACCTTGTTCTAAGCGGGTCCCTTCGGACATAGATTTTAAAGAAATCTGCATGACAGGGGACGGCCGGAAGTGAAATACTCTGAAATAAAAAAGAAATGGAGAGCAGTGAGCGCGCTTTGTGCGTTTCTGTGCATACTGACAACAGGAAATACGTGGATCCCTGCATCTGCGGAGACACCGGGCCGGGTGTCCGCGCAGATGGCAGGGGCGTTTTTTCGGGAGGTGCAGACACAGGAGACGGAAGAGATCCTGCCCTCCCAGTTATACGCCCAGTCGGCAGTTCTGATGGATGCGGACACAGGGCGTATTTTATTTGCAAAAAGCGGACAGGAGGAGCGGCCCATGGCCAGTACCACCAAGATTATGACCTGTATTCTTGCCCTGGAACTGGGAAATCCGGAGGATGAAGTTACAGCCAGCGCCAACGCGGCAGCCCAGCCGGCGGTAAAGCTGGGGATGAGCCAGGGACAGAGGTTCCTCCTGAAGGATCTTCTTTTCTCCCTGATGCTGGAATCCCACAATGACAGTGCAGTTGCGATTGCAGAGCATATCGGAGGCAGTGTGGAGGGCTTTGCGGAGAAGATGAATCAGAAAGCAAAAGAGATTGGATGCATGTATACATATTTTATAACACCCAATGGACTGGACGCGGAGGATGAAAACGGCATCCATCATACTACGGCGGAAGATCTTGCACAGATCATGCGTTACTGTATCATGCAGTCGGAAGAAAAAGAGATGTTTCTTGAGATTACCTGCACTTCCTCTTATTCCTTCAGCGACTGTGACGGAAATGGAAACTACAGCTGTACGAATCACAATGCATTTCTGAATATGATGGAAGGCGCCCTGTCGGGAAAAACAGGATTTACTGCCGACGCAGGATACTGCTATGTGGGGGCGCTCAGTCAGGATGAGCGGACGTTTATCGTGGCGCTTCTGGCGTGCGGCTGGCCGAACAATAAAGGTTATAAATGGGCGGATACAAGAAAGCTGATGGAATACGGACTGGAAAATTACTCATATAAGGAAATCGATGCAGAATCGGGACAGTTTCAGATTCCGGTTCCGGGCGGTTTCTCTGGCGGATTCCCCGATATGGAAGGGACAGAGCTTCATGTTACAACCCGGTCCGAACCCTTCCGGCTTCTGCTGAAATCCGGAGAGGATGTGCGTGTTGATTATGAACTTCCGGAAGAACTGGAGGCTCCTGTGAAAGAAGGAACACGAGTGGGGACAGTGGTATACAGCATTGACGGCATCCGGCTTAGGGAATACCCGGCGGTCGCGGCGGAATCGGTGGAAGAGCGGACGCTGGATGTGTGTGTGAAATATATAGAAGAGAGCTTTCTGTTGTAAATGTGTATCCCGTAAAGCTGTTTTACGTGTAAAAACAGAGTTGTTTTGACAGGTGACATTAAAATAGATCAATTAAAATGATTAATTTTACCACTGGTATAATACTAAAACCTATGGTAGTATAGGTGAGAATAAAATAAAGCAATCAAATTGATTAAATATAAGGAGAGGTACTGTTATGGAAAACTGGCAGAAGTATGAAAAGAGTTATTTTATGCCGCCTGAGCCGTGCTACGACTGGGTGAAGAAAGATTCTATTGATAAGCCGCCGATCTGGTGCAGCGTTGACTTGAGAGACGGAAATCAGGCGCTGATCGAGCCCATGAGTCTGGATGAGAAGCTTGAGTTCTTCCAGATGCTTGTTGATATCGGATTCAAGGTAATCGAAGTCGGATTCCCGGCTGCATCCGAGACGGAGTTCCAGTTTATGAGAACACTGATCGAGCAGAACATGATTCCGGACGATGTTACGGTTCAGGTGCTGACACAGGCGAGAGAACATATTATCAAGAGAACATTTGAAGCGGTAAAGGGCGCACCGCATGCAATTATACATGTATACAATTCCACATCTGTTGCTCAGAGAGAGCAGGTGTTCCGCAAAAATAAGGAAGAGATCAAGAAGATTGCCGTGGACGGCGCGAAACTTCTGAAACAGCTTGCAAAGGAGACTTCCGGCAACTTTACTTTTGAGTACAGCCCGGAGAGCTTCCAGGGAACAGAGGTTGACTATGCTCTTGAAGTGTGCAACGCAGTTCTCGATGTATGGAAACCGACGAAGAACAACAAGGCGATCATCAATCTGCCGACCACTGTGGAAAATGCAATGCCTCATGTGTTTGCAAGCCAGGTAGAGTACTTCAACAAACATCTGCTTCACCGGGAGAATGTGATCCTCTCCCTTCATCCCCATAATGACCGGGGATCGGGAATCAGCGATGCGGAGCTTGGCATCCTTGCAGGCGCGGACCGGATCGAGGGAACTCTGTTCGGAAACGGCGAGAGAACCGGAAATGTGGATATTATCACACTTGCCATGAACATGTTCTCACAGGGTGTTGACCCGGGACTTGACTTCTCCAATATGAGCGATATCTGCGAGGTTTACGAGCGGGTGACAAGGATGAAGGTTTCCCCGAGACAGCCCTATGCGGGAGAACTTGTCTTCACGGCGTTCTCCGGATCCCATCAGGACGCCATCGCCAAGGGTATGGCCTGGAGAGAGGAACACAGGTGCGAGAAGTGGAGCGTTCCCTATCTTCCCATCGATCCGCAGGACGTGGGACGCAGATACGACTCCGATGTTATCCGCATCAACAGCCAGTCCGGAAAGGGCGGCGTAAACTACATCCTCAAGCAGAGCTTCGGCATCAGTCTGCCGGAGAAGATGAGAGAGGAAGTCGGCTATCTCGTAAAAGACGTTTCCGACAAGGCGCACAAAGAGCTTACTCCGGATCTGGTTTATCATATTTTCGAGGACCACTATATCAATGCAAAACCGGTGTTTACGGTAGATGAGTGCCACTTCAGACAGGAGGACGGCATCATCGCGGAGGCTTCCATCCACCATAATGGGAATACGCGCAAGATCACCGGAGTAGGAAACGGACGTCTCGATGCGGTGAGCAACGCGATCAAGCATTATTTTGACGTAAGTTACGAACTGGCATTTTACGAGGAGCATTCCCTTACAAAAGGATCTTCTTCAAGAGCAGTGGCGTATGTTGGCGTGATCTGCAACAAGAAGCGCTACTGGGGCGTAGGCATTGACCCTGATATTATCAAGGCGTCCATCGAGGCTCTTGTTGTGGCTGTAAATAAGATTCAGGAAGTGGCGGAATCACAGAATGTAAAGGATGAGAGACTTCTTGAGATTACGAATTACATCTATGCAAACTACAAGGATGTGACACTGGATGACCTGGCGGAGAAATTCTTCCTCTCCAAGCCCTATCTCTCGAAGTATATCAAGGAGAAATCCGGTATGACTTTCGGGGACATTCTGAAGAAAGTGAGAATGAAAAAAGCACGCGCCATGTTGAAGAGCAGCAGCGCCACGGTGGAGAATATCGCGGAGTCTGTCGGATACCAGAATGTGGAACACTTTAACCGCGTGTTCAAAAAGATGTACAATATTACGCCCGTGCAGTACCGGAACCGCAAATAAATTCCCCGCCGGTCCGGGAAAAGACGGGATGGGGAAAGAACAGAAAACCCGGACAGGAGTCCTTACGGATGACTGTCCGGGTTCTGCTATGTGAAAAACTTGTCAATTATAGGCAATTTTGAATTGAAATTCAGAAATCTCTGTTATATACTAGAATAGGCAGAAATTTTGGTTTACAGTAAGAATTCTTTATTATTCTTGCACAAACAAATATAAAAAATGGAGGGCTAGAATATGAGCTACAATGCAACAGGAAACTCAGCAAGCAGAAGAATTGCCACATTGCTTGATGAGGGGAGCTTTGTTGAAATCGGCGGTGCTGTTACTGCCAGAAGTACTGATTTCAACATGCAGGAAAAAGAGACTCCATCCGACGGTGTTATCACCGGATACGGAGTAATCGACGGCAATCTTGTATATGTATACAGTCAGGATGCCGCTGTTCTCGGCGGTGCCATCGGCGAGATGCACGCAAAGAAGATTGCGAATATGTATGACATGGCAATGAAGATGGGGGCTCCGGTAATCGGGCTGATCGACTGCGCCGGAATGAGACTGCAGGAGGCGACTGATGCGCTTGAGGCGTTCGGAAGTCTTTATTACAGGCAGACCATGGCGTCGGGAGTTGTTCCGCAGATCGCGGCAATCTTCGGCATGTGCGGCGGCGGACTCGCGATCGTTCCGGGACTTGCTGATTTCACATTTATGGAAGAAAAAGAAGGAAAGCTCTTTGTGAACTCTCCGAATGCTCTGGAAGGAAACGAGGTTTCCAGATGCGATACTTCAAGCGCACAGTATCAGAGCGCAACCGCCGGACTGGTAGACGGAATCGGCACAGAGGAGGAGATCCTCGGACAGATCCGCAGCCTTGTCTGCATGATCCCGGCTAACAACGAAGATGATTCTTCCTATGAAGAATGTAATGATGATCTGAACCGTCTCTGCGATGACATTGCAGGCGCTGTGGAGGATACTTCCATTGCTCTTTCCAGAATCGCAGATGACCAGGCGTTCTTCGAAATCAAGAAAGACTATGCAAAAGACATGGTAACCGGATTTATGAGACTTAACGGGATGACAGTGGGAGCAGTTGCAAACCGCACAAAAGTATATGGCGCTGACGGCGCGGAAGAGGCTGCATATGACTGTGCCCTGTCCGTTGACGGATGTAAGAAGGCTATTGATTTTGTGAATTTCTGCGATGCATTTTCCATTCCGGTTCTCACTCTGACGAACGTGGCCGGATATGCCGCTACAGTGGAATCCGAGAAGAACATGGCAAGAGCGGTTGCGAGACTGACCTATACTTTTGCCAACGCTACAGTGCCGAAGGTAAATGTCATTGTAGGAAAAGCTTTCGGAAGCGCTTATATCGCCATGAACAGCAAATCCATCGGCGCAGATATGGTTTACGCATGGCCGTCTGCGGAAATTGGAATGATGGACGCGGATCTTGCGGCGAAGATTATGTATGCGGATGCAGATGCCGCAACGATGAAGGCAAAGGCAGACGAGTACAGAGAACTGCAGTCCAGTCCGGTATCAGCGGCGAGAAGAGGCTATGTTGACGCGATCATCGAGCCGGCAGATACAAGAAAATATGTGATCGGTGCATTTGAGATGCTGTTCACGAAGAGAGAGGACCGCCCGGATAAAAAGCACGGTACGGTTTAGTGAGGTGAGGCGAAGTGAAGAAAAGAATCAGTTTATTGGGAATTGTCCTCATCCTTATATTTGCTTTTACAGGATGCAGCAGTTCCAATACAGTGGAGTATGACCAGACACAGCTGGAACAGTACGCTGAGTTTATCATCCAGAATTTCAGTGCGATGACAGACGAGCAGCTGGATTCCTTTGAAGACATGTCAGAGTTGGAACTCGATCTGACGATGCTCAATGCTGGCGTCCCGGTTTCAGGAGAAAATTTCCTGAAGATGATCGACGCCTGGCAGGCAGCGGAAGATGAGTGCGGCGAATTCATCGGTGTTGACGGAAACTATACGGCTGAGGTGACAAATGACGGCGTGACCCTTTCCGTGGAGGCTGAGTATGCAGACAGAACTGCGACCATTGATTTCGCATTTGACAATGAGCTGAACATGGAGAGCATTACAGTAGGCGCGGATTATTCTACGGGAGAGATCCTTCAGAAAGCCGGTCTGAATACGATTCTCGGTATGGGTACCGTATTCGTTGTACTGATCTTCCTGTCCTTTGTCATCTGGCTTCTGAAATTTATTCCGGTCCTTGAGAAGAAGTTCCGGAAAGCTCCGGCTGCAGCAGAGCCGGTGAAGGCTGAGACGCCTGCGGCGGCTCCGGTACCGGCAGCGGTTCCGGCAGAAGCGGCAGCGGAAGATGATTCTGAGCTTGTGGCAGTGATCGCAGCAGCGGTCGCAGCGGCAGAGGGAACATCTGTTGACGGATTTGTTGTGAGATCAATTAAGCGAAGAAAATCAAATAAATGGAATTAACCAGGAGGATTGGAAAATGAAAAACTATACGATCACAGTAAATGGAAATGTATATGACGTAACTGTAGAGGAAAAGGGTGCAGGCGCAGCACCGGCACCGGCTGCAGCTCCGAAAGCGGCACCGGCTCCGGCTCCGAAGGCAGCACCGGCACCGGCTGCGGCTCCGAAAGCGGCAGGCGCAGGAAAGATCCAGGTGAAAGCAGGCGCAGCCGGAAAAGTATACCAGATCCCGACGACAGTGGGACAGAGCGTACAGGCGGGCGATGCCGTGGTTATCATCGAAGCGATGAAGATGGAGATCCCGGTTGTTGCACCGGAGGCAGGAACGATTGCAAGCATTGATGTCGCTGTAGGCGATGCGATTGAGGCAGGAGCAGTTCTGGCGACATTAAACTAGTTATTACTGACCAGGAGGTTTGAAAAATGGAATATATTTCAAATACGCTGGAGAATCTTGTGGAGCAGACCGCATTCATGAACCTGACGGTCGGAAACCTGATCATGATCGGTGTTGCCTGCCTCTTTCTCTATTTAGCGATTAAGCATGGGTTTGAACCCCTGCTGCTTGTTCCGATCGCCTTCGGTATGCTGCTCGTCAATATCTATCCTGATATCATGATCAGCCCCGAAGAGGCGTCAAACGGCACAGGCGGACTTCTTTACTATTTCTATGTACTTGACGAATGGTCCATCCTTCCGTCTCTGATTTTCCTCGGAGTCGGAGCGATGACCGATTTCGGACCGCTGATTGCGAACCCGAAGAGTTTCCTTCTCGGCGCTGCGGCTCAGTTCGGTATCTTTGCCGCATACCTTGGCGCCATGGCGATGGGATTCTCCGACAGGGCGGCTGCGGCAATCTCCATCATCGGTGGAGCTGACGGCCCGACTTCTATCTTCCTTGCAGGAAAGCTGGAGCAGACTGCGATTCTCGGACCGATTGCGGTGGCGGCTTACTCGTATATGTCACTTGTGCCGATTATCCAGCCGCCGATTATGAAGCTCCTTACAACAGAGAAAGAGCGTAAGATCAAGATGGAGCAGCTCCGTCCGGTTTCCAAACTGGAGAGAATCCTCTTCCCGGTTATCATCACCATCGTTGTGTGCGTGATCCTTCCGACGACAGCTCCGCTGGTTGGTATGCTTATGCTCGGTAACCTGTTCAAGGAGTCCGGCGTTGTAAGACAGCTGACAGATACAGCCGCAAATGTCCTGATGTATATCGTTGTTATCCTTCTCGGTACTTCCGTAGGTGCTACAACGAGTGCTGAGGCATTCCTGAACATGGATACGATCAAGATCGTTATCCTCGGTCTGGTTGCGTTCGCATTCGGTACGGCTGCAGGTGTCCTGTTTGGTAAACTGATGTGCCTGGTAACAAAGGGCAAGGTCAACCCGCTGATCGGTTCTGCCGGTGTGTCAGCCGTTCCTATGGCAGCCCGTGTTTCCCAGAAGGTGGGATCGGAGGCTGACCCGACGAACTTCCTTCTGATGCATGCGATGGGACCGAACGTGGCCGGAGTTATCGGTACGGCAGTCGTGGCCGGAACCTTTATGGCAATCTTTGGCGTTAAGTAATAATTGGAGGATAAATAAATGGCAGAAATTGAAAAAAAACCGGTTAAAATAGTAGAGACCATTCTGCGTGACGCTCATCAGTCCCTGATCGCCACCAGAATGACAACAGAGCAGATGCTGCCGATCATCGACAAGATGGACAAGGTGGGGTATCATGCTGTAGAGTGCTGGGGCGGTGCTACATTTGATGCGTCCCTGCGTTTCCTGAAGGAAGATCCGTGGGACAGACTGCGGAAATTCCGTGACGGATTCAAGAACACAAAACTTCAGATGCTGTTCCGCGGACAGAACATTCTGGGATACCGTCCGTATGCAGACGATGTGGTTGAGTATTTCGTACAGAAATCTGTGGCAAACGGAATCGATATCATCCGTATCTTCGACTGCCTGAACGATATCAGAAATCTTCAGACAGCAGTTACGGCAGCTAATAAAGAGAAGGCTCACGCACAGGTCGCAATGTCCTACACACTGGGTGATGCCTATACGCTGGATTACTGGGTGGACCTGGCGAAGAGAATCGAGGATATGGGTGCCAACTCCATCTGTGTAAAGGATATGGCAGGACTTCTCTGCCCGTATCAGGCGACAGAGCTTGTGACAGCACTCAAAGAGGCGGTAAGCATCCCGATTGAGATGCATACGCATTATACGTCAGGTGTTGCTTCCATGACCTATCTGAAGTCAGTGGAGGCGGGAGCTGATATTATCGACACTGCAATTTCACCGTTTGCCCTGGGAACATCCCAGCCGGCTACCGAGGTAATGGTTGAGACATTCAAGGGAACGCCTTATGATACCGGACTGGATCAGAAGCTTCTTGCAGAGATCGCGGATTACTTCCGTCCGATCAAGGATGAAGCGTTAAAGAGCGGTCTTCTCAATCCGACCAATCTTGGCGTGAATATCAAGACTCTTCTGTATCAGGTGCCGGGCGGAATGCTCTCCAACCTGACCTCACAGCTCAAGGAGCAGGGTGCAGAAGACAGATTCTACGATGTGCTTGAAGAAGTGCCGCGCGTCCGTAAAGACCTGGGCGAGCCGCCGCTTGTTACACCGTCATCCCAGATTGTCGGAACACAGGCAGTGCTCAATGTCCTTATGGGTGAGCGCTACAAAGTTGCCACAAAAGAGACAAAGGATATCCTGGCAGGAAAATACGGCGCGACTGTGAAACCGGTAAATCCGGAACTTCAGAAGAAGATTCTCGGCGACGATGCGGAGATTATCACATGCCGTCCGGCTGACCTGATTCCGAACGAGCTTGACACATTAAGAAAAGAGTGCGAGCAGTGGATCCAGCAGGATGAGGATGTGCTGACTTATGCACTGTTCCCGCAGGTTGCTGTCGATTTCTTCAAATACAGAGAGGCGCAGCAGACGAAGGTGGACGCTACGGTAGCTGACACAAAAGACGGAGCATATCCGGTATAAAGCGGGAGTGAAAGCGTATTTTCGCGGACAGATACAGAGAGCGGCGCGCTTTCAGATATAACTGAGACAGAACGGATCAAAGAAGAGAAGTTCTGTCTCTTCTTTTGATTTTCGGTGAGAAGAGGAGGAGTTCAGGTGACAGTTTCTGATAAGACGGCTCTGCTCCGCAGGGAGATGGAGCGGGAAGGAATCGATATCTACATTGTGCCAACGTCTGATTTTCATCAGAGCGAATATGTGGGGGATTATTTTAAGGCAAGAGAATTCCTGACCGGATTCACAGGTTCGGCGGGAACGGCGGTGTTCACCAGGGAGAAAGCCGGACTCTGGACGGACGGGAGATATTTTCTCCAGGCGGAGGAGCAGCTCAGGGGAACAGGTATTGAACTGTACAGAATGGGAGAACCCGGAGTGGAAACAATACCGGAGTTCCTTGCCTGCGAACTTCCATGCGGCGGCTGTCTCGGATTTGACGGCAGGACAGTGGGAAATGCCGAGGGCAAAGAATATGAGGCGGCAGTGGAACAGAAGTCGGGCAGAATAGTCTGGGAATATGATCTGACGGACCGGATCTGGAAAGACCGTCCCCCTCTTTCGTCAGAGCCGGCATATCTTCTTGATATTGCACAGACAGGGGAAAGCGCGGCATCAAAACTGGGACGTCTGCGTGAAAAAATGAAAGAGGAGGGGGCTGATGCCCATGTGATTTCCAGCCTGGACGATATTGCGTGGCTCTTTAATATCCGCGGAAATGATATCAGGTATTGTCCTCTTGTGCTCTCTTATGCTATAATCACGCAGGATCAGGCAGTGCTTTTTGCTGATCCCCGGAAATTTGACGGCGTTGTGAAGGAAGCGCTTGAGAAAGTCAATGCTGCGGTCCGTCCCTACGGTGAGATTTACGATGCGGTCCGGAAAATCGCAAGCGGCAGCGTCCTTCTTGACCCGGAGCGGACCAGTTATGCCATGTACCACGCAGTTCCTGCAGGATGCAGAATCCTGGAGGCGCAGAATCCCTGTGTTCTGATGAAGTGTATAAAAAATGACACAGAGGCGGAAAATATCCGTCAGGCCCATATCAAGGACGGGATTGCGCATACAAGATTTATGTACTGGCTGAAGAAAAATATCGGAAAGATCCCCATCACGGAGATTTCGGCGGCGGAACAGCTCCGCAAATTCCGGGCGGAACAGGACGGGTTCCTGGGTGAGAGCTTTGAGCCGATCTGCGCATTCGGTCCCCATGGAGCCGTTGTACACTACAGTGCGACGGAGGAAACGGATGCAGTGCTCAGGAAGGGCTCTCTGTTTCTGACGGACACCGGAGGACACTACAGGGAGGGATCTACGGATATTACAAGAACAGTGGCGCTTGGAGATATTCCGCAGGAACAGAAGGAACATTTCACCCTTGTAGCAAGAGCCATGCTCCGTCTGGCGGACACGGTGTTCCTCCACGGGTGCAGCGGCGCTACTCTGGACTGCGCCGCCCGGCAGGTCCTGTGGAAAAAGCGGCTGAATTTCAATCACGGTACCGGTCACGGCGTGGGATACCTTCTCAACATACATGAGGCGCCCATCAATTTCCGATGGAAGGAAGGAAAAGCTCCGGCGCAGGTGTTCGAGAAGAATATGGTGATCTCAGATGAGCCCGGAATCTATATCGCAGGCTCCCATGGAATCCGCCTGGAGAATCTTCTCCTTGTCCGGGATGATGAGAAAAATGAGTACGGACAGTTCATGAAGTTTGAGACGCTTACGCTTGTCCCGCTGGATCTGGACGCCCTCTGCCCGGAACAGATGACGGAAGAAGAGCGAGAAGTGCTTAATGCATATCACAGGAGGGTGAGGAATGTCATAGGACCTCATCTCTGCCTGGAAGAGCGGCGGTGGCTGGAAGAGTACACCAGGCCTGTCTGAATCTGCAAGGTCTGAAACATGCCGCCACGAACAGAAAAATACAGAAGCAGGTAACGGTTTTATTATGGAAGCAGCAGAAAAAAATATTAATGAACTGATAACGCGGATGGAATCCAGATATCCGAAGATGAGCAAAGGGCAGAAGCGTCTGGCCGATTATGTCAGGGAGAATTATGACAAGGCGGTCTTCCTCACGGCTGCCCGGCTGGGGGAGATTGTCGGCGTCAGCGAGTCCACGGTGGTCCGGTTTGCCACGCAGCTGGGATACAAGGGGTATCCCGGCTTCCAGAAAGCCCTGGAGGAACTGGTGCGCAACAGGCTGAACTCGATTCAGAGGATGGAAGTCACCTATGGCAGGATCAGCCAGAGCGAGATCCTTGAGACGGTGCTCCAGTCGGACATTGAGAAGATCAAGCTGACCCTGTCTGCCATTGACCATAAGGCATTCCGTCTGGCGATAGACACACTGCTTGACGCCCGCAAGGTCTATGTGATCGGAATCCGCAGCTGCGCCCCGCTTGCAGAGTTTCTTGGTTTCTACCTGAATCTGATCTGCGAGAATGTGACCGTGGTGCATACGAACAGTGCAAGCGAGATCTTTGAGCAGCTGATCCGCATCAATGAGTCGGACGTGATTATCGGTATCAGCTTTCCGCGGTATTCCATGCGCACCCTGAAAGCGCTGGAATTTGCCAGCAACCGCAAGGCGAAGGTGATCACTCTGACGGACAGCATACACTCTCCCATGAACCTGTATTCTTCCTGCAATCTGATTGCCCGCAGCGATATGGCGTCTATTGTGGACTCCCTGGTTGCGCCTCTGAGTGTGATCAATGCGCTGATTGTAGCACTCTGCATGAGAAAGCAGAAAGAAGTGGTGTCCACTCTGGAAGAACTGGAGAAGATATGGGATGAGTACCAGGTCTACAGCGGGGATGAATTGAATCCCGTGAGCGGCACATTTGCAGTGCGCAGGGAAAACGGTGAGGAAACGGAACAGGAAGCAGAGACAGAAAGGGAAGAGAAGGCGGTGGATCAGGATGAGTGACGGAAAAGGCAGGGTGCTTGTTGTCGGAGGCGGAGCTGCGGGGATGATGGCTGCGGTTATGGCAGCCCGAAACGGAAAAACAGTCCGGCTCCTTGAGAAAAATGACAGGCTGGGAAGAAAGCTTTTCATCACCGGAAAAGGCAGATGCAACCTGACAAACGCGGCGGACACGGAAGATCTGTTCCGGGCGGTGGTCAGCAATCCGAAGTTTCTCTACAGCAGTTTTTACAGTTTTACCAATGAGCAGACGATCCGGTTCTTTGAAGATCTTCATGTAAAGACCAAGGTAGAGAGAGGCGGCAGGGTGTTTCCCCGGTCAGACCATTCCTCCGATGTAATCCGCGCCCTGGAGCGTGAGATGTCCCGTCTGGGGGTGGAGGTTTCCCTGCTGTCGGAAGTGAAGAAAATTACAGTGAAGGACGGCAGAGCGGCAGGTGTGGAGCTCTCTGCAGGAGAACGGATCCCCGGCAGTTCCGTGATAGTGGCGACAGGCGGGATTTCCTATCCATCCACCGGTTCTACCGGGGACGGGTACCGGTTCGCAGGCGAGAGCGGACACACAGTGACGGAACTTTACCCGGCTCTGGTCCCGATGGAAGTGCGGGAACCGTTTGCAGGAGAACTGATGGGGCTTTCGCTCAGAAATGCGGGGATCCGGATTACGGATGGAAAGAAGAAGCTGTACGAAGAGTTCGGCGAGATGCTTTTCACCCACTACGGGGTAAGCGGACCGGTGATATTAAGTGCCAGCAGCATTGTAGGAAAACGGCTCAGGGACAGGGAACTGACGCTTCATATTGACCTGAAGCCGGCACTTACGGGAGAACAGCTGGACAGGAGACTGCTCCGGGAGTTTGAGGCGAATCACAACCGGCAGTTCAAGAATGCTGTAGACGGTCTTTTCCCGGCAAAGCTGCGCCCGGTTATGGTGGAGCTTTCGGGCATCCTGCCGGAGAAGAAAGTCAACGAAATCACGAAGGAGGAGCGTCAGAACTTTGTCCGGCTGATCAAAGATTTCACCATGACGCTGACGGGGCTTCGTGGATACAGTGAGGCTATCATTACAAAGGGCGGCGTTTCCGTAAAGGAGATCGATCCGGGAACCATGGAGTCGAAACTGGTGGAGGGGCTCTATTTTGCCGGAGAGGTGCTGGATCTGGATGCACTGACCGGAGGATACAACCTGCAGATCGCATGGTCCACAGGATACCTGGCAGGGATCAGCGCGCAGTAGGAGGGGAACGTCCTACAGGCAGACCCCTCTGGCAACCGCGCAGGCGCGGAAGAGACTACAGAACAAAAGGGAGGAAAAATGAATGGGATATAATGTTGCGATTGACGGACCGGCAGGAGCCGGGAAAAGTACCATTGCGAAACTTGTGGCAAAGGAGAAGGGCTATATCTATGTAGATACCGGCGCCATGTACCGGGGGATGGCGATTCATTTCCTGAAAAAAGGGGTCGATCCCGATGACCGTGAGGCTGTCGCAGAGGCATGCACCGATGCGGATGTGTCCATCGGATATGAGAACGGCGTTCAGCAGGTTTATCTGAACGGCGAGAATGTGACGTCCATGCTCCGCACAGAGGAAGTGGGAAATATGGCGTCCAGGACATCTGCAGTCCCGGCGGTACGGGAAAAACTTCTGGAACTCCAGCGCTCCCTGGCGGCGGAGAAGGATGTCATTATGGACGGAAGGGACATCGGGACCAATATCCTTCCCAATGCAGATGTGAAAATTTATCTTACGGCCAGCGTGGAGACACGGGCAAAGAGAAGATATGATGAACTTGTCGAAAAAGGGGAGAAATGCAGCCTCGAAGAGATCGCCCGTGATATCCGGGAGCGTGATGAGCGGGATATGACAAGAGAAACAGCACCACTAAAACAGGCGGAAGATGCGGTTCTGGTGGACAGTTCCAATATGAGCATTCAGGAAGTGGTGGACACGATCTGCAGCTACTGCAGGCAGGGGGAAGCAAAATGAAAGTAGTGCGCGCAAAGACAGCCGGATTCTGTTTCGGAGTAAAAAGAGCAGTCGATACCGTTTACAGTGAGGTGGAAAAAGCGGCAGGAGAGAAAATCTACACGTACGGTCCCATTATCCATAACCAGGAGGTGATCCGGGATATGGAAAACAGAGGCGTGGCTGTTCTCCGGTCGGAGGAAGATCTGGACCGGGTGTCGGAGGGAACCGTCATCATCCGTTCCCACGGCGTGGCAGAGGAAATCTATGAAAAGCTGGAGAAAAAGGGAGTCCGCATTGTAGACGCCACCTGTCCTTTCGTCAAAAAGATACACAATATCGTAAAAGAGAACAGCAGAAAAGGGAAGCATATTGTGATTATCGGCAACCCGGAACACCCGGAAGTACAGGGGATCCGCGGCTGGGCGGGGGAAAAGGTAACAGTGATTCAGAGCGCGGAAGAGGCGGAAAATTTCCGGCCCGGGGAACAGGAAGAAGTCTGTATAGTCTCCCAGACGACATTTAATTACAATAAATTTAAATATTTAGTTGAAATTATCTCGGAAAAGAGTTATGATGTAAGTGTTTTAAATACAATCTGCAATGCTACAAAGGAGCGCCAGACGGAGGCTCTGAGTATTGCGGAGACGGTGGATGCTATGATAGTGATTGGTGACAAACATAGTTCCAATACCCAGAAGTTATTTGAAATATGCCGCGGAGCATGTAACAATACGTACTATATACAGACACTTGACGATTTGGATTTGAATCAATTAGGGTCAGTGGAAACAGTAGGTATTACAGCAGGGGCATCCACGCCCAACAATATAATTGAGGAGGTTCAAAATAATGTCAGAATTATCTTTTGAACAGATGTTAGACGAATCATTTAAAACAATTCATAACGGAGAAGTGGTCGAAGGAACTGTCATCGATGTTAAGCCGGATGAGATCATCCTTAATATCGGTTATAAGGCTGACGGAATTATTACAAGAAATGAGTATTCCAATGACCAGTCTCTGGATCTGACGACAGTTGTTTCAGTAGGAGATACGATGACGGTCAAGGTTCTGAAAGTGAATGACGGAGAGGGACAGGTTCTTCTTACATATAAGAGACTTGCCGCAGAAAAAGGAAACGAAAGACTCCGTGAAGCATACGAGAACAAAGAAGTTCTCAAAGCTACTGTTACACAGATTCTGGGCGGAGGTATCTGCGCTACTGTTGAAGGTGTCAGAGTGTTTATTCCTGCAAGCCTTGTTTCAGATTCCTATGAGAAGGATCTCGGAAAGTATGAAGGACAGGAGATCGAATTCGTGATCAGCGAGTTCAATCCGAGAAGAAACCGCGTGATCGGCGACAGAAGACAGCTTCTTGTTGCAGAACGCGCTGAGAAGCAGAAAGAACTTTTTGCAAAGCTTAAAGTCGGCGATACAGTGGAAGGAACTGTTAAGAATGTAACAGATTTCGGAGCATTTGTAGATCTGGGCGGTGTTGACGGTCTGCTCCACATCTCAGAGATGTCCTGGGGAAGAGTTGACAATCCGAAGAAGGTATTCCACGTAGGGGATCAGCTGAAAGTGCTTGTGAAGGATATTCACGATACAAAGATCGCACTCAGCCTGAAGTTCCCGGAGACAAATCCGTGGGTTCACGCTGCTGAGAATTTTGCAGTCGGCACAATTATTACAGGAAAGGTAGCCCGTATGACAGATTTCGGAGCATTTGTTGAGCTGGCTCCGGGAGTGGATGCTCTTCTGCATGTTTCTCAGATTTCCAGAACACATGTTGACAAACCGTCAGATGTTCTTTCTATCGGACAGGAGATTACGGCAAAGATCGTAGACCTGAACGAGGAGGAGAAGAAGATCAGCCTGAGTATGAAAGCACTTGAGGAGGATGATGCGGATTACGCAGATCATTCCGAGGAGTAAGCTGAAGTACTGCAGCGGTGAAAAGAGAGTAAGGTCAGATAAAGATAAAAATGAAAAAGCAGCGAGCAGCTGCTTTTTTATTTTTATCTTCAATTCAGACTTTTTTGTAAAAAATGTACAATGATTCGTTAAAATTGCGACAAGCTGTTCGCGGAAATGTGCAATTTTTCCTGCTGAATTACTGGATTTTACAGCTGCTTTCTAGTACAATAATAGTATTGCGAGAAAAGAGAAAACAGACAGGGAAGAGGAAAAAGCCCTTATCTGTAACAGGAAAGGAAGGAAGAAATATCATGGGACTGCTGACATTCAAGGGCGGGATCCATCCGGATGATGGAAAACGCTTTTCAAAAGACCAGGCGATCAGACCGATTGTCCCCAAAGGTGATCTTGTCTATCCCCTGTCCCAGCACATCGGTGCTCCCGCCAACCCGGTTGTGAAGAAAGGGGATCACGTGCTGAAAGGGCAGAAGATCGCGGAAGCGGGAGGTTATGTATCTGCGCCGGTCTATTCTGCTGTCTCCGGAAAAGTAAAAGGACTGGAACAGCGTTTTACTCCGACGGGAAACAGGGCAGAGTGCATCGTTATCGAAAATGACGGAGCATATGAGGAGATGTTATATGATCCGGTGCGCCCGGTGGAACAGATGAGCTCCGACGAGATCCTTGCAAAGATCGGTGAAGCAGGCGTTGTGGGGATGGGCGGAGCAGGATTCCCGACAAAAGTGAAGCTCTCTCCGAAAGAGCCGGACAAGATTGAATATATTATCGCCAACTGTGCGGAGTGCGAACCGTATATCACCGCGGATTACAGGAGGATGCTTGAGAACACGGAGGAACTGGTGAGCGGGATGCGGGTGGTTCTCTCTCTTTTCCCAAATGCGAAAGGAATTTTTGCAGTGGAGGATAATAAAAAGGACTGCATTGAAAAGCTGGAGCAGGCGGTGATGGAAGAGCCCCGCATGGACGTGAAGGCACTGGCGACGAAGTATCCCCAGGGAGCCGAGCGGCAGCTTATCTACGCAGTGACGAAGCGTGCCATCAATTCGTCCATGCTTCCGGCGGATGCAGGATGCATCGTGGACAATGTAGAGACGCTGATCGCCATACATACCGCGGTTGTGGAGGGCAAACCCCTCCTGGAGCGTGTCGTCACCGTAAGCGGCGATGATGTGGAGTCTCCGGGCAATTTCCTGGTGCCGCTGGGGACCAATCACAGAGAGCTGATTGAGGCCGCAGGCGGTTTTAAGGCGGATCCGGAGAAACTGATCTCCGGCGGCCCGATGATGGGATTCGCCATGGTGAGCCTGGATGCCCCGGTGACCAAGACTTCCTCGGCAATCCTGGCGTTTAAGGAGGATATTGTATCGAAGAATCCGGAGACGGCATGCATCAACTGCGGCAGATGCGTGGAGGTAT
The DNA here is from genome assembly GCF_002160525.1 of Lachnoclostridium sp. An169. Lineage (GTDB taxonomy): Bacteria > Bacillota > Clostridia > Lachnospirales > Lachnospiraceae > Mediterraneibacter > Mediterraneibacter cottocaccae. Next base: position 145,564 of record NZ_NFKT01000006.1, read on the forward strand.
GTCCCAGCAGGATCATCCCGTCCCGGCTTGCCGACTATGCAAGGCGCCATGACGAGGAATCGTTTGTCGCCATGAACGGGCTGGAATGTGTGGAGTGCGGCTCCTGCAGTTATGTCTGTCCCGCAAAGCGGCAGCTCAAACAGGCAATCGGTTCCATGAGGAAGACAGCTCTGGCCAACAAGAGGAAAAAGTGAGAGAGGTGACGTGAAACGTGAACGAGAATTTTAAAGTGTCAGCTTCGCCGCATATCCGCGACAGAATAAAAAGCAGCAATATCATGCTTATGGTAGTCATCGGACTTCTGCCTGCAACGATTTTCGGAATCTGGAACTTCCGCCATGAAAATGCCTGGATTCTGGTTGCAGTCACAACGGCAGCGGCGGTGCTGTCAGAATACATATACGAGAAATTAATGCATAAACCGGTAACGATCAATGATTTCAGTGCTGTGGTAACAGGACTTCTCCTGGCGCTGAATCTGCCTCCTACGCTTCCCTGGTGGATGGGCGTGGTGGGCGCTGTCTTCGCGATTATTGTAGTAAAGCAGCTCTTCGGAGGACTTGGACAGAACTTTATGAACCCGGCTCTCGCTGCAAGGTGCTTTCTGCTGATCTGTTTCACCGGACAGATGACCTACTTTGTGTATGACGGTGTGACGGGGGCTACGCCCCTGGCGCAGCTGAAGGCAGGAGAGGCGGTCAACACCATGGATATGCTCCTCGGGAATATCCGTGGAACGATCGGTGAGACTTCTGTGATCGCTATCATGATCGGGGCCATGTTCCTGCTCCTGATGGGAGTGATTGACCTGACGATCCCGGCGTCCTACCTGATTTCTTTTGCTGTGTTTATTGTGATCTTCGGCGGACATGGCCTGGATCCCCAGTATATTACCGCCCATCTCTGCGGAGGCGGCCTGATGCTTGGCGCATGGTTTATGGCGACAGATTATGTCACCTCGCCGATCACCACAAAAGGCCGGATACTCTACGGTATCTGCATGGGGCTTCTCACCGGCCTGTTCCGGCTTTTCGGAGGATCGGCGGAAGGGGTTTCCTATGCGATCATCATCAGCAACCTTCTTGTTCCGCTGATTGAGAAGATTACACTTCCAAAACCTTTCGGAAAAGGAGGCGAGAAGTAATGAATAATATTATTAAAAATACGCTGATCCTTACTTCCATCACCGTTGTATCGGGGCTTCTCCTCGGAGTTGTCTATGGCATCACCAAGGAACCCATCGCAGCGGCCCAGGAGAATACGAAGCAGGAAGCCTACCGCACGGTTCTGCCGGATGCGGCGGAATTTGAGACGGATGATAATTTTGACGCTGCCGCGGCGCAGACACTTCTGGAAGAAAACGGCTACTCCGCCGACGAGATCACCGAGGTTGCGGAGGGTCTGGACGCAGGCGGAGAGACAGTGGGGTATGTGATCAATGTCACGTCGAGCGAAGCATACGACGGAAGCCTGTCCCTGTCTGTTGGAATCGCCTCCGACGGCACGGTTAAGGGTGTTGAGATGCTCTCCATAAGCGAGACGGCAGGTCTTGGAATGAAAGCGGATGAAAGCGAATTCAAGGATCAGTTTAAAGACAAAAAGGTAGAATCCTTTGCCTATACGAAATCCGGTGGGGACGGGGACAACATGATCGACGCCATCAGCGGTGCGACGATCACCACAAACTCCGTGACAAATGCAGTCAATTCCGCACTGGTGTATTTTCAGAACGAGTTAGGAGGCGGTGTCAGTGAATAAGTGTACAGAGAGAATTTATAACGGACTGATCAAAGAGAACCCGACCTTCGTTCTCATGCTCGGCATGTGCCCCACCCTTGCGGTCACGACTTCGGCGACCAACGGGATCGGCATGGGACTCTCCACAACGGCGGTTCTGATTATGTCAAACATGCTGATCTCCATGCTTCGGAAGATTATTCCGGATTCCGTGCGAATGCCGGCTTTCATTGTTGTTGTGGCATCCTTCGTGACTATTGTGGATTTTCTCCTGGAGGGATTCCTGCCGGGGCTGTACGACTCCCTGGGGCTTTACATACCGCTGATCGTGGTAAACTGTATTATCCTGGGAAGAGCGGAGAGCTACGCATCGAAAAATCCGGTGCTGCCGTCCATCTTTGACGGTGTGGGCATGGGACTGGGATTCACCTTCGGTCTGACCTGTATCGGTATTGTCAGAGAACTGATCGGAGCGGGACAGATCTTCGGCGTCCAGGTTATGCCGGACTCCTACGTTCCGTTTACTATTTTTGTCCTGGCGCCGGGTGCTTTCTTTGTGCTTGCCGCCCTGGTGGCACTGATGAACAAGATCAAGAGAGCAGCGGCGAAGAGAGGCAAACCGATGCCCGAAGCAGTGGGATGCGGCGCCGGATGCGCTTCCTGCCAGAACCGTACAGCCTGCGGGGGACATCTGATCAGACCAGAGACCGCAGACGGCGGAAAAGAGAAAGAATAGGAGGGACAGAGATATGGGAGATTTGCAGAATTTACTTCTCATTGCAGTCGGATCTGCTTTTGTAAATAACGTTGTGCTCAGTCAGTTCCTCGGTATCTGTCCGTTTCTCGGAGTATCCAAAAATGTGAAGACTGCCGCCGGAATGGGCAGCGCCGTGGTGTTCGTCATCACGATCGCCTCTTTTGTGACCGGGCTGATCTACAAGTTCATCCTCGGCAATAAGAATATCATGGGAGGAGAACTGGAATATCTGAACACCATTGTTTTTATCCTTGTGATTGCCGCTCTGGTACAGTTTGTGGAGATGTTCCTGAAGAAATCCATGCCTTCGCTGTACAACGCCCTGGGCGTGTATCTGCCGCTGATCACGACCAACTGTGCCGTGCTCGGTGTGGCGCTGACCAATGTGGAGAGCGGATACGGACTTCTCACCGGTGTGGTAAACGGATTTGCAACCGCATTCGGTTTTCTGGTATCCATTGTCCTGATGGCGGGAATCCGCGAGAAGATCGAGCACAATGACATCAGCGAATCGTTTCAGGGAACCCCTATTGTCCTTGTGACAGCAGGGCTGATGGCGATTGCGTTTTTCGGATTCTCAGGTTTGATATAGGAGGACTGTGGCATGAGTATAACAGGAATTATTTTAGCTGCTGTGATTGTCGGCGGCACAGGTTTGTTCATCGGCGTCTTCCTGGGAATCTCCGGCAAGAAGTTCGCAGTGGAAGTGGACGAGAGGGAGGAAGCTGTCCTGGAAGTCCTTCCGGGCAACAACTGCGGCGGATGCGGATATGCCGGGTGTTCCGGACTGGCTGCCGCGATTGTGGCAGGTGAGGCGGAGGTCGGCGGATGTCCGGTCGGCGGAGCGCCGGTGGCGGAAAAGATCGGAAAGATCATGGGCGTGGACGCAGGCGCCCAGGAGAGAAAAGTCGCTTTTGTAAAATGCGGCGGTACCTGCGAAAAGGCAAAGAATGAATATGAGTATTACGGAATCAGAGACTGTGTGATGGCGAACCAGATGCAGGACGGCGGGGCAAAGGGCTGCCAGTACGGCTGCCTGGGATACGGCTCCTGTGTGAGCGCCTGCCCCTTTGACGCCATTCACATAGTAGATGGCATTGCAGTAGTGGACAAAGAAGCCTGCAAGGCATGCGGAAAATGTGTTGCCGTCTGCCCGAAGCATCTGATCGAACTGATCCCCTACAAACAGAAGACCTTTGTGCGGTGCAACTCCAACGAGAAAGGGAAAGCACTCATGGATGTCTGCCAGGTCGGCTGCATCGGCTGCCGCCTCTGCGAGAAGAACTGTGAGGCAGGAGCCATCACGGTGAACAATTTCCTGGCCCATATTGATGCGGACAAATGTACCAACTGCGGCGTCTGCGCCCAGAAGTGCCCGCGCGGGATCATCATTCCGGGAGGAGAATCGGCCCGCCGGATATCCGGATGAAAAATACATATGGTTGCACAATAAAAACGGGTGTGCTATGATATTGCAGGTAAATGGGGTGACGCGGCGCTATGAAGAAAAATGACTGGATTCTCGGAGGCGCTGTTGCAGGAGCTGCAGTTCTGCTGCTGCTTTTTCAGTTTCTGCGCGGCGCCGGCAAAGCAGAGACTGTGGCTGTGACAGTGGACGGAGAGCTTTACGGCACATATGCCCTTTCGGAGGATCAGACGGTAGATATTAACGGGACCAACCGTCTTGTGATCCGGCACGGAAGTGCATGGATGGAATGGGCAGACTGTCCGGATCAGATCTGCGTGAATCACAGCGCTGTTTCCCGGGAAGGCGAGAGTATTATCTGCCTTCCGAACAAGGTTGTCGCGGCGGTTCGGGGATCGGAAGAGACGGGCGTTGACGCTGCTGTACAGTAAAGTGTGCAGAGATTCGGGAAATCCGGCAGAAAGAGGGAAGAAGTTGAAGAACAGAGCAGCGTATTTTGGCGTGTTTACGGCACTTGCCCTGATTTTGAGCTACATAGAGTCGCTGATTCCCATCCATTTCGGCATTCCCGGGGCAAAGCTCGGACTGGCGAACCTGATCATTGTGATCGTTTTATACCGGACGGGATGGAGAGATGCGCTGCTGCTGTCTGTTGTGAGGATTGTCCTTTCCGGTTTTATTTTCGGCAATCTGTTCGCTGTTGTCTACAGTCTGGCGGGAGGAATCTTAAGCCTTGCGGTGATGGCGCTCCTGAAAAAGAGCAGTGCTTTCAGCGTGGTGGGGGTGAGCCTGGCGGGCGGTGTATGCCATAATCTCGGACAACTCACAGTTGCCATGATTGTCGTGGAGACTTATCAGGTGGGGTACTATTTCCCAATGCTTCTGATCGCGGGTATGGCGACAGGGACTGTGATCGGGATTGCAGCCGGGGAAGTGCTCCGGCGGATTCAGAATATCAGAATTTAGGTTTTCTGAATTTAGCGGAAAGCGGATTTGAAACAGAAACGGAAAAGGGGAACAGGATGATTTCATATATCAGAGGAGAACTTGCGGCTGTAGAAGATCAGAAAATTGTTGTGGATGTGGGCGGCGTCGGATACGGGATATTCATGTCACGGCAGGCGATTGCCCTGCTGCCGCCATCGGGAAACGAGGTAAAGATCCACACCTATCTCAATGTAAAGGAGGATGCCCTGCAGCTCTATGGATTTCTGACCAGGGATGATCTGGAGATCTTCCGGCTGCTGATCGGAGTCAGCGGGATCGGCCCCAAAGGAGGGCTTAATATTTTGTCCTGTCTTTCTCCGGACGAACTCCGTTTTGCAGTGCTGTCAGGGGATGCAAAGACGATCTCCTCCGCTCCAGGGATCGGGAAGAAGACGGCGGAGAAGCTGATTCTGGAGCTCAAAGACAAGCTGAATATCGAGGATGTGCTGAACCGGGCAGCCCACGGGGACGAAGTGGCGCAGACCGGCCAGGAGAGCGCGGCGGAAGGCATGCAGGCAGAAGCAGTGCAGGCTCTGGTCGCTCTGGGGTACGGAAGCGCGGAAAGCCTGCGCGCGGTGAAGAAGACTTCTGCGGACTGCGCGACGGTTGAGGATGTGCTGAAGGAAGCTCTGAAGTATCTGTTTTAAGGCGGAAGAAATATGCAAGGATGACGGACAAGAATGGGAAAACGAATCATTACCACGGAAAATCTGGAAGAAGATATCAAGCTGGAGGGAGAGTTAAGGCCCCAGCTTTTAAAGGATTATATCGGTCAGGAAAAAGCGAAGAAAACACTGCAGATCTATATTGAGGCGGCGAAGGCGAGAGACGAGGCGCTTGACCATGTGCTGTTTTACGGACCGCCCGGACTGGGGAAGACGACCCTTGCGGGGATCATAGCGAACGAGATGGGTGTGCACATGAAAGTGACCTCCGGACCTGCCATCGAGAAGCCCGGAGAGATGGCGGCGATCCTCAACAGTCTGCAGGAGCATGATGTCCTTTTTGTAGATGAGATTCACCGTCTGAACCGGCAGGTGGAGGAAGTGATGTATCCGGCCATGGAAGACTACGCCATAGATATCATGATCGGGAAGGGCGCGGGAGCCCGCTCCATCCGCCTGAATCTCCCGAAGTTTACCCTTGTAGGCGCGACCACCAGGGCGGGCATGCTCACAGCGCCGCTACGGGACCGTTTCGGAGTTGTGAACCGCCTGGAATTTTACACGGATCAGGAGCTCAAGACCATTATCCTGCGCTCGGCAAAAGTGCTGAATGTGGAGATCGAGGAGGAGGGTGCCCTGGAACTGGCAAGGCGCTCCCGAGGGACGCCCCGTCTGGCGAACCGGCTCCTGAAAAGAGTGAGGGATTTCGCCCAGGTCAAGTACGACGGGGTGATCACCAGAGAAGTAGCCAATTATGCTCTTGATCTTCTGGATGTGGACAAGTACGGACTGGATCACATTGACAGGAGTATCCTGCTGACCATGATCGAGAAGTTCCAGGGAGGCCCCGTGGGGCTTGACACCCTTGCCGCGGCCATCTCGGAAGATGCGGGAACCCTGGAGGATGTGTATGAGCCGTACCTGCTGAAAAACGGATTTATCCAGCGCACACCGCGGGGAAGAGTGGTGACCGGACTTGCCTATTCGCATCTCGGGATCCCCGCCCCGCAGGTTTCATGAAAAAAACAGTTGGTTTTTGCTGGTAAATAGTTTATAATAGCAGGTAAGAAACACGAGGAGGATGCTATGAGTTCAGCAAAACATTATACAGAAGTATTGATCGGGGGAAAGGTATATACTTTAAGCGGATTTGAAGGCGAAGAGTATCTACAGAAAGTATCTTCCTATCTGAACCATAAGATAACAGAGTGCGCCAACAGTGAAGGCTACAGGAAACAGAGCGCCGACACAAGGAACGTGCTCCTTGCCCTGAATATAGCGGACGATTATTTTAAGGCGAAGAAGCAGGGGGATTCCCTTGAGAATGATATCGAGTTGAAAGACAAGGAGATGTATGATCTTAAGCATGAGCTGATTTCAGCACAGATCAAGCTTGAGAATGTGGAGAAGGAGCTTGCCAAGATGAAGGAGGAGAACAACGACCTTCAGATGCAGATCGTGAAGCTCGAGACAGAGATGAAGAACCGCAGAAGATAGGGGCGGCAGTGGGCAGCCGCAGAAGATCGCGGATGCAGGCAGGTGTAGGCCATACATATAGTTTAAGAAATAACATGGGCTGTCAGAAACGACAGCCTATTTCATTAACTGCCGGATATCCGGCAAAACAGAAAAAGGAGAGACAGCGACGGTCTGGGTTTTATGAAGAAAGAAAGAGAAAGACAGGTTGAGATTCTCTCACCGGCGGGATCTTATGCAAGTTTCCGGGCGGCTTTAAACGCCGGGGCAGATGCCGTATATGCCGGGGGAGAACGTTTTGGCGCACGTGCGTATGCGGACAATTTTACACAGGAGGAGCTTATCACGGCAGTGAGAGAGGCGCACCTGTTCGGGAAAAAGCTGTATCTGACAGTGAACACGCTTTTGAAGGACAGTGAGATGGACGGGCTCTATGACTATCTGCTGCCGTACTACGAAAACGGACTGGACGCGGTGATTGTCCAGGATGCAGGTGTGTTTGCCTGTGTCAGAGAGTGGTTTCCCGATCTGGATATCCACGCCAGCACGCAGATGACCATAACAGATCTGTATGGCGCAAAATTTCTGGAGGAGCAGGGGGCGTCGAGAGTGGTTCCCGCCAGGGAACTCTCTCTGAAAGAGATCCGCAGGATCCGTGAGGGGTCGAATCTTGAGATCGAGTGCTTTGTCCACGGTGCTCTGTGTTACTGCTATTCCGGACAGTGCCTGTTAAGCAGCATGATCGGAGGAAGGAGCGGGAACCGGGGACAGTGCGCGCAGCCCTGCCGTCTGCCATATACGACAGGCGGGGAGAAAAAGTATTTCCTGAGCCCGAAGGATATCTGTACGCTTGAGCTGATCCCGGATATGATCGAGGCCGGGATTGATTCGTTTAAGATCGAGGGGCGCATGAAGAAACCGGAGTATGTGGCGGCGGTGACTGCCATGTACAGGAAATATGCAGACCTCTATATGGAAAAAGGAAGAGAACACTTCCATGTAGAGAAGAAGGACCGTGAGATGCTCATGGATCTTTACAACCGTGGCGGCTCTTCCACAGGGTATTATCAGATGCATAACGGGAAAGAGATGATGTCTCTGGAACGCCCGAACCATACCGGGGTTCCGGCGGTGGAAGTCCTGTCCCAGAAGGGCAGGGAGGTTATGGGGAAATCTCTGACAGAGCTGAACCGGGGCGATGTGATCGGAATTGGCGGCGAACGGTCGGACTATACTCTGGGAAAAAGTGTGAAGGAGGGAGAGCGGATTTCTTTTCTTGTCCCCGGTAAAACCAGGATGAGAAAGGGAGAAGTCCTGTTCCGGATTCGGAACGGATCTCTGATCGAGGAGATAAAAAGCAGATATGTGGACGGAATGAAACAGAAGAAGATCAGCGGCTTTCTCAGCATGTGCGCCGGAAGCCCGGCGAGCCTTACCGTGGTCGATGGGGAGATTTCCTGTACAGTCTGCACCGGAGAGGCAGTGCAGAAGGCAGAGAGAAGCCCCCTGGAAGAAGAGCAGGTCCGCTCGCGGATGATGAAGACAGGGAACACTCCCTTTTCTTTTGAAACACTGGAAATTTATATGGAGGACGGCGTGTTCCTTCCGATGCAGCAGCTCAATCAGCTCAGGCGCAGCGCTCTGGAACAGCTAGAAGAGGAGAATTGCGCCCGGTTCTTCCGGAAGAATGCCCGCCTGTCCTGCACCGTGGAAATGGCCGCCAAGAGAGACCAGGGGAAGGAAGACAGGCAGCATACAGAGATTCCCGTCACAGTTCTTGCGGAGACGGTGGAACAGCTGGAAGCGGTGGCGCAGTATATAGAGGAAGAATCTGCACAAGCTATGAGGGAAGCCGGGAAGGAAGATCATGGCACTGCAAAGGTGAAAAGAACATGCAGGCTCTCGCGGGTCTGTCCGGACTGTCTGATGACAGATGATTTTTTTGAAAATGAGAAAATCCTCCATATTCTGAACCGTGTGAGGAAGGCCGGGATCGGTGTGTTTCCCGCTCTGCCGCGCATTTTCCGGGCGGGGATGGAAAAATGGTTTGAGAAGGCGGTAAGCCTGGCAGGACAATTCCCGGCAGACGGTTTTCTGATCCGCAATTACGAGAGCTTCTGGTTCCTCAGAAAACATGGATTTGACAAAACGCTCGTCTTAGACCATAATCTATATGTGTTCAACCGGTACGCGAAACAGTTCTGGAACAGGCTGGGTGTATCCATGTATACCGCTCCGGTGGAACTCAACGCCGGAGAACTTGGAACCCTGGGCATAGATGACGGGGAACTGATCGTATACGGGTATCTTCCGGTTATGGTATCCGCCCAGTGCGTCCGGAAAAATTCTGCCGGCTGCACGGGAAAGAACGGCACCATGAAGCTCACGGACCGGTATGGAAATACATTTCCGGTAAAGAATTACTGCCTGCCGTGTTATAATATTATCTACAATACAGTCCCTCTCTGGCTTGGCGGACAGATGAAGCAGATTCGTGAGCTGGCCCCGCAATCTGTCAGGATCCAGTTTTCTGTGGAATCAGGAGAGGAAGCCCGCGCAGTGCTTGAGCGGATGGGAGAAGCTCCCGGAAAGTTCCGGAAGAAGGCATATGCAGACGGGAGGGCAGAGTACACGACAGGGCACTTTAAAAGAGGAATTATATAAAGATATTCATATCATATAAGAATATAAAGCAGGTGAAAGATGGTCAACATAATCATACAACTATCAAAATATATCATTATCATTCTGATGGCAGCGTATACCTTCTCCTGTTTCTCAATCTTCACGAGAAGTTATGAGGACGAGGAGAAGCGTGTGTTGGTACGTCAGGACGTGCTGATTTTTCTGCTGCAGTTCGTGGCGTTCGGGGCGATGTACCTGGCAGCTGATGACATCCGCATCCTGTTTATTTATGCGGCACTGGCTGTAGTGCTTCTGGCTGTGATTCTGCTCTATAATCTGATCTACCCCAATGTATCCAGGCTGGTTGTCAATAACATGTGCATGCTGATGACTGCGGGGATGATCATGATTACACGGCTCTCCTACGACAATACTACGCCTTACGGCAGCGCGCTCCGGCAGCTTGTGTTTATCATACTGGGGGCGGCATTCGGTCTGGTTGTGCCGGTGCTGATCCGGAAACTGAAATTCCTGGATCAGTGGACATACGTGTATGCGGCGGTGGGAGGCGCGGCACTGCTTGCTGTTGCGCTCTTTGCCGGAAGGTCAGGCGGGGCAAAACTGAGCTTTGACCTGAAGATTTTCAGTGTCCAGCCGTCTGAGTTTGTGAAGATTCTGTTCGTCTTTTTTGTGGCGGCAAGCCTGAAGAAATCCACAGAGTTCAAAAATGTGGTTGTGACTACTGCCATTGCGGCAGCCCATGTGCTGATTCTTGTTATTTCCACGGATCTGGGCGCGGCGCTGATTTTCTTTATTGTATATCTGGTCATGCTCTATGTGGCGACCCGGCAGCCTCTTTATGCGGTGGCAGGGATCGGAGCAGGGTGCGCGGCGGCAGTGATCGGATACCACCTCTTTTCCCATATTGCCGTCCGGGTGGCAGCCTGGCAGGATCCCTTTGCGGCTTACAATGAAGGGGGATATCAGATCGCCCAGTCACTGTTTGCCATAGGAAGCGGAAGCTGGTTCGGCACCGGTCTTTTTAAAGGACAGCCGGATTCGATCCCCGTGGCGGAGACTGATCTGATCTTTTCGGCGATTACGGAAGAGATGGGAGTAATCTATTCGCTGTGCCTGATCCTGGTATGTGTCAGCTGTTATGTCATGTTCCTGAACATTGCCATGGAGCTGAGAAACCAGTTCTACAGACTGGTTGCCCTGGGGCTTGGCACCTGTTATATTTTCCAGGTATTCCTTCAGATCGGCGGAGTGACAAAGTTTATTCCGCTTACCGGACTGACGCTTCCGCTTGTGAGCTACGGAGGGAGCTCCATGCTCAGCACAATGATCATGTTCGGCATTATTCAGGGCCTGTATATTCTGAGAGAGGATGAAGAGGAGCAGCGGGAAAGAAAACGAGAAAGGGAGTTGAAAGATGAACCGGGAAGAACGTCCAGGCAGAATACAGCAAAACAGAAACCGAGATTCGAGGAAGTCCCAAAACAGAGGACGCGGCAGAAGCAGAGAGCACGTTCGAAACAAAGAGTTCGCTAGGGTTACGTATTTCTTTGTGGTCCTGTTCATTGCCCTCATGGCATACATTGTATATTTCACTGTGGTGCGGGCGCGGACTGTCGTGAACAGCCCCTATAACCAGCGCCAGGAGGCATTTGCCGAGACCGTGATACGGGGCAGGATCACGGACCGGAATGGCAATGTCCTTGCAGAGACCGATGTGGCAGAAGATGGAACAGAGACGAGAAATTATCCCTACGGAGATGTGTTCGCCCATGTAATCGGCTACAGCGATCCGGATTACGGGAACACGGGACTTGAGTCGGTTGAAAATTTTGAACTGCTTACTTCCAATGCTTTCTTTGTGGAGAAGATCCAGAATGAGTTCAGCGGTGAAAAGAATATGGGAGATACCGTGGTGACTACCCTGGATGCGGATCTGCAGCAGGCGGCTTATGATGCGCTCGGCAGTTACAAGGGAGCTGTTGTGGTTATGGAGGCAAGTACCGGACGGATCCTCACGATGGTGTCAAAGCCTGCATATAATCCAAATACTATCGCGGCAGACTGGAGCACACTGAATTCGGACAGCGACAACAGTCCGCTGTTAAACCGGGCCACCCAGGGCTCCTACGCTCCGGGATCCACCTTTAAGATCGTCACCACGCTGGCGTTCATGAGACAGAACAGCGGATATGCGGACTACACCTACGACTGTACCGGAGCGATTACCCGGGATAATGTGACGATCCACTGCGTCAACAACTCTGTCCACGGACATGAGGACCTGAGAAGTTCGGTGGCAAATTCCTGCAACTCATCCTTTGCAAATATCGGTCTGTCTCTGGATATCGGTAAATACCGGGAAACGGCGGAGGATCTTCTCTTTAACAGTGCGCTTCCGAGCGTGCTCAACTATTCCCGGAGTTCTTTTGCTCTGAATGAGGATTCGGATACTGCGGAGATCATGATGACAGCCATGGGGCAGGGGAAAACAATGGCAAGCCCGTATCACATGGCGCTCATCACCCAGGCAATCGCGAACGGAGGAACTCTGATGGAACCCTACCTTGTGGACAGTGTGACGAACTATGCGGGAACACAGATCCGCAGAAATGTGCCGAAAAGCTATGCACGGCTTATGACTTCCGCTGAGGCGGCGCAGCTGAAGGAGTATATGACTGCAGTGGTAGAGGAGGGAACAGCCTCTGTGCTCAGCGGCAGATCCTACACGGCGGCAGGCAAAACCGGAACGGCAGAATACAGCCAGTCGGACAGCAGCCGGACGCATTCCTGGTTTATGGGATTTACCAATGTGGATAATCCGGACCTGGTGATCTGTGTGATCACGGAGGGATCTGACGGCAGCGCCGGCGGGAAGGCTGTGTCGATTGCAGGAGAGATCCTGGATTCCTATTATAATTAAACCGGGAGACGAGAGGCATGCAGGTTAGATTCTACTGTGATTTTACAGTCAGTGACATCTGGCAGAATAAAAAACAGAAAATAATGGGAAAACTGAAAAGAAAACGGCTTTTGCCCCAGGCTTTCATCGTTGCCCTTTCCCAGGGAGAACAGAATCATCTTGAAATTTTTTCCGGCGTTCTCCTGCGTCAGCATGTGTATGACCACGCGGAGCTTTTCGTGGTGGCGGTGACGGAAGGCTACATGGAAGCTCTGTCTTTCGTGGAGCAGCTGACAGATCAGGTGTTCCAAAAGACGGGCGGGGCAGATATCCGCGGATATATCCTGGCGCGCCAGGAGGAGTATGAAAGAACAGGACGGTAGAAGAGTATGCTGCTACATATCTTATTGTTGATCTTGAAAGTACTTGGGATCGCCATACTTGTGGTGATCGGCCTTGTTCTGCTTGGTCTCGTTGTGCTTGTCCTGACGCCTCTGAGATATCAGATCCGTGCTTCCGCACACGGAAGCTTTTCAAGTGTAAAGGCGGACGGAAGAATTTCCTGGTTTTTCCACCTGATATCCGGGGAATTTTCTTATGCGGACGGCACATTGCGCTGGAAAATGCGCGCCGCGTGGAAGCGGTTTTCAGACGGGGACGATGGCGCGCCGGAAAGCCCCCATGGGGCCGGGAAGAAGCCTCCGAAGGCGGAGAGCTCCCGTGCGGCAGGAGGAAGGCCTCCGAAGACAGAGAGCTCCCGTGCGGCAGGAGGAAGGTCTCCGAAGACAGAGAGCCCCCATGGGGCCGGGAAGAAGCCTCCGGAGGCGGAGAGCCCCCATGGGGCAGGAGAGAAGTCTCCGAAGCCGGAGAAGCCTGCTGCAGCCGGGATACAGGCTCCGGAAGCCCGGAGAGAGCCCGCAAAGCAGCAGTCATCACAGAAAACAGAGGAAAAATCGTTCTATGAAAAATGGACAGAGAAGATCCGAAAGAAGATTGAAAAGATAAAATATACATTTCGCCAGTTCTGTGGTAAGATAAAAGCGTTGATGAGAAGGAAAGAACGGCTGCAGAAGTTTATTGAGAACGAAGTTCACAGGAAAGCGTTTTCCCGTGCGGTCCGGGAGGCGAAACGGTTTCTGGGATTCCTGAGACCGGAGAAGCTGGAAGCAGAGATCGTATTCGGTCTGGAAGATCCGGCTGAGACAGGATATATTCTGGCACTCATCAGTATGATTTACCCCTTGATCGGGGAATATACCGTTATCAGACCGGATTTTGACAACCAGGTTCTGAAGGGAAAACTGGAAGCGGCGGGAAAGATCCGCCTGCTCTACGGACTTGTTCCCGCATGGAATCTTGTCTGGGATAAAAATGTGCGGATCACTTTCCGCCATATAAAGAAATTCAGGTTTTAGACAGACCGGTCAGTAAGAGGAGGATAAAAGATGTCTGAAGAAAAGAATATTTTTAAGGCTACAGTGGAGTCGCTGTTCAAGGGAATGGACGGAATTGTATCATCGAAAACCGTGGTGGGAGATGCGATACACATCAATGGAACAATTATTCTCCCTCTTGTAGACGTTTCATTTGGAATGGGTGCCGGCTCTTTTACTGCGGACAAGAAGGAAAAAGGAATGGGCGGAATCGGCGGGCGGATGTCCCCGAGCGCGGTAATTGTGATTCAGGACGGAAGGACGAAGCTTGTCAATATCCGGAACCAGGATACCGTCACAAAGATTCTTGACATGCTCCCGGATCTGGTGGACCGGTTTACAGAGAAGAAAGAAGAGCGGATGACGGAGCGGGATGTGATGGATATCCTCGATGCCGACGAGAAAGATTCTTCGAAACAGACGGAATAATCTGCGGGAAAACGGAATAGAATATAACAGAATAAAAAAGGAAAAATCAGGGGAGCGGCGGATATGAAAAAAGTCTGTGGATTTGCACTGTTCTGGATCGCAGTCGGTATGTTTGTCATGATGCTGCTCCCGAATCTCATATGGGGCGTGATCCTTACGATTCTCTGCCTTATTTTCGGGTACCGCCTGTTCTGCTGCTGAAATTTAAGAGAAATGGCTGCCTGAAACTGAAAAAGGAAAATAAAAAAACTGCCGGCCGGCTGAAAATATCAGCTTTCTCCGACAGTTTTTTCCGTGTCATTTTCTCTGTGTTTCCCGGAAGATTAAGCGCGCTCTACACGTCCTGATCTTAAGCAGGATGTACAAACGTACATTTTCTTAGAGCCGCCTTCTGTCTTAACTCTGACAGACTTCACATTTGATTTCCACATCTTAGGTGTTCTTCTATGAGAGTGACTTACATTGTTACCAAAATGAGCACCCTTTTCACAAATAGCACATTTAGCCATGACTGCACCTCCTAACAATCTGAACTGGTCATATAGACTCATAACAATGCTATTCTAGCAGAAAGAGATTTCTATTGCAAGTATTTTTTAAAAAAATCGAATCTATATTGTAAAATAAATAAAGAGATAGTATAATAATCATGTTATTTGTGGCAAAAATCCAATAGAGAACTGGAGGTAATATATGATGAAGGGAAGTATGAGCACGGATCTTGGAATCATTACGGTTAATCCTGAAGTAATTGCCAAATATGCGGGATCGGTTGCGGTGGAGTGTTTCGGAATCGTGGGAATGGCCGCAGTGAATATGAAGGACGGACTGGTGCGGCTCTTAAAGCGGGACAGCCTCACCCACGGAATTCAGGTTGAGATTTCGGATGACAATGCCCTTACCTTGAACTTTCATGTCATCGTAGCGTATGGAGTGAATATTCTTTCTGTTTCTGACAACCTTATGAGTAATGTGAAATATAAGGTGGAAGAGTTTACCGGAATGAAGGTAGAAAAAATAAACATCTTCGTAGAAGGTGTGAGAGTGATTGATTAAGGAGGACCCTGACGTGGCTGTGAAAACGATAAATACGGAGATGCTCCGAAAGATGTTCCTTGCCGGGGCAGCAAATCTGGAAGCAAAAAAAGAGTTCATTAATGAATTGAATGTTTTTCCGGTACCGGATGGAGATACAGGTACGAATATGACGCTGACGATCATGTCGGCAGCAAAAGAGGTGAATGCTCTTGAGCATCCGGATATGGTTTCCATCGCGAAGGCTATCTCTTCCGGATCGCTGAGAGGGGCAAGAGGAAACTCGGGTGTCATTCTCTCCCAGCTTCTCCGCGGATTTACAAAAGAGATACGGGAATATGAGGAGATCGATGCCGGGATTCTGGCAAAAGCCTGCGAGCGTGCGACTGCGACGGCGTACAAGGCTGTCATGAAACCGAAGGAAGGAACGATCCTGACCGTAGCCAAGGGAATTGCCCAGAGAGCGGAAGAGCTTGCGGAGACGACGGAGGATCTTGAGGAGTTTATCCCGGAAGTGATCCGTCATGCGGAGGAAGTGCTGCAGCAGACTCCGGAGCTTCTGCCGGTGTTAAAAGAGGCTGGGGTTGTGGACTCCGGCGGACAGGGACTTGTAGAGATCCTGCACGGGGCATACGATGCATTTCTCGGCAAAGAGATTGATTACACGGCAGTAGAGTCTGCAGCCGGCACCCGGATGGTCAAGCCGGACCAGCAGGCGGAGACAGATATCAAGTTCGGCTACTGTACCGAGTTTATCATTATGACGGAGAAAGCGTTTGCAGAGAAGGACGAGACGGAGCTGAAAGCCTATCTGGAGTCCATCGGCGATTCCATTGTATGCGTGGCGGATGATGATGTCGTGAAGATCCATGTCCACACAAACGATCCGGGTCTGGCGATCCAGAAAGCCCTCACATACGGGCAACTCTCCAGAATCAAGATTGACAACATGCGCGAGGAACATCAGGAGAAGCTGATCCGGGATGCGGAGAAAGTGGCGGCGGAGCAGGCTGCAAAGGCGAAAGCTTCCGCGCAGGAGAAGAAGGAGCCGCGCAAGGCAACCGGGTTTATCGCGGTATCTATCGGAGACGGCATGAATGAGATCTTCCGGGAACTGGGCGTGGACTATATTATCGAAGGCGGTCAGACCATGAATCCGAGTACCGATGATATGCTGACAGCGATAGACCATGTGAATGCAGACCACATTTTCATCCTGCCGAATAATAAGAATATTATTCTGGCTGCCAACCAGGCGCAGTCCCTCACCAAGGATAAGGATATCCTGGTTGTGCCGACAAAGACGGTTCCCCAGGGGATTACTGCGGTGATCAGCTTTATGCCGGAGGCGGATGTGGATACCAATTTTGACGCCATGAAAGAGGCGATCGGCAATGTGAAGACCGGCCAGGTTACCTATGCGGTGAGAGATACGCATATTGATGACAAGGAGATCCATGAGGGCGATATCATGGGAATCGGGGATGCAGGAATCCTCTCGGTGAGCCAGTCGGTTGATGAAGCGGTCAAAGAGATGCTCGCCCAGCTTGTGGACGAGGATTCCGAGCTTATCAGCCTGTATTACGGACAGGATGTGCTGGATGAGGATGCAGAGAAGCTGGCAGGAGAGATCGGCAGCATTTATCCGGATGTAGATGTGGATATTCACTCCGGCGGACAGCCGATTTACTACTATGTGCTTTCTGTAGAGTAGGAGATTTGTCTGCCGGGCAGAGAATTCGACAGAATAGAACAGTTAAAAAAGCGGGACGCTTTTCCGACAGGAGGAGGGTCCTGATTTTTTCAGAAGAAATCCGGAAAGAGGAGACGGTATGGACATTTGGAGCAGTGTTGGAAAACTTAAAGGAATCGGGGAAAAGACGCAGAAATTGTTTGAAAAACTGGGTGTGCGCACTGTGGCGGATCTGATCCGTTTCTACCCGAGGACCTATGAGATCTACGAAGATCCGGTTCCGGTCTCGGAGGTTACAGAAGGCAGGGTCTGCACAGTGACGGGAGCTGTTTTCGGAAGGATTCAGGTGTCCGGGAGTCAGAAGATGCAGGTGACCACTCTTTATCTGAAGGATCTGACCGGCACGCTGAAAGTCATCTGGTTCCGCATGCCTTTTCTCAGAAATACGCTTGGACGGGGCGGGGCGCTTACACTTCGGGGGCGCGTTGTCAGAAAGCGGGACGGACTTGTGATGGAACATCCGGAGATATTTTATCCGGCGGCAAAATATGAGGAGAAGAAAGACTCCATGCAGCCGGTTTATCCGCTGACCGCAGGGCTTACGAACAACGCAGTGACTAAAGCGGTGCGCCAGGCGCTGGAAACAACGGATAACGGAAGAGGTGACGCCCTGGATATTCTGCCGGAGAAGATCAGCAGAAAATATGGTTTCATGTCTTACGCTGAGGCAGTGCACAGAATCCATTTTCCGGAAAACAAGGATGCGTTTGTCCTGGCAAGAAGGCGCTTTGTATTTGAGGAATTTTTTGAGTTTATTCTGGCTCTGCGGACAATGAAAGAGTCCAAGAAACGCTCCGGAAACGGGTTCCTCATCCGTGAGCAGCCGCGGATTGCACAGTTCCTGGAACAGCTTCCCTACGAACTGACCGGAGCGCAGAAAAAGGTGTGGGATGAGATCCGCCGGGATATGGAGGGAGAGTATGCCATGTCCCGTCTTGTTCAGGGGGATGTGGGTTCGGGAAAGACCATCGTCGCTTTTCTGGCCCTCCTTCTGGCGGGGCTGAACGGATACCAGGGAGCACTGATGGCTCCCACGGAAGTGTTGGCAAGACAGCATTTTGAAAATATTACCGGCATGCTGGAACAGTATGATCTTCCGCTTAAGGCAGTGCTTCTGACCGGATCCATGACGGCGAAGGAAAAGCGGGAGGCATACGGACAGATCGGGAGCGGGGAGGCGGCCATCGTGATCGGAACCCACGCGCTGATTCAGGAGAAGGTGGCCTATTCGGATCTTGCCCTGGTGGTGACGGATGAACAGCACCGGTTTGGCGTGCGCCAGAGAGAAGCTCTGGCGGGGAAGGGAAAGACGCCCCACATTCTGGTGATGAGCGCGACTCCCATTCCCCGGACTCTTGCCATTATCCTGTACGGTGACCTGGACATTTCCATTATCGATGAAATGCCGAAGAACCGCCTGCCCATAAAAAACTGCGTGGTGGATACCGGATACCGGGAGAAAGCCTATGCATTTATGAAAAAGCAGGTGGCGGAAGGACGCCAGTGCTACATTATCTGCCCCATGGTGGAGGAGAGCGAGAGTCTGGAGGCGGAAAATGTCATCGATTATCAGGAGATGCTCGCCCGGGTTATGGGAAATACCGTCAGGACTGCATATCTGCACGGAAAGATGAAACAGCAGGAAAAAGACGAAATCATGGAAGCTTTCGGAAGAAATGAGATCCAGATTCTTGTCTCCACAACTGTGGTGGAAGTGGGAATCGACGTGCCTAATGCCACAGTTATCATGATTGAGAACGCGGAACGCTTCGGCCTGGCACAGCTCCATCAGCTACGCGGCCGGGTGGGAAGAGGAAAATACCAGTCTTACTGCATCTTCATGACCGCCTCGAAGTCCGATGAGACAAAGGAGCGCCTGGATATTCTGAACCATTCCAACGATGGGTTTTTCATCGCCGGTGAGGACCTGAGACTCCGTGGTCCCGGCGATCTCTTCGGCATCCGCCAGAGCGGAATCATGGATTTCAAACTGGGCGATATCTTCCAGGACGCCGGGCTTTTAAAGGCTGCGTCCGAGGAAGCAGATCTCCTGCTCCGTGAGGACCCGAACCTGGAAAAACCGGTGAACCGCAAACTTGCCGAATCCCTGAAAAATTATGTGAAAGATGAACTCCTCGCCGCTACACTGTAAAGAATTTCTATGAATTTCCAGTGTAAAACAGAAAAGACTCCATATACTAACATCGTAACACAGACGAAAACAAAAAGCAGATGTATGATAACCGGCTGCATTAAAGCGGCAGATTACATACAGATGCAGCCGGTTTTCGGAAGTGTTGCAAAAACACATGAAAACGCAGCGGTTGTGATGCTGCGAAGATGCAAAAGGAGGAAAAAGATCATGGCAAGTCGTTCATCGAACAGAGCAGCTGTGCCTGAGGCAAAGGGCGCGCTGGACAAATTCAAGTATGAGGTAGCCAACGAGCTGGGTGTACCGTTAACAGACGGTTACAACGGCGACCTTACCTCCAAGCAGAACGGATCTGTTGGTGGTTATATGGTCAAGAAAATGATCGAGCAGCAGGAAAAGCAGATGGCAGGCAAATAACAGAAGCCGTAAAAGTTTTCCTTTCCGGGAAACTTCTATGACAGCCTGAATCGGGAAAAAGCGTCCGGGATTGACCTGGACGCTTTTTTCTGCTAAAATTTCACCATATGTTATGTTTCTGCAGCTGCCGGAAAAGCGGCATATACAGAAGAAATGGAGGTGCCGTACTATGAGAGTGATTGCGGGGAGCGCGCGCAGCCTGAGGCTGAAGACGCTGGAAGGACTTGAAACGCGGCCGACTACGGACCGGATAAAAGAGACACTTTTTAATATTATCGGACCGAATATTCCCGGCTGCGTCTTTCTGGACCTCTTCGCAGGGAGCGGAGGCATCGGGATTGAAGCACTGAGCCGGGGGGCAAGAGAGGCGGTTTTCGTGGAGAAGAATCCGAAGGCCATGGCATGTGTCAAAGAGAACCTCCGATTTACGCGGCTGGAGTCAAAGGCGCTGACTATGACATGCGACGTGCTGGATGCCCTGTACCGTCTGGAGGGTGAGAAAGTGTTCGACTATATTTTCATGGATCCTCCCTATGACAGGGAACTTGAGAAAAATGTGCTGGACTATCTTTCCGGCTCGGAACTTGTCTATGAAGATACAACGGTCATCATTGAGGCGTCGAAAGAGACGGATTTCTCCTATGCGGAGGATATGGGATTTACCGTTCTGCGCGAGAAAGTATATAAGACGAATAAACATGTTTTCTTGGAGAGAGCAGGAAAGGAAGAGATATGTTGAGAGCAATCTATCCGGGGAGCTTCGACCCGGTTACATACGGACACCTGGATATCATCCGCAGATCCAGCCGGATTATGGACGAATTAATTGTCGGAGTATTGAATAATAAAGCGAAAATGCCGTTGTTTTCTGTAGAAGAACGTGTTAAAATGTTAGAGGAAGTGACGAAAGAACTGCCGAATGTAAGGATTATTCCCTTTGACGGTCTTCTGGTTGATTTCGCTTCGCGCATGGAAGCGGACGTGGTAATCCGGGGACTGAGGGCGATTACAGATTTCGAATATGAACTGCAGATGTCACAGACGAATCATAAACTGGAACCAAATGTCGAGACCATGTTTCTGACTACGAGTATAGAATATTCCTATTTGAGTTCCACCACAGTGAGGGAGATTGCTGCTTTTGGGGGAGATCTGTCACAGTTTGTGCCGGAGGCAGTTGCTGTGGAACTTAAGAAAAAGATGAATGCAAAAAGGAGAGTGTAACAATGAGCAGCCGTATTGAACAGATTATTGAAGAAATCGAGGAGTATATCGACAGGGACTGTAAGTTCCAGCCGCTCTCTACAACGAAGATTATCGTGAACAAGGAGCATCTGGATGAACTGCTGAGAGAACTGAGGATGAAGACCCCCGACGAGATCAAGCGGTATCAGAAGATTATCGCGAACCGCGACGCGATCCTTGCAGACGCGAAGGCGAAAGCGGACGCCATGATCGAGGAGGCGCAGGTACAGACGACAGAACTTGTCAGCGAACACGAGATTATGCAGCAGGCATATGCCCAGGCAAATGAGATTGTCACACAGGCAACGGCCCAGGCACAGGAAATTATCGACAACGCCACAGCGGATGCCAACACCATCCGGATCGGGGCGATCCAGTACACAGACGATCTTCTTGCCAATGCGGAGAGCATTATCGGACATACACTGGACAGTTATACAACCAAGTATGACGGGCTGATCAACTCCCTGCAGGAGTGTTATGATACGGTGCGCTCTAACCGGGCAGAGCTGGTGATTCCGGACGAGAATGAAGATTATTCTTCTCAGGACAGCGGAAACTGACGGTTTCAGAAAAAAATCATTATATAGAGTAATGCCAACAGACTGGCTGCCCCTGCGGCAGCCAGTTTTTGTATTATGTACGGGAAAATGGAAAGTCCGGTGCCCTGAATCATGCACTGTGTCTGGGCTGCTGAACAGAAGCCGCCGAAAGCGGTCAGTCCCAGAGCAGCGCACCAGGCGGCTGCGGTGCAGGAGATGTTCTGTCGGATCAGCAGGATGCCGTTGGTGACTTCCAGGGTGGGAGCTGCTGCCAGAAGAAGCGGACTTTCCCCGGGAAGCTCATCCAAAAGAGCAATGAGGACGGAAAACAGGATGATATAACCGCCCACCTTTACGATTCCCTCGAAGCTGTTCATCATGGAGGAATCAAAGGTCTGGAAATTGAAATGCTCCCCGGAACCTGCCTGGCTGGCAGGCGAGGTGTCCCGGAAACAGGGAGCGCCTTGCAGGTAATATTTGCGTGTGAAGAGGCTTATCAGAACCGGGGCTGCCGTGAGGATTACCAGGGAGGGGAGAGAAAGCTTTTCCTCCCCGAAGGTTTTCCAGACGAGAAAATTCAGAATAAAGACCGGGCTCGTGTTGTTGCAGAAAGACAGGAGATACCTGCCTTCCTGAAGGGAGATTCTGCCGCTTCGGATCAGGTCAGCGGTCACTTTGGCACCCATGGGGTATCCGCAGAGAAAACCTGCCAGAACCGCGAAGGCGCCGTTTTCCGAGACTCGGAACATCCGGCGGAAAGGTCCGCCGATCACCCGGGTTATGAGATGAAGACCGCCTGTCGAGAGCAGAAGCCCGGTGATCACCATGAAAGGAAAAAGCGTGGGAAATACAACCTGATACCAGAGAAGAAGGCCTTCTGTGGCTCCGTTAAATACTGCTTTCGGAAAAAGAAGCATGGCGGCAAAAAGGGCGGTCACAAGAAGCCCGTAAGGAAAGCTTTTTAAATTCTGATTTCTGTTCTCTTTCTTTTTCTTATTCATTCTGCTTTTTATCAATTGATTCATCCGTTTCCCCCGCCTCTCCTCTGCCCGGATACTGCGCCTGCCCTGTTTACGCTGTCTGCTGTTTCTTTGCCCGGTGCTGTCTTTTTTCAGGTTATTTCAGGTATATGTGGAAAGCATGGAATTTATGAGACTCACATATAGTAAAAGAAAAAAGGCATTTTTTCATGAAGCAGCTGAACATAAAGCATCTGAGAATATACATGATCCTTCTTTTCCTTTTCCTTCTTGCCGCAGGGATTGGGATTCCCCGGCTCCGCTATTTGAGCGAGGCTTCGCGTCTGACAAAAGATACGGTGCGTCTGGCAGAGTTCCGCAGCCAGCCCATGCCGGGAAAAGAGATGGGAGACCTGTCGGAGATACTGACCGAACTGAGGTGTGCAGACTCTCCTGGAGAGCTGCTCGGCATCTACTGGCTGGAGAGCAGTTTCGGTCAGGAAAAGACGGGGAAAAGTCTGGAAGAAGGAAGAGAGAACCGGAAGCGGTGGGAGACGAACCCCGCCTGGAGCGCCTACCTTTCCGCCTGCTGTGCTGTCTGGGACGATCTGGAATATTTTCCGGTGGCGCAGGAAGACCCGGAAGGAGCTTTGAACGTGACGTTCGAAGATTCCTGGATGTACGGCAGAAGCTATAAGGGCGAGCGGGGACATGAGGGGACGGACCTTATGCCAGAGACCAGTGAACGGGGGTATTATCCCATCGTCAGCATAACCGACGGTACGGTGGAAAGTATGGGCTGGCTGGAGCTGGGCGGCTGGCGCATCGGGATCCGCGCACCCCGGGGCGGTTACTTCTACTATGCCCATCTGGATTCCTACGCGGATCTGGAAGTGGGAGATTCTGTGAAGGCAGGGGATCTGCTCGGATTTATGGGAGATACGGGCTACAGCAAGGTGGAGGGGACGACAGGAAATTTCCCGGTACATCTGCATCTGGGAATCTACATCAATTACGAAGGGGAGGAAATCAGTGTGAATCCCTATCCGGCGCTGAAATATGTGGAGGACAGGAGAGTCAGTATGGTGCATCGATAGTGAGAACGACAAACCGGTCTGGAGGTTTTCTCCCGGACCGGTCTGCTGAAAGGATCAGTGATTCGATACCAGATTTTTTTCCGGAATATTCCGGACGGTGGCTTCATCCACTTCAAGGTCATCCGCAATCTCTGCAGTTGACTTGCCTTTGGCACATTTTTTCATTATCTGTTGAGTAAGAAGCTGTTCTTTTCCCTGCTCAATTCCTTTCTTTATCCCTAGCTCTTCTACATAATCACTTAAATTGCACATCAGATTCATCTCCTCTCCCATATTACTTTCCATCGGTATATCAAATTCCCGTTCCAGATACCGGATTTTTAATTCTGCTGCCATATCCGGCGAAAGCAGAACTCCCAGCATCTTTGTCAGACGGTTGCCTTTCTTTGAATTCTGTTCCCTTCTGAGCCGAGATCATCCGGGCTCCGTAGAAAATGCCACGGGTCATAAGAGAGTATCCGGGATGAAAATCCTTCTGGGCTTCTACGTTAATAATCAGCTTGATCTGACGTTTCATGCGGG
>NZ_NFKT01000060.1 GCF_002160525.1 Lachnoclostridium sp. An169
TCTTTGTTCCATCGATATAAAGCTCTTTCAGCGTGACTAGCCCTTCCTTTTCCAGACGGCGCATGAACTGATAATTCAATTCGTCCAAAACTTCGCCTGTCAGTTTTTTTCCTTTAAAGTCATAAAAAGCGTCTCTCTGAGGCTTTTCTCAGTCGGTCATTTTTTGCGGACAGTTCAATACATGCCTGTCTGTTTCGCTCCCTGCTCCTGCGTTTGCTCTCGTTTGATTTCTCCCTCTGTATCTTCTTGGCACAAGCAGGACAATACTTCGATATGCCAGAGCGGGGAACATATTCAACACCGCACACCGTACAATTCTTAGGCTTTAACGCAGTCCACCGCTTTGTCGGTGTGATATGTAATTCACCGACAAAGCCGATGAATTTATAATAAATCTTGATTTCCTGCCGCACCATTCCGTCTGTAAGTTTCTCACGTTCCGAAACAAGTATCTTGTCTATAAGTGCGTTTATGATGGTTGCGTCCAGTTCCTTAATGCCTTGATAGTTGCGGATTAGGGAGAGGAAATCACGGACACCCTGCGTCTTCTCATAGCTGTCGCTGAGCGTTTCCGTTACCTCTTTCAGCCTTGCTTCAATTTCAAGCTGTTCTTTCTGGTATTTTCCCGACATCATCTCAAAATTCCGCTCGGTAATACGCTCCATCACCTTATCTTCATAGAGTGAGGAAAACAGCCTGTCCAGTTCTGCAAGGCGTTTGTTCAGTTTTCTTTGCTCCTTTTCCAGTGCCTTTGCCTTGCTCTGGTCTGTTTCCGTGAGCCGCTTTTCAATCGCCCTCACTGCCTTTTCATCATTGACTGCCATATCCGCAAATCGGTTGATGTCGGTGAGGACAGCGTTGAACAAGTCCCTCGCTTCAATGCTGTGTGCGGTACACATGATATTACCGTATCTGCCATAATTATTGCAGGAATATTGTACGCAGTCGATGATGTCGGGGCGTTTCCTCCTGTTGGCACTCATAGCCCGCATCGCATAGCCGCAGTCCGCACACTTAATAACGCCTGCAAAGATGTTCTCAAAGCCGCCCTTGTTTTCTGGTAATCTGCGGCTTGTAATAAGCTGCTGTACGGTATCAAATTCCTCCTGCGTGACTATCCCCTCATGGGTGTCTGGTATCACTTCCCATTCTTCGGGCAGCTTAGAGGGGCGTTTCTTGCTTTTCATGTTGGCGGCAATCCGCTTGTAGCCTGCAAGGTTTCCCGCATATATCGGGCTTCTTAAAATGCCCCTTACGCTGTTCTCGCTCCAAATATAACGGTTCTCCTCATTCTCCTCAAAATACCTCTCATAGCCTGTTGCCCCCTGCTCCGCCGCATAAGCGGCGGGGCGTAAGATATGCTGTTTGTTGATGTGCTTGCGGATTTTGGCGATTCCGTTGCCCGCTAACGCAAGGTCAAATATTTCCCTTACCACATGGGCAACTTTGTCATCTATCAGCAGATGGTTGTGGTCGGCGGGGTCTTTGACGTAACCGTATGGTGCTGTCGTCCCCATGAATTTCCCCTGCTGAAACCTCGCTCGGTACGCCGATTTTATCTTGACCGACACATCGGCGGAATACATTTCGTTTAGGATGTTGCGGAAAGGCGTGATGTCCATAGCGGATTTATTGAGCGTGTCCACGCCGTCATTGACCGCTATATACCTCACATTATGCTCTGGGAAAAACACTTCCAGATACAGTCCGCAATCAAGATAGTTCCTCCCCAGACGAGATAAATCTTTCGTGATAACGCAGTTTATCAGACCGCTTTCAATGTCCTTAATCATGTTCTGGAAACTTGGTCTTTGGAAATTTGTACCAGAGTAACCGTCGTCCACATACGTTTTTGCTAAGTGCCATCCCTGCTTTTTCACATAATCCGTGAGGATGGATTTCTGTGTCGCAATGCTCGCACTCTCGTTATCCGTGCCATCGTCTTTTGACAAGCGGCAGTACATGCCGACTTCATAAATCTTGTTCTCCATTCTTATTCCTGCCATACTGTAAAACCTCCATATCTGTCCTATCTGTTTTCATGTTCCATTGCGTACATTCTAAGCGGACAGCCCCTCATTGTCGAAGGTGTCGCCCTCGGCAATCTTCTTCCGAATATCCTCGGAAATAATCGGGATAAACGCTTCTGTGACTGTCTGCGTGCCGACATATTCACGGCTGATTATCATCTGAACTGGTGCTTTCGGCACGATACGCTTTCTCTTTTTATCTGCTTTCTTATCCTCGCCCATACTTAAATCTTCCTTTCCAGACAGGGCAGGAGAACGTCTGGAAACGCCCCGCCCTGTCAATCAGATACCATCAATCCCCGCTGTTTACTTCTTTCTGTAATGCTTCAAGGAGTGCTGCTGCTTCATCAGCGTTCAACGTGATACCCTTTCCGCACTTCTCACGGTTCGGGGAAAAGCTGCGGATGTCATATTTCGGCTCTCTTCCGTTCCATGAGATAAGATTGATTTCTTTTGTGTAGCCGCTGTCGCCCTTAGACAATACGGCGATTTCCTTTACAATCTCATACTGGATTTCTTTCATTCTTCATACCTCAATTTTCTGCATTTACCTCCCGAAAAGAGAAGATTAGCGGCTGTCCCTGCCCCGTTTCCTCTGCAATTCACGCTCCAAAAGTTTAATGATGGTTTCCTCCATCTGCTTCGGCGTTGTGTTCTTCGGAAAATACTTTTTCAGCTTGCTTGTGTTGATTTTCAAGGTTTCTTTCTGGTTTCCCTTTTCCTCCGTCATAATTGCAAATATCGTATCCATGTCAAGCCGCCCGCTCTGGCTTAGGCTTTTCATCCGCTGTGCCTGTGAGAGTGAGGGCGTTGCTTCTTCGCTCTCCATCGTGGCAAAGAGGTTTTCCTGCTCGTCTTTCTTCAAAAAGGACAGTTCCACCGCAGGCGTGAGGGCGATTTTCCCCTCGTCCACCATCCGCAAAATCGGCGGTATCAGTTCCGTCAAACGGATAAATCTTTGTACGGTCATCCTGCCTACGCCGAAGCCCTGTGCCACCTTGTCGTCCGTCCGCAACTTCGTCACAACTTGTGACGAGGTTAAGTCTGTGCGGAAACCCTGCCGCTTCATGGCTTCGGATTTCATCTTGTAGGCAAACGCCCGCTCTGATGGCAGGATATTCTCACGCTGTAAATTACTGTCTACAAGGGTGATGATGGCTCGGTCACGGTCTAAGGGCAGGACAAACGCAGGCACGGTATTTATCCCTGCAAGTTCAGACGCACGGACACGCCGCTGCCCTGCAATCACTTCATAGCCGTTCCCGTCCTCTTTCGGGCGTGTGATTATCGGCGTGACAATGCCAAATTCCTTGATGCTTTCCGCTAATTCTGACAGCGTTTCATCCTCTGCCACATGAAACGGATTGTCGGGAAACGGGTACAAGTCTTTGGTCTTTAACACCTTAAAATCCTGTTTCTTCATTCACATATCTACCTTTCTTTCGCTCTGCTTTTATGGTTTTTCTGCAATTCTTCCAACACTTCGGGCGGTATCTTTGAGAGCAGCCGCCCCATCTGCTCGTTGGTTCTCTGCAACTCAAATATCTTCTGGTTCGCTTTCTGCACCTTTAGTTCCTGCTCATACTTTTCATCACGCATACGCCCCGCATAGTCTGATTCCTGCCCGATTTGCTCCTTTAGGCTATTGATATAGGCACTCTGCTTACTGATTTCCTTTGAGAATTTCTCCACGTCTGGGAGCCATGCCGCAATCAGTTCCAGAGCCTTGTCACGCTTCTTCCCTGCATTAAAGGCGTTGATGTCGGACAGTGCAGACACAATTTCCTCATACTGTTTATCAAGCCTGCCGCCCAACTTATAGAGCCATGTGGGGACATGTTTCCGCTTCGTTTCCATTGAGGACTGACCTCTTTCAAGCTGATTCCACCGTGAGGACATCCGCTCATGGTAGGCGGTCTGCCATTCGGACAGGCTCTTTTGATTGCCTAAAATTGTTTTGGCAGACAGCTTATTGTCTGGTGTAATCGGCACAAAACAGAGGTGCATATGCGGCGTTCTCTCGTCCATGTGGACGACTGCGGAGAGGATATTTTTCTCCCCGACACGCTCTGAAATGAAATCCAGAGCCATCGTAAAATACGCTTTCTGTTCTTTGGGCGGCAGGCTGTTCATAAATTCTGGCGAAGCCGTGATAAGCGTTTCCACCATCATCACGCTATCTTTCCTCGTCCTGCACCCTGCTTCGGCTACCATGCGGTTAATCTCTTTCTTGTAGGTGTACCTCGGCGGATTCACAAGATGGTAGTTATCTTTCGAGCGTTCCATATCTATATCTGGATTGCTTTTATAGGCTTCTTTTTTACGCTCGTTGTGGCGTTCGCAAGCCGCAACGCCGCCCGCTTTGCGTTTCTGGAAACGCAGGATTGCATAGGGCATAATTCATCATCTTCCTTTCTTCGGCGGGTAAACTGCCCTTTGGGTGACAGCGGTGACGGCGGTGACAGCAGTTTTGGGATACCCCCTACCGACTGCCTCAACTGTCACCCTTATTCCCTGCATGACGGTCATGTCGATGATGACGGTGTTTTTGGAATACCCCCTCGCA
The DNA here is from genome assembly GCF_002160525.1 of Lachnoclostridium sp. An169. Lineage (GTDB taxonomy): Bacteria > Bacillota > Clostridia > Lachnospirales > Lachnospiraceae > Mediterraneibacter > Mediterraneibacter cottocaccae. The sequence continues at coordinate 4,597 of NZ_NFKT01000060.1, forward strand.
AGAGCCGTCACCGTCATGCTGCCATTCTTTTATCCGAAGCGTGGAGCGTAGGATAAGCAGGGCGTAAGACCTGCCATAAGGGAGTCCAGAGGGAACGTCTGGCACACGACTTTGCAGGGCAAAGTGTAGTGTGTTACACCCTGTAAACGCAGTCGGAAAAATCGGAAGGATTTTTCTGACCGCAGGGGTGGTTTTACACGCCGAAAAGGGCGGGTAAATCCTACGCCTGCACTTTGCGTTTACGGGGTGTTCTCCCGCAGGGATGACAGCGGCAGGGTATCCTAAAATCACTGTCACCGCCGTCACCGCTGTCACCCGCAGGGCAGAGTCGCCAGCTTTACACGGCTTTAAGCGTCAATGACAGTAACAGGGGGTATCCCAATATCGCTGTCACCACCGTCACCGCTGTCACCCGCCCGCTTTGCAAGCGAAATCTGCCTGCCGTGTTTTTTGCGGCTGTACTGATAAACGATATGGTTCTCATTTAAAAATGTGGTGCGGTATTCATTGAGCCATTTCGTAATCACCGTGGGTATGGTTTCCGTTTCCCTCATAGCGGCTAACAGCTCCGTTGCCGTGCCTGCCCATTCTTCCTTATCCCTCATAAAATCCACCAACCGAAAAAGGACGTCTGGTATCGTTTCTTTCGCAAGCTGCTCCTGCGTTTTTCTCTCCACAAGTTCCCAACTGCAATCACGGAAACGCAGCGTGTATTCCTGATAGGGCGTGTCCCTGCCCGTCACATACAGCTTGGCGGTGTCGGATGCCCGTTTCTCCTTTTCCAGAACAAAGGTAGCGTCCGCACTCCCCGTTAAGCCTGTCGTCCCAGACACCTTGTTGAACACATCGCTGTCATTCTGCTTTCGGATGTGGTGTACGACAATGACCGCCAATGAATGCCTGTCGGCAAAGTCTTTGATTAGTGAGATGTCCCCATAGTCGCTTGCGTAGGCATTGTCTTTTGAAGCTGTACGGACTTTCTGCAAAGTGTCAATGACAATAAGCCTGCTGTTTGGGTAATCTTTCAGATAATCTTCAAGCTGCACGATAAGACCGTCTGACAGCTTGCAGCTTGCCACGGCAAAGTGAAGCCGCCTGCTCGCTTCGTTCGTCAATCGGAACAGCCTGTCCTGTATACGGCAGAACGTGTCCTCAAGGCAGAGGTAAAGCACGTCGCCCTCCATTGTCGGCATATCCCACAAGGGAAGTCCCTGCGACACGCATAAACATAGCTTCAGCATGAGCCAGCTCTTTCCTATCTTCTGTGAGCCGCAGAACAGCGACAAGCCTGTGGGGATAAGGCTGTCCACCACAAAGGACGGCTTCTCAAGCGGTTCATAAAGGAGCGTTTCGGCGTTGACTGTCTGTAACTTCTGCATGGCTTTCCTCCTTTCGGGCGGTGTTTTTGTTTTCGTTGCACATAGGCGTTGACCTCCTTAAAAATAGATTTACTCCCACGAAGAAAAAGTGAGAGTATGTAATGCCGCCAATCCCACACAAATAAAAAACAGATTTCTTTTTCGGGCGGTGTCGGTCACGGTTGGAGATACTTCCTCATTTCCGCCTTTACTTTCTCCTTTGCAATCGCAACAGATTTCTGTATTGCCGAAGCGGTGCAATGCTCCATAGCGGCGATTTGGTAAAAATTGAACTCATACTCGTAGTAGAGCAGGAAACGCCGCCTTTGTATCTCTGGCAGTCCGTCAACCGCCTTACAGAGCAGTTCTGCCCGTTCTGCCTCAATCATTTGTTCCTCTATGCTCTTAGGCAGCTTCAACGCCCGCCTGTTCAGCGTTTCGTCCCATACTTCCGAAAACTCCCTGTGCCGCTCGTCCCATTGGAGGAGATTCCTGTTCCTGCGTTCCATCTGCCGAAACTCCATAAAGAACTGTTCCGACACTTCCAACTCGTGGGATTTGCCCTGCCCGTCCTTAAAGCTGATAAAATACCTTGTGCCGCTTTCCGTGGATTCCTCCCGAAGCGTGTACGCCTTAACTCTGTATGCCATCCCGCTTGCCTCCTGCAAAAAATAAGTGAGGGGATTTCCATCCCTCACCCAGTAGCCCGCAGGACGGCAGGCTGTTTTAGACGCTATAAAATTTTCGTAGCTTCTTCCGCAGATGGTCTAACCTCGCATAGATGGCACCAGTCGTCAAATGCACGAGCGGGGCAATCTCCTTTGTGGAATACCCCTGCATTTTCAGCAGGACGATTTTCAAGGTACGCCCGTCCACCGCGACTAATACTTGATAGAGATTTTCGCTCTCAATCTCGTCCAGTAACTCCGCAACCGTACCCACTTCCGTCTGCCGCTCCCTGTCTGCCATGTCCTCAAGGTATTCCGCAATGTCATTCGTCCATCGGTAAAACCGCCTGTTGGAATTGAAGTCTGCCCTGTCCGCAATGCATATCTGCTCAATGGTCGCTTCATCAACGCCGCACTCACGCAGCAGCTTTTCCTCCGCTTCTTTCCAGATACGCCATTTCCTGTCCTCCCGTCCGTGGTTATATGCCATGCTTCTTTTCCTCCAATCAGAATTGATTGAGAGGGCAGAGAAAAACCCCCTCATTTTCCCAAAGGAAAAAACAAGGGGGCTGAACGCCTTAAATTTTAATTTTCTATTATCTTTCTTAGTTTTCTTAGGATTCTGGCTTTGCGTTTGTTCACAACGCTCTGGGTTATGCCGAACCTCGCCCCGACTTCACGCTCAGAAAGTCCGTCAAAAAAGATTGCCTGTATCAATTCCTGTTCACTATCCGACAGCAAAGGCAGGGCGGCTTTCAGCCTGTCCACCATAACCGCATTGACAACGGTTTCCGCAATGTCTGCCGCTTCATCAGCGATAAAGTCTAAAGGCTTCCCCTCGCTGTCCGTAAATCCATCCAGAGAAAGCAGGCTGTTCTTCGTATCTAATTTTTTCAGATAACGCCACCGTTCCTTATCTCGGTAGAAGTCCGTGTATTGCTCCCTCACGACTTCAAGCAGACAGCCTTGAATGGGGATAAACAGCTTGTCCATATAGGTCTGGTCGGATTCCCTGCGGCGGCAGAAATCCGTATAGGACAGTTCCACATATCTGCCGCTTTCCTTGATATATACCTTTCTCGGTGCGTATTTCACTGTAAGTACCTCCCATCTGAATTTTTGAAATGTTCAAAATCCAGATGGAGAGGTGGCGAACGACACCTAACACCACTAATAGCCCTATGGCACTTTCCAACAAAAATCGACAAAAGAAAAACCGCAAAGGCTCTATGACCTTTACGGTTATGAGAAATATTAATTCTGTTGTATGGAGATTGTACTTCTACATTCAAGGCAGGAAGTGCCGTTGCATAGGCAGAAATTTTTTTAACTGGTTTCCTGCCGTTCTCTGATATGCTATGTATTGATAAATTTTGCTTCGTATGAGCAGATAGATAACTGCCCGAAAAAAGGACATAAAAAAATCCCTCCAAATTTAAAAACAAATTCAGAGGGTAATTTAGGGTATAACAAAATAACCCACCCGAATATCGTTTTTTTTATTTGGTGAGTTTGTTCTTTCAAATACGAAACAAAAAGAGCCGATGATTCGTGAATTGTTCCACAATTTCATCGGCTCTGCGTCTTAAGCGTCTGGCTCTTTGATGACAGTTATCTTCAAGTTGTCAACTTTAATCAATCTTTCTTGTCTGCATTTTGGACAATAAAGGGGATAATTCTCCAAAACAGTGTCCTTCCTAATTTTATTACGGGTTTTGTTCCCACAAACAGGACACAATATCCATTCGCATTTCATCATAATTAGTCTCTAATCCTTTCAAATCTCATTTTATATGACTTTTGCAAGCTGTTAAGCTAACTTGTGGAACATATGCCGAACCTTATCTATACGGCTATTCGGGCGGCGGGGTTGGCAAATAAATTTACCAATAGCTGGCTGGTATCCTTTTAACTCTGTCAAGCAGACTCCCTGCCCATTTGTGAAATAAGTTAAATCGTTCCTGTATTCTTGAATACATCTAGCAGGGATTTCTCCTTTCAGAATGACCTCGTCATTCTTTATCTGAGTACTTACAATATCTGCACAATACCTTGGAGCATCATGATACGCCCGTGAGAGATATTCCTGCGGTGCATAAATTTCAAAGTGGAGATATGGCTCTAATAGTTCTGTCCCTGCTTTTTTTAAAGCCTGCTCCAATACGATAGGGGAAAGCAGCCGAAAGTCTGCGGGGGTACTTACAGGACTATAATACAATCCATATTCAAAACAGATTTTACAGTCTGTCACTTTCCATCCATACAGCCCCTGCTCGCAGCCATAAAGAACCCCCTCCATAACCGCATTTTGGAACGATTGATTTAAATATCCAAGTGAAACTCTGCTTTCATACTGCACTCCGCTTCCAATAGGGAGCGGCTCTATGGACAACCCGACAGAAGCCCAGAAAGGATTTGGCGGGACTTCTATGTGGATGGTATATTCTGCTTTTCTAAGCGGTCTTTCCATATATATAACAGTAGGCTCTTTTATTTCTGCCTCCACATGATATTTTTCCTCAAGGATGGCACAAATGACTTCCATCTGCACTTTCCCCAAAAAAGAAAGTATAATCTCATGCGTTGTAGTATCCACATAATATTTTAAAAGAGGGTCGCCATCTGAAATTTCTGTAAGTGCCCCAAGCAATATTTCCCGCTGTTCAGATTTCTTTACTGCAATCGTTGTTTGGAGCATAGGGAGAGGATTTTCAATAAATTTTCTCTGCGGCAACAGTATTCCGTTCCCCAAAATACTGTTTAGCTGCAAAACATCATTTGGTAAAATTACAATATCACCAGAGCAGGCTGTATCGGATGAATATAATTCACCGTTTGTCGGAACACACATCTCTGTGATTTTTATTTTCTCTTTTTCAGATATTCTAATAACATCCCTCAAATGCAATGTTCCGCTATATATACGCACATAAACAAAACGCCGCCTTTTCTCTGAATATTCAATCTTAAAAACCTGCCCGCATAGTTCAGATTGACCTTCAGGCGTTGATGAATAAAATTTACTGGCAATCACTTCTATAAGCTGCCGAATCCCCAGATTGTTTTTAGCGCTTCCGTGATAAACGGGAAATAACGTTCCGTTTTGGAATCTCCTGTTTTCTTCCTGTTCCAGTTCTGACATTTTAAACGGTTTCCCTGACATATATTTCTCTAATAGTTCATCGTTTCCCATAATTACCGCATCCCACTGTTCCATATCGTCATTGTCCGTTACATTTATATGGGGATGCTGCCCAACCTTTTGCTTCACTATAATTTCCGAAGAAAGCTTTGCTTTCATTTCTCGATATACCATTGGCAAATCAATCCCCTCTTGGTCAATTTTATTGATGAAAAAAATTGTCGGAATCTTCATTGTCTGTAGTGCATGAAACAGTATACGGGTCTGTGCCTGTATGCCATCCTTTGCAGAAACTAATAATACTGCTCCGTCTAATACGGATAAAGAACGGTATACTTCCGCCAAAAAATCCATATGGCCTGGCGTATCTATAATGTTGACTTTTACATCCTCCCACTGAAAAGATGTCACTGCTGTCTGGATAGTGATTCCCCTTTGACGCTCCAAATTCATTGTATCTGTCCTTGTTGTGCCTTCATCTACGCTCCCTAGTTCTGCAATTGCACCACTGGTATACAATAAACTTTCCGTTAATGTTGTCTTTCCTGCGTCAACGTGAGCCAGAATGCCTAAGTTAATTATTTTCATGTGATTTTCCTCCTATCAACACCCAAAAAAGGGCATAAAAATACCCAGTGATAAATACTCCTATCACTGGGTAAATAACTCCAATAGCCCCAAAACACTTATATGTTTTCGGGCATATAAAATTACATGATAAAAGTATTCTTAAACTGGGTACAAAAAACTAAGCCCCATATTAAAAGTGAAACGAGACTGCTACTTTTTGTTCCCACTATCAAATTGACAGTTTATTTAAGAATACCTTGCCGCATATTTATTAACTCCTTGTATAATACTGAATCTAATTATATTCCTTAACCCTTTATTTGTCAAGCTGACAAACTAAAGCAGAAAAAGCGGCAGGATTTCCCCCTGCCACTAATCATCTGTTTATGCAAAAATAATTTCCTTTTCCACAATCTCCCTCGCACAAGCCCTTATGTTATTGAGGCATCCTGTCCATTCTAAGGCGTTTTCTGCCTTTAGCTGTTCCGTTATGCCCTGTGCCTGTTTCATACCCTCTATGAGCCTTTCAAAGCGTTCCTGTGCCTGTCTGTTGATGTCGGCAAGGTAGGCGTTTAGCCTGCCGCTTGTAAGAAGATTGGTGTATGTAACTTTACGGTACTGTTTTAGATAATCTAAATGCCGTTGCCCCCAGATGCCTATTGCCTGTTCTTCTTCGGCGGGTACAGTTAAGCACGGTATCAAATAATCCCCTTGCCTTTCGTATTTGCCGCCCAGTTCCTCAAATAATGATTTTGCCATTGTCTGTTACCTCCACATTCTTTTTTATTTTGAATGTCCGCAAAATCCGTCCTACATCCTTTGGTCAGCCAGATAAAAGCAAGATCTCTCTGGCATAAGTCTACAATACGGTCAACAGCCCTGACTCCGCGCAATGTTTGCGTAGGTAACAACAGCATACAGCATGATTGGGTTATACCCGGTTCTTCCCTTATCTGAATAGCCGGCCAGCAGGCCCGAAAAATCTAATTCCTCCATCACATTTTTTAGGGTATAGACTGGATCGTCATCAGGTAAACTCAATTCGAAGAAACTGAAGTTAATTTTCTGTTGC
>NZ_NFKT01000061.1 GCF_002160525.1 Lachnoclostridium sp. An169
ATCAAAAAGGAACAGGATTCCTTATATTTTGGCCATTTTTTGAAAGTTGTGAATAACAAAAGGCGGCAGATATATCTGAGGGGGATAATTCTGCGGAAACTCAAGAAGGATAAATATTGCACGGTTCTCACAGCCGTAGTAAAATGAGAGAAAAGCAGAATTCGGTTTGGGAAGGAGGCTCTGTCATGGACTGGACGCCGTTGCCGGTAGGTGTGGAGAATTTCAGGGAAATGATCGAAAAAGGGTACTACTATGTGGATAAGACGCTGTTGATCAAAGATCTGATCGACCTGAAAGGTAAGGTCAATCTGTTTACGCGTCCGCGCCGTTTTGGAAAGACTCTGAATATGAGTATGCTCAGGTATTTTTTTGAGAAAACAGAGGAAGACCGCAGCAGTCTCTTTGCGGGGACAAAGATTATGGCTGCGGGAGAAAAGTATTTAAGAGAGATGGGGAGATACCCGGTGATAGCCCTCTCTTTGAAATCCATGAAGCAGGGCAGCTACGAAGAAGCATTTCACTGCCTGAAAGAAGAAATTGCCGGAGAATATAAAAAGCACAGAGAGATTATCGAAAAGCTGGATACAGAAGACGACAGGGAAAAATACGAATTATTCATGAACCGTGCCGCAGACGAAAAGGAATATCTTACGTCGCTTAAGTTTCTGTCCGAGTGTCTGTATTCCTGTTATGGAACCGGAACAGTGATCCTTGTCGATGAGTACGATGTTCCACTGGAAAATTCATATTTCAGAGGATTTTACGAGAAGATGACGGATCTGATCCGTTCCATTTTCGAGTCTGCGTTTAAGACAAATGATACGCTGGAGTTTGCCGTTGTTACCGGATGTCTGCGGATCAGCAAGGAATCGATATTCACCGGACTCAATAACCTGAAAATCATTTCGATTCTGTCTGAGTCCTATAATGAACATTTTGGCTTTACTGGCAGGGAAGTTCATGAGATGCTGAAGTATTATGGAATTCAGGACAATGAAGATGTGGTTCGCAAATGGTACGATGGCTATCTGTTTGGAAATACCGAAGTATACAACCCGTGGAGTGTGATTAATTATGTGGACTCCAGCTATCAGAACAAGAATGCATTTGCTAAACCTTACTGGTCCAACACCAGTTCCAACAGTATTGTGCGTACTCTTGTGGAAAAGGCGGATATTTCTGTAAGGCAGGAGATTGAAGCTCTGATCGAGGGGAAGACGATCACCAAGCCGATCCATGAAGATATCACTTATGACGAGATGGATTCCACCCAGGACAATCTCTGGAATTTCCTGTTTTTTACCGGATATCTGAAGAAGATCAGCGAGCATATGGAGGGCGAGACATTATACGTTGAGATGGCGATTCCAAATGCAGAGGTGCGCTATATTTATAAAAATACAGTACTCCGCTGGTTTGAGGAAAAGACCGATAAGAAAGAACTTACCCCTCTTTATGAAAGTATATTAAACGGTGACCGGGCGAAAATGGCGGAGATACTGTCGCAGAACCTGATGGAGACGATTAGCTTTTATGATTATCAGGAGAGTTATTATCATGGTTTCCTTGCGGGAATGTTGAAGAATATCGGCAGCTATATTGTCCTGTCAAACCGGGAATCCGGAAACGGGAGACCGGATATCCTGCTGAAATACCCCAGCGTCAGAGGAAAAGCAGTGATTATCGAAATCAAGGTGGCAGATACTTATCGGGATCTGGAAAAGAAGTGCGACGAGGCACTGCGCCAGATCGAAGAGCAGAAATACGAGGAAGCGCTTCGCCAGGAAGGGTATAGTGATATCCTGAAATATGGGGTGGCGTTTTACCGGAAGGAATGTATGGTGAAATAAAAAATATGGAGGTAACAGCATATGCAGCATGAATGTAAAATAACAGTACTTGACACAAAGGTATTCCCCGAATATCAGGAAAAATATCTCGCAGATCCGAAATCAGGCCCATGTCCGTTTTTTAAGAAGGGAGATACCTTTATTCTGAAAAGAACGGAGGAGCAGGATGATTTCTATCATCTGATGAACGGAAAATTCTGCGGTGAAGCGTGGGACGCGGTCAGCAGATATGTCTACGCAGCGCTCCAGGGCGGATCGATCATGCATAAGTGGACGAATGATGAGAGGATGATGATCGCCTGCTGTAATGACGGCACCAGACCTGTGATCTTCAAGATCGAGAGAATCGATATTCCGGAGACAGAGGAGGAAAGGCAGTGGCTGGAGAAACAGAACTTTAAAAACAGTGCTGAGGACGCTTATACCGGATGATATTTTGCGGAAAACTTCGGGCAATAACTGCTGTTGGAGGCAGTAGTGACTGCCTGGAGTTTTTCTTCTTTTTTGTGGATTTCTGCGCGGTTTCAAAAAATGAAAAAATTTATGTTTTTGAAATTGAATAGTTGAATATACTATCTTCAGGGGCTATAATACAAGTACAGATTCAGTTTCAAAAAATAAAAAAAATTTAATTTTTGAAAGCGAGAGATTCTATGAAAATAATTACGAGGGCAAATTATCTGAACAGAATCATTGAATTGAATGGCACACCGGACATAAAGATTATTACCGGAATCCGCCGTTCGGGAAAATCAAAACTGATGCAGGCATATACAGAATACCTGAAAAACCATGTCCTGAATATCAATATTATATTTATTGACTTTATGGATCTGGAGTTTGAGGAAATAAAAGAATATCATGCACTGCACGCTTATGTGGAGGAGCATTACCAGGAAGGAAAAACGAATTATCTTTTTATAGATGAAGTACAGATGTGCCCGAAGTTTGAACTGGCAGTCAACAGCCTGCACTCGAAAGGGAAATATGATATTTATGTGACCGGGTCCAATGCTTTTTTACTGAGCGCTGATCTGGCAACACTTTTTACCGGAAGATATATCGAAATTCATGTATTTCCCTTTAGTTTTACAGAATACTGTCAGTATTACGACGAGATCGATGATAAAGAAAAGCTGTTTGACGAGTATGTGCTTCGGGGCGGACTTGCAGGTTCTTACCCATACAGAACGGAAAAAGACAGAACCAATTATATTAAAGAGGTTTATGAAACGATTGTCACCAGAGATCTTGTCCAGAAATATTCTCTCCCGGACACACTGGTTTTGCAGCGGTTAAGTGAGTTTCTGATGGATAACATCAGCAATCTGACCTCGCCTAATAAAGTCAGCCAGATGCTGACGAAAAATAATGCTGCAACAAATCATGTAACAGTTGGCAGATATATCAAATATTTGTGCAATGCATTCGTCTTTTATGATATAAAACGCTATGACATCCGTGGGAAAAAGTATCTGGAGAGCACGGAGAAATTCTACTTGTGCGATACCGGCATTCGCTATGCTATTCTGGGCAGCAGAAATATGGACTATGGCAGAGTGTATGAGAATATTGTGTGTATTGAGCTGCTCCGCCGGGGATATGATGTGTATGTCGGGAAGCTGTATCAGAAAGAGATCGATTTTGTTGCGCAGAAAGGCGGCGAAAAGATTTATATTCAGGTCAGCGATAATATTTCCGCGCAGGAAACTCTCATAAGAGAATGTTCGCCGCTGCTGCAGGTTCGGGATGCCTATCCCAAAATGATCATTGCCCGGACAAAACATCCGGTATACAGCTACGAAGGGATTCAGATTTTCGATATAGCGGATTGGCTCCTGTCGTGAAAATAATTTGCAATAAACAGCAAAATAGGTTAAACTGTCTATAATCGGTGCGCCGGAGGGGCGGTACATTTATCCATGACAAAATCTGCGCAGTGCACAGAGAGTTTTTGTTGTGTTGCACACCGTAGATCCGTAACAGGAAATACATGTCAGAAGAGAGAAGGATGTACAAAATTTATGGAGCAAAAGCATGAATCAGACTTAACGTCAAAAGAGAAAAGACAGTTGGAGTTTCAGAAACTGAAATCCATGACATTCAGACAGAAGATCGAGTATCTTTGGACCTACTATAAGATATGGCTTGTGGTACTTCTGGCGGTTATCATGGTCGGGAGTATTATCGTGACGATGGTACAGAATGCCATGAAGGTGGAGCTTCTGTCCATCGCAATCGTAGATGCGGACATGAATGCGCAGGAACAGATTGATCGGATGACGGACGACCTCCTTGACTACATTGGAACCGGGGACAAATATGAGACGATTACCATGGATGCATCAGCGGGATCCGGCGATGATTACACGGATGTGACAAAGAGAATGGTACTGCTTGCTTCCGGAACAGTGGATCTGTTTATCTGCAATGAAGAGACTTACGAGGAGTACGATGAGCAGGGCGGATTCCGTGACTGGAGCGAGATACTGGGGGATGACTACGGGCAGTATGAGCAGTATATGACCAACGGAGTCCTCGATCTGTCCAAGAGCGAGAAGTGGCAGGAATATGGGATTACGTTCTATGAACCGGTATATGCAGGTGCGCTGGCTGCTTCGGAGAAGGATGAGAACCTGAAAGCGTTTGCAGAGTTCTTCTTTGAGTAACGAGAGACGGAAAGGTAATGCGGCGCAGAAAGGCTAAAGAACTGCAAAAAAATTATTATTGAAAAGATACAGAGACAGACTCTTGAGTGGAAATCGGGAGCCTGTCTCTTTTTCCGTCCGCCCCACTCCCCGTGCGGACCATCCCCGGTTTTTCCATGACCCGGTATGATACAGAATTGCGGGTGTCACAGTGAGTGATGAAATGTGTGGTTTCAGCTCAGTCGCTATTCTCTTATCCTGCCGGGGATGTTATAATGAATTCATTGAATCAGAGTTCATTGCATCAGAATTCACTGAATCAAGGTTCATGAAAACAGAAACAGAGGATGAAGACAATTGGCCCGTAAAAGAACAGTTTCCGGAAAAGAAAGGCATAGTACAAAATACAGACTGATAACAGCGGTGATCCTGCTGAGCTTAAGTGCAGTGTTCATGGTGACGGCGGCGCAGGTTCCGGCTTTTGCCGAGTGGTATTCGCAGACAGTCTATCCCGTGCTTGTATCCGTAATCGGGCGGATTATGGTAATATTTCCGTTTTCCGTGGTGGAGATCTGTCTGTACGGACTGATCCTGGAGCTGATTTTCTCCGTTGTGTTATCTGTGCGGAAGATCATCCGGAAAGGCGGTGCGGGAAATGTACTCTACCGGTGGTTCTCCGGAGTGATGCTGACAGTTGCCATTCTGGCGTTCCTCTATACCGTGGGATGCGGGATCAACTACCACAGAAGATCTTTTTCCCAGGAGGAGGGAATCATCACTTCCCAATATACAGTGGAGGATCTGCGGCAGGTCTGCGTCTGGCTGACCGAAGAAGTGAATCAGAGAGTGGAAAATGTCAGCCGGGATGAAAGCGGCGTTATGAAACTGGACGCGCCGGAAGGATCCGGGGCGGTGGAAGCCATGGAGAGCCTGGGAGAAAAGTATTCCGCCCTGCAGGGATATTATCCGCAGCCCAAGAAGATTATCGTGTCGGAGATCCTTTCCTATCAGGGGCTTACAGGTGTATATTCCCCTTTTACGGTGGAGGCGAACTACAACGGGGATATGACCGCTTACAATACGCCGTTTACAGTCTGCCATGAGCTCTCCCATCTGCGGGGATTCATGCAGGAGCAGGAGGCGAATTTTATCGCATTTCTGGCATGTGCCGGATCGGAGCGTATGGACTTTCAGTATAGCGGATATCTGTCCGGCTGGGTATACTGCATGAATGCGCTGTACCGTGCGGATTATGAGACATGGCAGCAGGTAAGGGGACTTCTTGACGAGGGAGCGGAGCCGGATCTGGCGGCAAATAATGCCTTCTGGGACAGCTATGAGGGAATGATCTCCGAGACGGCGGACCGGATCAACGATACTTATCTGAAAGCTAACGGACAGGCAGACGGTGTGCAGAGTTATAACCGGATGGTGGACCTGATTGTGGCTTATTACCGGCAGGGATGACAGAGAATGCCATTTGTAGAAACCCAGACTCAAAAAACAGAGGGAGGAAAAAGCATATGAAAAGAAAGCGGTTGAATCGAAAGATCAGGGCAGCCGGGACGGCAGCTGCAGTTATGGTGATCACGGCTGTGTTCATTCCGGGATGCGGAAAAAAGGCAACTCCGGAAAATCTGCTGCAGGATATGGCGAGAAATGTAGAAGCGGCAGAATCTTTCGTCTACAACCTGAAAATGTCGGCGCAGATGGAGAGCGGCGGCGCAGAGATCGGGATGGAGGCAGACATGGATGTAGAGACGGTAAAAAAGGCAGAGACAAGCCATTTAACCGGAAATATGTCGCTGAGTGTTATGGGAATGAATGTCGGAACAGATCTGGAGATCTACACGGTTCCTGTGGAGGAAGGATATACTGTATACACGGGAATAGGAGATTACTGGGTGAAATCTGTGTCCGAGAGTGCGGAGGGAGCACTGGAAGCAGATACATTTTCCGATATCCGGGAGCAGGCGTCCGTATTTGAGCTTTCCGGGGAGCTGACGGATGTAAACGGGCAGGAGTGTTATGAACTTACCGGGGACATCGGAGGCGATGCGCTGACGGATCTGCTGGATGATGATCTTCTCAGTTCGGTCAGCGGGCTTTCTATCGACGAGGAAGACATCGCCGAAGCCGAGATCCCGTGTACTCTGGAAATTTACCGGGAGAGTATCCTTCCGGCAAGACTGTGGATTGATATGAAGGATCTGGCGGGAAGCCTGGCAGGGGCAGCAGGCGGTACGGGAGCAGAGGATCTGGAAATTTCGGAATACTATATGGAGATTACGTTTCTGGAATATGACAGTATCCGGGAGATCACAGTGCCGGAAGAAGCTCTGAATGCCCCGGAGGCAGATGGTGATGATTCCCTTTTCGGAATCGCAGGGCAGGAAGAGGAAGAAGTCTTTGCACAGCCTGACGGACAGAACGGAACAGACGATACGGATGAAACAGATGGACTGGAGCCCGCGTCACAGCTTGGGGAGCTCGGAACCCACTGGGACAGCTATACAGTAAAGATCAACGACAAAGTGCTCACTCTGCCGTGTACGATAGCGGATCTGGAGGCAGCGGGATTAAGTGTTGACACGGATTACCTGCCGGAAGACAGTATGATTACCGATTTTGGCGCAGCCTGGTTTAAAGATGAAAACGGTAACGAGATTCTGGCAGACCTGCTTCCTGCGGGCGAAGAAGCGCAGTCTGTCTCGGAATGTCTGATCGTGGGTCTTACGGTGAGTGAATTCGATACCATGCAGGGCGGAATCGATATCCTCTTCCCCGGTGGAATCCGAACGGGGAGCAGTGCAGAGGATGTGGTTGCGGCATACGGCGAGGCGGACGATGTATATGAGGGAGAGGTGATTGACATCTATTCCTGGTATGAGGAGGGAAGTTACTATAACGGATGCTCTGTAGATGTTGATGCGGAGTCGGGGCAGGTTACGGAGATAAGGCTCGGCAGGTATGAATAAAGGAAAGCGAACATGAAGATATTTATTATAGAAGATGATGCATCGATCCGGAAGGAGCTGTCCCGTTTCCTGCAGAAGTACGGGTATGAATGCGGGACAGATGATGATTTTGAGCGGATTGTGGAGAAATGCCTTGCGGCGGAGCCGGATCTGGTGCTGCTGGATCTGAACCTGCCATATCAGGATGGATTCCAGATCTGCAGGGAGCTGCGGAGAAAATCCGGCGTCCCCATTATTGTGCTGACGAGCCGCAGCTCGGACTTCGATGAACTGATGAGTCTCAATACCGGCGCAGACGACTATATCACAAAACCTTACAATGCCCAGGTGCTTCTGGCCCGGATTCAGAAGCTTATTTCCCGGGTCTATGAAGCGCAGCCGGGAACGGTGCTCATGCACAACGGGCTGACGCTGAACCTGATGCGCGCTACGGTCAGCCATGGAGGGGCAGAGGCGGAGCTTACAAAAAATGAAATGGGAATCCTGCGGCTTCTTATGGAAAATAAGGGAAATATCATTCCCCGGGACGCCATCATTGATGAGCTGTGGCAGAGTGAGGAATTTATTGACGAAAATACGCTGAATGTGAATATCGTCCGTCTGCGGAAGAAACTTGCCGGGATCGGGCTGCCGGATTATCTGCAGACAAAGCGGGGGATGGGGTACTGCGTATGAGACTGAAAAGCTATCTGACGGACCGGATCGTTTCACTGGCCTGTCTGGCTGCAGCGGCGTCTCTTGCGGCGCTTCTTCTGTGGCTTGCGGATGTGCGGGGAATCTTTATCCTTTTTGTAGAGGCAATCTTCTGCGGGGCAGCTTTTGCTTCTCTTGTCTGGGACTATGCGAGACGGAGAGCGTTTTACCGCAGGCTTTTTGAACTTTCGGACCAGTTGGAGGAGAAGACGCTGTTGGCGGAAATTTCAGAAGAACCGCAGTTCCTGGACGGGCAGATCCTGATGGAGATCCTGCGCAGGAACAGCAAATATGAGAATGACCGGATTGCTGCCATGGAGCAGAAGAACCGTGAGTACCGGGAATATCTGGATTCCTGGGTTCACGAGATCAAGACGCCGATCACATCGGCAGGTCTGATGATCGAGAATGACAAAAACCGGACCACTCTGCGGATTGGCGATGAGATTGGAAAGATTGACGCTCTGGTGGAACAGGTGCTCTATTATGCGCGGAGCACAGAGGCAGAGAAGGATTTTAAGGTGGAAAAGACGACTCTGCGGGAGATCGTGAATCTGGCGCTCAAGGCATATTCCAGACCGCTGATCCAGTCAGGTGCAAAGATTCATATGGAAAATCTTGATATTCCGGTCAGTGCAGATATCAAGAGCTGTTCCTTTACCGTGGGGCAGATCATTTCCAATGCGGTTAAATACAGAAAGCCGGATAGAGAGGGAACAAAGGAGCCGTTCCATTTGACATTTTCCGGAAGTCAGGAAAGGAACGAAGTACTGCTTACAGTACAGGACAACGGGATCGGGATACCCGGAAGAGATATTTCCCGGATCTTTGACAAGGGATTTACCGGGGAAAACGGAAGAAGGTACACGAAATCCACGGGGATCGGGCTGTATCTGTGCAGAAAACTCTGCGGTCAGATGAATATAAGGATCACGGCGGAAAGTGTTCCGGGTGAGAGCACAGAGATCACCCTGGAATTTCCGGCGGAGAGCATGATAAGAGAGGCAGGACTTTAGTCCGCCTCTTTTTTCTCACCTTACATTCCGGTAAGGTAAATGTAATCTCATATAATGGCGGGGGTTTGCCGTGCGTGGTAAATTAGATATGCAGAAAGAAGAATTTATCAGAGGCATACAAGAATGGAAATGCCTGAGAATTCAGAAAGAGCACACAGAACGAACATACAGAAAGGACGGATCATATGCAGGACAGAAAATTTGCAGTATCAGGACAGGGAGAGACGATACTGCGGGTGGAAGATATACAAAAATATTATGGGAATAAAGGGAATCTGACCAAAGCGGTGGATCATATCTCGTTTTCTGTGGACCGGGGAGAATTTCTCGGGATCATGGGGGCTTCCGGCTCAGGGAAGACCACGCTTCTCAACTGTATCTCAACCATTGATACGGTGACCAGCGGTCACATTTATGTGGAAGGGCAGGATATCACGAAGCTGCACGGTTCAAAGCTGTCAGATTTCCGGGGACGGAAACTGGGATTTATCTTTCAGGATTTTAACCTTCTGGATACGCTGACCGCCTGTGAAAATATTTCACTGGCGTTGTCCATCGGCGGTATGAAGCCGGAGCAGATCAAGATCCGGGTAAATCAGGTGGCGGAATCTCTTGGAATCACAGACGTACTCGAGAAATATCCCTATCAGATGTCCGGAGGACAGCAGCAGAGAGTGGCCGCGGCGCGCGCCATTGCTTCGAATCCAGCCATGGTGTTGGCCGATGAACCCACGGGCAATGTCACATTAGTACAACATTACCCGAAAGAAATACCCGTGATATTTTTCTCTTTATCAACCCTGATTTCTTTAATAGCGGATCGCCAGAGAGTACGCT
>NZ_NFKT01000062.1 GCF_002160525.1 Lachnoclostridium sp. An169
TTATTTTGAAACTTCAACATAATGATGCCCCCTTTCTTATTTATATTCCCTATAAATAGAATAGCACATTTTGTTGGAGTTTCTTATTTTAACTAGCACAACGGGTTAAGTTAGTAGTTACGGAGGAGAATACTATGAAAAGGTACGGTATTTTTGAAAAAGAATATAAAAAAACAACAGAAAGAAAAAACTATTTAAAAGTCCATCCACAAACACTTATGGAGTTTGCTAAAAATGTAAATTTTGGAGATTCAATTCATCAAGAATCAGACCTTACAAGAGATGAGATGGTTTCGTTGTTAGCCTCTATGCCTAATTCACAATCAGATGAATATTTTAACAGAATGAATGATGAAAATTCATCTAAAATTGATTTCTTTGCAGAATGCAATGAAAAAATTCTTTCTTTATATAATGTGGAAGCCATTGCTTTAAGTGAAGAAGAAATGTATGAAACCATTCTTTTGGATATATTGCAAATGCCAGAAGTATCCATGGACATAAATTCACATATATACTACACTATTTTGTATCAAAAAACCGAAGGGAAATACACAAATTTACTGCAAGATAATTGGACAAAAGATGAAAAAGCCGACTTTACAGAAAATAGAAAAAAAGGCATTAGATATAAGAATAAGCCGAATCATTATATTCCTTTTCAAATAAATGAAAATAGGGATAGACGAATTACTATCCAGGATTTTGCACCAGATCTGGTTCGTTTGTATTATACCAATAAAGAATTAAGAAATATATTTACAGACACCCAGGCAGCCGATACTGTAAAATATTATTCAACAGAGATATCATCAGTATATCAATCTCCCTATATATGTGTGGATAGAGTAGAAGAAATTTGGCTTCTTGAACGGATATTGGGAATTAATCTAGCTAGGGCGATGTACTCATTACTCTTGCCTATTATGCCTAAAAATTTTAGTTTGGTAGCAAGTAAGTATCAGCCACTAATCAGAGAAATCGTTCATGAAATCATGAAATTGCAGGGGATCTACAGTAGATGTGTCTTAGTGCATAAACTAAAAGAAATAGTGAAGATTAGAAGATATGGACATGAAATTGAACAATTGGAACCTTGTGAGACGTTGACATATTTAAAACAACTTCTAAAAGATTGTATGAATTCAATTTCTGAAGAATTTGCTTACCGTGAGTATACGGAATATCAAATGAAAAAAGATATAACTGAAAAGGTTTTGGACAGTTTAAGAGATAATTGCAGGGAATTGCTTGATATATATTTTCATGTAGAGAAAGGGTATTTTATATTGAATGAAAATGAAAGCTCTATTAAAAATGAAAGCCTATACTCATTAATTCAGAAAGTGGTAATAAGTGAACTAAAAAAATGATAAATAGAAAAGCAGCAGAAAGTAATTTGTTACAAATCTGCTGCTTTTTTATGTTTAGTCGGGGGGGGGGGTAAAAAATAAAACAGTGATTTAGAATGTGCACCTGCATTTATAGTCCGATCCGTGATTAAATTAGAGACAAGGAAGCTTCCAGAATTTGAACGAGTAGGAGGAAATAAGATTGACAAATCTCATGGAAAGAATACCTTGGCAGGGAGAAGATCGTCGCAGTATTTACGATGAAAGCATGCTGCGTGAGATCGGTTATATGAATACGCAAATCGGGCAGGGCAATGCAATTATGCAACAAGGTTTTCAGAATATTCAGCGGAGCATTGGACAGATTAGGCGGAAACAGAGAAAGTGCTTGGTGAATACATCGGTTGCTTTGTTGCAAAATGGTGAGATCGCTTTGGCTGAGACATATGATGATGGAAGCCAAAATCTGCAACCGCTTATGCTGAATGTAAGAGGTGACTGGCAGGTATACAGAATAAAATTTCGATACATTGCACCGAAAAGAGAATATTTTGCCCTTTATTTTTCCGATGTTGGGTATTGGATAATCGGGGATGTTGGGAAAAATACTGAAAGAGGATTGTATGATTATTTTATACGAGGAAATGTGAAGTTTGCTTCCAATTTGTCCGAATCCAAAATAAAGCGTGCACTTTTTGAAAAGTTTGGTCCCCAAATTGACTTGTGCCGGAATACATTTGCATTCCCGGAGTTAGCCGGATGGAATGGAGAATCCTTTGTGTCAGCAGAAAACTTTGCTTTCCCTGTGACTAAAGATTTTCCATGTCTGCCAGTGTTGAGAAAACATTTCGAGTTTTTTGTTGCAGGAGACGGGCGCTTTGTTCGATATGTACAAGTTTTTCAGTTCATTAAAAATGCTAAGTTACGCGCTATATTATCCGCTTTCCCACTAGCGGCATTAACTGCCTCAATTTTTGCGGAAGAAGACTTCCCCATTCCGGTAATTTTGAATTTTATTCCAGATTCGGAAAGATTTATGGGTATTATCGGTAGTTTTTTTCAAATTTTTAATCGGCATGAGATGAAATTTATTTCATTGGATAACACGTTTTCTAATCTGCTGAAATATATGGCGGAAGCGAAAGATGAAACTTTGAATTTTTCTGCACCATACTATATGAACATGGAGGCGTACAGACGCAGAAAAATGACTGAAAATTTGGAAAGAATCGTTTATTCCTATTTTCATCCGGAGTCAAGGGAAAATGGAACAGAATCTCCTGCCCATGGAATTACTTTTATTTCGGGCAAATTTGTAAAAAACAAAAATGTGATCAATGTATTTGTTGAAAAAAGTATGGTGGAAGATTTTGAAAAAATTGGTAGTGTATTGTCTGGAAGTACTATGCCGGAAGTTTTTACAGCTTACATCTCTTTTGTAGCAAAGAATTTAGCATGGTTGCGTAACTTAGTACATGAAGAAAAAAAGAAAGGCGATCCAAAGCAAGCATTTGGAAGAATTCTAAGGAGACTGATGATAAAATTTAGTGAAAATGTGGAATTTGATTTCTTGAGAGCGCTTAAAATCGATGGGATTGAATTTGACAGCCTTTTTGAACACGAGGTGAGCGGAGATGATCTGTCAGAGCTTCTGGTGAACGCGATTCGCAAAGAAATTGTCCACTTTCCTGCGCAGAATAAGAAAATCGCTGATACTTTGCAACCTACATATATTTATTTTGACGCTGATTATCTGTGGATTTCCCCACAGATTCTAAGGCTGATGTTGGGAAAGAATGGGCTGTTGCCACAGAAAATCCAGATTCTGCATGATGCGCGGGGAAAAAGGATGTTGATTACGGATACAGAAGGATATACCAGGAAGATGCAGATTGGCGGCAAAAGAGTTGAGATGTATCAGTTAAGCAGAAATGCATTAAATGTTCCCGGCGGCGCCGAAATTATAGACTTAGCAAAGGGGGAGTTGGAGTGATAATTAGCGAAAAAAATGAAATTCTACTATTGGATAAACCAAACGGTCATCTTCTTGTGTTAGGAATGTCTGGAGTGGGAAAGACTTTTTTTCTTTGTCGAAAAATGGAAGATGAAGTGAGAAGGGGAAAAAGAGTCTTGATATTTGATTATGCCGCAAGCTTTACGGATTTAGAACTGGGAAAAAACCAGTTCCAAGTGAATGAAAGAGTACGTGTGATCAATCCAATGGAAACAGAACTGCCATGGCCGTATAGGGGATCTGATTTGCCGGCGGCAATACTTAACGCTCTGACGAAAAGTTTGAACATCCAGAGTTATTATCAGAAAAAATTGTTGAAGGAAGTATTATCAGAAAAAGAGATTTGCAACGAACGTGGAGGCTTTTCGTTCCCAAAACTGATGCTGTCGTTGGAATATCTTTCCCGCACGAAAGAAGATGCAGACAGTGTGAAAAATGTAGGTCATCTTTTAACCCGGATAGCGCCATATGAAGACATTAAAGAAGTAAAGATTATCAAGGCAGACGAAAAAAATGTTTCTCCTGCAATCCAATCAGTAACCATATTGCAATTGTCTGATTACCCTGAACTGAAAAGAAAATTCTTAACGGAGTTTTTAACAGAATTATTTTGGCAGGAAGTCCGGGAAGGAAAAAAGCGTGCTGATATTGTGCTATTTGACGAGTTCCAGAATCTGTCACTCAAACCCGGAAGCGCCTTATCTGCGATCCTACGGGAAGGCAGAAAATTTGATCTTGCAGCTTATCTCTCATCGCAGTTCCTGGGAAATTATGACAAAGAGGCAGTGGATACTCTGATGCAGGCGGGAAATATGCTGTTTTTTCGACCCGTCCCCAGGGACGTGAAATATGTGGCAGACATGATTGATCCCGGAAACAAGCAAGAATGGGTAAAGATGCTTGGCATGCTCCAAGTAGGTCAGGCTGTTTTGAAAGGCACGTATATGATTAATCAAAATAGAAAAGAATGCGAAACACCGATAATTTGCAATATTGTGAGCAGGCAGTGAAGGGAGGAAAGATCGTGAACATTTACATTCATTTCCCGATTTTAGATAAGGGCGAATTGCCGTATTGACATTAAACTTGCGGCATAAATATTAGTAAATCAACCATTGGGTTTGGAGCTGATATTATGCCGCGGAAAATAAAGGAAAAGGAGAAAACTATGGATTTACAGAAAAATAAAGTAATATTACAGTTAACCCGTCTCCTGGAGCGCCAGAATCTGATCACTTCTTCCGAACGGATGCAGATCAGTGAGCTGCTCCGGAAAGGACAGTAATTATGCGCGCCGTAATTTATGCCCGGTGCAGTACGGAGGAAGAAAGTCAGAAGGACGCGCTTATAAATCAGGTGAGAGAAGCAAAAGAGTGTGTGAAACGTCAGAACTGGGTACTCGTTGATACATATATTGAGAGCCGCTCGGGAACTACGACAAAGGGTAGGACAGAATATAACCGTCTTTATGATGACCTGCAGAGGGATATTTTCGAAGTGATTATTATCAAGTCCCAGGACCGCCTTATGCGAAATACCAAGGACTGGTATTTGTTTGTAGACCGATTATGCACGCAACACAAACAGCTATATATGTATCTGGAGGAAAAATTCTACACGCCCGATGATGCACTGATCACAGGGATAAAAGCAATCCTTGCAGAAGAGTATAGCCGAGAATTGTCGAAAAAAATTAATAATGCACATCGGAACCGTCAAAAAAATGGCGGTTCCGTAATTCTTACGCCCAATGTATACGGATTTCAGAAACTTCCGGATAAGTCGGTAGAACTAATAGAGGAGGAAGCTCAAATAAAAAGAAGGATGTATCAGCTTTGTGCCGATGGCTTTGGAACCAGAACTATAGCGAATATACTGGCAAATGAGGGGATCCGCAAGCGCAGTGGGAAAATATTTACGGAAAGCGATGTCCGGAGAATCATCCGTAATCCATTGAATATGGGGACTGCTGTTATGAATAAAGTCCATTTTGATTTTGAGACTAAGAAAACAGTGAAAAATTCAAGGGAACAGCAGTTCTTTCACAAGAATAAAGTGCCTGCTACAGTATCGGAAGAATTGTGGGTTGAGGCGAATCATCAAATTGATGAAAAGGCAGTCCGCTTTAATCAGAAAGGATCTTTCCCACGTGGCAGCAATCCGGGCAAATATGAATTAAGCAGGAAGATATACTGCGGGATTTGTGGAAGCCCCTATTACAGGCGGTTTAGGAAACGTTACACAGACGGTGAAACGATTGTGGAGTGGAAGTGCAGTAAATACTGTACACAGGGGAGAAAAGAAGACGGGAAAACAAGACCGCAGGTTTCAAAGGTTGAAATGAAGGGCGAAAAAGGATGTGACAATATACATCTGGATGAACAGAAACTTATGGATCTTCTTGAAAAAATCTGTGTTGAACAGTTTGCAATTGACAGAGATATGGTCATCCGGGAAACAATCACTTTATTGAAAAAGGTGATTGTTGAAAATCAGGATTCGGAGCAGATGAACCGGATTGCAAATGAAGAAGAAAAGCTGAAAAAGCAGCAGGATGTTCTTTTGGATAAATTGCTTAATGGCACCATATCAGATGAAATCTACAGACGGAAACAGGAAAATCTTGAAAAGTCACTTGCTGTATGCCGGGATAAAAGAAAACAGCTTGAAAAGCAGAATATAAGAATGGCTTCACGAAAGCAGCGGTTGGAAGAAATAGAAAAACATTTAAAGGAGGGAGGGGATATTGAGCGTGCAACGGTAAATGAAATGTTGAGAGAAATCGACCGGATTATCGTATATCCGACATATATGGAACTTGTATACAATCCCTTGAAAACGATGGGAATGGAGCAGGAAACGAAAGGAGAGCAGTTTCAAACGAAAATACATATTGATTATGGAAATTTATTTGATCCGTTGAAGCAGAAAAAGGAGGACAGAGAGCAGGTTGTTGAAATGATCCGGGAGAAGCCGTCTATTACCGCCAAAGAAATAGCGGGGCGTCTGGGATGCAGTCTTTCCGGAGCACAATATAAGTTAAATGCACTGAAAAGAGAAGGCAGGATACGCTTTAACGGGAAAGGAGGCAGAGGATTTTGGGAAATACTGAAATAGCAGCAGTCAGGGGAAAAACTGGCTGCTTTTCTTGTGTGCCGAGCATGGCACTAATCTTACTGGTGAAAGTCCAGTCACGGGTATTTACCGCCAAGTGTAGTGAACCACAAGCCGGTGTCAGTAATGGCATAGGTGGA
>NZ_NFKT01000063.1 GCF_002160525.1 Lachnoclostridium sp. An169
TAGTTCTTCCATCGTTGCAAAAGAATTCCCTTTCACGAATTGCTGCTCCAGATACTTGAACGGGGATTCAATCTTTCCTTTCTTGCGGGGCCAGTAACAGGGACACGCATTCAATTCCGTCCCAAGATGCTTTGCCAGCATAAGGGCCTGCGGATTGTATCGGATCTCATCCTCGCTTTTTGGATTATTGCTGATCACCAATGCTTTTGGATTATCAATCAACAGCTCCAGCGTGACACCGCCAAGATCATAGAACAGTTCCTGGATCGCTTCGTAGATGGCTGCTGCGTCATCGCTCAGCGAAAAACATACCGCCTTTTTTCGGGAAGCGGAAAGGATCATGGAAAAGCAGTATACCTTCCGTTCCCTGCCCCCAACTACGACAGAATACTCTGACCAGTCAAACTGGGCCTGATCCCCTGGCGGGGTTTCGATCCGGACGGTTGCTTTGGAGCTGATCTGTCCAATATCTTCATCAACTTTACGGAGAAACCGATAAACGGGGCCGATGCTTCCCTCATAGCCTAATGTCTTCAGCTCTCTGTAGATGCGTGTACCGTTAAATTCATAAGGCTTGCACCGCCAGGTAATGATCTGCTCTTTATATCCATCAATGCAGGACTTATAGTCTGTCCTGTGATAGGATGGCGGTTCTGTCAGCTTCAGAAGTTTTCGCACCGTATTACGGGATATCCCAAGGATCCTGGCCGTCTCACGCTTGGATCCTGTTTGCTTATATACTCTTTGGACAGCTGCCCAATCTTGCAACTCATACACCTTCTTTCACCTCCATCCTGTGCTCAGTTAGACACAGAACGGATTCTACTGTAACTGATCAGGTGGGTCAATTCTAAGTGTTAAATTTTCAAGGTACAGTGTATCAGGACCAGGATCACTTACTCACTCCCCGACTCTAAGGTGGGTCAATTTTCCTCGTAAATCCTGGGTCAGTTTTAATTATAAATCAACACCGGTTTCAATACGAAGCTCAACGAAGAACGTAATAAAGGGGCGTTTGTCATGAGCCCGCATGCCGGAGACATTGAACGGCTTCTCTCCAAGAGCAGTAAACTTGCCGGGGAGGTGCGTGATGAAAAAGCTTGATCGGATCAATGAACTTGTAGATGAACTCAATGAACTGAAACTTGGATGCATGGCAGCATCACTTGACGCACTGTATCATTCAGAAACATTTGATGAACTGGATGCCGTATCGCTGCTTGAACAGGTGATCGGACCGGAATACCAGAATAAAACATCACAAAGATTCCAGAACAGGCTGAAACGTGCCCATCTTTCCGGAGGTCCTCAATCGCTGGATAAGTGTAAAGATTCTGTGGAGCGGGTTTATCTGCCTTCCGATATCAACGCTACACTGTCATCGCTGGATTTTATCCGAGAAGGTTTGAACGTTTGTATTCTTGGACCGTCTGACAGCGGAAAATCATATCTGGCCAAAGCATTGGGAATACAGGCCTGCCTGAATTACAGAGCTATGTATCATCATTGTGAAGAATTCCTTGAAACCATGGTCGCTCTGAAGCAGGCTGATTACTCAAAATATCAGAAGAAGATACGCTTTTACCTGAAGCTGGATCTGTTGATCCTGGATGATTTCCTGCTTCACACGATAACGGATGAGCGCGAGATCAAAGTCCTCTTTGAAGTCATGGAAAAACGCAGTGAACTGTCAAGGTGCACGATTGTGTGCTCTCAAAGAGAGCCAAACAGCTGGGCTTCGATGATCCTCAATGATGAAGTATCAGCCAATGCGATACTGAAACGGGCAACGAAACACTATACCGTAGTGATCCAGCCCAGAAACTAACTGACTATAATAGGCGTTTCAGGGCGTCCGTTATGCTCCGCACAGCGTCCGCTCTGAAACGCATCGGAGTCCGCTGGGCTCCGCGGAATGCATGCCATAACCGAACCTCACTTTTCTGAGTGCTATTATAGCAGAAACGGCGGATTTTCACCATTTTTTGTTGCTGTCACCTTCGTCATTTTGACGGTGGATAACAGTCATAAATACCTGAGAAAAAACTCCGGAAATTCAGATATTTATGATTGTTATCCACAATTGGGAAAGTCTTTGGGGCATGCGGACATGAAAATCCACAGAAAACTTTTGTGATGTGAATAACTTTAAATTTTATATTGCACAGAATCAATCAACAGGAATGGGAATGATTTTATTTTCTCTGTTTTGCACAAGTCACATGGAGAATGCCGGATCCACAACTTCTTCGATCGGACTTCTGGCAATAATCTCCAGACCCTGCATCAACATTTGATACTGGTCAGCAGTAATCTCCAGTGCCTCGTCTTTTGTGCGCGGCCAGCGAAAACTGCCATTTTCAATCCGCTTGTACAAAAGAAGGAATCCATCACCTTCCCACAGGAGCCCTTTTATGCGGTCAGTACGCCTGCCACAAAACAAGAATAATGTATTCTTATCATAAGGGTCGAGATGGAACTGGAAACGTATGATCCTCGCAAGCCCATCAATTCCCCGGCGCAGGTCTGTAAAACCTGTGGCTATGTATACCTTTTTGAATCCTGTACCATCATTGAGCATCCGTCATCACTCCCAAAAGTGTACGAAGAAAGGATGCAGATGCCTGATCTGTGATTTCAAATGTAAGGTGATTTTTACCTCTGATCACAGCAACGGTCTTATGCTTCGGCTCTATCGTTTCTGACTGGATTACCGAAGAAGGAACCTCTATAAAATCTGGTGTGTTACCGGCAGTTGCCAGAAAAGCTTCCCGAACTTTTCGGAGTCTCCAATAATAACTGGCTTTCGTAATGTCATGCTGCTGACACCACTCTTCAATTTTCATACCCTGTGGGCGGTTTTGACAATTGCGGACCATCTCAGCCCATTCGCTCAGACGGGTTTGCTGTGCAACTAAACTTGTATGAGAGTTCATGACTCACCTCCTGTAGTCTGGTCAAAAAAGTTGAGTACTAAACTTTTTTGACTTCATAGTGATGAGTCTATTATCTCATATCTGATGGTTTTGAAAAGGTACTCGCTATTTTGCGTTTACGGTAAAGCTGCATCGTCCGTCTTCCAGATAGGTCTCTGCTGTATCACGCCGGTTGAGAACGTAATTCACCGCTTTCTCCATCCGGGTATTCCGGACTGGCTTCTGCTGATCGAGCCACGACCAGAAAGCCTCCAGAACAGGTTTTTCCTTCTCGAGACGCAGCTGCTTCCGCTTTTCATAATCACCAGGATACTTTTTGTTAATGGAGTCCTCAATGGCGAATAACCGGCTGCAGTACTGGACTCCCTGCACTGCCGGATGGCTGTAGTCATACTGTTTTCCTTTGGGAACGGCATCGATAAAGTATCGACGGATATGTGCCCAACAAGAGCAGCGTCTGATCCCTGGAAGATTGTTGTATCCCTGATATCCATCCGTTTCCAGGTATCCGCTGTAGCCTTCCAGGAACTCCCTCGCATGGCTGCCGCTCCTGGTCGGAGAATAGCCATACAAGATGATCGACGGAAGCCCGTCCTCGCCGCTTCGGAACAGCCACATGAATGATTGAGTCTGGGCTCGGCGCCCTTCCTCGTTCAATACCTGAACCCGGGGTTCATCTGCCATCGCAAAGCTGCGTTTCAGCAGCTCGCGGTGGAAGTAATCATACATTGGCTGGAAATAGTTCTGTGAACAGTAGATGATCCAGTTGGCAAGAGTGGTACGGCTGATCTGAGCCCCATACTGTTTCCAGTCTTTCTCCTGCCGGTAAAGGGGAAGCCCATTAGCATACTTCTGATACATGGTCCATGCAATAGTGGATGCTGAGGCAGGACCTTTCCCAACCAGAGCCGCCGGTACCTGAGACTTTACGATCACAGGCTTTTCCGTATCGCCGAGCCCGTCCTTGCAGGAGGGGCATCCGTAACTCTGGCTGTAGTATTCGATCACTTTACAGGTGGCAGGAATGAATTCCAGTTCACGGCGGACATACTCCTCGCCGATCAGGACCATCTGTGTGCCGCAGACCGGGCAGATCTGGTCTTCTTCCGGAAGAGGGATCACTACTTTTTCAACCTTCAGGCCTTTGAAAAGTTCCTCATGGGTTGCCTTCTTTTTACGGGGATGCTCCCGGATCACGGTCTCTTCTTCCAGCAAAGAGGAATCTTGTTCCATTTCCGCTTCATCGAAGAGATTCTGTTGTCCCGGAATGTCATCGGATCTTTTTTCACTGGATGAGCCGAAAAGCTTTTTGGTCAGATAATCTACCTGTTCCTGCAGCGCTTTCTCGTGACTGGATTTTTCGTCAATAATAAGACGGAGAGATTTGATCAGCTCAGTCTGTTCAGATATCATTGTTTTCAGTTGTGATACTGTATCTTTCAGCTCTCGAAGCTGGATATCTTTCGCACTGGAAGCCATCGTTTCTCTCCTCGGATTTGATACCTTTATTATACCAGAAACGGAGCTGTTACTAAAGGAAAATGGCTCCTGAAAAATGCCGAATCTACAAGGAATTTCCGGATTTTTCTGTGCAGGATTTTTTGAGAAATCCAGATGCTTTTCACTCTGCTTTGAGGGCCTTGGGCTGGTCGATATCGATCCCCGACATCAGCCAGTCAAACTCCCGCCAGGAAAGATTCCGGACCTCCGACTGCTTCCTGGGCCATTGATAGCCGCCGCGGACAGACAACCGCTTGTAGATCAGTACGAAGCCATCCGGTTCACGGAACAAAGCTTTGATCCTGTCCCGTCTTCTTCCACAGAAAAGAAAGAGAGCACTGGACGACGGATCCATCTTGAGCTGGTCTTCGATAACAGCGCAGAGTCCGTCAATGGATTTCCGCATATCAGTGTAGCCGCAGACAATGTAGATCTTCTCAAGTCCGGAGATATCCCCTAACATGAGAGCTCCTGAAGCAGTCGGAATGTCCTGGTGAGCAGGACCGGATCTGCATCATTGTTGATGCGGACTGTGATATCCTTTATAGCAACTTCAATCGTATGTGAATTGTCAAGGTACGCGTTTTGCATCTGTGATGCTGTATGCTGTTCCGGAATATGATCCGGAACAATGTCAATGGGAACCACGTCCTGTTTCGGGCGGGGGACCTCAAGATGACCATAATTCGCAGCCGGGATCTGATCCGCTGCCGCTTTCCGACAGCGGCTGACCCAGTTGTAAAAGGTGCTTACTGCAATGTCGTTTTCACGACACCAGTCAGCATCTGTCATGCCGCTCTGGCGGCATTCATTGATAAGCCGGATCTGTTCCGCCATCGGAACCCGGGCTTTGCGAGTACCTGCCATAACCTATCCTCCATAATTGTAGTGAAATAGTCTAAATATCTTTCGACTACAATTATAGGTAAAACTTGAGGATCAGGAAATCCGCAGGAATATTTGGCGCTTAC
>NZ_NFKT01000064.1 GCF_002160525.1 Lachnoclostridium sp. An169
CAGTCGGTTCACCCGGATTCTCCTCCTCGATCGGCACCAGTGCGTCCCTTGCTGCCGCCAGTTCTTTCTCTGCCTGATCCACTACTGCCTGGTCGTCCACAGACAGGGATGCATCTGCAAGCACTGCATTTGCCTGCGCCAGCGCCACATTGAACACTGCCACGGACTCCTCAGTATATTTCGTCAGATCCAGATCTTTGAGGCTGTCAACAAGCTTCTGCAGATTGTCCTTGTTTGCTTTGTATCTCTGCATGAGGATTGCATCGAGCAGGTCGTCGGCTGCCTTCTGTACATCTTCTTCCAGAGCGTCACCGTCTTCATACACAACTTTTGCCTCAGCGAGTTCGTCTTCCAGCTTCTGCCAGTTCTTTTCCACGTATCTGTCTGCGTCCTCGCTCATCGCTTCCGCGCGTTTGATCAGCTGTTCCAGGTTTGTCTTATCTCCCTGGACAACTCCTAATCCCCAGATTCCTTCCAGAAGGTTGTCCCAGGCTGCCTCTACTTCTTCCATTGTCGCGTCCGGATCGTCAAGCACCGCTTTTG
Source organism: Lachnoclostridium sp. An169 (assembly GCF_002160525.1). Taxonomy (GTDB): domain Bacteria; phylum Bacillota; class Clostridia; order Lachnospirales; family Lachnospiraceae; genus Mediterraneibacter; species Mediterraneibacter cottocaccae. The sequence goes on from NZ_NFKT01000064.1 coordinate 544, forward strand.
CCTGCTCTACTGCTTTTTCAAAAACTTTGACAGCACTGTTTGTCACGCCGTCGGTAGATAATGTGAGCGCATAGTCATATGTCTTCTGTAGCAAAGTCTTGTTGGCCGGCTCTGCGGGATTCTCCGATTCACCATCCGCCACAAATTCTGCCGTAATCTTCACATCCTGTTCCGGCATAACAAAAGTATATCCTCCCTCATCCTCTGACGGTGTCAGCATGTACTCTGTTCCGTCTTCTCCGGTCACTGCAAGGGAATCTGCATCCAGTTTATAGCCCGTGTATGCCTGTGTATATACGGTCACTTCATTTCCACTGTGCTCTCTGGAATAGTCCAGTGATACATTAGTCGCAACATCACCGTTCTCAATAGCATCACGGTCGATATCAATATCATTTGTCGCACTCAGAGTAATCGGATCGCCAATCGTCTCATCCAGGTTGGACTTGTTTACTTCCTGAAGAATCCACTCCTCATCCGGAACCGTCTCTGTCAGTGTCCACACTCTTCCGTTCACCCATGATGCCTGCATTGCTGCCTGGACTTCTTCGGTATAATCGCCGTTTACGACAAATGCGCCGTTCTGAATGGCGTTGTTCCATGTCTTAATCATCTCCGCCATATGCGGATACTGATTAAATGTATTCCGGTTCACATACCAACCTGTTCCTGCATTCCAACCGCCCTTCATGGCAAGGTTCATCAGCAGGTTTGCTTCGCTGTAGCCGCCGTGGTTGCCATGGTCATAGGACCATCCAAGCATTGCCGGGAAGAAGTTCTGTCTGTAATAACTCAGATAGTTGAGCATCTGGTTCAGCGGTGTGTTGGATTCGCCCCAACTGATTCTGGAATGTACATCCCATACACTGGTGTTCATATCACTTGCCTCAGTGATAAATCCGTCTGCATTTCCCGCCGCTTTGTTATTGTAGTACACCTCTTCCATGTACAGTCTCGGCAAAAGTGTGCTGTAGACTGACATCTTGGTAGACTCAAAGGAGTCATACGACATCGCATGGATTCCCACTTCATTGAACACGGTATCAAGGCGGTCCATAACCGGATCAAGAGACTCCCAGCCTCCCACCAGACTACCGTAATAGTACCACAGCTTATACGCGTTTACCCCCTTGTCGTGATCTGCAGCTGCCGTGCCGTTCCCGCCTCTGGAGCATCCGGTCAGTGCCCACTCATCATCGCTGATCTGAGAGCACTGCGTATACGTAAGGAACTCTGTACCGATCCTCACTTCTTTTCTTCCGCCGCTGGCGCCGACTACTTCATCCGAGAACGGATATCCGTCTGCCACATAGATGGTCGTATCCGATGCGGACACATCTCTTGTCAGTTCTGCAAATCCTGCGTAGGACAGCATATCCGTAGCTTCCGGAGTCGCTTTTCCGTCATGATAGCTGATCAGATTGGAGAGCGTATGTGTCCCCAGGTATACCCCATACTGCGCAGCCTCTTCCACCATGGCTTTCGCGTTTTCGTCTGATCCGCCAAAATTTCCGTTAAACTGGAAGGAACCGTCCGACGTCCACGGACCTGACGCGCCGTACTGTCCATATAATACTTTAATTCCCGCTGCATTTGCCATCTGGGCATCATTTGCTACATTTCCCCAGATTGCATCGTTAAATACAAGGAAATCCTGTGCCGTCTCAATGGATTCCTTCTGCCATACACCATTGATTGTCGGATGAGGCAGCCCTTCCGTAGTCTCAATATCGGAGATTACATTCAGAATATTATCGCTTCTCGTTCCATACACTGCGATGGAGGAACCGATCATACTTGCCAGTTCATCCGCATGCTCGCCTGTCATTGCCGGCTGAAGCTGTGCCGTCTCCTGATAACTGGAAACTGTACGGATTGTATCCTGTGTGTAATCCCAGGAATATGCCTGCAACGCACTTCCCCATGTGGAGAATGCTGCAGTGTTGTTATAAATACATCTTGTCACCCTCGGGTCTGCGTAACCGTTTACCGGCTCCAGATTCGGCGCATAAAAATCCTCCTTATACTCAATCGGCCATCCGCCGATGGTCTTTCCATTCAGCATATGCATACCGATTGCATACTCGTCGTCATACGCTGTACCTACTGTCTGTCCTCCGGTTGTTATCGTGGTTTTGACCGGTCCCCAGAGAACTGCCTGCAAAGAAACGCTGTCCGGTTTTGTCACTTCTTCCAGAGTCAGAGAGGTATAATTTCCGTTGTCCTCCACCGCTACAACAGCCTCCGCATTGATCGACGCGAAACCAAAGGTAAGCTTTCCATTTTCTTCGTCATAGCTCAGTGACGTCGGAGTTTCAATGTTATACTCCGCGATCAGAGATACCAGACTGCGCACCTGATTATCCGGCTCCAGATTATAATAGTCTGTTCCGTCCAGTTCGCTGACCAGATTTGTTACATTTCCATGGCTGTCCAGAGTAATGTTAAGAAGTCCCGCATGAATCTGCGCCGCATCAGGCTCAGCCGGATCAATCCATGTCGCTGTAAGTGTAATATCTGCCGTAACCGGTGCGGAGAAGTTATACGGCTCTCCTTTTAACTTCCAGCCGGCAAATACCTTGCCCTCTTTTTCCGGATCCTCTGGTTTTGAAACAGCAAGTCCGTTTGTCACCTCGACCGGATCAACCTCAGAGCCCCCGTCCGTGTCAAATGTCACGGTGGAAGTTCCCACCTCTTTCCAGTTAGCAATCAGGTTCAGATCTCCCGATACAGGTGTGGCAAAATCCCACTCGTCGCCGCCGGCCTCATTCACGGTCCATCTGTCAAACAGGAATCCCGGTACAGAAGAAACCGGATCTGCCGGTCTTGATACGATTGTTCCCTCATCAACAGAAACAACCTCTGTTCTTCCGCTGCCATCATTATAGTCGAAAGTTACCAGGAAACGGTTAAATGCCTGAAGCTGGATCATCTGCGGAAGCTCATTGCTGCTCTGCCCGCTGCACCACCATCTGATATACTGTACCTGTACCGGCTCGAAATCAATGGTTTTTCCATCATTCGTCTCCGCATAACTGCTGTCATGCCCCGCGGATACACCGGTAATCGTTCCGTTTTTCAGTTTTCCGCCGCATACAGTCTCACCGGAATTATCCGGATCCTGCCCGGCCCTGTTTTCCGCATCAGAATTATAAACATTCCGCCAGTCTGTACCGTTCTCCGAAACCTGTACAATCTGGTTCAGATATGACGCACCGACTTTACTCCAGACTTTTATTGTAGTAAGAGTCTTGTTCTCTCCCAAATCCAGAGTCAGATAAACACTTTCTCCTTCATTTCCGCCCGGATTATTCGTCGGAGCTTTCCAGTGGTCGGAATTGGCCTGTCCGTTTGTGATTTCCTGAAGGTCGTTGTTGCTCCAACCTCCCCACCAACCATTTGTCGCCTCGCCTTTAGAGTTGAATTCCGAGCCTGTGACCGCTGCGCCATATGCAAGATTTCCCTCAGGAATCTGTACTTCCGGTTTCTCTTGCGCTTCGCTTCCATATACTTCCAGTTCACATAGACCCATACTGTTCGGCCAGTAGTTCTTAGGCCGGTCAGACATATTTGAGCCATGCTGATAATATCTTACATATCTCGCATTTGTCTGTTCAAAGTTAATGTCTTTCCCTTCGATAAGACTGGGCTCCGCTGTATCGCTTCCTATTCCGAATCCGAAAAAATCACTCTCATCGGTATTGTAGATAACCTTTGTTGATTCATCTTCAAATTCCGGATCATTTGACACACAGATCACTACATTATATGGAGTATTTGTGTAACCTGCATCATAATCCGGACCAATCAGACCAGTAAAATGGATTCGCGAAATATCGTAACTCTCTTCCAGATCAATCGTAATATATGGCCTGATCTCTGTGTTTTCTTCCTCCGGCTGGGTATGATAAGTAAAACTGTTTTCCCAGCCTTTCACTACTTTACCATCTGTAATTTTGGCCGGATCATCTGTTTCACCCATATCCGGATTCACTGTTACCGGCTTATGCAATGCAAGATTACCGTCTGACAACTCTTCTGCATTCGCCTGCTGAAGCGGCAGGACTGCTGTCGTAATCATAGCAAACGCCGCCAACAGCGCCAGTGCTCTGCATTTTACTTTTTTCTTCCTCATGTTCTCCTTCTTTCCTCCTAATCCAATAATCTTTCTAAATATTGCTGCCCTCCTTTCACTCCGTTTTTATCTTCTGAACTTCCTTCTTCCCATTACAATCACTGCTCCTGCTGCCACTGCCGCCAGTGCCATTGCTGCTGCCGCTGCCGCAACCGGGGCTGTATCTCCGGTCTGCACGGTATTCTGACCGTTCTGAGCATCCGGCGTCTTCTGTCCGTCCTGATCCGATGTTGCCGAATTGCCGTTGTCTGTTCCCGGATTATTCCCGTCATCGGAATCTCCCGGATTATTCGGATTGCCTGGATCACTCGGATCACTCGGGTCGCTCGGATCGCTTGGGTCACTCGGATCCGTCGGGTCACTCGGATCGCTTGGATCACTCGGGTCACTCGGATCGCTCGGATCACTTGGATCACTCGGGTCACTCGGATCCTCTGGATCGGTCGGATCGCTTGGGTCGCTCGGATCGCTTGGGTCACTCGGATCCGTCGGGTCACTCGGATCCGTCGGGTCACTCGGATCGGTTGGCTCTTCCGGATCGGTCGGATCAGTCGGTTCACCCGGATTCTCCTCCTCGATCGGCACCAGTGCGTCCCTTGCTGCCGCCAGTTCTTTCTCTGCCTGA
>NZ_NFKT01000065.1 GCF_002160525.1 Lachnoclostridium sp. An169
CTTACCTTACGATGTAAAAATCTGCTTACCAGAGTATGAAAAAAACTCCTTACCATACGATGTAAAAAACATCTTACCTAACAATGTAAAAAAGTGGTTGACATTTGCAGGAAAAGGAATTGTGACAACCGGGGGAGGTACTTACAGGATCGGATTTATCAACATGGATGGTCAGGAAGATGAGACCGAACTCGATGCTTACAACATGACGGAATTGGAAGAATTATACAGGGATTTTTGTAAAGAGAATGGATTTAGACAGAATACCGTCATTTATGTGGAGCGGTAAATGAAGCGCAGGTGCCGGGAAACCGGCGCCTGCCTTGATAGAGAAAAATTAGGATTGTTCTATTTCTTCAAATTTTCTATAAACCCGGAGATAGCGGATATAAGCCAACCCAAGCCAATAATAATTAACGCAATTTTCCACCCAATACCATTATCAAAAACAAAGATAAATGTATATAGAGCGAATAAACTAACAGGAATAGCAATTCCATATAACACCAAATGAAACTTCCTCTTTTTTTCTTTATCCATTTATTCTCACCTCATTAACTTCCAATTCGACAACTTAGGATTTGTCTATTTAGCTTTTATTGTTTGGTTATATGATTTTTCTTATAATCAATTCCTGTGTAATTTGGTAAGCAATTCCGGTTATTGTGACTACGCCAGAGCAACCTAATAATTCTGGCTCACAATTAAGAACATTTCCATACTCATCTACAAACTTTCCTTTTCCAATTCGATAAAAACCATAATTATTAACATTCATTATTCCATCAAATCGTCCGATATTATAAAAATAACCTCTTGTCCAATATTCCTTGCCTACTATTTGAGGGGGAATAAGCAAATCTTTCTCTTTTATTCCTCTTTGAACACAGTCCTGTATTTCAACTTCATTATGAAAAATCATTATTACTAATAAATCATCTCCGTTAATATTGTTGATGTGCGTATTTACAACTATACCATAAAAGCAAATATTATCTTTCGGATTTAGTTGAAATATATCTCCAACCGAAGGATAAATTCGTTTTCTTTTTATAATATGCAGTTGGTAATCTGAATTTTCAAAAGTATCTAATTTCTTTTTTATATCATTTGGTTGATTTGCGTATCTTTCTTTCCAACGATTAGCAAGAATGTTATTGTTAAAATCGTCTATATTCATATAAAGCCCTCACAAATTCCAATTTTCCACTCTACAACTTAGGATTTATCGTACTCCCGTCAAGATAAAATTCATTAACTGGTCTACATCATCGAAATCATCATAATCTCCATTTATACCTTCTTGATGATACACAACTCCATTTTTCTCATTTCTTTCTAAACAGTCCAAGAGCTTTTCTTCTCCATACTTTTTAGCAAATAAGGTAAAGGTGTATGGTTTAATTTTGCTCAATAATCCTTTCTTGCATTTTTCTTCACACTCATAACAATGTGTCAGTCCTTTTGCAATCGAACATTTTTTATTCTCACAAATATCATTATCTGGACAACCGTTAGACCCACAGCCATTACAATCAGCTTTCTCTGTGCATAAACAACATGCAAGACCACATCTGGCAATTCCTAATTCTCGTTTCATGTGATACCTCCAAATTCCAATTTGTTGCTGTATTCATTCTACCAAAGACACTTCTCAAATGCTATCCTAAATAAAAAATCTCAATAATTTTCTTTCCAGAGTTGCTATCTACATATCTCCTACGTATGAAATAAGTAGAAAACAATATAAGGAGAGTGACGCATTATGATAAAAAAATTGACTATCCCCGTGGATCACGGGAACCGGAACATGAAGACCCCCCATTTTCTTTTCACCACGGGGCTCTCTTCCACAGACCGTAAGCCTGCGGGACGGGAGGATTTCCTTCAGACTGACGGGAAGTATTATGTTTTGAGCGGAAAGCGGATCCCGTATCAGAGGGACAAGACTCAGGATGAACGCTTTTCCATCCTGACGAGATTTGCTATTGCGAAGGAACTGGAGCGTACCGGTCAGGTAACGGATGAAGACGTGGTGCAGGTGTCACTGCCGATTGGTGTGCCACCCAAGCATTACGCAGAACTGGCGGAGCGGTATCGGGAGTATTTCCTGGGAGATGGAAAGGTGCAGGATCTGGTGTATAACGGAAGAACCTACCATACCTGCATCCGGGACGTAGCTGTATATCCCCAGGCGTATGCCGCTATGATGACCGAGGGAGAAAAAATCCGGCAGATTCCCAAGGCAGTAGGGATTGACATTGGCGGATTTACATCGGATTTTCTGCTGATGCGTAGTGGAAGCCCATGTCTAGACTATTGCGATTCCATGGAAAAGGGTGTCATCACCATGTATAACGATATCATTTCCAGTGTCAACGGGGATCACGATATGCTGCTGGAGGAAACTGACATTGACAGTATCCTGGAAGGCAAGACGGAATATTATCCGGAAATGGTGGTACATACCGTGGAAGAAATGGCCCGGAATTTTGTGACTGACCTGCTCAGCAGTGTCCGAGAACGTGGCATTGACACCAAATCCACCTATACCATATTCATCGGAGGCGGAGCTATCTTACTTCGGCGGTTTCTGGAAAGCTCCAGCCGTCTGATCAAGTATCAGTTTATTGATGATATTTTTGCAAATGCGAAAGGGTACGGCATCCTGTACCGCAGTTCTATAGCAGGGAAGTGATGATCGTGGGAAAGAAAAATCCATATGTATTTACGATAGGATTTGATAAGAAAAATCCGGAGCATTTGGAAGTCGTGGAGATCCTGAACGGTACGGAGAAAAAGGCGGCTCTGATTGCGGAAGCGATCCTGCAGTATACAGGGAAGAAGTCTGGAGGAGATATGGGTGTTTCCCAGGAAAGCATCCAGGCGATGGTGCGTCTTTTGGTACGGCAGGAAATGGAGCGAATTGCTGTCCAGGCTCCTGCTACAGACGCTGGAACTTCAACCAGCCAGCAGATACAGCTGGAGGTAGAAAAGCAGCCAGCAGAGGTCGTGATTGAGGATTTAAACGAGGAAGGGCCTCCGATTGATGAAAGAACGATGCAGGATATTGCGGATGCCATGGCAGCATTTAGAAATATGTGATACAGATCTTTGGGGAGAACTTGCAGTAGTTCTCCCTCTTTTTTACCGTTTTTTCAGAATTTCCATAGAAAATCCATAGAACTTCTATAAAGATTTCCGAGAAGTGTATCTTACAATGGCAGAAGAGGTGGTTATGTGGGGTTCTCTGTCCGGGTATGTAGTCCTTTCAAGAGGCCTCGCAGCGTTTGCAGCACAATTACCTGCTCTTCTTCTGAGCAAGACTCCAATTCTACCAGGATCTGCTGCATCGTCGTACTGCCGCTATTGTTCTTACGGTCTTTGATTACCGCGTCAATAGAAATGTTCAGATAGGACGCCAGGGAGCAGAGACTGTCAAAACGAGGGTTCGCCTTATAAGTTTCGATATCTGAAATTGTACGAAGGGATACGTGGGACCGTTCCGCAAGCGTATTCTGCGATAAATCCAAATTCATTCTGGCTTCTCTTACAGCATCCCCCAATCGTTGTCTATACATCCAATCACCTCATTTCCTGCATATATTTTACCGCAGACAAGCAGTATATGAAATGCGCTATCATGCGTGTTTGAAGGCGATATAACGCATACATAGAGGGGGAATCTACGGAAGATAAGGTGTGAACAGCCGGATGGATCAGACGCTATCTGAAACAATTTCAAAAAAATCCTGCTTCTTTTTGCAGGTGAAGAAACTCTTTTACACGCAGTATATGTGTTGGTTCCGACCACATATACTGCGTGTTCTCATGTAAAGTTAAATCCGCCGGATAGGATCGGGCTGCCTTTGGCAGCTTTCGGTCTTATTTTTTTGCCGTGGGAACGGAACGAAAGACTGCCAGGGTGCCGCTCGCCGCCGGCCTTCTGAATTTCTTTGAAACTACAGATGAAATTCAGGAGGAATCAATATATGAATGAAAAACATACCTATACAGGAGATCGGACAAAGAACCATTTTACGGCATACTTACTGGAATTTATCAAAGGGCGCAGGAGCAGTTACCTGGACAAAAAGATCCGGACGGAGAAGGACTCCTTCTTGATGGAGGAAATTGCGGAGATTGAAGAACGGATCACATTTGAAGAAATGAGGGAGAACCAGGAGCGGGAAGAGATTCTGCTCAAAGAGGCTGCAGGTGAGTTCCCGGAGTGGAACGAACTCTCGGATGAAAAACTTGTGAAATCGCTGCTGATGCTCAATGAGAAAGAACGGGAGCTGATCTATCTTCACGTATTTGAGGAGCGCTCATTTAAAAAGATTGGCGAGATGACCGGGATGACAGCAGAGCGATGCAAGGATGCGTACTTCTATGCAATCCGTAAAATACGCAAAAGATTGGGGGATAAAAAGAATGAGCTTTGATGAATTATTATACCGGGCAAAAGCTGGGGACATGGATGCGAAGGCAGAAATCTTTGCAATGTACAGGCCGCTGTTGATTAAGTATTCATTGGTGAACAGAAGATTTGATGAAGATCTGTACCAGGAGCTGGCAGTGGAACTGATGAAGTGCATCCGGTATTTCCGGGATGTGGAGTAATTAAGAAGGGACCGAGCGGCGAAAGCTGCCCGGTCTTCGATAAGGATACTATTGTGGATTATGTGGTAGAAATATGATAATAAGGCAATACTTTGTATTCTGCCATAGTTTCTATATTTAATTTATCTGCCGGACGACGGCAAAAGAAAAAAAGCCGTCGTGCAGCAGCTCTTTTCCCATGCCTGATTACATTACGGCGGCTTTGACAAAATCAAGGCCGCCGTTCTCTATGCCCTCATACGGAATGACGCCCTGACGCTGGCGGGATCGGCGGCCCACGGAGGGAGCCGCCATGAAGCAAAGAGCGTTTCGACAAA
>NZ_NFKT01000066.1 GCF_002160525.1 Lachnoclostridium sp. An169
ATTCAGAGCAGCGCTGATGCAGGCAAATATGGTACTGTCAGATGAATCGCTGTCTGTGGACGACCAGGCTGTAGTGGATCAGGCGGAGACTGAACTGGCAGCGGCGCGGAATGCGCTCGTCCTGAAAGAAGAGCCGGGCGACCCGAGTGAACCGGGCGATCCGTCTGATCCGAGCGACCCGGGCGATCCATCCGATCCGAGTGACCCGAGCGATCCAGGTGACCCGTCCGAACCGTCTGAATCGGGCTGCCCATCCGAACCGGACAACCCGGATACTCCGGGAAGTTCAGACGATGGACAGAAACCGGATACGGGAGTAAAAGACAACGGAACCGGAGATCAGAAGGCTGCAAAGACCGGTGATGACACGCAGGTGGGAACCGCGGCGGCATTGATGGCGGCAGCGGCGGTGCTGGCGGGAGTTACAGTTATAATAAGAAGGAAGAAACTTCACTAAACGCCAGAAGCGGAAATCCGGGCAGAAAACAGGAAGCAGGCTGAATTGTGCGCGGGCACAAAGTGCAGTCTGCTTTCTGTACACAGAGGATAAAAACATGAAAGTGGAGGGATACGTTATGAGAAAAAAGGTGATCGGAAGAACGCTCGGTCTGATAATGGGAGGAATGATGGCATTTCAGTCCATGATCCCGGCAATGGCGGCAGATCCGCCTGGAGACAGGAAAATTCTTTATCAGAATTCGTTTGAATCCGGAGAGGCACTGGATGATTTTGAAGATATTACGGGAGACCTTGCTCGTTATACGACTGATCAGAGATCGGAACTGACAGAAGATGAAGGACATGGAATGGTCTGGAAACTGGAAAGCGGAGGCGGAAGCAGACTGGGCGGTATGGCTTTTGCAAAACGTCTGCCGGGGGAGTATTCCGATGTTTCGTTTCTTTTTGATATGAAACTTCCGGAAGATGCGGAAGGTCAGGTCCGTATTCGTTCTTCAGAGATTGGAAACTGCGGTTATACTATATATTTCAGGGAAAACGAAGTAGCGGTGACAAAGCGGAGCGGCGATACCGGAAGCGATATCCCTGTAAAGACAGAAGAACTGACACAGCCGCGAGAAGAAACGTGGAATACTTATAAGATTACAATCGTAGATAGAACGATCGGCATTCAGATCAATGGAGAAGATGTTTTATGTGCAGACGATACAGATACAACAGCGGAGTATACATACGGTGGAATTACTTTTTCAGGATGGGGATATGCAGCACTTATTGATAATCTGGTGATCAGCGAAGCAGAAGCTGCGGATCTTCCTGAGGTAGAAGCGGTTCCGTTTCGGATGAACAGAGAAAGTGTGCGGATTTCGCCGGGGGATGCGACGTCTGTTTCGCCGGTTTACGACGAGATCGCGGACAAAAAAACGGGATTTAAATATACGTCAGATAATGAAAATGTTGTCACAGTGGATGAATACGGGATACTGACAGCAAAAGAAGTAGGTGAAGCAACGGTTACGGCAGCAGCGACGGATGGGGCAGAGGCTCAGACAAAAGTGTATGTAAACCAACCGTGCAGTACATTTTATTATGTGGCAGCAGACGGCAATGACGAGACGGGCGACGGGACGGAAGCCAGACCGTTTGGTACAGTTGAAAAAGCACGGGATACAATAAGGACTCTGGATGTACTGCCGGACGGAGGTGTAACGGTATACTTAAGAGGCGGAGAGTATTATATAGACGAGACGATCGTATTCACGCCGGAAGACTCAGGAGAAGAAGGAAAGCCGGTTGTCTATGCTTCTTATCCTGGAGAGACTGCCGAGATACACAGCGGGAAGAAGATTACCGGATTTACAAAAGTGACGGAAGATTATCCCGCGGGACTTCCGGAAGAAGCAAAGGGAAATCTTTATGAAGCGGATGTGGAGCCGGGATGGAGATTCCATGATCTGTATGTAAACGGGGAACGCCAGCAGACAGCCCGCCTCTATAATACAAATGACTGGAGTACCTGGGAGACTTTTCCGGAGATGCCGGAGAGCCCGCTCTATACCAGAGATCCCAGGGGAATGACGGTAAAGTTTCAGCCGGGACATATGGACAACCTGCCGTCCAACGGCGATGTGGAGCTTTATCTGCTTCCTGTGCAGTGGTGGAACAGCCTTCCGGTTGTAACAGATATTGATGCGGAAAATAATACAGCAAGGCTGCAGTCGTATAATCCTTCAATAGAGCCGAACGGTGTGGGAGGAACTCTGTTTCAGAATAACGGGAAATATAATCTGCTCAACGCGGCAAAATTTATTGACGAACCGGGAGAATGGTGTGTGGATTCGGAAAAAGGCAAGGTATACTGGTGGCCAAAAAACGGAGAGGATCTGGAGGATGCTGTTGCCCCGAATCTGACAGAACTGATCCGCCTGCAGGGAGATGAGGAAGAAGACAACTGGGAAGAACAGGTAGAATATATTGAATTCAGAGATCTGACTTTTAAATATGCAGACCGGCTTCCGGAAAATGAATGGAACGATGACAGAACAGATCCGGATCTGGTTGTACGGAATGCGGAAAATCCGTTCGCCGCGATATTTATGCAGGGCGTGGAAAACTGTGCGTTGATTGATTCAAAGGTACTCTGCACCGGTGCGTATGCAGTTGCGCTGGATCATTATGCCAGGAATAACCGTATTGTGAGAAATGAACTAGAAAATCTTGGATGCGGAGGCGTACAGCTGTACGGATATGGACCGGGAAGTGGAAAGACAAGAGATATGAATACCGGTAATGTAATACTGGCGAACAATATCCATGATCTCGGACTCGCCCCTTATCAGCATTCCTCTGCCATTACAATTTATGGCGCAAGTTATACGGATGGAAAGTTTAACCTGATCGAGAGAGTACCGTATACTTCCATTATGATAACGGGAACCGATGCTGACAGCATGAACCCGAACTATACAAGCAAGGGCGGCGTCACAGGCTTCAATGGCCGTGCATATACAGATACGTTTGGTAATCTTACCCAGTACGGGATACGTGAGGAGGAACTTCTTGAACTTGGCCGTGAAGTGACAGATACATTTAACTGCAGCGCAGATAACGGGCGGGCCGCGATCCCGTATCAGAGCAGTGACTGCAATATTATGGAATATAATATTTCTCGGGATTACATGCTTGATATGAATGACGGCGGCTGCTACTATGCGTGGAGTATGGGGAAAAATAATGAGTATAATTATAATATTGCCGAGAAAAAGGAAAATGCAAAGCATATGTGCTGGCCGCTTTATATGGATGACTATGCAAGTTATGTAAGGCTGGAAGGAAATCGTGTATGGGCAGCGCAGACGGATACGCTTGATAAAAGCCAGGGAACCAACGTCTGGAGAGACAACGTTTCTTCCAGTGACATGGCAGTTCCGCCGGAAGGATATGAAGAACTGGAACAGACGATCCTTGGCGTTGTGGAACAGATGGGCGGATATATTACAACTGAGGGCGGCAGCGGATACCAGCCTGCGCCTGAGATAGAGGGAATCCGGGTAACGGAAGATGAATCCAGTACATACCATACACTGATCACTATGCCGGCACTGCCGGAAGGCGCAGTGATGTTCGGATACCGGATTACAGACGGTTCCCAGACGGCGCCGAATAAAGGCGATATAGTACATATCGATAAAATTCTGAATGCAGATGCGGTAAACAGAATTATCGCGGAAGACGGACGAAAGCTCGCAGTATATGCATTGGACGAGAACGGATATGTGGTCGCGTATGCCAATATTACGGCGGTGGTAAGACTGGAAGAGCAGCAAATGATGCTGGAAGCTTTCGAAAAGGAAGAAGATGGGGGCTGGAGACCGGAATATGACTGGCAGATTCTGCATGGAAGCGCGATGAACGTCATCGGGGCAGAAGACGGACATGTGTGGTGGAATGAAGATACAGACCTGAAGGTGAACCTGAATGCAGGGAATACACAGTGGAAAGACTACTCCGCGGAGATGGAATTCTGTCTGAATGCATGGAAAGATGATTCACCGCTTCCGCAGTATGACAATATCACACTGGCAGGGCATGCGCAGGATGAAAGAAATTCATGGATGCTGATCGCAAGAAAGAGCGGAAAACTGGAATTGAATAAATTCTATGCGAATGCAGGAAGCAGTATCATAGAGACAGATTATCCGATTGAGACAGGAACGTGGTATCAGATGAAAATCGTATTCCGTGGGAACACAATCGAATGTTACATTGCCAGGCGGGGAGAAGAGTATGGAGATGCGAAACTTACCTACACAGATACGACAGGAACGCAGCTTACATACGGTGGTGTTGAGGTTACATCACTGGGTGCGGATTTCTACTGTGATAATGTCCGTGTCATCGGAATGGTTTCAGATATGAGGAAGAATCTGGAACAGTACCTGGAAAAAGTAGAAGGAGCTGACCTTCACGGATATACAGAGGAATCTATCGAAAATCTTCGGAAGGCGGTTCAGAAAGCGAAGAATGTCCTTGGCAGTGAGGCATCGCAGCAGCAGATTGAAGACGCTCTCGAAGCGTTGGAAAAAGCAGTTCAGGGACTGGAAGAAGTCGTAGAAAAGGTGGATAAAACTCTGCTTCAGAAGACTGTCGAATATGCGCTGTCACTGAGCACAGAAGGTGCGACCGATACCGCAAAGGAATATTTTGAAAAGGTTCTGGCAGAAGCACAGCGTGTACTGGCGGATGAAAACGCAGACGCGGATGAAGTCAATACGGCATGGGACAGCCTCCTGG
>NZ_NFKT01000067.1 GCF_002160525.1 Lachnoclostridium sp. An169
TCAAGCAGCTTATCTTTTAGCAGATAACTGTCCAACTAAAAGTAGAAGGGGGATTTTCGCCCTTTCGCAACTTACAGATACACCAAAACAAATTAGCACAACAGGTTAAATTATTGTATAATATGCAGTCCGTTTTATTCCGCCCCGTCAATCTTGCGTACTTCCCGGTCATAGGTGAAGATCCCGTTCACCTCTTCCTCGATATCCGACCACTGGGTATAAACACTGGCGCACAGACCCTCCCGGATCAGAGCCTGCACCTTTTCCTCCATCTCCCGGTACGCCCGGTTTGCCTCTTCCCGGTCCTTGTGGGCGCCATATCCGTACAGTTTTTCACATGCGCTGTGTTCCGGAAGAAACAGCGTATGCCCGCCGAATTCGGAGAGAACCGCCGCCCGTTCCTGCTCTTTCTTCACCTTCAGCTTAAAGAAATAGTTATGCACACTCTTCATATCTCCGCCGCCCTGGTCGAACCACCCGCTGGCCTGGTCGATGAGCCTTGTGGGATCCGCTTCCCTGACGGCACCGGTCAGTTTCTCCGTATCAAACTGTCCCCAGCCCTCGTTAAAAATCACCCACGCTGCAATACTAGGATGTCCCTGCAGTACCCGGATCGTCTCTTTTACTTCCTCTTCAAACTCTTTTCTGCCCTCTTCATCCTTTCTTGCAAGCAGTCCGGAATGAGTATCCTTAATATGAAAATCCAGCCAGGATGACATTACTGTAGCCGCGTAAGTCACAAGCCAGTACTTATATGCCCCGCCCCCGTTTACCATATCCTGCCATACGATCATGCCCAGACGGTCACAGTGATAATACCATCTCTGCGGCTCAATCTTGATATGTTTTCTTACCATATTAAATCCGGTCTTTTTCATCTCTTCAATATCAAAGATCATCGCCTCATCGGATGGCGCCGTGTACAGTCCTTCCGGCCAGTATCCCTGATCCAGCACACCATTCTGGAACCGGGGTTTTCCGTTGAGACAGATTCTCGGAATTCCTTCTTCATCTTTTTCCACGGAGAATTTCCGCATGGCGAAATAGCTCTCCACCACATCACCGCCCATCCTGACGGTAAAGTAGTAAAGCCAGGGTTCTTCGCATGTCCAGAGGGCAGGCTCCGGCACGGTAATGATAATCGTATCATTTGAATAACCGAAACCATATCCCCAGTTTTCCTCCGCAACCTCTTCCTCCTCTATAAAGTCTTCTTCCTCCAAAAATTCAATTTTCCCCGGCATTTTCATGGGTTCGCTGCAGATCTGAGGCGCATGGACTCTGACCTCGACCGGCATTTCCCCCTCTGTCTCCACGGTGATCCTGACCTTTCCGCTGTCCGGATCCGGAACCGCATTTACGCTCTGTATATATTTTTTTGGCACTTTCTCCATCCAGACCGTCTGCCAGATCCCGCTCTGGGCAGTATAGAACATGCCGCCCCTTTTCAGTCTCTGCTTGCCTCTGGCATGATACGACGTGTCAGAAAAATCCCGCACCACCACTGTCAGATCGTTGATTCCTGCTTTTACACAGTCCGTAATGTCCGCCTCAAACGGAAGATATCCTCCCATGTGGGCTGCCGCGCGTTTTTCATTGACCAGAACCACACACTCCTGATCCACAGCACCGAAATGAAGAAGCAGTCTGCACTTTTCTTTTTCCTGCTCCCAGTCCATCAGGTCAAAACTGCGGTGATACCACAGGAACTCCCCCGGTTTCAACTGCCTTTCCACCCCTGAGAGCGCACATTCCGGTGAAAACGGCACAAGAATCTGCCCCTCGTAATGTTTCGGCTTCAGGTACTTCTCTGTAAAGGCATAATCCCAGTATCCGTTCAGGTTCATATAATTCTCTCTTACCATAAGCGGCCGCGGATATTCCTTCAGGACATTCTCCGGATCCACATCTTTCCCCCATCTTGTGTAAAGCTGTTTCATAATTGATTCTCCCGGTATCTTGTATTATAGCAGCATTCTCTCCCCGCTGCGCTGACGATATCATTATAGCGCAGCCAACCGATTCTGTACAGAAAATTTCGTCTTGCACGCCCCGGGGTGCCGCTTTACAAACTCTGATAATTTCTCTATAATTACAGGCAGGAAAACAAAGGAGGAACCGAAATGACTCAGGAAAATACCCTGCAAAAGCCGGCGGATAAAAACACCGGAAAAAGCGGCAGGCGTTCCCGCACGCCGATTGCCCGCAACCAGTTTACCGTAACAAAGAAACTTTTTACAGAAGGCAAAATCGCCACTCTTGGTGATTCCTACCGGAAAGCCGCCCGGATTCTGTGCATCATCCTGATTCTTGTCCTTGTTGTCACAGGTATCTGGCTGCTCTACTCCGGCGGCAGTCTGTTCTATCTGTTTGGAGAGATCTTTTTTACCGCAGTTGTTATTGTATGGCTTACTGTTTTCGTTCCCCGTTCCGGGGCAAAGAGAGGCTACCGCGCCATGGCTTCCGGTTCGGATACACCTCCGGAGCGCACCACGCTTTTCTACCACGATCATTTTACATCCGTCACAGAGACCGGGAAAAGCGTAACCTTCCTCTATAAAGATGTGGAAAAACTGACAGAAACCAAAAATCTGTGGGTTATGACCTGCAAAAACAAGATGGGGGTCATGATCAAAAAGGACGGATTTACCCTGGGAAATATGGATCTCGTAAAAGAACAGCTTGAGAGGAGCCCGAAATCATGACAAAATTTGAAGAATTTGAAAATATTATCGCCCGCCTGCGGGCCCCGGACGGCTGCCCCTGGGACCGGGAGCAGACCCATATGAGCCTGAAAAAGCCCTGCATCGAGGAGGCTGCGGAAGTAATCTGCGGCATCAACATCCTCGATCAGACCGGCGATCCGGACAACCTGAAAGAAGAGCTGGGCGATCTGCTCATGCAGGTAGTGCTCCACGCCCGCATCGCCGAGGAGGAAGGCTATTTTACCATGGATGACGTAATCCAGACCGTCATCGACAAGATGATCCGCCGCCATCCCCATGTATTCGGAGACGTGACGGTCTCCGACTCCGGGGAAGTCCTGACCAACTGGGAAGAGATCAAGAAACAGGAGAAGGCAGGAAAAGAATGGACAGAACAGTATCTCCCTGATGCATTCGAAGAGGCGAAAGAGCTGATCGATGCAGCGAAGAAGCGTAAGGGGATGTAAGGAAATAAAGTGAAAAACATAGGGGATGTCGGTTAATACCGATTTTTAACCCTTGATATGAGAGGAAGAGGCAATCCCAGAGAATTCGTGCTTTTTCAAAGCCTGAATTCTCTCCAGGATTGCCTCTTCC
>NZ_NFKT01000068.1 GCF_002160525.1 Lachnoclostridium sp. An169
AAGTGCCTCTATTCTCGGTACTGCCATTCGAGAGCTCTCAAAAAAAACGGCAGATTGGTACTTGGAGAGGACATATCTATCTTTTCAATGCAGTTTGCGGAAACTCAAGGTTTCTGTCTAATTACATGTCATTTTGCAGGCATATTCCAGCCACTCTGCCGCCAGATCCGGCCAGACTGCCACTTCTTTACTGGGCTGCCTGTCAGACCCGTCATTCAGGTTCTGCATGTCTCCGAAGTTTTTCAGGAAGGCTTCTTTTGCATCTTCCGGCATGGGAACTTTTCCGTCTCTGACCGCCTGCACCAGGTTCGTCGTCTGTTCCATGGTATAGGGCTCTCCGTATCTTCCCTCTTTCCAGTCATCATTTGCAAGGGAAAGGCCGTGTTTTCCCTGTGAAAACACATGGTGCGCATGGAGCACTCCGTTTTTGCGGCAGCTCTCCGCAAACATGTAACTGTTCTCTACCGGTACAGCCTCGTCCGTCACTGTCTGCCACAGGAAACACGGCGGCGTATCGGGAGTAACATGCTTTTCCAGAGACATATATTCCAGTTCCTCATCCGACGCCGTGCAGACCGGCTCTCCGGTCTCCGGGTCCGGCTTCATCCCGAGCAGCGCGCAGAAAGAACCTTTATGTGCCTTTTCTCCCGAGGTGATCACCGGGTAGGAAAGGATCGCCGCATCCGGACGGTTGGAAATATTCTGATATTCTTCACATTCATCCTGCACATCCCCATAATGCACACAGACGCTTGCGCAGAGATGTCCGCCTGCCGAGAATCCGCAGATCACCAGTTTCTCCGGATCCACGCAGAACTCTTCCGCATGTTTTCTGATATAGCGGATGGCCCTGGAAAGATCCTGCATGGGCTGCTTCTTCAGGGGCTCCATCATGAGCATGTTGGTCGTGTACGTCAGCACAAACGCCTGATACCCTTTCTCATAAAATTTCTTAGCTACGATCTCTCCCTCCGTCGGCGACACCACGCAGTATCCGCCTCCCGGAACTACCAGCATGCACGGGCGAATCTGTTCATCGTCGTGAAGATAGCTCACGATATTCGGAACAAATCCGAATGCAAGCGGATAATCGTACTCGTTTTCTTTCCAGATTGTTATCTTCTCCTGTTGTTTCATCTTTTTGTGTCCTCCTGAATAACCCTGATTTTTTTCGTCTCCATGTTCTCCGCTATCTGCGCCTCTGATGACTCCGGCTCCGGGTCTGGCTTCTCCGGCGCTGTTTCCTTCTTCTGCGCATCCGGCGGCGCTTCTGTCTTCTGTACAGAAGGAAGCCTGTCAGCGCCGCAAACACAACAACGACGCCTGCTGCACAGCCGATCAGGATCTTCGCCCACAGCGGGAATCCCTGATCTTCTTTCTCGCTCTGCGCTGCAGTATCCGGATCTGTCTTTCCGGTCACGGAAGTCACATAGTCCGAGGCAAGTACCACATCCGCACTCCCCACATTCTGTCCCTCATAAGTATACGTGACCGTTCCAGATCCCTGAGACGCATCTTTTACCGTAATGTTCTTCTTAAGAGCCGAGAAACTGACTCCTGCAGGGAGAAGCACATAGGCGTCTTCATCACTGTAAGAAGCTATCTCTTCCGGCTTCTCCTGATCCTTTAACATTACCTTTGAAAAATTATTAAATGCATATTCAAACATCGCACGGGTGTCCGCATAGGCATCCGCGCCGAAATCATAGAGCACAACAGCCGCAAGCTCCAGTTCCCCGTTGTCCGCCATGGTGACAAGAGTGGTCCGGGACTTGTCCGTATAACCGGTCTTTCCGCCTGTTGCATATTCATAATAGTCCTCATCCCAGGAAGCAAGCATCATGTGCTTCTGCTGAAAAGTTCTGCTTTCGTTGACGAGATTGGTAGGGCCGATCGTGTAGCTCATGGTCTGGGTAATCTTGCGGAACTCGTCATACTGGTAAACCGCCGCGGCAATCAGTGCCATGTCATGCGCTGTCGTATAATGCTGGTCATCGTGAAGCCCGTTCGGATTCACCCAGTGTGAATTCGTACAGCCCAGTTCCTGAGCCTTGTCATTCATGGCCTGGATAAACGTATTATAATCCCCGCCCATTTCTTTCCCTACTGTCTCGGCGATGGCATGCGCCACTTCATTTGCCGAGGCGAGCAGAAGTGCGTAGAGAGCATCCTCCATGCTGATGATCTCTCCGGGCTGCATGCCGATATGGGCATCTCCTCTTGTCAGGCAGCTGATACTGTCCTCTGTGATGGTCACCTGATCGGTCAGGCTGGAATTTCCCAGGGCAACAAGCGCTGTAAGAAGCTTTGTAATACTTGCCGGATAGCGTTTCTCATTGATGTTTTTTCCATAGACAATGGCGCCGCTGTTCATATCCATGACAATCGCCGCATGCCCGTATGTCTGCGGACCTGCCGGCCATCCGGTCAGATTGTTGGTGTCCGGAATCATGGCGTAGCCGTTCTGCCGCTCCGTCTCCCGGTCAAGAGGCTCCGCTGTCCCGGTATCTGTCTGTGCCTGGGCATCTGTCTGCGCCTGGGCATCTGTTCCCGCGCCGGTATCCGTCCCTGTACCGCCATCTGTCTGTGCTGCAGCATCCGCAGCCGTACCTGAATCAGATTCTCCCTCCGCAAAGACAGTTGCTGCGGGGGACAGTATCATAACTGCTGCCAGAACAACTGACAGCAGCTTTTTTACGCCTTTTTTCATAATTTGTCTCCAAAATCTTTACTTTAATATAACCCGTTGTGCTAGTTAAAATAAGAAACTCCAACAAAATGTGCTATTCTATTTATAGGGAATATAAATAAGAAAGGGGGCATCATTATGTTGAAGTTTCAAAATAAT
>NZ_NFKT01000069.1 GCF_002160525.1 Lachnoclostridium sp. An169
AACTAAACCGAAGGGGAAAACAATTCGTAAATGCCTGGTGTGATGAAGTCCATGGGACAACGAAAAGGATCCCTAACCAGCATTATCTGTTGGAGGAAAAGCAGGTGCTGCTTCCGCTGCCGGACACAAGATACCGGACAAGGCAGCTGCAGAAACGGATCGTAAGCAATGACAGCTTTATCAGTATCAACGGCAATAAATACAGTGTCCCGGTCCGATATGTGGGTCGTACTCTCCTGTTCCGGATCATTTACGGATTCCGCATTGAATTGTACGATCTGCAGGAAAAAACCGTTCTGAGCCTGGAGGCGGCAGACGGGAAGCATACCGTGCGGGTGGATGAGAGCCATTACCGGGAGATCGCACCACAGGTCAGTACATCGATCCCGCAGATCCGCAGGGATTTTACAGAGCGTTTTTCCAATGGGCAGAGATATCTGGAAGAGGCGGCAAGGAAATTTGACCAGCCAACCCACCACGCCCGGAAGATCATGCTCCTGCAGGATCTGTATGACGATCCTGTACTTGACCGTTTTATCGGTTACTGCATTGATCAGGATAAGATGGATATCCGTTCCTTTAAAGGGATCCTGCGGGATTACAATGCCGGAAAGCTGGAACTGCCAGATACAGAAGCTGAAAAGCCGGGATGTGCAGGAAAGTCATCGGAAACAGGATACCGGGATGATGACCCGGCCCTTATCAGGGACTGCAGTTATTATGAAACAAGTACAAGGATGGAGGTGGGATGATGTCTGAGCCGACCTGGGATACAGACGAAGAATATATTGATGCCATGATGAAGCGGTTTAAGCTTGTGGACATGAGGGAGCAGTATCGGGATCTTATCCAGGAAGCGGAAGCTTCTTCCATGGGATACGGAGCTTTCCTGAAACGGCTGATGTCCGTGGAAGAAACTG
Source organism: Lachnoclostridium sp. An169 (assembly GCF_002160525.1). Lineage (GTDB taxonomy): Bacteria > Bacillota > Clostridia > Lachnospirales > Lachnospiraceae > Mediterraneibacter > Mediterraneibacter cottocaccae. Next base: position 921 of record NZ_NFKT01000069.1, read on the forward strand.
GGAAAAAGAACCGCAGAGCGCAAAAACTCCGTATGGAAGCCCGATTTGAAAAGGAAAAGCGGCTGGAAGATATCGATTATGGTTTTAACCACACCCTGGACAGGGAAAAGATCTCCGAGCTTGGAAGGCTTGGCTTTCTCCGGGCGAACGAAAATGTGATCATCATTGGGCCGCCCGGTGTCGGAAAGAGCATGATCGCAACAGGGATCGGCATGAATGCCGTGAATGCCGGATACAGAGTCCTTTTTATCAATGCGAAGGATCTGGTCGATCAGCTGTACGAAAGGATGCGGGACGGGGAACTCCGTGAGACGTTAAAGAAACTGGATAAGATCCCGCTGCTGATCATAGACGAACTTTCCTATCTGAAGATGGACAGGGAACGAGAGAGCCTTTTCTTCCAGGTGATCCGCCAGCGGTATGAAAAGAACTCTCTCATCATCACGACCAACCTGCCGATGGGCAGATGGGACGAGCTGTTTACCGGCAAGCTTGCAGCGACAGCGATCCTGGACCGGCTGGTGCATCATTGCCATATCTTGAGTATAACGGGAGACAGCTACCGTGTCAAAGGGTCAAAATAAAGTGTAAAACAAAAGGACAGTGAAAAATGAAGATCAATAAAGAAAAAGAAAAATCCCTGCAACGGGAATTAAAAGAATACGAGAAAGTAACACCGATGACAGAAGAGGAACGTATAGCCCTGCATGAATGGGTCAGGGACGGCAACAGTATCCATGAGAATGGCAGCATGGTCTGCTACGAAGGAGGGAGACCCGTCGATTTCCTGGATGTGTACCGGGAGGAAGTAGAACTGCGGAAAAAGCTGTCATCCATGACAGAAGAAGAACGAAAAAGATACCTGTACATGGAATACGGCATTGAGAATGAACCGCCTAAAAAACTGACCTATGAAGAACTGCAGGAAAGATCCAGACGGTTGTACCGGACCTGCATGCTTTACTGGGAAGTCCTGGCCAGGAATGGCCTGGGAGAAGAGGCGGATGAGCATCTCCGTCTGCATATCGGAGAAGAGATGCCGTTTGAAGATCCGGCCAGCTGGTGACAGTGTCAGAGGAGTAAATAAGATGGGAAAGACAATCATAAGCGAGGATATCTTCCCGGCGTTGGTGGATGTGTACAACCGGGAAGGAAAAACATCGGCATACGATATGATCCGAAACAGATACGGGGTAAAAAATCCATTTTTTGTAATAAACAGGATCAAAAAATGCGGAAAGTATACATACGATCCGGAAAATGACCGGTTTTCTGCCGCAGAGTCAGATGCGGCAGACCGAGTATTTATGGATCTGGATGAACTATGCGGGACAATTGTTCCTGAAACAGCTGAAAAAGCAGGAACTATCGAAGACAGCAGACCGGCAGCCATGGAGAGACTGGTGCATGAGCTGATCAGTGACCGGCTGATGATGCTCAGCCGGTACATCACGCTGGATTCATCCAGCAGGACAATCATGATCGATCAATCATCCTTGTCGGCTGATGGATATCGGATCGTAACACACTAAAGCGGTGGGGCAATTCACAGTGTAAAAATCAGGATTAACAGGTAAAAATGACCCACCTTAGCAGCTAACATAGCAATCGCTAAGGCGGGTCAAAAGATGATAAAAAAGTGGGGCGATTTTGCTTGACAATCTACA
>NZ_NFKT01000007.1 GCF_002160525.1 Lachnoclostridium sp. An169
ATCATCGCCGTGCTGCTCCTGCGGCTGAACGTTCCCAAAGATGAAGTGGCGCAGTTCACAGATCAGATAGAACGGAGGAATTTCACCATGCTGTTTGAAAATTTTGAAGCATACGACGTACAGGAGACAAGAAGGATCAGCAGAGCAGAAGGGAAAGCAGAGGGAAAAGCAGAAGGACAGGCGGAATATATACTTGACCTGTTAGAGGATCTGGGAACCGTCCCGGAAGATCTGAAAAACAGGATCATGCAGGAAAGAGATACAAACACACTACGAAAATGGCACAAAGCTGCAGCACGTGCCGCAACGCTTGAGGAATTTGAAGAAAAAATAAAACAGAATCCGCAGGTGTAATCGAAAATAATCATAAAAAACAGATCGAAAGGCTGAACCCCTTGAAAATACGCACAAAAAAACCGCCGTCCCCGCGGCTCACAATGTCCGCAAAAACAGCGATTTTAAGTGCGCGATCAGGGGTTCGAACCCTGGACACCCTGATTAAGAGTCAGGTGCTCTGCCAGCTGAGCTAATCGCGCATCTCTGCGTTTCATTTTTATCTTCTCTGTAACGCAAGTGATATTATATAACAGAATTTTTATAAATGCAAGCATTTTTTCTTATTTTTTTTAATTTTTTTTTATTTTTTTGTAAAACCCTGGCATTTTACCGCATCGGCAGGTTCTTCCGGGCGCCCAAAACGCCTCAGAACCTGCCGTTTACCAACTGACTAAGTCTTTCTTTTCCGACTTTTCCAGTCATGGCTCCCAGTATCTTTCCCCGGCGGAACAGGAGAAATGTCGGAACCTCTCCGATGCCGAATCTTTTTGTCAGGCCGGGGGAGCGGTCAATATTGATGCGGCAGACTTTAACTTTCCCGTCATTCTCTTCTGCAAATTCCGAGACGACATCCGCCATTATGGCACATTTCGGACACCATGGTGCATAGAACTCCACCAGTACCGGCAGCCCCGGTTCCAGGATCTCTCTTCTGAAACTGTTTTCCGTTACCTCTGCAACCATCTCTGCCACCTGCCTTTATTTTTTCTTCTCTGTGCCGTGACAGAATCCGGCATTCAGGATTTTACACACTTCGTCAAATGAATATTTGATACACAGCAGCCGCCTGTTCAGACACGGATTACAGTAGAACAGATCAGTAAGACACATTTTCCAGCTTCTCTTTCTTCTCATTACCTTCCGCCACCCGGCAAATAAAATTATTATGGGATATTATATGCCGGTAAAATTCAGAAGTTCCTCTTCTCAGCAATCAGCTTATTGATCGGATTTCCTCTCCCCGAAAATTTCTCTTCATATTCCGTCATCACATTTCCCCGGTTCATCGCCTCGTTGTGATGCAGATCATAGGTAAAAGCGAGAAGCGTCCACCCCGCCTCCCGGATCTGCTCCAGCGAGAAATTGAAAAGTTCCGTATTATCCGTCTTGAATTCAAGCGTCCCCTTTTCGCAGAGTATCTTCTCATACCGCTCCAGAAACTCCGTGGAAGTCAGCCGCCGCTTCGCATGTCTCGCTTTCGGCCAGGGATCGGAGAAATTCAGGTAAATCCTGCTCACCTCGCCCTCCGCAAACACATCCGCCACATTTCTCGCATCCATACAGACAAAACGGACATTCTGCAGATCCTGAAATTCTTCTGTGTCGTATTTTTCTACCGCGCGCAGAAGAACGCTGGTATAGCGCTCGATCCCGATGAAATTAATATCCGGGTGCTGTTTTGCCATATTAAGAAGAAAACTTCCTTTCCCCATGCCTATTTCGATATAAATCGGGCTGCGGTTCTGAAACACCTGACGCCAGCATCCTTTCTGGTCCTCCGGTCTCCTGATCACGGTACGGTGCGCCTGGACGGTGCTTTCCGCTCTTGGTATATTTCTAAGTCTCATGCTTATCCTCCCCACTGTGCTTCGCACATATCAGATTCTACAAGAGACATTATACCAGACTTAAGGCGGAACGCAACGTCCTGAATTTCCGAATTTTCAATCATCTGTTTTACGGCAGATTTTGAATAAATTTTCCCTAAATTCTAACAATAGATTAACTTGCATTTTCCCGCAAAAGGTGTATGATATAGTATATTATGATTTTTCACAAACAGGAGGCTGTTTATGGACTCTATTGTAAACAAATTGACGGAAATCGAGGACGCCGCTTCAGCAATTGTGCAGCATGCCGAAGATCAGAAAGCCGAGCTTGACCGCGAGTATGATGAAAAACGCAAGGCCTTCGACGCTGATCTGGAGAAGCAGACGCAGGCACGGCTCCAGGCGATCCGGGATGAACTGGAGAAGAACACGAACCAGATTCTCGACAGCCAGACCGGGAACAGCACGGCAGCCATCGAAGCGTTAAAAAAAGAGTATGAAGAAAAGCATACGGAATATGCCCGAGAAATTCTAAGACGGATCACCGAGGTGTAGCCTATGGGAAATTTACTTGCTTACAGCGGTATCGTGACCAAGATCCGGGCAATGGAATCAAAACTTCTGACGCAGGCGCAGTTCGAGGAGATTGCCGGTCTCCACAGCGTTCCTGAACTGGCGGAATATTTAAAGAAGAACACCGCCTACGCAGATGTGCTCGAGTCACTGGACGAGGAGATGCTCCACCGGGGCAATATCGAAAAAGTATTGATCCAGTCCCTCTATCACGATTACACGAAGATCTACCGCTTCTGCGGGCAGAAGCAGCGGCGGTTCATGAAAATGCACATGAAATCCTACGAAGTGGATCTGATCAACTACTGTCTCAGGATTGTAATCAACCATTACAGGCAGCCTTTTGATCTGAATTACAAACGTGCATTTTTCGACCGCTACTCCCAGCTTTCCATTGAAAAGCTGATCACATCCCGCACAACGGATGAGTTGGTGGAGAATTTAAAAGACACCGAGTATTACGCTCCCCTGAAGAAGCTGAAAGATTCGCAGAACGTGACACTTTACGACTACGATCTGACGCTGGAGCTGTACTACTTTACCTCGATCTGGCGCGAACAGAAGAAGCGTCTGAAAAAAGATGACTTTGAACTTTTCAGACGCGACTGCGGCTCCAAGATCGACCTGCTGAATCTGCAGTGGATATACCGGGCAAAGAAATACTATAATATGAAACCCGCTGACATTTATCTGCTGCTCATTCCGATCCACTACAAGATAACGACCGATCAGATCAAGGAAATGGCCGAGGCTCCGGGACTTGACGAGTTCCAGGCAGCGGTTGACCGCACGAGCTATGCCCGGCATTACAGTTTCCGGCAGAATCTGACGATCGAACAGATGTATGCGGAATGCCTGCATCATCTTTACACAGTTGACCTGCGGCGCAATCCCTACTCGATTGCAGCAGTCAACACCTACCTCTTCTTAAAGGAAGAGGAACTGAAAAAGCTGACGACCGCCATGGAATGCATACGCTACAGCTTAAGTCCCGGCGAGACGCTGGCATACGTCGGAGGTAAGATCCAATGATTGTTAAAATGAAATTCATCAACATTTCCGGTCCGCGTGATGACATTGACCGCGTGACAGACCTGTATCTCTCCCGCTATGAGATACAGCTTGAATCCGCCCTCTCCGAATTGAAGACCGTGGACAATTTAAGACCCTTTGTCGAGATCAACCCATACAAGGATGTGCTGAACAAAGCCAGCCAGTTCGTGGGATATCTCCCCAACGCAGATGAAGTCACACCGGATACATCCCTCGGCCTTGATGACATGTTTGAGGTTGTGCGCAAGGCGAACGAGGATTACCAGTCCTTACAGGAAAAGAAAGACAAACTGAAAAAGAAAACAGAGGAGCTTCGTGCAAAGCAGCAGGTCCTTGCGCCGTTCCGGCCCCTGGACTGTGATCTGAGCAAAGTTCTCCACTACCGGTACATCACTTACCGGTTCGGCCGCATTGCCGTAGAATTCTACCACAAGATGCAGAAATATCTTATGGACGATCTCGGTGCGATCTTCGTGGAGGGCGAGCGGGATGAAAGCTTTGTATACGGAGCTTATTTCGTTTCCCCCAGGGAGGCTCAGAAGGTGGACGCTGTCTTCCGTTCTCTCCACTTTGAGCGGATCGAGCTGAAAGACGAATATGAGGGGACACCGGCATACGCCTACCAGTCCATTGAGCGCGAGATCGCCCGGATCAATCTGGAAATCGACGATCTGGACAAACAGGCCGGAGAGATGCTTGCCGACCGGGCCCCCCAGCTGATAGCTGCGCGGAACCGTCTGGAGGAGCTTTCCAACAACTTCGATGTCCGCAAACTGGCCGCACGGATGGAGGAAGACAAAGAAGATTATTACATCCTCTGCGGATGGATGGCGGAAGATGACGTCGAGAAATTTCTCGAGGAAATCAAGGATGATGACAAGGTCTTCGTTGTCGTGGAGGATGACCATGACGCCTACTTCGGAGAACCGCCCACCAAACTGGAGAACCCAAAGCTGTTCAAGCCTTTCGAGATGTTCGTCCAGATGTACGGTCTCCCCGCCCACAACGAGATGGATCCGACCATATTTGTAGGACTGACCTACTCCTTTATCTTCGGAGTTATGTTCGGCGACGTGGGGCAGGGACTCCTTCTCCTTATCGGAGGCGCTCTGATCTATCACTTTAAGAAAGCGCCTCTGGCGGGGATCATCGCCACGGCAGGCGTATTTTCCACAATATTCGGCTTCATGTTCGGAAGTATCTTCGGATTCGAGGATGTGATTCCCGCCCTGTGGATGCGCCCCATTGACCATATGACCACACTTCCCTTCCTCGGGAAGCTCAACACCGTGTTCATTGTTGCCGTCGCATTCGGAATGCTGCTGATCATGGTAGCGATGGTGCTCCACATCATCAATGCATTCCGTGAAAAGGATATCGGCGGAGCATGGTTCGATGCAAACGGCGTGGCAGGACTTGTGTTCTACGTTTCCGTTGTCGTGACGATCGTGCTCTTCATGACCGGGAATCCGCTCCCCGCAGGCGTGGTAATGGCCGTCATGTTCGGCGTGCCGCTGATTCTGATCCTGTTTAAGGAACCGCTCACCCGGATGATACAGAAACGGGCGGATAAAATGGAAGAAAGCAAGGCAATGTTCCTCGTTCAGGGATTCTTCGAGATGTTCGAGACGCTGCTGAGCTACTTCTCCAACACCATCTCCTTCATCCGAATCGGAGCATTCGCGGTAAGCCATGCGGCGATCATGGAAGTGGTGCTGCAGCTTGCCGGAGCCGAGAGCGGAAGCCCCAACTGGATCGTCGTTGTGATCGGCAACCTGTTCGTATGCGGATTCGAGGGCCTGATCGTCGGAATCCAGGTTCTCCGTCTGGAATATTATGAAATGTTCAGCCGTTTCTACAAAGGCAGCGGCCGTGCATTTGATCCATATACAAAAAAGAAAACCAATAAGAAGTAGGAGGATTCTACCATGACTTTAGCAACAAAAATCATCTTAATCGCAGCTCTTATCTTAAGCATCATCATCCCGTTCGGCTACTACCTGATCGGCGAGAAAAACAAGAAACGTTTCAAACGTTCACTGGGCGTAAATGTATTCTTCTTCTTCGGAGCATTCGTCCTTGCATCCATCATGATGCTGGGCGGCCCGAACGTACAGGCGGCAGAAGAAGCAGCTGCTTCCGGCGCAGGTCTTGCGGAAGGCCTCGGCTACATCGCAGCGGCACTCGTTACCGGACTTTCCTGCATCGGCGGCGGTATCGCCGTAGCCAGCGCAGCAAGTGCAGCCCTGGGCGCCCTCAGCGAGGACTCCAGTATACTTGGTAAATCCCTTATTTTCGTAGGTCTTGCAGAAGGTGTCTGCCTGTACGGTCTGATTATCTCCTTCATGATCCTCGGAAATCTGTAAAAGGAGCTGACATAACATGAAAATGTATCTGATCAGTGATAACGTCGATACCTATACCGGGATGCGTCTCGCAGGCGTGGACGGCGTAGTCGTCCATGAGCGGGAAGAGCTCCGGAAGGCTCTCGAGGATGTTCTCTCCGACAAAAGCGTCGGCATCGTGCTTCTGACAGAAAAATTCGGCAGAGAGTTTCCCGATATCATCGACACTTTCCGCCTGGAGAGGAAGATGCCTCTTCTCGTAGAGATTCCCGACCGCCACGGCACCGGAAGGAAAAAGGATTTCATTACATCCTACATCACAGAAGCGATCGGGCTGAAACTGTAGAAGATATCTTCGGACTGATACTATAACAATAAAAAGGAGGGATTCCTCTTGACTCTGGAAGAAAAAATCGAACACCTGCAGGCTTCATCCATGGAGCAGGCCCGGGCCGAGGGAAACGCCATCATCGATTCCCACCGGGAAGCCCTGGAGAAACTGTTCCAGGATCATAAAACCGAAGCTGAACACCAGGCTGAGACGCGGGTCAAAGCCGAGACGACAAATGCGAAGCTCCGCTACAACCAGGCGCTTGCCAGATCCCAGCTGGAGATCAAGCGCCGCCAGGGGAAGGTACAGCAGGAGCTGAAAGATAAAATTTTTGACGAAACGCGCAGCCTTCTGGACGACTACATGAAAACAGAGGCCTATCGGTCCTTTCTGATGAAATGTATCCTCCAGGCCTGCGACTTTGCCGGCAGCGATCCGGTGACAATCTACATCAGCCCGTCCGATAAGGAAAAGCTGGCTGACCTGGAAAATGCCACCGGAGCAAAACTCACTGTCAGCGCGGAAGATTTTATCGGCGGGATGCGCGCTGTCATCCGCGAAAGGAATGTCCTGATTGACAATTCCTTCAAGACACAGCTGCGCAATGAATATGACAAATTTATTTTTTTAGGAGGTGACGGCATTGCTTAAGACTGGAACTATCTATGGAATCAACGGGCCCGTCATTTACCTGAAGGGAAATACCGGCTTCCGCATGTCCGAAATGGTCTATGTGGGGCCCCAGAAACTGGTGGGCGAAGTAATCGCCCTGGACAAAGACCTGACTACCGTACAGGTATATGAGGAGACCACGGGGCTTCGCCCGGGTGAGGAAGTCGTGGCAAGCGGAAGCGCAGTTTCCGTGACCCTTGCCCCCGGAATCCTCAACAATATCTTCGACGGTATCGAGCGTCCCCTGGAGCGGATTGCAGACTCCGCCGGGGCATTTATCACCCGCGGAGTCAGTGTGGACTCCCTTGACAGACAGAAAAAATGGCAGACGCACATCACTGTCCATGAAGGGCAGTATCTCCACGGCGGTGAGATCATCGCCGAAGTACCGGAGACACATGCCATTGTCCACAAATGCATGGTGCCGCCGGATGTGGAGGGAACGGTCACACAGATTGTCCCCGACGGCGAATATACCATCGACGAGACGCTTGTTACACTGGAACTTTCAGACGGCACAGAGCGGAAGCTGACTATGACCCAGCACTGGCCCATCCGTACTCCCCGCCCGACCCATCACCGTTTTCCCGCCTCAGTTCCGCTGATTACGGGACAGCGTATCATTGATACCATGTTTCCCATCGCAAAAGGCGGAACAGCCGCCATCCCCGGCGGTTTCGGAACCGGGAAAACCATGATGCAGCACCAGATTGCAAAATGGGCCAACGCAGATATCATCATCTATATCGGCTGCGGCGAGCGCGGAAACGAGATGACCCAGGTTCTGGAAGAGTTCGGCGAACTGACCGACCCCCGGACCGGCAACCCTCTGATGGATCGGACCACCCTGATTGCCAACACTTCCAACATGCCCGTTGCCGCCCGTGAGGCAAGTATCTACACCGGGCTGACTCTGGCGGAGTATTACCGCGATATGGGATACGATGTGGCAATCATGGCGGATTCCACCTCAAGGTGGGCGGAGGCTCTGCGTGAGCTCTCCGGACGACTGGAAGAGATGCCCGCGGAGGAAGGTTTCCCGGCTTATCTTGCTTCCCGTCTGTCCGCATTTTACGAGAGAGCAGGAATGATGCACAACTTAAACGGGACCGACGGTTCCGTCACCATAATCGGAGCAGTCTCCCCCCAGGGCGGCGATTTCTCCGAGCCGGTCACTCAGAATACCAAGCGTTTCGTGCGCTGCTTCTGGGGGCTGGACAAGAGCCTGGCTTACTCCCGGCATTTCCCGGCCATACACTGGCTGACCAGCTACAGCGAGTACCTGAACGACTTAAGCCACTGGTACCAGGATAATGTATCCCAGAATTTCGTGGATTACCGTAACCGTCTCATGGCGCTCTTAAACCAGGAGAGCAGCCTGCTTGAGATCGTCAAGCTGATCGGAAGCGACGTGCTGCCGGATGACCAGAAGCTTGTTCTGGAGATCGCCCGCGTCATCCGTCTGGGCTTCCTGCAGCAGAACGCATTTCACAAGGACGACACCTGTGTCTCCATGGAGAAGCAGTACCTGATGATGGATACGATCCTGTATCTCTACAAACAGGCCCGTACCCTTGTGACAATGGGGCATCCAATGTCGGTTCTGAAATCGGAAAACATCTTTGACCGCGTCATCGCGATCAAGTACGACATTCCCAATGACCGCCTGGAAATGTTTGCCCAGTACCACCGCGACATCGACGCATTCTACCAGCGCGTGCTCGAGAAAAATGCATAAGGAGGGACTTTATTCATGTCAATCGAATATTTAGGCTTAAGCAGTATCAACGGCCCTCTGATTGCCCTGGAGGGCGTGCAGGACGCTTTCTACGACGAGATCGTGGAATTCGTCGTGGACGGCACTGAGCGCAAAATCGGTCGTATTGTTGAGATCTACGAGGACAGGGCCGTCATTCAGGTATTTGAAGGCTCAGAAAACATGTCCCTGAAAAATACGCACACAAAACTGACCGGACATCCTATGGAGATCGCCCTCTCCCCGGATATGCTGGGCCGCACCTTCAACGGAATCGGGCAGCCCATCGACGATCTGGGACCAATCATATCCACGCTGAAGCGGGATGTAAACGGTCTCCCCTTAAATCCGGTGCGACGGGAATACCCGCGGAATTATATTCACACAGGGATCTCCGCCATCGACGGACTTACTACTCTGATCCGTGGGCAAAAGCTTCCGATCTTCTCCGGGAACGGACTTCCCCACGACCAGCTTGCGGCGCAGATCGTAAAACAGGCTTCCCTGGGTGAGAATTCGGACGAACAGTTCGCCATCGTGTTCGCCGCCATGGGGGTAAAGCATGACGTTGCCGATTTCTTCCGCCATACTTTCGAGGAGAGCGGCGTTGCAGACCACGTTGCCATGTTCCTGAATCTGGCAAACGATCCCGTGGTTGAGCGTCTGATCACGCCGAAGGTTGCCCTCACTGTAGCGGAATACCTGGCATTCGAACAGCATATGCATATCCTCGTTATCCTGACGGATATGACCTCCTTTGCCGAGGCCATGCGTGAGGTCTCTTCTTCCAAAGGAGAAATCCCCAGCCGGAAAGGATTCCCCGGATATCTGTACAGCGAACTGGCGACGATCTACGAGAGGGCCGGCATCGTACAGGGCGTCGAAGGCTCTGTGACGCAGCTGCCGATCCTGACCATGCCAAACGATGATATCACACACCCGATCCCTGACCTGACCGGTTACATCACGGAAGGGCAGATCGTACTGGAGAGACAGCTTCACGGGCAGTCCATCTATCCGCCCATCAACATCCTGCCGTCTCTGTCCCGTCTGATGAAGGACGGTATCGGCGAGGGCTACACAAGAGAGGATCATCAGGATCTGGCAAACCAGCTCTTCTCCGCTTACGCAAAGGTGGGCGACGCCAGAAACCTGGCTTCCGTTATCGGCGAGGATGAGCTTTCTCCGATCGATAAAAAATATCTGGAATTCGGAAAAGAATTCGAGGAGCGCTATATCGGACAGGGTCCGGAAGAAAACCGGAGCATGGAAGAAACGCTGAACCTTGGCTGGGAACTGCTCGGCAAACTGCCGAGAGAAGAGCTCGACCGTGTTGATACGAAGATACTGGATAAGTATTATAAACCGGCACCGGAAGAATAAGGTTTTGCGAATACGCCGGGAACAGAACGGAGATCGATATTAATGAAAACAACAGTAATTTATATCCTGTTAGCCATTGCGGCGATACTGGGATTTATTCTTCCCATGCCTTTTAAACTGGTGACGATGTTTATTATCATTCCTGTGATTATTTATCTTGTCATTGATATTTTTATCAGCGTGAAAAAAAGGCAGCATGAGGAAGAACAGAAAAAATAAAGCAGCACGGAAAGGAGGGATTTCATGGATCCGCGTACATTTCCTACAAAGGGTAACTTAATGCTGGCAAAGAACTCTCTGGCGCTGGCCAGACAGGGCTATGACCTGATGGACAGAAAGAGAAATATCCTGATCCGTGAGCTGATGGAACTGATCGATGAAGCGCGCAATATCCAGGACGAGATCGATACGACTTTCACTTATGCGTATCAATGTCTTCAGAGAGCAAATATCGAAAACGGAATCAGTACCGTGGAACTGCTTGCCTATACGGTTCCGATAGAAAATTCTATCACCATACAGACGCGGAGCATCATGGGAACAGAGATTCCTCATGTAAAATACGTGCCGGATGCCGGGAAACCGACCTATTCCTTCAGCACCACCCACGAGTCCATCGACAAGGCACGTGAGGCGTTCCGCAAGGTAAAGGATCTGACCGTGAAACTTTCCATGGTGGAAAATGCGGCGTACCGCCTGGCGAGCAACATTAAAAAGACGCAGAAGAGGGCAAACGCGCTGCAGAATATCACCATCCCGATGTATTCCTCACTTGTGTATACGATCACGAACGCACTGGAAGAAAAGGACCGAGAGGAATTCACACGGTTGAAGGTTATAAAGAGAATGAAGCAGAAGAAGGGGTAGAATCTCAACGGCCTCCGTGCCCAGCTCAGGGAAACATTAAAAAAGCAGAAGTAATCTGCAGGTATACAGACAACGGGCATCTCTACGCTCATAGATGGCTTGAGATGCCCGTTTGCCTTTTTGTATTCCTTTTAATATTTCAAATAATAATGATTTAGTTAATTATACTTCTCTGCCTCGAAATTCCCGGAATTCCCCTGATAAACTCGACCAGTTCTCCTGCCATCCTTTCATGAGTCGCCAGACTGGGATGGGCAATCGCCCCATAACCTTCTGACACCCGGATTCTGCCATATTTAAAAGTAAGAATCCTTTCATCATGCTCATTCACAGCAAATTTTTCCGCCACCTTCTTTATATTGTCATAGAGATAGTAATCCATAGACCCCAGTGTGCAGATAATCCATGTATCGTTTCCATTCAGTGTACGGATCATTTTGAGAAAATCATAATATTCCTCTTCGAAAAGTGCGATTCCCTTTTCTTCTTCTCCATTTTCCTGGATATGCACAGGATCATTTGTTCCCAGATTGATCACTACGATATCCCTGGGATGATTTTTAAAATCCCACTTTTGAAAATCTTGCATCTTACCTTCTTTTTCTTCTATAAGCCGATCCGTATATGGATACAGTTCCGGCATGGAATGAAACAGATTCAGCTTTTCGTGGAGCCCCCTTGTCACTGCAATCCCGGAAAAAGAAACAAACTGTACATCCGCATTCAGCATTCTCCCGGCAAGAGCTGCGTAAGTCAGCCAACCGTTCTGTTCATCTGCATAGTAAACACGGTCCCGTTCCTGAGTCATATTTCCAAAGCCGCAGGTGATAGAATCCCCGATAAATTCCATGCGCAGATCCGTATCCCTTTCCGGAGGCTGACTGATTTCTCCATCTCCCCATATTTTTCTGATTCCAAGTTTTCCTTTTTCGTTCTCTGTCAGCTTGATCAGGGTAACAATATGTTTCTCTGTTTCTTCAGAGGCATACAGCAGATAATTCTTCTGCCGGTCATTCACCTCGAACACAGAGAAAGGCTCTTCTGCTTCATCCAGAAATACCGCCGCATAAGGCCATGTTTTCCGGAATTCCTTATTCAAAGGCTTTCCGTGTTCGTCCGTCTCCACTTCCCTTCCGCATATGGCTTCCAGGTCTGCCATCAATATCCTGCCACTGTATTCAAATCTGATTCCGGAACATGTCCAATTCATAAATATTGTCCCTGATCCTTCCTCAAACACCCGTCCGATATACTCCAGTTTTTCTTTCATACTTTTCTCCTGTCTGCAATGCGACATGGCAAACGCCATGCCGCATTAACAAATTTACTGATTATTTGCAAGCCACTCGTCAAGCTGTGCCTGTTTCTCTGCAATGATTGTATCGATTCCCGCATCTTTCAGTGCCTGTATAAAATTCGGGAGTTCCTCTTCCGGATCTACACTTCCACACTCCAGTGCGCTGTAATACTGCTTTATCACATTGCTTACCGCTGTATACTCTGTCTGAACGCTGTCTTTCTGGAATGTAAATCCCAGTGCAGGGGAACACTCTGCATTATTATTGGCTTCAATACTGAACTGAACATCTTCCTCTGTTGTTCCTGCCATGCGGTACATTTCTCCCATGGACCAGCTTCCTGTCAGAATATAATATCCCGGATAAGGCACAGAGGTCGCATCCTGACCTTCCGGAGGCGCTACCGAACCGTCCTCCTGCACTTCATAATCCCTGCCTTCAATTCCGTATACAATCAGATTGATAATGTCAGCATTACTATATGTCAAATTCAGAAAATCGAGTGCTGCTTCCGGCACTTCACTGGTAGAAGCAATACACCATGCATTCGTATTCACCGTCGCCGTATCAAGATACCCGTTGCCAAGATTAAATGATGCAAGCTGCTGTCCGGTCTGGGCTGCCGTACCATTTGCCACAGCGTCCGGAGAACTTCCCTGAAGTGTAATATTCAGGAATCCGTTGCCGCCGCTGAGAATTTCAACGTTGGAGAGCGTTGTTGTTGCCAGATCCTGCATGATAAGTCCTTCTTCATGCCACTGTCTTGCGAGAGTAACCATCTCCTTATATTCCTCTGTCTCGAACAGATTCACGACTGTTGTGTCATCCCCGATCAGTACCCCTGCCGGGCTGTACATATCATCGCCCAGATAGTCAATCTGCGGAATACTTACTGTCAGACCTGACATTCCTCCATTCACTCCGGCTCCGCCGACTACAGGATATATATTGGGATAAGCTTCTTTTACCTGGCGTAAAATATCCGTCAGATCCTCTACACTCTGTACCTGGGACATATCAATTCCCAATTCCTCTGCAATGTCCGACCGATACAGCACATTTGTTGCAAGGGCTGTCGGCATCCAGGCCGGAATTCCGTATACTTTTCCATCCACCGTTGTGGCATTGAGCCAGTCGTCATTGATCAGTTCCAGAGCATCCGGTGCATGTTCCTCGATCAGATCCGTGATATCCATACACATATCCGTGCTGACTGCATTGGAAAAATTTCCATATGTTGTGAATACATCGATTTTTTCTCCGCCCTGCATTCCCAGGGAAATCTGCTGAAAATAGTCTGTATAACTGTACAGCTTCAAATCCACTTCCACGCCGATCTCCTCACGGGTAATCTCATTGATTGCATCTTCTACAGTCTGAATCGCATCCTCAGACGGCATGGTATTGATCGTCCATGTGGCAAATGTCACCTGTGTATAATCCCCGTCAGCCGATCCGGAATCTCCTCCGGATCCTCCGCTGCTGCACCCCGTCATCAGCATAAGTCCTGCCATCGCTGCCGCCACTGCCTGTGCTGCTCTTCTTTTTTTCATTGCTTTTCTCCTCCTTGATCTTTTCATTTATATTTTGTTTTTCTGTTTTTATCTGTTTGACTGTCCCTCTCTGCCTATCCCTTGACAGCTCCAAGAACCACACCTTTGATCAGGTATTTCTGAATAAACGGGAATATAATCAGTATGGGCAGTATTCCGATCACCGCAATCGCCATTCTCACAGAGAAGCTTGGAAGTTCTATACTGAAACCTCCCATCATGGAAGCAGAGCTGCTCTTCAACGCCTGGATGTTATCCATAATCCGAAGCAGAAGATTCTGAATTCCGAACTTCCTTGAATCCGTTATATAATAAAGACCGTTTGTCCAGTCATTCCAGTATGTCAGCCCGGTAAAGAGGCTGATCGTCGCAACAGTCGGAGTTGCCAGCGGGAACATGATCCGGGTAAATATTGTCAGCTCGCCTGCACCGTCAAGCTGTGCGGATTCGATCAGTGACTCCGGTATGCTGTTGACATAATAGTTTCTTACAAGAAATACGTTGAACGCGGTTACCACATAATTGGGAAGAATCAGCGCCCATATCGTATCCTTTATGTGGAAGATATTGGTCCACATGATATAGGATGATACGATTCCTCCATTAAAGAGCATTGTAAAAAACACATAGAACGCGAGTATCCCCCGGAATTTGCAGCCTTTTCTTGCCATCGGATACGCCAGCATTGTGGTCAGAAGCACGCTCAGCAGTGTTCCTGCCGCAGTGACAATGATGGAAATTCCGTAAGCCCGGAAAATCATGGCTCCCTGCTTTATCATATAGTAGTATGAGTCAAAACTCAGTTTGCTCGGGAGGAAGGTATACCCTTCGGAAAGGATTGCCCCTTCATCTGATATCGACGTGATAAACAGCAGCAGAATCGGAAGGAGTGCAAAAACTACAATGACCGTCAGTATAGCCGTGGCTCCCGCTTTAAATCTTTTCTCGTCCGTCATTCTCAGTCACCTCCCTAGAACAATGCATTTTCTGAATCTACTTTTTTCACGATCGTATTTGCGGCAAGTACAAGGATAAAACCTACAATCGACTGATAGAACGCTGCGGCTGCAGACATTCCTACATTATTCGACTCCATAAGTCCCTGATACACATAAGTATCGATCGTCTGTGTCACGTCGAAGAGCATTCCCGAATGCTGCGGCACCTGATAGAACAGTCCGAAATCGGAATAGAAGATCCTTCCGATCATCATAAGTACCATCATGATGACTGTCGGTTTCAGCATCGGCAGAGTAATATACCAGATCTGTTTCATCTTTGATGCGCCATCTAACTGCGCCGCCTCAAAGATGCTTTTATCAATCCCCGCGATACTTGCCATGTACACGATTGCCGTGTATCCTGCGTTCTTCCAGAGGTAAACAAGTGTCAGTATGAACGGCCAGTATTTTGTATTGGAATACCATGATACGGTATCCATTCCCAATGCCGGGAGCACTGTCTTATTGATAAATCCGTTGTCCGCATTGAGAAAGGCATATACAATGACACCGATCACGACCCAGGAAAGCAGATTCGGAAGCAGCAGCGCCGACTGAAAAAATTTTGCTCTCAGGGTACTTCCCAGTTCACTGATCAGGATTGCCAGAAATACAGCAGCTATTGTGCCGATTACAATGAATACCGCATTGTAGAGCAGCGTGTTTCTGGTGATAATCCAGGCGTCCTTGGTTCGGAAAAGGAATTCAAAATTATCCAGTCCGCACCAGTCGCTTCCCCAGATTCCCTTGATGAAACTGTAATCCTTAAAAGCCAGAAAGATTCCGATCATTGGAATGTAATTATTAATCAGAAGATAAAGGATTCCCGGCAGAGCGATTAACAGCAGCATCAGATTTTTTCTTTTCTTCATTTACCCTCTCTCCTTCTCTTTTTGTTGAGATTATTATATAAAAAGACTGAGGGCTGTTTCTTTTAAAAAAGAGACTTCCTTTTTTAAAAAGAAGTCCCTCTCTGTTTTCTGTATTCCACCGGTGTCATACCGGTATATTTTCGGAACAATGTGGAAAAATATGAAAAATTGTCCATCCCCACTGCCACTGCAACATCGCTTACAGACATGTCCGGATTTTCCAGAAGCCGTTTGGCCTGGCTGATTCTGTTCTCATTGATATAGTCCTGGATCCTCATGCCCGTCTTCTTTTTATACATTTTTGACAGGTATTCCGGAGTCAGGCAGAATTCTTCAGCAACCTCGTTTCTGGATATATTTTCCATATAATGCTCCCGGATGAATGCATTAATTCTTTCAAGCAATGTATGGCTCTTCTGGATCTCCTCCTCGTAGTCAAACATACTGTCCAACAGATATGTCACGTACCGGATGATATCGACAATCGAGCGCTCTGCATTTTTCTCAAGGCGGTAGAATTTATCCCCGTTCATGAATTTGTACGCCTGAATTCCCCGCTCCGTCAGATGGGCATAGCAGACCTGCTGTACCTCGCGCTTCAGGCTCATGAGCATTTTGGCGTCTGCCCCTGCCTGCCGCTTCAGTTTCATCATACTCTTTTTGATGCTGTTAAGAAAACCGGCTTTATCTTTCTGGTCCAGATATCTTTTCAGCTCGTCGATTTCAAGGAAAGACACCTCATCCATATTTTCATACTCTGCAAACTGTTTTTCGGACACAAATTTCCCATATATCATAATATCCGAGAGCATCCGTTTACTGATCCTGTTGAATTTCTCATACATATCCGGTATCCTGCATCTTTCGCTGATGCAGGAAGTTATTGTAAGATGCAGTCTGTCCCTGCAGTATTCCGCAAATTTTTCCGCCCGTTCTGTCAGTTCTTTCTCTCTCATATTCTGACAGACAGCCGCTGCAAAAAGTTCATTCTGATTTTCAAAGCAGACTGTAAACATACTGTCCGGAGTATCAAAAAGCAACTCAGAGCAGATGTTTATCAGAATAAACCGGAGCAGACTTCTGCCATACTGCTCTGCTGCCTCTTCCGCATCCGTAATTCTGCTGATAAAAAGCACAATATCCTGTTCTCTGTTCAGTCCGCTCTCACCATCAATGAGTTTTTCATTTCTGTCAAAGTAGCTTTCATCAAAGGGCTGTGTCAGCAGCTTTACCAGAATTGATCTCTGAAGCTCTATATGGTTGTCCGCTGCCCATACTCCGTACTCCTCATATTTTTTCGATTTATACCGCTCTCTAATCCTCAGCACGCATTTTTTCAAGGCTGCTTCCAGCTGTTCCCTGTCAAACGGCTTCAGCAGGTACTCTGTCGCCTGCATCCTGAGCGCATCTGCCGCATAACTGAAATTTTCATGACAGGTCAGCAGAAGGAACTCCCCGTCATACCCTTTTTCCCGATACCACTTAAGCAGTGCCAGTCCCGTATTCCCCGGCATTTCGATATCGCTGACCACAATGTGAACCAGATGGGACTCCAATACTCTTTCCGCCATATCAACATTATAAGCCCGGTAAATTTCTTCAATTCCCAGGTCAGACCAGTTGACCGTTGTCTCTATGGCGTCTACAATAATCTTATCATCATCAACAATCAGTATATTCACAAACTCTGCACTTCCTTTTCTTCTCTCAGTTCATTTACCGCCTTCTCCGGCACCAGAATCCGATTACGGCATCCATGGGGTTCCAGATTCGATATGTGAAACAGATCGCTGCGTCCATACATCAGATACAGGATTTTTCTGATGCTCCATAAACCTACTCTTGTCCCCTCTTCTTTTCTGGTATTCTCTTTTTCTTCTGCATCTTTATCCGGATTTCCGTTTATCTGTTCAAGGATCTGGGGCGGATAACCTTTCCCGTCGTCCTCGACCTCAATAGAAAGCATATTTTCGCCGTCATAGTTCTGCATACTGATCCGGATCAGAATCGTGAGCATCCTTTCCGGATTCACTGCGTATTTATATTCATTTTCAATCAAAGTGTGGATGATCAGCTGCGGAATCATCCAGTTTTCGCATTCCGCCGACATATCTGTATAAAGGAAAACGCATCCGGGATGCTTCAGTTCCTGCATCTCACAGTAATTTTCCACATGGGCAATCTCTTCCTTGACAGGCACCGTATACAGCCCCGCTCGAAACATATACCTTATTGTCTTTGAAAATGTTCTTACATAAGTTTCAATTTCCTTATTTTTATTCTGCATGCTAAGACCGGATATAGTCGTCATTGCATTAAGAAAGAAATGAGGTCGCAGGGTAAGCCTTACGCAGCGAAGTTCCGTATCTTTCAATTCGATCTGCTTTTCATATCTCTGGATCCGCAGTTTCAGAATCTCATCCATCAGCCGGTTAAATGTCTGTGCCAGGACTCCGAACTCCCGGCTGCTGTAATTTTCTCTGGCCCGCAGTTTGTAATCCCCCTGGCTGATACGTGTCATAAGTCCGGTCAGTTCCGTCATCGGGCGAAGCAGTTCAGCTCTGGTATATCGCACCAGAATCGCCGTATATACTGCACAGACCGCAAGGAGAAGCAGCATAATGACCAGGCTCAGTTGAACATTTCCGATAATGTCCAGATCCCGTATGTACAGGGTAAGAACAGCTTGTTCGGGTACAACCGATATTTCTTTCATATACGCGACTCTACTTCTTATCTCCGCCGACACGCTTTCAAGATGATCCGCCGCTGCGTCTCCCTCGGCAACCACCGCATCAGAGGCACTGTAATCCCCGGTAATATCCCATACCGTCCCACTGCCATCGGACAGGGCAAAAGCCTGGTCATCCAATGTCAGCTCCTTTCCAAATTCCATGATTTCCTTAACCGGAATATATGCGGCAACAACTCTGCTGTTCCACCTGTATGCCTTATACATATATTTTACTCCCGCAATCTCTGCAAAACGCCACTGTGCTGTTCTGGATTCTCCTCTGGCATAATCCGTGGTAAATTCCCTGACGGCGATCAGGGCAGAGGCGCTTACCTCTTCTTTTGCCGCATCTACACAGACATCATGCTCCGTCTCGGCGACTACCACGATCTGGATATGGGATGAGATGGCAAGCATTTCTCCCAACTGGTCCCGCACATTTAACGCTCCATACACTCTCCTGGCTTCATTGTCGCTCTCAATATTCGTCAGTTCACCATTTTGATATAAAAACTCATTCAACTGAATCTCCACATCCTGCAGACGTGAATCAATATCGTTTACATACAGTTCCAGAAGATTCTCTGATGATCTGATAATATCGCTTTTTGTCTCTCTGTAAAGTATGGTAACAACCACAAGGAAAATCATCAGCAGAAAAGCCAGCTGAACGATTCCAAGAATCAGAATTCTTTTGGTAATCGATATTTTTTTCAAGAAAACACCCTCTCTCCATAATACAGTCCATTCTATTTTATCATACAGATACACAGGTTTCTTTCAAAAAAAAGATGTGTTCTTTTACGAACACACCTTTTTCCTTCCCCACATTTCCTTAACCTACATTTTACATACATTTTCCAAATCCCGGATAGAGAAACCTGCGCTTTTACGCGACAATAAAAGCAGAAATGCAGTACTTCACTCTATGAAATACACACCTGAAAAAAAGGGGAAAAAGACATGAGAAAAAAACTGATCACATGTATGACCGCATGTATTATGACTCTGGCAGTCACACTGACCTTACCGGGCTGCAGCACAGGTTTCGGAAATTCGGGCTTCGGTTCTTCCGGTTCCGATGATTCTGCCTTCACGGCGGGAAGCGGCACCACAGTCCGCATTCTTTCCGGTTCGGAGAATCAGGAACTGGAGGACATTATTGCAGACTGCGCAGAAGCGGCCGGAGTGAGGATCGAGATGGATTACAAGGGTTCCGTTGACATTATGCGCACGCTGCAGGACGGTGCAGAGGATTACGACGCGGTGTGGCCCGCCAGCAGCATCTGGATTTCCATGGGAGACGAGAATCACCTGATCAAGCACAGCCAGTCCGTCTCCATCACTCCGGTGGTGTTCGGCATCCGCCAGAGTCTTGCACAGGAACTGGGGTTCACCGGAGGAGACGTCTCGGTAAATGATATCCTGAACGCCATCCGGAACGGACAGATGACATTCTGCATGACCAGCGCCACCCAGTCCAATTCCGGGGCAAGCGCTTATATCGGCTTTCTCTACGCGCTTCTCGGCAAGCAGGACGGCATGACCGCCGAGGATCTGGAAGATCCGCAGCTGCAGGAAGAGATCCGCACGCTTCTCGGCGGTGTGGAACGGAGTTCCGGAAGCTCTGACTGGCTCAAAGACATGTTTTTAAACGGAAACTATGACGCCATGGTCAACTATGAATGTCTCATCATTGACGCCAACGAACAGCTTGAGGCCGCCGGAAAGGAACCCCTGCAGGTCATCTATCCGTACGACGGACTTTCCATGGCAGACTCGCCTCTGGGCTATGTAGACCACGGGGATGATGAAAAAGAGCAGGCTTTCCTGGATTTCCAGGAACAGATTTTAAGCAGTGAGAGCCAGAGCGCCATCGAAGCCACCGGGCGGCGGATCACGGCAAGCGGAGTGTCGGAGGAGAACGCCTCTGTCTTTAATCCGGACTGGGGGATCGATACCGAGCGCATCCTCTCCCCGATACAGATGCCGGACGCCGAGGTTCTCATGGACGCCCTGAATCTGTATCAGACTTCCTTTAAAAAGCCTTCCCTTAACATTTACTGCCTTGATTTCTCCGGCAGTATGTCCGGTGACGGGGAAGAACAGCTTAAGGAAGCCATGTCCCAGATTCTCATTCAGTCCAATGCCGAGAAGAACCTGCTCCAGGCAAACGAGGGCGAAGTCAACGTGGCAGTCATTTTCGACGATCAGGTCACTGCTGTTCTTCAGGCGTCAGACGACTCAGATGCAGCTCTCCAGGATCTTTACGATCAGATCGCAGCAGAGTCTCCCGGCGGAGGCACGGACATCTACACAGCTGCTGCGGCAGCGTATGAGATCGCTTCCGAATACGATTTGAGTCAGTATACTCCCGCCGTCATCCTCATGACCGACGGGCAGTCCATGGATAACCGCACGGTTTTTGAAAACGCGCTTTCTTCCTATGGAAATGACATTCCGGTATTCTCTATTACTTTCGGAGATGCGGATCCCTCCCAGCTCGAAGAACTGGCTGACGAGACAGGCGCCCGGGTATTTGACGGGACAAAGGATCTGACGGAAGCATTCAGAAATGTGAAAGGATACAACTGATATGAAAAACAGCAAATGGAAAGAAAACTTAAGCATCGCAGTCTCAGCCCTCCTTGCTCTGCTGCTGTTTCTCATATTACTGCTGATCCTGGACTGGAATCTGTTTCTCTGCATGGCGCTTGCTGCAGCCGTGTACATTGCTCTCGTCCTGATTCTTAAGCCAGCGAGAAAGATCGGTAACCTGGAGATCGATTCCATGGCCAACGGCGAATTATTGAGCGAAAGGCTGACAGAGGCATGGGCAGACTATGAGAGAATGCGGAAAGCCGCACTGAAGATCACGGAACCGGATCTTCAGGTGTCCTGCCGGGAACTGCTTGGCACGGCGCGGAACATTTTCAGATACCTGACGGACAATCCGGAAAAAATTCCCGCGGCACGGCGCTATATCGACTATTATCAGGAAACTGCCGCAAACGTACTGGAACACTATGTGGAACTGAAAAACACCGGGCTCTCCACAAAAGAGACCGAAAAAGTCCTGAAAAACATCCGTGAGTCTGTGGCCACGCTGAAGGCCGCGTTTGATATGCAGTTTGAAAAGCTGATGCAGAATGAGCTTTTTGATATGGAGGCGGACCTGAATCTGCTGAAACAGACGCTGATGTCCGAGGGCTGCCCGCTCCCGCGCGAAAGTGCCGGATCCGCGGAGACAGCACATACAGGACAGGGAACTCCGGCACACAGCGTACAAGATAAGGCAGAGCACACTGCACAGGAGAAAGCAGCACACACCGCACACAGGGAGGCAACACACATATGAAGAAAAAAATCATCGGACTGATCCTGCTGATTATTGTCATGGCGGTGATCGGCGCCATTTATCTTATCAGGGTAAATACCCCGGAAACCGTGGCGGTAACCGGGTATGTGGGCGGCGAAAAGATCGAGCTTCTGGAAGATCCTCAGGTACAGGATATTTTCCTTGAGAAATACGGACTTGAAGTGGACTACTCCCGCTCCGGTTCTCTGGATATGATGACGGCAGATCTCTCGGGAAGGGATTACCTTTTCCCGTCCAGCAGCATTGCCCTGGAATATTATGAGGATCTGCACGGATCGCCTGTGCAGAGCGAAATTGTCCTGAATACGCCTATCGTCCTCTATACCCATCAGATGGTGCTTGACGCATTTGAAAGCCAGGGACTTATCACCACTGACGGGGACGTTCACTATATCGATATGGCAGGGCTCCTTGAACTGATTCAGAACAATACCCAATGGTCGGATATCGGTCTTCCGGAATTATACGGAAGCATCTCCGTGGATACCACAGATCCGGCACGTTCCAATTCCGGCAATATGTTCGCCGCACTTATCGCAAATGTACTGAACGGCGGGCAGACACTGACAGCGGAAGACCTGGACACAATCCTCCCCGAACTGGAAAATATTTTCTCCAGACTCGGGTATATGGAAACTTCCTCTTCCGATCTGTTCAGCCAGTTTCTGCGCATGGGCGTGGGCGCAAAACCGGTAATCGCCGGATATGAAAGCCAGCTGATCGAATATGCGGCGCTCTATCCGGACGAATATGAAAATATCCGTGACGATGTGGTAATGCTCTATCCCACCCCGACAGTCTGGTCAGCCCATGTTCTGATCGCGCTCGACGAGGACGGACAGCTTCTGCTGAACGCCATGCTGGATGAAGACATCCGGAACCTGGCATGGGAGAAACACGGATTCCGCACCGGAAACTACGGGGCGGTCAGTGATTCTTCCGCCCTTCCGGCAGAGGGAGTCGCCTCGTCGGTCACACAGGTTACCCAGGTCCCGTCCTACGACGTGATGAAAGTAATTATCGAACAGTTAGAATAAATCCCGAATCCGCACGGGTTCCGGCGTTTTGCAGACGCCTGAAGAAGTTTTCCCCCTGAAAGGAGCATATATCATGGCTGAAATTACCCTTGCTGATCTTATGCAGAACAGCAATATGAAGACAGAGACAGAAGTTTCCCCGGCCGAGTCCGCAGAAGCGCTGAGCGTAAGGCTCGCCGCCCTCACCCCGGAGGAACGCCGGGAGGCGGGCGCCCTCAGAGAAACGATCGATATGAGAGATTCCCAGATGCTGATGCAGTACGGCTCCGGTGCAAAGCAGAATATCGCGGACTTTTCCGCCAATATCCTCAACAATATCCGTTCAAAGGACACTGGTTATATCGGCTCCCTGATGTCGGATCTGGTGACAAATGTGGAGACTCTTGACTTCAAGTCACTGGAAAAAGACTCCGGCATCCTGGGAGTCTTTCAGAAAATGGAGAAAAAAGTGAAGCGTTTCCTGGCACAGTTTGAAAAACTGGAAGTGCAGGTGGACCGTATCGAGGGGAAACTTGAAGAAGCGCGGATGGAGCTTCTCAAAGATATCGGCATGTTTGACACCATGTATGAGAAAAACCTGGACTATTTCAGAAAGCTCCAGATCTATATCACCGCCGGCGAGGAGAAGCTTGCAGAGCTGAAAAACACTACCATTCCCGCCCTGCGCGCAGAGGCGCAGAAAAGCGGCGATCCCATGAGTTCCCAGGTTGTCCGGGACTTTGAAGACACGGTAGCCCAGTTTGAGAAAAAGATCTACGACTTAAAGACCAGCAAAACCATTGCCATCCAGACTGCGCCCCAGATCCGGCTGATCCAGAACAACGACAAACTTCTGGCCGACCGGATCCAGACCGCCATCCAGGAGACCATTCCCCTGTGGAAGAGCCAGATGGTCATGGCCCTGGGAATGTACCGTCAGCAGAAAACACTTCAGCTGCAGCGGGACATCACAGATACGACCAACGCCATGCTTCTGGAAAACTCCGAGCGGCTCAAGCAGAACACCCTTGAAGTTGCCCGGGAATCCGAGCGCGGGATCGTGGATATCGAAACCCTGAAAAAGGCAAACGAGAATCTCATCTCCACCATCAACGAGGCGGTCCGCATCCAGGAGGAGGGACGTGCCAGACGGACAGCGGCAGAACAGGAGCTGCTGAAAATCGAGGATGAACTGAAAAGGAGCGGCTTCCGGGCAGGTTAATGTCCCGGAGCCGCCCTCATTTTCACCTTCTGTTTTCTACACCTGCCTTTTCAGGACTGTTTCTTTCTATATTTGCATCTCTCTATCTCCGCACTTTCTGAGTCCTTCCACCCCATATTTCTCAATCAGCTCCCGGATCTGCGGTTCAATATATTCCCGATACCATCTCAGTTCTCCCTCATGGTTCAGGTGGATCATATCCTCACGGAACAGACTTTTGTCCAGAGTCTTCCCGTCATAAGTCAGAGCCTCCGCGTCCACATAATACAGCCATTCTTCTGTTTCCGCCAGCTCTTTCAGCTCCCTGTTGATGCGAAGTGTCATATCAAGGTACTGTGTCCGCCCGGGGAGCAGCAGTCCGCTCATGATCACGAATTTCGCATCCGGCAGCTTCTCATGGAAAGTATGGAACATCTGCTTTTTATATGCCATACATTTTGCGGCCTTTTCCTCATCTGTCCCCTTCATCATAACATAGTCATTCGACCCGGTCTGGAAAAATACAACCGCAGGATCATAGGGATAGAGGATCTGATCCGCAAACTTTACCAGGTCGGTATCCTTGCTCCCGCCAAAGGCGTGATTCTGTACTTTGTACTCTGCCATATCCTCCTCCATCTGATCCCACATGGCAAAGTTTGATGCCCCGTAAAAGAGAATCTCATGTTTCCGGTCTGTGCTGTATTTTTCCCGGATTCTGTCAACCTCTTTCTGCCAGGAATGAAGGGATGCAAGAAATTCCATAATCTTCTCCCTGTATGCAATCATTCCTCCGATCCCGCCGATTACCGCCGCGGCTGCGATCATTTTTACTGTCCTTTTCTTCATCGTTTTCCTCCTTCTCGAGACATCTTTTCACTGTCCTTTTCCTTCCTGTCTTTCCGCTTACACTTTTGCACATCAGAAATGCGATTCCAGAAAGCTTACCTTCGCCTGTACATCCTCCCGTGGTATGAATATCGAACAGATGGACACAATCTCCGATACCTGCTTTACCGCGCCGCCTCCGCCTGCCGGACCGTTTGTGTACAGTGCCTCCACTTCATCCGCCAGAAGTTCCGCCATCATGCGTTCTCTGCTTCTGCCGCTGACCCGCAGACGAACCTCCGGGAGCATATCCTCTGTTATCATATTCCCGTTTCCCCGTACAAGGTTTTCTGTAATCTTATCCCCATAAAGGGAATTCCAGCCGATATAATCCACCCGGAATTCCTCCAGTTCGATTCCCACCGCGCGGATCCGTTCCTCCAGAATATCCGCAGCGAGCCGCGCTCTTGCAAGACAGCCGGAGCCGCCGTAGGAGATCTCTCCCTCTCCGATATAACAGTCCTTATACCCGACGCTCACTTTCAGCTTCTCCGGTCTGCCGTGGCTGACAGCGCCCCGGGCAGCCACACAGTTTCCGCCCGCCTGTCTGTATATAACGTGAGAGAAGTCTGCCGCCGCATCAGGCGTAAGATATGCCGTCGGATCATGAATCTCGTAAACGGTCTGTTCTTTACACGTATCCACGGTCACACAGCCGCCGGAGCCTTCCGCTTTTGTGACAGTGAGCATACCGCCCGCATCCATTTCGATGATGGGAAATCCGAGATGTTCAAGTCCCGGAACCTCTTTGTACCCCGGATCGGCATAGTAGCCACCTGTCACCTGTCCGGCACATTCCAGCAGATGTCCTGCCAGAACCGCCTGTCCCATCTGTTCCGGGTTTTTCTCTGTATCCCAGCCGAACTCATACTGAAGCGGTCCCACTGTAAGCGCCGGATCCGATACTCTTCCCGTGATCACCACATCTGCCCCCTGTTCCAGGGCCTGCACGATTCCCTCAGCCCCCAGATATGCATTTGCAGAGATCAGATGCTCCTCCATTTCCCCCAGTTTTTTCTGATTTTCCAGAACCGAATAATCCATGTAGTTCTGCAGTCTGTCCGTAATATCGTCCCCGGTAACGCAGGCGATCTTCAGTCCGCCAAGCCCCAGTTCCTCCGCGATCTGCTTTACCTTATATGCAGCCGCCCGGGGATTTGCCGCCCCCATATTGGTTATGATCCTGACGTGATTCCTTGCTGCCAGGGGCAGGGCACGTCTCATCCGGTACTCGAGAAGAGGATTGTATCCTTTCTCCGGGTTTCTCTCTTTCTCCTGCTGCCCCAGCGCCACGGTGCGCTCTGCCAGGCACTCGAAAATAATATAGTCCAGGTTTCCCTTTTCAAGCAGTTCCAGCGCCGGTTCCAGCCGGTCCCCCGCATACCCGGCTCCGCTCCCGATGCGGATACGTTTTCCGCCGGAAGCTTTTGTCGGCTCTCCGATATTTTCCGTGCCTTCCGTCTCTTTCGCGTCTTTCATGACTTCCATGCCTTTCTCCACTTCCATCTCAAGCAGCGCCATCCCCAGCGTCTTTCCGTGCCTGTCCAGAGCAAGGGAGCGGGTCACGCCTCCGCCAAGGGCATGATCCATGACAAAATTCAGCGCTTTGATGCCCTCCAGTTCGTAGCGCACAACATCTCCATGACAGATGTCGGAAAAATAGTCTTTCACTTTTCCTGCCGTCAGCTCCTGTTTCAGCCATTCATAGTCAGCTTCATCATAGGGTATTACGGAAATATTGGAGATATCTCCCTTATCTCCTGTCCTTGCATGGGCGATTTCTTTCAGTTTCATAGTCTCACCTGCTCCTTTCCTTCGCTGCCCGCAGCCTGCTTTTCACACCGGCTGTATCTTCTGTAACTGACTATACCGCTGATTCTCCCCCGGTACAAAGAAAACCGGCCAGATTTCTAAAATCTTAGAAACCCGTCCGGTTCTTTCTACTCTTTCATCTTGTTATATAAAGTGGCAAGGGAGATGCCCAGTTCTTTTGCAGCCATCCTCTTTCCCTCCACTCCGCCGCCGTAAAAGTCAACTGCCGCCCGGATTTCGCGCCGCTCAAACCGCTTCACACGCTCCTCCAGTGTCTCATGTGTGAGCTGAGTTTTCAGATGCTGATCCTCCAGTGTGGTGACGATCGAGATCGTTCCCTTCACAACCTCTTCTTCTGTCACAGGATAAATACTGGCGAAATACTCCTGGTTTCCTTCCCTGCGGATTACGCCTTCCACGGCTTTTCCGCTTTTTAAGACCTCCGGCACACGGGCGCCTGCCCTCAGCTCCGTAATCTTTCTTCCTTTCGCCGCTTCCGGATCCTGCCCGGTAAATGCGGCATAGGCTTCGTTCATATATACGACTCTGCCCTGCCTGTCACAGATCAGCACTCCCTGGCGCAGAGATTCCAACAGAGAATTTACCCGCACGGCACCGTCCTCCTGTCATAGATTCTCAGTCATGTTACTCCACAGTGATGGTATACGTTTTCGTAAATACCTCTCCGCCGTCCAGCTTATTGATCCCCGGCTTCTCCGAGATCTCTCCGTCAAATCCGATGTTATCCGCCCGTCCCATCCAGGGCTCCAGGCAGACGAAAGGAGCGTCTTTCACTGACCAGATTCCAAAATTGGGGAATCCGGGACATTCCATTTTCACGTAGGGAGCGCCGTCCTTATGACACAGCCACACTTCCCCGATCTGTCCGCCGTCAAAGATCAGAGCGTCACGCGCAAACATTTCCTCATTCAGAGGGCAGCACTCGTCTTTCAGAGACAGCTCATATTTCACTTCCGGATTCACCGCCGCTTCCTTCGGATCGATCAGCACATAAGTCAGGCTATCCTTCCCCGGGAACCGGAGCAAATAGTCTTCCTTGGTCTCCTCTTTTCCCGCAAACCGGAAAGCAGGATGGCCGCCGATGGTGAAATACATGGTCTCATCCGCCGGATTCTTCACTTCCCATTTCACAAGAAGACTGTTTTTCTCCAGCTTATATGTAATGAGCAGTTCAAACTCAAAAGGATACACTTCTTTTGTCTCCTCCGTGGAGGCCAGGAGAAATGTGGCGGTATCCTGATCCGAGCGGATGCAGCGGAACTTACTGTCCCGGGCAAATCCGTGCTGGGAAGTCGGATAGTGTTCGCCGCCGATCAGTACCGTGTTCCTGTAAGTCTTCCCCACATTCGGGAACAGTACCGGTGAATGCCGTTTCCAGTACAGGGGATCTGCCTCCCACAGCACATCTGTCTGGTTCTTCTTGTCCCAGATCCGGACTGCCTCTGCTCCCATCTCGGAAATCTCCACACAAAGTCTCTCATTTTCCAGTGTCATCCTCTTCTCCTCCTTCTCCTGCTGCCCTGCGCTTTGGCGGACTTCCTGACGCCCGCCGTGCCTCTCTGCCTGTTAATTTTCCATAATTCTACTCTGCAACTGTTCCTGCCGATGTCTGATCACTCTCGGAATCTTCCACCTGAACGCAGTTGTCAACCAGGTACTGCAGCACCGTCTCTCTGAGCACCGATGTCCTCAGGGTATCCTCGCCGTTCTGCTCGATAAACGCATCCACGTCATCCGCTCCGGACTGCTCCGCATATTCCGCGATCTTTTCATCGTACTCTTCCTCTGTGGGGGTCAGTTTCTCCTTATCGGCAATCAGTTTGATCGCCTCGTCAAGCTGTACCGTCCGCTCTGCTGCCGACTGAAGCTCGGTGTTAAAATCATCCATGGTCATCTGGAAATATCCTTCCACGAAATCCTGCAGTTCCATCCCGTAATACCCGGCTATCGTTGTATAGTAGTCTGTGGCAATCTGCACCTGCTCTTCCACTGCTCCGTCAGGATATGCCTTTACTTCGATCTGCCCCAGAAGAGCCTCCTGCATGGATGACATCAGGTCTGATTCTGCCATATTTTCATTATACTCTTCTTCCTGTTCGCGGATCTCTTCACGGTACTCGTCTACGTTCTCTGCCCCTGCACTGTTCGCCTGGACCCATTCGTCTGTGAGTTCCGGAACTTTTCGCTCATAGAGTGAGTTCATAACAATATGGAACCGCGCCACTTTTCCGCCCACCTGGTCATTATAATCATCTGCAAACTGGACTGTGATATCAAACTCCTCCCCCGGCTTATGCCCGATCAGCTGTTCCTCAAACCCCTGATAATCTCCGTAAGCACCGATAAATCCTCCCTGGCCGATCTGCAGGTCCACACCGGTCGCGGAACCGCCGTCAAAAGCCACATCATCAATATAACCGGTATAATCGATATTTGCCCAGTCCCCTTCCTGTGAAGCCCTGTCTGTAATATCAACCTGCTCTGCAGACGCATCCAGATTGCTCTCGATAATGCTCTCTACATATTCATCTGTCACATCAGAAGTTTCCGCCTGAGGCACCTCAAGCCCTTTGTACTGCTTCACGGTGACATACTCATTGGACAGCTCACTGCTGCATCCCGCAAGTGCTGCTGCCACAGCCGCTGCCATCAATACTGATACGATTTTCTTTTTCATGTTCTTTTTTCTCCTTGCTGGTATTTTTATATTACTGTTGTTTTACAGAAGCGGTGACAGCAGTCTTGAGAACTGCTCCTTTGCCTTGATCACCAGGCTTCTGTCATCATACACTTTTCTTGTCACCTGAGTGCACTGGGTCATATCATTTTCAAACGCCCTCTCAAGTTTCTGCACCGTACGCTCGCTGTAGATCACCGCATTCACCTCAAAATTCAGGCCAAAACTGCGGATATCCATATTTGCAGTTCCCACGCACGCCACCATGCCGTCCACGGTCAGTGTCTTGGCATGAAGGAAACCGTTGTTGTAAACATAGCATTTCGCCCCCGCTGCAACCATGTCTCCCACATAGGAATAAGTCGCCCAGTATACAAAGGGGTGATCCGGCTTGCAGGGAACCATAATCCTCACATCAATCCCCGAGCGGCTTGCAATCTTCAGCGCGTCCAGAATCGAGTCATCCGGTATAAAATAAGGCGTCTGGATGTAGACATGATCCTGCGCGTGGTGAATCAGGCGCAGATAATTGTCATGGATCGTCTTGATCTGTGAGTCCGGTCCGCTGGATATGATCTGCACCGGGTCCCTGCCTCTGCGCACATAGGCGGGAATCTCAAACAGGTTGTCCTGAAGGAAAAGGTTCTCCTTTGCCGCATAGTTCCAGTCCAGCACAAAACGGACCGCCAGGGAAGTCACTGCCGCCCCCTCAATGCAAAGGTGGGTATCTCTCCAGTAACCGAATTTGGGATCTCTTCCCAGATATTCCCTTCCCACATTAAAACCGCCTACAAATCCGATTCTGCCGTCAATAACCACGATCTTCCTGTGGTTCCGGTAGTTGACCCGCAGCTGCAGTTTTCCCATCAGCGCGGGGAAAAATTCAGCGACCTGGATTCCCTCGTTCTCCAGTCTCTCCCAGTCCCGGTTATGCATGGTCCGGCAGCCCATGCTGTCAAAAAGCACGCGCACCTCCACGCCCTCATGACATTTTTCAATCAGCACCTTCTCGATTTCCTGCCAGAGCTCATCGTTGCGGATGATGTAATACTGAACGTGAATATATTTTTTCGCCCCCCGCATCTCCTCGATCAGCGCACGGAACTTCTCTTTTCCGTCCGTGTAAATACGGATGTCATTATTATCCGTCAGTACTGCCTCTCCTGCTTCCAGATTGTAGAGAATCAGGTCCCGGAACCGGTTCATCTCCGGATTGGCAAGTCTGAGCCGCCTGTTGTAAATCGTCTCCTCCTGCTTCCGGACGGCATATTTTAATTCACCTTCAATCTCCTTTGCCTTGAACATCCTGCTCTTGTGGAAATCCTGCCCGATAATCAGATAAAGGATAAATCCGAGGATCGGGATAAAATAGAGAAGGAGCAGCCAGGTCCAGACCGTCTGCGGGGATCTTCTCTGAAAAAATATGATCACGAGCGCAAGAATCATATTGATGATGACAAGGTTATCCATGATAAAATTATATCCGGTCACCACTGCACTCCATATTGTTTCTGCCATATAACTTATCTCCCTCTTTCTTCTGCGGCGCTCCTGCTTCTTTTCCTGATTCTCATTCTTCGGAAGCATCCGTATATGAGCAAAAAACGCCACTATACACAGTATACTAGTTTTTCGGCAGAAAAGTAACCCCAAAGATGAAAAACTCCCCGTCCTGTATTCTCCTATCCCGTAATTTCTTAATCCTCTACTCTCTCACATAATCTCCGCTTCATAATCCGCCCGCTCAAACGGAATATCCAGA
Source organism: Lachnoclostridium sp. An169 (assembly GCF_002160525.1). Lineage (GTDB taxonomy): Bacteria > Bacillota > Clostridia > Lachnospirales > Lachnospiraceae > Mediterraneibacter > Mediterraneibacter cottocaccae. The sequence continues at coordinate 31,081 of NZ_NFKT01000007.1, forward strand.
GTATCCATAGCCTCCCGGATCTGGGCCGCATTCTTCGGGCCGTACAGGGCTGCACAGGGAAATTCCCCTGTCATAAGATACCCGATCAGCACCTGGGAGATGGTTGCCCCATATTTTTCTGCCAGTTTCTGTATCCGTCCGGCAAGCCGGATATTCCCCTCCGTGTAATACGGCGAGCCTGTGACGTCCGCACCGCTCAGGTATTTCTGGAAAAATCCGCCTGCAATACTTGTATACGCCACTGCAAGGCAGCGGAGATTCTTTCTGTGGTACTCCAGAACCGCTCCTTTCATACACTCCAGCGTGTCATCCTGGGGCGGATTCATATGCTGCACACCCATATTGAACAGCACCTGATCTGCCACAAAGCCGCGGTATCCGTGTTCCCGGCAGTATTCATCCGCCTCCTCCATGCGCTGTGCCGACCAGTTGGAACAGCCGTAATAACGGATCTTCCCTTCTTTCCGGAACTGTTCCATAGTCTCAATCTCCTCCTCTATGGTCTGGTTCCGGTTGTCTCTGTGATAAAAATAGATGTCGATCACATCGGTCCGCAGCGCCTTCAGAGAGAGCTCCAGATCCTCTCTCATATCAGCAGGCGTCATTCTGGGAATATGCAGATCGTCCTGGGGGCCTCTGAACCTGGGATGCCCTCCTTTTGTCATGAGGATAAAAGAATTCCTCTTCTTCTCACGGGAGCTCCACTCTCCCACAACGCTCTCGCTTCTTCCCTCTCCGCCCGGCATCCACTCCTGGTATACCCGGGCGGTATCGATCAGATTTCCTCCCATGTCAATGTATGTGTCAAAGATGGCGTCCGCCTCTTTTCCGCTCCACTTTGCTCCTGCCGCCGCTGTTCCAAGTCCGACAGGGCACAGAGACAGGTCTGTGTCCGGGATCATGATTCTTTGATTCATAATGATATTCCTCCATGATACTTTACTGTATGATTTTTCATTGCTTTACCTGCTTATTATATATCATTTCTGTGCAGATCGTACAGAAATCATTCCGCTTTCTAAACCGCTTGCACTTCCCCGCAAACAATGTTACAATACTATTTGCGAAATGTCGGAAAATGAGTAATTTAGGAGGGTTTTATCGTGAGTACACCTGCAATAGTGATGATCATCATTCTAATCATACTGATCGGAGCATGCATCGGGCTGTATTTCTTCGGCAAACGCACCGAGAGGAAACAGGCCGAGCAGAAAGAGCAGATGGATGCCGTTGCACAGACAGTCAGTATGCTGGTGATCGATAAAAAGAAGATGAAACTGAAAGAAGCCGGACTTCCCGCAATGGTTATAGAGAATACACCGAAATACCTGCGCGGTACCAAGGTTCCGGTTGTCAAGGCAAAGATCGGGCCGAAAGTTATGACTCTGATGTGCGATGCGAAAGTATTTGAAGTCATTCCGGTAAAGAAGGAAGTCAAGGTTGTCCTCAGCGGAATCTACATAACAGGTATCAAGAGTGTCCGCGGAGGCTCCATTGAAGCCCCGAAGAAGAAAAAGGGATTTTTCGCAAGGACAAAAGAGAATGCAGAGAAGAAACTTGCCGATATGAAGGCGACAGACAGCAAGTCGGCAAACAGCAAAAAGAAATAAGGCGCCGGATGGCGCGGAATTTCCCCCGGGGCGGTCGTGTATGCGGCCGCCCCGTTTCTGTTCGAAAATAAGATAATATTTTTTGATGCCAATATGCATCAAATTTCATAATTTAAAACAGCACAGTATCCCCTGTCTTAATATCCGATGTAATCTTCTTCTCATCATCAATTTTCCCCGCATGGTGATTTAAAACAATATTGCCGAACCTGTTTTTCGATATCAGACCGCACACCTCGCTGTAATTCATGTGGACAGGGTACGCAATCTGTCCTGCCAGCTTCTGTTTCAGTAAATGTTCGGATCCGGTATCCGGATAAACATATCCGGTCAAAATAACTGTTCCCCCGGTATTCAGTATCCGAATCGCAAGTTCATAATTTTCCTTTTTGCGAAGTTGGGGGTCCGATACCAGTAAAACTGCCGGGTCTCCCTTCCAGTTTTTCATATTCTGAGATATGGCTTCCGACTGTACTGTCCAAAACGGACTGTTTGTTTTCGTCTGCTTAAACAAACTGCTGTCTGCATAGACCGGTATATTCTTCCCTGCGTCATGTAATAACTGAATCATTTCCAGTCCACGGCCATATTTTGGCACGGGAAGCAAAACCGTGTTCCCTTTTCTTATATGATAACGGATCGAATCCGTCAATTCTCTGTAAAGTCCATTCCGGTCGATATCACGGTTTCCATATGCACAGTCTATTACTGCACAGTCTGCGGCAGTATTCCTGATCTCATCACAAAAATAAAGGGAGGACTTTTCTTTGTAATCTCCGGTAAACAGGATCGTTTTACCATTCCATTCAATCAGATACCAGACACTTCCGGCACAATGACCGCTCCGCCCCCATATAATCCGAAGATTTTGATTAATCACCAGAGGCTGGGAGCCTTCATTTACCGGAAGAGATCGCCAGTTTGGAATATTTAAATCACACTGTATCCGCGTCTCCTTGGTAGAAATGATATTTCCGCGACAGCCCTGTTCCACCATCCACTGAATTCCTCCGGAATGATCCTTATGGGAATGGGTCAGAAACAAATACTCCGTTTTCATGATTTCATCTTTCGTTAATTGTGGGAAAGAGGTATCTCTATCCCCTTTCCCACAGTCAACCATCAGATACCGGCCGTTATCTTCGAGAAGGAAGCAGTTTCTTCCATGTTCGCCGCATCCTCCGGCAATATATAACTTCATATCAGTATTTCTTCCTTCCGGTTACATAGTTTAAAAGAATCAGCAATGTTGTCGTAATCACCACGCAAATCAAAGCCATGGCCATGGCAACCGATGCGCTGCCCTGCTCAAATTCCCTGACAATAAATGTAGACACTGTCTGGACATTTGGCGGTGAGATCAGACTGGCACCTACCAGTTCCCGGAATACGATAATAAAGATCATCATCCACCCCTGCATTACTCCGCGCATAATCAGCGGGAGTGTCACATGAAGGAACACATAGGTACGGTTTCCTCCACACACCTGTCCTGCCTCAATCAGATTATCTCCTGTCTGCATAAAGGCAGAAGTGACATACTGAATCGAATACGGCAGGAACATGACCACATAGACCAGAACCATAAAGCCAATCGTATTATATAACGGAATCAGTTTATAAATCTTATTCCAGAACAACATCATACCAATAACTAGCACAATATTGGGAAGCATTTCCGGAAGGAGGGCTTCCCCTTCAATTACTTTCTTCCATTTTTTTGCTTTTTTGATCGAAACTACAATCAAAGTTCCGAGAGCACTTGCAACAGTCGCAGAAACAAGCGCAAGGAAGGTACTGGTAAGCATTGCCTCCCAGCCTTTGCTGTTATTCGTAAACAATTCAACATAGTGCTGGAACGTAAAGTTTCCCGCTGCAAGTCCGTATCCGCGCAGTTTAATTAATGATGTAGCTATAACGGAAAAATAGGGAACACCTATTGTAACAATAATAACAAGAAAAATATAAATTCCTCCGATGATTTCTGTCACTCTGCGGCAATTGTAAAGACTTTCTCTCTTCCCTTTTCCTCCTACCAGACTGTAAGTATGTTTCGATGTCGTATAATTCTGAACCAGCCACATCACCATACAAATAATGACAAGTACGCTTGAAAGGCTGGATGCCTTTCCAAAATCAATCGGTGCAGTTGATGCATATCGGTGAATATCCGTTGTAAATACATAAAATCCTATCCTGTTTCCCAATGTAGACGGTGTACCATATTCGGAAAGCGTCTTTACAAATACCAAAAGCATGGCTATCGCATAGTTTCCGGTCAGCAGCGGAAGCATTACTTTGCGCAGCCGGTATGTAAAACCTGCCCCGCTTACAGCCGCGCTTTCCTCAAGGTTCATTCCGATATTCAGAATTGCATTCTTAATCATGGTGGTCATAAATGGGAATACATGAAAACTCATGGCAAAGACCAGACCGCCGAGCGAGAAAAAGCTCTCGGAAATACTTCCGGTCCACGGAAACATCTGCTGGAACAATCCCCTCTTTTGCATGAACAAAATCCATCCCATGGAAGAAATATACGGCGGTGTCATAAACGGAATCATGAGAACAATATCCAGCCATTTCCAACGCGAAAATCTGGTCCTTGCAAGAAGAAATGCCAGAGGAGTGGAAATAATTGTTGAAACAATCACAACCAGAAATCCTAAAAGCATCGAGTTTGTAATTGTCGTAACATTATCCTTATCCGCTATCGTCTGCAATGCACTGCTAAAATCAAAGCGGCCATCTACAATGACCGCTTCGCTGAAAACTGCAATAATCGGAAGGATAACTAACGCAAATAATACAACAAAGATCGTAAAATATACGAGCGTCCGTTTTTTACCTGTTGATTTACCCACTTCCTGTCACACCTCTTTACTGACACAATTCATTTAATTTGGCAGCAATATCACTTGAATTTGCCATCATCGTATCCCAGTCGAGGTTCTGGAATGTGGGAATATCGGACACGTTTGTACGGTTATCGCACGTAATATCACTCCTGCCGGGAAGAAGATACGCATCCGCCACCATTTGCTGTGCCTCATCGCTCATCAGATAATCGATAAAAGCTTTTGCATTTTCCAGATTTTTACTGGTCTTCATAATCATAGCCGGTCTCGGATTAATGACAGTCCCTGACTTCGGATAATAGATTGCCAGCGGTTCTCCCTTATCAATATTGGAGTATGCGTTATAGTCCACACCTGCCACAAGGATTGCTTTTTCACCGGTTGTTACTGTCTCAAGGGCTGCTTTATTGGCACCTGCTACCATCAGACCGTTCTCAGCCATTCCCTCCCATGCGCTCCAGTCATTATTTGTAGAGCACATGTATCCTGCCAGGAAATCCTTACAAGAGCCTGATTTTTCAGGATCTGGGATTGCGATCTGATCTTTATATTTGGCGTCTGCAAGTTCAGACCAGTCCGCATCCAGACTGTCAATAAGTGTTGTATTATAAATAACGCCAAGGGCTGAAGCACTTGTCCCAAAAAGCATCTTGTCATCATCAACCCAGCCGTCATACAGTTTATCCGCATTTTCAGCTTCCGGATAGCTCATGATCTGCCCGCTGTCTTTCATAGCAAGACCGTCTGACCATGATGCAAGAACTACAACATCCGCTACCGGATTATCTTTTTCTGCTTCCAGACGTGCCTGAATTTCTCCTGTTGTCCCCTCAAAAAGTTCAACCTTTACCCCGGTCTTTTTCTCAAATCCATCAATATATGCGGTATTCAGATCGGTCGGGCTCGGCATATAAACGGTCAAAGATCCGCTTAATTTTTCAGAACTGTCGTCACTGCCGCTGTTCTGGGAATCGGATGCCTGAGACGGATCCGATGTATTATCTTCTGTATTCCCATCGTTACCGGATCCACATGCCGCAAGACTCATACCCATAGCTGCCGCTAAAATTACTGCTAATAACTTTTTCCTCATTGTTGTCCTCCTGTTTGTCTTTTGCTTACTAAAAAGTTACAATATTATCCTCATTTATATAAACAGATACGCTGGCACCAATGTCATATCTGCATGGGGATTCAATCATCCACTGTTTTCCACCGGCATTCAGATAAAGCTGATAATTTTCTCCCATAAACTGAACGCCGTCTACTATTGTATGATATTCTTTACAGCCTTCTTTTTTTACCAGACTTGCCGTTTCCGGACGGAACATCTCATTTTTCTCTAACCAGTTAGACTTTCCGATAAATTTTGCTGTAAACACAGTCGCAGGCTTTTGATAAATTTCTTCAGGCTTCCCCTGCTGTTCAACTGCCCCCTTATTCAGAACCACAATACGGTCACTCATGCTCATTGCTTCCATCTGATCATGTGTGACAAAAACTGCTGTTACTCCCAAATCAGAGGTAAGCCTTTTAATTTCCATCCGCATTTCATCGCGGAGGATTGCATCCAATGCCGAAAGAGGCTCATCGAACAAAATGCAGTCCGGTCTGGTAACACTTGCCCGCGCAAAGCCGACACGCTGCTGTTGCCCTCCTGAAAGCTGAGAAGGGTATCTGTCCCGGAATTCAGACAGCCTTACCGCATCCAGGACATCCATTACCCTTTTTTCCAAATTCTTTTTATCCCTTCTTGCACGAAGTCCAAAGGCAACATTTTCAAACACGGTCAGATGCGGCCACAACGCAAAATCCTGAAATACAAAACCGATATTTCTTTTTTCCGGAGGTATATTGATCTTCTTTTCGTCTGAATAGACACAGGTATCATCAAAACATATTTCCCCTGAAGAAGGGGTTTCCAGACCCGCAATCATACGCAGAATTGTGGTTTTTCCACATCCGGAAGGACCGAGCAGAGTGGTAAATTCTCTGTCCTCTATCCGCAGATTCAGATTCTTAATAACTTCTACATTATCATACGATTTAGAAATATTTTTCATGTCAATAATCATAATCCAGCACCTCAAGACGTTATGATACAAAACAAGTGTAAATCCGTCATCAGCAAAGAGTTAAACGCACGTAAAGGATTGCCGTATTAAGGTAAACAAAAAAGAGATGCCTTCATTCAGCACCTCTTAATATTCCTGTATCCCACACCCCGCACAAGCCGTAACCGTTTTGGCAGCAGCGTCAAGCGTCCTATGACCGTTTTTCTCACTTCAGATTCGTCCGGAAGAACTCCTCCATTTTATCAAACGGAATTGCATTCTTCCCGCCGCCGTCGTACAGATCGGTATGGACAGCTCCCGGAATAATGAGCAGTTCCTTATTGTAAGTATACGGATTATCCTTCACCATAGCCGCGTAGGCGTCTCTGCTGAAATAGCAGGAATGTGCCTTCTCGCCGTGCATGATCAGGACCGCGCTCCGGATCTCGTTGCTGTACTGCAGGATCGGCTGGTTCATAAAGGACATGCAGCCGGTCACATTCCATCCGCCGTTGGAATTAAGTGAACGCGGATGATATCCCCTCTCTGTCTTGTAGTAATCATGGTAGTCTTTTACAAAGAACGGAGCGTCTTCCGGCACCGGGTCAACGACGCCGCCGCCCAGGGCATAGGTTCCTGACTTATAGTCTTCTATTCTCTGCGTATTCAGGGCCTTCTTCTTCTCATAGCGCGCGCCGGCCGAATCTTCCGCATCAAAATATCCCTTCGCATTGACACGGGTCATATCGTACATGGTGGAAGCAACCGTCGCCTTGATACGGGTATCCAGCGCCGCCGTATTCAGTGCCATACCGCCCCATCCGCAGATACCGATGATTCCGATCCGCTCCGGATCAACTCTGTCATTCGTGGACAGGAAGTCAACGGCTGCCTGGAAGTCCTCTGTATTGATGTCCGGTGACGCCATGTAGCGGGGTTCTCCGCCGCTCTCTCCCGTAAATGAAGGATCAAATGCAATGGTCAGGAATCCCCGCTCCGCCATAGTCTGCGCGTACAGCCCTGCAGCCTGTTCTTTCACAGCGCCGAAAGGTCCGCACACTGCGATTGCGGGAAGTTTTTCCTCAGCATTTTTCGGTATATACATATCAGCCGCCAGTGTGATCCCGTAACGGTTGTGGAAGCAGACCTTTGTATGATCCACTTTTTCACTCTTCGGGAACGTTTTGTCCCATTCTTCTGTCAGCTTTAACTCTTCCATGATCATTTCAAATCCATCCTTTCTTTTTTCTGCAATTATAGTGCCCGGACGGATTATTCGCTAATGGGAAGTTTTCATTTCATGATATTACTTTTTGTCATATCATGCTATAATAAATCTGACTCACAAATCCCAGCATTCAGTCCGACCCGAATCGGAATCCAACACGCCATTTAGAATATTCCCCAGACCGGAGTCGGCACTATGGCACTGGTACCATGGCACTGGTACCAGCGCACTGTTTCATACAGGAGGACACATTCATGGAAATCCGCACATTACGTTATTTTCTGGAAACCGCACGGGAGGAAAACATGTCGAGAGCCGCAGAGCGCCTGCACCTTTCCCAGTCCACGCTCTCCAAGCAGCTCAAAAATCTGGAGGATGAACTGGGGAAAAAGCTGTTTGTCCGCCACAGTTTTTCCATCGAGCTGACGGAGGAAGGCATGCTGCTGCGCAAGCGGGCAGAAGATCTGCTCTCCATGGCTGACAAGATCACGGCAGAGTTCTCCGCCATGGACAACATCGTCGGGGGAAATATATATTTCGGCTGCGCGGAATCATACCAGGTCCGCTATCTGGCGCGCTGTATCCGACGCTTCAAGGAACAGTATCCCGATTTCCACTACCACGTCACAAGTGGGGATACCGAACAGGTTACAGAAAAACTGGATAAAGGGATTCTGGACTTTGCGCTTATCGTAGAAGAGCCGGACCGGCAGAAATACCATGTTCTGAAAATGCCGGAATCCGACCGCTGGGGCGTCGCCATGCCGGCAGACTGCGACCTGGCAAAAAAAGAAGTGATCTGTTTTGAGGATCTCGCCGGTCTCCCCCTGTTCTGCTCCGGGCAGGGGTGGAAGGCGGATATCCCCAGATGGTGCGGGAACCGCATGGATGAGCTGACTCTGGAAGGTTCCTTCCGACTCTCCTACAACGGGGCCGTTTTCGCCAGAGAAGGGCTTGGATATCTTCTCACTTTCGACCATCTTGTCGATACCGGCGAAAAAAGCGGGCTTGTATTCCGCCCGCTTTTCCCCGCACTGGAGACCAGTATGTATATTATCTGGAAGAAACGCCAGATATTCACCCCCATTGCAGAACGTTTTCTGACAAGCCTGCAGGAGGAATTTGGCGATACCCGCCGGGAATGAAGCTCAATGCTTCCCTTATTTTCCAAGCCGTATCACATTCCAGGACGCGGAATGAAGGATACTTGTCAGCACGCCGCCGTCCAGACTGCTTCTGCTGTCTGCATTTGCCGGAACGACGTTTTCCTGTCCCAGACCGTTGACTGCCTTGAGATCCGGATGCTCAAGGACAATATGCTCAAGGATCCGGTATCCTTCAAAGCTTCTGACATCTGTTGTCAGTTCCACGTCTTCCTCCAGATTCCGGTTTACGGCAAAGATCGTCAGTTCTTCCTTCTCCTCATTGTAAACCGCCACAGACTCTACATCCGTCACTTCATCATGGTTTGCCGTAGCGTGTTTCGTGCCTGTGATTACCGGCTGCAGCGCGCTGCCCCGCCCATATCTGGAAGCATGCATAAACGGATAAAAGATCGTCTGTTTCCATGCTCCGCCTGCCACGTCTGTCATAATCGGCGCAATCACGTTGACAAGCTGTGCCAGACACGCCATTTTCACACGGTCTGCATGCTTTAAAAGTGTGATAAGCATCAGCCCCACCATCAGTGCATCCTCGAAGGTATAGATATCTTCCAGAAGCGCCGGCGCTATCTGCCATGGACGATTCTCCATGGTGTCCGCGTCATCTTTACTGGAATGGAACCAGACATTCCACTCGTCAAAGCTTAAGTTCATCGTCCTGCGGCTTCTCTTCTTTGCCTTCACGTAGTCGCAGGTGGCAATAACCGTGCGGATGAAATCATCCATGTCGTCGGACTGCGCCAGGAAATCATTGCTGTCATTGTTCTCATTTCCATAATAAGTATGCAGGGAAACATAATCTACATAATCATATGTATGGGAAAGTGTTACCGCCTCCCATTCCGGGAATGTCGGCATCGTTCTGTTCGAGCTTCCGCAGGAGACGAGCTCGATCTGCGGATCGATCTGCTTCATCGCCTTCGCCGTCTCTTCCGCCAGGCGTCCGTACTCTTCCATCGTCTTATGTCCGGTCTGCCAGGGGCCGTCCATCTCATTTCCCAGGCACCATACTTTGATATTATGGGGATCCTTCACACCATGCTTAATCCTCAGATCACTGTATTTTGACCCGGACGGATGGTTGCAGTATTCCAGAAGATTACACGCATCGGCAATCCCTCTTGTACCGAGATTCACTGCCATCATCACATCAGATCCCGCCAGACGCGCCCATTTTGCGAACTCATTCAGACCGATCTCATTCGTCTCTGTGCTTCTCCACGCAAGTTCCAGTCTCTTCGGCCGTTCAGCCACCGGACCGACCGAATCCTCCCAGTAGAAATTCGACACGAAATTTCCTCCCGGATAACGGATAATCGGCACATTTAACTCCTTTACAAGTTCGATTACATCCCTCCGGAAACCGTCCGCGTCCGCCGCCGGATGTCCCGGTTGGTAGATTCCTCCGTACACTGCGCGCCCCAGATGCTCGATGAATGATCCGTAGATTCTTTCATCCACAGGCGCAATCTGAAATTCTTTGTCGAGAACCATTTTTGCTTTTCTGCTCACAACAACTGCCTCCTGTTCTTTTAATATTTTCTGAATTATTTTAGAATAATATTGATTAATTGCTTATCTGCATTATAGGGCGGCAGGATATATGTGTCAATATATTTTTTATGTTTTTCTAAAATATTTTATATTTATCATTGATTCTCTGTGATTTTTTCTTTATAATTATGAAAAATGTTAAACTGCAATGAGGTATGTCTTATGCTGCATATTAAAAAAATCGAAGATGGAATTGAACTGTACAAAGCTCTCGGATCTGATCTGCGCATCCAGATCATCCGGCTTCTTCTGGAGAACACGGAGATGAACCTGAACGAAATCGCCGCCGCACTGGATGTCACCAACGGCGCCCTCACAAGCCACATCCGCAGACTGGAACAGTGCGGTCTGATCAGTATCCTCTCGGAGTCTGCAGGACACGGGAACCAGAAAATCTGCAGGATCAACACGGACCGGATTCTGATCGATGTAAAGCCCCAGGGGATTCAGGAAAAGAAAAACATGTATTCTGTAGACATTCCGGTGGGGCAGTACACAGATTACAGCGTATTCCCCACCTGCGGAATCTCCACACCGGCACATCTGATCGGAGAAGTGGACGATCCGCGCTATTTCGCCCATCCGGACCGGACAAAAGCCGGGATTCTCTGGTTTGGGAAAGGCTATGTGGAATACCTGATTCCCAACCTGCTTCCCGCCGGCGCGGAAATGACGCAGATCACCCTCTCCGCCGAGTTATCCTCCGAAGCTCCGGGGGTAAACAACAACTGGCCCTCTGACATTTCTTTTGAGCTGGACAGCCTGCCCCTGGGTACATGGACCAGTCCGGGCGACTTTGGCGATGTCCACGGCGTCTTTACCCCGGACTGGTGGTTTCCCTACTGGAATCAGTACGGGCTGCTGAAGACCATTATCATAAACAAAAAAGGAACTTTTATCGACGGGCTGAAAATCTCGGACCGAAAGATCGATGATTTCCATTTCGACTATAAAAGTTCCATTCATTTCCGATTTTCCGTGTCCGAACAGTCCGGAAATTCCGGAGGGATGACCCTGTTCGGAAAAAGCTTCGGAAATTATGACCAGGATATCCGGCTTCTGGTGTCGTATACACCGGCGGGAGGGGTATAGGCTTCTCCCCACCGGGAAGCGCCTGATCAAGCTGCCAGTTTACAGACAAAGAGGGATGCCGCCGAATCGCTTTCCGGGGCATCCCTCTTTGTCTCTAAATCTGTTCTTTTATTATCTATTTTCTTATCTTCTGAACTTTCTTCGCAGACCAAGCGCACCTGCTCCCAGTACAACTGCTGCACCTGCAACAGTCATCCATACGAACACGCTGCTGTTGTCACCGGTCTTCACTGCGCCATTCTGCGCATTTCCCGATGTGCTGTTCGCAGCCGTTCCGATCTGGCCGCCCTGTCCGCTCTGGTTTCCAGTCGAAGCTGCCGGAAGTTTGGCAATCGTCTGTGATTCCACATATCCACAGTCCGCACATACTCTCTGACGCAGTCCTTCTTCCGTGGAAGTTGCATTTTTCACAGTCTTCCACTCACCATAGTTGTGTGCCTTCACAGGGATCTCCCGGGTTGCCACGATCTCGCCGCATACAGTACACTTCTGGATCTGCTCGCCCTTCTCCGTACAGGTAGCTTCTTTCACAACTTCCCACTCTCCTGCCGTATGGCCGGTTGCCGGAATTGCAATGATCTGCTCTTCCCCGCAGAGCGGCTCGCTGCAGACAACTTTTCTGCTTCCTGCTTCTGTACATGTAGGCTCTTCAAGGATGGTTCCCTCTCCGCTGAAATCATGTACATGAGTGGACTCAAGCGTCGGGATCACCTGTTCCTCAACTGCATCGCAGCGGCTGCAGGTTCTTCTCTCAAGACCTTCTGTCTCCCACTGAGGTTCCGTCACAGTCTGCCACTCGCTCCAGTCATGTCCAAGTGCCGGAATATCCACTTTCTTCACTGCATCGCAGTTCGGATTGATGCAGGCAACTTCTTTTTCTCCCGGATGAGTACAGTCAGGCTCTGTCAGGATTGTCTCCTTACCGGTAAAATCATGTTCGTGGTTCTTGGACTCTGCCGGAATCACTTCCGATTCCTCACGTCCGCAGCGCTCACATTTTCTTACTCTGAGGCCATCCTCATCCCATGTCGCCTTTGTAACAACATCCCAGTCACTCCAGTCATGTCCGAGCGCCGGAACTGTCTCTGTTGACAGAACCGCACCGCAGCGGCCGCATACTGTCTGGACAGATCCCTCTGTCAGACACCCTGCTTCTTCCAGTACATTTTCAACCGGATCATGACCAAGAGCTTCGATCACTCTTGTCTCAGTGAAACCGCATATGGAGCAGGTTCTCTCTTCTGATCCGTCATGTGTACAGTCTGCCTCTTTTACCGTGGTCCATGCGCTCATGTCATGCTCACCGGTTGCCGGAAGCACTTCTTCGGAAAGTACTGCTCCACAGTGGCCGCACTCTACTTTCACATATCCGTCTTCCCCGCACTCCGGTTCCACGCGGGTCGTGATCTGTCCCTCTGCCGGATGGCTGCATGTAACACGGACTGTTTTTGTCGCAGTCATTCCGCCATAATTTACGGTAAGCGTATATGTTCCCGTTTTTCCCTGCTCAGACGCAACAATCATACCGTCTTTGTCTACCGTAAGCGGTGCATCATCGGAGATTGTCACACCGTTCCCCGGCTCCACCAGGGCATTCGCTATTACTCCGTAATAGTAAAGCTGCCCGTCGCTTTCCAGAAGAAGCACCGGGTCCAGCACTGTGGAACTGCCTAATTCCACATCTACCTCAGGCTCCAGGAACTGGATCTCAAACTCCCCCTGTACCTGCGCCTCAATAAAATCAGGATCCATCGGATAGATCACATCTCTCTCAACACCGTCCTGCCCGGTTGCCGCTGCCGGAGTTGTATCAGAGGGATTTCCCGTAAAATACTGAACCCAGTAATTGATTCCGCCCATCTGTACACAGCCGATTCCGATATGGGTATAATTCGGGTTCAGAATATTCTCTCTGTGTCCCTCGGAATTCATCCAACTGTACATGACCAGCTGCGCATTCGGCTGTCCTGCGGCGATATTCTCGCCTAATGCCGTACTTGTCAGCCCCACGTCATCCGACAGGGAAAAACAGTCTCTGCCATCCGGTCTGGTATGAGAAAACAGAACTGTCAGCTCGAACGCTCTCTGGATTGCCATTTCCTCCTGCAGGTCCGTCATCACAAGCGGATCCACACCAGCTGCTGCTCTTTCCTGATTTACAAGTTCCAGTACTTCTCTTGTCTGCGCTTCGTTGGATGTCCCGTAGGTATAAACCCAGACTGTAGAGGATGACTCCGCCGCTTCAACATTCAGCGGCGTACCCCCCCCCAATCCGAAAAACATCACTGCACAGAGGACAAGAGAAATGATTGCTTTGCATTTCCTCTTCACGATTTTGTCCTCCTTTGTTTCGTTTCTTTCAGCAAATGTCTAAAGCCTGTTATATTATAATCCTTTTGTGAAATTCCGGTCAACCGTTTTTCCCAATTTCAGGAAATTTCTACATTTCTACATCCTCTCCACAATCCGCTTCAGCTCCGCCAGATACTCCTGCGCCTTCTCCGGATCTTCCTCCATCAGGCTTTCTACCATCTGAAGGTGATTGCCGATGTCATGTCTGACCTTTCTCATATGCATGCTCTTTTCTTCCACGCTCCGGTAATACTTCATATCCTCCGTCATCTCATTTTCCCGTTTCTGTATCTGTTCCTTCAGATATTCTTTTTTCATATAATGGAAAATCAGATAGTAGACCAGTATCGTGATGACAATAAATATCACCATTCCCATCCGGTAAACGAAAAACGTATTTCCGTCAAATATAATCTTTCTTCCGTCCGCCGCCTTCTGCATATAGTTCATGCCGACCGCCTGCAGCGCCAGAAGGTCCAATACAAACTGAGACAGAAGAAAGGCGTAAAATTTATTCAGTATACTTTCACTCCAGCTTTCCCGCAGATGCCTGATCAGGTACATCCACCCGGTCTGGACAAATATCAGCAGGACACTGACCACAACTCTGGGAATCAGCATCTGTTCATCAAGCGGCTCTGCCGATATCGCGTCCTTTCCAAGTACCACAATCGAGATGCCTTCCACCGGGATCGTGATTCCATACAGCAGTGTAAAATAAAGAAGGGTCTCTCTCCACCCGTTGTCGTACCAGTAACAGATCCACAGAAATATCAGGGCATATCCGGCAAAAGGCTTCCACCAGAAATAAGGGATCAGAACCGATACCGTATTGCAGATGCCAATTCCCAGAAGCACAAGAAGAAATGTTCTTTTCTTCCCTGTCTTTCCCGGAGTCAGAACCATGGATATTCCCCCTGCCGCGGCAAAAGCCTGCATAAAAGCATAGAGGACTGATAAAAGAAGTATCCTCATTCCGCATCCTTCCTTTCTTTCCTGCAGTCCAGATACACAATAATCTGAAATACTCCGTCCTGCCGCTTCACACTCATACCTCCGTGATACTCTTCCGTAATCCTCTTTACAATCTTCAGCCCGATTCCGTGCACGCCGCCGTCCTTTTTATGTCGTACAGGATCGTTGACCGCTTTCCGGACATATGGGTTTTTCACTTTAATCACCATGTTTCCGGAGAACATCGCCGCCCGCAGTACAATCTTCCTTTTTCCTTCTTCCACTCCGGAAACTGCCTCGATGGCATTGTCCAGAAGATTGGAAAAAACACTGCACAGTTCCAATGGATGAACGGAAAGCCCGTCCGGAATCTTCAGGCTGGCGTCCAGGCGGATTCCATACTTTTCTGCCATTTCCATTTTGTCGTAAATGAGAACGTTCAGCAGTGTATTCCCGCACCATATGGGACGACGTGTCCGCTGAAGCGTTTTCTCCATCTCACCGGTTATTTTCCGAAATTCCTCGTTTTCACCGACCGTTTTCCCGAACTCTTCCGCCCCGGTGCCAGTCCGATCCTTCCTGTGCTGTACATATGTTTCCATCTCTCCGATCTGGCGCAGCAGATTCCCGCGCAGCATCTCATCCTGCTGCTCTTCCCTCTGAAGATGTTCTTTCCTGATCCTGTCGTTTTCCCTGTGATAATCTGCCAGGGCGAGAGCATTCTCCATATAAACGCCATCCACATCCAGGAGTATAACCCGGAATAAAAAGAAATTTCCCCCGCACCCGGTCAGAAGCGCCGCCGCAGCGGCAGCAACCGAAACAGGCACTCCCTTCTGTATGCTGTCCCACAGCAGGAGTGCCAGCAGAATCGTCTGTCCAACCGATGTCAGGAGAAACAAAATTTTCTGTCGTCTCATCTTTTACAGCTTTGCCCCCACATACTGAAAATACTTTTCTCTTGCTTCTTTCAGACGGCTCCGGCTTACATCCACCATCCGCCCGCTCTCCAGTTCAATCTGATGTTTCTCGAAATTACGGATCCGGTCCATGTTTACAAGGAAACTTTTATGGCACCGGAGAAACTGATCCGGGAGCTGTCTTTCCAGATGATCCAGTTTTTCATAGCAGCGTTCTTCCTTTCCGGCAAAATACACAGTTACAATTCTCCGCGAACTCTCAAACAGCTCCACCTGGTCCAGCGGTATCTTGCGGATCTCTCCTCCTATCACGCGCAGGGCAAGCGTTTTCTCCGGACACAAATCTGCCTCCGCTTCTTTCTCTTCCGCCGCCTTCTCCAGCATCTGCATACAGATCTCCCTGTTCAGCGGTTTTCTCAGCACGCCATATGGTTTTACCTTGAGAAACAGGCCTTCCAGATAGTTATCTACATGTCCGCTTATGAATATAATCTTAAGCTGTGGATTTTTCTCTTTGAGCTGCGCTGCCAGTTCAATGCCGTCGCTCTCTCCAAGACAGATATCCATGAGCGCCATGTCGAAATCCCGCACATTCTTTTCCGTCGCTTTTTTAAACTCGGCCATACTGTTGCAGGCAACAGTCCGCACCTGTCCTCCCAGGCTCTCCCCGACCAGCCCGGTCAGTTCCTCCAGGAACTTCTTTTCATCCTCGCAGATCAGTATATTCAGCATCACAATTCCCCCTGCAGATCCCTTTTTCCTCTGTTATCGCCGTCAGCCGCGGATATGACAGAATATAGTATATTTTATTTCGCAGGCAAAAGCAAGTTCCGGGTGCAGAAACCGTCGAATTAACCGTTGTCCCCTCCCTGCTCGTGTGCTATAATCGAAAAGAAATTATTGTAAAGCAAAAGAGGGAAATGTTATGAGCGCACAGAATCTTACTTTGCTGACCGACTTATATGAACTTACCATGATGCAGGGCTATTTTGAGACACAGGAAAACGAGACTGTCATCTTCGACGTATTCTTCCGGGACAATCCGAACCAGGGCGGCTATTCTGTCATGGCGGGACTGGAACAGGTCATAGAATATATCAAGAATCTCAATTTTTCCTATGAAGATGTGGATTACCTGAGGGGGCTGGGGATCTTCAGCGATGATTTTCTTCACTACTTGAGCGGATTTCATTTCAGCGGAAATATTTACGCCATTCCGGAAGGCAGCGTAATCTTCCCCAAAGAGCCGCTTGTCAAGGTCATCGCCCCGATCATGGAGGCTCAGCTTGTAGAGACAGCGATCTTAAATATTATCAACCACCAGTGCCTGATCGCCACGAAGGCTTCCCGCGTTGTCTATGCGGCACAGGGAAACGGCGTCATGGAGTTTGGTCTGCGCCGTGCGCAGGGTCCCGATGCGGGTCTTTACGGGGCGCGTGCCGCCATGATCGGCGGATGTGTGGGCACCTCCAACGTACTGGCAGGGAAAATGTTCGACGTACCGGTTCTCGGAACCCACGCCCACAGCTGGATCATGAGTTTTAAAGACGAATATACCGCGTTCAAGGAATACGCGAGACTCTATCCGGACTCCTGCACCCTTCTCGTGGACACCTACGACACTCTGAAATCCGGCGTTCCCAACGCCATCCGGGTATTCCAGGAGATGCGGGACGCAGGGATCAGACCGAAGAGCTACGGTATCCGCCTCGATTCCGGAGACCTTGCCTACCTCTCCAAAAAAGCGAGAAAGATGCTGGACGCAGCCGGATTCACCGACGCTGTCATCGCCGCTTCCAACGATCTGGATGAGTTCCTGATTAACGACCTGAAGATCCAGGGCGCGGCCATCACTTCCTGGGGCGTAGGAACCAACCTGATCACGTCAAAGGACTGCCCGTCCTTCGGCGGTGTGTACAAACTGGCAGCCATCCAGAATGAGGAAGGCGAGTTTATTCCCAAAATCAAGATCTCGGAGAACACGGAGAAGATCACCAACCCGGGCAACAAGACGATCTACCGGATCTATGACAAAGAGACCGGCAAGATCCGCGCGGACCTGATCTGCTTCGTAGACGAGGAGTACGACACCGACAAAGACCTGCTGCTCTTCGATCCCAACGCCACCTGGAAAAAGACCCGGCTTGCCGGCGGAACCTATACCATGAAAGAGATCCTGAAGCCCATTTTCATCAACGGCGAGTGCAAATATGATTCTCCTTCCGTAAAGGAGATCGCAGATTTCTGCCGCCAGGAAAAAGAGACGCTGTGGGATGAGACCAAACGTCTCTTCAACCCTCATAAAGTATATGTAGACCTGTCGCAGAAACTGTATGATACAAAGACAGAACTGCTCAACAGCGTTAATGTATAAATAAGAAGATAAGGAGTATCTGATATCATGAAGATCATCGTATTGGCAGGCGGATTAAGCACAGAGCGCGACGTTTCGCTCTCCTCCGCTGCCGGAATCTGTAAAACATTACTGGAGAAAGGACATGACGCATATCTTCTGGATGTGTTCCTTGGTCTTGAGAATCCCCCGGAAAATCTGGAGGATGTGTTCACTCTTCCGGGACACGGACTGGAGATCGCCAGCGGCATCAGCACCACGGAGCCGGACCTTGCGGCAGTAAAAGCTTCCCGTCCGGATCAGTCCGACTGTTTCCTCGGGCCAAATGTTATCGAACTGTGCCGCCTTGCGGACATCACATTTATCGGCCTCCACGGCGGTGAGGGCGAGAACGGGAAACTCCAGGCCACATTCGACCTGCTCGGAATCCGCTACACAGGTCCGAACTCCCTGGGCTGCGCCGTGGCAATGGACAAAGGGCTGACCAAGCAGATCTTCCAGCAGTCCGGAGTCTCCACCCCGGAAGGCGTCTGCATGTATAAAAATGACAGCGACCACGCTTTGGCATCTACAGGACTTACACTGCCCGTCGTGATCAAGCCGTGCTCCGGCGGCTCCAGTATCGGCGTATATATCGTAAATACAGAGGAAGAATACGAAAAGGCACTGGAAAATTCGTTCCGCTACGAGGATGAAGTCGTCATCGAGACATTCATCAAAGGCCGGGAATTTGCCTGCGGCATCATTGACGGCGAGGCCCTGCCTCCGATCGAGATCATTCCGAAAACCGGATTCTTCGACTATGCCAACAAATATCAGGACGGAGCTACCGACGAGGTGTGCCCTGCGGACATCTCCGAAGAGATCTCCGAGCGGATGAAAGAACTGACTGTCAGAGCTTATCACGCGCTGAAGCTGAATGTGTACAGCCGCGCCGACTTCCTTCTGGATGCAGAGGGCAATCTGTACTGTCTGGAGATGAATACGCTGCCCGGCATGACAGCGGCAAGTCTGCTGCCCAAAGAGGCAAAGGTCATGGGAATCGAATACGGCGACCTGTGCGAGCTGATTATCCGGAAGTCCCTTGAGGCCCGGTATTCCCGGTAAAGCCCCGGGAATTATAAAAATGTGGCGGGCTGATGGCTGAATGACATCTGCCCCGGAATGGAGTTATTTATGAAACATATGTCTTTAAAGGAAATCGCTGCTGCCTGCGGCGGAACACTCTGCGGCAATCCGTCCGCGGAAGCGCTCCCGGAAACATTCCTGGACCGCGAAGTCAGCAGTGTTGTCATCGACAGCAGAAAAGTGCAGAAGGACAGCCTCTTTGTCCCCATCAGAGGTGCGCGCGTGGACGGTCATACATTTATCCCCCAGGTCATGGAAAAAGGTGCGCTCTGCGCCCTGTCGGAGGAAGACCTCGGAGAAGTTCCGTATACCTATATCCGTGTGGCATCCTGCGAACAGGCGCTCAAAGATCTGGCAGAACACTACCGCTGTTCCCTTGACATCAAAGTTGTGGGGATCACCGGAAGCGTAGGCAAGACGAGCACAAAGGAAATGATCGCCTCCGTTCTCTCACAGAAATACAGAGTGCTGAAAACCGAGGGAAATTTCAACAATGAAATCGGACTTCCCCTGACTGTATTCAACATCCGCGAGGAACACCAGATCGCGGTGCTTGAGATGGGAATCAGTGAATTCGGGGAGATGACCCGTCTCGCCAAGGTTGCCCGTCCGGATATCTGCGTGTTCACAAACATCGGCTTCGCCCACCTGGAGAATCTGGGTTCCCGGGACGGCATCCTCAAAGCAAAAACCGAGATGCTCACATTTATGAATCCGGAAGGAACCGTCATCTTCAACGGCGACGACGACAAACTCCGCGGCTTCAAGCCTGAAAACGGGATCACCCCCGTATACTTCGGTCTGGATGAAAGCTGTGATTTCCACGCATGCGATGTAGAAAACAGAGGACTGAAAGGAACCGATGCCCGGTTTGTGACGCCGAAATCCACTTTCCACGCACATATCCCTGTTCCGGGGGACCATATGGTATACAATGCCCTCGCCGGAACTGCCGTAGGATATGCACTGGGAATGACCGATGAGGAGATCGCCCGCGGAATCGGCGCTCTCGTCCCCATTGCCGGTCGCAATCACCTGATTGAAACGGACCGCTTCACGCTCATCGATGACTGCTATAACGCCAATCCGGCTTCCATGAAATCCTCCCTCTCCGTACTCGCCTGTGCGGACACAAGGAAAGTTGCCATCCTAGGCGATATGTTTGAACTCGGGGCAAAGGAAAAAGAAATGCACTATGAGGTCGGACAGTACGCCGCCGAAGCCGGCATCGATGTGGTGATCTGCATCGGGGAGCTGTCGAAAGAGACTGCAAGAGGCGCACAGGAAGGAACGGAAGTTCATCACTATGATACAAAAGAGGCATTTTTCAGCGATATGGGAAATGTGCTGAAAGAACATGACACCATTCTCGTCAAGGCATCCCATGGGATGGGGTTTGCGGAGATTGTGGAGCGACTGCAGAGGTAAGTGGAGATACTGCAGGGTCAGATCAATATTTCTTATCCCATTGTCGCAAAATAAAAGCTTAGGACTGTCGAAGGGCTTTTGCGCTCAACAGTCTTAAGCTTTATTTTATACCATTTCAGGTCTTGCAATTCAATCCGCACAGACAGTTTTAGGGAAGATTTTTGCAACCTGTTGCAAGTTTCTGTCGCAGTTTTCTGTTACACTTTTTTCTTCTCCGGCAGCTGCGCCAGGATCACCGCAGCGAACACAAGCACACATCCGAACATCTCCCTGCCGGAAAGCCGCTCGCCGAGGATCACCCATCCGGCAAGTACAGAAAAGACAGACTCCAGACTCATCAGAAGCGATGCCACCGTGGGGTCTGTTTTTTTCTGGGCGACAATCTGCAGGGTATAACCCACTCCGCTTGAGAGCACGCCCGCATACAGGATCGGCATCCATGCAGACAGCATCCCGCCGATCTGCGGCTGCTCAAAGATCAGCGCCGGAATCCCGCACAGAATCCCGCTTACAAAGAACTGGATGCAGGACATGGACACGCCGTCAACCTTTGGAGAGAAATGGTCGATCACAAGAATATGTACCGAAAATCCCACTGCACAGAGGATCACGTAAAAGTCTCCCCTTGCAATGGAAAAACCTCCGTTGATACAGAGAAAATACATCCCCACAACCGCCAGGGCAACACCGATCCACACCTTTTTTCCCGCTCTCTTCCCCAGAAAGATTCCGATAATGGGCACGATCAGTATATACAGTGCTGTGATAAATCCCGCTTTTCCCGCACTCGTATACATAATCCCGATCTGCTGAAGGGAACTGGCAACAGCAAGCGCCGCACCGCAGCATATACCGCCGAGGAGCAGTGTTTTCCGCTCCTGCTTTTTCTCCGCCGCATGTTTCACCTTATTCTCATCCGGCAGAACATCCCTCTTTTTCTTTCCCCGGTTCATCACATATATAACCGGGAGCAGGGCAATTCCCCCTAAAATACTTCTTGCCGCGTTGAATGTAAACGGTCCCACATAGTCCATCCCCACGCTCTGGGCTACAAATGCACACCCCCAGATAAACGCAGTCAGGACAAGCAGAAGATTGTTTAAGGTTCTGTATCTCATCGTATTTCCTCTTTCCTTTTAAGTATGAGAAATATTTTAGCAAAATCATCCTCAAAGCCGCCCCGCTTCTCGGACCTTATTCTTTTAGATATTAGGCTTCCAACATTGCCAGATAGCTGTCTAACTTTGTATTCACATACCCGGCAAACAACTTTTCCATCGCATTCAGATTATGTTTTACATAATATTCATCAAAAGCATTGTAATAAGCAACCCGATCTGTAAATTTAATATCAATTGGCGGATATCCCGCTTTCATCAGTTCCAGATTTACAAGCAACCGCCCAGTACGGCCGTTACCGTCTATAAACGGATGAATGCCTTCAAATTCAATATGGAACCGTGCGAGCCTGGGAATGATATGCTCGGTGCTGTTTCTATAAGCTTCCAGCAACTGCTCCATCTCAGGTTGAATAAGATAAGGCTGTACCGGTTCATGTTTTGCCCCCATAATTCTTACCGGAACTCTTCTGTAAACCCCACGGTCATCTTTTTTATCCGCCAGTACCAGATAATGAATCTGCTTTATCACACTCTCTGATAATGGCACCTGCTCCTTTACCAGATCCCGTACAAAATAAAAAGCTTCTTTATGTCCGACCGCCTCCATATGGTCTTTGAGAGGTTTTTGATCAATCGTGAGGCCGCGCAGCACCATATCTGTTTCCCGCAAGGTCAGCGTATTACCTTCAATCGCATTGGAATTATAAGTATACTCCACCACAAATTCTTCTGTAAGCCGCTCTGTCTCTCCTTCTGTCAATGGGCGCCTGGTGTCCAATTCTGCTTTCTTTCGGTCAATCATCTCTAACAGACTTTCTGCAGATCTATATCGGCCATCCTCCGGTTTTTTTGCCTCTTCCGGAATCTTCCAACTACGTCCCACACGGATAACTCCCGGAATTTTTCCTTCTGAGCATAAGATTCGTACTCTTCTGTCTGAAATTCCCCACTTCTCTGCTGCTTGTTTTACTGAAATATACATAAGTATTTCACCTCGCTTAGCCAATAATATACCCCATTATCGGAATAATAGCAACGCCATCGGAATAATATTTAACGTTTATCGGAACAATGCAACTGTTAAAAATCCTTCCGGTGAATTAAACTTTGACGACTGGTTTGCATTTTAAGGTTCATTTAAGGTTATTCCCATCTCCCCGAAAGGTTCCTCCTGTATCATAATCTCTGTCAGATAACCGCAGTATTGCTTATCCGCCATACATCCGGCGCGCTGCGGATTATCTTTCATTGATTATCACCAGGAGGAATTTATCATGTCTGAAACAATATTAAAACTCTCCCACCTTCAGAAAGGATACAGGAACTTTCCGGTGCTCAAAGACGTTTCTTTTCAATTGAGCAGAGGCCATATTCTCGGGCTGATCGGGAAAAACGGCGCCGGAAAGACCACCATGATGAAAACCATCCTCGGGCTGAACCGGGGATATCAGGGACAGATCGAATTTGACGGTGCCCCTCTGAAAACAGATGATCCGGATACCAGGAAGCGGATCGGCTCCCTTGTGGATGTGATCTTCTACGAGGACATGAGCGCGCGGCGGAACTTAAAGCTTCTCGCCATGCTGGACGGCGTCCTCTCCCCGAAAGAGGCGAATCAGAAAATTGATGAACTTCTGGAGTTCGTCGGACTCTCCGGATCGGCGGGAAAAAGTGTGCGCACCTTTTCCTTCGGCATGAAGCAGCGGCTCGCACTGGCGCAGGCGCTTCTCACAAGCCCGGATCTGCTGATCCTGGACGAACCCTTTGTCGGGCTTGATCCTGTGGGGATCGAGGATACAAAGTCGCTGCTTCTCTCGCTCAGCCGGGAACAGGGCGTTTCCATCATCTTCTCAAGCCATCAGCTCACAGAGGTATGCAGCCTGGCAGATGACATCGTCGTGCTCGCAGACGGTAAGATCCGGCTCGCAGACACCTATGCCAATATCAAAAATTCCGGAGTTTCCTTCATCGACCTGCTCCGGTAAATATTCACTGTAAGAAAGGATATCAAGACTATGTTCTCATGGAAAGTACTGAAATCGGAACTCTATAAAAATATCAGCCGGAAAAGCACACTCATCCTGCTTATCCCGGCTGCACTTTCTCTGTTAATTGCCATCGGCGTCCGCAGCGGCGCCCTGGAGCTCACACTGACCACGGGAGAGACAGGCGCACTCTCCTGTATGGATTACCTGTTTCTCAGCTGGACCGTCCTCTCTTCCCTCGGAATCACGGGGATCATCCTTCTCCTTTTCTCTTCCTTCGCATTCTCCGGAGAGATCGAGCGCGGGCAGATCCGCCTTTATCTCCTGCGGACAGGGAAGCGCTCCGGCGTCCTTCTTGGCAAATATCTGGCGTCGGTGATCTCCTCCCTTTGCTCTGTACTGGCTGCCCTTGCCTGCACGGTCATCTCCTACTACTGGCTGATCGCAGGTTCTTCCCTGGGAAACGGCGGATTTCATGGCTCCGCTGTCGGCGGGCTGGGCACGGGAGAGATTCTCGCTTATATCGGGCTCGGTCTTGTGATGTATCTGCTGTGGATCTCCGTCACCTTCCTGATCGGTCTGTTCTGCGGTCCCTTTGTCACTTTCATCCTGTCCGCCGTGTTCCTCTACGGAGGAAATTATCTTGCCGCCCGGGAAACCGCATTTTCAAAACTGCTCCCCGCCTACTGGGGAAATCAGCTTCTGACCGGTGAATGGGACTCGTGGCTTCCCGCCGCAGCCGCCACCGTTTTCCTGCTTCTCCTGGTCTGCCTGATCCTTGGCGCAGCCATATGGCGATTCAGCCGGATGGACATGCGCTGAACCCATTCCTAGGAAAAGAATTTCTCCAGAACCTCCTGCGCCGGCATTTCCTGTCCGGTGTAGAGCTCGAACGCCGCTGCTCCCTGCCAGAGCAGCATGCCGATACCTCCCACCGCGGCGCGGCACCCTGCTTCCTTCGCCTTCCGGATCAGCAGTGTCTCCCGCGGGTTGTATACCACATCCGCCACGGCAAGTTCCGGGCGCAGGCAGCTCTCCGGCACGGGCATTACATTTTCCAGAGGGCTCATTCCGGCACGTGTGGCATTGATCAGAATATCGCTCTCCCCGATCACTTTCGCGAGAAGTTCTGTATCATCCAGATCGTTGATGCACACCTCTTCGATTGTCGGAACTGCGTTTCTGATCTTCTCCACCGTCTTCTCCCCGTTTGCGAAGAACTCATCTTTCCGGTTGAAGATGGAGATCCCGGAGGCGCCGTCCAGAGCTGCCTGAACCGCGATTGCCGTAGCCGCGCCGCCTGTGCCGAGAAGGACGATTTTCTTCCCTTTGATCTCCACGCCGTGCTCCTTCAGGTTGCGGACGAATCCGATTCCGTCAGTGATGTGTCCCGTCAGAGTGCCGTCCTCTTCCACAACCACGGTATTGCAGGCTCCCACAAGCTCTGCTGCCGGGGAAAGGCGGTCCACAAGCTGCGCCACCGCTGTCTTGCAGGGCATTGTCACATTGAATCCGCCTGCATGGAGCGTGCGCAGGGCGTCCACGGCCTCTTTCGTCTTCTCCAGCGGTACGTCGAAAGCGAGGTAGGCGCTGTTGATCCCCAGTTTTTCAAAACTGTAGTTATACATGGCAGGGGAACCGGAATGTCCCACCGGGGAACCGATCAGTGCATATAATTTTGTGTGTCCGTCTATTCTTCTTTCCATTTTGATATACTCCTTCCAGCAAAAAATGTTATACTTTTCTCTGTGCAGAACAGATCTGCAAAACACAGTTATTATAGCACATTCTCCGATGCACCGGAACACCTGCCGGAACACTTTATCGAAAACCCTGCACTGATATATTTAGGAGGAAACCTTCATGAATCACCGCATATTAATCGCAGACGACGAAAAGGAAATCTTAAGCCTTCTGCGCCTTTACCTTGAAAACGCAGGCTTTTCCGTCCTGGAAGCCACAGACGGCGAACAGGCTCTCGCCCTGATCCGCTCAGAGAAACCGGATCTTGCCATCCTGGACATCATGATGCCGAAGATGGACGGCTATACCCTGATCCGCCGGATCCGCAGCGCCATGAACCTTCCCGTCATCATTCTGTCCGCCAAAGGGGAGACTTCCGACAAAGTCCTGGGGCTTGGCATGGGCGCGGACGATTATATTGCCAAACCCTTTGACGCCCTGGAAGTTGTGGCCCGTGTGGAGGCTAACTTAAGGCGCTTTTACCAGCTCGGTTCCCCCGTAACAGGACGGACAGGACATGCCGGACAGAATGAGCCGGAAAATGAGTCGGGCAGCCCGCTTATCCGGGTTCACGACCTGACTCTGGATACCGAGAAATGTATTCTCATAAAAAACGGAACGGCCATTGAACTTACATCCATCGAGTATAAGATGCTGCGGCTCTTCATGGAATCTCCGGGCAGGGTGTTTACGAAAAAGCAGATCTATGAGGCTGTCTGGGGCGAAGATTATTATGCGGATGACAACAACATCATGGTCTATATCAGCAAAATCCGGGACAAAACCGGAGAATATGAAGGAGGTTCCTACATCCGTACCATCCGCGGTCTCGGATACAAAATGATCTCATGAAAAAGAAAACATTAAGCCAGTACATTATCCGAAAATATGCGTCGTTCCTGATTGTCCTTGCCCTGCTCGTCTCCGTTATCTACAATGCGGTTTCCCTGTTTCTCTTCGGCACGGACATGCTGAACACCCGCGCCATTTTAGACGCCGCCACTTTAATTTCTTCCGACTATGAGAACACCGATATCTCCCTTCTGGATGATATCGGCGGGTGGATCGAGATTCTGGATGAAAACAATCAGGTGATCTACACAAAAGGGACCGTTCCGGAGCCGAAAGACAGCTACACACAGTCTGAGCTTCTCACCCAGAACGCCCTGGGCTCCCTGCTCCGGGCGGACAGTTTCACCGTTGCGGGAGTGATCAATATCACCTACAAAGGGGATCCCGCTAACCGGCAGAAATACGCCGCCACCTACACTGCCTTTGAACGGGACGGCAAAACGCTGACCGGAATCGTCAAATTTCCCGCAGAAAATGTATCCGCAGGAATCACATTTATCAATCCCCGGGGAGAGCTTGCTGCCCGCTGGCACCTGACGGCGCTGGTGCTTGCCGCCTCTGTGATACTTCTTCTGCTCGCCTGCCTGCTCCGCTATTCCCATGTCATCCGGGTCCACCTGGCAGCTCCAAACGCCCGTCTCGTGGAAGGTCTGCGGGAGATCACAGCAGGGAACTACTCCTGTCACCTTGAACTGAATGCCGAGTACGAATACCGGGAGATCGAGGATTCCTTCAACCTTCTGGCGGACGAACTGAGACAGGCAACAGAGGAGAGGGACCGGCTGAACCGGGAGAGGCAGCATCTCTTAAGCAGTATCGCCCACGACCTGAAGACCCCTATCACTACAATCCAGGGCTGTGCCCGCGCCCTCGCCGACCACATGGTATCCTCTCCGGAGCAACAGGAAGAGTATCTGGAAGCCATCTGCCGCAAATCCGCCCATATGACGGAACTGGTCAATAAGCTTCTGGAATACAGCCGCCTGGAAAACGACAGTTTCCGCCTGACACTGCAGGAAACAGATTTCGCTGAACTGGCACGCAGCTGCGTGATCGACTGCTACGACGCCTTTGAGAAAAATGAAATGACTCTGGACGTGGACATTCCCGACGCAGAGATTCTGCTGAATATCGACCCCACCGAGACCCGCAGGGTGCTCCTGAACCTGCTGAACAACAGCATTGTCCACAATCCGCCCGGCACAAAGGTCCATATAAGGACGAAAAAAGTCGAAAACTGGTGTATTTTTGAAGTCCGGGACAACGGCACTCCCATTCCTCCCGGGATCCAGGATTCCATCTTCGAGCCTTTCGTATGCGGCGACCGGTCCAGACAGACCAGAAACGGCAGCGGCCTCGGTCTAAGCATCTGCCGGACAGTAGCAGGGAAACATGGGGGAGATGTAT
The DNA here is from genome assembly GCF_002160525.1 of Lachnoclostridium sp. An169. Lineage (GTDB taxonomy): Bacteria > Bacillota > Clostridia > Lachnospirales > Lachnospiraceae > Mediterraneibacter > Mediterraneibacter cottocaccae. Next base: position 58,883 of record NZ_NFKT01000007.1, read on the forward strand.
TTCTGAGAGAGGAAAAAGAGGGCGAAAAAAGCTTTGTGCTCAGGCTGCCTTTATGACAACCTGAGCACCTTAATAAGAAACGGGCGTTCCCCCGATACAGATCATTTCAAAGCAGATCAAGTAAAACCAACCGATCCCCATCCAGATCCTGTGCCCGCATATCTGCGCTGCGGACTGTGCTGTCATCATACGTCTTATAATAATACACCCCGGTCTCCGTATTCACACAGCAGGAATAAGTAGTGATATCATAAGTCCCCGCCTCCGTAATCACGGTTCCCCGCACCATCGCCACTCCGTCCAGGATGTGGAAAAACTGGGCGACGCTGCTCTTCTCATCCTCCGGCGCTCTGGAATTCCATTTCAGAAAGGCGGCGCGCACAAACCGGGAAGCGGAAGAGGCATCTCCCGGAAGCCCCAGTCCTCCCATTCCCTGGGCGTAAGTCTTCAGCGGGAGCCCCGGGGCAAAACGGTTCGCCGGACTTTCCGCCGTAAGATTCAGGTAATTGTTCATATTCATACGGTGATACGCAAAAGGCGGATTATTCGTCAGCACGCCGAAGGGATTGTCATAAATCATCAGCCCCTCTTCCACCGCTTCAATGACAAGGCACCGGCTCCGGTCCGCAAGCATCCAGTGAAGCGGTGCAGGCGGCATGTTTTCTGCAAAGGCCCGGTTCGTCACAATCATTTTCCTCAGATACGGCTCCGCCTCGTCAACAGAGGCGCACCGGGAGAGAATCCAGGGGATGATCTCGAAGGACGCCACGCAGACTAAAGCGGCCGCTGATGATTCCGCCGTGCCGGCGCGTCCATTCTTTCCCGGTCCGGCTTCTGTCTCCTGCTGCCCCGCCGGCTCCTGATAAACTGCATTTCCCGGGAAGTTAAGCCCCGCCATGCCAAGTCCCTTTTCGTTCACCGCCTCCGCATACAGAGGAAAGCTGTCATTGGCGGAAGCCATACCGATCATGGCATAATGCCGGGACGCTCCCGCGCCTTCCCGGAACCGGAGGGAAAAATTCCGCGGCGTCACAACCACCTTTTCCCCGAAAGAACTGTCCAGATCCAGGTTCCGTCCAAAATAAAAACTCCCGTTTTCCCAGGTTATACATGTACACATGGATTTCACCTCCGCTCTTATTATCGGTCACTGTCCCCGGTTTCCATACACGTTTTCAGAAATTCCTTAAATTCTGCCCTGGTCCAGATCACCGGCACGGGATAGAGAGGATTGCCTTCCTTCTCCGCCCACTCCACGATCTGGTCAAGGTCTTCCTCCCGGATCATGTCCAGTCGGTCCGGGATCTCCATTTTTATCTTCAGATCTTCTATCCAGCGGATAAATGCCTCTGCCTTTTCCGGAATGCTCTCGTCCGCGCCTGTCAGCCCGCATACATCGCTGAGTTCGGCAAGCTTTTTGTGGGCCGCCTTCCCGAACGCCCTCATAACGTGAGGCAGAAGAACCGCCATGGCAAGCCCGTGAGGTGTTCCGTACAGTCCGCCCAGTGTATGCCCGATGGCATGGACATATCCCACCGATCCGCGGGTAAATGCCCTGCCCGCCAGAAATGCCGCCTCCTGCATGTTCTGTCTCGCCTCCATATCCGAGCCGTCCGTATATGCTCTGTACAGATTGTCGTAAATCAGGCGGACCGCCCTGCGGCACATTTCTTTTTCCAGCCTGCTGTTGTATGTATTGTTCGTATACGCTTCCACCGCATGGCAGAGAGCGTCCATTCCCGTCGTAGATGTAACCCGTGGAGGGAGCCCTTTCGTCAGCTCCGGATCCAGAACTGCATACTTCGGCATCAGGCAGAGATCGTTCATGGACGCCTTGTGGTGAGTGGCGGCCTCCGTGATCACCGCCGCAATGGTCGTCTCCGAACCGGTTCCCGCTGTGGTCGGCACTGCAAAGATCATAGGAACAGGGCGGAGAATCCGGAACAGTCCCTGAAGTTTTCTCACCGGTTTCCGCGGTCTGGCAATCCGGGCGCCGATCCCCTTCGCGCAGTCCATCGGAGAACCGCCGCCGAACGCGATCATAGAGTCACAGTGGTTTTCCCGGAAGAGGCGGACTCCTTCCTCCACATTTTCATCTGTAGGATTCGGAGCCACACCGTCATAGATCACATACGGGAGATCCGCTGTTTCCATGGCGTCCAGCATTCCCTGAAGAAGTCCCAGCTCCATCAGGGTTCCGTCAGTGACAATAAGCACCTTCTTAAACTTCCGGCGCTTCACAGCCTCCGGCAGCTTCTTCACACAGCCGGGTCCCCTTAAAACCTTCGGCACCCTCCACGGCAGGACATACATGGCATATTTCATGCCGTACTGGAAGATCCGGCAGAGCACTTTTTTCCCCGTCCACCTTGTCTTAAGTCCATTCCGGGACACACCGCTTTCACATCTTTCCTTCTCCATGCTTCCACCTCCCATACTTCCTTCCCTCCTCATCTCAATCGCCCGGATGGGACAGACCTTCGCGCAGATCCCGCATCCGATACATTTCGACGTGTCAGCCCGCGCCACAGTGCGGATATCTCCATGGAACTTCGGCTCTTCTATGGCAATGCAGTCCATCGGGCAGTTCTCCACGCAGACCGAACAGCCGGCGCATTCTTCTTCATGAATCCAGGGTATTTCTTTTATTTTCTTCATAATCATCCACCTCCCGCCGGGGCCAGCAGTGCCACCTCATCCCCGTCTTTTAAGGATCTGTGTCTGCCTGCCGGGTTCCCGTTTACAAGAACAACCAGATCTTTTGCCTCTTTCCGGGTCGTATTGGGAATCCGGTTTAACAGTCCGTCAATATTCTTCACTTCATTCTCGTCACACCGGAATGTTCCGGTCCCGGCCCGCAGCCGGGCGACACCGAATATTTTTACCGTAACCATGCACCCACCTCCGCTCATTTCTCAGGCCTTTCTTTTCGGACCTTCCGCCTGATCTGCAATCTTCAGTTTCTCAAGGATCCGCTTTGCAGGCAGTCCGTCCCTGTTCCACCCTCTTGCGTGATAGTAGACTTTCTTCAGCTTCTCCAGAGGCACTTTCGAATCCGGATCTTTCGGATCCTGCAGCGTCTCCGTGAGCCGCCTGGGCAGAGCGTCCTTGTTGGCATTCACACCGAATCTGCGGTTCACCTCACGCTCCAGGTTAAATCCCCGTTCCCCGCAGCGGATATACCTGCCGAACGTCATCTTCATCCCCGTAGTGTATTCAAATCCCTTCGTGTGGTGGAACACCGGAAGATGGAAACAGGCGATCTCCGGGAATTTATTGATAATCCGCACCACAGGACCGGTAAATGGCAGCACCTTGTTGACCAGCTTCGTATACCAGGCGTTGGGGTGGTTCATCAGCGGCGTGGGGAAGAAGGCGTAGCTGGTGAACAGACACTGGCCGGACGCAGAGATCATCTCCATCAGATCCTGGAAAAGCATGGTCAGATCCGCCTTGCTGTGATAAGTGGTCTGGTTCATGGACAGTCCCAGTCCTTCCAGAATCACCAGATATCCGCCGTTCAGATGGCATCCTCCCCGGTTGCTGGTGGCATAGCCCAGCCCCAGTCCCACGGCTTTTCTCGGCTCGTACGCCGCAAGCTCCATTCCTTTCGCGTGGACAGCGAACTCTTTCCCTCCGTATTTCTCCGAGAGCCGCTTACTCCCTAACGCAAGCTCGTCACCGATTCCGCGGCGGTACGCGATATCTTCGAAAATCTTCGAGAGTTCCCCGGTTTCGGAAAATTTCAGTCCGTTGTCCCACAGCCCTTTCTCGTTCGCCTCCATGGCGTAGGAGATGGTGTTGGCACAGGAGATGGTATCCATTCCCAGTTCGTCCAGCTCATAGTTCCACTTCAGGATAGACTCCAGATCATTATTCAGGATCCCCCCGCCGAGAAGAACCAGGGTCTCAAGCTCCGGTCCCTTGACCTGCTGCCCGTTCACCTCTACCGTGCGGGCGCAGCGGATCGGACAGGTAAGACACCCCTTATTTACAATATTATATTTCTCCGCCAGCTCCTCGCCGCTGACTTTTTCAAACTCATCATACTGCCCATAGGTATAATTCTTCGTGGAAAGAATATGCTTCATCTGCATGGCGCTCACAAGCCCTGCCGTGCCAAGCTTCGGGAGCTGGCTGCCGGTCAGCGGGTGTTTTCTCAGATACCGGAACCATTTCTGCGTGTGCCGCACCATCTTCTCCCTGTCGTAGACCGGTACTTCTTTATTTCCCGACGCGCACACGGCTTTCAAGCGCATCCATCCCATCACCGCCCCGGTTCCGCCGCGCCCGGAGACCCGCTCGTTGGATACGATACAGGAATAGAGCACCAGATTCTCCCCTGCCGGACCGATACAGATTTTCCCGTTTTTGCGCACCCGTCCGTTTTTCAGGCGCATTTTCCCGTCCAGCGCCTGCTGGGTCTCCCCGGTCTTCATCCCCCAGATATCCTGTGCGTCATGGAAAATGACGTTTCCGTTATTGATCTCAATCCAGGACGGCGTCTCGCATCTCCCGGTCAGGATGAGGGCGTCCAGTCCTGATTTCTTCAGATAATACCCGAAATGGCCGCCGCAGTTGGACGATGTGATATACCCGGTCTGGGGCGACAGGGTGGAAATATTGAAACGGCTGGAACTTGGAGCTCCGGATCCGGTCATCGGTCCCGTTGTAACCACAAGAAGGTTCTCCTCGGAAAACGCCTTTTCCTTTCCTGTCAGATGATCTCCCAGAATCTTTGCCGCCATGGTCTTTCCTCCGATAAAAAGCTGTCTTTCCTCATCGGAGAAAGGATACTCCGACACCTCCCGGGTCGTCAGATTGATCTTCAGTACCTTCCCCATATAGCCGCCGTATTTTGTTGCCATATTCTTCACCTCCTGATCGGGATTCGTTCAAATTCCCCGTTTCTCATGTCAATCGAGAGCAGTATATTCCGAAGAGACGGTTCCAGTCCCGCGGCTATCTTCAGCGCTTCCGCCGCCTGTATGGACGCCACGGTTCCCGCTGCAGACATGAGCACCGAAACTGCCGTCTCTTCTGCCTCCCGGTTTCCAAACATCATTTTAAGGATTCCATCTCCCGGGAAGACCACCGCCGCCTGTCCGCACCAGCCTTCCACACCGCCGTGTATCAGCGGGATCCCCGCCTGTTCCGCCAGCTCTTCCAGACAGAGCCTGGCGGGAATGTTGTCCACACAGTCCAGTACAAGATCCGCCCCATCCAGAAGAGCTTTCCCGTTCTCCCGGTTCAGGAACACCGGATACACTTTCAGTTTCATCCGGGGGCTGATATCTCCCAGTCGAACGGATAGGACTTCCGCCTTGAACTGATTCATGGTCAGCACATCCGCACAGATCTGCCGGTTTAAGTTGCCCGGCTCCATGCGGTCTCCGTCTATGAGAATGAGCCGTTCCATGCCGCTCCTCGCCAGTTCCTCCGCCGCGAGCTGCCCCAGTGCCCCCAGTCCTACAACCGCTGCCGTGGCTGCGCGGATCCGCGCAGTCTGCTCTGAGGTGAAAATTTCAGCGTTTCTTCCCAAAGCCGTCTTTTCAGGTAATGACATACCGGATCTCTCCAATCTCCTCCGCCGTGTATCCTCCCAGTTCTTCCAGCTTCCGCAGGAACTGCGGGCTTTTCAGCACACGCAGGAACTCCTGCACAAGGGGCAGGTCCAGATACTCCGCCCGGGTCACAAAATCATATTCCTCAAACGCCACATCGATAAAATCAAGATCCAGGGCGCGGGCACAGGAATAGATTCCCATTCCCACATCTGCATTGTCCTTCTTCACAGCCACCGCCACGCTCATATGGGTGGCTGCTTCATTTTCATAACCGCAGACCGCCGTCCCGGGGATCCCCTCTTTTTTCAGGAGATAGTCGAAAAGCACCCGGGTTCCCGCGCCCTTCTGCCGGTTGATATATCGCACCTCCGGGGTAATGTCGGCAAGGCTCCGGATATTCAGGGGATTGCCCTTTTTCACGATGAATCCCTGCCTGCGGCGCACTCCTTTGATGAGAACGATATTCTCTCCGGGAAACATCTGCCGGATCACCGCCTCATTGTAACTGCCGTCTTCCCCGCAGAGCAGATGGGACGGCGCCAGGTGTGTCTCCCTTCTCTTCAGGGCAATCAGTCCGGACATGGAACCCACATGGGTGGATGAAAGCCGCATTCCCGAATGTTCTTCTGTCATCATATCATTCAGCACATCCAGGATGATATCGTGGCTGCCGATCACCACCAGAGTCTTTTCGATCTGTTCCGGTTTCTCCAGAAGCCTGACCTCCACCTCCCCGTGAGCCATGACACCCTCGCTGTTCTTCGGGATCACGCAGAAACCGTCTGCTTTTACCAGAGACATGGATGCCCCCGCTCCCCTGCTTAAAGGCGCGGCGATCATCTCTCCATCCACGACGCCCAGTTTCACACGGACATACTCCTCATACTTCAGACCGGACATGACGGTTTTCGTCAGTTTCGCCCGCACCCGTTCCCCCTGCTTCTCTCCGCGAAGAAGGAAACGGTTCATCACCGGTACTGCGAATTCCATAAAGGTCAGCCATGCAGACACCGGGTAGCCCGGCAGCCCGATCACCGGCCGTTCTTTTACTTTGCCCAGGATCACCGGTTTTCCCGGCTTGATGTCCACTCCGTGGGTGAGCACCTCTCCGATGCTCCGGATCACATGTACCGCATAGTCATCCCGCCCCGCGCTGGAACCGGCATTGATGATCACCATGTCGCACTCATCTGCAGCCCGGAGCAGTGCCTGCTCCAGAAGTTCCGGCGAATCCGGGACAATCCCGTACCTTCTGGCCTCACCGCCGTTCTCCCGGACCAGTCCTTCGAACATCCGGGAGTTGGTCTCCACGATACGCCCGTCTTCTGGTCCGTCTGCACCTCCGGATGCCTCCTCAAAAGAGATCATCTCATCCCCTGTGGGAATAATTCCCACCACAGGCTTTCTCACCACATCGATCCTCCCCACTCCCGCTGCCAGGAGTACAGAGACGTCCACTGCACGGATCTCATGGCAGGAGGGGAGCACCATCTCCCCCGCCACAATATCCTCCCCTACTGCGCGCACATGGGCGAAAGGATGCGTGGGTGCGATGATCTGATATCCTTCCTCCGTCTCGATCAGATCCTCCGCCATAATCACTGCATCATAGGGCGGCAGAATCCTGTCTCCGGTGTCCGCTTCCAGATAGTCCTCTCCCTCCCGCAGCAGAAGAGGGCTGTTCTCCGACGCTCCCTTTGTATGGCTGCTGATCACCGCGATCCCGTCCATGGCGCAGGAGTTATAGGAAGGACTGGACCAGCGTGCGAAAACCGCCTCCGCAGTCAACCTGCCCGGACTCTCCGTGACAGGGATATTCTCCCGCCCCGGTTTCACGTTTTCCAGAGACTCCAGATAATTTTTCAGTGCAGTTTCCCGATCCTGCATATTCAGATAAAGATTGCGTTTCATAACAGCTCTGCCCAGACCCTTTCTCCTTTTTTCAGCCCTTCCCTGTCCCTGGGAATCAGCACATACCCGTCTGCCCTCGCAAGCGCCGAAATGCTTCCCGACTTTGCATAGACGGGAACCGCCTCATACCCGTTCTCCGACGGGACCAGCCGGACGGGAAGGCATGTCTCTCTTCCCTGGTTGCTCGACACATTGTTTCCCATCACTGCCGGAACATGAAGGGGATCCTTCATCCCCGTTTTTCTCCGGTGCCACCAGGCAATCAGCAGACGGAACACAAGCACCGCGGCGAGGGGATGCCCGGGCAGTCCGGCGATCAGCGTCTTTCTCTCCCTGTCATATGCAAGAATCGTCGGTTTGCCCGGCTTCAGCGCAAGGCCATGGGTAAATACATTCCCCGTAACCTGCTCAAGCACCTGCTTTGTATAATCCTTATTTCCCTTGGAACTTCCCCCGGAGAGAAGGACGATGTCACTCTCCTCTGAGGCTTCGCGCACTGCCTGCAGGATCTGCCTTTCGTCATCCCCGGTCCGCATCCGGGCTGACACCTGCATTCCGCAGTCCCTCACAGCGGCAGAGAGCGTATCGGTATTGATATCCCGGATCTTCCCCGCCGTCAGGATCTCTCCCGGAGCAGCCAGCTCATCCCCTGTGGATATCACTGTCACAGAGAGCTGCCGGTATACTTCCACCTCCCGGATTCCCAGTCCTGCCAGCATTCCGGTCTCACCAGTCCCGATCTTCTGCCCCCGGCAGAGGATCGTCTCGCCTTTCCCGACATCCTCGCCCGCATGAATCACATTTTCTCCCGGGCTGACCGGACGGCAGCATATCATCTCCCCCGGCGCGTACTCTTCTGTATACTCCGCCATCACTACCGCATCCGCACCTTCCGGAATCATGGAGCCGGTCTGTACCCGGACCGCCTCGCCGGGACCGGGGATGATCTCTGCTTTCTCCTCGATTCCCACCTGCCCGCATATATGCAGAAAAACCGGGGATGACTCCCCGGCTCCGTAACTCTCCTGTGCCGCCAGGGCATAGCCGTCCATGGTGGAACGGTCAAAAGGCGGAATATTTTCCCCGGAAATCAGGTCTCCCGCACTGATTCTGCCCCGGGCTTCTTCCAGATTTACCATACATGGATCAATTTCCATCTCTTCCGTGGCGGCAAGCAGCTTTCTCCGCGCTTCCGCCAGGGTATCCGTATGCAGCAGTTCCATCTTATACCAACAGCTCCCCTCCTGTGAATTTTCTCGTCTCTTCTTTGTCCGGATGCGAAAAAAACTTTTCCGCCCCGCACGCCTCCACTACTTTTCCTTCCTTCAGGAGGACAACCTGATCGGCCAGTCTTCCCGCCTGGGCGAGATCATGGGTGATAATCAGGATAGTCGTCCCCTTCTCCCGCTTTCGTTTCAGCAGCATCTCCTCTATCTCCAGAGTGGCGTGAGGATCAATACTGGCGCAGGGCTCATCCAGAAACAGAAGCTCCGGTTCAAAGGAAAGCGCCCTTGCCAGCGCTGTTTTCTGCACCTCCCCCAGAGAGAGCCCCTCTGTCCTCCTTCCAAGGAGATGCGTCAGTCCCAGCTCTGCCGCCAGTGTACCGACCCTGCTGTGGATCTCCTTCCCAGAATACTTCCGGAGTTTCAGGGGATAGGCTATATTTTTCTCCACGGTGGACGAGATCAGACAGGGCTCCTGAAACACCATGGTCATTTTCTGAAAAGGGATCTCCCTGCTCCCGCCGTAATACACCTCGCCGTCATCGCTCTTCATAAGCCCGGCAAGAATATTGAGCAACGTGGATTTGCCCGCGCCGTTGGGCCCCACCACAGCCGTAATCCCGCCGTCATGAACTGTAAGGCTGCCGATGTCGAGCACTGTATGCGTTCCATATGACTTTCTCAGATTCTGTATTTGAAGTTCCATTCCGTACCTTTCTGTTTCATATGCCGCCGGCATGTCCGCCCCGCAGCTCTTCCCCCGGATCTTTCTGCAGGTAACAGAGAATCGTGTTCACAGTGAAAGAAATGATCAGCAGGATGATTCCCACCGCCACCGCCCGCTCAAATTCTCCCATTCCCTTGAGCTGGGAGATATAGGTCGTCATGGTCCGGGTCTTACCGTCAATATTTCCTCCCACGATCATAACCGCACCGACCTCCGAGATTCCCCGGGAGAATCCGGTTATGACCGCAGTGATCAGCCCGAAACGCATTTCAAAGAGGAGCAGCTGCATCGTCTGCCTCCTGTCCGCCCCCAGCGTCCGTGCCAGGCGGCGGATCTTCCCCTGCCGGTCCCTTGCCGCACTGACAGTAAGGCCTGTGATAATCGGGAAAATCAGAAGGGTCTGAACGATAATCATGGCTGTGACCGTATAGTTGAGCCTTAAGCTTCCCAACGGCCCCCTCCTCATAAGAGCAATATATACGAGAAGACCGCACAGCACCGGTGGCATCCCCATCAGCGTGTAGATCAGGCGCATCAGCAAACGCTTTCCCCGGAATCTGTGACCTGCGATAAAAATCCCGGCAGGAATCCCGAGAACTCCTGCGATCAGAAGGGATAAAAGGGATACCCGCAGAGACAGTCCGACCACCTCAAACACCTCTTCATCCAGTGAAAAAATCAGCCGGAAAGCCTCCGCCACACCCTCCATAATTATTTTCATCTGTACTGTTCTCCATTCTCCGCACTGTTTCCGGCAGCGTCATCCGCCCGGCACGTCATTCCGGGTATCTGCAGCCTGCCGCGCCTGGTTCAGCCCTGCTGCGCATCAGGCGTAAACAGCGGACTTCCAAACTCTTCCACACCGTACTGGCCGATCAGTTCCTGCGTCTCTTCCGACACGATCCATTTCTGGAACGCCTTTGCGCCCTCATGGTTGATATTCTCATTCTTCTCCGGATTAACGCAGATCACACCGTACTGGTTGTAAAGGATTCCGCTTTCATCCTTCTCGCACACAATCATCAGATCCTCGTCCAGGCCGAGATTCAGCCAGGTCGCCCTGTCCGACAGGGTGTATCCCAGCATCTCATTGGTCATCTCCAGGACAGCGCCCATTCCTGTACCCGCCTCCACGTACCAGTCTTCTTCCGGCTGTATGCCGCAGGCTTCCCAGATCGCGAGTTCTTTCTGGTGGGTTCCCGACTCATCGCTTCGGGAAATAAACGTGGAACGGGTATCCGCAAGTTTCCGGAAAGCCTCCACAGCATCATCCGGCGCCGACGCGGCAATCCCCGCAGGATCATCCTTCGGCCCGACAAGGACAAAATCGTTGTACATCACATCCATCCTGCCGTCTTCATCTGCGTGTCCGCCGGCTACGAATTCTTCCTCCGCCGCAGGGGAATGTACCAGAAGGACATCCGCCTCCCCGTTCTCTCCCATGGTCATCGCCTCTCCCGAACCTACGGAAACCACACTTACGCTGTATCCGGTCTCATCCTCGAAAACCGGCAGGATCGCATCCAGAAGACCGCTGTCCTGGGTACTCGTCGTAGTGGCAAGGATGATCTCCTCTCCATTGCCGGAGCCTGCTTCTGTTTCTTCCTGATTCTGTGCTTCTCCCTGATTCTGCACTTCTCCCTGATTCTGTGTCTCTCCCGCAGAACAGGCACAAAGGAAAAATGCTCCCGCGCAGAGTGCCGCCGCACATAACTTTTTCACACTATCTCCTCCTTATTTCAGCCTGCATCTTTAAAATCTATCTTATAAAATTCGTCTTGATCTTCTCCTCCGTCTCCGGCATATCTACGCCATTCTTTCTGCCCGCCTCGATACATTTCAGCAGCCACGCCATATTTCTTCCCAGGATCCGCATAATCTGCATCCCCTCCTCATCCTGCTGTACTTCATCCGGTGTATTTCCATGAACCATATTCCAGTAATTGGATGACACAATCGGCATCTGATAGAAAGAAAAATATTTTGTCAGCACTTCCAGAGTTGCTGTTGTTCCTGCGCGACGTGCAGAAGCAACCGCCGCTGCCGGCTTATAGAGCAGGTCGTTTCCCGCCATGGATACGAACTGATCCATGAATTCGATGATCTGTCCGGATGGAGACGCCCAGTATACCGGAGATCCCACAACCAGTGCATCCGCCACCTTCATCTTCTGTACCGCAGCTTTTACATTTTCCTTATCCGGGTTCCCTGCCTGGAAAATCTCCGTCTCAATTCCCGCTTCATTTAATGTTCTGGCAACTTCCCCCAGAGCTGTAAATGTACATCCTTCTTTTCTGGGGCTTCCGTTTAAAAGTAATACTTTCATGATCCATCCTTCTTTCTGTTCATTCTTTTTCCTGAGCGGCGGCAAGTGCTGTCCCGGCAATTTTCAGCTCCTCATCCGTTGCATCTGTATATTTCCGGATTGCAGATACAGGCAGACCGTCCCGGAGCATTTTCGTAATGATCAACTGTTTTTCCCGGCGCTCGCCTTCCAGCCTTCCAGCTGCTTCGCCCTCCAGCTTTCCCGCTTTTACCCCATCTGTATAAATATCTTCCAGTGCCTGGCACATATCGTTCCGCTCCTCTCTTTCTGTTTTTTTCATATCCTTAAGCATCTTTTCCGAATGCAGAAATACCCTCAAAGCCTGATAAGTCTCCACATCCACCTGTCCGAAATATGCCTTGTTCTCCTGCATATACTGCCGCAGTTTTTCCTTCTGTCCCCTGTATTTTAACATACCGAAAACCTGCTGTAAATCTGTGTGAAAGCGTTTTTCGTCCTCTACATTCCCCGCATCGACCAGATTCTATAAAAAGCGTTGCGCCGGAGTGCAATAGTCTCCGGCGCATAAATATAAATTCAACATATTGTTATAAAAAGCAACTTCCAGAAATTTATTTTGTTATCTGCAGCCTCACATCTCTGGACGGATTTGTTTTACACTTTCTTCTGATATGTCCTGCACGCTTCCACATACGCCAGGATATTTTCCCAGGGTACTTCCGGTTCGAGAAGATGGGTGGGCGCGACGAACAGTCCGCCCTTTGCCCCTGCGATGTCCAGATTTCCCCGCACATTCTCCTTTACTTCCTCCGGGGTTCCGAAAGGCATCACGGTCTGGGTTCCGATTGTTCCGTGGAAGGAGATCTGATCCCCGTATTTCTCATAGATTTCCTTAAATTCCATGCACTCTGCCTGAATGGGATTGAGCACATCAACGCCCGCCTCGATCAGGTACTTGATAAAGGGTTCAATGTAACCGCAGGAATGATAGAAGACGATGATATCCGGACGGATCTCCTTCACTTTACCGATCAGCCTTTTCAGACGCGGGAACAGCCATTTCACATACAGTTCCTCACTCATCATAATACTGTGCTGCATACCGATGTCATCCCCCAGATAGAGGATATCCACTCCTGCCTCCGCGTAGAGCAGCGCCCGGTCTGTGGACATTTTCTCAATCATGCTAAGCATGGCGTCCGCCATCTCCTCATCGCTTAACATATCCATCATCAGGTTTTCCATCCCCCGGATATACCAGGCGGTTTCCCAGATCGTACACTGCATATTTCCCACGGAAGCAAGCCCCCGGCTGTGCAGTTCTTTTACCTTGTCTTTCAGCCATTCGTTCTTTTCCCGGGAATACACAGGAATCGGATATGCCTGAATCTCTTCCACTGTCTCCGCGTCTTCCAGGGGATGGAGCATCTTTGTCATGTGCATGGATGTAGGCGTTGACTCGTGCCCTACGCCCCACTCGTCAATCTCCACATTATCCCCAACTTTCCCGCCGTAATAGGGGAGGAACCGGCTACGGTCCTCATCATCAGGGAGAAGTTCTCCAACTCTTCTCCAGGGCATCTGAAAATATTCCATATAATCACTGTCCTCTCCTCCGATCTGTTCCCGGAAACTTTTCTCCAGGCTCGGGCAGAGGAAAAATTCTACAGGAACAGACTCGTAGCCTTCCCTTCTTAATAAGTGAAGCAGATTTTCTCTCGGTGTCATTATCAGTCTCCTCTCTTTCCGGCTGTTCCGGACAGTTTATTTTGCTGTCTTTACAGTATACTTATTTCCCGGAAATCGCTATGCCAAAACCGAAATCCGCTCCCGGATTTTATCCTTTTTGCGAAAAATATCCTGACGGAGGCACGCCCATTATTTTTTTGAAAACTTTCGAGAAATGCTGGAGGCTCCCAAATCCTGATTCCATTGCAATATCTGTCAGGGAATATCTTCCCTCCCCCCTGTTCATCAGCTCAATGGCGCGGTTAATTCGGAAATATGTGATATAAGAAGAAACATTGATTCCCTGCACTTCCCGGAATATCTGCTCCAGCCTGCGCTGCGAGACTCCGCAGTACTCCGCTATGTCTCCCACTGTGATCTTCTCCGCGCAGTGCGCTTTCAGATACTCAAGGGCGCTGAGCAGATGCCGGTTTTCCCGAATCCCACCATGCCCGGAATCTCCGATATCCCGGGACAGCAGAAGCAGGATCTGGGTGAAATAGAGATCAATGAGCTTCTCGTAATTCGTCTGCTTTTCCACAGCCTCTTCATAGAGGTACTCAATACTGCTGTACAGCTGATCAGAACATTTTCCAAGGATATAATTTTTCTGCCCCAGGTTCAGGTCGATCAGAAAAAACAGCTGATTCTCCTGCAGAGTGTCACTGAACAGATCGCAAAAAGCGTCTCTCCTGAAATGGAGCTGAAGGATCGCACAGTTTTCCTCCGCCGGAACATCACAGCTGTGGGGATGATCCGGGAGCACTGCGATATATTCTCCCTTTCCGATCTCAACCTGCGACTGGCGCACGTTCATTATAATCCGCCCTTCCATACAGACGAACAATTCTGCCGACGGGTGCATATGAGGGCCGAAATGATAACCTGCCGGAAGTTCCTGGATCTCAGCGCTGTCTATGATCTTTTCCTTTCCGCAGTTCAGCAGAATATTTTTATAGTATTTTGACATAAGATTTTTCCTCTGATCTTTCTTTCCGAATTATCTGCCGTCATTTTAATGAGAAAATATATCCGCTTATACTTTAGCAGTTCCCCGTATAAACATATTTCAGATATTTCCCTGCCACATCCCGCAGCCGGTATACCGTCTCCTTCCTCGTGGGATTCCTGTCCTCCATCCGGTAAGCGGGGAAAAATCTTGTCACATGGAGGACAATATCCGGGCCGACCGATGCGATCCACCGTGCCTCTTCCTCCATCTCCGCCTCCGAATCATTTTCTCCCGGAACGATCAGCGTCGTCAGCTCTACATGGCAGGACTGTGCTGCCCGGACGATAAACGTCTTCACCGTCTCCAGATCGCCGCCAAGCTTCCGGTAATATTCTTCCGAAAAGCCTTTCAGGTCAATATTCATGGCATCCACATAAGGAAGGATCTCTTCCAAAACCGGAAGAGTCACACTTCCGTTTGTGACCACCACATTTTTCATTCCCCGCTCCCGGACAATCCGCGCCGTATCCCGCACAAATTCATACCCCACCAGAGGCTCATTGTAGGTAAATGCCACGCCAATATTCCCGTACTCTCTATAGTGTTCTGCCAGAAGGGCAACTTTCTCCGGAGATATTTCTTCATAATCAGACGGCGCTTCTCCGCTCTCCGGAGGCGCTTCTCCGCTCTCTGAAGCCGCTTCTCCTCTCCCGGCATGAGATCTCCCTGCCATGGAGATCTCATGATTCTGACAGAAGGGGCAGGACAGATTGCACCCGTAGCTGCCCACAGAAAGAATCCTGCTGCCCGGATAAAAATGCCGGAGCGGCTTTTTCTCGATGGGATCAACAGCAAGCGCCGTAATTCTTCCGTAAATATCACAGACAATTTTCCCGTTTTCATTTTTTCTTGCTCCGCACCGACCATACTGACCTTCCTTTAAGGCGCAGTGATGCAGGCAGACATGGCAGACGCATTTCCCATTATTTCTGCTGTTTTCCGATTTTCCGTTCAAAAATGTCTCACCACCTCAAACCGCTCCAGACGGATGTCCTCTGCATCCTCCGGAATCCCTGCTTTTCTCTTTGCAATGGCGATCTGCTCTTCCACCGTGTCCACGCCTTCCAGATTCGGAAGAAGAAGCCCCCTTTTATATCCCCGGCTGACGATAACCCCGTAACGTTTTACATCCAGTTCGTCAGGGGACGAGATCTCCTCCGTCTCTCCAAGCACATCCACACTGTACACAAGCCGGTCCAGTTCATCCGGCTCCACCGGGTGGAATCTGGGATCCTTCGAAGCCGCACTTATCGCATTCTCCACGATCTCCTCCGCAATGTTCTTCCGCGTGGCTGATATTGTGCCGATGCAGCCCCGCAGCCTGCCTTCTTCCTTTAGAGAGACAAACACGCCCGCCTGGCGTTCGTACATTTCGTCCGGAAGTTTGTCCGCCGGACAATTATCCCCGGCAAGGTCCTCCGGAAGCCGGAGTTTTCTCCCTGTTCTCACATACATTTCCACAGTCCTGCGTGCAAGGCTTACGTATGCGTCCTCCGATTTTTTTCTGGTCTGCGCCTCTTTCTTTACCTTTTCCTCATACTTCCGCAGGAAATCCCTTCCCTGCGCTTTCTCCCCAGCTTCATAGATACAGATGCCGTATCCCACTCCGAATGTGCCCTCGTGGGAAAGCCGTTCCGCCTTTACTGCCCGGCGGTCCAGTGTCCCCGCCATGATGACAAAGGAACGGTGTCCGCACTCTGCTGCCCTGTCGCAGAAATCTTCCGGAAAATCAAAGAGTTCCCCGAAGGCAGCCCTTCCCATGACATCCATAATCCGCTCGTCATATTCCGGACCTTCTTTCTGAAATCCGTACGGCCCGTCCTCCTTCAGCTTATGGGAAAGGTCTCCGCTTCCGATTACCACGGTATTTCTTCCGAGAATTTCTGCTGTCTTCTGTATGCACTGCCCCAGTTCATAGTGTTTCGAAAGAGGCAGCCCCGACAGCCCGATGCGCACCAGCCGGTAATCGGTATCATACTGGTTGAGAAAATAAAGCGGCACCATCGTCCCGTGATCCAGTCTCCTGTCCCGCTCTCCCAGAGTTCCCGCCGGAATATCCCGCGCCTGGGCTTCCTGGGACAGAAGTCCGACAAACTCGGTATCATAATCCACCCGGAATTTCACCTGGGGCGCACGGAACTGTCCGAAATCCCCTTTTGCCCCGGCTCCCGGAGCTATGTGGAAATAATCGGCGTACATCACCGCATGGGGCGAAATCACCACCACCGTATCCGGCTTCCACTGTGCGATCCGCTCTGCCGCCCTGCGGTAGGAATCGATTGTTGCCTGAATCTTTCTCTCTTCCCCTCGCCCGATCTCCGGTACTATAATGGGCGGATGGGGAACCATAACTGCTCCTGTCACTGCCATATGCATCCCTCCTGAATCTCTGTGAACAGCTGATGCTTTTTCTTTCATGATAATACGGGGGATACTCTTTTTTCAACCATTCGTACAAAGAAACCTTCCCCGCAACCGATAGTTGCCGGATAGTTTCTGGTATTCTCATCGTCCTTCTATTATAATATGCTCAGAGGCAAAAACATGGACAGAAACAAAAATGAGGCTGAAAATACATCTGAATGTAAAAGGGCGCAAAAGACAGACTCAGTTCTGCACGAAAAAGAGGAGGTGCCGGTTATGACACTCGGGGAAAGGATAAAAGAACACAGAAAAGGAAATGGTCTCTCCCAGGAGAAGCTTGCCGAGCTCGCAGGGGTGAGCCGTCAGGCAGTAACAAAATGGGAAAACGGTCAGTCCTCGCCAAGTACGGAAAATCTCTTCCGTCTGGCAGAAATCTTCGGGACTACTGTGGATCTTCTTCTGAAGCCCGAAGAAAAACAAAATACGGATATTGAAGGAATATCAAATACAAAACAGAAAAATATTGAAGAGGAGCAAAATACGAAACAGGAAAATATAAAAGGGGAACAAAATGCGGAACAGAAAAAATCCGCACGGCTCCTCGCACGCGGGAAGCATAATCTGCTCTCCGCTCTGCTCGTTGCCGCCGGATTTCTCCTGATCTATCTGGCTGAGATTATTCTTGCCGGAGATTTCAGCTCATACCCCATCATCGGGTTACTGACTGATACCAGCCCGAACCGTTTTCCCTATCTGTTCGGATGGCTTGTGCATCAGCGCCTGTTCTGGATCGCCCTGCTCATTTCCGCGCTTCCGGCACTCTTTGGAAAATCCTGTTTCTCCCTGAGCACATTTGCCGGATTCTGCGCCGGACTGCTTTTCGGAGAACTCTTCGGCGGGAATCCCGCCGGGGCTGCATATGGTCACGGGCATTACGGCTGGGCGGTCTGGGGTTCCACTTTCCTCTTCTCCATTGTGATGGGAATCATCCTGGAGAAGCTGGGCGTGGAGCGCCCGGTTCTCCGCTCGAGAAAATTCCGGATATGGTGCGCGTTCTTTCTGATCGGGATCATCGCGATTCTGCTGTTCGTGCGCCTCAGTATTCAGTAAATGCTTTTTGCTTCTCTGCGCACCATAACCCGGCACTTCTTTCGGAAGCAGGCGATTCCGTATTTCAGAACCTCCCGGCACCCTTCCGCCTCCAGTTCCGCCTCATATTCCTTCGTTTCAATCTGTTCCAGGGCATCCCTGCATGCCTCTTCCAACGCAGCATTCTCAGCATATTTCACTTCAATGATGATCCCGATATCCTCATCCTCGATCCGGATCATGATGTCGCTGTATCCATCTCCGGATTCCCGGTTTGACTTCACATACCAGCCATTCTTAAGCCCAAGGATCCCAAGAAGGATTCCGTGGTAAAAATTTTCTCTTGTCGGTTTCTGCACAAAAGTATCTCGTATCCCGACTGTTTTCTTCAGATAATCCGCAAACAACCTTTCCACTTCCCCAGCGTCGCCATTTTCCAGGGCACTGCAGAACGCGCGGAGCATTTCTCCATCCCGCGCCACATTTTCCCGGAACATGACCATAATCTGCTCGGTAAAAATATTGCGGATCTCCCTGTTCGGAATGGTCAGATTATACCGTTTTCCATCCGGTTTTCCCCTTTGCGTCAGGTACCCCGTCATAAACAGCACGCTCCATACATGATCCACAGAGTCATAGAGGTGATTGTAAGTCAGTTCTTCGTGAATTTCCTTTGTTACCGTCTCTCCTGCCGTCAGCGCTTCAATCTCACTTTTCGTCAGCCCGTCGCCCACATTTTCCAGAAAATGCCTGACTACCTCATTACCGCTTGTATTGGGCCAGTAATCTCTGGGCTGCGCTTCCGGATCGTCCAACAGCTCATCGCAGTAATTGATCACATCCCATGGGCAGTACACATCAACATTTCCAAAACGATATCCGTCATACCATTCTTTTATCTCCCCGTAATATCTTTCCAGGCCGTAATACTCCAGCATCTTCCGGACTTCGTCATCCGTAAATCCGAAATATTCATCGAAACGTACTGTCGTAATCGAAAGGATCTTGGGATTGTTCAGTCCTGTGAAAATAGATTCCTTTGCAACCCGCAGGCATCCTGTCAGCACGGCGAAATGCAGACTGTCATTCGTCTTAAGCGCCTGCTCAAACATGCCGCGGATCAGACTTACCATCGATCCGTAGTATCCCCGCTCGTTTGCTTTTGACAGCGGGACATCGTACTCGTCGATCAGGATGATAACCTTCGTTCCATAATGCTTGTAAAGCAGTTCAGAGAGCGTTTTCAGACTGCCCATCAGCACCGGGTCAGACATAGAAAAAAGGCTCTGTCCGGTCGGATCGACTGTAATCAGATGACGGTATGTTTCCTTTTCTTCCGCCGTGATCCTGCCGCTCTCCAGCAGAAACGAAAAACGCATTGCTTCATTCCTGTCTTGTCAACATAGTAAAACCCCTCATCACGGATTTTACTGAAATTTTCTATTCCTACCGGAAGCTTTTTCTGCTCTCCAACATTCATCTTCCAGCACGCTCCTTTCCCTGCCGCATGATTCATCAAATCTGTCCTACAAAGATTTTTCTGTTTTTCTACATTCTAATATGCAAAGGACAAATTGGCAAGGAGACTTGCTTTGTCTCTTCGCATTGTGCATTATGGCGAAATGCAGAACAGAACGGTACTACAACATATGCGCTGACGGACGAACAGCTTTATTTTTGTATAAAAAAAGAGGCGTTGGTATCTTATCAACACCAACACCTCTGAAATTTATCCGAAATCTCTCTCGCTGAATATAGTTGCCACAACAATCGCAAGCTCATACGCCAGTACAAGGATCATGCAGATCACTGCCACGATAAAGGTGATCCTCACAAGAAGATTGCCGGAAGATCCCTGTTTCTTTGCCAGCACTTTGGCGATGATCGCGCAGATCAGACCCACAGCCGCAATGGCAATTCCTGCCGGGGAGATCCAGATCTCGATGACAAGCCCGATGACATCCACCACCAGTGCGGCGATGCTTAAGATCCTTACGGTTCCTGTCAGCGGTGCATTTGTCACGATTCCTGCATCCAGCCCTCTGATAATCCTGCGGTTGGAGCGGATAACCAGAACCTCGCCTCCGGCGATTCCCAGTGCGGCAACAACGTCAAGGGCAATCAGAATCAGGATGTATACCGGGAACCCGGATGCCGCTGCTGTAGTGAGCGCCGTACTGTTGACAACCATGTAGCCGACATGGTGTGCCGCATCCTGAAGGGCATGGCGCACATAGTCGCTTGCCGTATCTGTCAGGCGGTTGCTTCCTGTATTGAGCTGCAGATCCGTTCCTGCTGCCAGACACTGATCTGCAACCGCATCACCCTCAGAAGTGTAATCTGTGATTACGGCTCCCTGGAAGCCCCATTCATTCCGGAGCGTCTCGGTCAGCAGAGCATAGCTTCCTTTTGTCTGGCGGAAACCGATACGGTTCATGGATGCCATCACTCCGGTAGCCCCGCCGTCTTTCACTGTAATTTCAAACGGTCTTAAGTAAATCTCGCGGATTGCCTGCTCCTGCGCCCATGTGCAGACGGAGGAACGGTTCGTCTCCTGGTCGTTGACTGCGAAATGTTTGATATAGCAGTACATTCCTTTTGACATAGCGCCCTGGACAGTGGCCGCTCCCATCCTTCCGGACAGAATCGGATCTTCCGAGTAATACTCGTGGTTTCTTCCGCTGAACGGAGTTCTGTGAATGTTCATTGCCGGCGCATACCATCCCTGCGTATTGGAACGAATTCCATCCTCGCCGATGAACTCTCCGTACCGGGTTGCCAGATCCACATTCCATGTGCTGGCGAGCATTTCCTCGATCGGGTAACCGAAACAGGAATAGCCGCTGATAAAGTTTGTGATACCGTGAGGTCCATCGCTGTCGGTTGTCTTCGGCTTGTCAATGGACTCCACTTCCTGGGTCACAAATCCTGCTTTCTGGTAAAGGAGATGAAGTTCGCTGACTTTCATCTGCTCGATGAGCGCCTGCCAGTTTTCATCGTCGTAGTCTGCTCCTGCCAGATCTTCCAGGGTGAGCCCGCTGTCTGTATCAACCGTTGCGGGTGACGTATCATTTGCCTCCTCCGGACGTCCGGATGCATCCCATCCTGTGGCGTCGATCTGGCCGATCAGTTCATCGCTCGCCTCAACTGTATTTACCGTACCGGCTGCGTCCGTGGAATAGGAAACGCCCTCTGCCGTGCCGGTTCCGTAAGTCAGTCCGCCGTTGTCCATGACAGACCAGTTCATTCTGCTTAAATATGTCGCGCCCTCTGCCACAGCATCATCGAAACGGTTTGCGATCTCCGCTCCTGTGGCAAGGTCTGTGGTGATCATCTGCGTCTCGCCCACATTGTAGACTGCCGTCATGTCCGCATTTCCATCCGCGTCCATGCCGTCCGCTGCCGTATATCCCTTTGCAGCCAGTACATTGTTGACCGCTTCATGGGCATCCTGTGCCGCAGTGATGTAGTAGTCGCCTTCATCAAGGATGTACGCCCCGTCCGCCACGCTGTAGGACTTCATCACATCCTGTGCATCAAAGGTCACTTCCACCGTCTCGGACGCACCCGGATCCAGCATTCCCGTCTTGGCAAATCCGCCCAGTACCACTGCCGGTTTCTCGATTCCGTTTTCCTGGTCATACTGTGTATACGGAGCCTGGAAATAAATTTCCACTGCGTCTTTTCCCGCGCGGTCGCCGCTGTTTGTCACATTGACAGATGCAGTCACCGTGCCGTCTTCATTTTCCGTAAAGGTAAAATCACTCCATGTAAAATCTGTATAGGACAGTCCGTATCCGAACGGGAACCGCACTACCTCGCTGTAATTGTATTCGCCCACATTCGGCGTTCCCATCACAACGTCCTCATAGCGTGTCTCATAGTAGCGGTATCCCACATACACGCCTTCCCCGTAATTGACGTAGCTGTAACCGGAATCCAGTACTTCCCCGCTTGTGGACATATAACGGTTATCCCCGAAGTTCTGCATGGCAGGGGAAGAAAAGCTGTCGTTTACATAAGTATCCACAAGATGTCCGGACGGATTGACCTCGCCGGAGAGCAGTTTACCGACTTCCTCCACGCCGTTGTATCCGGTTCCTCCTACCCAGAGGACTGCATCCACACCAAGATCCTCTTCATCCAGGAAAGACATCTCCATGGCATTTCCCGCGTTGATGATCACAACAGTCTTCTCAAATCCTGCATCCTGGATTCCTCTTAAGATCTCTTTCTCCGTGGAGCTCAGTTCCAGGTAATGCTCGTCTGCAGTTCCGTCGTAACGGGACATTTCTCTGGGCACGTCCGCGCCCTCGCCGCCGGTACGGGAGATGATCATCACCGCTGCATCACTGTAATCTGCAAAGGAATCACCGCAGGCAGCCTCTACCTCTGACCAGGGATTTTCATTCAGTGACCAGTCCGCAGCCTGTCCGCTTCCGCCGGTTCCTCTTCCCTGTCCGTTCTCACCGTAGAAATCCCACAGTGTTTCATTCACGGTAAACCCTGCACTTTCCAGAGATGTTTTCAGGTTTCTGTCAGAATACTCGCTTGTAGCTACAGAGCTGGAGCCCGTACCATTCGTGATCCATTCACGGCACGACTGGCTGAAAATGCTCACAGATGCTCCGGAATCCAGAGGCAGCGCATTCTCATTGTTGTACATCAGTACGGAGCCTTCGTCTACTACCGTATCTGTAAATGCGATCTCTGCCGCAAGAAGTTCGTCTTCATTTTCATAGCTCTCGCCCTGTTCGCCGCCGACGCTTCCGAAGAACAGCTCCAGCGCCGTGCTGTAGTTCACAGCCACCACATTGATGGCAATCACAGCCACAAGTATAATGGCAAACAGGATATTAAATAACGCAAACCTTACCTTTGTCTTTCTCATTCTGCCGCCTCCTCACTCTCTGTACTGTCGTCAGCAGATGTGTCAGTCTCAACATCGTCGGATGTATCCATCAGGAACTCAAAAGATCCGTCCTCTCTGTTGATCTGTACCTGCTGCGCCTGGGTTCCGGTATTGAAATGGTAATCCATGATCGGTCCGTAGAAAGTACCAAGAGCCGGACTCTCCGGATCCACAACACCGCCTTCTTCCGTATAATTGTAGTGCTCGTAGCCATCGCCGTAGAAGAGCACGTAGGAAGCCCAGTCCGGAGAATTCAGGGTAATCACATCCCCGTCATAGGTGAATGATCCGTAGAATGCGCCCCAGTGGTGAATGCCTCGTGAAGAAATGTACATCTCTTTCACCAGCTCATATCTCTGGGAACTTCCATCCACATACGGGAGATTGCCCGTTCTGTTGGACGTGTCTCCGTTGTCATAGAGAATCAGCGTATTGTCCTCCCACAGCGTATCGATATCACCATACAGCATTACAAGGGAAGTTACTGTTCCCATCAGATCATTCGCATCCAGATGCTGATGATAATGTCCGAGGACAGAGAAATCTCCTTCATCCCCCGCTGCTGTCTGACTTCCGCCCTCTGCCTGTGTCTCACTTCTGTTGTCTGTCCTGCCGCCGTTTCCGACCTGTGCAAGACGTGTGCTCGCGCATCCCGTTATGGCAGTCAGCGTCAGAAATGCGACCATAACTGATACGATTCTTTTTTTCATAAATATCCTCCTTCTTTTCTCATTCACTTTGCGCGCCTGTCCGAATGATTTTTGATTTATTCATACGTTAACATACTTTTTCTGTCTGTGCGGATTCTGGCATACTTTGCACTTTTCCTGCATACTTTGCATCTGCATCCCTCTGTTTCTCATGTTCCGGGACATCCTGTTTCCCCGGGATCAGAACATGCAGTTCAAACCAGTTCTCCTTCAGGCTCACCGATGCTCTCCCTCCGTATTTTTCCGCTGAATAACAGATGCTCTTAAGGCCGAATCCATGATTTTTCCGGTCGCTCTTTGTGGATTCGGGAAGTTTTCCCTTCTCCCATTCAAGATTCTCCTCGCAGTAGTTTGTGATTTCTATGTAAATGAAATTTCTCTGCGCCGTTACAGATATATCGATCAGTCTTTTCTGGGGATCCGCTGTCATCATCACACTGAGCACCGCATTGTCCAGGGCATTTCCGAAGATCGAACAGATGTCCGTCACATGCATAAAGTCCAGAAGTGCGCCGTCGATCACCGTTGTAAAACGGATGCCGTTTTTTCTGCCGTAAAGGATCTTTCTCCCTATCAGGGCGTCCAGCACCCGGTTTCCCGTATGCAGAAGCGGTCCGCTCATCTCCAGCTCGTTCTCCATGGCATCAATCCACCGGCTCCGCTCGTCCTCACTGCCCAGTGACCGGAGCATTGCAATCTGATGCTTCAGATCATGATACTTTATGTGAAGCAGTTCCAGACTGTCCTGATAGCTTCTGTACTGTTCGTACTGCATGTTCAGCGCCGCCTGCACTGCATCCGCTTCCTTCTCCGCAAGACACTCGCACACCCGGCTCTGGAACGCACAGAGTACCGCAAGCCCGCCCATGTCCGCCACCGTCCGCATCACAAGGATATCGGACTGAAACTCGCTGTTAAACGGCGTATTTCTCACGACAAAGGCAAAATTACTGAATGTAAAGACTACCACTGCGATGCCCGCAGCGGACACAAATTCTTTCAGGGAAATCTGCGACAGGTACTCATTTGCAAAAAAAGACTTCGTAAGCCGGACCGCTCCGGCCATTACCGATATATAGACTGCCAGAAGAACCAGAATCATCCACTGCCATTCGCTGATCCCCACAGAGAACAGCCAGACCTGTATCTGCCATTCCAGAGACGCCGCGAATTCCGCCACAAGGAACGCCCATGCACAGCAATATCCTGCTTCCAGAGGACGCATTTCACAGATACACAGAATCAGCAGATACATCAGGCCCACCGCCATGGCCATACAAGGAATCCACCATGCAATGGGAAGGTCATCCGTTACCACAAGAAACACTGTCTGGGCGGCAAGAAAGCTGCCCGCCGTTGCCGCTGTAATTTTCCCGGAGAAGCGCCTCTGCGATACAAAGATCCAGGAGCAGCATGCCGCCCATTCCGCAAGCGCTGTATAAACTCTCGGGATATCCATATACATTTCGTTCATTCAGCGGATCACCTCACTCATATGTTCCAGAAGCGCATCCATAAATTTCTTCCGCTTCCCTCTGCTTACCGGCAGGCTCTCTCCGCGGATGACACAGCAGTTGCTCTGAACTCCGTCCACATATTTCATATTCACGAGGAAACTGTTTCCGATCCGGAAGAAATCATAGGGGACAAACATCTTTTCCAGCTCTTTCATTGTCCCCCGCGATGCATACTCCCGGTCTTCCGTGTGGTATACCATACTGTGCGCCCGGCTCTCCACATAGTAGATATCATTCAGATCTATTTTCTGCATTCCTTCCCTGAGCGGAATTGAGAGCCAGTAATGTTCCTCCCGTTTTATTCTGCTGACAGCCCGGTCCATTTTCCGGGAAAACGAAAAGTACTCCACCGGTTTTACCATATAATCGAGAGCGTCCACCTGATATCCCCGGATGGCATACTGTGTCATGTTGGTGATAAAAAGTATGACTACCTGCCGGTCCAGGGCCCGGATCTCCTCCGCCGCGGACATTCCGTCCATCAGCTTCATCTGAATGTCCATCAGGATAATGTCATAGTCTCCCCGGTAATTCTCCACCAGTTCCGCTCCGTCCGTGTATCTGTCGATCCGGAAGGTCTTTCCCGTTTCCTTCTGGTACTTCTCCAGATACTCCGTCAGTTTCTCCGCATAGATATCTTCATCTTCCACAATCGCCAAACGTATCATTTTTTCTCCCCGTATTATTTCTTCACATCCAGCAGCTTCGTTCCCTCCGGAGGATTGGAGTCTATCGCGCCTACAATCCTGTGGGGCAGATATGGCTCCTCCAGAAAGGCAATGTCTTCCTCTGTCAGTTTCACCGAAAACGCCCCGGCGGCATCATCAAAATGGGAGGCTTTCGTAGCTCCGATAATCGGCGCCGTCACCCCTTTTGCCCATTCCCATGCGAGAGCGATCTGCTGCATTTTTACGCCATATTTTTCTGCCAGGGAGTGAACTCTGCGGACAATTTCCATGTCCTGCTCCTGAGTCCGGTCATATTTTCCCATCGCCGCCCGGTCTGTCCGGCTGCGGAGCGAATCCGAATTCCATTCCGGCCGGGTCAGATGTCCTGCTGCCAGAGGACTGTAGGGCATGAGGGATACATTCATCTGACGGCAGATGGGAATCAGCTCACGCTCGTCTTCCCGATAAAGAAGATTGTAATGGTTCTCCATGGCCACAAACTGTGCCCATCCGTGATCCCGTGCAGCAAGCTGCATATTATAGAACTGGTAGCCGTACATGGCCGACGCGCCAATGGCACGTACTTTTCCGGATACCACCAGGTCATTCAGGGCTTCCATAGTCTCCTCTATCGGCGTATCATAGTCAAAACGATGAATGATGTACAGATCCAGATAGTCTGTGCCAAGCCTTTTCAGGCTGCCTTCGATTTCCCGGTGGATTGCCTCAGAAGAAAGCCTTCCGGGATTAAAATAGACTTTAGAAGCAATAACCAGTTTGTCTCTTGAAACATTTTTTCTGAGTGCATTTCCAAGATATTCCTCACTGGTTCCTTCCGAGTATCCGTTTGCAGTATCAAAAAAATTAATTCCCAGGTCAAGCGCATGTTTTACGATTTCCTCTGTCCCCTTTTCATCCAGTGTCCAGTCATGCAGCGTTCCCGGTTTTCCGAAGCTCATGCAGCCTACGCAGAGTTTCGACACCTCGATATCCGTGTTTCCAAGTTTTGCATATTCCATATTCACCCGCTCCTTTGCCATAATTGCCATCATTCTGTAAAATTGTTTCCAGAGCTGCAGGTTCTACAGCTGATTGCCGAGTTTATACGCCAGATCCGGATACTTGCTGTGCTTTGTCATCGACGGAGTTCCGCATCCTCTTCCAAGTATCATTCCCTGATCCTGCAGATCCAGATATCTGACCTGCGTGCGGTAATGACTTTCCAGCGCGTCAAATGTCCAGTTATCACTGTTCCATGCCACCGCGAGCAGAGCTGACTTCATATGCTTTGCAGTGATGCTGCTGTTATAGGCGCAGAACCGGTCAATCACGGTTTTAAGCTGCGCCGACATTCCATAATAATAAAGCGGTGTCGCAAAGACGATCATATCAGCGCCCAGGACGGCCTCCCTTATTTTCTGATTGTCATCATGCAGCACACAGGGGCCTTCATATCCGCATGCCACACATCCGGTACATGGACGGATATTCATTTCCGCAAGATCAAACCTTACGACGCTGTGCCCTGCCGCTTCCGCTCCCTGGCTGAAACTCTCAGCCAAAATATTTGTGGAGCCCTTTTTATTTGGACTCCCCTGTAATATTACAATCTTCATCCGGCCTCTTCTCCTTTTTCTCCTGACTTTCTGCTATTTGCTGATGTTCATGCATTTTCCTATCACATCGCCTGTGCGGAGATATTCATAAGTGGGCATCTCAAAAAGAACCGGTTTCAGTATATGGTAATCAATCTTTCCCGCTTCGTTTAATACGCTCTCTTCCGCATAAACGCCGTCGATCTTGCAGATAAAGCTCTCAAATCCTTCCGTCTCATAAATATCATCCACCACACAGTCCATCACAACCGGCGCCTCGCCAATCACCGGCGCTCCGGTCCCCTCTGTGTGGTAAGCAAACATGCCGGATTTATCTACCTTGTTGCCGCTGACGCATCCCGCCCGGTCTGCCTTTTCCAGCATTGCCTCATCTACGATATTTACAGTCAGGGCGTGGGTCTCTTTGATCCCCTGGTTCGTATAATGCGGTTTTGCAAGGCTCACCATAATCCGGTCGTGGCCGATAATTCCCACATGTCCTGCCAGTACGTAATTCGGTTTTCCATTTACCATAGTTCCTACCACAACAAGCGGAGTGGGATAAAGTGCAAGGCTTTTTCCTATATTCTTTTTCATGGTCTTTTCCTTCCTCTCAATTTCTGTTTATTTCGGCATTTCGCCGTTCTTTTTTGTTTTCATGTATATTGTAAGATGAATCAGCCCCTGCGTCTAATGCCTGTTCATTATGAAAGATCATACCTTCTCCGTATGATGAAAATGGTTATGGCATCAGCCGTATCTGCTGATGCCATAACCATTTTCAATGTTCCTGTATTGTCTGTACGAAAAGTGAAGCTGCCCGGGAAAACAGATGATTCTTTTTCCACAGGATCACACTCCTGGTGATATGTGCCGGAAGGATCTGCCGGAAGCAGAGTTCCGGATCCGCGTGTATGGACAGGGCCCCATCCAGGCAGACCGCACATCCCATTCCCGCTTCCACAAGCAGTGCTGCGTTGGAAAGTATATTATAATATGCCGGGATATTCAGCTGGCTTTCTTCGCACTGCATCCAGTGAAGAATCTCGTTTTTTGCATTTTCTCTTCCCGGCATGATCAGGGGATACTGCTTTATGTCATCCATCGTTACTGTCTCTTTTTCTGCGAGCTTATGATCCCGGCGGATCAGAATACCCCAGGTTTCCCTCTGGGGAAGTCTTACATATTCAAATTTTACAGTATCGATAGGCTCCATCACAAGTCCCAGATCAAGCAGCCCCCGCTCAATCATCTCTTTTACATCATCTGCCATTCCATTATAAAGATCAAACTGAACGTCCGGATATTTCTCCCTGAATTCTTTCATGTGCGCTGCCAGCGTCCTGCCTCCCACCGCTTCCGTGGCGCCGATCCGGATCGTGCCACATACGACATCCTTCTGATCTGTAAATGTATGCTCCAGTTTGTCTGCAAGTTCCACAATTGTTTCCGCCTGCTGTTTAAACAAAAAACCTTCGTCCGTCAGTGTAACCGAACGCTTTCCCCTGATCAGCAGCGACGTCCCCATTTCATCCTCCAGCTCCATCAGCTGACGGCTGAGTGTGGGCTGGGTAACATGAAGAATATCTGCGGCTCTCGTAATATTGCCTTCATCCGCTACTGTCAAAAAATATTTCAGTACACGCAGTTCCATCTTGCTTATTTCCTCCTGCCAATATCTCCCGTAAATGAATGAGTGCATGATATATAACCAATTAGATAAATTATATCATCATCGCGTCACAGTATCAAATTACAATATTTTTTCAGGTTCTCTATATAGACTTTTTGCGCATTTTGTCTCATTTTGGAATTTCAGCCCCGGGAAAACTGCCGGGGAAAATAATGGAAAAATAGTTTGAAAAAAATTTGACGAATCCGAAGAATTCTGGTATAATGCAGGAGATGTGTGAATATAATATCTATGCATCGCACGTAAGCGACCAAAAGACGGTCGCTAAGTGCTTGTAGCCAGGCGCAGTAGCCAAGTGGTAAGGCGTGGGTCTGCAACACCCTGATTCACCGGTTCAAATCCGGTCTGCGCCTCTTGCGAAAGACTTCCCCATAATGCTTTTTTCAAGCACTATGGGGTGTTTTTATTTTCAGAATATCAATTGTTTTCGCTCCATTTGTTACAATAAATCGAAAAATATACATCTATATAAAAGAAAAAACAGCCCGTGTTCAGGGCTGATCATCTTCACGAAAAGCAACTATGTCATTTGGCGTACAGTCCAAAAGACGGCAGAGCTTTTCGAGAGTAAGTAATGTTAAACGGTATCCGTCTCAGATTATCGTATCAGATAAAAGGAAGTGAAGAAAGAAGTGATCTGTATGTGTATCAACACGCAAAAAAGGAATAAAGCTTCTCTCCATGCAAAGCCAGCAGATTGCGACAATTGCATGGAGTAAAAAACAGTCGCAAAATAAAAATGCCGGCTTTGCTGCCTGACTATCATATCAAGGAGGAAGCCCGCATGAAATATCTTAATGCACAGGTTATTCTTCCGGAGGCATTGGTAGAAGAGCTGCAAACCTATGTCCAGGGCGGATATATCTATGTTCCTGTCAAACAGGAACAGCAAAAACACTGGGGAGAAGTTTCCGGCTATCGCCAGGAATTAGATCAGCGCAATCAACAGATAAAAGCGGAGTATCAACGTGGTATTTCCATGGAGTGTCTGTCTGAAAAATACTGCTTATCTTTATATGCTGTCCGGAAAATTATATATCAAAAGTAACTGTAAGGGGCTGCCAGGTGCAGCCTCTTATTTTATACCAATCATTTCGGTATTATACAGTGTATAGACGGTCTGCCCGGATGCCTGTAAACTGATAAATATCAGAAATTTGCTTTTCCATTTGCATAACATGAAAGGAGCAGCCATGCCACAGAAAATTTATCCCCGCTCAAAAGACAAAGAAACTGTTTACTTGAAAAATGTCATTAACAATCCCAGTATCATAATCGGCGATTACACAATATATAATGATTTTGTCAGGGACCCGCAAGATTTTGAGAAAAATAATGTTCTGTATCAGTACCCGATCAACCAGGACAAACTGATAATCGGTAAGTTTTGCTCGATTGCCTGCGGAGCAAAATTCCTGTTCAACAGTGCAAACCACAGCTTATCTTCGCTTTCTACCTATCCATTCCCCATTTTTTTCGAAGAGTGGGATTTGGATATAAAGGATATTAAAAAAGCGTGGGATAACAAAGGTGATATTGTTATCGGGAATGATGTCTGGATCGGTTATGAAGCAGTCATTTTAGCAGGTGTTACGATTGGAGACGGCGCTGTAATCGGGACCCGCGCTGTTGTTACCAAAGATGTTCCTCCATATACAATCGTCGGCGGTGTTCCGGCAAAGCCTATAAGAAAGCGTTTTTCTCAGGAAACCATAGATTCTCTGCTGAAAATGAAGTGGTGGAATTGGTCAGAAGAGCTCATCCGACAGCATATAGGCGAAATACAGTCTGGAAAGCTTGACCATTTACGCTAATTTGCTGCATGACATCAAAAGAAAGTTTCATTGATTTTACGAACCTGTTTTCTCCTGTGCCCCTTGTCCTTTCCCTGATCCGATGGTAAAATCTAGGATATAGATAAGCAACAGCAATTTACCGGTTTCCGACCTGCTGTCGAAACGGCAGATACTTTGCAGCCGGGGAAAGGAGAAGCTTGAGAATATGCCGGGGATCATGGATAAAAAACTTCCAATCGGAATAGAAAACTTTGATGAACTTATGACAGAAGGATTTTACTATGTAGATAAGACTGGAATGATCCGGGATCTGCTGTACAATTGGGGCAAAGTAAATCTGTTTACCCGTCCGAGGCGATTCGGTAAGTCTCTGAATATGAGCATGCTGAAGTGCTTCTTCGAGATCGGCGTAAAGAAAGAGTTATTCGATGGGCTTGCAATAGCGGAAGAGACAGAACTGTGTGAAGAATATATGGGAAAATTTCCGGTGATCTCTGTCAGCCTGAAAAGTGTAAATGGTCTTGACTACGGGACTGCCCGGGAGATGATGTGTTCTGTGATCGGCAATGAGGCCATGCGTTTCCAGTTTCTTCTTGAAAGCAACCGCCTTACAGCGAAGGAAAAGGAAATGTATAATCAGCTCACTACGATAGGGAAAGCTGATGAGGATGCTTTTATCATGTCGGACGGCATACTGATGGGCAGTCTCTATACACTTTCTTCGCTGCTGAAAAAGCATTATAACAAAAATGTGATCATTCTGATTGACGAATATGACGTACCGCTCGCAAAAGCAAATGAAGGCGGATATTACGATCAGATGGTACTGCTGATCCGTAATATATTCGAACGCGCACTTAAGACAAATGATAATCTCCACTTTGCCGTGCTGACAGGGTGCCTGCGCGTAGCCAAAGAGAGCATTTTTACCGGATTAAATAATTTTAAAGTTCTCTCCATTATGGACGTGCGTTTTAATGAATATTTCGGTTTTACAGATAAAGAGGTACTGGAACTTCTGAATTATTTTGGTCTTTCAGGACTCTACGGCACAGTAAAGGAATGGTATGATGGATACCGCTTCGGCAATGTAGACGTATATTGTCCCTGGGATGTAATCTGCTATGTAGACAAGGCACGGCTGAATCCCGGTGCTCAGCCGGAATCTTTCTGGTCTAATACAAGTGACAACTCTGTGATCCGCCACTTTCTCGAAGATGCGCGGTCGATTACCAAGCAGGAGATAGAGCGTCTGATCTCCGGCGAAAGCATTGTGAAAACAATCCGGCAGGAACTGACATATAAGGATATGTATGCTTCCGTGGATAATATCTGGAGCCTGCTCTTTACTACAGGATATCTGACCCAGAGAGGAGAACCGGAAGGAAACAGGATCAGACTTTCCATCCCCAACCGCGAGATCAAAAATATCTTTGAGGAACAGATAACCGAGTGGTTTCAGACCACCGCACGCAAAGACGGGACATCCCTGGACGCCTTCTGTGAGTCTTTTAAAAATGGAGATCCTGCAGGCGCCGAAAAAAAATTCAACGAATATCTGAGCCGCACGATCAGCATCCGTGATACGGCAGTAAGAAAGGAAATGAAAGAAAACTATTTTCACGGACTTCTTCTTGGCC
Organism: Lachnoclostridium sp. An169; assembly: GCF_002160525.1. Taxonomy (GTDB): domain Bacteria; phylum Bacillota; class Clostridia; order Lachnospirales; family Lachnospiraceae; genus Mediterraneibacter; species Mediterraneibacter cottocaccae. The sequence continues at coordinate 91,322 of NZ_NFKT01000007.1, forward strand.
TGCTCAGCTATAAAGATAACTGGTATGTAGCTTCAAACAGAGAATCCGGAGACGGTTACTGTGATATTCTGATGGAGATTGATACAGAAGAAATCGGAATCGTCATAGAAGTAAAGTATGCAGAAAACGGAGATCTTGATAAAGCGTGCCAAAAGGCGCTCTCACAGATCGAGGAACGCCATTATGAAGAACAGCTCCGCGAGGATGGAATGCAGAAGATCCTGAAATATGGCGTTGCATGTTACAGGAAAAAGTGCAGGATTATTCTAAAAGAGGAATAGCATATACATTTGACCTGACATCCCCCAAAAAATGCCGGCATACAGAAGGCAGCATCCCTCCTGCACGCCGGCACTTTTCTTAAAATCTCTTGATCTTCCTTGTCGTTGTCTTCTCGAACTCTTTGTCTCTGACGATCAGGCTGTATATCTTCTTCTGCGGTGCGGCAGTGCGGTTGTACTCGTCGATAACCTCCTGCAGCTTCGCGCGCACATCTTTGATCTTTTTCTTCTTCACGTAATCCTGATCCGGATAGATCTCCGCCTCAATCACACCGTTATGTTCACGGACAAGCACCTCTCCCACCAGGCGGTTGGAGCTCAGGGCATTCTCCAGTTCCTCCGGGGAAACGTTCTCACCGTTCTTTGTGATAATCAGATTCTTCTTTCTTCCGGTCAGGTAGACGAAGCCTTCCTCATCTACGTATCCCAGATCTCCGGTTTTGAGCCAGCCGTCCTCCAGAGTTTCGGCGGTCTCCTCTGGCATCTTATAATATCCCTGCATGACGCTGCTGCCCTTCACCCAGAGCTCGCCGTCCACCGTCTTTGCCTCGCAGTTGGGCACAAGCTGTCCCACAGAATCTTTGCGGATATTCCATCTCTGGGAAATGCTGATAACCGGGGAACACTCGGTCATGCCGTAGCCCTGCTGGATCACGATGTCATATTTCCGGAACATGTCGATATACTTGGGATCCAGGTATGCGCCTCCGCTGCAGATCGTGTGGAACTGTTTGCCGAACACCTGGTTCTTCACGATCTTTGCCGGCAGGAGGGATGCCTCCTCCAGTTTCTTCGCCATGGTCTCGATCATCAGCGGCACCATCAGGATCATCTCCGGCTTAAAGAGCTTGATATTCTTCGCCACACGCATGAGCGAATCGTTAATGCAGATCACTGCTCCCAGGGACACACCTTTTAATATGTCCATACTCAGGCAGTATGCGTGATGGATCGGAAGCACTGTCATAATGACAATGCGCTCCGGAATCTTCATATCAAGGCAGGTCGCATTCTCCGCCACATTCCGGTGGGTCAGCATAACTCCCTTGCTCTTTCCGGTCGTACCGGAAGTGAACATGATCGTGCAGAGCTGATCCGGCTGCGGCTCATAGTCAAAGCTTCCCCCATGCTCCTCAAGCAGTTTCCAGAAAGCATACGCATGATCATCGTGCGCCTCCTGCTGCATGGAAATCATGTATTTCAACTGCGGGCAGCGCTCTTTTGCGATGGCAGCCACGTCTTTTCTCACCTCGTCATAGACAAGGACCGTGGAATCCGAACGGGCGATCAGATCGCACACATCCTCCGCCGGAAGGTTTACATCCAGAGGCACCACCACGCTGCCGCTGTTCACGGTGCCGAAATAGGACACAAGCCACGGATAGGAGGTCATACCGATCACCGCGATATGATTTCCCTGCTCTCCCAGATCGGCGAGGACGCGGGAAAAGCTCTCGCTGTCTTCCTTTAACCGGGTATAAGATTTTGCTTCGATCTCATTTTTGCTGATCTTGTAGCGGATGGCGTCCTCCGGACCGTATTTCTTCTCTGTATTTGTCAGTATCTCTCGAACTGTGCTGCAAAGCATACTCCACATTCCTTTCCCGGCCGACTTACGCCGTCAGTTTTTCCAGATAGTCAACCGCTTCCTGTACCGTGCGGATATTGGCAGCTTCAGTCTGCTCCACTTCCACATCGAACTCATCCTCGATCTCTCCGAGCATGCTCATGAAGTCAAAAGATGTAAATCCGAGATCTTCCATAAAACGTGATTCCGGATGAATGTTCTCCGGCTCTACTTCCACATAGTTGCAGATAATATTTACCAATTTCTCAAACATGATTCTTCTCCTTTACACTAACTTGATGATATCTCCGATTGTCAGGTCCGGGTTCTCCGCGCCCTTGAACATGATCTTGCACAGATAGTAGTACAGATACTCCAGTTCATCCCTGGAAACCGCCTTGATCTGGTGTTCAAAGTTAAAGTCGAGTCCGTTGTCTTCCGGGCGGTGCATAACGGTCAGGTACATTGCCTGTGCGGTCATGCCGTTGGGATACCACTTCGTCTTATAGCGGATATCTCCGAGCTGATCCAGTCCTTTCTCCTTGAGTGTCAGCGGCTGGTAGGTCAGAGAGATCGGCTCATAAGTCAGGCCTGCGTGCGGCTGCGGATAGGTCTTTGACCGGTATGCAAAATATGCCGTCGGATCATAGTTTGCATGACGGAAATACTCATTCTGCTTGTCGCGGATCGCATAGACCGCATCGATGAATTTCATATCCTCCGGGAAAATCGTGCGGAACGGGAAGGAGTGGATCCTTGTGCCGCCGGATTTCTTTTCCTTCAATGTCGCCCGTCTTGCGATCGCTGTGTTGATCGATACATCTTCGAATCCGTTCATCTTCTGGAAGTATGTGCGCAGTCCCATGAGGAGCAGACATGCCAGGGATACATGATATTTCTCGCAGAAATCCATGAGGCGTTTCGTCGGCTCCGCTTCCAGATGGAAGATATCCAGGGCAGACGTGGTATCGTCCGACGCGTTGAATGCAGTCCGGAGATTTGGGTTTTTAAACATCTTACGGGCAGCCTCCAGCTTGTCCGTTCCGTGAATACCGTTGTAAATCGGCTCGGAAGACTCGATCTCCTTCTGGAAGTATACGGTATCTCTCTGCTGCGCCCTGCTTCCCGCCTCGTATGCCAGATCTCTCTGAATCTGCTCGATGTATGAGCACATATCCTTCGGATAAGGCACACCTTCGTATTTTGCATTACAGTACAGCTCGATGATGTCTTTCAGAAAACAGATCAACGACTGGGCGTCCACGATCATGTGATGCCCCAGGAAATAAACGCCGTTGAATCCATCCGGCATTCTGATCATGACGATTCTTGTCAGCTGGGTATCTTCCAGTTTGAACGGCACTCTCGTCCACTCCGTCATCTTCGCCTCGGCTTCTTCCATGGTTCCATTGGAAAAATCAACAAACTCAATGTCCTGATCCTCATGTTTTACAACGTACTGATAATAATTGCCCTCTTTGTCCTTTGCAAAGCGGACTCTCATTCCTTCGCTTCTCTCATATGCCTTATTGATGGATTTCTTCAGCAGATCCCAGTCCAGTTCCACCTCGATGGTCAGGCTTGTTCCGATGTTGAGCACCGCCGCGCTCGGACAGAACGGCAGGTAGTAAAGGTGGAACTTCTGTGCTACGGTCAGCGGATACACTTTGTAACCTTTTCTTGTCTTCATCATTTCATTATTCCTCCGATAAATGTGTCCAGGGCCCCTTCATATGCCTCCGTATCCTTGTAGTAGCTCTCAGCGTGGCCCGCATCCTTGACAATCAGTTTCGTTTTCGGCGATGCGCAGTTTTTATAGATCTCCTCGCACATCCAGCAGGGAACAAAGATGTCTTTGTCTCCGTGGATAAACAGGATCGGCACTTTTGCCTTTCTTACTTCTCTGGCTGCGTTGCACTCATCCAGACCATACCCTGCATTTCTCCGGTTCAGCTTATCTGCGATCTGGATCATCGGAAATGCCGGAAGATGGTACATGCTGTGAAGCACGTGGGTAAACACATCCTTCGCAGAGGTGAACGCGCAGTCAGATACGATTCCCTTCACCTGTTCCGGAAGCTTAAGTCCGCTCATCATGCAGACAGTGGCGCCTCCCATGGAATTACCGTGGAGAAGGATCTGCACATCCTCTCCCGCCTCCTGAATCATCCAGCGGATCCACTCCATTCCGTCCAGCCGGTCCATGGTGCCGAAGCCGATGTAGGTTCCCTCGCTTTCTCCGTGCGCCCGCTCATCGATCAGAAGCATCCGGAAACCGTGTTTCAGGTAATACCAGGAAAGGCTGCCGTAATCATTGAGTCCCTTGCTCGTGTAGCCGTGGAAACAGATGACCGCCTTGTTTCCTCCGTCTCCTTTGAAATATGTAGCGTGGAGCTTCAGCCCGTCATGGGAAGTAATCCACACATCTTCATGGGGCTGTTCCATCATCCAGGCGCTTCTCTCATGCATCAGCGGGAAATACTTTTCCCAGTCCACTCCGGACATCTTGATGGTCCGCTCTGTCTTCGCATTGTAGCGCATCATGGTTCTTCTGTAGAAATATGCGGTTCCGCCGGCCTCCGCCGCTGCCGCCAGTCCGAGGAGAGCCGCCGCGCCTTTTAAAATTCTGCTCATGCCTTCCGCCTCCGTTTCTGAGTCTTCGGTTATTTTCTCTTGCTCGCTATCAGCTCTTTCAGTTTCAGAGCCTTGTCAATATTTCCTTCCACTTTCAGTTTTCCAAGAGTCACTGCCAGGATCGGGTCCATCTTTCCATCTGCAATCTTGAACAGGGTCTCCGCAGAGCAGGTGAACATCGCATCTCTGTCGAAATATTCATAAGGCTCCACAAACAGCTCGCCGTCTTTTACTTCTGCATAAAAGATGCCCTCCGCCTCGCCTGTCACATTAAACTGGTATGCCAGATGTTCATGGATATCGCTCACATCCGCCCCCACCAGCATGCCTTTTACCTTTGAAAACATATCCGCGTACGTCATAAAATCCTCCTTTTCGACCTATTTCGACCAGTGGTCATATCGTTTACTCTGTTAGATTAACACTATTTCGACCGATGGTCAATCGTCGTTCCTATCAAAAAGCGGTCCCGAAATTTTCTTTTTTTTGGCAGATTTTCTTTCTGGTTCTTTTCTGCCCGGTGTGCTATACTGTTTTATAATTTCCTGTGAAACATATTGAATCTGATACAGAAAAGAAAGGCATTAACAATGGCAAATCAACTGAAATACAACCGGATTCTGGACGCGATGCAGGAACTGCTGAAAAACCGGAGCGTACAGACCATATCCGTCAGCGAAATCGCCCACACCGCCGGGATCGGGAAAGGAAGCATCTACTATTATTTTCCTTCCAAGGACGCGATCTATGAAGCGCTTGTGGAGCGCAATTACGAGAAACCGCTTAAGACTGCGCAGAACCTTTCCTCGCAGACAGAGATCTCCCCTTTTACAAGGATGGCAATGATCTTCCAGGCCTGCCGGAATTCTTCCGCCGAATACATGAAGTCGGAAGAGGGGTCGGTCGCAGGGGCGCAGGAGGAGGCATATCTGCACCGGAAATATATCAACCACCTGATCGTTGAACTGAAGCCTGTTCTGGCTGAGATTATCCGCCAGGGAATCGACAGCGGAGAGATTCATTTTGACCGGCCGGACGCCCTTGCGGAGATTGTACTGATCGTTCTTACCATAAAGATGGACAACACCCTGATTCCATCCTCCAAAGAAGAAATCGAGGACACCATTGCAGGCCTGATCAGCCTGCTGGAAAAAGGGACGGAGAATCCCCCGGGATCTCTGAATTTCCTGATGTCCTACTGACCTTTGACGGGTCTTCTGGAGCCCTGGCGCCAGACAGCAGATCCGCTGCGGGGAATTATAAAATTTTTATGCATACCGGAGATTCCATCCCGCGGCACTTGACAGAGAACCTTTTTTATGCTAATTTTCTTATAGCGAATAACTGGGCTTATTCGCTATATTTTTACAGATGTCTTAGCACTCGTTTTTGTCGAGTGCTGATAAAAGCAGGTCAGCAAACCTGAACAAATATAAAAGGAAGGAGAATGAGCTACGATGATTGTACGTCCCATTTATAATATACTGCTCCTCCCGGATGTATCCTATTACTTCCGGAAAGAGTTTTTTGCCGATTTTGCCGAAGAGCCGATCGAGGCAGGCACGCAGATCCTTTTTGTATTTCTGAAGCATGAGATAAATGAAGGCACGGAGATCAGCCCGGACGATCTCTGCCCGGTGGGTATCTCCGCACGGGTCGAAGCTCCGGGCGAGGAAGATACCATCCAGGTGCGCACGCTGGAGCGGATCGATATTACAGGCGCATCTGTAGAGAACGGCCAGCTCACCGCAGAGACTTCCATTCGTCCCGAAGTTGAGGATATCTCTGAAGAGGAAGAAAAAGAGCTCTTTAACCGGCTGAGAGCTGCCCTGCTCAAATTCGTCCAGGGTTACCAGTGGGGTCTCTGGGCGCGCGGCTTCATCCTCCAGAGGAAGAATATATATGATATGGCTTCCGCGCTCTCGGATTATCTGAACTTAACCGCGGAGGAAAAATATGCCATTATCGCCGCAGATTCCCGGCGTGAGCGCTGTACTCTGATCGAGAAAGCCATCAGCGAATTTATGGAGGTGGCGCGTGTCTCCGAAGAAGCGCAGGAAGCACAGAAAGGCGATCAGGAACAGCTCTACCGGGAAGCTGCCATCAAAAAGCAGATCGATTACCTGCAGAGGGAACTGGATGAGATGCACCCGGAAAATATTTCCGATGTCCGCAGATTCGAGAAGAAGATCGAAGAATCCGGCATGAACAAAGAAGCACGCCGGGAAGCGGAGAAAGTGCTCAACCGCATGCGCCAGGAAGGAAGCGAGAGCCATGAGTACGGACTGCTCTACGACTATCTGGACTTTGTTACCAGCCTGTCCTGGAAGGCTCCGGAATTTACGCCCATTGATCTGGAAAAGGCTGAGAAGATTCTGGATGAAGACCATTACGGGCTGAAGAAAGTAAAGGAACGAATCATCCAGCAGCTTGCAGTCATGGCTCTGAACCGCAAACAGTACGGCTCCATCCTGCTCTTTGTGGGAGCTCCCGGCACAGGCAAAACCAGTATCGGACAGAGCATCGCCCGGGCGCTGGGGAGAGAATATGTGCGGATCAGCCTGGGCGGCGTCCGGGATGAGGCGGAGATCCGCGGACACCGGCGCACCTATATCGGCGCAATGCCCGGAAGGATCATGGAGGGAATGAAGCGCAGCGGCGTTTCCAATCCGGTTATGGTCCTTGACGAGGTGGACAAGCTCGCCAAGGATTACGGCGGAGATCCGGCAAGTGCACTGCTCGAAGTGCTTGACCCGGAACAGAACAGCACATTCACAGATCACTATATGAACGTGCCATATGATCTCTCCAACGTCCTTTTCGTCTGCACGGCAAACACCACGGATACCATCCCGGAACCTCTCCTGAACCGTATGGAGGTCATCAATTTCCCGGGATACACCGCTGTGGAGAAATACCATATTGCAAAGAAGCACCTGCTGCCCCGCGCCATGGACACCATGGGAATCAAAAAGGGAATGCTGAAAGTCAGCGACAGCGCGCTGAAAAAAATCATTGCCGAATATACCATGGAAGCGGGCGTCCGGGATCTGAAAAAGCAGATCGATACGCTCTGCCGCACCGCTGCCGTGAAGCTGGTGAAAAAAGAAGGGGCAGTTCTTTCCATCACGAAGAATAACGTAGCAGATTACCTGGGAAGGAGACAGCTCCACCACGACCAGAAACTGGAGTCCGCCACGCCGGGCGTCGTAACCGGACTCGCCTGGACAAGAGCCGGAGGAGAGATCCTCTTTATCGAGAGCAAGCTGACAAACGGAAAGGGCAATGTGCTCATCACCGGACAGCTCGGCGACGTGATGAAGGAATCTGTACAGATTGCCTTAAGCCTTGTCAAGTCACTCTATCCGGAGGAGAGCAAAGTCTTTGCGGATCATGACCTGCATATCCACGTGCCTGCCGGAGCCGTTCCGAAAGATGGTCCGTCCGCCGGCATCACGCTGACCACTGCGCTTGCCTCCCTAGTCACCGGGAAGGCTGTCAGCCCGGAGTATGCCATGACCGGCGAGGTTTCCCTGCGGGGAGGAGTCATGCCCATCGGAGGACTGCCGGAGAAACTGATGGCAGCCCAGAGGGCAGGCATCACAAAAGTACTGATTCCCGCGGATAATGTAGAGGATCTGGAAGATGTGGCGGATGAGGTGAAAGAGAAGCTGGAGATCATCCCGGTGAAGAAAGTCACCGAGGTGCTGAAAAAAGTGCTGAAGTAAGCAGTAAAAAAACGGATTATACAGGGAGCCGCACTGATATCAGTGCGGCTCCTCCTCTGTTCCCGTCAGTTCCCGGACAAAATCATCCGCCGGGTGGCTCCGGATCATCTCCGGCGTATCCAGCTGGGCGATCCTGCCCTGTTCCATGACGAGCACCCGGTTTCCCAGACGCATTGCCTCCCGGATATCATGAGTGATAAACACGATCGTCATCTGCAGTTTTTTCTGAAGATTGAGGACTTCCTTCTGCATGGACCGCTTCGTGATCTCGTCCAGAGCGCCGAACGGTTCATCCATAAGCAGAAGCTTTGTCTCTGCCGCCAGTGCCCTGGCAATCCCTACTCTCTGCTGCTGCCCGCCGGAAAGCTCCGACGGATAGCGGTCGAGCATGGACGCGTCAAGTCCTACCAGTTCCAGAAGGCGGAGCGCCGTCTGACGGTTTTCTTTTTTGTTCTTTTTCCCGCTGATAACCGGAACGTAAGTAATGTTCTTCTCCACAGTCATGTGGGGGAACAGCCCCTTGTTCTGGATCACATATCCGATCCTGCGGCGCAGGGCGGTCAGATCCGTACTTCCGACCTCTTCCCCTTCCACATACACCTTCCCGGAGTCCGGCATTTCCAGACCGTTGATCATCTTCAGCATGGTGGTCTTTCCGCAGCCGGAGCGCCCGATCACCGTAAGGATCTCTCCCTCGTTTACCGCAAGGGAAAAATCGTCAAGCACTCTCTGATCCCCGAAGGATTTTGTCACATGTTCAAATCGAATGATTTCCATCTGTATCTTCTCCGTAAAACAATTCTCCGTAAAACGCTATTCCTCAATCAGCCCGGCGGATACAAGGAACTCTTCCGCCACGTCAGCCTCATCCCTGCCTTCGACTTCCACCTGATAGTTCAGTTCCGCCATCTTCTGATCCGTGAGGATTCCATCCATCATTTCCAGAGTCTCCTCCAGTTTCGGATACTTCTCCAGGGCATCTTCCCTTACAACCGTAGAGCAGTAATAATTCACCTGATACCCCAGATCGTCCTCCAGAACCTTCAGGTCATCCCTGCTGATCTGGGCGTCCGTCGTATATCCGTTGGTCACATCGATGTCCCCGCTCCGGAGCGCTTCGTATTTCAGTCCGATATCAATATCCACAATATCCTTGAACTCATACCCGTAAGCCTCGGAGAGGCCCGGCAGGCCGTCCGCCCGCTCAATATAGTCCGGATTTCCTCCGAACACAAGCTGATCCGACACTTTCGCCAGATCCGAGCATGTCTCAAGTCCATACTCCTCTGCCGTATCCGTCCGCACGACCACTGCGTAGGTATTGTTCTGTCCGTAAAGCCCGATCCATGTCATATCGAATTTTTCCTGATATTCCTCCTGAAGCTTCGCCAGAATCTCATCATCACTCACCTCGCCGGCTTTATGCCCAAGCACAAGCACCCATCCGCTTGAAGTATACTCCGGATACAGGTCAAATTCCCCTGCTTCCATGGCGGGCTGGATATTGCTCGTTCCTCCGCCGATTCCTTTTGTAAGCTCTACCTTGTATCCCGCGTGATCCTCGATCAGCTTCTTCAGCATCTCTCCCAGGATAAACTGCTCCGTCATGGGTTTTGTGGCGATCTTCACCGGTTCATCCGGCGCGCCGTCCCCTTCCGCACTGCTCCCGCTCCCGTTTCCGGAATTGCCCGTATTCGCTCCGCTTCCGCCGGCGCATCCCGCCATGGTAAATATCATCGCGCCTGCAAGAAGTACTGCCATAAACTGTTTCATTTTCATAACTCGTGTCTCCCTTTTTTTATCTTTTTCTCCAACAGTCCGAGCAGGAGATCACTGATCAGCGCAATCAGTGCGATCAGAAGGCTCCCGCTGAACGTCATTGCCGTATCATAAATCGTAATTCCTCTGTATATCGCCACTCCGAGGCCACCCGCCCCGATAAATGAAGCGATCGCCGTTGTGGAAATCGTCATAACCACCATATTTCTGACTCCGGCGATGATCACCCCGAGGGCAAGAGGCAGCTTGATCTTTGTCATAATCTGGAAGCGGGTGCTTCCCATTCCCTCTGCCGCCATGACAATCTCCGGGCTCACTCCCGTGATTCCCGCATATGTATTGCGCACCATGGGCATAATCCCGTAAATCGTCAGCGCCACAATCGCCGTGTTGTTTCCGATTCCCAGCACCGGAATCAGCATTCCCAGCAGGGATATGGACGGAATCGTATAGCAGACATTTGCCACAGCCAGCACGGGAGCCGCCGCCCTTCTATGCTCGGAAATCCAGATTCCAAGAAGCAGCCCGATCACTCCCGCAAGGCAGACCGCCACAGCCGAAAGCCCGATATGGGCAAGGATCAGCTCCAGGAACCAGTCTTTCCTCTCAATATACAGATTGAAAACCTTTGTAAAAAACTCCACTTTTGTATTATCCTTTCCATCTGAAGGTCTTTCCGTCTAAACGGTTCAATTCTCCTCCGGCACGTCCTCTCCCAGATAAAACACCCGGAAGAACAGCTCCAGCGACTCGAACAGCTCCATCTTGGTCTGCTGAAGCTGCTTGATCTTCAGCACGCTTCCGATCTCGTCAAAGAAGAAATCCCCCTCCTCATGATCCACTTTCAGCTCCAGATTGCCCTCCTCATCAAATACAAGCAGCAGAATACCGCCCACGTCTTCCGTGTACGTCACACACATAATCTGCAGCTCTTCCTTCACGGAATCCGGAAGCCCTTCAAATTCCGGATTCAGATAATATTTCTGTTCATAAGCATTGGCGCCGCACAATACCATCTCTTCATTCTCATCTGTAAAACCTGCCATTCATCCATCCTCCTGCTTCTTACACATATCCGTACACGCCGCGCACGGAGACCTCGCCCGCGTACACCGCTTCTTCCGTTCCATCCTCGCGGCGCACGATCAGCTCACCTGTATTGTTGATTCCGACAGCATATGCCTTATATTCTTCCTTTGCTCCCAGAACCATCACTTCTTTGCCCTGATTTACAAGCAGGCTGCTGTACTTTTCCATCAGCCCCGACATATCCTCCGTCTGCAGGAATATCCCGTAATTCTGCTCCAACCGCTCCATAATCGCGGCGATCAGCCGTGCCCGTTTTACTACATGCCCCGTCTCCAGCCGCAGAGACGTAGCGGTGCCGCGGATCTCTTCGGGAAATTCCGTCATATTCACATTAATGCCCACGCCCACAGTAACGTGGTTGATATAGTCAATCTGCGTGCTCATCTCCGTCAGGATCCCCACCAGTTTCCTGCCGTTGATAATAATATCGTTGGGCCACTTGATCTGAACTTTTACATCCTCGCAGTCCATGATCCCCTCCGCCACGCTGCACGCCATGACAAGCGTCAGCATGGGAGCTCTGTCCGGCAGAATCCGGGGGCGCAGCAGCACTGACATATAGATGCTCGAACCCGCCGGGGAGTCCCAGGTTCTTCCTCTTCTTCCCCTTCCGGCGCTCTGGCTGTCCGCCACGGCAAGGGTTCCCTCCGGCGCGCCTTCATCTCCGAGCTGCTTGATCCTCAGATTAGTGGAATCGGTTTCTTTATAATATACAATATTTCTTCCCGCCCAACGGGTTCTCATCAGGCTTTTCAGTTCTTCCTCCGTCATTACATCCGGACTGTCCACGATACGGTATCCTTTATTCCGGACAGCCTCCACCTGATATCCTTCCTCCTGCAGACGCCGGATCACCTTCCAGACCGCAGTTCTGGATACGCCGAATTTCTCACAGATCTGCTGTCCCGAGATATATCCGCCGCTTTCGCGGAGCATTTTCAAAACCTCTGCTTTCATCTTCCTCTTTCAGCCTCCCGGTTCTTCATTATACACCATCCCCACTTTCCGGTACAGACTGAAAAAATTTTTTCTGCCCGAATACCGGCAGTTACTTGTCACAGTTCTGTCGGTCGTCCGGCTGTGCCGCCCCCTGCTGCCACGGCGACCGCGCTTTCGCTCGGGAGTGGAACGCAGCGGTGCTAAGGCTGCAAAGGACGCAGCCTAAGAACCGGCGTTCCACTACGGGTCTTCGTGGCAGCAGGGGGCGGCACAGCCTGGGAACTGGCGGGGGAGTGAAAAGTATGCCGGGATTCGGGCAGGAGCAAAAGTGAGAGGAAAGGTAAGCAGTCATGAAAACAGGGGCAGTCTGCACGGGGTCCGGCATAAAATGCCGGTTCCCGTACAATTCTGCCCCTGTTCTGTTTTTATTTATCTTTGTGTGCCGTAAGAATTCATCCTGAATCCCCGGATATCTGACTCTCCGGGAATTTCCTGCTGCTTAATTCTCTCCCAGAGTTGCCATCATCACAGCCTTGATCGTGTGCATCCGGTTTTCCGCCTCGTCAAACACTTTCGACTGTTCTGATTCGAACACTTCGTCCGTCACTTCCATATCCGTAATACCGAAACGTTCTCCCATCTCTTTTCCGATCTTTGTCTTCAGATCGTGGAACGCCGGCAGGCAATGCAGGAAGATCGCCTCTTTCTTTGCATTTGCCATGACATCTTTTGTCACTTTGTAGGGAGAGAGCTCGCGGATCCGCTTCTCCCATACCTCATCCGGTTCCCCCATGGAAACCCACACATCGGTATAAATAACATCCGCATCTTTCGTGCCTTCTTTTACATCCTCAGTGAGCGTGATCGTGGCGCCCGATTCCTTCGCATATCCCCGGCATATCTCCACCAGTTCCTCATTCGGGAAATACTCCTTCGTCGTGCAGGCAACGAAATCCATCCCCATCTTGGAGCAGGCAATCATCAGGGAATTTCCCATATTGTAACGGGCATCTCCCATGTATACCAGCTTGATGCCTTTCAGCTTTCCGAAATTCTCCCGGATGGTCAGAAGGTCTGCAAGCATCTGGGTAGGATGGTATTCGTTTGTCAGGCCGTTCCACACCGGAACTCCCGCATATTTAGCAAGTTCCTCCACAATCTCCTGACCGAATCCGCGGTACTCGATACCGTCATACATTCTTCCCAGAACCCGTGCCGTATCCTCGATGCTCTCCTTCTTCCCGATCTGGGATCCGGAAGGCCCCAGATACGTGGAGCCCATTCCCATATCACTGGCAGCCACCTCGAATGCACAGCGCGTTCTCGTACTGTCTTTCTCAAAAATCAGGGCAATATTCTTCCCGTGATAATTGTCCACCGGGATCCCCTTCTTCTTCTTTTCCTTTACATCTGCCGCCAGATCAAGCAGATAGGCAATCTCCTCCGGTGTAAAATCTTTCAGCGTCAGAAAATTCCTTCCTTTTAAATTCATTTCTCTGTTTCACTCCATTTCCATAAATATATCGTATACACAAACTCCGTTAATTCCTGTTTTGGTACGTCGCAGTTAAGTATACTACTTCTTGCATAAAAATGCAAGTTTTATGAAAAATTATGCATATTTCTTATTCATTTGTCTAATCGGCTTCGCATTCATCAGCCATTTCGCCGCTGTCTTGCTGCCTCGAACATGAGAACTGACGCCGCCACAGCCGCATTCAGCGACTCTGCCTGCCCTGCCATGGGAATCCGGATCCGGCAGTCCGCACACGCCGCAACTTCATCCCGGAGTCCGTTTCCCTCGTTGCCGATCAGGAAGGCGCATCCCGACCGGTAATCTTCCCTGTCGTAAGGATTCTTTCCCTCCAAGTGCGCTGCATAAATACGCAGTCCATTTTTCTTGAGCTCCTCGATCCCCGCAGTCAGGTCTTCCACATAGAGAAAGGGCAGACGGAACACCGCCCCCATAGTTGAACGGATCACTTTGGGATTATATATATCTACGCACTCTCTTCCAAGCAGAATGCCCGTAGCCCCGGCAGCCTCCGCTGACCGGAAAATGGTTCCCAGATTGCCCGGGTCCTGGAGACAGTCCAGTACCAGAACGTGGGGCGTGCCGCTTCCGAGAATATTCCCGAAACCATATTCCATCCGCCGCACAACCGCCAGAATTCCCTGAGGAGTCTTTGTATCCGAGATATGTGCAAACACCTGATCTGAAAGGATCTCATACCTGGCTTTCATCCCACTCAGGAAATCTCCGTTTTTCTCCGCAAAGCTCTCTGAGACATAGAGCTTCTCAAGCCTGTCATGGGGGATCTCCTCCGCCATACGGATTCCCTCAATAATAAACACTCCCGCCTCGTCCCGGGCGCGGCTTTTCTTCATAAGTCGCATCAGGTCTTTGACCTGCGCGTTCGATGTACTTGTAATCATTTCAAACCTTCTTCCATCCTCTTCGGTCCCCTCTCCATTCCGCGGGACTGCTATTTTGTAGAATCAAACTTCTCCAGTATCTTATCCGCGCCGATCATAATCAGTATCCCGCCACGGGGCAGGGGCTTCAGCGGATCCAGTGTCACATCTACCTCGCCGCCGAAGATCATACCCACCACATTGATCCCGAACCGCTCACGGATCTTTAACTCCGCCAGGCTCTTTCCGATCCATTTCTCCGGGACGACCGTCTCCACCATACTGTAGTCGTTTGACAGGGCAATCCAGTCTGTAAACTCTCTTGCCACCAGATTCTTCGCCACCCGGCTCCCCATCTCGATCTCCGGATATACAACCGAGTCCGCTCCCACTTTCTCGAGAATTGTCCCCTGAAGGTCATCCTTTGCCTTTGCTACAACCTTCGGGATCCCCATCTCCTTGCAGAGCATGGTTGCCATGACACTTGCCTCAAAATTTTCCGAGACAGCCACAATCGCGCCGTCCAGATTCCTTCCTCCCAGGGCCTCCAGTGCCTCCGGATCCGTCACGTCAGCTTTGATCGCGTAGGATACATTCTCCGAAATCTCCTGAATCTTTTCATAGGAATCATCTACCACGAGCACATCGCACCCCATATTCGTCAGGGTCATCGCCACACTCCATCCAAAACTTCCAAGTCCCAGAACTGCAAACTGCTTATTCATAATAATCTTACTTCCTTTCCCGTATACATTCATCCGGCATTATCCGGTTATTGTCTGTTTTTTATCCGATCATGATCCGCTTCTCCGGTAAATCACGGAACTGAGAGAATTTCTCCGATTTCCCGGAAAATACAAGCGCCATCGTCAGAGGCCCGATTCTCCCGATATACATCAGGAGCATGAGCACGATATGGCTTCCCCTGCTCAGCACCGGCGTGAGATCTGCGGACAGACCTACTGTACCAAGCGCCGACGAGACCTCGTACATCACATTCAGGAATTCTGCCTGCGGATCAAACGCTGTAACCGCCGCCACTCCGATCAGCCAGCATGTAAACGTGATCAGCGAAATCGTGATTCCTGATCTGACAATATCATTCTCCACTCTCCGCCCGTAACATTCCGTGTCCTTGCGGCCGCGGAGCACACACACGACAGTGAGGATCAGCATCGCCGCTGTGGTCGTCTTGATACCGCCTGCCGTACCTGCCGGTGAACCGCCGATAAACATCAGGATACACCCCAGAAGTCTGGAGTTCTCATACAGCCCGGACTGGGACACTGTAGCATAGCCCGCTGTTCTCGTCGTAACCGACTGGAAAGCCGACGCCATGAGTTTTTCCGGAACACTCATATCTCCCATGGTTGCCGGGTTGCCGTATTCTATTACGAAAAAACCGAGTGTGCCCAGAAGAATCAGGGCTGCCGTCATGGTCAGCACGATCTTGCTCTGCAGCCCCAGTCTGCTGAGCAGCCATCTCTTCGGGCGCTTCCCGCGCACAACTTCTTTTGTATTGCGGAACAGATCATACCAGACCGGAAATCCCAGACCTCCCATGACAATCAGGAACATGGTAGTAAAATTCACCAGGGGGGAGTCCGCATATTTTATGAAACTGGTGCTTCCCAGAATGTCAATCCCCGCGTTGCAGAACGCAGAAACAGAATGGAATATGCCGTAACCGATTCCCCGGACAAATCCATACTCCGGAACAAACTGAAACGCAAACAGCACTGCGCCGATTCCCTCTACAAGGAACGTTCCCTTCAGAATCCGGATGATAAATTTTACCATTCCGGACAGGGTATCCAGGCCATATGCCTCCTGGATCAGTATTCTTCCTTTCATCGTGATCTTCTTTCCCAGCAGGAGAAAGAAGGATACCGTACAGGCGATCACACCCAGACCGCCGATCTGGATGAGAATCAGCATGACAATCTGTCCTGCCAGCGTAAACTGCTCTGCCGGCACAACCGTCACGAGCCCTGTCACGCAGACACAGGTAACGGATGTAAACAACGCATCAAGAAATTCAATGGGCTTCTGATTGCAGAACGGAAGATAAAGGATGATGCCTCCCAGGAAGATCACTCCAAAAAAAGCAAGCGCTACGATCTGCATGGTACTCAGACTGACCTTTCTCGTACTTTTCATGTTCTCTCTTCTCACAATGCCTCTCCTGTCTTTCATTTCTATTAAAATTTCGGCTGATTTTCTGCCGTAAGGCTATCCTAACACGGAGAGGTGGAATAGTAAAGTAACAATCCTGTTAAGAAAACGGAACGTGTCCCGAAGGTCACATTCCGTTTTCTTTAAACACAATATCATATTCATCCGGGAGAAAGTAAAACTTGCATCTGGCAATCGCATTTTTCTCTTTGTCATAAAAAATTTCTTCTATAAATATCAGTGGCGTCTCCCGGGGCACTTTGAGATAGGCAGTGATATAATCCTCCGCACAGACGAGCTTGATTGCCATCTGAACCCGCTCCGACATCTGAAAAATCTGACGGTTCAGCAGATCTTTTACATCTTCTTCCATATTCAGATCCACGTTCAGTCCATCGATAAACTTAACCGGAATCTGCATAAAAGAATGCCCCACAGGTTTTCCACCCGTATAGTACACATTGTTTCCCGCCAGAACAATCTCGCTGGGCCGCAGTCCCAGCTTTCTCTGCCCGATCTCTGTTGCAGGTCCGAAATTGTAATATATATCGATCTTGTCAACGGCAGACCTGCAGCAGGCAATCATGGGGTTATAGAGTCCCTGAGGCTCCTCCGCTCTGTTTCCGTCATAGGTAACAAAAGTTCCCTTCCCCTGAACTTTCGCCACCAGACCGTCCTCTACGAGAACGGTCAGTGCCTGACGAACCGTATTTCTGCTCACATCATATTTTTCCGCCAGCACAGCCTCCCCCGGCAGCTTTGAACCGTTTTCATATACACCGTTCATAATATCCGAATAAAGCCTGTCATAGATCGGCACATAAGACGGCACTTTGCTGTTTGCAAATGAATTAATCTGGTAATGTTCCATCAATTACTGCTCCTAGCCTGAATTTCTTTCCAGCGTCATCCATCCTCCCAGACTTTCAAATCCAAGACGCTCAAAAAATGCATGCGCTCCTTCTCCCGAGAACAGGCAGGGAATCTTTCCCTGTTCGAGGATCATCTCCGCAAGACGGGACACCACCATTGAAGCATAGCCGTTCCTTCTGTGAGCAGGATCTGTCGCCACTCCGCCGATCATTACCGTATCATCGGAACCGGTTGTACTGTTTCCGTGCGAAACAATCCGACTGCCCCGACGTATGATAAGATGCGTTCCGTCCCGGCTGGCAATTCTGTCACGGATCATGTCCTTTGAACGGTACAACCCACGGATCTGAGGAATACTTCCAAGAAATTCATAAATATCATCCACATCTTCCAGACCCGCCTGAACCACACTGCAGTGCTCCTCATGGTCTGCACTTTCCTGCTGTCTTTCTCTTCTGTCCGTACCACAGAGATTCTCTCTCGTTCCCAATCTGTATAACTGTTTACTGCTGCTTTTATACCTGTCTCCGAATACTGCTCCCATTTCTGAGAGCAGTCCACTTTTTCCCATTATAACAAAGATCTGACAGTTTTTCAAAATGTATTCCATACTTTCCGGATTCAAAGCTCCTTCCCTGCTGTAAACAAGAAGGTTATTGTAAAACCGCAGATATACACAGGTACACCGGCCATCCTCCCAGTCCATCCACACATCCTGACATTCACTGTCAAATCCATAGGTCTTCAGATCTGCAAGCAGAAACGTGTTGTACTCTTTCTCCGCACCGAGATATTCCGTCAGCATCTGTTCATCCCGGTTTCCACATTTCTTAAGCATCCTCTTCCCTCTCTATCTGTCTTTCCTCCATACGGCTTTCTTTTTCCGCATATCCTTCTTTCGTTATCCGGATCGTCCAGCCCGCTCCGCCTTTGATCCCGTATTTTTCCGCAAAGCTTCTCTGGTTCAGCCCAACTGCCATGAACGATGCCAGTCCGTTGAAGAGCACCGGCTTCCCGATTTCTACAAAACCGAAAGATCTGTGATACAATACAGAGTCATCATATACTGCAGTTCCATCATGATAAATTCTGACACGCACCGTCTCCCCTTCCCGGATTCCTGTTTTCCGGAAATCTTCGATCAGAATATTGGTACTGATGTTTCCAAATTTCTCCAGCGCCTCATCAATCTGACCTTCTGCTACGCCTTCACTGACAGTTCCATAAACCAGCTCATGTACAATAATCTCCTCCGTCGGATATGCCGGACCGACCTCCTCAAAAGTAATAATTCCGGAAGCCAGACGCGCTGCACAGTAGGCAAACAGATCTCTCCCATGAAAAACATTTACCCCCTCTGAGCCTGGATAACGGTTCACGCTCTCATCGATCTCCCTCACCTCATCAATCCCGTACATTGCCTTCACATGAGTCAGCGTTCCGTTATCCGGCGTAACGATATAGTAGCCATTGGAAGTCCTTGCCACACATGCCCTTCTCGGTGTGCCAACCCCGGGATCCACAACCGAAACAAACACGGTTCCCACCGGCCAGTATTTTATCGTATACTGCAGGCATCCGGACGCTGCCATCGTATTGAACTGTTCAATCGTATGCGAAAGATCAAAGATCTCAAGGCGCGGATCCACCTGCTTACACACCCCGTACATGGATGCCACGGCTCCCCAGTTCAGCCCGAAATCGGTCTGCAGCACAACAAAAGCTCTTCCTGTATCATTTTCCCGCAGCACTCCGCCACCTGTTTCTCTTTCTCTGCTCATAGGCCGCCTTCCTCCCTAATTCTTCACCTTCCGGAAGGAGATCTTCCAGTCCGGTCCCTGTCCGATCCCGTACACTTTCACAAAATTCCGCAGATTCAGGGCAATCTGCACAGTCAGCGATTCACTGGTCATCACCACCGGATCTCCCTCAGGCACAAAACCAAAAGATTTGAAATATTTCGCCTCGCCATGATACTTTTCTTCCTCTTTATGCCGGATGACAACCTCCAGGGTATCTCCATAACTCACCCCGGTATCCTCCAGCATTTTATAAGGGATATTTGAGGATACAAGTCCGAAATGTTCTCCGGATCCCTGAATCATACCGGACACGGTTCCATCTTCACCACATACCGGTTCCACCAGAGGAATCTGCACGACCTCCTCCACCGGATACGCCGGTCCCACTTCCTCATAGCTGATAATCCCGGACGCTAGTCTCGCCGCACAGTAGGAAAACAGATCTCTTCCGTGGAAGATACTGCATGCCACTGTCGGTTTCCAACGGTTAATCGTCTCATCGATCTCCCGGACTTCCTCAATTCCCGGCTTTTTCGCTACATGAGTCAGTGTCCCATTGTCCGGTGTCACCACATACTGTCCGTTTTTCAGTTTTGCCACACATGCTTTTCTCGATGTCCCCACTCCCGGGTCCACAACGGATACAAATACGGTTCCCTCAGGCCAGAAATCCACCACATAGTCCAGATTACAGGACGCGCAGAAGATATCAAAACTTGGGATCGCGTGATTGTTATTAAATATCCTGAGCTCCGGATCCACCATCTGGCAGACTCCGTACATGGTACATACCGCACTGGTGTCCGCTGTAAAATCTGTCTGCATTACAATTGCCGGTTTCATAATATAATCTCCTCCTTTTTCCGCCGCCTGTTGCGGCATATGTAATCCGCCTGGTATACTCCGCTTTATGCAAACGGATACCAGAGCTGCAGATATCCCGGCGCAAGCATCTTGTACGCAATATACGCGACACATATCAGCGCTATCACGATGTATACCACCCGGAAAACTTTATCCGCTTTTGTCATCTCATGTTCCGCATAATAAGAACGTTTCTTCTTCTTTCCGTATCCTCTCAGGTCCATGGCGTTGGCGATATTCCCGACTTTGTCAAAGGACGAAAGAAGCAGCGGGACGATAATCATCACCATCTGCTTAAGCCGCTTAAATGCCGACACCTTCTTCGGATCCATCTCCACACCCCTTGCCTGCATACTTGTGGAAATATTCTGATAATCCCGTACAATGTCCGGGATACAGCGGTAGGCAAGTTCTACCACTGTACAGATCTTGTAAGGCACTTTCACCGAATTCAGTCCCGCTGCAAACTCCGACGGCGTGATCGAGAGAATAAAAATAATCGAGATCAGAAATGATGAAAGGATCTTAATAAAACGGGTAAAAAGATACCAGAGCGTCTCCCCGCTCAAGTAGAGATATCCGGGAAGATCCGCAAGCACCGTCCTGGAATTACAGAATTTTGTTCCGATATCCGGATCTGCAATAAAAAACAGGAACAGATTGAACAGGTTTAAAATAATCACAAAAGCAAGCATGAACTTAATCGGTTTCCAGTTCGGCTTCATAGAGATAATCCCAATGATCCCCGCCACCGTTACCGGAAGGATCAGCCGCAGATCCCAGGACATGATCAAATATACCGTAAAAATGATAAACATCCTTACTTTCGTCGTCCCGGTCAGCTTATGCAGCATCGTGCTTCCCGGCTGAAAATTAATAATAAATTTGTTATTCACCCGCTTTGCCCCTCCTTTCGCAGGAAATGAAGTGAGCGATGAATTCCTCCGGAGAGACGCCGATCATACACGCCAGTGTATAGAGTGAGGTCTGCTTCAGGCTCGCCCTGCTGATTACAGTATCATCCGAAAGTACCCGGAACACTCTGTCGTCTGCGATCAGCTCACCGTCCGAGAACACAACTGCCCGGTCTGTATTTTCGATGGCCAGATGCATATCATGGGTGATCAGAATCACGGTTTTCCCATAACGTGAATTCAGTTCATTAATAAACTCGATGATCTCCACATAATGCCTGTAGTCCTGTCCTGCAGTGGGCTCATCCAGAATGATCACATCCGGTTCCAGAGCCAGTACAGAAGCGATCGTAATCCGCTTTCTCTGTCCGTAGCTCACAGAGCTGACCGGCCAGTTTCTCATCGAATACAGGTCACACATCTCAAGCGCCTTCTTTGCCCGCTCCTCAACGATCTCCTGACTGTAGCCCCGCAGTTCCAGCGCCATCTTCACTTCCGCGATGATCACATCTTTTACAAGCATCTGGTTCGGATTCTGCATTACATATCCGATGAACTCTCCGATCTCCTTGATGGAGAGTACCGAGTAATCCTGTCCCCTAAGCCGGATCTGTCCGCTGACCGGACGGTTCACTCCGCAGATCAGCCTGGCAAGAGTTGTCTTTCCTGCTCCGTTTTTCCCGATCAGAGCAATTCTCTCTCCTTTTCGTATCGTGCAGTTCACGTCTCTAAGAACCGGCTTATCCTCGTATGCGAACGTCACATCGTCCACCTCGATCACCGGCTCGCCCGGAACCGGTTCATATTCCATAACTTCCTCCTGGAAAAACCGCTCCAGACACTCTTTATTTTCAGCCGTCAGTTCCATGTGCTCCAGATCCGCCAGATTCTCCTGTTCTTCCAGGCGGCACCCGGCATATTTCATGGCTGTCAGATAGAGCGGTTCCCGGATTCCGTGCTCTTTGAGAAGATCGGACCGAAGCAGCTCATCCGGCTTCGTATCCGCTACGATCCGTCCCTTCGCCATCAGGATCACACGGTCCACAGGGCGGTAGAGGACGTCCTCGAGGCGGTGCTCGATAATGAGCGCCGTCCGGTTCTGATCACGGCAGATCCGGTCGATCAGGTCAACCGCAACCATTCCCATATGCGGATCCAGCGCCGCAAGGGGCTCGTCAAAGATCAGCACCTTCACATCATCGTGAATGACGCCCGCCAGAGCTACCTTCTGTTTCTGCCCTCCGGAGAGCGCATATGGAAGATGTTCAAGGAATTCTCCCATTCCTACCAGATCCGCAGCTTCCTGCACCCGGGGGATCATCTCGCTGCGGGGCATGTTTTCATTTTCCAGGGCAAAGGCAATGTCCTCGCCCACGGAAAGACCCACAAACTGGGCGTCCGAATCCTGCAGCACGGTTCCCACTTTTTTGCTAAGCTTAAAGATGCTTGCCTCTTTCGTCTCCATCCCGTCCACTTTCAGGGAGCCTTTGATGGTCCCCTTCTCCGAAAACGGGATCAGCCCGTTGATGCAGTTGGAAAGCGTAGATTTTCCGCTTCCACTGGGTCCTAAGATCAGCACCTTCTCCCCCTCATATATGGTCAGATTAATGTCATGAAGCGTCGGTTTTGACTGGCTTTTGTACTGAAAACTAAAATCTTTAAACTCTATAACCGCTGTTTTCTCCATATCCGTTTCCTATTCTTCTGTCAGGTTCGTCCTGGATGCATACCGTTTTGCCAGGAGGAACAGCACCGGGATTCCCACAATCAGAAGCACAGCAATATTTCCGGCACAGGCAAATCCCGCCATGATAAAGGTCACTTTCAGCTCGCCGCCGTAGAACAGGTACGTGAAAATCGGCGTCACAACTCCAAAGGCAATGATGTTTCCGATAATACAGAGAACCGCATAGATCACAGCGTGTTTCACTTTAAAGATTCCCTCTGTAATGTAAGCCCCGTATACCGGAAGCAGCCCTACAAAGAAGCCGAGCACCGCGTTTCCGATAGACCAGTCAAACCACATCCCGTTACCTGCGATCAAATCAGCGATAATGTTGCCGATCAGAAGTGTCAGGCTGCATGGCAGCGCCCCGTACATCGCTCCTACGACAACCGGCACGATCATTGCAGTTGAGAGGTTTGTCATGGAGAAGATCGGAATTCCTCCATAAACCATCAGCACTCCAAACAGTGCTGCCCCCACAGCCATGGTGACGATTGTCTTTGTACTCCATTCACCTACGAGCGCTTTCCCAATTCCTTTTTTCATTTCAATGCACCTTCCTTTCATGTTGTTGAACATGTTTAATAAGTTACCTTCATTGTATTCACTTTCAGGGCAGATGTCAATTAATTTGTCGGTAATTGTAAAATCTTTGTGAAATTACACTAATACCTTCTGTGATTTGATCACAGACACTCTCCTTCTTTTGATGTATTATCAGATAAACAAATCGAGAGGAAAATTACTATGGTCAAAAACAGAAAAAAGCGAAAAGCGCTTGTCCAACAGTCATACTGTGTTGCCTGCGGCTGCTGTGTCAAAGTATGTCCGGTAGGAGCAATCCAGATAATGAATGGCATAACAGCTCAGGCAGATCCGTCAACATGTATAGGCTGCGGGAAATGTGCTAAGGAGTGTCCTGCCAGCGTGATCGAGATCCAGGAGGTGGAAGATTGAACATGAAAAGTATGAAAAAACACTGGTATGATTATTTGTGGATCTTTTCCCTGACTTATCTGATTCTGGGATTCTTCAACATCCTGTTCGCCTGGTTGGGCCTGATCTGCTTCTTTGTTCCTCTGCTTATCTCACTTGTAAAAGGGACAAAAGGATACTGCAACCGTTACTGCGGAAGAGGTCAGTTATTTGGACTACTGGGCGGCCGGTTCGGGCTTTCCCGCAAAAAAGATATTCCGGTATGGATGAAAAGCAACTGGTTCCGATATGGCTTCTTAGCATTCTTTTTTGTAATGTTCTTCCTGATGCTGTGGAATACTTATCTGGTATTTGCAGGAGCACAGGGTCTGAAACAGGCAGTGACATTACTGTGGACCTTCAAGGTACCCTGGCAGTGGGCTTATCACGGCACACTGTTTCATGCGGGCGTGGCTCAGTTTGCCTTTGGCTTTTACAGCGTCATGCTCACATCAACCCTACTCGGGCTGATCACCATGGTACTGTTCAAGCCCCGGAGCTGGTGCGTCTACTGTCCCATGGGTACGATGACACATCTGATCTGCAAAGCGAAAAATCGATAATTATATAGTTAAAAGGCCGGAAGCTGCTATCTCTCCCGGCCTTTTATCCACAGATCTACTATTTTACACGTTCATACTATTCTCTCAGACTTTTCCAAACATATATCCTGTCTCACCTCATCTCCACCGCATAAATCCCATACACCTCTTCCATCTCATTCAATTCAAGCAGCGCCTCCTTCGTCCCCTGGCAGGCGAAACCATAGACCGTCAGTCCGTTCTCCCGCACGTAATCTGCCGCCGCAGCCAGAGTCTCCGGCGCTGTCGTACCGATTCCATTCATGCCACCCAGCATCTCCAGAAATTCATCCTGTTCAGACATATAATCCAGCATCACTGCAAAGTGCTCCGCAGCGAAATCCTCATCTTTCATGTTCTCCCGCACCTCGTCCCAGCGGTACTCTCCGTCTGCGTCGTTTGCCCAGAGCACAAGATCCGGATATTTTTCCCTGTTCCAATCCAGTGAGAGGGCTCCCACACTCAGGTCTGTGTAGAATCCCAGATTCCGGATCCTCAACATATTGCTGATTCCTGCATCCTCTGTCTCTGCATCTCCTGCCTCTGCATCTTCTTCCGCGCCGTTTTCCCAGGCTTCCGTCACCGGAGCACACCAGAGATCCGCCAGTCCTGCCCCCTGTCCATCTTCCAGATTTTCAACCTGCTCTGCAAATGCAATGTAATCTTCATAAGGCATCAGATTATCCAGAGTCACGTAAGCCAGATATCTGGCATCATCATCCAGGGCATTCAGCGTCTCCGTGGACTGTTCCCGGTCCCCCGCCGCGCCGAAGAAATGTCCGCTGTTTTCTTCAATCAGCCGGGACAGGCTTTTCCCGTCCTGAGGAGACATCTGGAACCACCCGAAAGCATTTCCGGTGGGGAGTTGGAGCTGACCGGGATCATACAGATTTAATTTTCCTTTTTCCACCCGCCCCGCAACATTGTTAAAGCGTCCTGTGAAGCTTAAGGTCTGCTGAATCAGAATATCATAATCCCCATAGCCCCGGTCCTCCACCTGCACCTCTGTCCGGTAGTATCCGGGAAGCATCAGCTCCGAATACACCGCCATATCCAGGCTCATCTGGTTCGTTGTCCCATATTCATCCTTCCCCGCCGTCTTTCCCGGATCGTAGTAGAACAGGGAAACCGCCTCAGGCAGCACAAATATAACCAGAAGCACAACCACCAGTACTACAGCCCCCACAACTGTGCCCATTTTAATAAAAGCCCTGCGGATGGAGCGGTTCACCCTGCGGGTAAATTCTTCGCTGTCCGGTATTCTCAGATCCGGATCTGCTGCTTTTTCAGAATCAGCTTCCTCTCCTCTCATCTCCCGGTCATCTCCCCCCAGCCCGCGAATTGCCTCATTTTCCGCTTCATCCCGGTCGAAGAGATATTCGCTGATCGCCTCCTGGCGCTCAATATCCTTTTCAACCCGATGCATCTCTTCCTCGCTCAACTCTTTTTTCTTATACAGTTCGATCAGTTCATGGTATTTCATATCTGTTCACCCCGTTCCATAATTCTGCGCAGTTCCTTTTTCGCCCGGCAGCTTAATACTCTCGCATTTTCATGGGAGATTCCCATTCTTTCCGCGGCTTCGCGCAGAGTCAGATTTTCAAAATACTGAAGGAGGAGCACTTCCCGCTTTCTCCCTTCCAGTTCCTGCAAGGCACGCTTCACCTGTTCTCTTTCCTCCCGGCGCAGCACCGCATCTTCTCCGCCGTCCGTCCGGCATGCTTCCCGGTTCAGAAGATCCGTGCCGCTCTCCGGCAGTTCCCGTTTCTTCCGCTTCATCTCATTGAGCATCAGGTTGCGCCCCACCTGATACAGCCATGCCCGTATGTTCGGATGGGAGGCAGGGAGAGCCAGCAGCGCTTTGCAAAAAGTTTCCTGCAGGATGTCCTCAGCCATCATCCTGTCACGGCAGAGGGTATACAGATAGCGGTACAGTTCCTGTCCGTATATTTGATACAGTTCTTTTAACAGATCACTTTCCACATGCCTCACCCCCCCTCGCGCTGCTGCGCTTTTTTTCTGCGTCCTGCGCTGATTCCTGCTCCGTTGATTCTTCTTTCAATAATATAACATTTTACAAAGCCGGACTGTTACACCTCCGGAATAAAAATCTTAAAAATCTTAAAAATCTCAAATACCTCAGAAACACAAAAAAGACTGCCGGCAGTTCTGATCTCTTTCCGGTTCTCACCGGAAGATGGTGTTCATCAGATACTGCGCGGCAGTCTTTTTTCTTCTTATACCTTAAACCGGTATCCCACACCCCAGATCGTCTCAATGTACTGCGGATGGGACGTATCGTACTCGATCTTCTCCCGGATCTTCTTGATATGCACCGTAACCGTGGCGATATCCCCGATGGATTCCATATCCCAGATCTCACGGAAAAGCTGTTCTTTCGTATAAACGTGGTTCGGATGGCTGGCGAGAAATGCCAGCAGATCGAATTCCTTCGTCGTAAACGACCGTTCCTCTCCGTTCACCCAGACACGGCGCGCCGTCTTATCAATCTTGAGCCCGCGGATCTCAATCACCTCATTGACCTCCGCGCTGCTGCCGATCAGGCGGTCATATCTTGCCAGATGTGCCTTCACACGGGCAACGAGCTCGCTCGGGCTGAAAGGCTTTGTCATATAATCATCCGCGCCGAGTCCCAGCCCACGGATCTTGTCAATATCATCCTTCTTCGCGGAAACCATGATAATCGGAGTATTCTTCTGTCCCCGGATCTGGCGGCAGATCTCAAATCCGTCCACCCCCGGCAGCATCAGATCAAGAATGATCAGGTCGAAATCTTCCTGAAGCCCTTTCTCAAGCCCGGTCTCGCCGTCATTTGCGACTTCCACTTCAAAACCGCTCAGCTCCAGATAATCTTTCTCAAGATCTGCAATACTTTCTTCATCTTCAACAATCAAAATACGCTTACTCATCAATGGGTACCTCCTGATATTTTCTGATTACAAAATACATTGTCGTCCCGACACCCTCTTCACTGGTGGCCCAGATATTGCCGCCGTGCTCCTCCACGATCTTCTTGACGATGGAAAGCCCGATTCCGCTTCCTCCCTTGGAAGAATTCCGGGAAGCGTCCGTCCGGTAGAAACGGTCAAAAATGAAAGGCAGATCCTTTGCCGCGATTCCCTTTCCATTATCGCCCAGTTCTACCTGGATAAAATCACCCACATCCTTCAGGTCCATTGTAATCTTCGCCTGCCGTTTGTCCATATATTTCAGCGAGTTGGATACAATGTTATTGATAACTCTTCGGAGCTGCTCCGGATCCACGATCACCTTACAGTCCTCTTCCATAAAATTGCGGTAGGTAAACTCAACATTCTTCGCCTCCAGCTCCATATGAAGGTCCTCCGCGCAGTCCGCAAAATATTCCTTTGCGGAAATAGTCGTAAAATTGTACGGGATTCTGTTCGTGTCGATCTTGGAATACAGTGTCAGCTCGTTGATGAGAAGATCCATCTCATTAGCTTTATTATAAATGGTACGGATGTATCTGTCCATCTTTTCCGGCGTATCCGCCACTCCGTCCATGATTCCTTCCACATAGCCCTTGATCGCAGTGATAGGCGTCTTCAGATCATGGGAAATATTACTGATAAGTTCCTTGTTTTCCCGGTCAAACGCCACCTTCTCCTCCGCGTTTGCCTTCAGCCTCAGACGCATCTCCTCAAAATCCTGGCAGAGCTGCCCGATCTCATCGTCCGTATCCTGCCTGATCTCGAAATCCAGATTGCCTTCCTTGATATTTCTGGCTGCTTTCTGAAGCTTCGCCAGTGGCACCGAGATCGTCCTGTATATCCACCATGTCAGGATCGCCGTCGTGATAAATACAACAATCAGCGACAGCTGCTGCATCTCGCTCGCTTTCTGGGGAGCGAGCATGTGCATCGCCGCACTTGTGAAGATCGTTGACAGGATAATCGCCGCCAGAAATACAATGATCAGTTTTGTTCTAAGCTTCATTCATTATTGCAGCTCCTTTCCGTTTCAGAATATTTTACAAATATTTCTGCGTTGCGTCAACCTTATGCGGGGTTTGTTTATACAGATTTTATGATTACACTCTTGACATTTTTCTCTATCCGTTGTAGAGTCTTTACTGGAACTAATACAAATTAATAATGGAAACTTTCTCTTATTCAGAGCAGTGGAGATACAAAGGATCTGTGAAGCTGCGGCAACCCCTTTCAGGAAGGTGCCAACCTGAGCGAGTAATTCGAACAATAAGAGGATTGTTACGATAGATTGACAGTCCGCTTTCGCGGGCTGTTTTCATTTTTACCAAAGGTATACTGAAAGCAGCCTCAGAAGAGAAAGTGAAGAAAGGAGATTCCTATGGAAAAAATTTTATTTACCTCAGAGTCAGTAACCGAAGGCCATCCGGACAAAATGTGCGACCAGATTTCCGACGCGATCCTGGACGCTCTTATGGAGCAGGATCCAATGAGCCGTGTTGCATGTGAGACATGCTGTACAACCGGAATGGTTATGGTTATGGGTGAGATCACTACCAAAGCTTATGTAGACATCCCGAAAATCGTGCGCGATACCGTCCGCGAGATCGGATACACACGCGGAAAATACGGCTTTGACGCTGACACATGCGGTGTGATCACCACTATTGACGAACAGTCGGCAGACATTGCCCTGGGCGTTGACAAGGCTCTGGAGGCAAAAGAGCATACCATGTCAGAGGATGACATTGAAGCAATCGGCGCCGGAGATCAGGGAATGATGTTCGGATACGCTTCCGATGAGACCGAAGAGTATATGCCCTATCCCATCGCCATGGCTCACAAGCTCGCCCGCCAGCTTACCAAAGTCAGAAAGGACGGAACGCTTCCTTACCTTCGTCCCGACGGCAAAACACAGGTTACGGTAGAGTATAATGAAGACGGCACCCCAAAGCGCCTGGATGCGGTTGTTCTCTCCACCCAGCACGATCCGGAAGTAACACAGGAACAGATCCATGAAGATATCAAAAAATATGTATTCGATGAGATTCTCCCGGCAGAGATGGTGGATGATGAAACAAAATTCTTCATCAACCCGACAGGCAGATTCGTCATCGGCGGACCTCACGGCGACAGCGGACTGACCGGCCGCAAGATCATCGTAGACACATACGGAGGAATGGCTCGCCACGGCGGCGGCGCATTTTCCGGCAAAGACTGCACAAAAGTTGACCGTTCCGCGGCTTACGCTGCCCGCTATGCAGCAAAGAACATCGTTGCCGCAGGTCTTGCAAAGAAATGTGAGATCCAGCTTTCCTATGCTATCGGCGTAGCACAGCCGACTTCGATCTCCGTTGAGACATTCGGAACCGGAAAAGTTTCCGACACTAAACTGGTGGAGATCATCCGCGAGAACTTCGACCTCCGTCCGGCAGGAATCATCCGGATGCTTGACCTGAGAAGACCGATCTACAAACAGACAGCAGCTTACGGACATTTCGGCCGTCATGATCTGGATCTTCCGTGGGAGAAACTGGATAAAGTGGATGCACTGAAGAAGTATCTGTAAAAGAATAACCCACGCCCCCAACGGGCACCAAAAAAACTGCGCCGGCAGTCACATCATCCGTTGTTCTGTGACTGCCGGCGCAGTTTATATTTTCCTCTTAACTTCAGCCGACTTTCAGTTTGAACTTCTGTATCTCTTTCTCACTGGATACTTTCTCGATCATGCCTCCGAGGCTTCTCAGTTTCTCCTCAAAGCGCTCATAACCACGCTGGATATACACGATATCATCCACAATCGTTATTCCCTCTGCTGCCAGTCCCGCAATACAGAGTGCTGCTCCTGCGCGAAGATCCGGAGCGCTCACACGAGCTCCCGAGAACTTCTCAACGCCTTCGATGGTAGCTGAATTTCCTTCCACCTTCGTCACCGCGCCCATGCGGGCAAGTTCGCCCAGATATTTGAAACGATTCTCGAAAATACTCTCCGTAATCGTGCTGGTTCCTTTTGCCAGAGCGAGTGTCACGCCGATCTGCGGCTGCATATCCGTAGGATATCCCGGGTAGGGAAGGGTCTTCACCTGTGTGCTTCTCAGCCGCCCTTTCGCCACCACGCGAACCGCATCATCAAACTCCTCCACCTCGCATCCCATATCGATCAGCTTGGAAATCGTGGCGTCCAGATGCTTCGGAATCACATTGAGCACCGTAACATCGCCTTTCGTCGCCGCGGCAGCGAACATAAACGTTCCCGCCTCGATCTGATCCGGAATGATGGAATATTCCGTCTTGTGGAACTTCTTCACGCCGCGGATGCGGATCACATCCGTTCCCGCACCTCTGATATTCGCGCCCATGCTGTTAAGGAAGTTCGCCACATCCACGACATGCGGCTCCTTCGCAACATTTTCCATAATGGTGAGGCTGTCTGCCATGGCCGCCGCCATCATAACGTTAATCGTAGCTCCTACGCTCACCACATCAAAATAGATGTGCGTCCCATGGAGATTCTCCGCTTCTGCGACAATCTTCCCATGCTCGATATCCACATCCGCACCGAGCGCCCGGAATCCTTTGAGATGCTGGTCGATCGGCCTGCTGCCGATATTGCATCCTCCCGGAAGCGCTACCTCCGCGCGCCTGTATTTGCCGAGCAGGGCGCCCAGAAGATAGTAAGACGCTCTGATCTTTTTAATATAATCATACTCAATGTTAAAGTCTCCGATCGTACTCCCGTTGATCTTCGCTGTATGCCTGTCAATGCGCTGCACCATGGCTCCGATCCCGCTGATCGCCTCAAGCATCACATTGACGTCGTTGACGTCCGGCAGGTTCTCCACCAGAACCGTCTCGTCCGTCATAATCGCCGCTGCCAGAATGGCAAGTGCCGCATTCTTGGCTCCGCCGATCTCCACTTCCCCTACAAGCGGATTTCCGCCCTTAATTATATATTGCTCCATTTTGCACCTCGACCCCGATTTTATTATCCGGTAAATTCTCACTATGTCCGGGCATATTATACCACAAAAACAGGATTTGTAAAATTCTTTTTTGCCATCTGTACGCTAATGGCGGTTTTTCCGATACTCCTCGACCGCGCTTATCACATTCTCGATCGTCTCTTCAATCCGGCATCCGTCCTCGCACACCGTAATATCCGCATACTTTTCGAAATACGGAATGCGTTCGTTATACAGATCCCGCAGAGTCTGTCCATCTCTGAGGACGACTCCTCTCTTTTTCGGACTGCGGATTCGCCTTTTTATTGTTTGATAAGAAGCTTTCAAATATACCACAGTTCCGATCTCTTTAAAATGTTTCATGGCCTCTGCACCGTAAATGGCGCTTCCGCCCGGCGATATGACAGAATTTTCCGCCTGTATCCCCGCATTGACCCGGTTTTCAATTTCCAGGAATCCGTCGCTTCCCACATCCGCGATAATCTCCCGGAGCAGCTTCTTCTCCTGCTCCTGGATCACCAGGTCCGTATCAATAAACCGCATTCCCAGGCGTTTTGCCACGACAACGCCTACCGTACTCTTCCCCACGGCGGGCATGCCGATAAAAATAAGATTATTTTTCATATGTATTTAAGTCCTTTTCTGTTCAGGCTGATCTCTGCTCATTGAAAAGCGGAACTTTCCGTCCGCTTTCCAGAATAGTATAACATGAAATCTTCTTTCACGAAACCCCATTTCCTTCAGTAAATCCTTCTGCACCTGCGCCGGTGGTCGCAGCGCCGTTTATACAGCTCCTGATACAGCATGACTTCCACCAGGTCCTCAAGCCAGCTGTCTTCTGCCTTTGCCGCTGCGGTAATCCCTTTTTCCTGCTTTCTCACATTCCTGCAGATCCTCCCGCGCATCAGCCGGAGCTGCAGCTTATCCGGGTACTCGTCATAGATCATGCTGCCTGCATGTTCCATACGGTCGCATTCCTCCTCCACATAGGGCAGAATCTTTTTCGGAACCTCCGGATACATGCTCTTTAAGTACTCAAAATCCATCCTCTCCGTTTTGTCCTCATCAAATGCCAGCGGCATCGGATACGCCATGTAATAGGGCAGTTTCTGATTCATACTGTCTCACTCCCAGACCCACGTTATATACTGTAATATATGCATTTTCGCGGCCGGCGTGAATCCGCCCGTATCCGCGCATCCGGACCTGCGCCGGTAAAACAGCGGCAGCCGGAGAAGCACAGATATCCGGAAAAACAGCGGCAGCCGGACATTCCCTTCCGGGAATTCCGGCTGTCTTAACGCTGCTGTATTCTATTGATCGCTCTCCCGCATAATCCTCTGAATTTCGAGCCTTGTGCCGCCCACACCGATAATATCATCCTTCTGTATCACAATAGGATCATAGACCCGCTCTCCGTTCAGATACGTGCCGTTTCTCGAATTCTGATCCCGCAGATACAGTTTATCGCCTCTGCTTGCAATCACACAGTGCTGTTTCGACACACGCCCGTCATTCACAAGCGGAAGATACTTTTCATACATGCTTCCGTCTTTCCCTCTTCCGATACCGACAGTGTCATAGAAAATGAAACTGTACTTCTCCCAGCTGTCAATATCTTCGAGAATAATCTTCCACTGACGTTTCCTCTTTTTCGGGCTGCGTGACTCTGCCGGGCGCGGCCTCTCTGCCGATCTGGCAGGCGCCTGTCGTTTTTTCCTGCCCGCCGGCCTGTCATAGTCCTCATCGTCCGGTTCGTCGTAGTCATACTCATCTTCTTCGTCGTAGTCTCTCGCCCTGCGCCTTGATGCCCGTTTTCCGGGCACCTCAGAATCTCCCTTTTTTATCCTGATATAAGATCCTGCAAGAAGAGCCAGGCTCCCGGCGATCAGCAGGATCATTGCAATCCAGTACCACATATTAATATCACTCCTTTAAGTCCTTATGGTACTATACTTTTCACTCGGGGGCAAGCATCAATAACAAAATTTGTTGGATTTTGTCAGCTGTTTCTCTCTTTCCCGGTCAGCATCCACAGATATTTCTCATATTCCACGCCTTCATTTCTCGGCACATTCTCCGCCGCCGAGTCTCTCATCGCCTGTTCAATCATTCTCCCCGCCAGATCGATGGACGCCTCAAGGGAATCCCCTCTGGCTTTCGCACCCGCAATCACCGAAGCAAAAAGATCCCCTGTGCCGGAAAAGCTTTCTCCTACAAAGGAAAACGCCGAAAATGTGGTCTTGTTTTTCTTCACCGCAAGATTTCCGATCTTTTCTTCCCCATCCCCGGCATCCCGATAGCGGACTCCGGTGACAACGATCTCCGAAGGACCTTTTGCCATGACATTTTTCGCCATCTGTTCCACAATGGTGAGCATGTGTTTCTCATCTGTCATCTGATTGATCAGACGGTAATCCGTATCCGTCAGCAAACACAGCTCCGTCAGATTCGGCGTAATGATATCAGCGCGGAATACAAGCTCCCGCATGGCAGAGAGGAACTCCGGCGTACACATTCCGAAACGCCTGCCCTCGTCTCCCAAGATCGGATCCACCAGAAGGAAGGTCTTTTTTCCGCAGAATGTATCCAGCACCTTCTCCGTCTGCCCGATCTGCTTCCGGTCGGCCATGAATCCCGTATAGATTCCGTCAAAATGCGGCTCCATCTTTTTCCACTCTCTGCGTATCTCTTCCATCCGTTCTGTATAATTGTCATAAAAATAGCTCGGATACCCCGTCTGCGCCGAGAGGATCGCGGTCGGCAGGGGACAGGGCTGCACGCCCATCGCCGATATCACTGAGATTGCAGCCACAAGGGAACACCTGCCGAATCCTGACAGGTCATTTATAACCGCTATTTTTTTTGTCATTTTCTTCTCCGCCTTTCTGTTCTTTTACAGCAGAAAGGAATGCCGCTGTCATATTTTCCATGTCGGCTCAATGGGTTTGAGCACAATCGCCGAATGTCTTCCCATATTGAGGACCAGCTCGCCGTTCTCTACAATGTACTCGTCATATGCCGTCGTATATCCCTGTTCATAGGAATAGATCAGCCGCTTCATCCTGCCGTTCATCGGTACGCCGCACAGCCAGACCGGGACTGTCACTTCCCGCAGTTCCTTGCTGTTATTCAGCACCACAACAATCTGTTCCTCCCCCTGAAATCTGCCGTAAGACAGAAGATTTGTTTCCGCGCACAGAAGCTTGATGGATCCTTTTCTCAGAGGTTTCTCCGTCTTGTGTATGCGGATCATCTCTTTGTGGAACTCAAGCAGTTCCTTATCCTCATTTCCCCACGGATAGGTCCGCCGGTTATCCGGATCGGTAAACCCGACCATTCCCACTTCATCGCCGTAGTAGATGGTCGGTGCTCCTACCCATGTCATCTGTACCGTCACCGCCTCGCGCATGACCGCATGGTTTACGCCCTCTTCCGCAGCTTTCACGCCCACATGCTCCGCGCGCCCGACGATATGGTTCGTCCGGGTCAGGAACCGGGAATGATCGTGGTTGGAAAGCTGGTTCATCGCCACCTGCAGGGACGGGGTAAGCATGCTCGCCATGAAATGCCGCATGGCGCCCACAAAGTTGTCCGGATTGCCCCACAGATCCGTCCTGCGCTCATCGCTGTGCTTCTCCATTCCCGTCAGGAACCAGGTCAGCGGCTCCATAAATGCATCGTAGTTCATCACACTGTCCCACTCATCTCCCTGGAGCCACTCCACAGGATCTCCATAATGTTCCGCCAGAATCAGTGCATTCGGATTGGCCTTCTTCACTTCCCGGCGGAACCGCTTCCAGAACATATGGTTATATTCATTGCTGCAGCCCAGATCAGCCGCCACATCCAGGCGCCATCCGTCCACATTATAGGGCGGAGAAACCCATTTCTTTCCAATATCCATAATATATTGCTCAAGTTCCGGTGAATCCTCATAAGCCAGCTTCGGAAGCGTGTCGTGTCCCCACCAGCCGTCATAGCTGCCGTTGTACGGCCACGCCTCGTCCCGGTTATCATAGAAATGGAAAAAGTCACGGTACGGGCTCTGTGCGCTCACGTACGCTCCCTTCGGGTATTCCGGCTGCTGCTCATAGATCCGCTCGCGGTCCATCCATTTATTAAAGGAACCGCAGTGGTTGAACACGCCGTCAATAATCACTTTCATCCCTCTCCTGTGCATCTCCTCCACAAGGCGGGCAAAGAGCTCATTGCTGGCTTCCAGGTTTCTGATGTCCCCGGTTCGCATCTGATATTTGGTGGCATTGATGTTGTCCTGCGTCCCCTCCGGCAGAGGCTCGCCGCCGTCCGCCACAATCTTCCCGTAATGAGGATCAATGTAGTCATAATCCTGTGTATCATATTTGTGATTGGACGGTGAGACAAACAGCGGGTTGAAATAGATCACCTCAACGCCAAGATCCTGAAGGTAATCCAGCTTATCCATAACCCCCTGCAGATCGCCTCCGTAGAAATTCCGGATATCGAGCGCTGCCGGCGGCTGGTTCCAGTCTTTTATCTTTGCGCTGGGCGCCCCGATATAAATGTACTCATTATCCACCACATCATTGGTCGGATCCCCGTTATAGAACCGGTCTACAAAAATCTGGTACATAACCGCGCCCTTCGCCCACTCGGGAGTGGAAAAGCCGGGCACAACAATAAACTGATAAAAATCCTCAACATGGTCTGAAACGCCGTACCGGTTGAAATACCAGAGCTGGTCTCCGCTCTTGATTTCAAACGAATAGCGGAAAGGTTCCGTCCCAAGCTGACATTCAATCTCATAGAAATCAAACTCGTCGGTGGACCGGGTCTTCCACATGGAATAGCTGCGCCCTCCGGTGAGAACATTTACTTCCTCCACGTCATTGTGAGCGGTACGGAACCGAAGCACCATCTTCTCATTTACTTTTGGTTCTGCCGGAATCACATAATCCTGCGTACCGTCACAGAACAGTGCATCCCTATTCATACTACCAAGCCTCCTTACTAAAGTTAAAACCGAATCCGGCTAAACGTCATGAGGAGCGGACGCTTATACAGCCTCCGCTCCATCGCTCTCGAACAGTGCCTCAAATTCACTTCTTGTAATCTTTTCTTTTTCCAGAAGAAGCTGCGCACATGCTTCCAGAACCGCATGATGTTCCTGGATGATCGCACGGGCTTTCAGATAACACTCATCGATAATCCGCTTCACTTCTTCATCAATAGTTCCCGCCACTTTCTCTCCGTAACCTCTGGATGTGTGGCCGAAGTCACGGCCGATAAACACCTCGTCGCTGTCATTGTCGTAATTGATCAGTCCCAGGCGTTCTGACATACCGAACTTCGTTATCATGGACTTTGCAATCGCCGTCGCCTGTTTGATATCCTGGGAAGCTCCCGTCGTGATATCGTCAAAGATCTCCTCCTCAGCGACACGTCCGCCCAGAGCCACGGTAATCTCCTGAAGCATATGTCCCTTTGTATTGAACATGTCGTCCCGTTCCGGAAGCGGCATCGTATAACCGCCCGCTCCGCCGGTCGGAATGATTGACACGCTGTACACCGGTCCCACATCCGGGAGGACATGGAACAGGATCGCATGCCCCGCCTCGTGATAGGCTGTGATGCGCCGTTCCTTATCAGACACGATCCGGCTCTTCTTCTCCGGACCGATGCCCACCTTTACAAATGCATGGCGGATATCCTGCTGCTGAATAAAGACACGGTTGTCCTTTGCCGCAAGAATCGCCGCCTCATTTAACAGATTCTCAAGATCAGCACCGGTAAATCCTGCCGTAGTCTGGGCGATCTGCTTCAGATCCACATCCTCGCCCAACGGCTTGTTCCTGGCATGTACTCTCAGGATCTCTTCCCGTCCGCCCACATCCGGGCGTCCCACGATCACGTTCCGGTCAAATCTGCCCGGTCTTAAGATAGCCGGATCCAGAATATCCTTACGGTTCGTAGCTGCCATTACAATGATTCCTTCATTGACGCCAAAGCCGTCCATCTCCACAAGGAGCTGGTTGAGCGTCTGCTCCCTCTCGTCGTGTCCTCCGCCCAGGCCGCTGCCGCGCCGTCTTGCCACCGCATCGATCTCATCGATAAACACGATACAGGGCGCATTTTTCTTGGCATCCTGGAACAGATCGCGCACACGGGAAGCACCCACGCCGACAAACATTTCCACAAAGTCCGAACCCGAGATACTGAAAAACGGCACGCCGGCCTCTCCTGCCACTGCTTTTGCCAGCAGGGTCTTACCGGTTCCCGGAGGTCCCTCCAGCAGCACGCCCTTCGGGATCCTGGCCCCGACCTGGATATATTTCTTCGGAGCTTTCAGGAAATCCACGATCTCCTCCAGCTCCTCCTTTTCCTCTTTCAGTCCTGCCACATCGGCAAACGTAACCTTGATCTCGTTCTGGGTCGTCATTCTCGCCCGGCTCTTGCCGAAATTCATGGCCTTGGCGTTGGCTCCGCCTCCCTGACGGTTCATCAGGAAAAAGATCAGGAACACGCCTGCCAGAGTGATCAGCAGCGGGATCAGGATCACCGTGATCAGCGACTCTCCCTGCACTGCCGACATCGCATAATCAATCTGGTTCTCATCCAGAAGATCTTTCACTTCATTGACGTCGGAGACATTGACCGAGCGCGCCGTTCCCGCGTCCTTAAGCACAAAGGTTACCGTACCTGTGGGCACCGCGCTGCTCTGTTCAATATAAACATCCGCTACATTCTCTTTTTCCACCTGCGTCACAAAATCTGTATACGCCATCTCCTGCCGGTGTACCTGGAGCTGGCTCGCCATCCAGAGTGCAACGACAACGATCAGGATAAACGTAAAGATCGTCGCGCCGCTCACTCCTCTGTATTTTCTGTTATCGTCCAAAGCTGTCTGACTCCTTCCTATTCCAGTCCTTCCACTACGCCAATGTAAGGAAGATTCCTGTATTTCTGGGCATAGTCCAGACCATACCCAACCACGAACTCATCCGGAATCTCGAATCCCAGATAGTCCGCCTTCACATCCTTCACGCGCCGCTCCGGCTTGTCAAGCAGCGTACACAGCCGGATGCTCGCCGGATTTCTCTTCTTAAGCACGTCGATGAGATAGTAGAGTGTATTGCCGGAATCAACAATATCCTCCACAATGAGCACCTCTTTGTCCTCAATCGATTCATCGAGGTCCTTCGCGATACGGACAACGCCGCTGGACGACGTCCCGTTCCCGTAGCTTCCCACACACATAAAGTCAAGCGACACCGGAACCGTGATCCTCTTTGCCAGCTCACACATGAAAAATACGCCGCCCTTGAGGACACAGATCATGTGGATCTCTTTTCCCTCATAATCTCTGCTGATCTTTTCTCCCAGCTCCCGGATCCTCTGATCCACTTCTTCTTCCGGAATCAATACCCTGATCGTCTCTGCCATTGTTCTTCTCCTTTGTTATCTTTATCTCAAGAATTTTCCCTGTCTCTTTTCTGACCTGGTATGCACTGCTCATGCGCATCCCCGGTATCCAGACGATGTGTCTGCCGTCTGCGATCAGAAGCTTATGCTCCCTTTCCTCGCGGGGCACCTTTTCGTTGATAAAATACGACTTCAGTTTCTGGCGGTTCCCGCGGCTGTCCACCGTGAGATAGTCTCCCGCCTGCCTCGTTCTCGCAGAAAGACTGTATTTTATTATATCATAATCAATCAGTTTCGTGTAGCTTTTTTGCGGGATCTCTTTTGCAGAAATGTAATCTGCTTGTTCCGCGAAACGGCATAGAATCCGCTCGCCCGTTTCCGGGAAATACGTCTCTCCCGGAATCTGCAGGGGGATCTCCCCCATCGGCGGATTCCCTGTCCGGGCACTTTCCGGAATATCAACATCCGCCTTTCCACCTTCTTCCCGCGCCGCATCCGCAGATATCCGCTGCAGTTCTACTGCGCCGTACGTCCGCAGGGCGCGCACCCGTCCGGGCAGGTCAAGCCTCCTCCCGGTCTGCCGTAAGAAAAGATCCAGCACCTTGTTTACATGAACGGATTCGATATCCCGCTCTCTGCCTGCTGCCCGGCAGATACACCGGTGGATCAGCATTTTCTGAAGCGCCGGCGCCAGCGTCCGGAAGGGTTCTTCTTCTATGGAGAGCCGGTTGACGGCAGGGAGCTCCTTCACACAGAGTTTCCACGCCTCATCCGTCTGTTCCTGCATGTAATCCCAGATCTCTCCGGCCTGTTCCGCAAGTTCTCCCAGATGCCTGGATGTTCCGGCATTCACCTGCCGTTCCAGTTCCGGAAGGATCCGGTGCCGGATCCGGTTTCTCGTATATTCATCTTCCTCGTTTGTCGTGTCTGTACGCCAGGAAATCCCCTCTTCCGCAAGGCCTTCCTCGATCTCCTGCCTCGTCAGGCACAACAGGGGGCGGATCCATTTCCCGTATACCGGACGGATGCCGCACAGTCCTCTAAGCCCCGTTCCCCGTGCCATATTGAGAAGCACTGTCTCCGCATTGTCATCCCTGTGATGGGCAGTGGCAATCTTCGTACCTCCGTTTTCCCTGCACATGGTCTCAAATGCGCTCCTGCGGACCAGCCGCCCCGCCTCCTCCAGTGAGTATTTCCCGTTTCTGGCAAATAATTCCACATCTTCGCGGAAAACCCTGCATGGCACCCCGAGACCGGCGCACACTCTCTCTACATATTTTTCATCTTCATCGGCATCTTTCCCCCGGAGCAGATGGTTCACATGGCAGACCTGCACCTGAAACCCCAGCTTTTCCCGGAGAGCGCAGAGCACAAAAAGCAGGCATACCGAGTCAGCTCCGCCCGATACGCCTGCGACTACCACATCATTTTTCTCAATCATTCTGTATCTGCCGATCAATGCCTCTGTCTTTTTTTCTATCTTTTTCATCATATGTAAACTATACCCAATTCATGCCAAAAGTGCAAGCAGTTTAACACTCCCAGATCCCGACGGCGAGGACCGTCATGTCATCTTCCGGGTCGCGCCCCGTCCAGTTGAGCACCTGCTCCAGGACGTGGTGTGCGAGTTCTTTGGGATTGGTGATCGCACTGCCCTGGATAATCGTCTCCAGGAGAACATCCTGCTCCCCCACGGGAAGGGCGTCCAGCACGCCGTCCGTCACCATAATAACGAAATCCCCGTCCTCCAGCTGTCTCTTCACGGAATCAATCTCTATGGAATTCATCACGCCGATGGGAAGGCTCGTGGAACTTAAGTGCTCCACCCTGTCCTTCTTCCGGATAAAGGTAGATGACGCCCCTGCCTTGATGATCTCGCACTCGCCGGTATACAGGTCAAACACGCTCATGTCCACAGTAGAATAATGAATTTCTTCCCGCCCCATGACCAGGGTGGTATTGATCATCTGGATCGCCGTCTTTTCCGGGAACCCGGCCTCCAGAAGTTCTTCCAGAAGCTCAATCACCAGAGTGCTCTCTCTGCACGCCTCCTCCCCGGACCCCATGCCGTCCGAGAGCGCTACGCCCTGTCTGCCCCCGGGCATTTCCATCATGGCGAAGTTGTCCCCCGATATCTGGCTGCATCCCTTGCCGATGCGCGCCGAGCCCTGCATGGTATAGAAAGCCGGTCCCTCCCGGCAAACCACTGTCATATAGCGGGGGCCGAGCATCTGGGCGCTGTCGCTCTCCGGGACAAACTTTCTCCCCACCACCGCGGAGACCGTCTTTACCATCTCCTTTACAGATACCTTCTGATTCTGTATGGTACGCGCAGTAATATGAACCTCATACTTTCCTTCCCGGTTCATGAAAAAATGCGTGTACAGCACCCGGATTCCCTTTTTCTTCAGGGCTGACGCCACTCTTTTTTCCAGACGCTCGTCCGTGAAGATGCTGTCCTCCAGTTCCTTTGCCGTATTCCGGATCATTTCCGCGAAAGTATCCATCTGTATCGCACAGCCTTCCCGGCTCCTCGCCATCCGGTTGACCCAGATCATGTTCTGCCGCGCCTCGTGGAATCCCTCCAGCATCTCCCGGAGAAACCTGGGCGCCATAATACAGCGCTGCATCAGTTTCCTCTTCGTCTCCGTATTAAGCTCATTCCCATAGTGGTCCACCGCGGAAAGTATCTCGTATCCCATCTGATAGGTATGTACAAAATTCTCGCCCCAGCACCACCCGCACTTTTCACATTTTGAGCAGACTCTTTCTCTGACGCGGTCAAACATTCCGTCGATCTCCTCCGTGGAAAACGACTGCTTTTTCTCCTCCAGGGCCAGAAATGTCCGGGAGAGCTGCTGCAGGGACTGTGCGAACCGGTCGATCTGGTCCACATAGGGGCTGCTGTGCAGTGCCTGTCCTTCATTCATCGAAACCACCTTTTCCCTTCAAAAACGAAGACTCCAGGAGAATTTCTCCTGGAGTCTTCATTCGTACTCATATCATATACCCGCATCTACTTTGCAGGCTTGAAAACAATCTCGTTCGGATCTACAAGTCCGAGCTTCTCTTCTGCGATTTCCTTTGTGTATTCATCTGTATTCACATATTCCCTGAACTCATCCACTTCCTCAGAGCGTTCTTCCTCGGCCCTGAGCTGTTCTTTCAATTCC
This sequence comes from Lachnoclostridium sp. An169, assembly GCF_002160525.1. Lineage (GTDB taxonomy): Bacteria > Bacillota > Clostridia > Lachnospirales > Lachnospiraceae > Mediterraneibacter > Mediterraneibacter cottocaccae. Next base: position 133,175 of record NZ_NFKT01000007.1, read on the forward strand.
GCTTCCTGCGCCTTGTACTCCGCATTTTTCGCCTGAAGCGTCAGTGAGTCCACAGCCACCACGCCTGTCAGGAATACGAGAACCAGACAGATCATCAGCACGCTTCTCTTATGACGTCCCAGCCCCGCGCGCCTCTTTCTGGAGCGTCCTGCGGCCGCCGGCGCCTTCTTTTTGTTCTTCATATAAAACCACCCTGCTTATTAATTAATCCCCGTTTACAGCTCCCTGTTATAGAAAACATTCTATCGGCTTTTCCTGAATTTTTCAAGTTTTTTCTTGAACTTTACAGATATTTTTTTACCCAGGGTTCCTGCCAGATATCCCAACGCAGCTCCGCATACAACACCGAGTATAAAGAACCACCTGACAGCCCCATATGTTGTGTCATACATTTTTGCGAAAAGATAGACACTCGCTGCCGCCCAGAAAATCAGATCCTCCGCATTGACCGCTGCCATGCCGTGAGGGATTATTTTTCTCAGGCAGATCAGAATATCATACCCGAACATCACGGTCATGCCGGACAGCCCGGCATAGAGAAATACCGCTGCCTCTGCTTCGATTCCAAGCATAACACTTCCCGCCTATTTAAACAGCTTAGCCAGAAAACTGCCGCCCTGCTTTCCCGTCTGGGATATACTGGAATAAGCGATGCTGTCTATATTTCCGGACAGGTCCACCTCCCCCTTCTCAACGCTGAGCCGGTTGACATGGAGATCCGTTCCTTTCACCATCAGCATCCCCTGCTCTGTTTCCAGAAGTATTTCATTCAGGTCAAAGGAAAGGACGTCCAACACCCCTGTCACCATACTTGTTTTCCTGTTATTTACAACCAGTTTGTGCGCCTTTGCGATCCTCTGCTCTTCCATACGTCCTCCCCTTTCTCCACACCGCAGCTTTTCTCTGCTGCTTTTTATTATATGAGGGGTTGTACAGACTTATGACTCAAAGATAGCGGAACATCTCTTTGGCGTCTTCCTTTTTCGTCGTCTCCTGTATCTGGAGCACTTCCACCTTCACGTTTCTCGTGCCGAACTGGATCTCAATGATATCTCCTGCCTTCACATTCACCGACGCCTTGGCAACTTTACCGTTGACCGTGACTCTTCCCGCATCGCACGCCTCGTTCGCCACAGTGCGCCGTTTGATCAACCGGGATACCTTTAAAAATTTGTCCAAACGCATAGTTTTTCTCCCCTGTCCTGTTACTTTTTCTGTTCCGGTTTTGCCTATCAATAAAGGCACTTACAATGACTGCCATTGTAAGTGCCTGTCCATTCTTCAAACCGGTCTGGTTAGGATCTGTCCTTTTTCTGAACCGACGGATTAGTTGATTGCGTCCTTTAAAGCTTTTCCTGCTTTAAACTTCGGAGCCTTGCATGCTGCAATCTTCATTGTCTTTCCTGTCTGCGGATTTCTTCCTTCTCTTGCAGCTCTCTCACTTACTTCAAATGTTCCAAATCCAACAAGCTGTACTTTATCTCCTGCTTTCAGCTGCTCTGTTACAACGTCAACAAAAGCCTTTAATGCTTTTTCGGAATCTTTCTTAGAAATCTCTGCTTTCTCTGCAACTGCTGCTACTAATTCTGTCTTGTTCATGGATATTTCCTCCTTTATTGCACATGATACAATATTTTCTTTTTAAGGTTCCTGCCTCTCCGTTCACAGGAATTCACCCTTATGTATTGTTATACCGGTTTCATATCCCTTTGTCAAGATTTTTCGGCGTTTTTACACGTTTTTACGTGATCCGCAGACTGCTTTCCATCCTCCCCGGCAGTACGGCACAGAATATCGGCAGAAACAGCCGCCGGCGCGGACTGCCGGCAGCTCTGACAGACAAAATAATGCAGACGCTTTCATCCCCGCAGCTCCAGAGAAAACTCTTCCTCCAGGAACTCGTATTTTTCTTCTGCCTGCCGCACAGCAAGGCGCAGTTTTTCCACGTTCTTCTCCGGAAGCCAGGCCTTGTTGGAATGGTAATAGCTGCTGGCAGTCTTCCAGAATTTCTCCGGATACGCCAGGTACAGCCCGATATATTCCCGCTCGCACTCCTCAAGCGGTCTGACACTTTCATATGCCTCAATGATCTCCGCGCCAAGTTTTTGTTTCCAATGATGTTTTTCCATTGCTTTCCGGAGGAAGTAATAGAGATCATGCACCCGGATGTCCACACACATATGCTCAAAATTCGTCACTGCCGCTCCGTCCCTGCACATCAGGACATTGTGATAATTGTAATCACCGTGGGCAAGAGTACACTCCGCCGCGCTTTTTTCGTAAAGCCGCAGACAGCCGGAATCTTCCATCCGCGTCACCACCCGCTGTGCCAGTCCGAACATTTTTTCAAAGCTCTCAAGGAAAAGATATTCGAACTCATTTTTCCCCACACGGTTTCTGATAAACGAACGCACTTTTTTCAGTTCACGGTTGTGCCGCCCCAGCTCTTCCAGGGGGGACCGCCGCTGCCCGATACCGGTTCCCGTGAAAATTTCTTTTTCTTCCAGACGCTGCATTTTAATATGAAGAATCGCAAGCGCCCGAGCCGCTTCCAGGATCTCGGACTCCCGCTTTATGTCGCACTCTCTGCCCGTGTACCACTTCTTCATCATATAGCGGGTCCCGTCCCTGGCCGCACTGACAAGTTCACCGTCTCTGGTAAATACCGGGGTATCCACTTTCATATGTTCCTCAGTCTCCAGGCGGCTTAAAACAAGATACAATAAGGGGGCGCGCTTCTGTGAGACCGTGGTCTCCTTCAGAAGCATCGTCCCCTCATTTGTATCGCAAAAAAACGCACCCCTTATCTTCCGGGTGCTCTTTACTTCGACATCATAGCGCTCCAGCACTTCCAGTTCATACTCTCTCATGGCTGCCCCCTGTCTCCTCGTATTCTGGTTCTTTCTAATTTATGAAGAGGACAGCCCGAGTATGCTTATAAAGCGAGCTTTTTTCTCACATAATCACACAGGATATCTTTCTGGTTTCTCTCCGGGTCGTCGATCACGTATTCCAGAAGTTCGCTCAGCATGCTTCCGATCTCCCTTCCCGGCTTCATTCCCATATCCATGAGTTCTCTGCCGCCCACAGCAAGCTGGCGCAGAGTCACACACTCCTCGTTGATAAGGATCTCATGGTACAGCTCCCGCATGGCGACAATATTTTCGATTTTCTCCCGTCTCCGGTAGGGGCTCTGCGCCTTGGCGTCCGCCATCCGTACCGCCAGATAATACGGGAAAAGGTCCACACCGATCCGGTTCATGGCGCGGCGCACATTTGCCGGGGTAGCCTCCACCCGGTAATCGTGGTAGCACACCAGCCTGCTCACTGTCTTAACGGTATCATTATCGAATTTCAGCCGGCGCATTACCCGGCGGGCGATTTCCTCACTGACAAGGGCATGCCCCTTGAAATGATCCCTGCCTTCTTCGTCTGTTGTTCTCACTGCAGGTTTTCCCATATCATGGAACAGCATCGTCAGCCGCAGAATCTTGTCCCGTTTTACATTTTTCAGGGCGTGAAGCGTGTGTTCCGCCACATCATATTTGTGGTGCGGTGTATTCTGCTCCACACCTACCATGGCATCCCACTCCGGCAGGATCACCTTCGTGATTCCCAGTTCATATGCATCCATAATCCGTTCCGGATGCGGGGAGACGAGCAGTTTCACAAGCTCCGCCTGAATCCTCTCGGCGCTGATGTTCTTCAGTGTGGGAGCAAGCTTCTTCACCGCCTCCGCAGTATTCTTCTCAATGGGGAAATTCAGCTGTGCAGAAAAGCGCACCGCGCGCAGAATCCTGAGCGCATCCTCGGAAAACCGCTCCTCCGGGTCGCCCACACAGCGGATCAGATGGTGGTTCAGATCCTTCATGCCGCCGAAAACATCCACCAGTCTTACCTCATCGTTGTACGCCATTGCATTGATTGTAAAATCCCGGCGCCGCAGATCCTCCTCAAGCCGGTTCGTAAACCTCACCTCTTTCGGATGCCTGCTGTCCTCGTAGGCTCCGTCAACCCGATACGTAGTCACCTCATAGCTGTCCTTTCCAAGAAGCACCGTGACCGTCCCGTGCTGAATCCCCGTATCCACAGTGCGGCGGAACAGTTTCTTGATCTCCTGGGGCTTGGCCGAAGTCGTAATATCCCAGTCCTCCGGACGTCTCGCCAGGATAGAATCCCTGACACAGCCGCCGACCGCAAAGGCCTCATAGCCGTGGAGCTGAAGATTATTGATAATCATCAGCACCTTTCTTGGCAGTGTTATCTTCATGTATCTCTTCCTTCCTGCAAATGAGACAGGTTTTCAACCGTTCTCAGAATTTTTTCAACATTTCTTCTTCCCTCTTTTGACAAGATAATATTATAACCTGTCTTTCCTGTCCGCTCAACCATTTTAACGCAGATTTCAGTCTTTTATCATCATAAAACGCAAAAGTATCGTCCAGAATCACCGGCATGGGCTCCTCCTGCAGGATCGATGCGGCCGCCATACGGATCGCAAAATAAATCTGCTCAATCGTCCCTCTGCTCAGAGCCCCGGCGGGGATGCGCCGGACGCCGTCCCACACGGAGATTTCCATCTTCTCGCCTACATTCATGGAAATATATTTTCCTCCGGTCAGTTCGGAAAATATTGCGGAGGCTCTCCTGTCCAGCAGACGGGAAGTCCTGCTGCCAAGTGATGCAGCCGCCTCCCGCAGATTCTCTTCCGCCATTTCCAGAGCGCGCACTCTCTTCCCGCACTCCTTCTCCGTCTCATCCTCCGGCATCTCCTCATAATCCTCCCTCAGATTCTGCAGACGGATCTCCTTCTCCTTCCACTCCGCCTGAATCCGGTCCATCTCCCACTGAAGTTTCTGGATCGTATGGTCTGTGTTTTCGGACGCTTTCCGCGCTTCATAATCCGGCTGCCGCGCTGCGCTTTTCCCGTCGTCTTCTTCCGCATGGTTCTGCGTTTTTCTGCGCCTGCGGATAGTCCCGGAGATCCCCGCGGCAAGAAGCCCTGCACCGATCAGGAATATGACTCCTGCGATGAAAAGGAACGGCAGGGAAGAGCCCGAAAGGTTCTGTCCGCCGATCAGGGTGCCCCATGCTGTCCCCGCAATTCCGATCAGAATCCCCGCTATCCCGCCTTTCACCATGCTGTCCGGGCTGACGGAAGTTTCCTCCTGTTCTGTGCCACGGGCTTCTTCCTGTTCTGTGCCATATGCCTCTTCCCGGGCAGCGCGAAGCTCTTCCGCCTTTTCCTCAAATTCCGTCTGCAGCCCCGCCATATCCTGTTCCAGGTAGCGGCACTCCTGGGCGATTCCTCTGCGCCTTTCTTCCCGGCGCGCCTGCGCTTCCTTCAGTCTTCTTCCCGCATCTTTTCTCCGGTCACGGAGCATCTGAAGAGCGCTGCTCAGATCGATTTCCTCGCTTCCCGTCTCATAATAGTTCGCCGCATAATTTTTCAGGCTGTCGGCAAGCCCCTGCCCCGGCATGGCCATAAACTGCCGTACCGATACCGTGCTGTCGAATCCGGAAGGAGTGATCCCGCCCAGAAGCATCTCCAGATCTCCCTGTTCCACAGAAAGCTCCTCCCCGTCATCCTCGCACACGAGGGATACATGTTTGGTATAGCGGTCAAAACTTCTCTCAAGGCGGAAATTTCTTCCTCCGCACACAAAACGCATCACTCCCGCGTACTGGCCGGGATTGTCCCACGGCTCATAGCGGGTAAAATCATCCTTCGCCGCCGCTTTTCCCCTGCCTCTTTCCAGCCCGAAGAGCATGGCACGGATAAACGCATGGATTGTTGATTTGCCGAACTCATTTTCCCCGCAGATCACCTGGACGCCGTCCCGCAGATAGAAGCGGCGCTCGGAAAACTTGCCGAAATTTTTCAGATACAATTCTGTAATTACCATGCTCCGCCTCCTTCCCTCCGGCATGCAAGCAGTACCTCCACACCCTCGCACAGGGCCTGATATTCTTCGCTTTCCTCATTGCAGCCCCGAAACCTGTCGATATATTTTCCAAGCAGATTGTCCCTGTTTTCCCTGTAAAGCCGCTCAAAATCATAAGCGGGCACGGACCCGTCCAGAACCTCAAGCACGTTTCCCGATTCCGCCGCCTGCTGCAGCAGATAGTCCGTATCAAAGCTGATATCCGCATCCCGGCAGCCATTCAGCTCAATCTTGTAAATATTATCATTTCCATAGTTGTTAATTTCCTGACCAATCCTGTTTCTGACACTTCTCTGTGTATCCGTCTCATCCACAGTCAGCTCAAGATGAATGTAAGATCTGCGCGCGCAGGGAATCCAGCGGGTCCGTACCCCCTTCTCCGTAATCTCCCCCTGCACATACCCGTGAAGACCGGTATCATTTTTGTCAACCGGTTCCAGGGCTCCCGCATAGATAATCCTGTTTTTTACCAGTGCCTGCGGCTTATGGATATGCCCCATCGCCACATATGCAAATCCCGACCGCTCCAGCTTTCTGCGGTCTATGGGAATATGCCTTTCATCCCCGCCGTGCCCCAGCAGAATCTCAAAGGGCTGCTTTCCCAGCGGCTCCAGATCATCATACAGCGGTTCCGTGATCTCCCGGTGATGGTAACTGAGCCCGTAAACTGCTGTTTCAAGCTCCGGGAACTCCATGTACTCCGGCGTCTCCTCCAACAGCGGAAATACATTTTGGCTCCACCGGAATGTCCGATAGTAGGAGTCACTCCTGATATAATCATGATTTCCCGCAATCAGAACAACCTTCGTGTGGTTCAGCGTCGCAAACATACTGTCCGCTTCTTTTAACTCCTTCAAAAGAGGCTGCCTGTGAAAGAGATCCCCTGCAATAAGCAGAAGATCCGTGTTCTGTTCCTCGCACACATCGATCACATGCTCAAATGTATCCCAGATTTCCCGGCCGCGTCTCCCCCTTAACGCAGCGCCTGCTTCCGGCTCCGCCCCCAGATGTACGTCCGCAATATGGATAAATTTCATACTTCCCTCCCGGCCTGTCCTGCCAGCCAATTTCTGTAAATAAGTTGCGTCGTTGAAACGGGCTGATATCCTGTCAGCTCCAATGTCCCTGCAAGCCAAAAGGGCGGCACACAGGATGTGCCGCTCCTCATTTTTCTTTTGTCTGATGGTCGCTTTTTGATCACTGTTACAGCTCGCAGTTGTTCACCGTTCTAGGGAACGGGATCACGTCGCGGATGTTCGCCATTCCGGTCAGATACATCACGCAGCGCTCAAATCCAAGTCCGAATCCCGCGTGTCTTGTTGATCCGTATTTTCTCAGATCCAGATAGAACTGGTAGTCTTCCTCTTTGAGTCCCAGCTCTCTCATTCTGGTAAGGAGCTTGTCATAGTCATCCTCCCTCTGGCTTCCGCCGATGATCTCGCCGATTCCCGGCACAAGGCAGTCCACCGCTGCAACGGTCTTTCCGTCGTCATTCTGCTTCATGTAGAATGCCTTGATCTCCTTCGGATAGTCGGTCACGAACACCGGACGTTTGTAGATCTCTTCCGTCAGATAGCGCTCATGCTCGGTCTGAAGATCACATCCCCAGGAAACCTTGTACTCAAACCTGTCATTGTTTTTGGCAAGAATGTCAATGGCTTCCGTATATGTCACACGGGCGAAATCAGAATTCACCACATTGTTCAGCCTGTCAAGCAGCCCCTTGTCCACAAAGGAATTGAAGAAATTCATCTCATCCGGTGCATTCTCCAGAACGTAGCTGATCACATACTTGAGCATCGCCTCCGCCAGTTCCATATCATCATCCAGATCAGCAAATGCGATCTCCGGCTCGATCATCCAGAACTCCGCCGCATGCCTCGTTGTGTTGGAATTCTCCGCCCGGAAAGTCGGTCCGAATGTATAAATACTCCGGAATGCCTGGGCGTATGTCTCGCCGTTGAGCTGTCCGCTCACCGTAAGGCTCGTCTCTTTTCCGAAGAAATCTTTGCTGTAATCTACCGTGCCGTCCTCGTTCTTCGGCACATTCTCCATGTCCAGTGTGGTCACGCGGAACATCTCTCCCGCGCCCTCGCAGTCACTTCCGGTGATCAGCGGAGTATGCACATAGACAAATCCTCTCTCCTGGAAAAATTTATGAATCGCATATGCCGCCAGAGATCTCACACGGAACACTGCCTGGAATGTATTCGTTCTCGGACGCAGATGGGAAATCGTCCTGAGATATTCGAAACTGTGACGTTTCTTCTGCAGCGGATAATCCGGAGCGGACGCTCCTTCCACGCACACCTCGTCCGCCTGGATCTCAAACGGCTGCTTTGCCTGGGGCGTCGCCACAAGCGTACCGGTGACGATGACAGCCGCGCCTACGTTCAGCTTTGAGACTTCTGCAAAGTTCTCCATCCTGTCGTGATAGACGATCTGCAGAGTCTGGAAATAAGAGCCGTCATTCAGCACGATAAACCCGAATGTCTTGGAGTCGCGGATACTGCGGATCCAACCGCCAACCGTCACCTTCTTATCCAGGTACGCCTCCCTGTTTTTAAATAATTCCCGAATCGTTGTCAGTTCCATAATAAAACTCCTTAAACAAATTATTCTGTTTTTGTCAGTATTGTCATTATAGCACTGTCGGGCGGAGGCGTAAACAGGATTTTTATCACTCTTGACTCTCACGCAGCGTGATAGTGTATGCTTAGTTACAGGGAAGCATAACAGACTCTGACCGGTCACTCCTGTTTTCGTCCCTTTATTCTATTGAGAGGAGCCTTTGAGATGAAAAGTATAAGCCAGGTTGCCAGACTCACAGGCGTCAGTGTGCGGACGCTGCAGTACTATGATGAGATCGGGCTGTTAAAGCCCAGCAAACTCACTCCGTCCGGCTACCGCCTGTATGATGACGAGGCACTGCAGACGCTGCAGCAGATTTTATTTTTTAAAGAGCTTGGATTTCAACTGAAAGAGATCGATGAGATTTTAAAGGATCCGGATTTTGACCGGATCGCCGCTTTCAAAAAACAGAAAGAACTTTTTCTGTTAAAACGGAACCGTACCGACAGGCTGATACACCTTCTCGAACGGCTTGAGAAAGGAGAACCGTGTATGAGCTTTAAAGAATTTGACCTGTCTGATTATATCAACGCCCTGGAAGATTTCAAATCCAGTCAGACCGAGACGGTCATCGAGCACTGGGGCAGCGTCGAAAATTTCGACATGTTCATCCAGAAAATCAAAGACGATGAAGAACATGTGGCACAGCTTGCCATCCGGCAGTTCGGCAGCATTGAAAAATATACCGAAGCCATGAAACACAATCTGGAACATTTCTCCGAAATCATGGATGACTGGTATGCCCAGGTTCCGGAAGAAATGAGGACGGAGGATAAGTTTCTTAAACTGGCGTCGCGCAGAGGAGAAGACGTCTCCTCAGATCCCGTTCAGGACCTTGTGAAAGAAATCATTGCCAATGTCCGGGGAAATACACCTTCCGTACTGGTCGGGAACGAGGGCAGCTACTGCCGGATGATCATTGACTGCTATTCCAACGATTATCTGAGACGGGTCTTTGATACAAAACATGGGGAAGGAAGCTGTGATTATATCGTAAGGGCTTTTCAGTATTATATGGACAGCAACAGCCTGTGAAGCTGTGGGGTCGTAATTTTAAAGCCTGTTGGGACTTTGTGCCTGTTCCTGTACTCTGTACCTGTTTGTGCACTTCCCGCTGCATCCGCTTCGGGTTCCGCCCTGCCTCTTCTACAACAGCTGCCACAGCCGGACTAAATCGCAACCGATCGTAATATTTCAGTACGCTACCTACCGGCTCTGGCAGGAGAGAGGCCCCTGCGTTGCGTTTTTATCTTTGCGCTCTAAGTTTAGCATATTAACGGATATTTAGCTACAAATTGCTGTACAGATACCTGCAAGGTATCCTTTTAAAAATCAACGCAGATATGAACAGTCGAACTTACACAGCTAAATAAGACATGGCTGAATAATTCCCCCTGTCGCAAAAATTAAAGAGATGATACAATATAAAAGCAGTGCAGATTATTTTCAATAGATCGCAAAGGGAAAATATATGAAATATACAATACGAAAAATGAACGTGCAGGAATATCTCCTGCTGAATGATTTCCTATATGAAGCTATCTTCATCCCGGCCGGCGCCAAAGCGCCATCCAGAGACATTACCTCTTCTCCCGAAATGCAGGTCTATATTGACCAGTTCGGGACTCGGAAAGATGATCATGCCCTGGTGGCAGAAGCTGACGGAAAGGTCGTCGGCGCAGTATGGGTTCGGATCATGAATGATTATGGACATATCGATAATACAACACCTTCTCTTGCAATCTCCCTGTATCCGGAATACCGCGGTCTGGGAATCGGAACCTGTCTGATGCAGGAAATGCTGTCATTTCTCCAATCGCAGGGATATAAGCGCATTTCCCTGTCCGTGCAAAAGGCGAACTATGCTGCCAGAATGTATCGAAAACTTGGTTTTGAAGTTGTTAAGGAGAATGGTGAAGAATGGATTATGCTGTGGCAGAGGGACAGAATTTGACATATTATGTGACCGCTGTCTCGGATATTATTTCAGCACATACGTCCATTCCCCGTTTTCTCTCACATAATGGAACTCACTCACATCATCTTCTGTAAATACCTTTAACAGATCCAGCATGTCCTCCGCAAGATTCCCGTGCTTCATCTCCTCCAGAGTCATCCATCTGACATCGCCTTCTTCCGATGCCCGAAGGTTCCCGCTGAATTGATCAGTTTTGTAAAGGAGCACCAGATACCTTGATCCGTCTTCTCTTTCCCAGTCTTTTGTACCACAGATTCTGGGACTTCTTATCGTAAGTCCGGTTTCTTCATAAACCTCGCGGATCACGGAATCCACAAAGGATTCGCCTTTTTCAACATGCCCTCCCGGAAAGGTAAGGCCGCCCCACTTTGCATCCACCCTGTCCTGTACCAGTACCTGACCTTTATCGTTATAAATCATACACATATTGGTAAGTGTTACAACTTCCGCCCTCATGACAATTCTCTTCTCCTTTTCCCCTGAAGCATGGACAGATAAGATATTCTGACTGTATCGGAGATCTGGTATCCCAATCTGTTCAGAATAACTTCTATCTGAGCAAGCGCCGCACCTTTCTCCGCTTCACCAGAAACCAGTATCTCAAGTTCCAGAAATTCGCCAAGCCCGTGCACGGAATCCAGACATGCCGTCATCTGCTCCTTTTGAAGCATCACCCTCTCCTTCACCACTTCGGGATCTGCCGGAGCGAAACCTGCTGCCCGCAGAATCTCTCTGCAGACTTCGCCGTCCTCCACACCTGTTTCCAACTCTTTCCGTGTCATCGTCCTGTCATCCAGTTTCCTGCCCTTAAAATTCATCTGCGCCCGGATCGTTCCTGTAAGATAATCTTTCGTTTCACGAACCCGGAGTGCCTCGTCGTTCGCTCTGATGTTGCCGCCGGCATTATCAAAATATGTATCTCGCTCCTGAATAAAAGCAATCTCTTTAAATCCCATTTTCAGTATTTCAGACTTGATGGTGTCAGGCTCTGAAACCGGGAGTTTCACTTCTACCTCTATCATTGCAGACTCTCCTTTACTGCCTGGAACATTTTTCGGCATCAATCGCAAGGGTAAACATAAGCACATGTAATGCATCCTTTGCATTCACAATATCCAGAACATAAGTATCTGTCATGTGGAATAGTTCTTTTGAAATAACCGCCACGTCATTTCCCGCTGCATCTGTAATCGTATAATCCCATTCCAACCAGCTTCCCTCAATATGCCATCCATTAAAATCAATGTCGTAGCGCGGCGTAAAAAATGAAAGCTCTTTGCAGACAGAACCGATCAGACGATCCCCCTCATACACTTCAAACTTCGGAAGGAAAGTAAGCACACGTTCTTTCACCATTCCAAGTTCCCGCCCCGCAGCATCAAATATCCTGAGACAGTGCCCCCAGGACAATTCTCCCTTTACCTCATAGACTGTATCGCCATTCTCATTATAAATGTCGTAACTGTCCAGCCAGGAAAAAAATCTTTGTTTAAATAATAATCTCATTTGTGCTCCCTTCGATAATCATTTTTCTGTGAGCGGTTCCTGAACAAATTCGCTGCGCCGCTTCTTACTCACTGGCATATCTCCTGCGGTAATATTCCATGGTTCGGTATTCCAGGATATCCTTCATCTGCGCTTTAAACGCCGCCTTATGAATTACCGGTTCCAGATCCGGTCTGACTGCAAGCGCGTAACCTTCTTTATCGATAAAGAACCCTTTACCGGAAGATTTTAAAAACCGGACCGGCATGCTCTTAGCCTTACTCAGATGCTGCTTATCCGTCATGGCCTTATAATCCGTATAAGAAATACCTTCTGAGAAATCCTTCCAGTTCGTGCCATGATTGAAAAATTCCTTCCAGCTTTCCAACATCTCCTCATCTGTCACTGCCATACGGATATTTCCGTGATTATAAAAGCTGTAAAGGATGGGCATTTTATAAACCTTCTGCATATCTGTCGTCTCGATCAAAGCAAGGAATTCCCTGCCGATTCCGGAAAACACTTCCCTCTCATCATCCGATAATTCATCCAGATCATTCAGAAATTCCAGATATCTGCGGAAAGGATTTTCTCTGGCATGTTTCATACAGTACTGATAAATATCGTCATCCATATAGGAAAACAGTTCCATACGGGTCGGCACTTTTCCCCCAAGCAGATCTTTTACCCGGTAAAATTCGTTCCGGATCTGTTGTTTCACAGGCAGAGACTTCTTATTCATTTCAGCGAACAGATCGATCAGCCTCATATCAAAATCTACAATACAGTCATCCGGATATGCAATCCGGCCGCCTTCTCCAGCGACTTTTCCGAAAAAGCTGTTTTCTCCGCTTAGAAGCAGCGGCGCTCTCCCTGCCTTCTCGTAATTTCCGATAAAATCCAGGACATTCAGAAATGTTTTCCCTTTGCTGATACGCAATCCTCTGCCAAGCTGCTGCAGAAAGACGACCGGCGATTCTGTCGGCCTCAAAAACATCACCATGTCCACCGACGCAATATCCACGCCTTCGTTAAACATATCCACCGAGAAAATCACACGTATCTCCTGATTCTTCAGCCTGCGGACCGCCTCCTGCCTGTCCTCGGAATATTCACCATCGGCATTACTGTAGACCGCAACGGCAGCAACACCTCTCCGGCAGAATTCTTTTGCCATCTCCTCCGCATGTACCCTGGAACAGCAGAATCCAAGCGCTCTTTGCGAACCGTATTTTCTGTAATACCGGTAGATCAGATCATACCGGCCCGGATTTCTGATATAAGTCTCAGTCAGTTCCTTTTCATCATACCGGTCTTTTACACGATGCAAGCCGGAGTAGTCCGTTTCGTCGTAGATACCATAATAATGAAACGGGACCAACACCCCCTTGTTGATCGCTTCCCTGAGAGAAATTTCATAAGGCACATTATAATCGCAGATCTCATATATATTCCTGCCGTCCATCCGCTCCGGTGTGGCAGTAAGCCCCAGTAAAAATCTGGGTTTAAAATAATCCACGATCCGCCGGTACTGATCATTTACCGCATGATGGAACTCATCAGCTTATGTCAAGGGTAGACTAAACATTTTTTTCAAAAATCCGGTTTGGCTATTTCCTCTTGCTCTATAAACTTCGCCTCAACATACAAAGCTCTCTCTGGACCTGAAATCTCCATACCTTTACGAGTCAAATTCATCGTTCCAATTTTTATTGTTTTAGGCAGATCTTCTTCGGTGTACTTTTCTGCCTCTTTTGGGCGCATCCTCCCATCAATTACATCTCCTATTGTTACTTCGCATTTTTCCATATCAATTCCAGGCATTCTTCTGAAATACACTCCCGAATACTCCGCATCTCCAAACTCATTAAACGAAATATCTTTATCTATTCCTGAAAAATATGCTCCAGTCCTCTCATCAGTCTTACCATAGTCCAAATAGTATATGACGGTTTCATGGTAATTAGCATACTCACACAACTTATAATAATCATTTCTGTTATTTGTATCTGGGATTCCGATTATCGCATCTTTGTCATGGACATCATACGCCCCAAGGAAAAGATAAAACAGAACATATGCATTATCTCTGGCCTTCTCTACGATATCCCACTCTTCCATATTATCTTTGTGGAAATATCCATTTCTAAGTTCCTTTATATCATAAAGCTTATTCTTGATATACTCATAAGTATTATCATCAATTTCGATTCTTAGCAGATCCTTGTTACCAGGAAATTGAAAGAATTGAGTCAAGCAACCTAAAGTAATATCTTCTTTTTTATTTACAATGTTGTTATCAGTAAGATCAATAAGACCATTTCTGCCTGCAAAAATGCGTCGATTTCTTCCATCTTTTTCGTTGGTAGATAATGATGCAAAATCATACAAGAACTGCTCCATTGATTTCAGATACCCCATAGCGACTGCAGTGAAATCAATTTTTCCAGATTTTACTAGCGAATCATACAACCATTCTGCTGTAAGGAAACTGACAGCAAACTTTTTATTTCCAAGCATAACCTTGTAAAAATCTTTATCAAAGAATTGCTTTTCCATTTCCTTCATTTGTTCATCTGAGATTCCTGCCGATACTGCATCCTTATAATCAAAATGCTTTATCTTATATTCAACAGCCTTTTTATAACTAAATAACGTACTTGGAGTAAGTGTTTTAACAACACGATACCCTAAGACTTCTTTAGCTTTTGCTGTTATCTCATGTATAACCTCAATGAATTTTTTATATTCTTCGCTATCAAAAACCTCTTCAAAAAACTGTCTAATTGAGTACAAATGCGTCTTTTCTGATGCTTCATCTTCACTCAAATTTTGGTACCCAATGTTCTCCATTGATGCTCTTCCTTCTACCAAGGAAACTATCTTATAATTATCTGCTTTACACCCTTTTGTCGCTGCATTTAGATAACTTGTGGGCAGAGTGTTTTGCATGCCGAATTCTTTAAATATATACAAAATTCTACCGGTATTATCACTTTTAATAAATGAAAGAAAAGGTGCTGGTATAATCATATCTTTTCCGTTGTGCTGTATTACTTGTGTACTAATTTGGACAAGTTCTACTTCTATATCGCGCTCTTTGAGATTATCACGTATTACACGTCTCACAACAGCAACAGACTCTTCATTCACCTGTTCTATAAGGAACTTATACGAACTATACCCCTCGTCTTCATACACAAAGAGCCTTTTTGCAGTATTCAAATCGTAAGATACCACCTCTGGCCTTGGTGCCCTCTTAAATCGCATTGATTTTATTTTCGACAAGGTTTCTTCCTTTATACTTTCGTAGTAATCATTATTCATAACTCAGATCCCCCTAATCTTGCTGGTACACGCTCAACGCGTCCCTATGAAAACTAATCATCTTCTGTCTCAGTGATTCCGGAGCAATCACCTCTGCATCATCATATCCGAATCTTCTAAAGTAAAAGAATATCTGATCTTTAGAGCCCTTGAAGTAGTAATAATGTCCGTCTTCACGGTTCTCTACATGATCAACACAAGGTCTTCCATAATAAATCCTGCTGAATGATTTTTCCCCGTAATCGGTTAATCTTACGCAAGACTCCTCATCATCATTGATAGCAAACTGCGGTCCATAATGCAGCATCATGTCCAAGTGCCTTTTAACATCGTCGGATATCGTTCCCATTCGATTGCTACGATTAAGATTAGTAATCCTGTTAAGCCTATAGCTCTTTGCCACCTGTTCACCACTCCTGTCATCAGTCTCAGCACAGATTAGATAATTAAACATCTCTCCCTGACCTACTACCACACGATACGGAATCACTTCATGCACCACGCTCTTATTCCATATCGTCGTGAAAGCTACCGGTCTATTGCTTTTACAAGCTTCATCCAACAACTCGTAATTGTCACGGAATATGATCTGCTCACGTTCATTCAGTGGCTTGTCGCAATAGCTCATTAGCAATCGACAAAAGTACTGTGATATGTAATCTGAATCCCCCAGATCAGTCATGATCTTAATAATCAGACTTTCAGTATCCTTGGTTGGTTTCAGAGATAAGCGCTTTGGGTTTTTCCCTTTTCTGGTAGGAACCTCAGGCAAGATTACATTTTTCAAAATGCTATCTGCTAGGATATCACGCTTTTCAGCTGACTTTATAACACCAACCATTTCTGTCTTTACTGCATCATACTTCTGCTTGTACTCCTTTACATACTGCCCATAAAAGCCTGTAATCAACATGGATAGGAATCGGTTCTTATTTACAGTACGTCCATCTCTTTTAAATATCTCGAATAGGCTGGCATCATTCTCTAAGATCCGCCCTACATTATCCGGGACATATATATTAATTTTCTCCATTGCCGCCTTTCTTTCTTCTCGCGTCCCCTTTTTGGGGCTGTAAACTATTTATTTTTGACATTATATCACGTAATTATCGTGATATAAAGGGGCTGTGAAATTATATTTCTTACTTTCTATACGCCATGTTTTTTCTGCGTTATTATATAATCACAATCAATCAACTAACACCACCAAAGGAGGTACCCCTATGGAAAACAAACTCATCGAAGTAGTAGACGCTTTCCCTAGCATCATTAAGAACACCCATCTTAATGTCACCCTTCAGGGATGGCCTGCAGCCGTCACTGCCATAGCATTATGCTGTGCCGGAGTTGCGGTCTACGCAATCAAAGCCACTACCCCTTCAGAGGCTCCCACTACTCAGGGAGCCACCTGATGTGGCTGTGCGACAAAAAAGAACCGGTCAGATCTCTCCAACCGGCTCTCAGCCTACCCCTGTATAAACTCCATAACCTCATCCTTAAAATTCCACAATATCTCCATATGCTCCCGATCCGTTATCCTTACCTCTTTCACCAGTGCCTTTACCACATCGGCAGACAGAGCCTCAGCCTCTGAAAAGGACTGAATCTTCTCCACCGCCCTGGCTGTCTCACCGCTGCCTTCCATTTTAAGCTCCTGAGCCTGCTTTTCCAAAAGAGCTATATATGTCTACAAAAGCAGAAAAGCTCATATTGATGTCTTTGGACTGCTTTTGGAGAAATTCCCTCTCCCATTGAAGCGCTTCTTTCTTCGTTGCAAATCCCCTCTTCGTTTTAATCTGCTTTTCACCCATATTCCGCTCCATAACAGTCTTCGAAATAGACATTTTCCCAATCTCCTGCTGTAACTTTTTCTGCTGTTGTTCCAATTTTTCATTATCAGATAACAACTTCTCTTTATCTTGTGCCAAAGTTTCCGTCTGTTCTCGCAGTAGATCATTTGTCGCAAAAGGGACATGACATGGTATTGAATGGGAACAGAAAGGAACCCATGAGAAGCATTTGTCTGTTCTGGATTTTGAAAAGCAGGAGAGGGCAAAAGAAGTAGCGGCTTTAGAAAAAGCTATTTCCGGTGGGAAAAAGGAATTACAAGATATTCAAATTCAGCAGACAAAGACTGTGCGGGAAACGAATGGTAGGAATACGGCTTGTCTTTTACCGCTTCAATAAATTTTAAATATTCCTCTTTTGTCCAGAAAAGCATTTCCTCTGCTTTCCCTTTTCCAAGCGGGCCCGCTTTTACAACCGGATTACTTTTCAATTCATAGAAACGCACTGCGTGATTGAAAAGAGCGCTTAATTCTGATTGCAGAGTTTTCAGATACGTAGGAGCATAAGGTTTTCCTTTATCATCACGATAAGAAATTTGTTCATTTTGCCATTGGATAATATCTGTTGCACGAATGTCACGCATTTTCTTGTCCTTAAAATATGGCAATAACTTTGTCCGCAGAATATGTTCCTTTGTCAGCCAGGTATTGTGTTTCAGTTTCGGCTTCATATCTCTGGTGTAGGCTTCTACAAACTCTCCAAAGGTCATATCCAGATCAGCAGCTTCTTTCATACGGAAATGACGTTCCCATTCTGTCGCTTCCCGTTTGGTCTTAAAACCTCTTTTCACTTTCCGACAGTTTTTTCCTGTCCAGTCATAATAGTGAAACGATACATACCACGTTCCACGCTTTTCATCTTTGTACGCCGCCATGACTTCACCTCCCTCTTAATTTGCCTGCGCCATACCATAGAATTTTTCTTCATAGTATTTTCTGCTTACTCTTCCGGCGATTGTAATAAATCCTTTTGCTTCCAGTTCTTCATTCATCTGCCGCACCAATTTGTAGGCAAATGGTTTGGAAACGCCCAAGTCCTGTGCAACTTCACCGGCTGTTACAAATAAATCATTCTTCAAATAGATGTCCTCCTTTTTTATTTAGCTTTTTTGTTAAGTTTTATATTCGCATTATACTTGGCATTTACGTTATTGTCAATAGCATATTTGTTAAGCTTATCTTTTTTATTAAATTTAGCATTTATGATAAGTTTATGTTGTCGTATTATTCAAAACATGGTAGACTATAAGGGATAAAAGACTACTTTAAAAGCAGACTATAATCTGCTTCTACTCGATCTTTCAGAAAGGATACTGAATATGATATTAGGTGAACGAATAAAGCGAATCCGCACGTTTCGTGGCTTAACACAACGGGAATTAGGCTTGAAACTGGGATATGAAGAACGTAATGCCGATGTCCGTGTTGCACAATATGAGTCCGGCTATCGTGTTCCTAAAAAAGATACGCTTATGGAAATCGCAAAGATTTTAAATGTCAATTACATCAATTTTATCACTGTGACTCCCGGCTGCGCTGAAGATATTATGCAGACGTTTTTCTGGCTTGACGAGGATAACCGTAATACTTTCCATTTATTTCAGCTTGTTCCTAATCCCGGCAAGTACAATTCTGATGATAATACTGTACGGTATAATGACAGTGATGACTGGCCTGCTCATGCACCTGTAGGAATGTGGATCGATTATGGTCTTGTGAATGAATTTCTGCGTGAATGGTGTCTGCGGAAAGAACAGTTAAAGAACGGGGAAATTTCAGAGGACGAATATTTTGAATGGAAGATAAACTGGCCTGCTACCAGTAGTGATGTTGATGAAAAAGGGAATGACAAGAAAAATAACAGTTATCAATGGAAAAAAACTAGTTTTTCTTTTTAACCACATATAATTTATAAAACGAAATGGAGTGATTGTATGAAAAAAACAACTGCTAAAATTATCCAAATCAGTGATATTATTCAATGGAACGAAAAAAATGAAATTGAGTTATCACCAAAATATCAACGTAATAGTGTTTGGAACGAAAAGGCTAAAGCCTACTTAATTGATACCATAATTCGTGGTTTACCTATTCCTCCAATTTTTCTACGACAAAAAACAGATATTACTACAAAGTCAACAACTCGTGAAATTATTGATGGACAACAAAGAATCCGAGCAATTTTAGAATTTATTGTAAATGAAAGTTTTTCAATAAAAAAAGCCCATAACAAAATGTATGGAGGAAAAAAATATTCCGAATTAGATGAGGAAGCTCAAGAAGCCATGCTAGAATATGAAATATTGGCAGAAGTTGTTACAGAAAAAGACGAAAGTTGTATATATGATATGTTTGCGCGCTTAAATTCTAATAATTATGTACTCAACAGGCAAGAAATTCGGAATTCAAAATATTGGGGAGACTTTAAAGTATTTATATACCGTCTTGCATCTCAATACAGAGATTTTTTCTTAGAAAATAAGTTATTAAGTGATAATGATTGTGCTCGAATGCGTGATGCTGAGTTGATCACTTCCATGATTATTGTCTTAAAGGAGGGCATCGTAAGTGAATCTCCTAGTTTTGTTGACAGTATATATGCAAAATACGATAAAGATTTTGATGATATAGACAATATTGAAAATCAATTTAATTCTGTAATGGAAATCTTATTAAGCATTTATCAATACTTAAACGGTAATCTAGGATGTTTCGAAAACAAAAATTACTTTTTTACTCTTTATTGCACTATTTTAAACCAGATGTATGGAATTGTATCTTTAAATCTACCAAGATACAATGTATTTAGTCAGACATCTATTAAAGAAAATTTACCACTTTTAATAGATACTTTAATCCAATTTATCCATGACTATGATAGCAATATTACAGACAAAGACAATACTCATGGATTATATTACGAATTTTCAGAATTTGCAAAACACCACAAACAACGAACTACTAGCAAATCCGAAAGATTAAGCCGTATTACCTTCTTAAATTCAAATATAGGAAGTATAATCAATGACAACAAATGAAATTAAAAATGCCATTACAACATGGAGTAACTGGGCTAGCGATACACACGTTCAGCGATACGATATTGCCCTATTAAAAATATGGATACAATTTGAACGATTTATATCAGAATTGATCATCACTTACTCCACAGGACATTCCTCCGAGAAAGGATATGCCCCAATATTAAAAATACAATTTCAAGATGAAGAACAATTCAATGCATTTATGCGAGAAGGTAATAAAAAGTATGTTGAATATTTGAATAAAATTGAAAAACTATCAAAACATATTTTTGTAAACGATCCCTTCGATGTTATTTTTCTCGACGTAACTAATAAAAACGCCTATGAGCAATTAAAAGCGTTGCGAAATTACATTGCTCATGAAAGTGGTGAAGCAAAATCAAAATTAATTAATTTATGTTTTAGTGGAAATGCAAATAATTTTTTAGAGCCTAACGATTTTTTACTCACAAGAGAACGTTCAACAAGAAATACATACTATACTTACTATATCACTATCATTCAGAATATTGTGGATTTATTAGTTGACCCTCCCACCTAATTTAGGTATCAAAAAGGTATCACGCCACACACTAAGGTAAGCGCCAAATAATAGTGCGGTAAAATATAAAATTACTCCATCCCTTTGCGAGTTGGAGTAATTCACTATAATTCACATGCGATTTTTGATAGATTGGAGTTTTTCA
>NZ_NFKT01000070.1 GCF_002160525.1 Lachnoclostridium sp. An169
GTTTCATCTGCCTGGATCACATGATAAGAATACAATTCTTTATGAAGATAATCATAAAGAACCGATAAATATTCCTCGCCGAGACGGATGCACCAGTTTGCTATGGTCTGCCTTGTGATCTGAAGGCCATAACGCTGGAATTCCTGTTCTAACCGGTACAGAGGCACCGCATTCACATATTTTCCGTTGATGATTGCAGCTGCCAGAGATGGGGATACCAGACTTCCGTGCAGCAAGGCCTTCGGATGGTCTGCCTTGACCATATGTTCATCTGTTTTGCTGGCATATACACCAACGTGATGTTCTTCCACTTCCACCTTTGCAGGTACGAAATGATATTTTTTGGAAATGGCATCCGGTAGCTGTTTCCAGCCATTGATGCCGAATTCTGCTTCCAATTCCGTGTCAGAGAGATAATGGTCAATCCGTTTAACTGCAAGCCCGGAAAGGTCCGCTTCTTTCTTTCCTTTGCGTTTTGGCTGTTTTGACGATTTGAGTTCCAGATTTTCCGGTTCAGATGCACTAAGATCGCATACAGCTTCGGCTTCGTTAAAGAATACGATAGTCCCATCCACTTCACGGAAACTGATCTGACTGGTATCATCCATCTTTTCAGAAGATCTGCCAAACCGGTTCTGTTTCCCAAGGATTACCTGTTCCATTAGAAGCTGCATTTTTTCATTCGATGCATGAAGTTCCTTTGTTAAGGCCTCCAGTTGTTCCTGCTGCTGTAAAAGCAGATGGATAAGAAGCGACTTATCAACTGTATTTAATTGTTCTTCCGTATATTTAACTGCCATTGCAATCAGCGGGCTTCAACAGACAGTTTTGCGGAGCAAAACGGACGCGATGCGGAGCGAGCGGACTTAACCTATATCTATTGAAATCTGCAGATACCTTATAATGATTGAGGCCATTGAAAAATGGTACGAATCATTTAAGGAGGATGCCTTATGTTAGATTACAAGAGCATCATTATCAAACGGTATGCACTGGGCCTGAGCTACAAGGAACTGGCTGAAGAGTTCAGTGCAAGTAAGTCTGGAATCAACGACTTCATCCGCGCTTTTGAAAGGTGCGAAAAGCTGTCGTATCCGCTTCCAGAAGGGATCACGAACTATGCGATCTACGAACTGGTATACGGCCATGAGCCAGGTACCAACAGACGAAATGCCGGCTACGAACAGCCTGATTTCGCCGCAATCTTTAGACAGATGAATGAGCGTAAAAACATGACACTCGTCTATCTGTGGAGCCGTTACCAAAAGGATTGTACAGCCAGAGAGGTCAAACCTTATCAATACCGACAGTTTTGCGAACTGTATGCCCGCTGGTGCAACGAGAACTACGAGACACTGCATATCCAGGCGGTGATCGCTCAGAAGATGGAAGTTGACTTTGCAGGCAAAACTTTTGAGCTGATCGACAAACTTACTGGCGAGATCACGACCATTGTTGTGTTTGTAGCAGTTCTGCCCTATTCGCAGTATATCTATGCAGAAGGGATGGTCTCCACCTGTGAACCCCAGTGGATTGAGGTCAACAACCATGCACTGGACTATTTTGGCGGTGTTCCGACCATTGTCGTATGCGATAACTGCAAACAGGCCGTTACTGCCAACAAAGATTGGATCGATCCTGACCTGAATAAGGATTATGCAGCATGGGCTGATCATAACCATACCGTTATATTACCCGCCAAGGTACGCAAACCTAAATGGAAAAGCAGCGTTGAAAATGCTGCAGGCATCCTTGAGAAGGGGTTCTTTCACGATTTAGAAGAAAACCGTTACTTCTCACTGGAACAGTTCAACAGGGATCTCTGGTCAAAACTGGATGCTTTGAACCATGAAAACTTCAAAAAGAAAAACTATAGCAGATATGACCAGTGGATGGAGGAGCGGCAGGAACTGCTTCCTCTTCCGGCTGTTCCTTACGAATACATGGAGAGGCGGACTGCAAAGGTATCTGCTGATTTCCATGTACGCTTTGATAACGCTTATTACAGTGTAGATAAAGCATATCTGCATAAGAGCGTTATGATCGCTGCTTCTGCGACAACAGTCAACATCTATTCCATGAAAGGGGAGCTTATCGTCAGTTGGCGAAGGGCTTCCCGCAGGGGAGAATGGCTGACAGACCCAGCGCATTTGCCTGAAAGCTATAAACAGATGTCAGAGTGGAATGCTACTTACTTTACCAGGAAAGCAATGACAGTAGGCCCGAATACGGTCAAAGTCATAGAACACATACTGCGAAGCCGTGAGCATGAGGTTCAGACATATCGCCTGTGTATCGGTATCCTCAACTATACAAAGAAGTATAGCAAGCTTGCCCTGGAGGACTGCTGCAAACTGGCAATTGATACGAATCATATCTCGTACTCTTTTATTAAGAATTCAATTGCCGCTGTCGCTGAAGAGATCGGAAGCGCCGGTTGTAGATTGTCAAGCAAAATCGCCCCACTTTTTTATCATCTTTTGACCCGCCTTAGCGATTGCTATGTTAGCTGCTAAGGTGGGTCATTTTTACCTGTTAATCCTGATT
>NZ_NFKT01000071.1 GCF_002160525.1 Lachnoclostridium sp. An169
TATTAGCGTCGGGTTAAAATAACCATCTAGTGTCAGGCTAAAATAGCCAATCCTAGTCAAATTAAAAAAGCCATTACATACAGGTCTTCATCCTCTTATACTGATGATAAGCCAATGCATCAGAAAAGGAGGATTTATGCACGAAGATGCTACATGTAATGACTTACAAAAAATCATAACACAAGCAATCAACGAAATAAAGCAGGAACAAGGCGAAAATTTCAACCTTGCCAAAATTAATCTTGCAGAACTGGAACGCCGAACCGGGCTCAGCAGATCCAGGCTAAGGCACTTAAAAGAAAATAACTTTATTGTTACGCCACATGGGAGGACAGGACAAAAAGCAACAGCTACGGTTCTGACCGGATATAGCGGCATTATTGACGGACTGCTCCGAAAAGGCGTCACGAATTCTTCTGTATGCTTTGAGCGGCTGCAGGAAGCTGGATATACCGGTGGGTTAACAACCGTAAAAACTTATATCGCTGATCACCGGGATCTTGTCCCGCCCAAGCGTCAGCTCGTTGCCCCTCAGGGAAACCGGGGACGCAGATATCAAACTTCCCCTGGGGAATCCTATCAGATGGACTGGGGCTTTGTCCAGGTAGATACAAATACCGATGCTTCCTATAAGGTCGCATGTTTTGCTATGATCTGCCATCATTGCGGGGAAAGATACATCGAATTCTTCCCCAATGCCAGACAGGAAAATCTTTTTATAGGGATGATCCATGCTTTTACTTATATGGGAATCCCGCACTATATACTGACAGACAACATGAAAAGTGTCGTGATCCGGCGTGATCCAGAGGGACATCCTATCTGGCAGAAAGATTATAAAGTGTTCATGGAAACGATCGGTTTCCAGACGAAGCTCTGTAAACCAAGGCATCCTTTCACCAAAGGAAAGGTGGAGCGCCTGATCCGCTTCGTAAAAGATAACTTCCTTGCTGGCAGAGTTTTTGGCAC
The DNA here is from genome assembly GCF_002160525.1 of Lachnoclostridium sp. An169. Classification (GTDB taxonomy): domain Bacteria; phylum Bacillota; class Clostridia; order Lachnospirales; family Lachnospiraceae; genus Mediterraneibacter; species Mediterraneibacter cottocaccae. Next base: position 970 of record NZ_NFKT01000071.1, read on the forward strand.
GATTACCGAATTAAATCTGGAAGCCATCGGATGGTGCAAACGCCAGAACAGCATATACCATAAAGCAGTGGACTGTATCCCCTGTGAAAAGCATCAGGAAGACTGCATGGCTGTTGCTTCCGTATTAACAAAAACACAGGCACTTGCTTTCTATCTCTGTCCGGAAAGAAAAATTTCTTTCGATGGATTTGTCCATTATGAAGGGCGGCGCTTCGGCGTCCCGTACTGGTACACCCAGAAGACCTGCAGAATCCGGAGAGATTCCTTTACCCTCTATATCTACGCATCCGATCTCAGCAAAGTCCTGACCACCCATGATGTTACCTGGATGAGAAGAGACAGTTTCTGCCGGGATCAGTATGTGACAGAACAGCCGGAAGAAGTCCCATCAATGCCAGTCAAAACCCGGATCTTTCAGATAGAGCCACCCAAACAGCACTCCGGATTTGAAAAATTCAACTTTGAGGAGGGCCTGTGGGATGACTGAATCAATACTTGAAAGAATCCAGTCCAGTGCAAAGGCACTGAAGATCGATCTTTATACAGCAGAACTGGCCAGCTATGCCGATGAAAAAGAACTTACGCCGGAAGCTCTGGAGGCAGTCTGCGGAGTTTTTGAATACCTGGAGCAGAAAAAATACGACTCTATGGTCCACACAATGCTAAAACTGAGTAAGCTTCCTATGAATGAGCCGAAAACCTTTGAAAGATTTGATTTCAGCCGGCTCCATGGAAAGCATGTGCAGTCACTGAAGAACCTCTCTTCTCTGTCCGCTCTGTATGCAGGAAAAAATCTGGCATTTATTGGTCCGCAGGGTGTAGGCAAAACTCATCTGGCCATGGCTTTTGGGCGGGAATGCTGCCTGAAAGGATATAAGACTTATTTCTTAAGGGCAAGCGAACTCAACCAAAAGTTGACGGATGCAAGGAAACACGGCCGGGAGGGGGCTGTCATCAACGGGCTGGTAAAGCCTTCCTGCCTGATCATTGATGAGATTGGCAGGTGTGTGTTCGATAAAGAGAACACCCGTATGTTCTTTGATGTGATTGACCGCCGCTATAATAAAGATGGTCCCAGCACCATGATTTTTACCAGCAACAAAACACCAAACCAGTGGGGCGAATATTTCAGCGAAGATGATACGCTGCTTTGTTCTTTAGACCGGGTTTTTGATGACGCCACTGTATTTATGATCAAAGGTGACAGTTACCGGGGACGCAAGCTGGAAACACTTGGTCTTGAGGCTGGTATCGCAAAACATACGGAGTATAAAAATGCGTAACTGTTAATAACATACATGATGCATTGGCGATTTTAAATTGACTGAGATTGGCGTTTTTAATCCGACTCTGAATGGCGAAAATCGCCCGACGCTAACA
>NZ_NFKT01000072.1 GCF_002160525.1 Lachnoclostridium sp. An169
CTTGAGTTTCCGCAGAATTATCCCCCTCAGATATATCTGCCGCCTTTTGTTATTCACAACTTTCAAAAAATGGCCAAAATATAAGGAATCCTGTTCCTTTTTGATGTAAAATTAAGCTGCAAAACAAAAACCTTACTAAACAAAAAGAAAGGGGATTCCTTATGGCTAATTCTACATCAATTACTTACCGTTTGAAAAGAAAAATTTTGACTTTTACAAATAAAATTTCCCGCAGACTTTCGAAACCAGACCGGAAGTTCACAGCAGATATGGTGTATGGTATTCTGGCATCCAGAAGCTGCCTGCTCACTGATATTTCCGACCAGCTTCATGAAACGGCACATAAAGCGAATACTGTAAAACGGCTTTCCAATCATCTTTCGGCAGGAACGCCGGCTTCCGCGGCCGCTTCTTATCTCCACACCGTAAAGAGACTCGTTCCCTCTGAACCAGTGGTCCTCATTGATGAAAGTGATATCGTAAAACCAGATGGAAAACGGTTTGAAGCTCTTGGTATCGTTCGCGATGGTTCTGAAAGTACACAGACGAAAAGTGTTTATAAAAAAGGTTACCATGTAACAGAGGCCTGTGTCCTGACTGCCAATAAACATCCTGTCAGTGTTTTTTCCATGATCCATTCTTCTGCTGAGAAGGACTATAAATCTGTAAACACCATCACTTTTGATGCGATCAAACAGGCATCTGCTCTTTTCGGAAAGGCCACCTTTGTTATGGACCGCGGTTATGATGACAATAAGATGTTTCTCATCCTCGACCAACTGAAGCAGGATTACGTGATCCGCCTGAAATCCAACCGGAAACTTCTTTATCACAACAAATGGACAAAGGCAACGGAACTGCGGAATCGGAGGAAGGGAAAAGTAAAAGCGGATGTTTTCTATAAGGGAAAAGAGCATACCGCCTATCTTTCCCACGTAAAAGTTCAGATCACTGCCTCTCGGAAAAATATTTATCTGGTCCTGGTCTATGGGATCACGGAACATCCCATGATGCTGGCTACAAACAAAGAGATCCGTTCAAAGGATGATGTGATCCGTATTGCCAGAACCTACTTTTCCAGATGGCGGATCGAGGAATATTTTCGTTGTAAAAAGCAGACCTATCAGTTTGAAAACTTCCGTGTAAGAAAACTGGAAGCCATTAATGCGCTTAACTTTTATATTACTTTAGCTATGGCATTTTTAGCTCAGGAAGAATTAAGTCCTGAGACAAACGCCCTGAAAGTTTCAATCATACAGGAAGCAGATCCAATCAAGGATAAAGTCAGTTTCTGCTATTATCGGCTGGCAAAAGGCATCTTCGGCATACTGTCATATGCCAAAGAGGGCATCCGGCTCTGGTACCGGACAAAGCGCCCGGCATACCGTCAACTCTGCCTTAAGCTGACCGTTTGAATAGACATCGTGCCCTGTGGGTATAAAAGAATATGTCTCCCCAAGCCCGGTCCCGGCGGGGCTTATAAAAGTGCCTCTATTCTCGGTACTGCCATTCGAGAGCTCTCAAAAAAAACGGCAGATTGGTACTTGGAGAGGACATATCTATCTTTTCAATGCAGTTTGCGGAAACTCAAG
>NZ_NFKT01000073.1 GCF_002160525.1 Lachnoclostridium sp. An169
TTATTTAATTTTTCATCATTCAAATGTTACACCTCCATTATAGAAAATTAAGTCTGCAGTTGCAACCTTCTGTGAGCTCAAACAAAAGGAAAATGTAGCGGATACCGCCGGTGAAACAGCTGAAAGAATATAGAAGTTTCTGCTGATTGTCAGAATATTATACTTTATGCGTGCCTGAAATACAATAAGTAAATATACACAAAAAGTATAAAATATTTCTAAAATAAAAGAATTAAAATAAAATCAGAGAGAAGAATTCCTATGTGTACAATTCTTCTCTCTGATAAAAATTGATGTTATTTATGATTAGGATTCTGTCAGATATTTTTCCGCATCCTCGGAGGAGATCTCATATATCTCCTGCAAAGTGTTCTTTATCTCTTCTTCTGAAACAGACCGTTCCCGCAATGTTAAAATTAATCCTCGGATTCCTTTCTCTATACCGATTTTCTCACCATTAGCTTTGCCAATTTTAAATCCATCAGCTTTTCCGGCTTCGTACCAGTCCTTTTTCATTGCTTCATCATGTTTCTCCTGATCAAATGTTTCCAGCAGCATCTGGATCACCTCCGCTTTCTGCGACACCAGGATATCCGGCATGATCCCTCTTTCTATACATTCATCTATCGCCTGCATGAGTGATGTATGAAGCGGAATATCAGGAGATAGATTTCTGCGCACTGTATCTACAAAGATCGCATATTCCTTGAGTCGCCTGCATTTTTCCATCAATTCTTTATTATGTCCATAGTTAATATTCAGCATTGTCGCGATACATTCCAGACAGGCTTCCTTTTTTCTGTCCGTGTTCTGGGGTGTAGTTCCTGCTATATTCCTGAACATATGAGATAGTTTCAGCTCCATCCGTTCCGGTTCATCTGCTGTTCCGTTGTAGAAGACCAGATACTGCGGGAAGGGAAGTTCTTTCCTTGTGTTTGTATAGATATCGATATTATTCTCGGCAATGTATTTTTCATACAATTTTGAAAAATACATCAGTCCGCGAATCGGCATATTGGGATTATATGTGCTCTGGTGCTCGTACAGGTTCATTGTTCCGCTGATGAGAAATGAGATATCATTCTTCATTCCAAGATACAGGACATTGTCCAATGTGTTGATCTCCAGAGCATCCGGATCCGTGTAATGGGTTCCGTTTACTGCATTGTAAAGGGAAAGCTGATCCTCCTTTTTACGGAACACAAAGCGGAAGAGGCGGTCCTTATACTCACGGTTTGCTGCAGGATATTCCTGGTTATTTAATTTTTCATCATTCAAATGTTACACCTCCATTATAGAAAATTAAGTCTGCAGTTGCAACCTTCTGTGAGCTCAAACAAAAGGAAAATGTAGCGGATACCGCC
>NZ_NFKT01000075.1 GCF_002160525.1 Lachnoclostridium sp. An169
TAGACTACCGCGCTGGCATTCGCTCCGTCCACAGAACTGCTGAACAGCCAGTTCTTCCGGCCCACTGCAAATGGACGGATCGCATTCTCGCTGAGATTGTTGGTAAAGCGTAAACGCCAAATAGCGAGTACCTTGACATTTTTAGGCGGCTGCTTGGCAGCCACCAATATTTAGGCTTTACGGATTTCCGCCGGAAGTTTTTCTGACCATGGAAGAAGATCTTCCAGAAAGGAACAATCCCTGTCATCCATGTGCTTCGGGATCTCTTCCAAGAGATGCTGCACATAATCAAAAGGCTTCAGATGATTGGCTTTTGCAGTTTCCACAATACTGTAAATGATTGCAGAAGTTTTGGCTCCATTGATTGTATCAATCATCTGCCAGTTCTTCTTCCCAATACAAAAGCCTCGGATTGCCCTTTCGGATGCATTATTGTCAATCGGGACATCTCCATCTGTAAGAAAGACCCGGAGATATCTTTCCTGATTCAGTGCGTAGCCGACTGCGTCACCAAACTTGTCCTTTCTGGATGCCTTTATGGTTTTCAGGTATGCAAAAAATGCATCCACAAGTGGTTTTATAACCGCCTGCCGCTGCTTAAGCCGTTCATCAGAAGAAATGTCATTCAGTTTCCCTTCTTCCCGGTAAATCGCCTGAATCTGTTTCATCAGCAGAAATGCTTCCGATTCCTTTTGGCATGATTTAGGGATCAGCTTCAAAGCCTCATCAAATCTGCGGCGGCAATGAACCCAGCATCCGGCAATCGTCAATTCTTCCAACTCTTTTTCTAACGTATGATAGACCTGATAACCGTCTGTCACGCAGACGCCATCATATCCTTTCAGGAATTCCCGTGGATGAGATGCATTTCTGGTCTGCTGGTATTCATACAGTACACGGTAAATCACTAGTACCGTGCTAGTTTTATCTATCTATGAGATAATACCTCCAGAAAACTACAAGTTTTTTAGAGGAGTGTCCCTATGGATAAGATCACACATCAGGTCCGTGCAGAGCACTGGGCCAAAATCATGAATGAATGCATAAACAGCGGAATGTCTAAAA
>NZ_NFKT01000076.1 GCF_002160525.1 Lachnoclostridium sp. An169
ACGCCTTTCGTGCGGGTCGGAACTTACCCGACAAGGAATTTCGCTACCTTAGGACCGTTATAGTTACGGCCGCCGTTTACTGGGGCTTAAGTTCAAAGCTTCGCGTTACCGCTAACCTCTCCCCTTAACCTTCCAGCACCGGGCAGGCGTCAGCCCATATACCTCACCTTTCGGTTTCGCATAGACCTGTGTTTTTGCTAAACAGTTGCTTGGGCCAATTCTCTGCGGCCTCTCTCGAGGCACTCCTTCTCCCGAAGTTACGGAGTCATTTTGCCGAGTTCCTTAACAATGCTTCTCCCGTCGGCCTTAGGATTCTCTCCTCATCCACCTGTGTCGGTTTACGGTACGGGTATACTGCAAACAATAGCGGCTTTTCTTGGCAGCCAGCTCACGTGCTTCCCTACTTCTTTTCGGTCCGCGTCACGTCTTCCCATTGCACACCGGATTTGCCTGATGTGCTGGTACCACGCTTGCACCGGTCTTTCCATTCCCGGCTCACGCTCTCTTTCTGCGTCCCCACAGTTCTGTTACAGTATAGTACAGGAATCTCAACCTGTTATCCATCGACTACGCCTCTCGGCCTCGCCTTAGGTCCCGACTTACCCAGGGCAGATCAGCTTTACCCTGGAAACCTTAGATATTCGGCCGGAAGGATTCCCACCTTCCTCTCGCTACTCATTCCGGCATTCTCTCTTCTTAACCGTCCACGGCTCCTTCCGGTACCGCTTCGTCCGGTTAACAATGCTCCTCTACCGATCTACATTCGTAAATCCCTGAGCTTCGGCAGTGTGTTTCAGCCCCGGACATTTTCGGCGCAGGACCTCTCGACTAGTGAGCTATTACGCACTCTTTTAATGGATGGCTGCTTCTGAGCCAACATCCTAGTTGTCTTTGAAATCCCACATCCTTTTCCACTTAACACACATTTTGGGGCCTTAGCTGCAGGTCTGGGCTCTTTCCCTTTTGACCACCCAACTTATCTCGGATCGTCTGACTCCCATGCACCATCTACACGGCATTCGGAGTTTGATATCCCTTGGTAAGCTTTGACGCCCCCT
>NZ_NFKT01000077.1 GCF_002160525.1 Lachnoclostridium sp. An169
GTGAGTCTTATGAAGTATTAAAGCCCTGTATCCATGTCAGCATTCTCGATTTCATCCACTTTCCACAGGACAATCGCTGTTACCGGAAGATTGCTCTCTGTGATGTGGAGACCGGTGAACAGTATACGGACCTGTTGGAACTGCATATCCTGGAATTGAAAAAACTGCCGGAGGAAGACCAGAATGAGGAGGGCGTAATCCGTTGGATGCGCTTTCTGAGCGGGAAGACCCGGAAGGAGTTTGAAGATATGGCAGAGAAAGACGAGTATATCGAAGAAGCGTATAATGAGTTGAAACGGCTGAGTCTGGATGAAAAGAAGAGGCTGGAGTACGAGGCGAGAGAGCGTGCGCTTCTGGATTATAATACCCAGATGAGGAGCGCGGAGCGGCGGGGAGAAAAACGTGGATTCGAGCGTGGAGAGAAGCGTGGAATCGAAATTGGAGAGAAGCGCGGAATTGAGCTGGGAGAGTGGAGTGCTCTGAAAAAACTGGTTGAGAAAAAACTGGAAAAGGGAAATGCCCCAGAAGAGATCGCGGATATCCTCGAGATGGACATAAGCGAGGTCGCCAAGATCGCAGAGGAGTGGAAAAAGGAACAAATGGAGGATAACTTTGTATAACTTCTGTAAGTTTGTTGATAACCCTCTTTTTTGTGTTCTTCTTATTGAAATTAAAATAATGTCATGATATGGTGAATGCACCCGGAGATCGAAATGCCTATCGGCACAGGGATCTTCCGGGTGCATTCAAACATTCTGAGAAATCTGAAAAAGATATCTGATCAAGAGTAATCTGAAGAGAAATCAAAATTCAGCAGGCGGATCTGCCGGGAAATCCAGAGTTTGAACAGGAACCTGTTGGGGTGGTGTTTTCAGGAAGAACATGGTATGATGGAAGTGGAAAATATGAGATAAGAAAAGCGAAAAAAGAAAGCGAACGTTAAATATCGCGGAAAAAATGAGACAAATGGCGCAGTAAAATTAATTGACAAAAACAGCAGTAACAATGAAAACTTTATCATGCTTCCCATGGTGGATTTCTGTTTCAA
>NZ_NFKT01000078.1 GCF_002160525.1 Lachnoclostridium sp. An169
TTCGCTCGCCGCTACTTCCGGAATCACTGTTGTTTTCTCTTCCTCCGGCTACTTAGATGTTTCAGTTCACCGGGTTCCCTTCCTTAACTTATGGATTGGGTTAAGGATGACTGGGGTCTGCCCAACCAGGTTTCCCTATTCGGAGATCTCCGGATCGATGGGTATTTGCCCCTCCCCGAAGCTTTTCGCAGCTTATCACGTCCTTCATCGGCTCTTAGTGCCAAGGCATCCACCATACGCTCTTATCAGCATGACCAGACGACTCTTCTCCACGGGAATGGAGAATCATCTCCACATGTATAGCGTTACATGTGCTGGCAACAGATCAATTTTTTCTCTTCGTTTTCTTCGAAGGATCCTTGCGGATCAAATGTTGTTAATAACATTTCCTCGGATGTCTTGTATCTCTTCACGGACTCTCTCGAGTCCACAAAGTCATATAAGATATTTTTCATTGATCTCTGTATGCAGTTTTCAAGGTACATAAAGATGCAGGCGCTCTCAGAGCTTCGCATCTGCTCCTGACTGACTCTTCATCAGTCATCAGAACCCAAAATCTCTTTTGAACTCTGATCACTGGTGAAACCAGTTTTTAACAGCACTGCCCTGCTGAATGGGTTGGCGGTGATAAGTTGTAGCTCATCTTTGCCCGTATTTATGCTAAACTTCGACGGCGATTCCGTCTCCGTTTTTTCTTTTTTTAATCTGGCGGCCACCTACTCTCCCACACCGTCTCCAGTGCAGTACCATCGGCCGTTCAGGTCTTAACCATCGTGTTCGGGATGGGAACGGGTGTTACCCCTGAACGCATCGCCACCAGAAAGCTTAGGTTCTTGATAACCCAACAATAGACAACAGCTCTCTACTTCATTCTTCCCTAGAAAGGAGGTGATCCAGCCGCACCTTCCGATACGGCTACCTTGTTACGACTTCACCCCAGTTACTGGC
>NZ_NFKT01000079.1 GCF_002160525.1 Lachnoclostridium sp. An169
CATCCACCTGTGTCGGTTTACGGTACGGGTATACTGCAAACAATAGCGGCTTTTCTTGGCAGCCAGCTCACGTGCTTCCCTACTTCTTTTCGGTCCGCGTCACGTCTTCGGATTGTGTACCGGATTTGCCTGATACACTCCTACCCCGCTTGCACCGGTCTTTCCATTCCCGGCCCACGCTCTCTTTCTGCGTCCCCACAGTTCTGTTACAGTACAGTACAGGAATTTCAACCTGTTATCCATCGGCTACGCCTCTCGGCCTCGCCTTAGGCCCCGACTTACCCAGGGCAGATCAGCTTTACCCTGGAAACCTTAGATATTCGGCCGGAAGGATTCCCACCTTCCTCTCGCTACTCATTCCGGCATTCTCTCTTCCTGACAGTCCACAGCTCCTTCCGGTACTGCTTCCTCCCGTCAGCAATGCTCCTCTACCGATGAACAGTGATCAATGCAGACCAACGCAGTCTGTTTCATCTGATGCGGGATCTTCCTGACTCCGTCAGGAAGCTTCCTCCATCTTCATTGATCTGTATTGATCACTGTTCATCCCTGAGCTTCGGCAGTGTGTTTCAGCCCCGGACATTTTCGGCGCAGGACCTCTCGACCAGTGAGCTATTACGCACTCTTTTAATGGATGGCTGCTTCTGAGCCAACATCCTGGTTGTCTTTGAAATCCCACATCCTTTTCCACTTAACACACATTTTGGGGCCTTAGCTGCAGGTCCGGGCTCTTTCCCTTTTGACCACCCAACTTATCTCGGATCGTCTGACTCCCATGCATCATCTACACGGCATTCGGAGTTTGATATCCCTTGGTAAGCTTTGACGCCCCCTTAGGAATTCAGTGCTCTACCTCCGTAAGACTTGCATGAGGCTAGCCCTAAAGCTAT
>NZ_NFKT01000008.1 GCF_002160525.1 Lachnoclostridium sp. An169
AAGAACCGTCGGGCCGGCGGGGATAGCCTGTTGATACTTAGCCCGTTGGGGCTGATGAGCAGGAAGCTCCCACTTCAAACCGTCAGGTTAAGTGGCGAGAGGAGGTCACGCAATCAACTCTGTACAAAATCTGATGATAAGGCGACATTTGTACAGAGTTAATTTTCGCCGGACATTGGATTTTGTACAATTCTGTTCTGAAAAATTAAGAATCAGATTGGAGAAAATTCAATGGGAAATTTTAAAAAATACATAGTTTTATGGGTAAGTCAAAGTATCTCGCAGTTGGGCAGTTCCATGACTGCATTTGCTCTCATTTTATGGACATACGAGCAGACGGGTTCAGCTCTTTCGGTTTCGCTCATGTCATTTTGCAACTATGTGCCATATATTTTGATAAGTATATTTGTCGGTGTGTTTGTTGACAGCCATCGGAAAAAAGCCGTTATGCTTGTTTCGGACAGTATCGCTGCACTGGCTTCACTGTTCATTCTGGCATTTGCAACGACAGGAACTCTTTCAGCAGGGCACATTTATGCCTTTAATGCTGTTGCAGGAACAACTACGGCGTTTCAACAGCCGGCATCTTCCGTGGCAATAGCCAGAATTGTGCCGAAGAATAAACTGGCTAATGTAAGCGGAATGAATTCTTTTTCCGGCAATTTGACTGTTGTATTCAGTCCGATGCTGGCAGCCGTGCTTTTCTCCGCAGGTGGTCTGCCGTTGATTTTGCTGTTTGATCTGTTGAGTTTTGCAGCAGCCTTTTGTGTTCTTCTGTTTTTGATCCATATACCGGAACAGATCATAAGGGAGAAGTTCACATCTCCATTTGCGGGAATAATGGCTGGATTTCATTTTTTGAAAAATGAAACCGGGATTTTGCATATCATGCTTACCATGGCAGTGATAAACTTTTTCTCCCGGCTGACCTATGAAAATATATTATCCCCTATGATTTTGGCAAGAAGTTCAGGAAACAATGTTGTGCTGGGAATTGTAAATGCCTGCATGGGCATCGGGGGAATCATTGGCGGTCTGCTTGTTTCTGTAAAAAAAGAAAGCAGGAAAAAAGCAAATATGATCTATATTTCTGCTGCGGTATCCTTTTTACTTGGCGATCTGACAATGGCAGTTGGCAGAAATGTATTTTTCTGGTCATTTGCCGCTTTTGCCGCAAGCTTGCCGATTCCGTTTATTACGGCAGAGCAGAACGTAATACTTTACAAAAAAATCCCTGAAAAAATACAGGGAAGGGTGTTTGCTGTAAGAAATGCCGTCCAATACAGCACGATCCCTTTTGGTATTCTGTTGGGAGGATACTTAGCCGACTATATATTTGAGCCTTTTATGCGCTCTGACACAGGTATAGTGTCCTTTTTAGAAATACTTGTGGGAAACGGTGCGGGCAGCGGCATGGCTGTTATGTTTTTATGCACGGGAGTCTGTGGCTTTGCCATGAGCATTTTGTCTCTGCGCAGCAAAAAAATCCAGAAATTAAATGACTGTTGATATTTCGTATATGATGAAAATATATTGCAGATCAGAATGTTGCCGACAGACTTTCAATGGGCAGAATAAAAAAAGAGGTGAAGGATGATGCAGAAATCAGATTTGATCATGTATACTACAGAAGATGGGTTGACGAAAATTGAGGCAACTTTTGTAAACGATACGGTCTGGCTTTCATTGGATCAGATGGCGGAGCTGTTTCAGAGAGACAGAAGTGTGATAGGAAAGCATGTTCGGAATATTTTTAAAGAGGGAGAACTGATAAAAGAAGCAGTATGGGCAAAATTTGCCCATACTGCTGATGACGGAAAGACCTACCAGGTAGACTACTATAATCTTGATGTGATAATATCTGTGGGATACAGAGTAAAATCACTGCGCGGTACTCAGTTTCGTATCTGGGCTGCAAACATTTTAAAGGAATATATGCAGAAAGGATTTGCTCTGGATGATGAGCGCTTGAAACGATTAGGCGGGGGCAACTATTTTGATGAATTACTGGCCCGTATCAGAGATATACGTTCCTCAGAAAAAGTTTTTTGGAGAAAAGTACTGGAGATTTATGCAACGAGCATTGATTATGATCCCAGAGCAGAAAGTTCCATTATCTTTTTTAAACAGGTCCAGAACAAAATGCATTGGGCAGCTCATAAGCATACTGCGGCAGAAGTGATCTATCAGCGTGCTGATGCAGAAAAAGAACATATGGGACTGACATCCTGGTCGGGAGAGAAGATAAAAAGAACAGATGTAGAGATTGCTAAAAATTATCTGAGTCAGGAAGAACTGGATGCGCTAAATAAAATTGTTACGGCATATTTGGATATTGCAGAGGTGCATGCATTAAACCATGAACCGATGTATATGAAAGACTGGTTGGAGACGATAGATGATTATCTTAGAATGACAAGAAGAGACATTCTAAGGACTAAGGGGACTGTTACCCATAAGCAGGCGCTTGAAAAAGCTCATAGTGAATACGAAAAATATAAGAGAAAGCAGGACGAGCTGCTTTCCCCGGTAGAACAGCATTTTGTCGAATGTATTGAAGAATTAGAAAAACTTCAATCCAAAAAATCCGGATCCCTGTAGCGGGAGGGCGTTATGCCCTCCCATTTTTTGAATGTCGTGCAGAATCCGCTCTCACTGGAAAATCCCGTGGCAAAGGCGATCTCCCGGACTGGCAGATCGGTGGATTTGAGCAGAAAGGCTGCGGCGCGGATCCTTGTGCTGATGAGGTACTGGTGGGGCGTCAGTCCGGTGGCGCGGGCGAAGATGCGGGTAAAATGATAAGGACTGAACCCGGCTTTCTGCGCCATATCGTCAAGGGAAATCTGCTCCTGAAAGTGGTCGCTGATGTAGGCAATACAGTCCGCAATCGTGTCGCTGCAGGAGGGCAGACTGCCATCCTGAACCGTGCGGGATGTGGAAGTCAGCAGGCTGTCGAGTATGGCAGTGATCCGCCGGGACATGTCCGGCTCGGAGACTGCGAGCCCCTGGCGGAAGACATTGCAGATATCCTGAAGCGCAGTGTAAGTGGGGGAGACCGGGCGGGAGGCATCCGGGCAGGAATGCCCCGGAGCCGCCGCCATGGTCAGTACTATGCCGGAACGCTCCGTGATTTCCCGGAAATATGTCCGTGCCAGTATACCGTCGAAGTGGAGCCAGACTGCCGACCATGCTCCTTCATTTCCGTAGGAGTGGGGGCAGTAGCAGTCCAGAAGCACCGTCTGTCCCGCCGATGCGTGAAAGACTTCTCCGTCCGCAGAGATGTCACAGTTCCCCTCTGAGATGTACATGATGAGAAAGCTGTCGAAACTGCTGCGGCTGATCCGGTATCCGGGAAGATAGTGGGACTCCCCGGCAGTGAGCGGATACAGATAGAGTCTGCGGGCGAGATTTCCCGGTACATATACATAATAGTCTGATCTCGGGTCGATCTTGGAATCGTTCGGATGCATAAGGCGGGCTCCTTTCTGGAATTGCGGGGGGGGATCATGTGTTTAAATCATAGCACAGACCGCAATTTTTTTAAATAATACCGCAGAAAAAAGTAATGACCTGCATATGTTTCTGCGCTAGACTGTTAGCAGATAAAAAAGAGCTTCTGGCGAGAAAGAGAGGAAGAAAATAGTCATGGAAACGATAGGAAAAACGATCAGCGCAAAGGACAGGGAGCGATTAAGGAGTCTGGCGCACAGACAGCAGGAATATGCAAACAGCAGGCGGAATGAGGAGATCCTGGAACAGTGGAAAGCGCTGGGGGAGGGGAGAAAGGAGACGCCTACAGTCAGGCTGCTTTTTTCTAATTTCCCGCATGAAGTGATCACGCCGCGGCTGCAGTGTGAGGGGAAAGCAGCGCGAGAGATGGAGGAGCATCTGTTAAGTACGCTGGTGGGAAGAGAACTTTTTGACGATGACACGCCCATCTCCGGGACATATGATCTGACATGGGATACCTGTGTGTCGCCATTTGGGTTAAAGCCGCATATTACAAGGGCTTCCGGGGAGAATGCCATGGGGTATCACATAGACCCGGTGATCAATGACCTGGAGGAAGAGGCGGATAAGCTTCGCGGCGGAGACCTTGGCGTGGACCGCAGAAAAACAGAAGAAAAGGCAGAACTGGCGCAGGAGGTGCTGGGGGATATCCTTCCGGTGCGCATGGTGATGGGAAGTCTGCCCGGAGCGATGACGAATCCTCTGGTAGCGCTCATGGGCATGGAGAATTATTACTGCTCCATGTATGACTGTCCGGAAATGCTGCTTGAGATCATGGATATGGCGTGCAGCGTGTATGAGAGATATTATGACTTTCTGGAAAAGGAAGGTCTCCTGCTTCCGACCAACGGGATCAGCCCGATTTCCCAGGAGAGCTTTGCATTTACCACGGAACTTCCGGCAGATCATGTGACGAAGACCACACAGTGCTGGGGATTCCTGGAGTCCCAGGAGACGACTGCGGTATCGCCGGAGATGTTCGGGGAGTTCGTCTTCCCGTATCAGGACCGCCTGGCGCGGAGGTTCGGACTGCTCTCCTACGGATGCTGTGAGCGTGTGGACGCAATTTGGTCCGACTATCTGTCAAAATGGAAGAACTTGAGAAAACTCTCAGTGTCCCCGTTTAACAATGAAAGACAGGTGGGTGAGTACCTGCGGGGGACCAATGTGATCTATTACAGCAAGCCGAGAGCGGAGTACGTGACAAACCCGGGACCGCTGGATGAAGACGCGCTGAGGAAATATTTCCGGGGAGTGGCGGAAGCGTCCTCCGGATGTCTGCTCGAAGTGGCGCAGAGAGAGGTCGGAACCATATACGGGGATTATAACCGGGGAAAGGAGTATGTGCGGATCGCCAGGGAGACGATCCGTGAGTACTGGAAACCCTGATCCTGAGAATGTTAAATTGTCTTAAAATTCCCCGCTTTTTTTAACAGAAAGAATACATGGATCCAATAAAAACTAAAAGTTCGCCGGATACAATACTCTCGAATCAAAACTTTGGAGGAATATTGAATATGAAAAAGAGATTTGTACTTCTGGCGATGGCGGCTGTGATGGCGATGGGTGCCCTGACAGGCTGCGTGACAAGACAGGGAGAGGAAGCAAAGGCAGCGGGAAACGACGCCGATGAAAATGTACTGAATGTATATACTGCACTGGAAGATGAGCAGGTGACGGACTATCTGGAGGAGTTCAAAGAACTGCACCCGGATGTGACGGTAAATGTAACAAGAGAGTCAACCGGCGTTATTACTTCCAGACTTCTGGCAGAGAAGGACAACCCGGTGGCAGACGTTGTGTGGGGGCTTTCCGCGACCAGCCTTCTCGTCCTGAAGCAGGATGGGATGCTTGAGCCTTACGCACCGGAAGGTGTGGACCGGATCCTGCCTCAGTTTAAAGATACAGACGAGACTCCGTCCTGGGTGGGGATCGATGCATGGGAGACGGCATGGATTGTGAATAAGGATGTTCTGGCAGATCACGGAATTGATACGGTTCCGACTTCCTACCAGGATCTTCTTGACCCGAAATATGAAGGGCTGATCGTTATGTCCAATCCGGCTTCCTCCGGAACAGGACTTCTGACGGTAAACGGTATCCTTTCCCTGTACGGCGAGGAAGAGGGATGGAATTATCTTGACCAGCTTGACAAAAATGTAGCGGTTTACATGCACTCCGGAAGCCAGCCGGCAAAGGAGACTGCGGCAGGAGAGTACGGAATCGGTATCTCCTTCGGATACAGATGCCTGCAGTCCGCGGAGGAAGTGGGAAGTGAGATTTGCGAGGCGGTGTTCCCGGAGGAAGGTTCCGGATGGGACATGGAGGCAAATGCCCTGATTAAGAAGGACAATGAAAAACAGATTGCCAAAGATTTCCTTGACTGGGCGATTTCAGACAATATCATGAAGAAATACGCCACAAACTATCCGATCGTCGCAATCGGCGTGGGCGATGAGATCCCGGAAGGATATTCATCCAATCCGCTTGACCAGCTGATCCCGGATATCGATTTCAACAAGGCGGCACAGAACAGGGATGCGATCCTTGCAGAGTGGTCTGACCGTTACGATGCGAAGAGTGCTCCGGAGGAATAGATATGAGTGTCAGTCTGAAAATAGAAAACGTATCAAAAGTTTATGATAAAACCATCGCACTCAATAATGTGAATCTGGACATCCAGGCAGGCGAATTCGTCTGCCTGCTTGGTCCGTCCGGGTGCGGAAAATCAACGCTGCTCCGGCTGATCGCAGGTCTGGACAGGCCGACGAAGGGCAGAATCTATATCGGGGACCGGGATGTGACGAATCTTCCTCCTTCCAGGAGAAATTTCGGGATTATGTTCCAGTCTTATGCACTGTTCCCAAATCTGACGGCATATGAGAATGTAGCTTACGGACTGCGGAATAAGAAAATGAGAAACAGTGATATCGAGGAGCGGGTCAACCGCCTTTTTGAGATGATCCGTCTCTCCGGCGCCAGGAACCGTCTCCCGGCACAGCTCTCCGGAGGGGAGCAGCAGAGGGTGGCGCTGGCACGCGCCCTGGCGACGGAACCGGATTTCCTGCTCCTTGACGAGCCCCTTTCCGCGCTGGATGCGAAAGTCCGTCTGTCACTGCGCAAAGAGATCTGCAATATCCAGAGGGAAATGAATCTGACCACCATCATGGTGACACATGATCAGGACGAGGCGCTGACCATGGCGGACCGGATCGTGGTTATGAATAAAGCGGTGGTCATGCAGTCCGGAACGCCGGAACAGATCTACGAGAAGCCGGAGAATCCGTTTGTGGCGGATTTCATCGGTTCCATTAATTTCTTTAACGCGGAAAAGGGAACTCCTTACGGAGAACTGAAGGGAAAGACAGCGGCCGTGCGTCCGGAGAAGATCGAGATCACGCGGACAGGCAAAGACGAAGGCAGTACAGAAGATATCCTGAAAGGAATGATCGCCGATATCGAGTTCCGGGGATTTTACTACCGGGTTCTTGTGCAGGCGGAACATGTGCTGCACGGGGAGATTACCCTGGCGGTTGACGTGCCGTTCCAGACGGCGAAAAAACAGAAATTCAAGGTCGGCGAGGCGGTAAGCCTGCGGATTCCGCAGGAGGAAGTACTCCGGTTTGAGACCGCGTGACAGGAAGGGAACAGTGATGAATAAGATACGTGAAAGACTGCAGCGGGTCACAAAGGAGGACTTTGTCCGGGGAGCCGCAATCTACGCAGTTGTAGTTTTTTTACTTGTGTTTCTGGTCTGCCCTCTTGCCACGCTTTTTGTCAAGGCGTTTCAGGATAAGGACGGACTTTTTGTGGGCCTTGCCCAGTTCCGGGAATATTTCACAAGCCGAGCCATGGTGTATTCCATCGGAAATACTTTCGTGGTGGCGATCTGGTCCACAGTGATCTCGGTGGCGCTGGCATTTTTCTTTGCCTACGCGCTGTCGCGGAAAAATGTGCCGTGCAGGAGCTTTTTCCGTTATGTGGGGATGATCCCGATCTTTGCGCCCACTATGCTGCTCGGTATCGCCCTGATCTATCTGTTCGGAAACCAGGGGATCCTCACTTCCCTGGGGATTGAAATTCCGCTGTACGGGAAGGCTGGCATCATTATTGCGGAGAGCATCTACTGCTTTCCGGCGGCGACAACGATCCTGATGGTGGCGTTTTCCGCGGCGGACAACCGGCTTTATGAGGCGGCGGAGACGATGGGGACTTCCGCTTTCCGGAAAATGGTGACGATCACCATACCGAATGTAAAATACGGGCTGATCAATGCCATCTTTGTCTCTTTTACATACAGTTTTACAGACTTCGGAGCGCCCTCGGTTGTGGGCGGAAATTATAATGTTCTGGCAACAGACGTTTACAAACAGGTGGTGGGACAGCAGAACTTCAACATGGGTGCAGTGGTGGGAATGATCCTTCTGTTTCCGGCGATCCTCTCCTTTGTGGTGGACTGGTTTACCAACAAGAAACAGAGCGCGGCGATCAACTCGAAATCCGTGCCCTATCAGATCAAACCACATCCGGCGAGCGATTTTGCCGCTACTTTGTTCTGCATTATCGTCACCCTTGCCATGCTGCTGTTTTTCGCAGTGGCGCTTTTCGCCTCACTGATCAAACTGTGGCCGTACAACCTGACATTTACCCTGGACAATTACAACCTGGCGGAGGCAGGATCGGGAAGCGGGCTGACTGCATTCAGAAACTCCATTTTAATCTCGCTGATTTCCGCTTTCCTGGGGACGTTTATCACCTTTGTGGGGGCATATATGATAGAAAAGACGCAGCAGAAATTCGTGATCAGCAGAAAGATTGCCTACTTCCTGTCCATCACGCCGCTGGCGATCCCGGGAACGGTCGTGGGATTAAGCTTTATCATGTTTTTTAATGCGTCTTCCTTTGCGATTCCGTTTACGGAGTACGCACTTGTGAACCCGCTCCACGGGATTTACGGGACGATCTGGATTATCGTATTTGCCAACCTGATCCATTTCTTTTCCGTGCCTTTCTCTACGGCGACGACGGCGCTGAAAAGACTGGACAAGGAGTTCGAGACCGTGTCGGAATCCCTGTCGGTTCCCTTTTACCGGACCTTCCGGAAGGTGACGGTGCCGCTGTGCTTCCCGGCGATCTGCGAGATGTGGGTTTACTTTTTCGTAAATTCCCTGGTGACCGTTTCAGCAGTAGTATTCCTCTACTCACCCACCGCGCCCATCACATCCGTGATGATCGTGAGCATGCAGGGCGCGGGCCAGACAGCGCCGGCGGCTGCCATGTGTATGCTCCTGCTGTTCATCAATCTGATCGTGCGGCTTCTGTACGAAGGGCTGAGACATTACCTGGAAGCAAGGAAGAAAAGGCAGTAATCACATACGTTACTTTCCGCCTTCCATCCGGAAGATAAGAACAGCCATGACGATCAGTTCTGCCGCAATGGCCGCGGCGGAAGCGGCGGGAAGCCGGATCAGGCAGATCCCGATATCGTAGGACTGGTACGTCTGCAAAGTCGTGAACGCGCTCATGAGCTGTGCCTGGGACAGTGCCGCGATTTTTTCCCAGAGATCGAAGCACTGGTCCGAGAAGGCGAAGCTCTGATTGGGATACCCGGTGATGAGCGTGAACACCAGTCCCAGGGGGAGACTTACTCTCAGTGGCAGCAGACAGGACAGCAGGCAGACAAAGAGTCCGAAGGTTAGTGTGCCGAAATAGCTGAAAACGGTCTGGATCATGTAGTACTGCAGGTTGCTCAGCCCGTAGATGGAAGGGACAGCAAGATACATAACGGTTACATCTGCGCCTTCCAGGCCATAGGCGAGGGCTGCCGTGATCAGTATGGAGAACTGGAAAATCCCCCAGAGGATGGTTGTGATCAGCCAGGCGCGTGCCAGCTTTACGGCAGCCAGTCTGTTTCTTCCCTTTCTTGCAGTGCGCAGAAGCGGGCGCATGGAAAAAGCGCGCTCCGTGGAGAAACTGGTGCACAGAACTGCCAGGAGGGCCAGACCCAGAGTGTAGGGGAGGTTCTGCCCTGCGCAGATCAGTACATCCCACCCGCAGGAGGAACCGGTCACAGGTGTAAAATTTTCAAAAACCGAATCAGCAAGCTGCTCCCGGTCGCTTAACTGCCGCCGGGAGTATCCTGTATTTTCTTCATGTTCCCAGCGATCCCGGAGATAGGCGGGGGCATCCTGGGCGAGCGGAATATAGAAACGGAACGCTTCGTCGAAATACTCCAGACGGTTGGAATAATAGGCATCTTCGTTCAGTACGAGATAAGCATAGGAATAGTTGTAGGGATCTGCGATGACCGATTCATATTCCGGCGCATCTTCCCCTGCGGCGGGACCGCTTTCACCGTACCATTCGTCCATGAAAAGCCGGATCTCTTCGTCTGTCCTGCGGTTTTCATCGACAAAGGTATGATATTCTTCCTGAACCTTCTGTATCCAGGCGCTGTCGATGGTTTCGACTTTGCGGGACAGGACTTCTCTGCGGTATTCTTTATCATTCCAGAATGTATTCAGATTCCATTTCCACTCTGCCATCATTACGATGCCGCCAAAAGCGGACAAGAGGTATATCAATAACAGAGTCAGCACGGCAGCCGCCAGAAAGAGGCGCTGGCGCCGGAATTTGTCAAACTCAAATCGAAACATTTTTTCCTCCTTTTCTTATCCGCAGCCACACGAGAATGGCCGCGAGAGTCAGTTCGGCGGCGGCAGCCTGCCAGGGGCTTAAGCAGATAAAGCTGATCTTTATTACCCGGTAATCGTTCCACATCCAGTTGTTCTGCATCAGGCAGGGGAGAAGCAGCGCGGTCCATGTGTTTTTATAGTTCATGGAGAGGATCAGCGGAAGAACCATGGCTCCCGAGGTGATGACCAGGCTTTTCAGCGGTTGGGCAGAGGAACAGGGCAGGCAGTAAATGAGGCAGAAAATGACTGCCGCCGTGACCTGCCCGGCGGCAAGGCTTACACACAGGACTGCCGTCATTGCCTGCAGCTGGTTCCACACATGGGGAGAAGAGTTGAAAACAAAGTCCTGTATCGCACTGCCGGGGCTCCCCCATCCGCAGCGGAATGTGAGAAATGCCGCAAGGGACAGGTTCGCGGCTGCCCAGACGAGCAGGGCGGATAACTGAAATACGGCAAAGCGGGCGAGGAACAGTCTGCGGCGCCCGTGGCGGGTGACAGAGAGAAGCGGGGCTGCGGCAGAAATGTTTTCCGCTATTGCCTGGCTGCCTGCGAAATACAGCAGGAAGAGGACAAATCCCCAGTTGACCATGGCCTGGTCTCGCATTCCCTCAGCGGCGGGGGAGACGCCGAAGACAAGCTCCCCGTTTTCCGAGGCGGCGCGCAGGCGGGAGTAAGCACGGTCGATCCGGACCGCACCATACCCGGTACTGCCGGAGTGTTCGCTTATCAGGGAAGCAACATGGCTGTCGAGCATCCGGGTAAATTCTTCTGCAGGGATGCTGTCTGCATGGGCGTTGTACTGTTCTGCATATTCGCGGTAATTCGGGTCTGTATTATACGAGACATAGAAAATCTGCGCCAGGCAGACAAAGCCCAGGAAAAGCCGTGCGGTTAAAGGACTCCAGGCTTTGCGCCATTCGGAAGAAAGAAGCATGTGCTGTTCACCTCATTTCAATGACCGGTTTGTGCCGGAACCGCCGGAAAGTGCGGGCCGTTGTCTGGTTCAGCTGCGGCTGCCGGGACTTTCACCGCCGCACAGGGCAAGGTATGCGTCCTCCAGGGTCGGAGCGGCCGGAACGGCACCTCCTTCCGGCTCATCCGGGCAGACGATGCGGAGCTTCACCTGATTCCCTGCGGGCTGTACATTTGTGACCAGATACAGCTGCTGATAAGCTTCGGCCTGACCGGCAGGGACATTCAGGGTAAATACCTGGCCGGAAAAACGGCGGCAGAGTTCTTCGATTGTCTCCTGGGCGAGAATCTTACCATTCTTCATAAGGAGAACCTGGGTGGCGATATGCTCCACGTCTGATACGATATGGGTGGAAAGAAGAACCAGACGGTCCCGGGCAAATCCTGCGATCAGACTGCGGAAACGGATGCGCTCCCGGGGATCCAGTCCGGCAGTGGGTTCGTCCAGAATCAGGATCTTCGGATCGTTCAGAAGAGCCTGGGCAATGCCGATGCGCTGGAGCATGCCGCCGGAGAAGGCGCCGAGCTTCTTCTTCCTTTCCGGGGAGAGTCCTACTCTGTCCAGAAGTTCATCGATTCTGCCGGCAGCCTGTTTCTTATCGAGCCCTTTGAGGACCGCCAGATATGTCAGGTACTTTTCCGCGGTAAACCAGGGATAGAATCCGATTTTCTGGGGAACGTATCCCAGGAGATCCCGGTAGCGCTCCCCCATCAGATGAATCTCTTCTCCGTCCAGAAGAATCCGTCCCCGGTCCGGACGGAGCAGATCGCAGAGCATGCGGATCAGCGTAGTCTTGCCTGCGCCGTTGGGACCGAGAAGCCCTGTGATGCCGGGAGTGAGCTTCAGAGAAATGTGGTCCGCAGCAGCTTTGTCTCCGTAATATTTTGTCAGATCAGAAAGTGTAAGATTCATAACCGGTACTCCTTTTCATGAAAATTCCTGTTTCAAAAGTGACTGCCAGAACCGAGAGCGCGAGCAGCAGAACCACGGCCGGAAGATCCCGGGCTGTCAGATCGGACAGCTGCATCGATACCAGAACTGAGGCAATCAGATAGGCAGCTGCGGCTGAATACGGATTTCCTGCCCGGGGAATCAGACGGACGCCGAAGCCCGCTGCGCAGGAGACGGCAAGCGGCAGGAATATTCCCAGTGTACAGGAGAGCGGCAGGTCAGTGAAAATGCGGGTTATGATCCACACTGCACCGCAGAGTCCCAGAAGGAAGAGCCCCAGACAGAGACAGCGGGAAAGAATGATCCGGCTGAAATGACAGCGGCAGCACCGTTCTGTCTCTGACATACCGCAGGACTGTGCCAGGAGCAGGTGAAGGAGAATAAAAAGTCCGGCTCCCGCGAGAACCGCTCCGGAGTACAGGATGAAGTCAGAGGAAAGAGAGGAGGGCTCTGACACAGCAGCAGGGACAATCAGAAGAAAAACGGCGGCTGCGGCTGCATACATATATCCCGGAAGCATGTGCATCTGCAGGCGGAGCAGAGAGAGGAGACTCTGGCGCACCGGGGCGGCAGGCGGATCCGGCAGAGCTGCAAGACACCGGGACAGAGCACCCTCCGGAGGATTCTCGTACAGATTCTGCCGCAGCAGCGTACTCATTTTTTGGGGATATTTGTCTGTCCTGAAATATTTGTCTGCTCTGAAGTACTTGTCTTTTCTGAAATGCTTCATCATTCTTCCTCCAACCATTTTCTACAGGATTCCAGACCGCGGCGGACGCGGCTTTTTACAGTGGGCACAGGCTCGTCCAGAACCAGGGAGATTTCCCGGCAGGTGAGCCCGTGAAAATAATAGAGCAGGATACATTCTCTCTGTTCCGGCGTCAGGCGTGAGAGCATGGCTTCCACGAGCAGCTTCTCTTCCGTATGATGTGCCGGGTCCTGCAGACGCCGGGCGGATTCTGACAACGGGACGGAAAAGCTGTTTTCCGAAGCTGCCTCTTCCGGGCGGCTGTCCTTTAGCGGAACCGCTGTCCGGCAGGTGCGGTAGTAGTCAATCACCTGATTGTGGGCGATGCGGTAAAGGAAAGCAGAGAAGGAGGCAAGCGGGCGGTAGGATGAGATGCAGGCGGTCAGTTTTACAAACACATCCTGTGTCAGATCCTCCGCTGTTTCCCGGGAGCGTACCCGTTGAAAAATGTAATTGTAGATGGCGTCGTAGTATTGCCGTACAAGGCTTTCCAGAGCGCTGCGGTCGCCCTGCGCCGCCTGTATGGCAAGCAGTTTGTGTCTCATCGGGCCAGGTCCTTTCGTATTCTGGTTCTGGGCATTACAGGGATGAAAAATTACAGTATATATTTTATAACGAAACAGGCGGAAAAAAAGATGCACCGGAGGA
This sequence comes from Lachnoclostridium sp. An169, assembly GCF_002160525.1. Lineage (GTDB taxonomy): Bacteria > Bacillota > Clostridia > Lachnospirales > Lachnospiraceae > Mediterraneibacter > Mediterraneibacter cottocaccae. The sequence continues at coordinate 13,526 of NZ_NFKT01000008.1, forward strand.
AAATATTTTTCCTGTTCTTTTTATTTTTCCAGGAATGGAGAGTTGACAGCAGGGCAAAGAGGCGAGAAAATAAAAAGGCGGCGCAGGAAAATGGATTCCCTGCGCCGCCCTGTCAGCCCGCAAATTTTTCTGATATTTCCGCCCTTTATTTTGTCAGCACTTCAATGCCGTCCTCTTTCACAAGCACCATGTACTCGATCTGTGCGGACAGACCGTCGTCGATGGTGTACACGGTCCAGCCGTTGTCCTCGTCCACGAAGAAGTCCGGGCTTCCCTCGTTGATCATGGGTTCGATGGTGAACATCATGCCGGGTACGAGAAGCATTTCGCTGCCCTTCGGGGTAACATAGCTTACAAACGGATCCTCATGGAAGGCAAGCCCGATTCCGTGCCCGCCGATCTCTTCAACGACAGAGTACCCGTTTGCGCGTGCGTGGGTGTTGATGGCATCTGCAATATCACCCAGGTGCCCCCACGGTTTTGCCGCGGCAAGCCCCAGTTCCACACATTCTTCCGTCACCCGGATCAGGCGCTCTGCCCGGTCTGAGACTTTTCCCATCTTGAACATGCGGGAGGCATCGGAGAAGTATCCGTCCAGGATAGTGGAGACATCCACATTGATAATGTCGCCTTCTTCCAGAATGATGTCCTTATCCGGGATGCCGTGGCAGATCTCATTGTTGAGGGAAGTACACACGCTTTTCGGGAATCCCTGGTAATCCAGGGGCGCGGGAATCCCGCCGTGTTCCGTCGTAAAACGGTAGACGATCTGATCGATTTCTTCCGTACTCATTCCGATATGGATGTGTTTTGCCACTTCGTCCAGCACCGCGGTATTCAGCGCAGCGCTTTTTTTGATCATCTCTATCTGGGCAGGCGTTTTCAAAAGCTTTCTTGTGGGGACAATCTCGCCCCGCTCTGCATGCAGCAGCATTTTCTCCTCAATCGGCATGTGGCATTTCTTATATTTTTTTCCGCTGCCGCACCAACACAGATCATTTCTTTCCATGAGTTACATCTCCTCTTTTCTATTATTTTTATCTCAGTCAGAACAGGTGGATAAACAGACCGCTCCGGAGTTTCGGCTCAAACCAGGTGGACTTCGGCGGCATGAGCATACCTGCATCCGCCACGGCAAGCAGTTCGTCCATGGAAGTCGGATACATGGCAAATGCAGCGCCTCCCGCACGGTCCGCTTCTCTCTCAAGCTCCTTAAGCCCCCGGATACCGCCCACAAAACGGATGCGCGGATCATTTTTCGGGTTGGTTATCCCGAAGACCGGGGCGAGAATATTTTCCTGGAGAACAGAGACATCCAGATCACCTACCGGCGTGCCGGGATACAGACGGGAGTCTGCCCGGAGCAGATACCATTTTCCGCCTCCGTACAGCCCTATCTCTCCCTTGCGCTGCGGTCTGCAGGGACTGTCCTTTTCTGTTATCTCAAATCCATCCTTTATCTTATCAAGAAATTCGTCAAATGTATAGCCATTCATGTCAATAACAACGCGGTTGTAATCATAGATCTTAAGATCATCGGAAGCAAAGAGGACAGAAAGGAAAAAGTTGTACTCTTCCCTGCCGGAAAAGCCCGGATCTTCCGCTCTTCTTTTCAGTCCGACCTTCACTGCCGACGCTGCCCTGTGATGACCGTCGGCAATATAGAGATGCGGAATCCCGGCAAATATCTGAGAAATCTTCTCAATATAGTCCGGGCTGCCGATGCGCCACACCTGATGGCGGATACCGTCATCGCCGGTGAAATCAAAAAGAGACGCCTCTGTTTCCATGATTTCACTGAGAATCTTCTGGAGTCTTTTATCAGCGCGGTAAGCCAGAAAGATCGGTCCGGTCTGGGCGCTGCATGTGTCGATGTGACGGAAACGGTCCAGTTCTTTTTCCTCCAGAGTGTTTTCATGCCGGAGGATGACGCCGTTTTCGTAGTCGTCGATGGATGCGCACCCTACGATACCGGTCTGGGTCCTCCCGTCCATGGTGAGGGCGTAAATATAGTAGCATGGCGTTTCATCCTGGATGAAAGAGCCGTCGGCGATCATCTGGTACAGGGTGTCACGTGCTTTTTCATAGACCTGGTCAGAGTACGGATCAGTCCCTTCCGGGAACTGGGTCTCTGCCCGGTCAATCTTCAGGAAAGAAAGAGGGTTCCTGTCTGTAATCTGCCGCGCCTCGGCGCTGTCGTATACATCATAGGGAAGCGCGGCGATGGACGAAGCAAGATCTGCTGCGGGGAGGACTCCCCGGAACGGGTGTATGATACTCATGCGGATTCTCCTTTTCTGGTGAATGATTTCTTTATTATTACATTTTATTGATACAATCTTCCGTAAACAGTAAGCATTGTAGCACAAATGAGGAGGATTTGCCATGCCTGTTCGGAATCCTTATATGAAAAAATCTGATGATTTATATGTAAGAATAAAGAAAGCGGCAAACTCGGGGCGCAAAAAGGTCTCATTGCGCTACTCCTTAACGGTATCCTGCAAATCATATAAAATTGCCACCATTTGAGATGGAGTTTCCTGATAACCGCGTAAAATCCAGGCCTTGACGATCCCATACAGGGCATAAGCAGTCCACTGCTGTTTATAATAGGAAATAATATTGTCTTCCGGCTTTTCAGGGGTCAAAACTTTTAAATAGGCATCCAGAATGACATTCTGGCGGCCGACCTGATAGAGCAGATCATTAATATCTCGTATGGAAAGGAAAAATTCAAAGAACAGACGTGTACTCGTATAAATATCGCTTCGAAAATCCGTGATATGGTTTTCTTCCAAAAATCGATTCCACAGGCATAATATCTTGAAAGTCAGGACCTCATCCTTTGTTTTGAAGTAACGGAAATAGGTAGAACGTCCAACATCCGCTTTGGAGGTGAAACTGTTTGGATGCTTTAATACTTTCGTGTGGGACCGGAGGCGGACATAACGCCGCAGGGAACGCAGTCACAGAAGAACTCAGGCGTCGTGGCCATCAGGCGGCGATGTTCAATCCATATACGCTGCACAGCGAACATCTGGCTGACAGGATCGACAATTTCTATATAAAGGCCGTTCAAAAAGCGCCGGCTGCATTCGGAGCAGTTTACAGCGCCGGACAGCTATACAGACGGCTGCCGTTCCGTTCTCCTGTATATTTTGCCAATTACGGTATGGTTCCTGTCATGGAGGAGTATCTGGCACGAAACCATGTTGATGTTATCATTTCAACGCATCTGTTCCCGGCGGAGATCCTGACCTGCATGAAGCAAAAGGGAATCCATATCCCCAAGACCATTTTTATCGCCACGGATTATACCTGTATCCCTTTTACAGAGGAAACAGACTGCGATGCCTATGTCATTCCATCTGAACAACTGAAGCAGGAGTTTATAAACCGGGGTATGCCGGGCGAAAAACTATATGCGCTCGGCATACCGGTAAGCCGGCGCTTCTCTCAAAAGGAGACCAGGCAGGACGCCTGCAGGCGGCAGGGGCTTGACCCGGATAAGAGATATATCCTGGCGGCCGGTGGCAGCATGGGCGGTGGGAGTATAAAAAAAGTCATTCAGACACTTGCCAACGAAGCTGCGAAACGCAGGAATACGGAACTGATCGTCATATGCGGTTCCAATAAAAAGCTGTATGATGAAGTGAAAAGGTATAATCTGCCTGCTGTTACGGTTGTCGGCTTTACCTCAGATATGGCAGGGTATATGAAAGCAGCGGATCTGTTTGTCACAAAACCCGGCGGTCTTTCATCCACAGAGGCAGCGGTATATGGAATCCCGATCGTGCATGTGGCTGCCATTCCGGGGTGTGAAACATACAACGCCAGATTCTTCAGCGGCTATGGTATGAGCCGGTTCTGCCACACATCAAACAGTGAATTGGCGGATGCATTAAAAATACTGGACAGCGAAACAGAGTGTGAGACGATGATCAGGAACCAGCGGAAACTGATCCGCCCGGATGCAGCCGAACAGATCAGTGCCCTTGCAGAAAGGATGGTTTTATCTTCTCAGAAAGCTGCTGTTATGAATATGGGGGTCTGCACCGGATGCGGAGGGGCTTGCAAGGGCTGCTCTGGAGAAGAGTCCGGATCTGATACTTCTGGATGTGAACCTGCCCGGGGTGAGCGGGCTGAAAGTCTGCGAGAAGATCCGGGAGACTTCCGATGTGCCGGTGATCTTTGTGACGGGAAACAACACGCCCATGGACGAGCTGAACGGCATCCTTCGGGGCGGCGACGACTATGTTACAAAACCATACCAGCTTCCTGTTCTGACCGCGCGGATCGGTGCGGTGCTCAGGCGGACTCTGGGGAGAGGACAGGAGAGGGAGTCGTCTGCGCGGCAGGAATATAGGGGTGTTGTGCTGGATACGGCGGCCGCCCGGATTTCAAAAGGAGAGAATTTGTGTGAACTGACGAAAAATGAACTGAAGATACTCTACTGCCTGTTCCGGCATCCGGGGGAGATTGTCTCCAGGGCAGATATGATTGATTATCTGTGGGATAACGAGGTGTTTATCGATGACAATACATTAAGCGTCAATATTACGCGCATCCGCAGTAAATTAAAGGAGATTGGCGCAGAGAATTTTATTGAGACCAAACGCGGAATGGGCTACCGGATATAGGGAGAGAGGTGAGCGTTACGTGAGTTTCTGGGATTACTGTAAGGGAAAGGCCGAGGTGCTGCTGATCAACGCGGGAGCGCTGCTGGTTCTGTGCGTGTATTTACTGATGCTGAATAATTCGGAGACTTCTGTATTTCTGATCGCTGTGGTGTGGATCGCGGTGCTTCTGATATACCTTCTGGTGCAGTACATTTCCCGGAGAAAATATTTCCGGGAGCTGATGAGCGTCCTTGACGGGCTGGACCGGAAATATCTGATTGCCGAAGTTATGAAACCGGGGCATGGTGTGGAAGATAAACTCTACTGGGAAGTCCTGCGCAGGTCGAACAAATCGATGATAGAGAAGACCCATGAACTGGAGGACGCCCAGAGAGAGTACAAGGAGTATATCGAGAGCTGGATTCATGAGGTCAAGGTCCCTATCACCGCGGCACATCTGATCTGTGAAAATAACCGGAACGAGTATACAAGACGGATCCTTACGGAACTGGATGAGATTGAAAATGAGGTGGAGAAGGTTCTGTATTTTGCAAGAATGGAGCATGCCAGGATGTAGTGGCCAGTAATGCTCCGGCGTTCAGGATGTAGTGTCCTGAATCACTCTGATGTTCCGTTGCTTGCCCGGAAGTGTAAGGGAAAGCAGGGGAAAAGTTTCAAAAATGAAAGATTGCTGTAAGGAAATCTCATACAAGGAAAAGCACCCGACTGCTAAGATATATGTATCGGGTATGCCGCCCGCCAGGTAACAGGTTCAACGAAACAGGTTCAGCAGAACAGGCTCAACGGCATACCGGGGCATAAGATGCAGAAAGGATGATAAAGAATGGGTGAACAGATCAGAGTCTGTGATGTGGAAAAATATTACGGCACAAAAGATAATATCACAAAAGCGGTCAACCGGGTCAGCTTTACGGTGGACGAGGGTGAATTCCTCGGGATTATGGGCGCTTCCGGATCCGGTAAGACAACACTTCTGAACATGATCTCCACCATTGACCGGGTGACGGCGGGACATATTTTTTACGGGGATACAGATATCACAGAGTTAAATGAGGATGCGCTCTCGGATTTCCGCAAGGAGAATCTGGGATTTGTGTTTCAGGACTTTAATCTGCTGGATACACTGACCATTGAGGAAAATATTATTCTCGCCATGAGCCTGCACGGGAAAGGGAAGAAGGAGACGGACCGGCGGGTGGACGAAGTGCTGAAAGGTCTGGGAATAGAGGGCATCCGCACAAAATTTCCGAACCAGGTATCAGGAGGGCAGAAGCAGCGCTGTGCATGTGCAAGGGCGCTGGTCAATAATCCCAGGCTGATCCTGGCCGACGAACCGACGGGAGCATTGGATTCCCGGTCGGCGCAGATGCTTCTCTCCACGTTCTGCCAGATGAACCGGGAGATGAAGGCCACGATCCTGATGGTTACCCACGATGCATTTTCCGCAAGCTACTGCGGACGCATTCTGTTTCTGAAAGACGGGGAGATCTTCAATGAACTGGTGCGGGGAAAGAAAAGCAGACGGGAATTTTTAAATGAGATCCTGGATGTGCTTGCCCTGACGGGAGGTGACAGTGATTATGCTGAATAAACTGGCACTTCGCAACGTAAGACGTTCCATGAAGGATTACCTTGTCTACCTGATCACTATGATTGCTGTGGCGGCGATGATGTTTGCTTTCAATTCCCTGATCTTTTCGGAGGATATCCGGAATATGTGCTCCGAGTCAATGATCCTTGGCTGGATGCTCGGAATTGCCACCTTTTTCATCATCCTTATTGTGGCATGGCTGATCAACTATATGGCCCGGTTTATGCTGGAGAAGCGCAGCCGGGAGTTCGCCACCTATCTTCTGATCGGTCTGAAGCGGAAGGTGATTTCACGCCTCTACATGAAAGAGAATCTGCTGATCGGCACAGTGGCACTGTTTCTGGGGATCGGTGTGGGCATACTGCTTCAGCAGATTATCATGAATGTATTCTATTCTGTTTTCAGCGAAGATTATCAGCTTCATATTCAGATGAGCCGGAGCTGTCTGATCATGACAGTGTGCTGCTATTTTGTCTGCTATCTCTTTGCCCTGCGGCGTAACCGGAAAATGTTCCGAAAGATGGCCATTGCCGAACTTCTGCAGATGGAGAAGAAAAATGACGAGATCAAAACAGGGCACGAGCGGCTGCGCCAGTGGCTGTTTATTCTGTCTGCCGCCTATATTGTTTTTGTCTATGTGATGATGGTGAGAGGCTGTCCCATGCTGGTGGGCGGGCTCCTGATGGCAGGGCTCGTCGCGGCAGTCTATGCACTGTTTGCGGGATTCTCGGCATTTCTTGTGTGCAGGATACAGAAACGGGGAAAATGGATGTACCGGAAGGAGAGGATCTTTCTGTACCGTCAGCTCGCCTCAAAAGTCCGAACCATGCGCTTTACCATGGGGACGCTGACAGTCCTGCTTGTGTGTGCGCTGCTCGGAAGTTCCTTTTCTCTTATGTTCGCAAAATATCAGAATCAGGCGATCGACTACAGTGTGCCTTTCGATGTGATCGTGTACAGTCCGGATCCCGGTGATGATTTCGCCGGGGAGAGAGTACTATACCTATGACACGTATATGAAACTGAGCGATTATAATGCGCTGCGGCAAATGCTTGGCAAAGAGCCCGTTACTCTTGGGGAAAACGAATATGCGCTTCAGACAAAAGTACGGATCGCACGGGAGTTCGGCGATGATATTTACAACCAGAAAGTGGAGACCGGTAAAGAGACGCTGTCCCTGTCCCGGGTATACACGGAGGCTTTTTCCCAGAACGGTATCAATGGAGCGGACTATCTGATTATCGTTCCGGACAAACTCTGCGATGAAATGACGCCGTACTACTCCGTTTATGCCGCGGAGCTTGCGGACCGGGGAAGCCAGGCGCTTTCGGATGACCTGGATGAAGTTTACCGGCACAAACACGGGATTCTGACATATGATGAGTACGAGGCGGCCATGGAGGAGGGAGAAACCGGTGAGGATGACTGGCAGGAAGACCTTCTTGCAGCGAACGGGACGGATGAGATTGTGGTTATGATCGCCGATCTGTTCGTGCGGGATGTGGACGCTGCGGAGATGAAGTTTGTCATTACGTCTGTGACATTCCCTCTGGAATACATTGCCCTGATCTTTATCTGTGTGGCGGTTACGATCCTGGCAGTCCAACAGCTCTCCGATTCCGGCAGATACCGGTTCCGCTACGACGTGCTTCGGAAACTGGGAATGAAGAAAAAAGAGATGAACCGGGTGATTTTCCGGCAGCTTGCCCTGTTTTACCTGGCGCCCGCGGCGGCAGCCGCCGCTATCAGTGCGGTGATCGTGATCTATACGGGAAACACGTTCGTGCGGTATACGGGCGCCGACGGGAGCGGACTCACTTATTTCGGAGCGGCGCTGCTGATCGCCGGCGGGGTCTATCTGCTGTATTTCGGGGCGACTTATCTGGGATTCAGGAGAAATGTGGAGGAGTAGGAGATACTTGAATCTCAATATAAAATGCGATATCCGTTTCCCGGTTATAGCCGGTGAACCGTCGCACTTCGCTGCCATCTGCGGTTATTTTTACTGTTTTTTCTGACAGAACCAGGTCACTGCCAGAGGACCCCGGCAGAGACTGCCACATCTGATATACCCCATTGGCTTCGGGCTCATCCATCAGCCGTGTCGTTGTATGCCGATGCTGTTCGATTACGTTTCCGTTCTGGTCACGGATTTCTTCTGTTAAATAAGGTTCTGCAAGAACCCCGCCATTGACAGCGGCACTGACCATACGCAGAGACTTCAGGGCTTCCTTCCAGTCGGGGTGAAATGCGGTATCTCCGGATGAAAAGGTAGTTGCGGACAGAACGGCTCCGGTGCCGGTTTTCATGAGCACCGCCATGCCGGATCTGTTTTCCGGCCCGGCATCATGGAGATCGGTGCCTTCCGGTTCTGCGTTTTGAGACTGTGCATTTTTTGAAAACGGATTCTGCAGGTACTCGTAAACCTGCCGGTTTATTTCCGGATCGATGGTGAGAAACAGATCCTGTCCGGAATTCTTCATGGAACGAGCTCCTTCGGAGAAGCGGTAAGACCCGCTCCCCGTGAGCCGGGAACTGTACAGGGAAAGGACCGTGCTCTTATCAAAAGCGTAATCCCCGGTTGCCCCCAGCAGGCTCTCCAGATCTTCGGATACCGGAGCTCCGAATCCCCACAGTCTACTGCCATCAGAACCATAGACGGATCCGAAAGAATCTGCAGTTTCTGTTCCCCATTCATAGCCGGTCCGGTATCCAAGCAGTCCGACGGCTGTTCCTGCGTTTTGAGACAGCTGCCAGAAGCCGGTGGAGGAAATCAGGAGAAACAAGACTCCCGCGGCAGCTGTCCACCGGACATATACCGCGTGTCTGACGTGCACTGCGTAAAACTGCTCCTGCCGGTCCGTCAGGGTTCTCGCAACGATGCCGAATATAAGAAAACCGAAGATCATACCGGAAATATCCGAGCTGATAAACGGTGCAGTCATCTGAAAGGGCAGACAGTTCAGGTTTCCGCCGACATGAAACGTATACTGAAGGAACAGAGCCGTAAGACCGAGAACGCTGTACATATGCAGGCGGTTTTTCCGGACTGCCAGCCGGGGGATGAGGAGGAGCATGAGGATGACTGCGGCGCTGAGCGCGGTCAGTGCGTGGAAACCGTAAATGGCAGTCAGAATATTAAATGCATCTGTGATATTGTAATACTGCCCGTCCACGGCTTCCGCAATATCCCGCATCTCCATATGTCCGGCGCTCAGCCCGTACAGACCGCCTTCCAGGACAGCAGTAAGCGAAGTGGATTTCCACTGGATGCTTCCTGTCAGGATACGCCCGCATTCCCGGAGAGAATCTCTGGCGTCCGGCAGCAGGAAGAAAGCAAGGCAAATCCCTCCGGCAGAGAGAAACGCAGTCTTCCAGGCAGTCTGTTTCCCGTACAGCCATGCACTGCTGATCACGGTAAGGATCAGGATGATCACGGCATTTCCGGTATCTCCGAACAGAGCCAGCGACGCGGCGGACAGGGCGGAAAGTATAAAGTAAATGATACTTCCCGCCGAATGTTTCAGCAAATGGTGCCGTTTTTTTATCTTGTCTCCTGCAAGAAGGATCAGCAGCAGTTTCAGGATATCGCCGGGATATACGGAGGCAGTTCCCAGGGAAGTCCGGATAGTGATTCCTCCGCCATTGATCAGGAAAGAGGAAAGGAACATCTGATCAGATACCAGGCGGAACACAACCAGGAAAATGAGTACAAAAATAGTGCATCCTGTGGAAAAGATCAGAATTTTTGATCCGACAGGTGGAAAATTGTCCCGAAGCCAGCTTCTGCTCCAAGTGCAGAACAGGACTGACAGGAGCAAGCCGGTTCCTGCCAGTATGAGATGGAGCAGAAGCGCCCGGCCGTTATGATAAAATACCTGGAGCAGTGCTCCGGAAAGCAGCAGGATCCCGAGAGAGACGGCGGCAGGGATGACGTACCTCTGTCTGTAAATGCCATACAATACGGCAGTGTCTGAAATCCTCTTTTCATACATAAAATTCCACCCCGCTTTCCAGACACAGGCAGGCCAGCCTGCCCCCTGCTTCCCGCCGGTCATTGCCGGTATCGATATCAATGTAGTTCCGCGAATAAAAGATCCGGGGCTCTCCAAAGTCGGGCAGAAGTAATGTGGGACGGTGGCCCACGATGATCTTCCGGTCAAAGCAGAGCGATGCAGGGATGAGATGAATATCGTCAGAAAAAAGGTACTTTTCCTGATCGGTCTCGGCGGCCTTTCTGACGGAGTTTTCGATATCGATCAGACCGGTTTCCGGATTTGTAACGCAGCAGTCCGCATCATAGCCGGAATGTGTGAGAAAATACCGCTCTCCCCGTATCTCGATGTTTGCATACAGAGGCAGACGCCTCAGATAATCCAGAAGCCTGAATCTTTCCGTGGACGTCAGGCGGTCAACTTCCCGGCGTGTCAGCGCTCCTCCGCAGGCATCCCACAGTTCCGAAGATATGACTCCGGCCAGATAGCGCTCGCAGAGATATTCATGGTTCCCTTTGAGCAGAAATATATTGTTCTGCTCTTTTATGAAGCTGAGCAGGCAGAGATTCTCCGCCTCTCTGCCCTTATCGAGCGCATCCCCCAGAATATACAGCCTGTCGCCGGCGGAAAAGTTGATCTTTATAAGAAGCTTATAAAATAAAGAAAATGTACCGTGTATATCACTCGTGACATAGATCATAGACTCACCTCATAGTTTAAATTTGCTGTCATGACTCGTGCAAGATCATGCTGACTGCACATTCTGATCCTGCCTGCCGGGCAGGGAATACCAGGAACGGCTTCCGTCGTCATTCAGTCCGTAGATGGATGACAGGGAATCGCGGATGTTCAGCAGATCTTCCGTGAAAAGGATCGGATCTTCGACTTTCCACAGTCCCTGTTCTTTTAAGAAAGCGGCGATTTTTCGGTTGTGTTCAAAGGACTCTCCGCAGATGATGAGCTGGGGCCAGGCATGATCTCCGTGGAAATTGCCGCGGAGATACTCTTCATTATGGACCAGGCGGTAATAACGGGAGACTTTGTCAGCCAGTTTCTCATATGTTTTGGGCAGATCCCGCACGACCTCATAGGCCAGAATGGAATCTGCATTGAGCCGGACATTGGCTGCGGTCCGGATCATGCATCCCTTATCTGTCAGTTCCGGATCGTCCGGGCGAAGTGTTTCCATGATGCCGAACCGCTGCATCCGGGCGCCGCTTTTTAACAAGCCGAGGACGATCTGATTGCCGACCAGGATCCGTTTTACATCGCAGGGAGTATCGATTTCCCCTGTCTGTGTGCGTCTGGTATAGGAAACATAGCGGTTGCCCATGTGAAACGGAACCCCGTGGAGCATCGCATACTGATATCCAAGGGAGTTCAGCTGGTAGTATTTCATGCCCCGGCAGGCAGAAGGAGAATGAAGCTCCTTCTCCTGGATAACGCGGAACCGCATAAGTTTCAGGAGCCGTTTACGGAGACGCGGACGAGTGACGTCGCAGCCTCTTAATGTGATGTATTCATAAATCTGCAGAGAGGTAAGATATTTTGAGAGTGCAACAGCTTCAAGAACCGTCCGGTCTGTATCGTCCAGCGCCGCTTCAAGCTCTTCGGTATTCATGAGCCAGTAGGGAATGAAGGTAGGGACGATCGTTTCTTCCGGCCTGACTGCAAAGGCAGGGATTTCCGGAAGGCGTGTATTCAGCAGTTCAGCGGTTATGTGTGAATAGTTTCCCGGATCGTTCAGTGCGGAATATGTGATCATCTCAGTCCCTCCTTTCCTGCGGCAGGTCGTTTTCCAGCATACCTGCTTCTGCGATAATTTTTCCAGGAACGCGCGCACAACCCGGCAGATGGCCAGTTCCTCCACTGCGCCGGGGACAGCATCCGTCCCGTCGGAACAGCGAATCACGATGTCCTGACATCCCCGTGCTACCGCATCCGGTGCCTGCGGTTTCCCTTTGATAAGTGTTAATGCATTTGCTTTGATCATGGTAAGACCTCCCTTTGATTATTGTAAAAACTGTTCTTTCCGGCAGAAATTCAGTCGACAGGATCAGACCGGAATCTTTTTCTTACTTGCGCACAACAGCGTGGAACGCTTCAATGCGATAATCGGTCAGTGTCTGTCTGTGCCCGATATAAAACAGACAGTTCCCGGCGGCTGCTCTGATATCGCCTGAAATTTCATTCGCTACAAGACCTGCGCCATCAGATACACCCCGCAGAGTATCTTCTCCATCTCCCAGATAACGGTACAGCTCGCCTGATGTGATCTCTCCGTCGGAATTTTTGTAAGAGACCGAATAGTAGAAATTATTCCGGTATTCCGAGTCAGGTACATATTTGATATTGGTTCCGCTTTTTACTGTTTCAAGGCGGGCCTCCTCCAGATTCCAGAAGAAGAGAGTGACATAATTCCCGTCATATTTTTGAAAATAAATACCCCTGTGGTCTGCCGTGACGATGGAACCGAGTTCTCCTGCGGATTCCTCGCGGAAGATTTCAGAAACTTTTCCGGTCTCTGCATCATATTTTTTCACGATCAGAGGATTGGGATAATAGTTCGCCGATTCGGATGCTGTGTAATAGAGATTGCCATATTCGTCATAAACCATACCCACAGCAAAATCGTCGATCTTTTTTACTCCATATGTCTCGGTATCGACCTCATAGAGCGGCTGCGCGCTGATATCTGTGCGCCCTCCGATATAGAAGAAATATTTCCCTCCGATCAGTGCGTCCACATTTCCCTGGAGATCATCTGCGTTGATGGTCTGCTGCGTTCCGGATTTAATATCATAGCAGGCCAGACGGGTTGTCGCTACATCCATCTCCGGTCCGGCGTATTTGTAGTAGATCCGGTTCCCGATCCTGCCGATCAGTTCGCCGTAAGAGACACCGGATAAAAGAAGCTCTTCCGTACCGCCGTAAGTGTACCGGTACAGACAGTTGTCCATGATAAAATAAGCGGTGTCATCACTGCATACGAGAACATTGGAAATATCCCCTTCCACGGAATATTCCAGAGTCGCTCCCGGCGTCAGGACATTTTCAAAAAACGTGCATTCCTGTACAGAACCCGGCTGTGCATATACGGGAGAGTATATCACTGCATTGTCTCCTCTTTTTGCCATCCCGGCAGTGCTGTCCCCTACGGAAAGACTTGCCTGGGTACGGTTTGGATTTTCCTGTGTATCCTCACCTGACGTATCGGAAGAATTACGGTCGGAACTGTCGTCAGAGTGATTGCCGGATGAGCTGTCCGCAGAAGCGTTCCCATCTGTGCTGATTTTGATGATGGATGAAGGAATCCGTTCCCTTATTCCTCCCTCGTCCATATCGTCGTTGTAAAGGTTGCTGTAATCAGAGCAGAGAATCAGGGTATTGTCATATTTTTCGGAAGCAGTCATCCGCACCGACAGGGCATAGGCATAATCTTTCAGATTTTTCAGTGCTGCAGAGTCAGATTTGTGATAAACGGCGTCCCGCTCATTTACGGAGAGCATTTTATCCCAGGAATGCAGGTAGGAGCGGATCATCAGGATATATGCCGCCCGGGCTTCGGACAGTTTTTCTTTTGTGGTTTCGGCCTGATCTATCAGGGCATTCAGCCGGTCAGAACAGTTATTGGTGGCAAGGGTGGAGATGTCGATCAGACATTTCCCGAGAAAAGCATCATCTCCCATGGTCAGACCTGAGGCAAATCCCGGTGAAACTTCGCCGGCGATGCGCGCTGCGGTGCTGATCAGCGATACGACTCCGCCAAGAGGATACTTCTCAAAGAGAATCTCAAGTGTCACATCAGCGCTGGAAGAGATGTATTTCTCGAGGACAGCACCGGGCATATCCTGATTCAGACTGTACAGATCCCCCGCTATATCCCGGATCCGCGCAGCAGTTTCCTTCCCGGACGTCACCCAGCTTATATCTGCCCGCCTTAATGAATTAAGCTGTGCAGTGAAACTTTCACTCCATGCCTCCACGGTTGCAAGCTGATCGGCCACATTAAAACCGGCGTCGATAATGGAAAGTCCGTCTCCGATTGCGGACCAGACCTTTTCACCGGAAATGATCTCCGCCACTGCCGGGTCTTTGATGTCTTCCCAGCGGTTGAACGGACGCTCTGCTATCTCGGAGAAAAATCCGCTCACATCGGAGACTGTCTGCGGCAGGGAATATGCGGCGGACATGTTCTCCGCACCATCCCGAAGTACGGAGACGGCATTACCGAGCTGCGCTGCCACACGGGATTCATCCTCGATCAGATCTGCGGTCTCATCGCCAAGCAGATAAAAGGCGTCGCTGTATTTCTCATTTTCGATCAGGGTATCTCCAATAAACGGAACAAATAAGCGGTAGTCTATTTCATCTGCCAGCGACCAGATGGCATACCGTTCACTGTTCATAAACTGTAATCCGTTGCTGCCGACCAGATCGGATACGAGCGGTCTGCAGGAAATCAGTCTCTCATATTCGTTTGCAAGATTCCAGAATGTCTCCGGGGGCGTCTCGATGAGGATTTTGTCGCCGCTCACCTGCCATCCTTCATTGAGCAGGTACATGGTCTTCTCCAGAGGAAGCCACAGGGTTCCATCGGAATCCTTATTTCCGGAAAGAGGAAAAGTCTCTTCGCAGATGCGTCCCACATTGTTCGAGAGAACAGCTTCCCCGTCGGTGAGGTTAATGTTGACATAATATCCGTTCCGGTCAAAGGTGATCCTTCCCCCTTCCGGAGGTCTGCTGACTTTGGCTCCGCACAGGGAGGCAATGTCATCTGCCTGTGCATAGATTTCTTTCTCCGCGTCTTTGCCTTCCCCGCTGTCTGTGGAGAGGAGCTTTACGGTCAGTTCCTTTTCTTCGCCGGAGTAAACATCCTGTACAGTCAGGGTACCAGAACTCTCTGCACCCAGAACGGGGACACCAGCCTGGAAAAAGACGGAACCTGCGGTTACTGCTGTCAGGATAAGACTCAGCAGTCTTTTAGTTATTTTTGTTTTCATTTGCAAGCACCTCCATAAATTCATCAGTCATCTCCTGGTAAAACGTGACATACCCTCCGAGCAGTGCGTCAGAGAGAGAATTATCCATCCGCACCTTCCAGTTCTCATTTTCCCGGATCAGTTGGACCTGTACTTCGTAGGTTTTCTCCGGTGCGGAGCCCTCCGCAATTACTTCCTGCAGTGCTGTGAGGACATCGCTCTGTGCGGTCCGTGTGAGAAAACTCTCATCCCCTGCCAGGGTGGGCAAATCAAGTGATGTAATCTCCGCCTGAACGTAATAGCGGGGCTGATCGGATTCTGCTTCCTCTGCTTTCGTGACCTCGCCGAGCTGCCAGGTCATCTCTTTCCCTGCGATCTCCGGATATCCGCTCAGGCTGATATCACTTCCGTAAGATGCATCAGCCAGAAGTTCTGTTACTGTGGATGCGTCGCTCTGGCAAAAGGCAGAGAGAAAGTCTTCGCATGCATTTTGCACCTGCTCCGGTTCGGATAAGCCGGAAACGGTTCCCTCGCTGCTGTCATCGGATGGTTCGAGAAGAAGGAGGGCAATGATTACTGCCAGGATAAAGAGAAGCAGGCCGATCTTTTTCCAGTTTAGTTTGTTGTTTTCGGTGTTTCCATTCTGTGTGTTGCCCATGTTACAACCTCCTTTGGTGAAATGGTTTTGGTGCCCTGATGAATGGGCGTACTTTGGGGACAGGTAGATTGTAGCGTAGGACAGGGGTAAAAAAGGGTATAAAAAACAGAAAGAACCGGATTTGGGGACGGCTCTTTCTGTGTGGGGATGTGATGGGGAGGAAAAAGGGTGTTGGTGATTAAGTGGGGGGAAGAAAATAGTGGTATATGGTTCTTTGCCTTTTTCAGAGGAGTAATGTCTTGCATGGATTTTCTCATTTCCATGTAACCCAATATAGTGATGATAAAAACAGTGTGTTAATACCCTAAACGGATTTTCCTCATTTCCACGGACGAACTTAAGCTATATTTGGAGTTTGAAAGGTGTTAATACCCTAAACGGATTTTTCTCATTTCCACAGTACCCGCCGAAACCTCTTGCAAATATAGGCGTTCCAGACAACTTTTTGCAGGTATTTGTCTGAATATTCTGAAAAAATGTGCTTTCTCATTATTTTCTGGCATATTCATAGTTTGTTCATATTTGTGCTACTTACTCAATCACCAACATAAGCTTATTATATCGTACTTCGTAATCTGCATAAAGCGTCTTCGGACAAAATATTGTAATTGTATAAACTGACAAAAATAAAATCATATTAAAATTGTAAGGTACAACAATGCCAAAATCATTTTAATTCGCCATGTTTATGCTCATGTTGTGCGATTGCCTGGCGGATCAAGTAGAGAATCTCACCGTTCATAGAGCGCCCGTCGAATTCTGCAAGGCTTTTCAGCTTTTTATGCGTTTCTGCGTCAATGCGTAAACCGATATGCTTATCTTTTTCCATAATGCCTCCTACTGTCTGATACGTTAAGTACAGAATAAGTTTGTTAAAGTAAGTACATTTTAAGTACGTACAGTGGTATAATGTGACAAATGGACTTGTTTTAAGTACACTAAATTTTGGAAAGGAACGCAGGATGTGGGCGAAGAGAGAAAAGAAGTATTACCGGATCAGGGCGAGCCTCTTCTGGCTGATGACCAGTGGATTTATATTATTGGTTTTGGGGGCATATTTTAAGGATGAGCTATATGAAAAATGGATCAGAAGCGGCGGTATGGAAGATGTTGTTTATGAGGGCATTCAATCCAGATTGGAGGATCAAGGAACCTGCTACATCTGTGGAAGCAGCGATGATAGCCTGGCGGACTATTACCGGACATTTGATACGATAGGATTGATATCACTCAATGATTGGTATGTTTTGGAGTTTCCTCTGAAATGCTATGGTGAAAACGGAAATGAGGCAAGTGGAGATGGCTGTAATAATTCTACTTCTGGGAACACGGGAGAGTTTATTTATTCCATAGAAAGTAATTTTCATGGTTCAATGGTATCTGTAAAAGTAACATTGCCAGAGAATTATCAGTTGAAAATGGAAAACATCCGGGAACATCTCTGCCAGAAATGCCTGGATAAAGTACTGGAATCTCTGGAGTTCCGCAAATGGAGACACGAAAAGAAAGAAGCGGTTCCACTCTGTCTGATAGATTTTAAAACACAGGAAATCTACTCTCTTCAGGATTGGCACCAGGGATGTCTGATACGGGATTACTGGATGGAGATAGAGTTGGATGGGAATGAAATCACAGTGGAGGCGAAACGAATCGAATAATTGAAAAGGAACGTTAAGAATAAGGGGCTGTCCGGAAAACATAAATTAGCGATATCGCCTAAACAAGCATACTAAAAGGTAGTGGCGCAGATATTTTACTCTTTTGACTATGGACAGCTTCTTTCTATGATTTTATGTTTCCGTATTGGCATATTATGAAGAAAACGGCAAGGAATATTCCGAAATGGGAATATTTTCTGCCGTTTTCTTAAAATGTTCTGAAATAGAAGCAAAGAAAAGAGTGACGCAAGTATACTAATGCCCTGTATAGAGGGACTTATTTCTCTTACTTCAAGATGTGGTATATAAGCATTTTGAGTGTAAATATCCTAAACGGATTTTTTTCATTTCCACGGAAAAAAATCTTTGTAATTGCTAGTATTGACATGTGTTAATACCCTGAACGGATTTTTCTCATTTCCACAGTACTCGACGAAACCTCTTGCAAATACAGGCTTTCCAGACAACTTTTTGCAGGCATTTGTCTGAATATTCTGAAAAAATGTTCTTTTCCATCATTTTCTGGCATGTTCATAGTTTGTTCATATTTTTACTACTTACTCAATCACCAACATAAACTTATTATAGCGTACTTTTTAATCTACTTAAAGTATTTTTCCAAAAACTTATCGCAAAGATTTCTCCCGCCTTCCTGATTTTTTATATCTTCCCTTGCATTCCATCCATTACTTTTCTCTGGCCGAACTGTAAATACATTCCCCCGTATCAAAACAGTACATCCCCAGATTCTGCCATCCATGTAGTTGTTGTTCGCAGTTATTTCTTAAATATATGTTTATCTGTCGGGCTCTTTTCCTGAATAAATTTTAAGCTGTCTACTTGATATAAAAGGGCTTACTCTAGGGACGGTAGATTGAAGCTCAGGAAAGGAGAAAAATGGGATAAAAACAGAAAGAACCGGATTTGGAATGGTTCTTTCTAAGTGGGGGGGGATGGGGAAGGAGTAAGTTGTGTTTATGACTAAATGTGGGAGGCTGCTAATGCTATATGGTTGTTTGCTTTTTTTAGAAGAATAATATCTTGTATGGATTTTTCTCATTTTTTATATAAAACAAGGATGGGCGAAGGAACAAGATTATAAATTGTGTTAATACCCTAAACGGATTTTTTTATTTCCACAGTACCCGCTGAAACTCCTTGAAAAACACTGATTTACCAGACAACTTTTTGTAGATATTTATCTGAATTTTCTGAAAAAAGTGTTTCTCATCATTTTCTGGCACATTCATAACCTGTTTGTATTTTACTGCTTCCTCAATCACCAACACAAGCTTATTATATCGTACTTCTTAATCTACTTAAAGTATTTTTCCAAAAAACTTATTGTAAAGATTACTTTTGTCTTTCTGATTCATCCAATAGTCCCATGCACTTCATGGCATACTTTTGTCTGCTGAACTGTAAATACATTCCCCTGTATCAAAACAGTACATCCCCAGATTCTTCCACCCATGTATTTGTTGTTCGCAGTTATTTCTCAAATATATGTTTATCTGTTGAACCTTTTTTTGCATAAATTTTATGTCATTTGCTTGATAAAAGGACTACTTTGGGGACTGGCAGCTTGTAGGGCAGGAAAGAGGGGAAGGAAATAGTGGTATAAGGTTCTTTGCCTTTTTGAGGAATAAGATCCTGTATGGATTTTTCTTATTTTCACTGTACCAACTGGGGACGGAGAGACAGTATAATATCCTAACCTAACCCGACTTTTTCTCATTTCCACGGAAGCTTTATGCCGGAAGTTGTTAACAAATCACCTGTGTTAATACCCTAAACGGATTTTTCTCATTTCCACAGTACCCGCCGAAACCTCTTGCAAATACAAACTTTCCAGAAAACTTATTGCAAAAATTACTCCCGCCTTCTGATCTTTTATATCTTCTCTTGCCTATCATACCTTACTTTTCTCTTGCCGAACTGTAAATACATTCTCCCGTATCAAAGCAATACATCCCCAGATCCTTCCCCCACACGCAGCCGCAGTCGATTGCGATATGTCTGTTTTTCCGGTATATCTTCCCGGCATATTCCATATCGATCTTGAACGTAGGGGTATGCCCGGTTACAAGATAATAGGAACTGCTGTATATCTTACTGTAGTCCGCCTGGGTAAAGATAAGATCCTCAATACCACAGTTTTCAAGTGGTCGGTCTTTCTCTTCTCCTGCAATATCCGCATGTACCAGAACATACTTTTCCCCATTCAGAGTAAATTCATTATACAGTTGGAACTCTTCCAGATAGTCCAACAGAAATGCTCTATCATCCGGATTCAGTTTCCGGAACTGATCCAGTGTGACCTGCCCTCCGCTGGAGAGCCAGTACTGATAACTTTTCATAAAGTTCTGATTCAGGACTTTATCATAATTATCTTCTGTGATCTCTTTCATCAGGCTTTTTAAGACAGAGAGAGCCATGTATTCATGATTGCCGATGAGCGGGATGACGTTATATCTGCCTGCCATATCCGCCAGGATCTGGATAGGCTCGGGTCCTCTGTCCAGTACGTCTCCAAGGACATACAGAGTATCGTTGCCGGAAAAGCCGGTTTTATTAAGAAGCTCCTTGTATTGCTCATAACATCCGTGTATATCACTGACTGCGTAGATCATGGATATTCCCTCCTGGAGTTATTTCGTCTTTTCTGTTCCGATCAGTACTTTCTTTCCGCAAAATGCAAAACCATATTTCCGGATTCTGTCAGTCGGGATGCCGCGCGCAGTTAATGCAGACGCATATTTTTTCTCTTCAATCTGCCTTAGAGCCGAGCTTACAGTTTCCGAAAGATCCGTTTCTTCTGATTCCTGAACCTTGAACTCAATGATGATCGCAGGATCGGCAGTATCCTTTGGCTCGATCAGTACGTCATAACGCCCGAAACCGCTCTCCCTGTTCGAGGTGATGCGGTATTTATCTTCGAGTTCAACGATCAGACCAAGGACAAAGCCGTGATAAAAGCAGACACTTGGGTCTGGTCCTGTCAGACCCTTAGTGGTCGCTTTCACAGCGTGCAAGCGTTCCGGTTCTGTGGACTCCGAAGGCTTGTTCCCTGTATCAAAATAACTGAATACGGATGAGGCAATCCGGTTCATATAGACATTCATGGCTTTTGTATCACCCTGCAAAAGTGCATGAATAAAATCGTTATAATTAGATGCTGTGGATGCGAACCAGCCACGCACCAGTTTTTTGAGCATAATAAGTACTTCAAAATTTGTAACGCACAGCTCGTAGAGCGCCTCCCAGTCGCTTGCGGTTTCGCGGACGCTTTTACTTTTCACTTTCAGGTATCCGCCTGCAAGCATCAGGCTCCAGACAGCATTTTCGTCCAGATCCAGCTGATCATATACAATCTGTTCATCAATCTCGGTATAAATAGATTCCCGGTTCAACAGTTTTTCGAAAGATTCTTTTATCCGCCGGTCGCCTTCCTGAAGAAGTTTCCCGATCAGATGATTACTGCTCGTATTTACCCAGTATGGCGCAGCTTTCTTTTTATCCAGATAGTTCAGGATAGACCAGGGGTTATAGATATCTTTGTAAACGCCGAAACAGAAACCATCATACCATTTCTTTACCTCAGCTAATCGGTTTTCCAGTCCGTATTCTTTTAATGCATCTGTCACTTCCTTTTCTGTAAATCCGAAGCAGTCTGCATATTTATCCGAGGTAGTTGTTACAACTTCCAGATGGTTTAAATCTGAAAAAATAGATTCTTTACTGATCCGGGTAATCCCTGTCATAATCCCTCTTTCCAGATAAGGATTGTCTTTAAAAGAGGCGTTCAGAAGATTCCTGACAAAGTCTGCAAGTGCCTGCCAGTAGCCTTTCACATAAGCCTCCTGCATGGGGGTGTCATATTCATCTAACAGAAGTATGACCTCCCTGCCATAATAGCGGTAAAGAAAACACGATAATTTCTGAAGGGTAAGTGATGCTTCATACTCCCTCATGCCGGAAGACACCTGATTGAATTCAGATTTTTCCTTTTCGCTCAGAGTATCTCCTTCGAGAAGAAAGCGGTAGTTCTGATACAGCATCTGGATCGTAGAACAAATCTTTTCCCTGGCCTCTTCATAATTTTTCTCTTTGATTGAAGAGAAGGTAAGTGAGATGACCGGGAAACTTCCCTGAAGTTCCCGGTATGCCGGATCTTTCCAGACGTCCGTTTCTCTAAAATTTTCATTCCCCGCATATGCAGTAGAAAAGAACTGTTCGACCATGCTCATGGTCAGTGTCTTTCCGAAACGCCGTGGTCTGGTGATAAGAGTCACCTTATCTCTGGATTCCCACCATTCTTTGATAAAACGTGTTTTATCTATATAAAAGAGATTATCTTTCCGGATTTCTGAAAAATCCTGTAAACCGATACCGATAATTCTTGCCATGATCTTTCACCTGCCTTTTACAGTTCATTATACGTTATTTTTCCTGCAAATAAAAGCGGTCCTGCTCCAAATAATACTTCCCAAACCCGAAACTGCTGCATTTCCCCATGTGAGTCAGCTCCCCGGCGATCAGATAATTCAGACATTCCTCCGGCATATCCTGAAAGAACACCTGCCCGGAAATACCGCGCAGAGTGACCGGACCGCCCTGGGTATGGGAATACCGTTTTACAGATTCTTTTCTCACAGTCTGGGAACGGATCACGGGATACCTGGAAAATTCCGGAAGATCAGCGTCGTTTCCGATATAATAGTTCAGCATCTGCACCCTGCGGGCAGCCCCTTTTACAAGGGCTTCCGCGTAGAAGCGGTTCATGTATTCTTTCTGGTATTTCATGGCCAGGGGAGCGGTGAAAGTAAGGCGGTATTTCCCATCGCAGAAACCGAGTTCTGCCTTCCTTCTCTTTATATAGTCGCTGACCAGAGAATACCGGTATTTTCCCATGTCAACATGATTCCCGCTGACGATCTTCCCGCCTTCCGTATTACGGACTTCCGCGATCCGGAACTGTGTACGGGCGCTCCCAAGACCGCTCATGCCCAGGAGGGCGAATGCCTGCAGATACAGATTGAAGTAGACGATGCTCTCGCCGAAGAGGACCAGGTGGAATACAAGGCGGTCCCCTTTTCTCATAAATTCAGAGCGGTCGCTGCACTCGAGCAGGTAACCGACGCTTTCCTGACCGGTTACATAGCGGGGCTTTGGGTCCATGGGAGTGTAGAGCGTGCGGTAGACAGGACATGCCTGATGGAACATGCATCCGTCGCATTTCCTGTCGTTGACACAGTTCTGCCGGAGCAGCATTTCCCCCATTCCGCCGCGCAGGGCAGATACTTTTGAGGCGGGGAGCCGTGTGTCTGCGAGCATCTCCGCGTAAAATCCCAGGCGGATATAGGGAATATCGAAAGTCATTTTTTTCTGTTCCATAAGGGCTCCTTTTCTGATCTGTTTCTGATCCCCGTTCATTCTGTTCGGGGAACTGCGTTCATTCTGCTCCGGAACTGGGATTATTCTGCTCTTGATCTGCGGGCAGGGAAACGTCATCTTCGCCAAGTGTCGGAAGAGATGATCTGAACCTCATTTTATCCCGGGTTTCGATACGTCCGCCCCGGTTCAGTGTCCACCATCTGAAGCCTTCGTCCAGCGGCTTTCCGCTCTGAACATCCTGCAGCTGTTCCCCGGTGGCGGGATAGGTTACGGTAAATCCGTCTGCGGCATGGAAATCGGAAATCTTCAGGAGAAGCTTCACATTCTCCTCCTCGAAACGCATATTCCGGAGCGCACCGGCGCCTGCGTCAAAGGATGGGATCTCCTCATCCATGAACTCTTTATATGACTGTTCCAGATAGGAGATGGAGCGTTCCGCCTCATTCAGCCGGATCGTCCGGATCCGGCATTCGGAAACGTTCATGGAGATGCTGCCGAGTCCCAGCGGTTTCCCGGTTCCCAATTTATATCCCCGTTCCCCGGTACTGCTGATATTCAGGATCGTGATGAGCTGCCGGAGCTGGGTTTTTGTAATGTTGTCAAAATAAATGTCTTCTGTAAATACGGTTCCCGGCTTTACGGGGCGAACCGTCCTGTTTCTCTCCCCGGGCAGAACCTTGGGAAAGAATTTCCCGGGTGCTTTTTCGGCGTCGATATCCAGTTTTGAATGCCAGTAGAATTTCCGTCCGGCGATCTCGATCTCGTGCGGGCAGAGTTCCAGGTGTCCATCTTCTGTCACCTTATAGTCATAGGTCCAGAACCGGGCATTCTCCGGCTTCTTCAGATAGAATTCTGCCGAGGAGATCTTAGGTTGGGAGAGCTCCTGGAGCGTGACCGGCTCCATATAGCAGTCAGGACTCTCCCGGTCGGTATCCCGGCGGACGGACGCCCCGTCATCCGGCATGCTGTCATCTGAACCGGCTGTCCCGGGCGCGACGTACCGTGCATCTGCAAAACGAACGGAGGAGGCGCGTCCGCCGTTTTGCCCGATCATTCCGAACAGAGTGCAGGCGGGACACAGATCTGAGGGATCGGAGCAGGGCTTAAGATTTCCATGTCTCTGAAGAATCTTTCCCACAGTATTCCGGTAAGCTTCTTTGGTGATACATGCAGGGGAGAGATAGTAAATGGAGGCGGAATCTCCGCGGATTCTGGAGTAATATACCGGCATATATTCCCCTGCATTTCCGGTTTTAAATGCCTCCCAGGCTGCTCGGTACTCCTGATAGCCGTGGTGGCCTTTCTCCCGGTTCTGATTGATCTTTTCATCTGCATAGGTCTTCAGGACCTGATCCAGGGAAGCCAGGTCTTCCCGGGAGAGAAAGACGGGCTCCTCTGTCTGCGGCATCCCGTCCGGGGGCTGTTTTTTCAGCTCGATGATTCGGCCTTTGGATTTGGGGCGGGGCATTTCGGAAGGACCGACTTCGCCTTTGATCACATAGCCTTCTCTGTCAGTATCCGCTGTCTGTTCTGTGCTGATACCGGTGATCCTGTATTGCGTGATCTCCTGGAATCCTCTGTTTTTGGCGGGAACCTGTTTCTTTACTGCTTCGGTCTGCAAATATACTTTCTGCCCGTCAGAGAGTCCACGGATGCGGTTCAGCATGTTCAGGCTGACTTTATGGACATTCACCCTGGTCACAAGTTCAAATTTCCCGTCAGCCGTTCTGCGGATCAACGCCGGAGTATAATGGTCGCTGGTCCGTTTGTAGAGGGGCTCGCCGTCGGTGACGGAACTGTAACAGGAATCTGTGAGTGCTTCGTAGATACTGCGGATCATTCCGCGGATCTCGCTCCCGGGGATGACAGGCTCTTTCGTGTTCGGCTCTCCCAGGGGCATATCTTCTCTGGCGCTGCTGTATGTAAAGAAGTCATAGCTTTTATGCTCCTCGGGGGCGTCCGGCACGCGGAAGGCATGGTCGGTCCCGGAGTTGGGGATAAAGAGTGGTGTTTCCGTGCGGATCACGGTGGTGATCTTCCCGCTTACTCTTTCTTCTCCCGCATCGGAATATGCAGGTTCCCTGCTTGAGGTCGGGTAAAAAATATAGGGGTTGATAAACCGGCCGGTATGTGGTTGATTTTTTCTGTTTTCAGCCATTTTTGGTCCCCCTTTCTTTTCCCCTCTCTTTTCCGGCAGTCTCACTTTCTGCCGGAGACAGACGGTAGTTGGTGATCTCAAGCATCCCCTCGTCGGTATAGCTGATATAGTTGACTACGCGGAGCTTCCGGCAGACGGATGCATACGGTTTCTCAAGGTACATCTCTTCGGTATAGAGATCTTTCCCGGCCTGGTCTGTGTCGGACACCACATCCTGGGCGTATTTCCCGTCCGCGTCCCGGAACAGGCGGTATTCCCTCTCTTCGTCGAACAGATGCAGTTCCAGGAGCGGATCCTCCTCCCGGTGGAGATGGTCTGCCCATTCCGGTGAGACTTCGATCATTTCCCCTGTTTTTCTATAAGGAGAAAACACGATCCCCATGCGGAAGTAAGCCAGCAGGATCCCTTCCGGCGGGACCAGGTCATAATGTATCTGACATTCCATAGCTGTTTTTCCTTTCCATGACAAATTCGGCAAGAGCGTGCAGGTATCCGTCCTCTTCCCCTTCGAAGAGCCGGTTTTCGCGTCCGGCGGATGCAAAGATCCCTCTTCCGACAGCGGTCTGACCACCTGCGGGAAGATAGCCGTTTTCAATATCCTTTATGACAAGGATCAGCAGTCCGCAGACAGCCTGCCAGTCGGGACAGGATCTCCGGACTCTGAGAGACAGGGAAAGGGTTCCCCGGAAATAAGCCCGCTCATGATAGAGATGCCCTTTCACCGTTCCTCCGGAAAAGCGGTCGATGCGGTTCCGCACGACGTCCAGTTCTTCACCGCCCCGGATCCGGCTTTCGCTGACCGTGACCACAGAGCGTCTGGCAGTATGGTTCACTTCATCCACATAACCGAACCATTCCCGGAGGAGGCAGGTGACTTCCGGCACGCCAAGCCCTGTCAGGATTTCACCTGCGCGGGAGCGGATCACGCCGGCCCAGCTGCTTCCGGGGATCACGGCGTTTACCGTTCCATCCGGTGTCTTCATGGTCAGTGTCTCATAATCTGCTTCTTCTGTTTGGGCGGAGTATCTGCGGATGCTGATCCCGCCGGTCAGTTCAAGGGGGATCACCGCGCTCGCGAAAAGCTCCGGCTTTGCGGCTCCTTCTGTGCCCGGAGTGTTCAAAGAATCCGGATCAATGGAGGAAAATCCGGATCTGTCCCCGGGAGTGTAGTCCAGCCATTCTTTCAGATTGTCCCTGGAAAAGGTCCTGCGCCGGATACCGGTCAGAGACAGCTTCCCGAACCCGCGTGTCTTCTTTGCGCCAAGGAGAATCTCTCCGCTGTGGAGCCCGGAGAGGATCAGGGAGATCTGCTGTTCCCAGACGGCGCCCTTCCCGTTCCCGTCATTTTTCCGGATGTTCAGTTCGAGCTCCAAGCTGCCGGAAGTTCCTGCTTTTACGATTTCCATGTCGAACTTGCCCCCGTCTTTGGCCTGCTTGTTCTCAAGGCAGACGCCGTCTCTCTCTTCCAGGATATTTCCCTCTGTGTCAAAAGTGACGTCCGAGATAAAAAGCGGACTCATACGGCTGTTATCGCCGGAACCTTCGCCGAAAAGGCAGGTATCGCCGCCGCATTCCTCCAGATAATGCCGGAAGGCACCAGCAAGCGAGCTTCCGGGGATGAAGGGATGTCCGTCGAAATCCTTGATCACGTCCATATCTGTGGCAACACTGCCTCCTACGGAAACGCATAATGGCTCTTCCAGGCGGAGCTGTATCTGCCAGATGATCTTTTCTATGATCGGATTAACGCTCATCTTTGTCTGCCTCCTTTTCTTGTGTGCTCCTTCGCAGATGTCTTACCTTATATTTCAGCTGTGTGAGCAGGGCGTCAAAATACCATCTGAAGATCTCCTCGTCTTCCACCTGGATGGGAAGAGAGGGAGGAAGTATTTCACGGATCCTGGCAGCGGAAAACATACAGATTTCCCGGGCAGTCAGGAGTTTTTCCTGCTTGCTGTCAAGACGCCGGTTATACCGGGCTTCCATGGCGCTGTGGAAAGCGGGATAACTGCCGGATTCTTTCAGCATCAGCGCCAGCTGGTTTACCACAGTGTTTATGTTTCCCCTGTAACTTAAAGATGGCCATATCTTTTCCGCGCAGGCCAGGGCAGACGCGCGGACGGTCTCCTCTGCATAGCTCCGGTTCAGGTATATCATCATGTCTGACGAACCATTGTCGGGACGGGATGGCGCAGACGGTATTCCCCGGACAGCCGCGATCTCAAAGCAGTACTGCTCCGGGACCGGTACTGCGCGGAGTTCCCCGTATCCTTCCATCGTGCGTTCGCCCAGCCAGATCCGGTTGATCATGGAGAGACAGAGCGGACGGCTGCTTTTTATCAGGAAAGCGGTGCCTTTGTCGAACACCGGGAGCGTGGGCTTCCTTGCATGCCATGTGACGTTATAACCACCGATCTCTGTAAATTTCAGAAAACGCTTTTCTACAGAAAGCGTGAGATCCGCGTTCCCGTTTCCCGGTTCATTTTCTTCTGCGAGAGCTGATCTCAGCTTTTCTGTCAGCTGATCCAGCAATACCCTTTCATCCGGAGCGGCCATGCCGTTTTTCCTGCGCAGGATCACAGGGGAGACAAGACGCAGCAGGAACCGGCCGGCCGGCAGGGCTGCATCCGGGGCTGTATCCGCGCATTCCCCGGCTCCGCCTTTTACGGGTTCCTCAGACAGACCGGTGATCCGGACGGAGACGTCTCCATATTCTGCGGAGCGGTTGTAGCCGATCCGGTACCGTGTTTTTCTGTGAAACAGTTCATATATCTGCCGGATCTGCCGGGGCGTCCCGAGGACATATCCGGCAAACATCTGCCCGGCGCAGATACTTTCGATCTGATACATCTGATTTTCCGGGTCGGCGGATGTGACATGTCCGATGGACTTGTCCTCCGGCCGGGAATGGTGATAGCGGATCTCCATATCTACATTTTTGACAGAAGCCTTATATCCGTCATAGTGGATATATTTTCCGTCAAGGGGCGTAAGCTTTTCGATCCCGATGTTTTCCGTCATCCCGGGCTCGACGGCACGGCACCTGCCCTGATCCGGATGATCCTTTACTGTGAACAGGGAGCCGTCGGAAGGCTCAAACCGGAGAAGACCGTCGGATATGTAGGCGTTGGAACAGATCAGGGAACTGTCTGCTGTGAGAGCAAGAAATCCGTCGTTCCCCTCCGGTTCTTCCCTGCATGCCTCTGCGATCATGCCCAGGATCTTTGCTCCTTCGATATAGGGACAGCTTACAGTCTGTCCGCCGGCAACACTTTTACACAATACGGGAGCGTGCAGGTATATCATATAGTCCAGGCGCCGGTATTCTTTGCCGGGATCATATTCCGCTTCTGCAATATCCGGTACGCCTCCGGCAAACAGTTCCGAAGCGGCAGTTTCAAAACTGACCTTTACACTTCCCATTCCTCTGGTGCGGTTCAGTCCCATATGCCGCAGAGCCTTGCAGATCAGCCCCATTTGTTCCATGTACAGCCGCTTTTTTGCCCCGGAGCACCGGAATTCCACTGGTGCGAAGAACACCATGCCTTTTTTGAGCACCCGGACCGAGCGGAGAGAGCTCTCTTTTGCGATGCCATCCTCATCGACGGCGGTCTGTGTGCGGACACAGGTGAACGCGCTTAATACTCTGCCGGGACTGGTCAGCATGGGATCTGCTGTTTCTGACAGTTCAGCCAGATATCGATCGTATTTTTCCGGTTTCGCATCGGAGATGAACAGGGCGGAAGTTCCATCCCGGCGTGATCCGAAGATCCCTTCCACATCGATTTCCGCACCCCAGTCCTTCAGCTCCCCGGCCGCTTCGCGGAGACAGCCTTTGATCCGTTTTCCGCGGATGACCGGAAGGCCCAGAGCGTCATGGCAGACGTCCTGATCCACCATGCTGTTATAGATTTCTCCGGATGAAAAGCAGGTATCGCTGAGCAGTTCGATCCGGATATAATTTACTCTTGATGCTCTCTTTTCAGCTCTGGCCAGTTTCTGCTGTTTATTCTTCTGCTTCTTCTGCTTTTTCATCGTATTCCTCCATGTCTGTATAGAGATCGAGCATTTCCAGGGCGTCATACCACTTGGCACAGCCGTCCGGAGCAAATGCTTCCTGCGTGCCGTCGGGCATGGGTCTTAATCTGGACACTTCAAACGCAGTCAGCCGCTGCATGGCCTGTTCCCCGAGAATATAGGTGTTGCGCATGTTCTTGAGAGAGGAACGGGGGAATTTCAGGCGGGGGCTTTTGAAATAGGCCAGATCCTTTTTAAAAGCCACCAGAGAGTATCCGCTGTTCTTCCGGTTCATTTCCTGCTGCGTTTCAGTCCGCATGCTTTCCAACCGGAAATCTACATAGTAAGGCCGTTTCAGAAGCGAGTGCCCTTCTGCCGTACGGAAATACCGCTTCCGGTATTCGCTCAGACTGACGAGCTGAACATTACTGCAGAGCTGAAAATCAAGCCAGTTCCCGATCATGCCGTCTGCGCAGTGCCGCTCTTCTTTAGCCCTCTCCTTGGCGCTCTTACAGCAGGCCTCGGCAATTTCATATCCGATGCTGAACGGAAAATGGCTGTGTATGAAGGCAATTCCGGCACAGGCGCTGATATTGTATGATATACCGGGCAAATCTGATTCCTTGCCGGAACTGTGCCCGTCTTCCCGGCTATATCCGCCTTTCCGGCTGTGTTCGTTTTCCCGGCTGTGTACGGTAATTGATTTTGCCGATACGTCCCGGAGAAAGAATTCTGTAAGAGCAAGGGCGAGTCTGGCATTTACGACGAATGTGATGTCATCGCCGGCGACGATGATCTTCCGCAGGTATGTTCCGTTCGGGTCAAGATCTTTATTGCGGTCCGATTTCAGCCAGTCGGACAGATATTCTTCCATAGCCCGGTAAGTGCCCTCGAAGCTGTTTTTGATGGAAAGGGAGATCTCACGCATGACGGCAATGGAACGGGAATAAGAAGCCCGGTCTGTCTCGCTTAAGGACTGCATCGCCGTGCGGATCATATCGCCCATGCTGTTGCCGTCGATATGTACGATGGCCAGGAGAGACTCTTCCCCTTTCTCGGTGATCAGATTATCAAACTGTTTGGAATCCTTGTCTTCCCGGGGAAGATGCCGTCTCTTTCTCTCGGATTCCGTGCTGATGAGTTCCCCACTGTCTGCTTTGGATGTCAGCGGATATCCCGTCACGTCATCCACTGCGGTGACAGGAAGTGCACCGAGCGGTTTTGACCAGGGCATGGAAGCTTTCACATCGCCTATTTTTGCACTGACATTCAGATAATCTTCAAAATAATTTCCGGTAACGGAGACTTTCGATACGGCAAGCTGGAGGGAATAGGTCACGTCCAGAATATATCTTGCCATCCGTTTATTCACTTCGACGCAGTCTGTTTCGCTGCGGTAGAGGATATAGGCATTTCCGCCTCCGATCAGCAGGATCTGGGCAAGGACTGTCTCATTTGCATTATCCTGAAAAAAGCGGATCTCTCCACCTTCTTCTTTTTCCCATTCTGTGATCACGATCCCCGCTCTGCCGGCAAACACTTCTGCTGCGGACGCCGTGAAAGCGTCGCGGATAATATCCTCCACGAGCCGGGAGGCACCGATGATATCTTTTACTTTGTTCGTCCGGAAGATATATGCCTGGATCCCGCGGACGTCGTACATTGCAAGCACACACATGGTCTGCTCCTCCTTTCTGTTCCCGGATGCTTCGGGATTATTTCAGGAAACTACATTTTGCGGGAAATAAGACTCCCGGTCCATATTCCAGTGCATGCACTCTACACAGAATCCCAGTTTCCGCGCTTCATTTACAGCGATGACAGTCAGCGGTTTCAGACCGCAGAGATAAAACCGTACCGCATGTTTCCCGTTCTGACCTGCACTGGCCTGTATCCTCTGCAGGGAAGCGGAGGCTGTCTCGGACAGAAACCTGAAATCAAACATCCTGTCATCCGGGATATTTTCCCCGGTAAGGCCGTCGCCGGAAAAAATGATATTTCCATCTGTGACGGCAGTGTTCAGTTCGGAGCAGGTCCCGATGTTGTGCCGGTTCAGCAGGACACAGGGGATTGCTTCACTCTCCGGGCAGAAGCCGGATGCACAATGGCAGTCTGCGGGAAAGCAACAGTCCGTGGCAGGATGACAGTCAGCCTGCCCGGTCAGAAATTCAGTTCCCCGGTATATTTCTTCTTCCCGGTCCCAGAAGTATACGGTCAGACTCCGGCTTACCCATATCAGACAGTTCAGGACAGCGATCAGGGAGAAGTCGGTAGTCTTTCTTGTGACATAAAACTCGGAGTCGATATTTTCGCAGTGCTTCATACATTCCCGGATCTTCTGGGAAAAATATCTTTCCAGAAGTCCGACGTCCTCAAAATTTTCACGGCTGTATCCGTCAATATTGTAAAGGTCATATCTTCCGTCTTTTTCCGGAAGAAGAGCGACCATGGAGTCCACGTTCCAGTCCGGGACCATTCCAAATCTTATGGTTTCATTTTTTACAGATTCACTCATCTCTTTTCTTAATATCCTCCTTCAAATGTTATGCATCTCTGATTCAGTATTACACAGAGTGCGGCCTGTGTGCTGAGAATAAGATACTCCATTTCAGAAGAAAAAGGGGTATAAAATTTCAAAAATTGCATGCGGACAGTAATTCCCTGTTTCTCTCTTTCCCTTCTATCCGGGCACGCAGAACTTCCGCGGTTTCCCTCGGGCTGATCGTGTCGAAGTCGATGATCGATGAAAGCGCGAGCATGATCTGGTGGATCCTGCGGAACTCGAACCTCGGAAATTCCACGGAGAAAAGGACGTCATTTTCTTCTTTCAGATACTGTCCGAAACAGTTGAACTCCCGGAAGTAGTTGTAGAGAAGATCAATGTTCTTTTCATGGAATGTTCCGGGAAGGAGCCGAAACCGCACCAGGCATTTTTTCAGCTCGTTGCTGTAGACGGCTTCGTTTACCGGCTGTTCAGCAGAGCCTGAAACCGCACTTAGTTTATCCGCAAGGAGTTTGGCCGGCGGTGTCTGTACCAGTTCAGGGTACGCGCAGAAACGGCCGCTTCCGGTGAGAAAATCTGTGATATCTTCTTCCGGAATATCCATAAGCTCTCTCTGAAAATCGGGGAAACTGAAATCCTTTGTCAGATGTTCTCTCATCAATTTTAAAATTTCTGACTTATACCAGATCTCAGCCTCCTGGAAGAGGGAAACTCCGTTTAAAAGGCGCTCGTTTTCATTGGGAGAACAGCCGGAAGCGGATTCCGCAATATACTCATAAATATACTGAAAGCTTCCCAGGAGCAGGTCTTCCATATCTTGTTTTATATCAGATGAAAGGACGCGGGAAGCCTTCACGGTTTTGCGCAGATCCTCGTAACGCCTGATAAAAGATTGTGTATGGTCTGCAGTACCGGGTCTGCGGTTCTGCCTGCGGATGATATATGCACAGAGGTAATAATATCTGTCGGAGAGAGAAAATATGGAGTCTCTGCTGTGCCGGACCGAATTTTTTACATTAAAGTCTGCATATTTCACGGCGCAGCTTCTTTTTTCCTTCAGATCATATACCATAATCGTAAAAGGTTCCGGATGGTCCTCTGCCATGAACTGGCTGTAGTTCATATCAAGAATGTAGGGGATACAGAGGTGTACCTTCTTTCCGGATGGCGATGCTTCCCGCGTTTCGGTGATACAGCATGCCCTGTACCGGATCTTTTTTATGATCTCGCGGTATTTTTCTGCCTGGACAGGGGATTCCAGGTCGGGAAAGATCCCGTCGAAACAGCTTTTCCCGGAGGATCTGTCGAGAAAGAGATTTTTTTCGCCGACGATCTCCGCGAGTGAATTTGTCCATTCCTCATATTGTTTTTGATCGGAAAGATCAAGAAAAATCCGGCAGAAATTCGGAAACTTCCTTACTGCCCATTCAAACCAACAGAGTTCTTCCTGTGTCGGGCAGGTCTTCAGTTCAGGATCTGAAGCCATGCTGTTGTAATAGCTGAACAGGTAAGGCGTTTTCAGCCCGCTTGTTTCCAGATCCTCCTCATTGTATGTAAACAGAGGAGCGGCAGGCACTTTAAAGAAATCACAGTGGCTGTGATCTTTCCGAAGCGGAGGAAGTGAAGGAACTGCTGCAAAATCTCCGAATGAATCGCACCAGCGGGAAAACTCTTCCAGTTCGTCCTCACGTATTTTGTACACGCATTGAATGACATTCCACGTTTCTGCTCCTGTTTCTCTGTAGTAGGGACTGGAATAGTGAAAGCCCTTTTTTAGCAAAAGAGTTTTACGCAGGGGAATCCAGATCTCAGCCCATCTGTTTTCGAGATAGCCGGTTACTTTGTTGAGCAGAAAATATACCGGTATTTCATATTCTTTTACCTCCTGAAAAGAAGATATGTTTTTAACTTCCTGACCTTCGACAGGATAAAACTGACCTTTCAGAAATACTTCTTCATTTTTCCCCATGAATCCCCGGCCGCCAAAATCGATCCCGGGTTTCGTTATTTCATATTTTGTATTGCTGCCCGCGTCGGTTTTCTGAATCCGTATTCCTGCATCCTGTGCTTTTATGATCCGGTAAATGTTCTCAAACTGGAGTCCGCGCAGGGGCGGGATTCCGCGGATAATGACAGGTAGTGTGTCAGGTTCTGCTTCCCGGAAAGTTTTCAGCCGTCTCTGGAGAATATATCCCAGTGCCGATAGGGGAAGAAATTTGTCAAAAAAACCAAGCATGGTGAGGACATTCCTGCAATTTCCGGTTTCCTGAAAAGGATTCCGGACAGAAGAGGCTCCGGAGCAAAAAAGAGAATAAATCTGTTTCTGCCGGGCATTAAATTTTACTTTTGATTTCCCTTTTGTATCAGCATATCCGCTCTCTGTCAGTTCTTTCCTTGCACTGCCGACTCCCGTATATCCGCCGGGGGCATTTCCGAAAAGAGTCTGCCATAATTTTTTTGTCTCTTTCAGCTGCTTCCGCTCCTGGTATGCTTTTACCGAGTTGTTGCCGGAGGCATCCGATATGTCGCTGACATACTCATAGCCCTTCCCTTTCAGTGTATACAGATAATTCTGCCAGGATTCTTCTCCGGGCTGATAAGTGGTTTTTTCAATATAATGCCTTCCGGCTTCTTTTTTGGAATCAGCACCGATCAGACTGGCGTCCGCCTGTTTCAGATGAAAGTTCTCATGATTAAGAACGATCTTCAGGCAGTCGGACATCTTGGTATATTCCAGATATCCGGCGGATTTTTCCAACATCTTTTTTAAAATTACCTCCTGGACAGCCATGTCGTATACGAAAAAATATTTCAGTTTATCCGATTTTGACTGCTCCAGAGTATTGAGATAGTAAGTGTTATCATTCGACATTTTCCGCGCCTCCTGAACGTTTATCTTCTGCAGGGAGTGGAAACACCACTCTGAATGTATGAAACACAGCTATTATACCATGTTTTGGCGGCATGTATATCATTGAAGAGAAAAACGATGGGTTTTATACCCGTTTTTTTCATCCGGGGAAGTTATCCTGTAATTACAGAAATCAATGGATAACTGTGAGAAAAAGAAGGAGAGGAGAATGAGTATGGATCAGATACTTGAAAAACTGGTAACCGGAGTATTCACATATGAAGGATACCTCAATGATGGGCTGTTCGGAGATAAAATTAACAGCGTATTAGTAACGGAGAGTGGAGAATTTCACTGGTGGGCGCTTCTGATACTGATTGTCCTTGGGCTGCTTCTGGCAGGAGTGATGATGGATTCTGACGAGGACATTGAAATCCGGCTGAGAATTGTTATATCAGTGGTGCTTTTCGCTGCGGTTCTGGCAGGGGTAAGAGGAGCGCTGTGCATAGGAGTGATCGCATCTTTCGCAATTTGGGGTGTGATTTTAGCCGGAATCAGATGTTGGGAATATTTTAAATGAGAAAAACAGCAGGAGGAAAAGAATATGAACCAGATGCTTTACAGACTTTTTGAATCCAACAAATTTATTTTCTTTGCTATAATTATTGTGGGAACTTTCTCGTTTTTGTTATATCCTGTCAGAGAGAATGAGGAAGGAGACACTTCTTTCCTGTGGATAACTCCGGTGTCGATCTGGCTTTTAGTGGAAAACATCTGTAAAACACTGGAGATTTCCATACCGGAAATATGGAGCAAAATCGCAGTGATTGTATGTTTCCTTTTTATTCTGGTGATGATTGCCCATTCGATAATGTGCGACCGCACAATCTTTTCGCTGTTCAATATCCTGGGAAATCTGACTGTTATGTATGCGGTGCCGACAATCGTGTATATGGCGGTAATAGCTGCCCTGTACTTTATCGGATGGGCAGCGATCATAGTCGTCGGGATACCGGCATTGATTTTTGCCGCTGCGCTGGCGGAAGAGAGAGTATATGACTGAAAAATAAAGGGGAAGGAGAACGGAACGATGAAAAAATTATTATTTACCGTGGCTTCGCTTGTAGCAGCTTTTGCAATCGGCTGGGAGTTTGGAAAGCGATGGATGCCGGGATTCTTTTACAATTTTTTGCATACCCATCAAAGCATGGAGCGTGTGCTGTTGATTGGAGAATGGACGGGCGCGATTGCCGCTTTTGTGATCATGGCAGTTTACATTGTTCTGGCTGTGGATAAGTACCGGATCCGGGATTTCCTGTTGGGAATCGTGATTCTGGTGATTGCCGGCGGCGTGCTGGCGGTCGCGGCTAAGATATTTATGACAGGAGTATATATCCTTGTGGTAGTTCTGCTTATCGTTGGCTGGATTCTTTATTCGTGGTTGAGTGACTGAAAAATGGAGATAAGACAGTTGGAAAATAATATTTCTGAAAACAATACATGCCGCTTGACACATACCTCCCTACAGTTGTAGTATAATTATACACTACAACTGTAGGGAGGTGTTTTTGTATGGCAGATTTATCCGATCGTGAATGGACGGTTCTTGAAGCGCTCTGGGACTCGGATGGCGCGGAGCTTGGTGTGCTCTCCCGGATGCTCCGCCCGGAGACCGGATGGAGCGCCAACACGCTTCACACCTATCTCACCCGTATGGAGAAGAAAGGTCTGGTGAGTATCGATAAGACCTGTTCGCCCCACATTTACCGGGCTGCGGTGGAGAGAGAGGCGTGCAGGGCAAAGGAGAGAAAGAGTTTCCTGGACAGAGTCTATCAGGGTTCTGCAGGGGATCTGATTGCCGCGTTCCTGAAAGAGGAGAGAATTTCTCCGGAGGAGAAAGAGAAGCTCCGGCGGATGCTCGACGACATGGAAGTCTAAAGGAGCATAGCGGATATCAGGAGGCGGCGATGCAGAAAATGAAAAAGGACTGAGAGAAAAGGGGGTGTTCTTATGCGTGACATATGGGGATTTCTGATGCAGACACTGACGGCCTCCGGCGTGGCAGTGCTTCTGCTGGTCATAAAGGCGATGTTCCGGGATAAGCTTTCGCCGAAATGGCAGTTCGCAGTGTGGGGAGTGCTCGGCTGCGTCCTGCTGATTCCGGCGGGTGCTTTCGGGAGATATGTCCTGGTCAACTGGCAGGCAGCGGTGGAGACGCTCAAGACGCTGCTGACCGGGGAGTATACGCTGACGCAGGTGATCCTGCCGTTCCCGCTTCCGGTGACAAAGCTGCCGGCAAATGCAGCTGAGTGGATTTTTGTGATCTATGAACTGGGAGTGCTGGTCTTTCTCATGAAGTATCTCGTTTCCTATGTCCGTCTTGGGAGCGTATTGAGAAAAAGAGAGAATGAATCGGAAGGAGCCGGGACGGATAATAATTATAAGGAAGCGGAAAAAGTCCGGGATACTGCTGAAAAATACAGCCTGCCTGTGTGTCCTGTTGTGCCGGTGGCAGGGATTCATTCCGCCTTTATCTTCGGGATTTTCCGTCCGGTTCTGGTTCTGCCGGCAGGGGAGATGCCTGACGAAAAGGTGATTCTCCACGAGCTTCTTCATCTGAAATCAAAAGATACGCTCTGGGGCGTGTTGATCTGCATTTTCCGGTGCATCCACTGGTGCAATCCGCTGCTCTGGCACTGTGCCGATCTGGCGGGAAATGATATCGAAGCCCGCTGTGATTACCGTGTTCTGGAACTTCTTGAAGGGGAAGAACGCCGGGATTACGGGAGAATTTTGCTTTCCATGGCAAACGAGAAATATGCCCGTATGCCGGGAACGTCTTCCATGGCGAACGGCGGCAGGAACATCAGCCGGCGCATCGAATCGATTGTGCGGTTTAAGAAATATCCCCCCGGCATGGCGCTTGTTTCGGTCTGTATCGTGATGGTGCTTGCGTTTCCAGTTCTGGCAGGGACGAAAGCGGAAGTTTACACAGAAAAATGGTCGGAAGGGTATACAGGAGCGGATACAGGAAACATCATGACGGCTTATGCCATGGCGTCTGCGCGGACGCGCTGGTGTACGACTCCGGCAGGAGCGCTGGATACTTACGGAAAATCGCTGCTGAAAGAGAACGGGATCTACCGCGCCATGTGCGCGCCCCTTGCGATGCAGGAAGATATTGCGGAGGAGATGAAGAACTCTTCCGGATGGAGTTCAGAGCTCGGCGGGACGGCAAATGCTGAGCGGGGGTATTATGTATATAATCTGGAGAGCCTGGACAGTGACAGGTATACTGCGGTTATGATCATTCCGCTCCTGAACGCGGCAGAAGATGCGGGGCGCGGAGGAGATATGTCCTCTGCGGAGAAACTGTCCTATGGGGACGATCTGTCTTCTGCAGAGGCGTTGTCCGGTGGGAAAAATCTCTACCCTGAGGAGGGAAAACTTCTGGCAGCAGTCCAGCAGGTGCGTGTGGAGCGGGAAGGGAGCAGATGGGTGGTAACGCCCCTTGACACCACGGAGATTGTGGAGACCAGTGACATGGCGCCCGAGTGGGGAAGCCGTGCCTTCCCGTCATACCTCTATACGGCAACAGCGGCAGATTTCCGGGTGGACATCCAGTATCAGCAGTCCTTTGCGGTTGATAATACGATCGTGAATGACGGGCAGCAGAGCTTGTTTTTCGGAAACACAGTTACGTTTGATACCGTACCCAAACCGGATGCAGAGTTTGCCCGGGTATACCAGAGCAGCCTTGTGACCTGCACTTATATCGGAGATGACGCGGGTAAGGCAGATATTACGGAGCTTGGTATTACGGCAGTACCCATGGATGATCCGGAAAACAGACCGGAGCTCCCGTCTGTGTCGAATGGCTTTTACAGCAGCAGTGACGGAACCATAAGCAACAGCGGCTATTTAGACGGTGAAACAGACTGGGATCCGGTGATTGACATGGGCGGCAGCGGAGGCACAGCTGTGTATGAGAAACCGGCAAACAAACTTCCTGCATGCTTTGCAGCCGAGCTGTATATCAACGGTGAGCCGGTGGCCGAGCTGACTCTGGAGAGAGTTCGGGAAAAGTGAGAGGAGGGGACAGGATGAATAAGACAGACCGCCTTTATATCGGAATCACCCGGGCGGCGTGGGGATATTTTTTCCTGTATTTCAATGTGGATATCAATATGGGCGGCAATACAGTCGGTCTGCTTCCCGCCTTTGTGGGGATGGCGCTGTTTCTGTCCGCCATAGAGCTTCTGAAGGAGGAACGGCGGAATCTGGCGCTCCTGCGTCCGTTTGCCGTTGCGCTTCTGGTATGGTATCTGGCAGGCTGGGCAGCTGACATATTCGGCGTCTCCCTGGATACACGGCTGCCAGTGATTTCTCTTCTGACCAGTCTGGCAGGAATGTATTTCCAGTTTCAGCTGATGACAGATTTCGCCGCCCTTGCCCGCATATATGTGCCTGATAATCCGGATCTGGAGCGCCGGCTGCTCAGATGGCGGACGATCCAGACAGTTATGCTGACGATTCTGACAGTCCTGGTGTATGTCTTTGACATTGTGCCGGAAGGTGGATACGGAAACCTGGTACTTATGTACACAATGCTGGGTGCGGGAATTATACAGATCATAGTGGGCATATGTCTGATGGCGGCTCTGTTTGCGCTGCGCAGGGCGATTGGTACAGAGAATACCGGGACAGAACAGTAGGAAGCGGACAGAGTCTACTCTCTTACCGATTTGCTCAGGCGGTATTCCCGCGGCGTCATATGATAGTACTTTTTGAATTCCTTATAGAACTGGGTGAAATTGTGAAAGCCTACGGATTCAGCAATATCATTGATATTCAGGCTGCCGGACGTCAAAAGACCGGCAGCTTTTCTGATGCAGATATAAGAACCGTAGTCATTGATGCTGAGTCCCGTGTAATGCCGGATTACCCTGTAGATACTGTCCCCGGAATAGTTAAAGCGGTTCTCCAGATCAGAACGGGTTATCTTCCGGTCGGAAGAGAGCATATAGTCACGGATACTGCAGAACAGTTCCTGCTCTCTCGGAGTACCTGACGCGGCAGGCGTGTTGCTGAACATGACATCGTCAAAAAGCTCCGTTATAAGCTGGTCTGTAAAGAGCGCCAGTTTCAGTGTGGCGCTGCCGGAGGGAGAGGAAAGTTCATAAATTATTTTTTCAAAAATCCTGTGTACATGGTTCTGTACCCATTCATAACCGTTGGCGGGAATAAAATCGATAAAATTCCGTCCGGAGCCGAGATATTCCCGGAGTCTTTTATAAGCGGTATTCTTTTCTGAGGGAAAATACCTGGAGAAGTTTATGATTTCCTCCATAAACTCTCTGCTGACTTTAAAAAACAGCACACGGCATTCGGTATCATATTCTTCTGTATGCAGGACGTAGGGATTCACCAGGCAGCATCCGCCGGCGGGATAGTAATGCCGGTCGTGCTCGATATTCTGATAGATTTCCCCGTCTATGACAAACATAAACTCGTAGTATTCGTGGGAATGCAGATAGCCGAAGCTGTCTCCTTTTGAGGAGAAATTTGACAGATTTTCAGTATCTGCGGGAATAAAGCTGGCATAAAATGTGCCGGATACATTTGTTTCAAAAATGACGAAGGTATCCTTCTTTTTGTCCGCAGGATTTCTGAGCTGCAGTATTTCGGCAGGACCGGTCATGTCATGCGCATTGGCCCTGGCAAGCGCCGGCATTTCCGTCAGTGTCACAGAGCGCGGTCCGGAATTTTCCCGGGGAGTATTTGTGTTCAGAGAAAACATTGGAGCAACCCTTTCTTAAAAATGATATAAAATCTGTAATAAATCTATTGATAAAGATATTTTATATTAAATTTAAATCCATTATCATGAGTATAGCAGAATAAACAGATGTATTCAATACCATAGCAGGAAAGGAGCAGCATTATGAAAAAACAACTCTTTAATCACGGGTGGACGGTTCAGGCAGGTGACGGGAGTTCGCTGACGGCACTATTCGGCGCTTCGGGAAATGCGCCCAGACAGGTAACGATTCCCCATGACCATCTGGTGGAAATCCCCCGGAACCCGCAGGAGCCCAACGGTCCGGGAAATGGATTTTTCCACGAGGAGGATATGGTATATAATACCACGTTAAACCTGGACGAAAATGCAGAAGGAAAGCGGATCTGGCTGGAATTTGAGGCGGTTTACCAGAATGCGTTTGTCTATGTGAACAATGCGTTCGCCGGGAAATGCGCTTACGGATACAGCAATTTCTATCTGGATATCACAGATTATGTGAAAGCCGGGCAGCCGAATGCGGTAAAAGTTATCGTAAAGAACGGCGTGCCCAGCGGACGGTGGTACACGGGCGGCGGCATTTACAGGGATGTAA
This sequence comes from Lachnoclostridium sp. An169, assembly GCF_002160525.1. Lineage (GTDB taxonomy): Bacteria > Bacillota > Clostridia > Lachnospirales > Lachnospiraceae > Mediterraneibacter > Mediterraneibacter cottocaccae. The sequence goes on from NZ_NFKT01000008.1 coordinate 54,372, forward strand.
ATCTTATGATTGCGGATCCTCTCCACATCATGCCGGACGGCGTATTTGTCACGACGGAAAATGTGGACGACAGTATCGCCGAGATCGCAGTATGCACAGAGGCTGCAAATGAGACGGCAGTTATGAAAAATATTGTCCTGGAGGCAAAAATCTATGACCGGGACGGCAGCGTGGCAGCCGAAGGAAACATGCCGGTGACGGTCAGGGGCGGTGTCACGGATACATATAAGCTGCGGCTTTTTGTGAAGAATCCGAAGCTCTGGGACGCGGAGAATCCGAATCTGTATACCTATGAGGTATCTTTATGTGAAGATGGCGCTGTGCTTGACACAGAGAGCGGCACATTCGGTATCCGGAAAATGCAGCTGGATCCGGTAAACGGACTGCGCATTAACGGCAGGACGGTAAAGCTCAGAGGCGGCTGCATCCATCACGATAACGGAATTATCGGGACAAAAGAGTTTGCCTTTGCGGCAGAGGAGCGGGTGAAGACCTTAAAGAATGCAGGATTTAACGCAATCCGGAGTTCTCATTATCCGATGAGCCGGAAACTTCTCGACGCCTGCGATAAATACGGAATGTATGTCATGGATGAGTATGCAGACGTATGGACGACTTCAAAGGTCGCGTATGACTACAGCATGCATATGACGGAGTGGTGGGAACACGATATCGCAAATCTTGTGAGAAAGGATAAAAATCATCCGTGTGTGATCATGTATTCCATCGGTAATGAAATTCCGGAAGTAGGAAATAAGATCGATACCGGATGGGGGAAAAAGCTTGCCGACCGGATCCGGGAACTGGATCCGACGAGATATGTGACCAATTCCATGAATCTGCTGCTTGCGGGAATGGATATGCTTAGAGAGATGGCTTCCGGTGCCCCGGGGCAGGGCGCACAGGAACAGGGCGCTTCAGGACAGGACGCGCAGGGACAGAGTGCAGAAGAGGGGCAGCCGACAGGCGAGATCAATTCCATGATGAGCGGCATGGGAGAGATGATGGCACAGTTAATGCAAAGCCCCATGCTCGCAAAGGTTACAGAGGAAGCAGCTTCCCAGGTGGATATTGTGGGTTACAATTACGCCCTGGGAAGGTATGAGCCGGAAGGAAAAGAGTATCCCAACCGGATACTGGTAGGATCAGAGACAAATCCGCCGGATCTGGATAAGAACTGGGACGCGGTGGAGCGGCTTCCCTATGTGATCGGAGATTTCGACTGGACTGCCTGGGATTATCTCGGTGAAAACGGTATCGGCGGATATACCTATGGCGACGACGCCGCGAATCCGATGGGGGCGATGTATTCACCATACCCGTGGAAAGCAGCCTACTGCGGCGATGTGAACCTGCTCGGGGACAGACGTCCTGTAAGTTACTGGAGAGAAATGATCTGGGGATTCCGCACAGAACCGTATATTGCCGTGCAGCCGCCGGAGCATTACGGGGAAACAAAGCACGGATCACAGTGGTGCTTTTCCGATGCATACAGAAGCTGGAACCATAAGGAATATACGGGCAGGGGAATCACAGTCGAAGTTTATGCGCCGGCTGATGAAGTAGAGCTGTTTGTAAACGGCAGAACGGCAGGCCGAAAAGCGACAGGAAATCCGCATAAGTATATGGCAGTGTTTGACACGGTATACGAGCCGGGTAAGATCGAGGCAGTGGCGTACAGAAATGGTGTTGAAACCGGGCGTGATGTACTGGTTACAGCCGGTGACGATGTTGAGCTCGCCTTAACCGTCAGGACCGCAGCCGGGACAGATGCCGGAGCAAAGATACCGGCAGACGGGACGGACATCGCCTATGTGGATGCGGCTGTAGTTGACGCAGACGGAAACCTCAATATGGAAAAGAAAATGAAAGTAGCTGTATCAGTGGAAGGCCCGGGAGAAATCATCGGGTACGGCTCCGCAGATCCGAAGAGTGAAGAAAATTATTATGACACGGAAGCAATGACTTACGAAGGGCGTATCCGCGCCGCTGTAAGAGCATCCGGAAAAGGTGTGGTGAAAGTGACTCTCCGGGCGGAAGAGAAAGAGTACAGTGTGCTGATTACAGCAGAATAACAGGGGAATAGCAGGGGAATACCAGGAGAATATAAAGATGGGCTGCAGCGCACCAGACGAAAGGTGTACGGCAGCCCATTTTTAGAATTATTTCTCTTCTCCCGGCGTTGCAGCCGGTTTTTCCTCCGGCGTTGTAGCCGGTTCTTCCCCCGGCGTTGCAGGCGTTTCTTCCCGCAGCGGCACAGGTGTATTTCCCTGTGAGATGCCGCGGCGCTTTGCGCGGACGTCCTTCTGGATCAGTTTATAGACGGTGGCAGTGACGGGAACGGCAAAGAGCATGCCGATAATTCCGCTGAGCCCGCCGCCGACTGTGACAGCGCAGAGAACCCAGATGCCCGGGAGCCCCACAGAAGAGCCGACTACACGGGGATAGATCAGGTTCCCTTCGATCTGCTGCAGGATGACGATAAATATCAGGAAGCCGACTGCCTTGACCGGATCTACGGTAAAGATCATAAATGCGCCGATAAATGCGCCCAGATATGCTCCGACTACAGGAAGCAGGGCGGTAGCGCCGATCAGCGTTCCCACCATGGCGGCATACGGAAAGCGGAAAAGGAACATTCCTAGCGTACAGAGCACGCCGAGAATCACAGCCTCTGTACACTGTCCGACAATGAACTTCGTAAACGTATCATGGGCGGTGCGCAGGAACAGGGCTGCCGGTCCGTAATATTTTTCCTTCAGATAAGTCCGGGCAACAGATTTTACCTGTGCGAAAAGCTTCTCTTTTCCGGCGAGAAGGTAGAAGGAAAAGATCAGGGCCACTACAAATGTCACGATAAAAGAGCCGATGGTCCCGATCAGATATACGGTCGAGGAGAAAATATTGCTGATGCCGCTGGTCAGCTGTGAGACCGCCCGCTGAAAAAGCTGGGCCCAGTTCAGGTTCAGCGACTCCAGCAGTTCCTGAAGCCTGGGCCAGTCCCTGTCGGAGGAGGAAATCCACACGATCAGGGCGGAGATCGCCTGGGGAATCTCATCCGTCAGCACTCCGACAGCCTGGATCAGCTGCGGGATCACGATCAGGATAATCAGGGCGATGATGGTGATAATGATCAGGATGGCGCCGCATATGCTGACAGGACGCCTTACCCTGTGCAGCGGCGATGATTCATTCCGGAACACAGGGATCTTTTCGATCATGGATACCAGGATGTTGAGTATATAGGCTATGATGCAGCCGATCAGAAGCGGCTGGATTACGGTACCGATCAGGGAAAGGGCGCCGAGAAACCAGTCGCTGTATTTCAGGCAGAGGATGAGAACGGTGGCAAGGACAATGAGTTGTATCAGTCTTTTTTTCGTCATGAGCAAGTCTCCTAATATATCTGGATAATGAGTTGTGTCTGCACCGCCGGTGAAAGATACCGGTAGGATTCTGCACCGTGCGGCTGAAAATATCATACCACATTCCGGTCTGTATGTGGTAGAATAGTATCAGATTTTAACGTGAAAGAAGGAGGAGCATTATGACACAGGAAACACGGAACTATATCATCGGAAAATCACATGAGCTTATGGAAGCAGTTACATGTAGCAAAGAGGCAAAAGCGGCGGCAGAGAGCTGGCTTGCGGCAGCGGGAACGGAGAGAGAAGCGGAAGAGACAGAAAAATACATTGCCGAACTTGAGGAAGATATCGTTACCGTAGACGCGCTGATCGCTCTTGCGGAGTCGGAGACGGGAGCAAAGATATTTGGTGACGGTGCAAAAGGCGTGGCGGACCATGGAAGGGAGATCAAAGCCGCCGGCGCGAAATACTGCGACTGCCCGGCATGCGCAGCGGTGGAAGCGATACTTGCAAAAAAAGATGAGATGCTGCATTCATGAAAAAGAGGATGAGCCGGAAAATACTATTGGCTGTAGTCCTGGTCCTTGCTCTGCTGATCGCAGCCGCTTCGTTTGTGATCACGGGATGGATTAACAGGGAAGAGGAGGAGCGGAGTTATGAACTGCTCAGCGAGGAAACGGAGAGGCTGGCCGGGGAGATCCGTACAGAGATCCGCGGTGATACAGAGAATCTCAGGATGCTTGCCGCAGTCATTGCCGCCGAGGACACAGACCTGACTTCACCGGAAGTCAGGTCCCTTCTCGGCGCATACAGCACCCTGGGAATGATATCCCGGGTTGAGCTGCTCCTTCCGGATGATACTGTTGTTACAAAGTCAGGACAGAGCGATGCCTCGGGCGTACTTTCGTTTTCGGAGGAAGCGGCAAAAGGGGTACATGTCAGCCGGAGGGAGACGGATCCGGACAATGGGGGAAAATATATTCTGCGTAGTTATGTCCCGGTGGAAAAAGACGGAGAGACAGTGGCAATGCTCTATGGAGTGATTGAACCGGGGACTCTTCCCGGGGAAATGGCGGCGGAGCCGTATGGAGGGGAAGCGGCGGTCTATATTATAGAAGGACAGACAGGCGACTTCCTTGTGGATACGTGGCACAATGAGGCGGGAGGAAACATATGGGCGCTGGGAGAGCGGAAAATGGCTCCCGGGTATAACCATGAACAGTTGAAAGCGGGGATGACGGAAGGAAAGACCGGCTATGTCGTGTTTGTATCTGATACGACAGGGGAATACCTTTATTTTTACTATGAGCCGGTGGGAATCAATGACTGGCAGCTTGCCCTGTCGGTGCCGGAGAAAGTGGTCTTTGAAAATGCGGAAAGGATCCGTCTGGGAATGAATCTGTACCTTGTTTTCGAGACGGTGTGTTTTGTGATCGGTGTTCTGTGGATTTTCCGCTACATGAGAATGAAGAAAATGTTTCAATGGCTCTGGAGAGAGTTGCACGTATCACTACGGCGAAATCAGTATCCCTGTGGATAAACTGCGAATCCGGGCTGTCCCGGTTCTTTTCCTGGCAGAGCGACGGCAGTACGGAACCGTGGAATAAGGAAACAATGACAGAACTGCGGAACTTTTTCCGATCGGGCAGTGACTTCTTCGAGAAGAATGGCATGACTGCGATCCCGGTCAGGGAGACGGACGGCAGGGTGTGCGGAGTACTGGCGGCTCAGGACGCCGCCGATCATTTCCGGCTGGCGCTGCTGAAAAGCATGGGTTACAGTTTCAGCATGTTCAGCCATAATCTCCGTCAGTACGCGCTTATGAAAAAGCAGGGAGAGATGGATCTGCTGTGCGGGCTGTATAACCGGAACCGTTATGAAATGGACCGGGAAAGAATACAGGAAATATATACGGAATCTATAGCCTGCATCTATCTGGATGTGAATGGTCTGCATGAGCTGAATAACAGCCGCGGGCATGAGGCGGGCGATCTTATGCTCAAGAGTGTCGCGGAAAAGATCGCAGGGTATTTTGACAGAACCCATGCATACCGGATCGGCGGAGATGAATTTGTGGTATTTGTGCCGGATACGGAAGAGAGCGTGGTGCAGGAGAACGGGAGACGGTTCGTGGAGGAACTGGAACAGGAGAATATTTCAATATCCATGGGGATTCAGCGGGATCACGGAGATGTCTCTGCGGATAAGCTGACGAAATCTGCGGAGCAGAAGATGTATGCGGCGAAACGGGAGTACTACGGGCAGGAGGCACATGACCGGAGGAGTAGAAAATAGATTTCAGACAGGGACAGAAAACAGGGGCTGGCGCAATCGGTGATTTCCTGATCATCGATGCGGCAGCCCCGTTTGTTACATCAGTTGTTCTGACTCAGCGATATACTGCACTGTGCTCCGGCAAGGCCGTCTGCGGTAACCTTCAGCACTGCGCTGCACTTCTCATAGCCTGCGCGGATGACTGCCGTTGCTCTTCCGTGATAAGATACGCATTTCCCGGAGGTGTAATTATCTTCTGTGATCGGATTGGATGAGCCGAATCCTGCCAGGATGGCATCTGCAGATTCCAGTTCTGCCGTGAGATTTACCTGTGCGTCCGGTACGACGTTCCCGTCTGCATCCAGTATTTCCACTGCCACATAGGAGGTGCTTTTCCCGTCCGGGGTGAGTTTCGTGCGCTCCGGGAGGAGACGGACTGACGCCGGAGCCCCGGTTGTCTTAAGCTCGATGCTCTTTCCACCGCTTACGGCTCTGAGAACTCCCGTTTCATAGGGAACTTCAAAAATGGCAGTATAGCGGTTCTCTTTTCCGGCGGGGGCAGTCCCCAGAGACTTCCCGTTCAGGAAGAGCTCCACTTCTTCTGCAGAATAGACAAATACTTTCACAGGTTTTCCCTCGTACCCGCTATAATTCCAGGAGGCATTCACCTGGTTCCATCCCCAGTTGCTGACCACTTCTGTTTCCCCGAAGTTTTCCGGGTGCTGGGTGAACAGTCCGATTGCGGGGCTGCCCCACACGATCCGGCGGTATACGCCCTGTGGCAGCAGTTCCCCGTTGATGGTAAAGTCCGCGTCGTTGGCAAGGCGCCACGGATAGTCGGAGGAGTGGGAGGAGAGCATGAAAGCTCCCTGTTTTGCATCTTCGGTTTCCGGAGAAAAGAACGCGCTTTTTCCGATTCCCGCTTCGCCGATGTAATCGAAGGCCGTCCAGGTGCAGTCACCGATCACATAGGGGAGCTTTTCCGTGAGATCCCATACTTTATCGATCTGGTTCGGATAGCTCTCCGTACCCAGGATGACCCGCTCCGGATAGCGCTCTCCCGCATATTCATAGTGGGCATCCAGATAGTTGTATCCCACCACATCCAGACAGTTGGCAAAGGCTTCGGTGCGGTCCTCCCAGTCGTTGCTGCCCTTGCTCAGATCCAGATTCTGGACATTTCCCTGTGCAGCCTGCATCATTTTCCGGAACATCTCATTGCTGCTTTTGTCATCCAGTCCGGACCACATGGAGCAGAGCCCGTTTGTGATAAGGCGGGTGGAGTCAAGGCTTCTCACGTATGCGGCCAGCTCCATGGCCAGGGCATAACCGTCCCCCATACCGCCCCGTTCTTCCACTTCATTTCCTGTGGACCAGAGCAGGACAGACGGGTGATTGCGGTCGCGGAAGACGAATGCCTTCATATCATCCTGCCAGTGGTCTGCAAAGAACTGGTTATAGTCGCCGGGCTGTTTGGCAAATCCCCAGGCGTCGAATGCCTCGTCGATGACATAGAGACCCAGGCGGTCGCAGGCGTCAAGGAGTACGGCTGACGGCGGATTGTGTGCCAGACGGACCGCGTTGTAACCGCTTTCTTTTAAGAGTTTCAGTTTCCGGTATTCACTGTCGTAGAGAGAGACTGCGCCCAGAAGGCCGTTGTCGTGATGGATGCAGCCGCCCTTGAGCTTCACGGTCTTTCCGTTTACCTGCAGCCCGTGGACCGCGTCCGCTGTGACTGTGCGGATTCCGAAAACTGTCTCTGCGGTGTCGGAGATGGTCCCGTCCGCTTTGGAGGAGTCCAGGTAAACACTGAATACGCCCATGTCTTTTACTGTGGCTTTTATGTGGTACAGGTTTGTGTGTTCCGCGTCCCAGAGAAGAGGATTCTTTACAGTAAAGGGAACCCGTGCCGTGGCAGTCTGTCCGGCTTTGACAAAGAGAGCCGTTTCCCGGCAGCTCCGGTCCGGGCCGGCAAGCTCCACACTGACTTTCACCTGATGATCCTTTCCGAGTGTGTTTTTTACGGTGACTTCCACCATAACCTGCGCTTCATCCGCGCAGGAGCCGGATTCATCGATGGAGGGATCTGTTTCGTCCAGGCAAAAATGCCGTCCACGTCGATATGGATAGGGCTCACATGGGCGAGAGTTACGTCACGGTAGATTCCGGCGCCGGTATACCAGCGGGAGTTGGGCTGCATGCTCGGGTTGACCAGCACGGAGATACGGTTTTCCTCACCGTAGTAGACGTAGTCCGTAATGTCTGCGGTGAACGGGGTGTATCCGTAGTGGTGGACTTTTACCAGGCTTCCGTTTACGGAGACGGACGCATTCATCATGACGCCGTCAAAGTGAAGATAGATTTTCTGACCTTCCCATTCCGCCGGGATAAGCATCTTTTTTGTATATGTGGCAGCTCCTTCCGTGTAATAGCCCATGGCAGGTCCGGCGGGTGCGTCCGGGTGTACGTCAGATTCGATCATGTAGTCGTGGGGAAGGTTCACTTTCTTTCCCAGAATGTCTGCATCGTTTCCGGGAAAGACGCGGACCTGTCCCTTTTTGAAAAACCAGTCTCTGTTGAGATTTTCCCATTTCATAGTTATTTGCCTCCGTTTTGTATTTCTGTTTCGTATTTCTGTTCCGGATTCCGGATCAGTGCATTCGGAAATGCGTTACTACTATCATAGAAAATTTCAGGGGGTATGGCAACGACGGTTTGATATCAGATCAGAAAAAAGATGGACGGTTTGCACTCGGATTCCCTTGATGAGCCTTTGGAAAATGTGGTATGCTGTATTGACAGATGATCAGGAGGTGCGGAATATGGCGGGATGGAAACTGAAACTTCACAGGGATATTCTGAACAGGCGGGATGTTTTCTATCCGTCTCTGAAGGAACGGACGGAAGCTTACGAATCTTTCTACCTGCGCGGAAAACATGGAGAAAAAGCGGAGAGCGGGACGCTGATCCGGGAAAATGAAGCGGCATTTAAGGACGTGCCGCAGGTATCCGCGCTGACCTGGGAGACGTTTCAGGCGCAGGATGACCGCAAGGCGGAGGAACCTTTTTCCACCCTCCTGGCAATTTACGGAAAGGATGGAAATGAGTATACGTTCAGCCGCAGGGGAATGCGCCATATGGAGCGGGAATTCCCGTGGCAGGGGCATTACCACACCCATGACTACATTGAGATCCTCTATGTGATCCACGGAAGTTTTGAACAGATCCTTCTCGGGGAACGGCAGAAATTCACGGAGGGGGAGATCGTCATCACGGACCGGAATCTGGAGCATGCAGATTATCTTGCCGGGGAGGAGGATACGGCGGTGCTGTTCCTGCTCCTGCAGAGCGGATATCTGGACCGCCTGCTTGCATCCTATGATCCCAACGACGACCTGCAGCATTTTCTCTTTCACGCTCTGAAAAGGCAGAGAAAGGAGCAGAGCTATCTCCATCTTATGCCATCCGACATAACAGAGGGGCAGAAGATATGTACAGATGCAGAAGCTGACTGCCCGGGGCAGATCCGTCTGGACCGGGTGATGGAACTTCTGGTCTGCGAGGACTGGAATCCGGCGGAGGGCACCTCGGATATCATAAAGGGCGCCCTGATCCGTCTGCTCTCAATCCTCTGCCAGAGCTATACCATGAAGCTTCACAGCTCTGACCGGGAGAGCAGGGAGAAGCTTTTCCTCTATGAACTGGAGCGGTACATCAGGCTGTCGAGAGGGCAGGCAGATGCAGCCATGCTGGAAAAGGTCTTTCATTACCACCGCAATTATTTTAACCGGATCCTCCAGAAATACCGGGGAATGTCCTTCCGGGAATATACCAGGAAGATCCGTCTGGATTATGCTGCTGCGCTGCTTTCGTCAACCGGCCTTCCGGTCCGGGAAGCTGCCGCCCGTGCCGGTTGGAATAACAGCAGCCACTTTTATCATCTCTTTGAGGCACGGTTCGGCATGTCGCCTGCCGATTACCGGAAGATGGGAGAACGGGGCGGGCAGAGTTCCGGACCGGATGTCTGACGCGGGAAATTTACGGCAGCATATCGAGCAGGAGCTCTGCAATCCGCTGCGGCGTCTCCCTGCATCCGTGGTACAGCCAGCGCTGCAGAAGGGCGCGGAATCCGGCACGGTAGAACCAGAAGATGTATTTCAGCGTCTCATCGTCGGTGCCGCCATCCTGTTCCAGCAGGCGGGTATGGCAGATGTCCCGGACGGATTTCCACAGTGCGGAGAGTCCGCTGTTTACCGATTCTTCTGTAGTGTGATTCAGATATATTCTGAAAAATTTCTGGTGTGTCCGCATGTACTCGAGCAGCCGGACCAGGTTGTTTTCCGTCAGGGGAAAGGTGCCGGGGGCGTTCTCGTCGTTGAGGAGCCCGCCGATATCTTCCATATATTTGATTCCGGTTTTCCGGATCAGATCCGGGATGTCGAGATAGTGGTCATAAAAGGTGGAGCGGTTAATGCCGACCGCCTTGCAGAGTTGGGAGACTGTGACTTTCTCCGGCGTCTGATCCTGACAGAGCGTCAGGAACGCTTCTTCAAGTTTTCGCTCGGTTTCCTGAAAACGCTGGTTATTCTTTTTGTTCATGAAGAATCCCTTTCTTTTATTAATACAACACTTGTTGTGAAAATGATGGTTGAAGGTGCCGTATATCAGAATTATAATATATTCAGATTAAAACAACAAGTGATGGAATAAAGAAAGGGGAAATCGATCAATGAAGGCAGAAAAAACAGAAGAACTGTTTGCAAAAGGCAATGTCTGGATGGCTATCGCCAAGATGGGAATCCCGGCGGTCGCCACAATGCTGGTGGTTCTGCTCTACAATATGGCGGACCAGTTCTTTGTGGCGCAGACAGGAGATTCCCTGCAGATTGCGGCAATCTCACTGTCCTCGCCGCTTTACTCTCTTGCGATGGCAGCGGGAACTCTGGTGGGAGGCGGCGGGATGGCGGCCGTATCCAACGCACTGGGCGGGAAGAACACGAAGCTGGTGAAAGCCTTAAGTTCCGCGGCGCTGATTCTGGTGCTGGCGGCAGGCGTAGTGTTCACCGGTGCGGTTCTGATCTTCCCCGATCAGATTCTGGGAATGCTGGGCGTGGATGAATCGACCTGGCAGTACACGAAAGACTACATTACGATTCTTGCGCTGGGGATGGTGTTCATCCTTTTCTCCAATGCGTTTGCCAATATTATCCGCGCGGAGGGGGCTGCGAAGGAATCCATGATCGGAAACGGCATCGGGACACTTGCCAATATCATCCTTGACCCGATTTTTATCCTGGCTTTCGGAATGGGTGTGAAAGGAGCAGCCATTGCCACGGTAATCGGCAATATGCTTGCCAGTGTCTATTACGTGGTGTACATTTACCGCTCCCGTTCCGAGCTTTCCCTGAATCCGAAATATGCGTTTGAGGTGCCGGTGGCTTTCTGGAGAGTGGCTGTACTTGGCGTGCCGAATGCGGTCAGCACACTGCTGAACAGTCTGACGGGAACGATTTCAAACCATATTCTCATGGGGTACGGAGCATCTGCGGTCGTTGCCATGAGCGTGGGCGGCAAAGCCTCCATGATCGTCTCCATGGTTGTCATGGGAATCTGCATGGGAGTGCAGCCCATCATTGCATATAACTACGGCGCGGGAAATGTGGCGCGGACGAAGGAGGTGCTGACGAAGATAACGGTTGTTTCCGTGGTGGCAGGAGCTCTTCTGACGGTTGTATGCTGGTGGCAGCGCCCGGCGATCGCGGGGCTTTTCCTCTCCGATCCTGCGCTCCTTGACCAGAGCGTGCAGATCATGAGCATTTCTCTGATCACTACGGCTTTCCTGGGATTTTACTATGTGGGGCTGAATTTTCAGCAGGCAGCCGGAAACGCAGGCCGGGCGGTTGTGCTCTCGGTACTCCGTCAGGGAATCCTCTATGTTCCGGCAATCTACCTGATGAACTGGAGCTTCGGTCTGGAAGGCGTGTACTGGGTATCCGTGATCTGTGATACCGTCTCCATCATACTGGCTGTGGGACTTTTGCTGTACCAGATGAGGCCCGGTACTCTTCCGGAGTCATCCCGGTGTACTTCTTAAACACTTTTCCGAAATAACTCTGGGAGGAGAAGGCGAGAAACTCGCTGATCTCCACCAGAGAGAGGTCGCTTACAGTGAGCAGCTGTCGGGCGGCCTTGATTTTTTCACTCTGGACATAATGAATGATTGTCATCCCTGTCTCCTTTTTGAAAAATGTACAAAGATAGGAACAGTTCATATTGAGTTTCTCCGCGAAAAAATGCGGAGAGAGCTTTTCGTCCAGGTGGTTGTAAATATAGTCGTGAATATATTTTACCACCGGTGAGCCGGAAGGCAGATCCCGAAGCTTTGCCACCTCCTGCGTGAAATCGGTGAGCATCCGGAAAAATACATCGCTGATATCCGATGAAGTGTCCGAATTCATGATCTGGTCAATATACCCGTACATCATTCCTGTCGCTGTGTCGGCGTTTACTCCGGCTTCAATGGTCTCGTGGGTGAAGCGGACCAGGGCGCCGAGAATATACTTCCGGTGTGCGGAAGGTATGGCTGCGGGCTGATAGGATGAGCTGGAAAAATATTTGGCAATAATCTCTTTTAGGTCCCGTGTGTTCCCGAAGCGCAGGCTGGACATAAGCAGATGTTCCAGATTTACCGCCTCCTCCGGAGGTGTATTGACGGACGGATAGGCTTTGATCGGATACGGAATTTCCCAACGAAAACTGACCGCTGTGATTTCCTCCGGATCCGGGATGCGGATAAGACGGCAGAAAAGCCGGATGCCGGAGAGAATACTGCTGACCTGTCTTCCCCCTGTGTAGTTCAGGTACTCCTGGATCTGAGTCCCGGAGGCAGCCGGCCTTCCCAGACGGCTGCAGATCTGTCTTGCCTGGCGCATGGAGCACGGGAATCTTAAGACAGGACCGAGAAAGAGAACTTCATCCGTACCCGGGATACAGACTCCGCCGAAATAGAGAAACTCCGGGGTAAATCCGTAAAAGGCGGGCGGGAGAGGCTTTTCAATTCCGGCGAACAGGATCAGGGGAAGATTGAAATCCTGGGTGGGGTGGGATGCTTTTTCCAACAGGTCGGTGCCGGAAAAGAGACAGACCGGTATGTTGACAGCTTCAAAAAATGTCCGGATCAGTTCTTTTTCTACCATAGTGTCCTCCATTTATAGTATTTTCCATTTCATAGTATTTTTTGTCATATAAAAATATCTTTAGCAAATATATTAACATAAAACAAAATATTTTTATATAAGAAATGAGAATTATGAGCTATTATTTCTAAAAAATAAAAGAGAACGTGCATAAAAGCACAGGAAAGAGGAGGACTTATTCATGAAGAAACAAAGGAAACCAGGCTGGATGATTCCTGCCGGAGAAAAAGTCGCAATGTTCTGCGGATCCGGTTCTTACCAGTTCATGAATACATTCGTACAGTCGTTTCTGTCGGTGTATATCCTGATGGTGGGAATCAGCCCGGCAGTAGCGGCAGGCGTACTGCTTGTCCTGAAGGCATGGGACGCAGTGACAGACGTTCTTGTGGGATATTTTATTGATAAATGGAAGATCAGAAAAGGGAAAAATCCATTTACAAAATGGCTGTTTTCCGGAAGATATATGCCGTGGTTCCGTATATTATTCCTGGCAATGCCTATCGGTACGATCGTTCTGTTTACCATTAGCACATCCCTTCCGATGTGGCTGAGAATCGTACAGTATTTTGTGGGCTACCTGCTGTTTGACTTTGGTATGTCAGCGATGAGCGCGTATAATCTGCTTCCGCTCTCCACCACGAACAACTATGACGAGAGAAGCTTCATCCTTTCCTGGAACGGACTGGGGCAGGGCATCGGCTCCCTTCCGGTCATCCTTCTCGGAACAGCCATGATCGCCGGATCCGTGGGATACGGCGGAGCTGCCACGATCTTCTGTATCGCCGGCATTATCCTGGGACTGATCCCGGCTGTCTTCGTAAAGGAGAGAAATGCGGGAGAATTTATGGAGAGCGAGGAGAAAAAGAAGTATACGGTCAAAGAGATGCTTCAGACACTTAAGAATATTCCGGAGTACCTGTTTTTCCTGATCGGCGTGCTGATATCAGGTATCTTCTATACGAGCGGATACGGAATGTTTGTCTCCTATTACATTTTCGATGACGCAATGCTCAGCATCGTGCTGACTCTGTGCAGCGTGCTGCCGACCATCGTGCTTGTACCGTTCCTTCCGGTGATTTTCAAGCATGTGGACAAGATCGTCGTGGCAAGAGTGGTATGTTTTGTCTTTGCAATATGCGGAATCCTGATCTGTGTACTGGGTGCGGATTTCCTGAAAGCAAACCTTCCGTTCCTGTACCTGCTTTCCGGACTTCAGGGTATGTGCTATTCCTTACATATGTTTGCATGTTCCCAGCTTACCGTGGATATCGTGGAGATGGCGAAGTACCGCACAGGCACAGACGCAGGCGGAATCATTTCCGCAGCATACAGCTTTGTCACCAAACTGGTCAGCTCCCTTGTGACAAGCGTAACCCTTCTGATCCTCGGATTTTACGGATTCGTATCTGTGGAAGCTGCATCCTTTGAGGAACTTGCAGAGCTGAACGCCCAGGGAATCGGACTGCAGACAGACCGGGCACTGGAAGGACTTTGGAATGTCTCCTACCTGTTCCCGCTGATCGGATTTGCACTGGCAGGAATTCTCTACTTCTTCGTGAAAGTGCGCAGAAAAGATGTCAAGGTCTACATGCAGGTCAACAGCGGTGAGATTTCAAGGGAAGAGGGAGAGAAGCTGCTGGCACAGAAATAGCGGCTAACAGAAGCCTGAAAAAATAAGCGAAAAATTTCTTCCTATGACGAAAAATTCTCTCGGATGATCAGCGGAAATTTTCTATAATACATACAGCAGTAAAATTATCACGCTGGCAGTATTGCAGAGAATGAAACTGTACAGCAGTAAGAGGAGGAATTAGGCATGGATTTTCAGGCTAAGTGGATCCGGGCGTCGGAGGAAACCGGCGATGTCTGCCCGGTGTACAGAAAAGAGTTTCAGACAGAAGGAAATAAGATCAGCAGGGCAGAGCTTTATATTACCGCTCTCGGTGTATATAAAGCCTGCCTGAACGGAAAAAGGATCGGCGGATACGTCCTGGCTCCGGGCTGGACTTCCTACGACAGCCGTCTGCAGTATCAGGTTTATGATGTGACGGAACTCCTTAAGGCAGAGGACGGACAGGATGAGAAAAATGTCCTGGAAGTCACAGTGGGAAAAGGCTGGTATGCCTCCCCCATGCCGGGATGGATGGAATCTGAGGACAAGCTGCGCAGGAAGACACGCCGGACAGGTGTATTCGCCGAACTGCATCTGCGGGAGAAAAATGGAAATGAGACTGTGATCGCCACGGATGATTCCTGGGAATGGGCGGAAAGCCCGGTGCGCTTCAGCGAGATTTACGACGGGGAGACTTTCGATGCGTCCTTTGAGCCATCTGCGTGGAAGACATCGGAAGTGTTTGAAGGTCCTGTGGAACTTCTGATCCCTCAGGAAGGCGAGGAGATCCGGGAGATGGAACGGGTGGAGGCAGCGTCTGTGTTTACCACCCCGGCGGGAGAGACCGTTGTGGATTTCGGGCAGGAAGTGACAGGATATGTGGAATTTACAGTCAATGCAAAAGCCGGTGACAAAGTCCATTTCCTGCACGGCGAGGTCCTGGACAAAAACGGAAACTTCTACAACGCCAACTACCGCAGCGCCAAAGCGGAAGTGTGCTATACATGCAGGGACGGGAAACAGACCTGGCATCCACAGCTGACATTTTTCGGGTTCCGCTACATTAAGCTCCTGGATTTCCCTGGAGTGCCTGTGCCGGAGGATTTCACGGCGGTAGTTGTGTATTCTGATATCCGCAGGACCGGACGCCTGGAGTGCGGCGTGCCCGAGCTGAACCAGCTCTTCTCCAACATTTTCTGGGGACAGAAAGGAAACTTCCTGGATGTTCCCACGGACTGCCCGCAGAGAGATGAGCGGCTCGGATGGACCGGAGACGCCCAGGTGTTCGTCAAGACGGCAAGCTATAACTATGATGTGGAGAAATTCTTCCGCAAATGGCTGCGCGACATGAAGGCGGACCAGAGTGCGGACGGTTCCATCGGCCAGGTAATCCCGGATTATCTTCCGGAGGGAGAGCCCAGTGCTGCATGGGGAGACGCGGCGGTGATCTGTCCGTGGCAGATCTATCTGACCTACGGAAATAAAGAAGTTCTGGAAGAACAGTTCGACAGTATGAAAAAGTGGGTGGACTATATTACGGGGGCCACGAAGGATGAATACCTCTGGACCGGCGGCACCCATTTCGGAGACTGGCTGGGACTGGACGCTCCCTCGGGAAGTTATAAGGGATCCAGCCGGGAGGACTTTATCGCATCTGCATTTTACGCATACTCCACGGAACTGGTGGTAAAGGCAGGCCATGTGCTGGGGAAACCGGTGGAGGAGTACGAGAAGCTTTATGAAAAAATCGTGGAGACATTCCGGAAGACTTATCCGGTCTACAAGACCCAGACCGAGCATATTCTTGCCGTGCAGTTTAAGCTTGCATGGAATCTGCAGGAGACAGCGGATGCTCTGGCGGATATGATCCGCAGGGACGGCATGCAGATGCGCACCGGATTCGTGGGGACGCCGTACCTGCTCCATGTGCTCAGCGATTACGGACACGCGGATGTGGCTTATTCCCTTCTGCTGCGCCGGGAATACCCGTCCTGGCTGTACTCCGTGGGGAAAGGCGCAACCACGATCTGGGAGCACTGGGACGGCATTATGGAAAACGGTGATTTCTGGAGCGATGATATGAACTCCTATAATCACTATTCCTACGGCTCGGTGGCAGACTGGGTATATGAGTCGGCTGCGGGGATCCGGCTTCAGGAGGATGCGCCGGGATTTGAGCGTGTAGTAATCGAGCCCAATCCGGACAGCCGTATGGGATGGCTTGATGCCGAGATCATGACGCGGCACGGCAGAGTGCGTTCCGCGTGGAAATATACAGGAGAACAGATCCGCTACGAGATCACCGTAGATATGCCTGCGCATATTTCGATCGGTGATACGCAGAAGGATGTGGAGCCGGGAACTTATACATTCTGGGATTAACTGCTGTCAGGCTCCGCCGGCAGCAGGAAAAGATGATAATAATGAAAAAGGAGAAAGAAAATGGAAAAAGAGATTTATCATGCAAAAACTGCGCCGGAATATCAGGAGCCTTTCATCGATATCGATGAAGAGCGGGAAAGAATACTGCCCGACAGCAGCAAAGTCGGATACCGCTACATGCACGGCGGATTTAAGAATACGGGAGTAAAATTCAGCTACTGTTTCCCGAAAAAGGAAAACTACACGGGGAGGTTCTTCCATTACCTCTCGCCCTTCCCGGGACCGGACGAGGAACTGGCGTCCCTGGAAAAGACAGGCGTCAATGACAGAATCGCGTTTGCTCTTGTAAACGGCGCTTACTATGTGGAGAGCAACATGGGTTCCACATCCATGTTCGGAGCAAAGGAGAATCCCCGGGAAGTCTGGCAGTCTAGTGCGGCAGTGGCAGAATACTCCCGTGTAAAGGCGATGGAGATCTATGGATGCAGCCGCCCTTACGGTTACGTCCACGGAGGAAGCGGCGGCGGATACAAGACCATGGCGTGTATCGAGAACACGGACGCCTGGGATGGAGCCGTACCTTTTGTCATCGGTTCTCCGGTATCCCTTCCTAATACGATCATGATGCACGCACAGGGACAGCGCTGCCTGCGCAGAGTGTTTAAACAGATCGTGGACGCGGTTGACGCAGGCGGAAGCGGCGATATGTACGCGGGACTTACAGAGGACGAGGCATTCATGTTAAGAGAGATCACCAATATGGGATTCCCGCCGAGGACGTGGTATCTGGAGGCGGCAGGGAAGATCGACGACGGCTCTCTTCCGGTGCTCGCGCCTCTGGTGGAGGCTCAGGATCCGGAGTATTTTACGGATTTCTGGACCGTTCCGGGATATCTGGGCGCAGATCCGAAGAGCAGCGCTGTGAAGGACCGGCTGCAGTTCCACGGGATTGTGAAGAGCGTGCATGTGCCGGGAGCGCCCGTGGATGCTGACAGCACGATGGAAGATGCGGCTTTGGAGTCCGGAGCGGAGGTTGGAGAAGCCTCTTCTCATGTGGACGGGCGCAACGGCGTTGACGATGCCTGGAAGAAAATGCTGGCAGACGGGAACGGCGCCTGGATCGAACTGGAGGAAGTGCCCCAGGGGGATGACCTGTACCTGAAAGGAGTCAATATCTGCTTTGAGAGCGGAGAGGCAAAAGGGATGAAGCTTATCCTGGACCAGATCAGAGGAAATTATCTTACCATCGGCATGTGCTACGGGATGGAGGATCTGCCGGGGGTACTCTCGAAGGTGAAGCCGGGGGATCAGGTGTTCCTCGACAACTCCAATTACATTGCCATTCAGTCCTATTACCGCCATCAGGTGCCGGCGGATTTAAGCTTCCATGCCTGGGATCAGTTCCGGGATGAGAACGGGAAACCGACGCTTCCCCAGAGAAAACAGGTTCTCGGATATGATATGTCGGGTACCGGTACGGTGCAGGATGGGAACATTCAGGGAAAAGTGATCATTCTTCAGGCACTTATGGACGAATCTACTTGCCCCTGGTGCGGGGACTGGTATTATAATAAGATCAGGGAGACGAAGGGAACAGACAGCGAGGCACGTCTCTATTACATGGACCGCTGCCTGCACGGAGACGATTCGGCTCTGGAAAACAATATGACGGTGGACTATACCGGAGCGTTAAGCCAGGCGCTTCTGGACATGTCCGACTGGGTAGAGCGGGGAATCGAGCCGCTTCCATCCACAGTATATCACAGAGAAGGCGGCCAGATTATCCCGGCGCCGTCTGCAGGAGAGCGCAAAGGCATTCAGCCGGTGATCACATTCCTGGCGAACGGGACGGAATGTGCCCGTGTGAAACCGGGAGAGACCGTACATTTTACAGTCCGGGTGGAAGTACCTCAGGGAGCGGGAGCGGTCACAAAGGTTCTGTATGACACGGAAGAAGTCTCTGTATTTCCGGCAGAGGGAGTGTTCCGGAATGAAGCCGCGTTCCGGTCTTATGAGAAGGACGGGCTGCAGTGTGCAGAAGCAGAGTTTACGGCGGTATATGAGAAGCCGGGTACATATATGGCTTCTGTTCAGGTACGGGCAAACCGGAAAGGCGATGCGTCGGATATCTATACGCAGGTGAAGAATCTTGCCAGGGCAAGGGTGATTGTCGGATAGGACGCCTGTTACCCGGGAAGCCAGGCGAAGCCGGTGCGGATTTGCGGGCGGTGCGGATTGCCCGGAAGAAAAAGAAAACGGAGGGTGAAAGATATGGAGAACACGATAGAGGAACGTCTTGCCACACTTGCCAACTATCTCTATATCGGAGGTGAGATCAGCCTCTGGGGATTCGGGGAAGACGGAGAACTGTATTACAGCACCTGCCCGTATGAGAAGGATATGCTCCTGTTCTTTAAGGACAGGGGCTGTCTTGCTTATGCACTTGGAAGGAAAGAAGCGGATACAGTCCCCTTTATCATGAGTGATAAAATGGGGCTGCTCTGGGTGGGCGAGTTTGCAGACCTCAGCGGGTCGAAAATGAGGATGCTGGTTGTTCTTGGCCCGTTTTTCGACCGGGCAATGTCGGTGGAAGAGATCGATAAGGGGCTGCGGAAAGTGGACGCGCCGCTTCCAACGAGAGGCAGATTCCGCGATATCTTTCAGAAACTGCCCGTTCTGCCTGCGGGGATTATGAACCAGTATATCCGGATGCTGCACTATGGGATCACAGACGAGACCATCGAGCCGGGGAAATTTGTCTTTCAGTCGCTGGATCCGGCCGGAAATCCGCAGGAGGACAGCGAAGAGAACCGGGAGCGCCTGGAGCATCATTTTACCGAGTATGAGCGGGCGCTGGGCAGGGAAGGAATCATCGCCCAGTGCATCCGCGAGGGCAACCTGAATTACCGGGAGATCGTGGATGAGGAAAACAAGTGGGCGCTTCCCCTTGACCTGGACCTGGGCGACCCGGTCCGGGAGGCGAAAGATACGGTGCTTCTCTTCAGCGATCTGTGCTGCAGGTCTGCGATTGAAGGAAAACTTCCGGTAAAGACGGCGAAAGAGATTCAGCGGAAATATATCCGACGGATAGAGAGATGCTCGACAATATCAGAACTGATGAAGACCAACCGGGATCTGCTGGAAGAGTATGTCACCTCCGTCTATGAGTTTATCAGCAGAGATAATACGGTGTCGGTGCCGATCCGGACCTGTTGCGACTATATCCGGTCCCATTTTATGGAGGAGCTGGACCTGAAGACCATTGCGAAAAATATCGGTTATACGGAGTATTATCTGAGCAGAAAGTTCCAGAAGGAGATGGGGATGAAGATCTGGGACTACATCAAGTCCGTGCGTCTGGAATATGCCAAGGTGTGGCTTGTCACAACGGAGAAGAGCATCCAGGAGATCAGCGAGAAGATGCAGTTCGGGACGAGAAATTATTTCAGCCGGGTATTCCGGGATAAAGAAGGGATGACGCCACAGGAGTATCGGGAGAGGGCGAGGAGCATCGGGAGGACAGAAGGGGCAGGAAAAGATTAAACTGCCCCTGATTCTGTTAGTGTCAAAATGGATTCCTCGAAATCACGTGCGCTCTGGCAGAGTTTGGTTACTTTAGACCAGTTCTCACAGACGGTAGGTACAAACTGCTCAAATATGCGTACACGCTTCTTTTGACCGGGAATCCGAATATTGTGATAACACTTTCTGTGTGCAATGATATGTTCCCATGGTGCCTCAATCATTTCAACGCCATCGGTCTGGTCGTAAGCAGCAACGATCCAGGCTTCAGTACTGTCGCATGGGATAACAATACAGGTATCAGATGTATCTTTGAGCCATGTGGCAAGAAGTCCTTTGAGATGGGACATATATCCTGCAACAGAAATATTGTGCCCGGGGCAAGGGAGAACGATGGGACAGGCAGCGCGTCCTTCAGGAGTGAGATCACACTCTAAAGGATTCCAGTCCCCTTTATGAATACATTCCGTAGCTTTGCACCAGCAATGAGAGGATTTTTCTTTACGGGATACATCCCCATCCATTTGAATAACCAGAAAATCCAGGGCGGGTTGGATGTCTTGCATTAATTCCCTGCGAATTGGCGCGTTGTCATGACACCATTTCCAGACACCTTTCCACCCGTTTCCATATTTCCCGCTAAGGTCGTTTTCAGGTTGAAGCAGGACATATTTGTTCTCTTCCCCAGTGATCTGGTCAATGACACCTTTCAAAATAATATAATCGGTGGGACCTTCGCAGACAATTCCTATGTGCTTCATATCAGAGTCGGAACACCTCCCAACCGGCCATTAATCCAAAGACGGGACAGTGGCTGACCTTCCATGATCAGTTCCTGAGAAACTTTGATTCGCTGGATCTGGGCATAACCATTCGCATCACGGTCTACTGCGAATAAGCGGATATCATCGTTGCTCAGATTAAGTCCATCCAAAACCAGCGGATTATGTGTGGTCAGAAAAACATGTTTGCCCTGCTGCAGGATCTGCTCACAGAAGACTTCCATCATCTTTTTAGCCAAACGAGGATTCAAGGCATGATCAAAGCTGTCTACTGCAAAAATGGAAGGCCCCTTCGGGTGCATGGCCAGTGCAAGCATAAACAGAACATAGAGAGCGCCTTCACTGGCATCGTATCCGGTGAATTGAGCGGTATCTTTCATGTAGCGGTCTGTGAACTCGATAATATCACGAGTGGTTGGAACATTGGCGTTGATGTTACTTTTCTTTGGGGCAGCAACTGTAATTTCAGCAGCCCAGTCAATCATATCGAGAATGTCATCCATATAGAGATTACCGAAAAAAACTTCACTATCTTCAGAGTGGATCAATGTCCTGATAGCTTCCGCAAGACGGCCGCCATTGAGTCCGATCGGTGTTGTCTGGGTCGTATCAGGAGCAGTGCCGCGTAAAGTGATGGTGTTCGGCTGAAAAATACCATATGCCGAAAAATCTTCCGCAATTTTTCGGCTGGCTTTCAAGTCAATCGCATCATCAATAAGAAAAAAGCCAATGTAGTTGTTGCTCTGTTGGGAAGAGGCATTGCTGCGTCCCCACAGCTTTTTGTTGTTCTGGAAAAACGCTTCAGAATGATATTTCCAATATTCTGTATCTGTGGGGGGAGTTAAGTGAACGTCATACTGGTACACATCCGGACTGCTGTTATCGTCCCATTCCAAAGAAAGGTCAACGGTAGGCTTTAGGCGGCCGATGCTCTTGAAATTTGATTTATAGAGGGCAGGTACACTGAGACGAACTCCTTTGCGTTGGAGACTGGCGGCATCAACACGATCTGTCATGGCCGCACTCAACAAACCGATGCCTTCCAGAATAGTGGATTTTCCGGAACCGTTCGCTCCGATAAATACATTGACTTTTCCCGGTTCAAAAGATGTTTTATAAAGACATTTAAAGTTTCCAAAACTGATTTTTCTCAGATTCATATGATTACGTCACCTCTTTTCTAATATAGTATAGCATGTTTTTGAAATTAAATACAATATAATTAGAAAAAGGGGCAATATCTAATCTGCTGAATAAATTGATTTGTACGGAGTCCTTTTATACTTTGATTCTGGGAAACGTGCGTAAAAGAAAAAAGTTTAGATTTATGAATTTTATGTTTTAATCTGGTATGTCCATTTCAGGATAAAAAGTGTTTAATATAGTTAACACAAAAATAAATCTGAAATCAAAGGAGGAAAGTTTAATGAAAAAACGATTGGTTGCAGCGCTGTGCAGTGCGGTTATGGTGTTTTCCCTTGCGGCATGCGGCAATTCGGGAGGTTCACAGAACGGCGGAGAGGACGGCCAGAACAGTGACGGGAACTCGGATGATGAAATTGTCGAGATATTCTGGCAGTTTCCTACGACGGGAGAGTTCAGTGAAGCGTTTTACCGGATGGAAGATGCACTCAATGAGATGATGGAAAAGGATATCGGAGTACATGTGACTTTTGTTGCGACAACGCTGACAGATTCCCAGCAGGATGCCACGCTTGCAGTTTCTACAGGGGAACAGCTTGATATCTGTCTGACAGCATTTACAGCCCTGGGCAATCTGGTAGAAAACGGCATGATTCTTGAGCTGGACGACTTGCTTGAGGAGTACGGACCGGACATTATCTCTCACGCTGAAAATAAGGTGGAGGGATGCTATTATGACGGAAAGCTGTATGCGGTGCCGACATGTGCAGACCAGGTATGGAATACCTATGGCTATATCATGAAGAAACAGTATGCAGACAAGTATGGTTTTGAGCAGGATGACAACAGGCTGTATACCCTGGATGAAATTGAAGATATGTTTGAGATCGTCAAGGAAGGAGAGGGAGAGAACTTCTATATGATGGCTCCCTGGAATAATACATATGAGCCTTTAAACTACAGCCTTCAGGAATATGATCCGGTGACGGGAAGCTTTTCCGCAGGCGTACTGATGCTGAACCGGAGCTTCGATGATCTGACGCTGTACAATTTCTTTGAGACAGAAGAATACAAAGCATTCTGTGAGCGGATGTATGACTGGGCTCAGAAAGGGTATATAGCTCAGGATGCCGCAATCGATACAGAGTATGCAACCCGATCGGCACAGGTCAATTATCTGGGGAACTTTGGGTATGGAATGCCAAGCAGTGACATGCTGACGGACAATGCTTCCTGGAATCAGGATGCAGTGCTGTTCCGGACTGTTGCTCCGTTCTATAAGCTGAATGGAGGATGCACCGTGAACTGGAATATCCCCATTACTTCGGCTCATCCGGAAAAAGCAATAGAGGCTATTAATTATACATTCAAAAATGTAAAGGCGGCTACCCTGCTCCAGTATGGTTTTGAAGGGGAAGAGTATGAAGTAGTGGAAGATAACGGAGAACATCAGGTGATCAAATACCTGTCTGATAATCCTGCAGATCTGCCCTATATGAATGCCTATGGTATCTGGGGAGACAGGTTTGAACTTCCGAGTATATATCCCAGCCCGATTGACTGGGGAGAAAGAATGCTTGCGTATGAGGCACAGATTCCCGAGGGACGGAAATCTCCTGCCCTGGGGTACAGTTTTAAAGCAGAAAGTGTATCCTCTGAAGTCGCTGCAGTGGAAACCGTGATGGAACAGTACTGCTACAGTTTCAATGCCGGGGCGCTGGATCCGGACAAAGCACTGCCGGAGTTCATCGATGCGCTGAAAGCTGCGGGAATCGATAAGGTAATCGCAGAAAACCAGAGACAGCTGGACGAGTGGGCGGCAAATAAATAATAAAGAAAAAGAGAATGGACTGCCGCAGTGGTCTGACCCGGCCATGGCGGCAGTCTTATGATATAAGGAGAACAAATTATGATGGGAAAAGGGAATGCTCCGGCGGTCAGAACGAAAAAGAAGTTTAAGCGTACGTGGCCTTTTTACCTGATGGTACTGCCGGGTCTTATTTATCTTCTGATCAATAACTATATGCCGATGTTCGGTATTATCATTGCGTTTAAGGATATGAATTATTCCAAAGGAATCTTCGGAAGCGACTGGTGCGGACTTGAAAACTTCCGTTTCCTGTTCGGGACAAAAGACGCATGGACGATCACCCGCAATACAATAGGATATAACGTGGCCTTTTTTGTGATCGGAACCTTTCTGGCAGTTTTTCTGGCGATCTGTATGAATGAGATCCGTTCCAGAACAGCGTCAAAGCTGTATCAGACGCTGATCCTGCTTCCGTATCTTATCAGCTGGGTGGTAGTCAGCTATCTGGTATATGCCTTTCTGTCAGGGGAAAACGGTTTCCTCAATAAAAGCCTGTTTCCGGCTCTGGGCCTGAAACCGATCAACTGGTATCAGGATAAAACTTACTGGCCTTATATCCTTGTTCTGGTAAATACGTGGAAGAGTGTGGGATACAGCATGATCATCTATTTTTCCAGTATTGTCGGGATCAGCCAGGATTATTACGAGGCAGCCCGGATCGACGGCGCTTCCAAGATAAAGCAGATCCGCTATATCACGCTGCCGCTTCTGAAACCTACTGTGATCACCATGTTTATCCTGAGTGTAGGTCAGGTGTTCCGTTCGGATTTCGGTCTGTTCTATCAGGTGACAAAAAACAGCGGAGCGCTGTATGAATATACCAGGACGATTGATGTATATGTGTATCAGGCGCTGATGAAGAATGCGGACTACTCCATGTCCGGCGCGGCAAGCGTATATCAGTCGATCTGCGGGTTTATACTGATTGTTGCAGCAAATCTGATTGTGAGAAAATATAACAGGAGCAGCGCGCTGTTCTGAAGGAGGATACTATGAAAACAAGAGAATATTGTGTTACACAGGTAATAACGAATGGAATCTGTATTATTGTCACCATTTGTGCGATCCTGCCTTTTATCCTTCTGGTGATTGCTTCTTTTACGGATGACAGTTGGGCGGCTCTGCATGGATTTACATTTTTCCCGGGGAAATGGAGCCTGACAGCTTACCAGTATATCGCGGCAAAATGGGCGACAATCGGAAGAGCGTATCTTATGACTCTGGTGGTGACTGCAATCGGAACACTGGCAAGTCTTTTTATTTCCGTCCTGTTTGCCTACGGAATCAGCAAGCAGAATGTAGCCGGAATGAAAATCATAAGTTTCCTTCTGATCTTTACCATGCTCTTTAACGGCGGACTGGTATCAACTTACTACTGCTATGTGAAGATATGGGGAATCAAGGATACGATCTGGGCGCTGGTGGTGCCGAATCTGATGATGAATGCCTTCAATGTGATCCTTATAAGGAATTATTTTGTCAACAGTATTCCCGCCAGTCTTGAGGAGGCGGCGCGGATTGACGGAGCGGGAGAGTTCAAGATCCTCGGATGGATTATCCTGCCTCTGAGCAAACCCATCATTGCCACGATCGGTCTGATGACCCTGCTTGTTTACTGGAATGACTGGCAGAATGGTCTGTATTATCTGACAGCACGGAATGGTGCTGACTATTTCACCATTCAGATTGTGCTGAATAATATTAACGAGGATATCCGTGCAATTTCGGCAGCGGTAACTACCGGAACCATGACAGCCGGTGTGTCTCTGCCGTCCACGACGATACGTATGGCGATCGCTGTGGTGGGCGTCCTGCCGATTCTGGTTTTATATCCTTTCTTCCAGCGTTATTTTGTCAAAGGTATTACACTGGGCGGCGTAAAGGAATAGAGATTCTGAGAGAAGAAAATATATAAGGACAGGGAAAGTGGAGGCGCGATGAGAAATATTGCAGTAAAAGTGATTGTTGTTTTTGTATTATTGATTTTACCTTTGAATCTGTTTGTTGTATTCCAGGCAAATGCAATGATTTCTACAACTGCAGAACAAGTGCGCATGTCGGAACAGGGCATGATGGACGTTTATGGAGAGACACTGGCAAACCGGATGGATAATGCAGTGTCTCTGCTGTATTATTTCGAGACAAAGAATACAGACTGCCTTTCCATGACGCAGCAGACAGAAAAAAATTATACTTATCAGAAAGGCAGACAGCAGCTGTATTACAGTTTCCGGACAATGGCGGATATGATCGACGGCGCGGAAGGGTATTTCTTCTTTTTCCCCAAGGTCAGTGATATGATTATGCTCAGCGGCAGCAGTGCGGACGAAGAACTGGAAAAGTGCCTGCAGGAGCAGAGGCTGGGGGATCAAGCCCGACAGACCCGCGGGTGGTATATTCAGGAAGCAGGAGACAATACCTATGCCGTGCTGTACATTGAACTGAAAAATGTATCCTATGGAGCATGGATAGATCTGTCAGACATTGCGGACAATATCCGGAAAAGTCTGGATTATGAGTCCCTGGATGTTGTGATCGGGGAGGGAGAACTGCCAGAGAACGAACTTTTTGCTTCCTTCCGTATGGATAATATCTATATAGGAATTTCTCTTGAACAGGATGAGATTATCCGGGTTCACGCACTGTATCAGAGGAGTCAGCTTGTTATGGCGCTTTGTTATCTCGGACTGATCCCGGTATTGTTTCTCTTTATCCGAAAAATATTCATTGCACCGCTGAAAAAGATCAATGATGCACATGTTCAGTTCCAGAAGGGAAATATGGATTACCGTCTGCCGGAAAAGGCGGGAAGCAGGGAATTTGAAATGGCATACCGCTCTTTTAACAAGATGGCAGACCATATCAAAGATCTGCGGATTCGGGAGTATGAGAGTAAGATTGAAAAGCAGAAGATGGAACTGCGCAATCTGCAGCTGCAGATCCGCCCTCATTTTCTTCAGAATACATTTAATCTGATCTATTCACTTGCCCAGGCGCGGGATACAGAGTCTATCCAGAATACGATGCTTTACCTTTCCGGTTATTTCCGGTTCATTTTCCGCAGCGACAAGGAACTGGAACTGTTTGCCAAGGAGCTGAAGCTGATCGAGGGTTATATTGCCATGGCTTCTTTAAGGTATGATAACGGGATCGAGTTCAGCTGCGATATTGATCCGGAAGTGGAAATGGTGCGGATGCCGCCGCTTCTGATCCATAATTTCGTGGAAAATGCGGTGAAGTACGGAGTCTGCCAGGACAGAATCCTGCACATTGACCTGCAGGCGAGATATGATGATAAGCGGGTGACATTTACGATTATGGACGACGGAAACGGAATGTCAGCGGAAATCCTGGAGCGTAACCAGAAAATGTTCAGGGGAGAATATGTCCCGGAAGACAAAAATGCTCATCTTGGGTTGTATAATTCCTTGAAGAGGTTAAAATATTTTTATGGAGATACAGCGTATATTGAGGTGATTTCCGAACCGGGAGAAAGTACCTGCTTTACGATTTCATTTCCCTATAATATGGAATTTTCAGATGATCCCGGGGATATATGATTTTGCCGGAGTGAGGTGTGCGTGAATGAAACTGCTGATTGTGAATGACGAGAAACTGACCGCGAACATGATGAAAAAAGAAATCATATGGAAAGATTACGGGATAGATGAAGTTTTTACAGCCTATGATGTGAAAGAGGCAAAAGAAGTGATCGGGGAGCAACAGATCGACGTCCTGCTGTGTGATATCGAGATGCCCGGAGAGAACGGAATTGCTCTTCTGCGATGGATACGGGAAGAGCAGAAAGATATAGAGTGTATCTTTCTGACCTGTCATGCATCTTTTGAATATGCCAGGGAAGCGGTTACTCTGGGGTGTCAGGATTATATACTGATTCCGGCAAAGTATGAGGATATAGGAAAAGCTGTGGAGAAAGTGGTAAAGCGGATACGGATCCGTGAGGAGGAAAAACGTTATCAGGAACTGGGGAGAAGGACAGTCCAGGAAAATCTTGCCACGGCTGCAGAGACTCATGGGGTAAAAAAGAGCGCGCAGCAGGTGGCGGAAGAAGTGGTAAAATATATCAAAGAACATCTGACGGAAGAAGAACTGTGCATTAATGAAATCGCATCATGGACCCACATGCATCCGGTGTATCTGAACCGGATATTTAAAAAGGAAAAAGAAAGTTCAATCGGGCAGTACATCATCAGTGAAAGGATGAAACTGGCAGAAGCGCTGCTGTTGGAAAATAAACTGAATGCCTATGCGGTGGCGGAACAGGTGGGATATAAAAGTTATTCTAATTTTAACCTGACTTTTAAGAAAACTTTTGGAGAATCCCCGACTCAGTATATTAACAGAAAGTCTCATAAGGAGTAACAAAGAAAAGCGAATTTTGACCTGTCCTGACAAAAATGTGACTGTGCATGCCGGGACAGTTCCTCTATAATACAAATTAAAGTGAAATGCATATCTGAAAAATCTGAATATGGTAAACTGATAATTCCAGCCGGTTCTGCCCGGTTGTGTCCCATTGAGACGACGGGAAGATGATGAAGGAGGGAATGACAGTGAGAGAGAGAAGAACAAATTCACTTCGAATGACAGAAGGCAGCGAGATCAGAAATATCCTGATATTTATGATCCCGCTCCTTATCGGCAATATTTTCCAGCAGCTTTACAATTTTGTAGATTCGGTCGTGGTAGGGCGGTTTATCAGCGCCCAGGCACTGGGATACTGGAGCGTGTGGGTTACCGCGATCTTTTCGTCCATGCTGGCGGCATCGCTGTGCATCTGGCGTTACCGCAGCGGAAAATGGATGAAGAAAGCTGCTGTGTAAAAATATTTATTTTTAAAATTATATATTCAGGAGGAAACACGATATGACAGAAAAGGAATTGCAGACATTACTCGAAGACATGACGCTTCAGGAGAAGATTGACCAGATGTTTCAGGTGGTCGGGATGTTCTATATAAAAGACAACACCGGCATTGAAAGCGGACCTGCACAGGAACTCGGCGTGACACCGGAAGATTTTGATATGGCAGGATCAATCCTCGGAATAACCGGGGCGCAGCGTCTCATGGATGTGCAGAAACGTTACATGAAAAAGCAGCCTCACCACATTCCCATGCTGTTTATGGCGGATATTATTCACGGCTTCCGCACCATATTTCCCATGCCGCTTGCACAGGGGGCCATGTTCGAGCCGGAACTCTCTGAAAAGTGTGCGTCCGTGGCAGCAAAAGAGGCGGCAGTCAGCGGCCTTCACGTAACCTTTGCGCCGATGTGTGATCTGGTGCGGGATGCGCGCTGGGGAAGAGTGATGGAATCGACGGGAGAGGATCCTTATCTGAACAGCCGGTATGCGGCGGCGATGGTGAGAGGATTCCAGGGAGATGACATGAAAGCGCCCGGGAAGGTGTGCTCCTGTGTGAAGCATTTTGCGGGATACGGGGCCGCGGAGGCAGGAAGGGACTACAATACCGTGGAACTCTCCGAGCACACATTGAGGGAGTATTACCTGAAGGCATATCAGGAGGGAATCAGCGCCGGGGCAGGTATGGTGATGACTTCCTTTAATACGCTGAACGGGATCCCGGCAAGCGTGAACCGCCGTCTGATGCGGGACATTCTCCGGGGCGAGATGGGATTTGACGGCGTGCTGATCTCGGATTACGGGGCGCTTCGTGAATCGGTTGTCCACGGATGTTCCGCGGATGACCGGGAAGCGGCAGAAAAAGGAATCCGGGCAGGCGTCGATATTGATATGATGACCGGCGTATATTCGGCAAATCTGAAAAGCCTTGTGGAAGAGGGAAAGGTGGATGAGAAACTCATTGATGAGAGCGTCATGCGGATACTGACTCTGAAAAACAGGCTGGGACTTTTCGAGAATCCTTATAAAGATGCGGATCCGGAGCAGGAGAAAGAAGTGATCCTCTGCGGGGAGCACCGCCAACTGGCGAGAGAGGCGGCGCAGAAATCCTTTGTCCTTCTGGAAAATGACGGAATTCTTCCTCTTGATCTGAAGAAAAAGACTGCTTTTATCGGCCCGTATGTGGAGAGCAGGGAACTGATCAGCTCCTGGGCCGTGACCGGAAAGACAGAAGACTGTGTCACTATCCGGGAGGCTGTGGAGGAACTTCCGGATATGGAGAATGTGGTATTCTGCGCGGATGCCACAGATCTGGATAAGGCAAGGGAAGCGGCCCGTGAGGCGGATACGGTTGTCCTTGCCATCGGGGAGAGCTACCGGCAGAGCGGAGAGGCGGCAAGCAGGGGGATGCTGGACGTTCCGGCGGAACAGATGGAACTCCTGCGGGCAGTGTCGGCAGTGAACGGGAATGTGGTTGTTGTTCTCTTTAACGGAAGACCCCTTGACTTAAGGGAAGTGAAGGAAAGAGCGAAAGCCGTTCTGGAAGTATGGTTCCCGGGCACAGAGGGAGGACATGCGATCCTGGATGTGCTGACCGGAAAGGTCAGCCCGTCGGGAAAGCTCCCCATGAGTTTCCCGTACTGTGTGGGACAGGTGCCGGTATATTACAATCACTTCTCGACCGGACGGCCGCAGCAGAAAGGGGCGGATGCAGGATACGTGTCACGGTATCTGGATATTCCCAATGAACCTCTCTATCCTTTCGGGTACGGACTGACATACACGGCATTTGATATATCCCCTGTGGCACTGGATAAAAAGGAAATGAAGACCGGGGAGAAGCTGACGGCGCGTGTCAGCGTGAAGAATACCGGAAAAACAGCGGGAACCGAGACTGTCCAGATGTATATTCAGGATGTTTCCGCCAGTGTGGCGCGTCCGGTCAGGGAGCTGCGCGGATACCAGAAAGTCGTGCTGGAACCGGGAGAGGAGAAAGAAGCCGCTTTTGAGATTGACGAAGCGATGCTTGCCTTCCTCCGGGATGACGGAACGGTGGGAAGCGAGTCCGGACGCTTCCGCGTATGGATCGGCAGCAGCAGCGAGACGGAAAACGAAGCAGAATTTACCGGGATATTTGAGGACTGAAATAAATACGGAAAGAGCGCTGCGGAAAATAAATGAAGGAAATCAATGAGAAAAACAGATACAGATAAGGAGGAACCAGATCATGGAAAAATATCTTGATACAAAGCTTTCGGCAAAGGAGCGGGCGCAGGACCTGCTCTCAAAAATGAGCCTTGAGGAGAAGATGGGGCAGGTCAACTGTCTCTTCCCGTGGGGAGACAACTGGGAGATGCTGGAGAAAGAAGCCGCTCACGGAATCGGAGAGGTCAGCACACTTGAGGTGAGGGAGATCGAGAGCCTTGAGGAGGCGGTGCAGTGGCAGAGAAAGATCCAGAAGATGGTGATGGAGAAGAGCGAGCATCATATCCCCGCCATCTTCCATATGGAAGGACTGTGCGGACCGTTTATTCAGGATTCCACAAGCTTTCCGTCCGGAATCGCCCGGGGCTCATCCTGGGATCCGGCGCTTGAGGAGAAAGTGGGGAGATGCGTGAGCCGTCAGGAGCTTGCCTGCGGATTTACGAGAGTCCTTGCACCGGTGCTTGACATTTCCAGAGATTCCCGGATGGGGCGTCAGGGAGAGACATACGGGGAGGATCCGACCCTGGCGGCAGCCCTCGGAACCGCTTATACAAAGGGCATCCAGGAGAACGAGACAGCGGGACGCCATGCAGAGTCGGCAGCCAAGCATTTCCTCGGCTTCCACAACTCCCAGGGAGGCATCCATGGGGCAAACAGCGACACGCCGGAGCGTCTTCTTGACGAGGTATACGGCAAGCCCTTCCAGGCTGCCATCAAGGGGGCAAACCTGCGGGGAATCATGCCATGCTACTGCTCCATCAACGGAGAACCGGCTTCCTCATCAAAGAAGATTCTTACGGATCTGCTTCGCAACGAGATGGGATTTGACGGCGTGTGCGTGGCGGACTATGGTGCGGTGAGCAATGTATATAACGCTCAGAGTGTCGGGGAATCTGTTACGGAAGCAGGGCTCATGTGTATGGAAGCGGGCATGGACGTGGAACTGCAGATGCGGACGGCTTATAACGATGAAATGAAAGAATGGTTCCGGACAGGAAAAGCAGATATGGCGATTCTCGACCGCGCGGTCCTGAGAGTCCTTGAGGCAAAATTCCGGATGGGACTGTTCGAACATCCCTATGCGCTGGACGGTGAGGATCTGAAGTCAGTATTCTATAACGAAGAGGACAGAAACGTTTCCCTCCAGTCAGCCCTGGAGTCCATGGTGCTTCTGAAGAACAACGGCATACTTCCTCTGGACAGCCAGATCAGGGACGGAAAAGTACGGACCATCGCGGTGATCGGTTCCCAGGCGAAAAATGCCAGGATCTTTTTCGGCGGTTATACCCACCTGAGTATGGAAGAAGCGGTTCATGCCGTTGCCAATTCCATCGCCGGTCTGGAATCGGGAAGCATAGAAGGCAAGAAAGCGGCACTGATCCCGGGAACACAGATCCAGAGCGATGAGACGGAAGAGTTTGACGAGATCCTCAAGGTGCAGAAACCGGGATGCAGGAGCCTTCTGGAAGAACTGCGCGTCAAACTTCCGGACACAGAGATCCTCTATGCTTACGGATATCCGGTGGCGGGAAATGACCTCTCCCACATTGATGAGGCGCTGGAGGCGGTAAAGAAAGCGGATGTTGTCATTATGACACTGGGCGGCAAGCACGGCTCCTGTTCTGTAGCGACCATGGGAGAAGGTGTGGACAGTACGGACATCAACCTTCCGGAGTGCCAGGATGAGTTCATCCGCCGGGCGGCAGAACTGGGAAAACCGATGATCGGCGTGCATTTTGACGGGCGTCCGATCTCCAGTGATGTGGCAGATCAGTATCTGGATGCCATCCTGGAGGCATGGAATCCATCCGAGACGGGTGCGGAAGCGGTTGTAAAGGTTCTGACAGGAGAGTATAATCCGGGCGGGAAGATGCCGGTATGTGCGGCGAGAAACGCGGGACAGATTCCGATATTCTACAATCACATCAACGGATCTTCCTGGCATCAGGGCGAAAGTATCGGATTCCAGGACTATGTGAATATGCCCCACACGCCAAGGTATTTCTTCGGCTACGGGCTTTCCTATACGACGTTTGAATATTCGGATCTGAACCTGGACCGGAAAGAAATCGCTCCGGACGGCAGTGTGAAGGTACATTTTTCCGTGAAGAATACCGGGGACCGGGACGGCGAGGAAGTGGTTCAGCTTTACATCCACGATGTTCGCGCGTCTGTGGCAAGACCGGTGAAAGAACTGGCAGGATTCCTGCGTCTTGGACTGAAAGCAGGAGAGAAGAAGACGGTAGAGTTTACCCTTCAGGCGAGCCAGACGGCGTTCCTTGACCGGGAGATGAAGTGGAAGATCGAGAAAGGCGATGTGGAGATCCTGGTGGGAAGTTCCTCCGAGGATATCCGGCTGAAAGATATGATTCAGATTACGGACAGCGCGTGGATCGAGGGAAGAGACCGGGCATTTTACGCGGAAGTACAGACTCTTTGAGACGAGAGGATGAGACGAGAGGAGAGATGTGACAATGAATCAGATGGAACAGACAATGAACCAGACAGAACAGTATGATGTTTTTGAAATATCGTTTGAAAATGCCGATACAGAGAATCACGTCATTGAACATGCGGCAGTGTTTGAACATGGGGGAAAGGAGTATCCGGCGGATGCGTTCCGAAAAGAAGACGGAGTATATGCCGTGCGCTTCATGCCGATGGAACAGGGAACATGGAATTACCGGATCTGCGTGGATGGAGCGGGAATGGACTCTTCTGTGGAAAGAAACATGCAGAAAACCTTCGAGTGTGTGGCAAATACCCATGGCAATCACGGCCCGGTTCACACGCAGGGGGACGGATTCCGCTATGCGGACGGCAGCAGATACCTGCCTTTTGGAACCACATGTTACGCATGGATCCATCAGAGTCAGGAACTTCAGGAAGAGACGCTGAAGACGCTTGCAGAATCTCCGTTCAACAAGATCCGGATGTGCGTGTTCCCCAAGTCCATGCCATACAATAACAACGACCCGGACGTGTATCCTTTCCGGAAGAGGGAGGACGGCTCCTGGAATGTGTGGGATCCGGATCCGGTTTTCTGGGAGAAGCTCGATACCCGGCTGGCACAGTTGAGAGATCTTGGGATCGAGGCGGATCTGATCGTCTTTCATCCCTATGACCGGTGGGGATTCGCGGAGCTGTCCCAGGAGGAGTCCCTTGTCTATCTGCGGTATTGTATTGCGAGACTTTCCGCTTATTCCAATCTCTGGTGGAGTCTTGCCAATGAGTATGAAATGGTGTACGCTAAGAGCATGAAAGACTGGGAAGAGTACGGGGAGATGCTTCTTGAAAAAGATATATACGGACATCTCCGCTCGGTACACAACATCTTTCTGCCGTTCCCGAAGAAGCCCTGGCTGACCCACTGCTCGGTTCAGTCTGTGGATATCGGTCATATTCCGGTGTGGAAGAAGGAGTATGGCATGCCTGTAGTGATCGACGAGTGCGGGTATGAGGGGAATATCGAATACGGATGGGGCAACCTGACCGGAATGGAAATGGTGCACCGTTTCTGGTGGACCATCTTCCGGGGCGGATACTGTACCCATGGAGAGACGTTCCACAGAGAGGACGAGGTACTCTGGTGGGCGAAGGGCGGAAAGCTCTACGGAGAGAGCGCTCCGAGGATTGCCTTCCTCAAGACACTGCTTGAGAGTCTGCCCGGAGAGTGGAAGCCGATCCATCTGAACCCCACGAACCCGAATCTGGATCTCAATGATCCGGAGGCAGTGGAGAATGAGAGAAAATTCCAGAAGGCTCTCTCAGCAATGCCCGAGAGTGTGAAAGAGGGCGTGATGCTCGGACTCAATACACCGCTTCAGCTTGAGTCTGAGAAGTTCCTTATGAAATATCTGGAGAGAATGCGCCCGTGCATGGCACACCTGGATCTGCCGAAGGAAGGCAAATGGACGGTTGAGGTTATTGATACATGGGAAATGACCTGGACAGTGGCCCTGAGGGGCGTCAGCGGCAAAGTAAAAGTGGATCTTCCATCGAAAGAAGGAATTGCCCTTCTGGCGCTGAAGGAAGACTGAAAAAACAGGAGGAAAATGTTATGTATGATGCAATTTATCCCGGCCAGACCTGGCTGGACACAGAGGGAAAAAGAATCCACGCCCACGGCGGATCTGTGATGTATCTGGACGGAGTTTACTACTGGTACGGAGAAAACAAGGAAAAGACAACAGGGAAGGATGACATCTGGCACTGGGGCGTGCGCTGCTATACGTCCACCGACCTGTACAACTGGGAGGACAAGGGGCTGATCATCCCTCCGGAACCGGACAATCCGGAGTCATCCCTTCACCCCTCATCCATGATGGACCGCCCGCATATCATTTACAATAAGATGACGAAGAAATTCGTGTGCTGGCTGAAGATCATGAACAAGGACGGCACCCAGACGGAGACGGTTATGACGGCAGACTCCATCCTGGGGCCCTATACCAAGGTGAGAGAAGGTCTTCGTCCGCTGAATATGAGCGCCGGGGATTTCGATCTTGTAGTTGCGCCGGACGGAAAAGCCTACTACTATTTCGAGCGCGTTCACAGCGAGACGATCTGCGCGGACCTGACGCCGGATTACACGGATGTGACCGGTTACTACAGCACCCATTTCCCGCATATCGCACCGCCCTATGTGAGGGAGGCGACTGCGCACTTTTACCGGAAAGGAAAGCACTATCTTGTGACTTCCGGAACAACAGGGTATCTGCCCAATCCGTCAGAGATCGCCATCGCGGACACATGGCACGGGCCATATACGGTGCTCGGCAACCCGCACCCTGACGATAAGAGCCATACTTCCTACCACTCGCAGATTTCCTCTGTATTCAAGGTGGAAGGAAAGAAGGATCTGTATATCGCCGTGGCAGACCGCTGGGTTCCGGGGCATATGGACTGGGAGTACGAGAAATACAAGAAAGTATTCGAGAAGAACTTCATGCCTGACTTTGAGGGGGAGGTTGACGTGTCCGATTATGAGATGGACAGCGCTATCAACACGTCTCTGGCAGACTATGTGTGGCTGCCGTTCCGCTTTGACGGAGAGATGGGATACCTGGACTGGAAGGACTCCTGGAGGATTGAGGATTACGAGTAGAATACAGGGACTGCCGAGGGAGTATACATAGTACACTGCTTGCGGCAGTCCCTTATAGAAACGAACAATATAATATAACTGATTTGTTCAAAAAATGCTTAAATAGTATGTTATTTTTTTGTACACCACCGAATAAGAATCAGATTAATAAGATATAAAATAATCGCACTCCAATATCCGAGTCCATAAAACTGTATGAACTCGAATTTAAGATTTTGTAAATAGAAAAGCCCCAGTTTGAAAACAGGATAAAGAGAAAATAAAATAATATAAAATATGTCTATTATATAAAGAGCCACAAATATATTTTTCATTATGCAGTAAATATATAGCAAAGTTCCGACAAAATATAGTATACCGTATATGAAATAAAAATCTGTAACCATTTCCACGCCTGTTGTATTTCCCAACGAATAAGCTTCAAAATCGTAATCGGTTTTAATAAACCAGTCAAAACCCAATAGACATACTACAAGCAAATAATTAATCAGTATTGTAACTTTTTGTTTTTGCCTCATTGCAATATCTCCTTCCTTTTTTATAAGTATCGTAAAGGGGGAACCTGCAGGGTGTTATGTGTAGGCTAAGCTATGAGAGGAAGGTTATCCTTTCTGGCTGCTGTGTCAGAATTAATTAGTTTGTTACGCCAAATTCTTCTTTTACCAGTTGTTCTTTCACAGACTCTAAATAATTTGAGTACCCATTAATAGTGTTTGTACTCTCGTTTGAATCAGGCGCAATCTTACCTTCAGAAGAATAATACTCCTGCTTCACGGACTCCAGATACTTCAGAATAGGAAGCTTTTTTCTATATACTTCATATTCAAACTCCCAATATTCTTCCTCGGTATCAAACTCGTTAATTAGAAGCTGCATATCTTCCCTATTTTCTGCAGTCTGAACAAGATTCTTTAATTCATTTATGTAATCCCTGATTTCTTCTTCTGAAGCTGTAAATCCTGAAGTAATTGCTTTTTGATATAATGCTTCTCTTTCCAACAGGTAATCTATGGCCTTTTCTCTTGCTTCTGTGTCTGTATTACCTGCTTTTATATAAAAATCTGTTGCCATATCAACTTCGTTTACTGTTACTATGCCACCACTTTTTCCCTGCGCATATATATCAGAATCATTTTCGTTTTTACTATAACGTTCAAATGCTTTTTCGACTTCAATTTGTTCCGTTGCCTTTAATGGATATCTGGAAAAAACTGCCCAGTATCCCCAAAATTTATCTTCGCTATGGTATGTATCGACCATGTTATACTCATTTTTCATCATGGTGATCAAATTTTCATCCGAGTAATATACAATTCCTGCGACATCATCCAGACTGCCGGTAATAAACTCGATCATGACCCCTTCATCATTATACGTACACTCTATATTCCGCTCCGCCAGCAATCCATATCTATCATTGTCTATAACCACTTTTTCGCGATCTTCTGCATCCACTGTTGATAATATTTTCTGAACTGCGGCGTTGTAAGAATCCCATAGAATGGATAACCGGTATTCGTTCAGGGAGTAGTAGATTCCCAGATTCGTATTATTACTGATCCATAATATAAAGAAAATCATCAGATAGAGAAACACATGCTTTGCTTTGTTCTTTACCATATAAATCACTGCTGCGGCAAAATAACCGGCAATGATGAGGTTTCTGCCGAGTGTAAATGCAAAAAAGAACGCTGCCAGAACGACAAGATTGATTAAGACAGTCCCTGCAATCCGCAATGCCGTGTGATGATAAAGATAATTTTTCATTTTTTCCATTTTCCCCATCTTTCTTTGTAAATGTTAATGCCCAAATACACTGATTTAGCTAAGTGGTATAAACATGGAATTAGAGGCATAAATTTGCTCGGACAAGGATATTTCAGGTAGGAAATTTGTACGATTCCCCATAATATTAAAAAAAATATTTCTTCTTTTAAATCCAACTCATCCATATTACTATTTACCTCCTTTCGAAAACCTTTCTACTTATAAGACGCGGGTAAAGCACAAAAATATAACATCTATTTAAAAGTTTTTTATTTTTTATGTTATATTTTTATATAGTTAATGCGTCTTATATATGTAAGATCTTATTTTACTGGTAATTACCACGAGAGGGAAAAGCATATGGGTGATAACGAACAACTGCTGCGAAAACTCATGAATGAATATGGTGATGACATATTGAGACTTTGCATTATATACATGAACGATTACCACACAGCAGAAGACGCATGGCAGGAGACATTTATAAGGGTCTATAAAAATCTGAACAGGCTGTCAGAAATCAGCTCAATAAAACCCTGGATATGCAGGATCGCTATTAATACATGCAGAACCCTTCAGCGGAAAACAGCATACAGGAGATATAATGAATTAATTATTGACGATATAACAGGAGAGACACATAGTAACATTACCCTGTGCGAGAACCATTTATCGATGTGTAAAGCAATCGATCAGCTGTCGTTAAAATTGAAAGAAGTAATCATCCTGCACTATCTGCATGACTTCAGTGTAAAAGAAATCTCATCCATCTTAGGAATTGGAACCGGAACTGTGTTGGTCCGGCTGCAGAGGGGCAGGGAAAAATTGAAAGAAATATTAAAGGAGGATTGCGCATCATGACAGATCTGTCAAAGCAATTAAAAGAAGAGCTTTCTGTTTTTACAGTACCTGATAAATTAGTTGAAGACACAATAAGAAAAACCAAATCCGGATCCGTATCTGATGCCACTAAAAAACACAATAAATTTTTCACTGTTGCTGCCGTTTTAGCGTTATGCCTGTTGATAAGCGGTTCTGCGATTGCCGGTGTACTGAGATATCAGAATATTTATATAAATGGTGAAGCGCTCCCTGAACTTGATGCCATGAAAACATACAGCTACTATGAAGCAGACGGCCTGCAGCCATCAGGAACTGCCGCACCTGTTATATACAGTAAGGAGTATGAAGATATCAGCGAACTTATAAATGAAATTCATAAAAATCTTCTCGTTCCTATGGCTTCCGGTGCAGAATACCAGGATATCTATTACGAAACCGATAAGACAGACTATGAATATATCAGATATCAGTTATCAGCAGCCATTGGTACTGGCAGAACAGCTATAGAATCTCAGATATTCATTGCCCTAAGTGACAGCCAGATCCGCAGCTACTCGCAGGAACTGCTCGGAGACTATACATTTGAGAAAGAAGAATTAACAAAAAATGGAAATAAAGTGATCATTGCCGGTTCCGAAGCAGTTGATCTGATTATTTTTGTTGCGGATGGAATTTTATATCAGTTTGAGGCACCGGTTTCAGCAGAAGAACTTCTTGAATATGTGAATGACATGATCAAGTAACTCGTACTTTCAGACCATGATAGAATTAATCGCGCCGGGAATACTATATAGTATCCCCGGCGCGGCTGTCAAAGATCAGGATTTTCACTCCCCCGGCTCCTCCTGTTCAAATACCGCTCCGTCCGGAACGCAGGGCAGAGTTTCCGATGAATCGCCGGAATATCTGTACTCCGGCAGCGGGGAGGATTCCCCGGCGAGAAATACCAGGTTCTCTCCTTGGCGGCGGAATGTGTAATGATTCTCACCGTCATCGGTATAAAGCAGGAGCTTATCCCCTTCCTCTTCCATTCTGCCGCGGGGCAGATAACTGCTGAGCAGGGAGTAAGTGAAGGTAAATGTGCCGTCGGAAGGGGAGAGGACAACCCCTGCCGCATCGTATTCGGGCGTGTACCGGTAGGTGATTGTTTCTTCCGTCTGCGCTGTGCCGGAATTGCCCGATCCGGAATTGCCGGGAACAGAGCTGTCCGTGCCGGAACCGCTTGTGCCGGAATCGCCTGTGTCCGTGCCGGAATCGCCTGCGCCGGATTCCCGGCTTTCAAAATATTCCAGGGCCTTCTGCTCGCAGGCAGCCGCCTGCCTCTCCACACCTGCTGTCAGGTCGAGCGCCCGTCCCTGCAGCCGCAGGGGGAATTTATTACGGATATCGCCTTCATAGTAAGAGCCGTCCCGGGGCTCCCAGTATTCTTCCAGTTCGAAGTTCCCGTCATCCCCCGCGGCTGATCCGGTGTTTTCACTGCCCTTTCTGACGGTGACGACCGTGGGAATGTATGCACCGGATTGTTCCTGAAGGCCGTCCGTGCTGTCGTAGCTGTATTCCCCGTACATAACCCACATGTAAACGGTGATCCGGTCATCGCTTTCGTCTGTCCCGAGAATGTCAAAATCCGTGCAGCAGTAATAATTGGCGCTGTAGTCCGTGCGGTAGTGTTCCAGTATCACAGTTTCCAGATAGGCGGACAGTTCCTGATCGGAAGCACTGTCCCCTGTCGGGCTCTTATCCGGCGGACTGGTGAGAAAGCAGACGGCCAGTATGACACATACGACTGCTGCAGCGGTTACGATCCAGAAGCCGGGCTTTCTGTAGTTCAGGACAGATCTGATCCGGGCTTTTACGCCTGCTTCGCCAAATGCCAGAGGGCAGGCTGCCAGGGAACTTCTGGGGGCGCTGCAGTTGATCAGGGCATGGGCGTATGGCTTTTTGACTCCGGGTCCCATCTCTTTTATTACCTGTTCGTCGCAGGCAAATTCGATATCCCTGCAGAACAGGAAATATGCCGCCCAGACCAGCGGATTGAACCAGTGGATGGCAAGAAGGAAAAATCCGAGCGGTTTCCACCAGTGGTCGTGCCGCCTTAAATGCGCCTTTTCATGGGCGGTGACATAAATGCTGTCCTGTCTGTCAATGCCAGAGGGCAGATAGATCACAGGGCGGAATACCCCGAAAATGAAAGGGGTGCCGATCTGGTCGCAGAGCCGGATATTTTCCTTATAAGGTATGGACTCACGGACTTTCCGCTGCGTGGCAAGAAAGCTGATTATCGCGTAGAGGAGCATCACTGCCATACCGGCGACCCAGATAACACAGGCGGCGAAAACGATGACCTGTGCAGGATTGGCGCTCTCTTCGGCAGCAGGAGCAAGGGCGGAAGAGATGGCAGGATTCACTGCGGAGTTGACAGCAGAAATGCCGCTCTGGACAGCCGGTGTGTCAGCGGTGGTGAAATTCTCCGGAATCGTCTGTGTGCTGGGAATCAGGCTTAAGGGACTCTCCAGGGCAAACGGGCAGACCAGACGGATGCCAACCAGAGCCCACATCAAAACTGCTGCAGATTTCGGAGCCTTTTTCAGCAGCAGGCGCAGGAGCATAACCGCGATGACAAGCCAT
Organism: Lachnoclostridium sp. An169; assembly: GCF_002160525.1. Taxonomy (GTDB): domain Bacteria; phylum Bacillota; class Clostridia; order Lachnospirales; family Lachnospiraceae; genus Mediterraneibacter; species Mediterraneibacter cottocaccae. The sequence goes on from NZ_NFKT01000008.1 coordinate 95,955, forward strand.
CCTGCCGCAATGCTCATATTTACTACTTTCAGGAACAATGCTTCCATAATCACCCCTCCTTATACTCGTCAACCATGCGGCGCAGGCGCTCCACTTCGTCCGGTGACAGATTCTTCCGGGTTGTGAAGGCGATGAGAAATGCCGCCAGTGATCCGTGGAAATTCTCCTCTACAAACTTTTCGCTCTGGAGAGCATAAAATTCTTCTTTTGAGACCAGGGAAGTCACGGTTCCCCGGTTGTTCTGGAAAATCCCCTTGTCGCAGAGCCTTTTTAATACCGTATAAGTGGTGGATTTCTTCCAGTCCAGAAGTTCCAGGCTGCGGCGGGCAAGCTCTGCCGATGACAGTGGTTCATTTTCCCAGATAATTTCGGCAAACTTTGATTCAACGGGTCCCATCTGGTAAGCGCTCATGACAACCTCCTTTCTGCCGCGGATGAAAACCGCGGAGAGAATGTGAACGATTATAAAAGGATTTCATCAAAGAAAAATTCTACATATTGTAGACTAATTCTAATCTACAACATGTAGAATCAAGTTGTCAACAGATTTCTGTTATTATTTATAAATTTCTTCCCTCTTTCAATCGTATCTTCAAACTGCCTCTTCAAAGAAGAGGGGTCATATAGAGGGGAAGATAAACGATTCCACCCTCTTCTTTCCGGTCCCCGGTATGAAGAACATAGGGAATATATGTCTGCTCCTTATATTTATTGATAAATTTGTGCAGGGAAGAAAGAGTATAATTTTTTCCGGATTTTACCTCGATTGGTGAAATATTGTGGCGGCTTCCGGTCTTGCTTTTTGCAGTAAGGAAATCAATTTCCATGCGGGAGGCTGTATCTTCCCGGGAAGAATTTGAATAAAAATATAATTTGTGGCCGCCTGCAGTCAGCATCTGCGCTACAATATTTTCCACAATCATTCCCTTATTTACTTCCAGTTTATCAAATAACAGCTTTTTATAAAGCTCACTGCTGACGATTCCATTTTCATCAAATGCATGGCTGATCAGAAGACCGGTGTCAGCCATGTAACATTTCAGTGTCATACGGTCCATATTCAGCTTCAGCCCGATATCGGGAGCAGTAGAATTATAGCAGATATTGACGATCATCGCGTCATCAAGCCAGAACAGGGCGTCTTCATAATCCCGGAAACGGGCATCCTTTTTCAGGGATGACAGACGGAATTTCTTTTCATGTTTCTGAAGTTGGGAAGGGATTGCATCAAAGATGCTTTCTACTTTCATTTCATAGCCCTGGGCATGCTTAATAATATCTGCCCGGTAGAGTGTCAGAATATCCCTTTTTATCTGATCTACTCTGTCAAAATCACGGGACTCGGTATATTCCTGTACAGCCTGCGGCATCCCGCCGATAATCATATACTGACGGAAATAGTCCATTGCTTTTCTGTGCAGAACCTGCCCCATAGGACGGGCACTCTCATAATTTTTGCGAATAATATCCATGAGCATGTCATTTCCCAACGCCCAGAGAAATTCTTCAAAATCCAGAGGATACATTTTAATGTGGCGTTCTTCGGATGGAATTAAAATATCCTGTACATTTTTCCGTATGGACATCAGTGAACCGGTTTCGATATAATCATATCTGCCATCGGCCACAAGATATTTAATGGCGGCACGGGCGCGGGGATACAACTGAACTTCATCAAAAATAATCAAAGATTCATGTTCATATAATTTTACATTATAGTAGCCGGCTAAATACATAAAAAGGGTGTCCAGATCATTCAGATAATGTTCAAACAATTCTTTTACATCATTGTCTGCCCGGTTAAAATCGATCATAATGTATGATTTGTATTCATTTTTGGCAAACGCTTCTGCAATATAGCTCTTTCCGACACGCCGGGCTCCATCGATCAGCAGAGCAGTTTTCCCGCAGCTGTTTTGTTTCCATTTTTTCATTGCATCATAAATCTTTCGCTTCACAAGTTCCACCTCCGTATTTGCTGAAACCGTCATTGGATATCTGTAATTTATCACGAAATCGAGAATTTTACAATTAAAATTCTACACGAAATCAAAGATTTTATAACAGAATATTCTACACGAAATCAAGATTTTTTGCTTTCCTGCTCTCTCTGCTAACAAAAAAATATTTCTGAAATATCGCTAATTTATATCCCTGACGACAAATCTGAACCTTATCAGCGCTTTCGGCCCGCGATATGATTTTTACCAGAAACAAAAAGATCCGCGGATGAAAATGATTTTTTAAGAAAGGTAAGAGGTGTATAAAATGGGAAACTTTAAAGTACATGGAATTTTTCAGACGGGAATTCTTGTGTCCGATGTGGAGGAATGTCTCAGGCTGTTCCGGGACGGTCTCGGGCTGAATGTGGTGTTTGATGCGAGAAACCAGATCCAGAGCGCTAAGGAACTCTGCCACGGCGTGGAGAACCAGACGATGAACGTGCTGATGCTCCGCGGGGATGACGGTGTGGACCTGGAGATCCACCAGTATGTGAATCCGCCGGCACATCCATGCAAGCCGCTGGAGCACACGGACATTGGCTCATCCCACTTTATGCTCCGTGTTACGGGGATCGAGGAGGTCGTAAAAAAAGTGGAAGAACTGGGATACGAGATGATGACTCCGGTGATTGCGAGCAAGACTCTTCCGGACTTCAAGTTCGCGTATTTCAGAGGACCGGACGGTATGATGGTGGAGCTGCAGGAAGGAAGCTACATGCGGAAAAAAGACTGACAGGCAAGTGTAAAAAGAAAGGGCGGAGAATGATGGAATTAAAAGAGTATGATTTAAGCGGAAGAGCGGCGATCGTGACAGGCGGGGGAACCGGGATCGGAAAAGCATGTGCGGAGCTTTTGGCTAAAATGGGGGCAAAGGTGATGGTTACCGGGAGAAGAAAGGAAAAGCTGGAGGCCGTGCAGGACGAGATCCGGGCGGCAGGCGGAATCTGCGAGATCTTTGCCTGTGATATTTCCTCGGAGGAGTCATGCCGGGAACTGATCCGGCACTGCACGGATGTGCTCGGTGCTCCGGCGATTCTTGTGAACAATGCGGGAACTTCCGGCACGGCATACAGCCTGGAAGGCGAGTTTGACACAGAGCTCTACAGAAATACCATGGCGGTTGATCTGGACAGCATTGTATGGCTGATCAAATATTTCTATCCCGGATGCCCTCAGGAGACTGGCGGTTCAATTGTCAATATCTGTTCCATTGCCGCTCTGAAAGGAACCGGCCATGTGGCATATACCGCCGCGAAAGGAGCGGTGCGCAGCATGACCCGTGTGCTGGCGAGAAAGCTGGGGCCGGAACATGTGCGGATTAATTCGGTTTATCCGGGGCTGATTCAGACAGAGATGACCCAGAAAGCGGTGGAGAACGAAGCTTTCGCGGAATCCCAGAAGAAGAATACCCCGGTGGGAAGAATCGGACAGCCGGAAGATATCGCCCAATGCGTCCTCTATCTGGCGTCGGATGCCTCCTCCTTTGTGACAGGACAGGATTTTGTGGTTGACGGCGGGTATACATGCTGACGGAAATGCATGCTGGCAGAAATACCATCGATGATGAGATCACATAAGGGGATTCCATCAGGAAGTAAAAAAATCCGTATAAAAACGAAAAAATGCAGGGTGGAAAATTTCTGCACGGATGATATACTGGAGAGAGAAAAATAAGTTCTAAAGACGCCGGAAAATACGGCGGACTTGTTCTTGCAGAATGGAGGCAGCAGAAAATGAAGAAACAGGTATTTAACCCATATCTTCCGTCCTATGAATACATTCCGGACGGGGAACCCCATGTGTTCGGGGACCGGATCTATCTCTATGGGAGCCACGACCGCTTTGGCAGTGCAGGTTTCTGCCTGAATGACTACGTGTGCTATTCAGCGGATGTGAAAGATCTGACAGACTGGAAATATGAAGGAGTGATCTTCCGGAAAGATCAGGATCCGGTGAACCAGAACATCCCGGAGGATGCGCCGGAGCAGCAGCTTATGTTCGGCATTACGCCGGAAAAAGAGGAAGATCTGAATCCAAGAGGAGTCCATGCCATGTGGGCGCCGGATGTGGTGTGCGGACCGGACGGCAGATATTATCTTTTCTACTGTATGGATTTCCTTCCGGAGATCCGTGTGGCGGTCTGCGATACGCCTGCCGGGAAATATGAGTATTACGGAATGGTAAGACATGCGGATGGAACGGTACTGGGAGACCGGGAAGGAGACCTGATCCAGTTTGATCCGGGTGTGTTTGTGGATGACGACGGAGAAATCTATCTCTATTCCGGGAACGCGCCAATAAGACCGGAGATGGATGACGGGACAAAGGGCTCCCAGGTCATGCGTCTTGAGACGGATATGCTGACGCTGAAGGAAGAACCGAGGCATCTGATGCCGAGTATTATGGAGAGCGCAGGAACCGGGTTCGAAGGACACGAGTTCTTTGAGGCAAGTTCTATCCGGAAGATCCACGGGAAATATTATTTCGTTTACTCTTCTGTCAACAGTTCCGAACTCTGCTACGCAGTCAGCGACCGTCCGGACAGAGATTATACATACGGCGGAACTCTTGTAGATATCGGGGATATCGGACTGAACGGAAGAACCAGGGAAGAGGCGGTCAACGCCCTCGGTAATACTCACGGGGGAATTGAGTGCGCAGACGGTCAGTGGTACATTTTCTATCACCGTCAGACTGCACGGACCAGCTTCAGCCGTCAGGGCTGCGCGGAGAAGGTCTTTTTCGATGAAAACGGCAGGATCGCCCAGGTGGAGGTGACTTCCTGCGGACTGAATAAAGGACCGCTTGTGGATGAAGGCACTTATCCGGCGCGGATCTGCTGCCACCTGACCGGAGCGAAAGGTGTGACTTTTTCTCATCCTCTTGCCATGAAGATGGACTATCCGTTCCTGAATCAGGACGGCAAAGATATTGAGCCGGAGTCAGAGGAGGCAAAAAGAGAGACCGAGCTGCCGCTCCAGTATATCTGCAATATCCAGGACGGTACGGTGATCGGGTATAAATATTTCCGGTTCGGAGAAGAGAACGGGACAGGTGATGTGGAATATCAGATAAAAGTTCAGGTGCGGGGAAATGCACAGGGAACACTTTATGTTCAGACCGCTCCGGATAAGGAGGGAGCGGAGGTGTGCGGAAGCATCCCGGTGAACATTGACACGGAGCAGAAAGAGAGTGCCGGCGGGCCGGACGGATGGACGGAACAGACGGGTTCATTCCGGATCCCGGCGGGAGTACATCCGCTTTACTTCCGGTATGAAGGAACCGGAGCGTTCGATATGGTCACTTTTACTTTGAAGAAATAATACTTTCTGAATAAAGTTTTTTTGAGTAAAAAATATTTTCTGCAGCCTCGTCCTGTCAGGATGGAGGCTGCAGAATTTTGTACAGGAGGAGTTAAGCCGATGCTGCAAACAGCGGAAATATTTGGGGATGGAATGGTACTGCAGATGGCAAAGCTGGTTCCGGTCTGGGGAACAGGAGTGCCGGGGAGAACTGTGCAGGTACGGATCCGGGGCGGAGAAAATCCGCAGAAAAAGGAGAAAAGGAATGGCCGGACAGAGGAGAAGAGCACAACAGTCGGACCGGACGGGAAATGGAATGTCAGATTAGACGGCCTGAGCCCTGCTTCCGGTATGACCATGACAGTTACCGACGGAGAGGATACTCTGGAATACCATGATGTGGCTGTGGGTGAAGTCTGGCTTGCAGGCGGACAGTCGAACATGGAGTATCTGATGGGATTTGACGCGGAGCGGGAGCAGGAGAGAGAACTTTTAAGACAATGTGGGGAGCTGCAGCGGATCCGCTTTTTCTCCTGCCCGAAGATTTCCTGGGAGGGAGAAGAGGAGCAGTATGATTACAGCAGCTATGGCTTCTGGCGGAAATGTACGGCAGAGGATCTGGACTTCCTGCCTGCGGTCCCCTACTATTTTGCACGGCAGCTTGCGGAGAAGTTTTCAGATCGGTTTTCAGATCAGGAGAAAGCAGTGTTCAGGGATGTTCCCATTGGCATCGTGGACTGCACCTGGGGCGGCACCCGGGCGATGTGCTGGATGACAGAGGAAAAGATCCGGGAATCCGGCGGAGAGGCGTGGCTTGCAGACTATGAGGCAGGACTTCGGCTGCGCGATCCGGAAGAAGAGGCGGAAGAGTACCGGAAGAATCCGCTGAATGCTCCCACAGATCCGTTCCGGTCGGAGTTTGACTGCAGGGTGCTCTACCCGGGGCTTACCCGGGAGGAACAGGAAGCCCGGATGCGTGAGATCAAAGAGGAAAACGCACAGTCGGAGGAACAGGGGAATCCGGTGATTATCGGACTGTGCCACCCATGGCGTCCTGCGGGACTGTATCACACGATGCTGGAAAAGATCATTCCGTATGCGGTTCGAGGTGTGATTTACTATCAGGGCGAATCGGATGCTCAGAAAGCGGAGCTGTACGAGGACATGCTGACCGGGCTGATCGGACTCTGGCGTGAGAAGTGGGGAGAAGAACTGCCATTTCTCATGGTACAGCTTGCACCTTTTGAAATCTGGTATGAGGAATCCGGAGAGCGCTATCCTGAGATCCGGCAGGCACAGCAGAATGTGGCGGACAGGATGCCGAAAGTCTGGCTTGCGTCCAACGGAGACGCGGGAATGCGCTATGATATTCATCCGAAGCATAAGCGCCCCGTGGGATACCGTCTCGCTTTGCTTGCTCTGAAACATGTCTACGGGGCAGATATTGCCGCAGACGCGCCCAGGTGTACCGGAGCGGTGATGAAAGGACAGGAAATAGAGCTTTCGTTCTCCCATGTAAAAGAATTTTGTGTGAAAGGAAACCGGATCAACGCGCTCCGGGTGTACGACGGAGACCGGGAGCTTTCGGAAGATGAGTATACGGCAGCGCCTGCGGAAGAGGATGCTGTACGGGGAGATACGGGCAATATTCTGAAGATCATGCTGAACAGCCCGTTGAAAAATCCGAAGGTGAAGTTCGCACAGACGGGATACTATGAGGTGAATCTGTATAATGAGGAGATGATTCCGGCGCTGCCCTTTGAGGCGGGGCGGAAAATAAGGATATTGCAGGACGGGATCTTGAGGTGAGTGCAGTCCTGGACACCGGAGAAGTGATCGGGTTTTCATAGAAAAATACTTTACAGTCCGGCAGTAAGGCACTATAATGTTCCTAAAGAGAACGGCATTGCCGTTAGGGGGATTTAGGCGTCAGGGACACAGAATTGGCTATATATTACAAATATATGAGCGTGTTCATCGCAGCAGGAATGGTATGAAAAAGAAGAACGAGGATGAGGCGCGGAGAACCAGGCTTTACGGCGCTTATGTGATCTATGTGAATGCAGCGGTGAAAGACGGGGCAGACAGCGGGGAAGAGAGCAGGCGAACCGTTCTACGGCACGTAATCTTGCGGAGCTTGGAATGCCGTTGGAGCAGATTGCGAAAGCTGTCAGCACGGATGTGGTTACAGTGGGAAAATGGCTGCAGAAGCCCGGGCAGACTGGCGGCAGGCATTGAGAGGAAAAACGGACATTGACTTTCTGTGTTCTGCTTGCTAAAATACACATATGTAAAGTGACTGCCGAAGAGGCGGCACAATGCAGAAATATGCCGGATAAAGGAGTCCTTCGCTGTGAGGCGGAGGATTTTTTCATAACGGCACAATTATGTTACGTGAAAGAGGAGTGAAAGAATGAAGAAAACAGAAACAGACAACAAGGAAACACTCAATGGAAACGAAACAGTAAAGTACGGCGCCCTGGCCTTTCTGCCCCTGCTCGTATTTCTGGCTCTCTATGTCGGATGCGGCCTCGCATTTACGATCATGGGGGCAGAAGATCCGTTTAACAAGATGCCGAGACATGTGGCGCTGCTGGCAGGCGTGGCGGTTGCGCTTCTTCTGGCGCCAAAGCTGAAGATTGATGAAAAGCTGAATGTCCTGACAGAGAACATGGGAAATTCAGGGGTCATGATGATCGTTCTGATCTATCTGATGGCAGGCGGATTTCAGGGGGCGGCTTCGGCTATGGGAGGAAGAGATTCCGTGATCAATCTCTGCCTGAGTTACATCCCGGTACAGTTCCTGATCCCGGGAATCTTTCTGATGTGCTGTCTGATCTCGACTGCAATCGGTACATCTATGGGAACCATCGCGGCGATGGCGCCGGTAGCCATCGGCGTGGCAGAGGGAGCAGGGCTTAACGCGGCTATGGTCTGTGCAGCGGTAATCGGCGGCTCCTATTTCGGAGACAACCTTTCCATGATCTCTGATACCACGATATCAGCGGCACAGGGCTGCGGGTCCGACATGAAAGACAAATTTAAGATGAACTTCTTTATCGCATTTCCGGCGGCGATCGTGACACTGGTTCTTTATGCTGTACTCGGGGGCGGCGGAAGCGGCGAGATTGAAGTGGGCTCCTTCGATATTATCCAGGTCCTTCCGTATGTGATCGTCCTTGTTATCGCGCTGATCGGAGTGAATGTGGCACTGGTTCTGTTTATCGGAATTCTGGCATCCGGTGTGATCGGAATTGCCCAGGGAACAGTGACGTTTTTCGAGTGGACGGAAGGAATCGGAACCGGTATGAGCGATATGTTCAGTATCAGTATTGTTGCAATTCTGATTTCCGGTATCATCGGACTGATCCGTCACTACGGCGGCGTTGAGTGGCTGGTCGGCAAGATTACGGCAAAGATTCATACACGCCGCAGCGCGGAGTACGGAATCGGCCTTCTGTCAGGTGTCCTGTCCGCTGCGATGATCAACAATACAATCGCGATTATCATTACATGTCCGATTGCCCGCGAGATCGGAAAGAAATATACCATTGCACCCAAACGTCTTGCCAGCCTGGTAGATATCTTCGCATGTGCATTTATCACGCTGATGCCCCATGACGGAGGAATGCTGATTGTAACGGAATATGCCGGTGTTTCACCGCTTTCTGTTCTGCGGTATATGTTCTACACATTCGCCCTGCTGATTGCTACCTGCATTACGATTCAGTTCGGGCTGCTTCGCACGAAAGAAGAAAAAGAAGCTTTGAATAAATAGTTTTTGACACAACATAACCTCCCGTAAGTAAGAATGTGACTATGGGATAGACCGGGGATCCGGCAGCAGGTATTGCTCACTGCTTAGGGCTGCGCTTCGCTTGCATGCGCTGTTCGCAGCACCTGCTGCCGGATCCCCGGTGTTCATGTCGATATGTTCTTACTTGTGGGAGGTTATCCTGTGTCAGAAATATTTATATTCGGAAACAGAAATATTTACGGTCATCAATATTTGCGGTCAGAAAGACAGGAGTGCTCTCTGTATGATCTCTGCAACGGTTTCCTGTCCCAGTTCTGTGCTGACTGTCAGGTCATAGTTCTTTGAGTGTCCCCACATCTGATGAGTATAATAGTGGTAATTATCCGCCCGCCGGCGGTCCATCTGCTGAATCTTCTGGCGAGCAGCCTGTTCGCTGAGCTCTTCTGTGACCATGATACGGCGGATGCGGTATTCCACAGGAGCTTTGCCGTTTTGCCTGTTTCCCTCTGAAATGTCCGGGGAATCCTGCGGATTCCCGGTAAGTTGTCCCCGGGCGGCTGCAGCAGCTGCCGTTTCCCCGGAATCGGATGAATCCTGTGCTCTGACGGACACGGCTGTTCTGCGGTGCTCTGCGCACTTTTCCGGGCCCTGCCTTCTGCTCCGAACAGCGCAGGCTCAAGAAAATGGAGAGCCCTGCCGAACAGTCTGGCGAGAAATCCGACCAGAAGCGCAGCGATTATGGTCCCTTCGCGGACGCCGTGGAGCCGGCCAGAGAAAAGAAAGGACAGAACACCGGCGATGACGGTCAGTGACACGTCGAAGGAAATCTTTGTGATGCCGAATTCTGTTTTCCATGTGGAAGAGACCGCGCGCACAAAAGATTCTCCCGGAAGCATTGCCACATTGGCAAGCACTTCCGTATAGACGCCGAATCCGAGGATCACACATCCGATCAGAAGGCTGATGACTTTTACGGGATATGTCTGCGGATTGACGAATCCCAGAAGGATCATGGTCAGGTCAATAAAATAACCGAACAGGATGGAGATGGGAATCTGCAGAAAATGTTCCGGTTTAAAATTTTTTCTCAGAATGCAGAGCTGGATCAGGATCAGAAGAATACTGAAGATGATAGTGAACTGCCCCAGGGTCAGGGGAAAGTTCAGGCTGAGCACATAGGGAATGGCCGAGATGGGAGAAGTTCCCAGGTCAGCTTTTGTAATCAGGCTGACTCCCAGTGAATTGATAAAAAGTCCGATCAGAAATATGATGTAGCGTTTCAGTTTTTCCAATATGATTCCTCCCTCGATGTTAAATTCTGATTAATTCGGGAAAAGACTTCCATGAATTTTTCCCGGTCTGATTCGGAAATACCGCGGAAAGCTTCGTCTTCCAGCGCAGTAAATGCCTCGGCTGTGACAAGCGTGTATTCTCTGCCCTTTTCCGTGAGAAAGATATGGAACGTCCGGCGGTTTCCGTTGAGGACGGTCCGGCGGACCAGGCCTTTCTCTTCCATACGGTTCAGAACAGAGGTAAGCGACCCGGCTTCGATATGGCATCCCCCGGCGATCTCTTTCTGGCTGGCTCCGTCGTGCTCCATAAGATAGTCCAGGACTTTCGGCTGCCCTGCGGTAAGACCCGTGCTTTTCAGCCTCCCGAGCAGCAGTTTCTGAAGGAGCAGGTGGTTTGACATGAGAATATAGTGGAATGTTGGCTTCATCCGGATATCCCTCCCGAAATTATCTGATATTCAGCACATAAAACCGGCAGTACATAGCAGGGATGCACTGCTGAGAATTAGAATTATAACAGTTTGAATTCAAACTTTATGCGCCGGTGACTATTATAGTTGTGAGTTGCAGTCTTTGTCAAGGGAGAAATGGAGGCTGTTTCTGGGGTGCTTTGTCTTGAGGATATCTTTCTGTTTGCTCATGGCAACGTGGGTGTAAATCTCTGTTGTGGTGATGGAGCTGTGACCGAGCATTTTCTGGATATAGCGGATATCCACGTCCTCCTCGAGGAGAAATGTGGCGAATGAGTGGCGGAACATATGCGGGGTGATGTGCAGGCTGATGGAGGCGAGAGAAGCATATTTGCGCAGCATCAGCCGGACAGACTGTTCGGTGAGGCGTCTGCCGAAACGGTTTACGAAGAACCATCTGCCTTCCCGGATCTCCGAGGAAAAAGCGTGAATATAGTTGGAGAGGGCGAGTATGACTTCCGGATTTTCAATCTGGAGAATCCTCTCCTTGGCCCCTTTCCCGTGGAAGAGCAGCGAGTGATTTTGCATGTCCACCTGTTCCGGGGTGAGGGTGCAGAGTTCTGAGATCCGGGAACCGGTGGCGAACAGAAGCTCCGTGACCGCAATATCCCTGCACAGGGTCTTTTCCTGTAGTATAGTCATAGGTTCACGCTGCCTTTCATAGAGAGTCGAGAGAAATGTCTGAATTGTGTGGCGCGGAATGATCCGCGGCAGTTTCTGCGGTTCCCGGAACTGCAGATCGATCCTGGAGAAGGGATTCTGGTTCAGGATGTCTTCAAATTCCAGATAGTGGCAGAACGCCTTGATGCTTGCGATTTTCCGCTTTGTCGTTCTTGGCCTGAACTGCCGGTGAAGCGAGGTGACGTAATCATTGAGGGAATCCCTTGCAAATGGATCGCCGTAAGCTTCCATGAATTCTGCAAACTGGCCGAGATCGATCCGGTACGCCTTGAGGGTTTTCGGATCCAGCTCTTTGCGGTACTGGCAGTAGGTCAGATAAGTGGCTGTTAGTTCAGTTAGATTTTTCATTTGTAACCCTCCATTTCATTTTTGTTTTGCGTTTAATTATACGGGAAAAAGAGATGGAGAGGAATTAACTCTTTACATTTCTGCGGCAATCTATTAGATTAATGTATAGGAAAGATGGTCCGGACGGGCAGTGGCACAAAGGGCCGGGAATAGGAGAAAAGTATGAGATTAGGAGAAAAACAGGTACTTACTGTTGTGAAGATCGTCGATTTCGGCGTATATCTGGGAAGTGATGAAGAGCGCGTGCTTCTTCCGAAGAAACAGGTTCCGGAAGGAATCGAGAAAGGAGATCCGGTGGAGGTTTTTCTGTATAAAGACTCCTCGGACCGTATGATCGCGACGACGAAGGAGCCGAAGCTGACTCTCGGGAAAATGGCGGTTCTGGATGTCGTCGATGTGGGGCGTGTGGGCGCGTTTCTGGACTGGGGGCTTGAGAAGGATCTGCTGCTCCCCTTCCGTGAGCAGACGGTGAAGGTGGAAAAGGGCGACAGATGCCTTGTGAGCCTTTATATTGACAAGAGCGGAAGGCTCTGCGCGACGATGAAGGTCTATCCTCTTCTGAGGACGGATTCCCCTTATCAGAAGAATGACACGGTGAAGGGAACCGTATATGAGATCAGCCGGGAATTCGGCGCTTTCGTGGCGGTTGACAACTGCTTCTCCGCATTGATTCCGCGCCGGGAGATGTACGGGAGAATCCGGATCGGCGATGAAGTTGAGGCGAGAGTGGCTGCGGTGAAATCAGACGGAAAACTGGATTTAAGTGTCCGCGGCAGGATCCCGGAGCAGATGGATGAGGATGCCCGGCAGATCATGGAACAGATTGAAAAGCGGGGAGGAGAACTCCCGTTTACGGACAAGGCGGACCCGGAACGGATCCGGGCGGAATTCGGCCTGAGCAAGGCGGCTTTTAAGAGAGCGGTGGGACGGCTCCTGAAACAGGGGAAGATCCGGATCGACGAAAATCAGGGGAAAATCTTGAAAACCAGATGAAATCGGTTATAATGAGAAGAAGACAGAAGGGAGAATGAACGATGAAAGTTCATAATATAACAGATATAGAAGGCTTTTTCAAAGTGGTTGACCAGTGCAGGGGCAGGGTGGAGCTTATTACCGGTGAAGGAGACAGACTGAATCTGAAATCAAAGCTCTCCCAGTATGTTTCCATGGCAAATATTTTCTCAAACGGAGAGATACCCGAGCTTGAGCTGATTGCGGAGGAGCAGGAAGATGCGGACCGGCTGAGCCGCTTTATCAATGGCGGAACAAAATAGTTCCGCGCAGGGAAAATCAGTTTTTTGATGATATGGAGATCGACTTCCGGTACTGGCTGCCGGAAGTTTTTATTCATGGCAGCGGAAGGCTTGCAGTGCGTGCCGTCTGCTGGCTGACAGAGGTGGAAAATGAGTTTTGTACATTTGCATGTCCATACAGAGTACAGTCTGCTGGACGGTTCCAACAAGATTAAGGAGTATGTGTCCCGGGTGAAAGAACTGGGGATGAACAGTGCTGCCATCACGGATCACGGGGTGATGTACGGTGTCATTGATTTTTACCGGGAGGCGAGAAAACAGGGGATCAACCCGATTCTGGGATGCGAGGTCTATGTGGCGCCGAACTCCCGGTTTGACAGAGAGGTGACGGGCGGAGACGACCGCTATTATCACCTGGTTCTGCTTGCGGAGAACAATGAGGGGTACGCCAATCTGACGAAGATCGTTTCCAAAGGGTTCGTGGAAGGTTACTATTATAAACCCAGGGTGGACAAAGAACTTCTGCGGCAGTACCACAGCGGGATTATCGCGTTAAGCGCCTGCCTGGCAGGGGAGATCCCGCGCTATATTCAGAAAGGGCTCTATGAGGAAGCAAAGAAGGCAGCCCTTGAGTACCGGGACATCTTCGGGGAGGGAAACTTCTTCCTGGAACTGCAGAATCACGGGATACCGGATCAGATGCTTGTCAACCAGCAGCTTCTGAAGATGTCGGAAGAGACAGGGATCGGGCTTGTGGCGACGAACGATGTCCACTATACCTACGCGGAGGACGCGAAACCTCATGATATCCTTCTGTGTATCCAGACCGGCAAGAAGCTCTCGGACGAGAACCGCATGCGCTATGAAGGGGGACAGTACTTTGTAAAGTCTCCCGAAGAGATGGCGCAGTTGTTCCCCTACGCCCTTCAGGCACTGGAAAATACCCAGAAGATTGCCGACCGCTGTCACGTTGAGATCGAATTCGGAGTCACAAAGCTGCCGAAATATGATGTGCCGGAAGGTTATACCTCCTGGGAATATCTGCAGAAGCTCTGCTATGAAGGACTGGAAAAGAGATACGGGAATCCCTCGGATGAGTTGAGGGAACGCCTGGACTACGAACTCGGCACCATCCGGAATATGGGGTATGTGGACTACTTTCTGATTGTGTGGGACTTTATCAAATATGCCAAGGATCACGGGATCGCCGTGGGACCGGGGCGCGGGTCCGCAGCCGGGAGTATCGTCTCCTACTGCCTGGGGATTACCACCATCGATCCCATCCGTTATCAGCTCCTCTTTGAGCGTTTCCTGAATCCGGAGCGTGTGTCCATGCCCGATATCGACGTGGATTTCTGTTTTGAGAGACGGCAGGAAGTGATCGATTATGTGGTGCGCAAATACGGAAAAGACCGGGTGGTGCAGATTGTCACATTCGGTACCCTGGCAGCCCGGGGTGTAATCCGTGATGTGGGACGTGTTATGGATCTGCCCTATGCGTTTGTGGATTCCATTGCCAAGATGATTCCCCAGGAACTCAACATTACCATAGACAAGGCGCTCCAGGAGAATCCGGAACTGAGGAGAACCTATGAAAATGACGAGCAGGTGAAGACTCTCATTGATATGGCAAAGCGCCTGGAGGGGCTTCCGCGCCACAGTTCCATGCATGCGGCGGGCGTGGTGATCAGCCAGAAGTCTGTGGATGAGTATGTGCCGCTCTCCCGGGCGGCAGACGGCACGATCGTCACTCAGTTCACCATGACCACACTGGAAGAACTGGGGCTTCTGAAAATGGATTTCCTGGGCTTAAGAACTCTGACTGTGATCCAGAACGCAGTGGAGATGGCGAGAAAAAAAGATCCGGATCTGAATATGGAAAAGATCGACTACGATGACCAGAAGGTGATGGATTATATCGGCACGGGAAAGACGGACGGAATCTTTCAGCTGGAGAGTGCGGGGATGAAAGGATTCATGAAGGAACTGAAGCCCCACAGCCTGGAAGATATCATCGCCGGTATCTCACTGTACCGCCCGGGACCGATGGATTTCATCCCGCAGTATATCAAGGGAAAGAACGACCGGTCCTCCATTACCTACGACTGTCCCCAGCTCCAGCCGATCCTGGAGCCCACCTACGGGTGTATTGTATATCAGGAGCAGGTTATGCAGATCGTGCGTGATCTGGCGGGATACACCCTCGGGCGGAGTGACCTCCTGCGGCGTGCCATGTCCAAGAAAAAAGGGGATGTGATGCAGAGGGAACGGCAGATCTTTGTCTACGGGGACGAGGAAAACAATGTGCCGGGCTGTATAAAGAACGGTATCGATGAGAAGACTGCCAACAAGATCTACGATGAGATGATCGATTTCGCGAAATATGCTTTCAACAAGTCCCACGCGGCGGCTTATGCCGTTGTGGCGTATCAGACCGCGTGGCTGAAATATTACTATCCGGTGGAATTCATGGCGGCTCTCATGACTTCCGTGATTGAAAATCCCTCAAAGGTGGCAGAATATATCTATGCCTGCCGTCAGATGAATATTAAGATCCTGCCGCCGGATATCAACAAAGGGGAAGCGCAGTTTTCCGTGGACAACGGAAACATCCGTTACGGTCTGGCTGCCATTAAGAGTATCGGCAAGCCGGTGATCCAGGCGATTGTGGAAGAGAGGGAGGCTTTCGGCCCCTTTAAGAATCTGGAGGATTTCATTACAAGAATGTCCTCGAAAGACGCCCTCAATAAGCGTGCCATCGAGAATTTTATCAAGGCGGGCGCCCTCGATACACTGGGGGGCACGAGAAAGCAGTTTATGAGCATCTACGTGCAGATCGTGGAACATGTAAACCAGGAGAAGAAGTACTCCATGGCGGGGCAGATGAGCCTTTTTGATATGGCGACTGACGAACAGAAAGCGGATTTCCAGATCCGTCTTCCGGATGTAGGGGAGTATTCAAAGGAAAATCTCCTTGCATTTGAAAAAGAGGTGCTGGGCATCTACATCAGCGGTCATCCTCTTGAAGAATACGAGGAAAAGTGGAAAAAGAGCATCACTGCAACGACAGCAGATTTCCAGCCGGATGAGGAGACCGGACGCACAAAGGTGCGGGACGGCGCGAAAGAGGTGATCGGCGGGATGATCACGGACAAGACGGTGAAGCATACCAGAACCAATCAGATGATGGCGTTTGTCACCCTGGAGGATCTGCTGGGAACCGTGGAAGTCGTGGTTTTCCCCCGGGATTATGAGAAGAACCGGGATAATCTGGAGATTGACAGCAAGGTGTTTATCCGGGGAAGGGTGTCTGAGGAGGACGAGAAGGCGAGCAAGCTGATCTGTGAGAAAGTGATTCCTTTTGAGCAGACAAAGAGAGAACTGTGGATTAAGTTCCCGGACAAAGCCTCCTACATGGATGAGGAACAGATCGTATACGGATATCTGGCGGATTCCGAGGGGGACGATGAAGTGGTGATCTACTGTGCAAAGGAGCGGGCGGTCAAGCGTCTGCCGAGGAACCGGAATATCCGGATTAACCCGCAGATTTTAAGCAGATTGATGAATCATTACGGGGAAAGCCGCGTAAAAGTGGTTGAAAAAGCTATTGAAAACAAATTCTAAATAAGGTAGAATATTCTCGAAATTGTTAAAAAATAAGCAATTTCAGGGTTTGGAAGTAAGATGACTTTTTTGGAAAGGTGGAGAAGAACATGGCAGAGACAGATAAGGAAAAATTTTTGGATGAAATTGAAGACAGCATCCGTACAATCGGTGTCCTTACCAGCGGCGGCGATGCTCCGGGAATGAATGCGGCGATCCGTGCAGTTGTGAGAAGAGCCCTCTCAAAAGGACTGAAGGTTCGCGGAATCCGCAGAGGATATCACGGACTCCTCAAAGAGGAGATTATCGATCTGTCGGCGCGTGACGTGTCCGATACGATTCAGAGGGGCGGTACCATTCTCCAGACTGCGCGTTGCAAATCCATGCGCACAGAGGAAGGACAGCAGAAGGCTGCGGCAATCTGCAAGAAATATGGCATTGACGGTCTTGTGGTTATCGGTGGAGACGGTTCTTTCGCCGGAGCACAGAAAATTGCGAATCTGGGTGTAAATACGATCGGTATTCCGGGAACGATCGATCTGGACATTGCCTGTACAGATTATACAATCGGTTTTGACACAGCCGTAAATACAGCGATGGAAGCCATCGACAAGGTGCGCGACACATCCACATCCCATGAGCGTTGCAGCATTATCGAGGTTATGGGACGTGACGCCGGATATCTGGCTCTGTGGTGCGGTATCGCAAACGGTGCGGAGAGAATCCTGATGCCGGAGGAGCATGACTTCAATGAGGAAGAGATCGTAAAGGATATTCTGGCAAGTAAGAAGCGCGGCAAGAAGAATTATATCATTATTAACGCAGAGGGAATCGGAGATTCCATTAATATGGCGAAGAGAATCGAAAAGGCGACGGGCATGGAGACAAGAGCTACGATTCTCGGACACATGCAGCGCGGCGGAAGCCCGACATGTAAGGACCGTGTTTATGCATCTGTTATGGGTGTGATGGCAGTAGATCTGCTCTGCGCAGGTAAGACGAACAGAGTTGTCGGCTACAAGGACGGCAAGTTCGTAGACTATGATATCGAAGAAGCGCTGGCGATGAAGAAGAGTATATCCCAGTATGAATATGAGGTTGCCAAGACACTGGCGCTGTAAGAAAGATATTCAGGAGAGTATAAGACGTGAGTTTGGAGAGCAGGAAAACAGCTCCGGTCGGAGTGTTTGATTCGGGAGTCGGCGGGCTGACGGTTGCAAGGGAGATCTCAAGACAGCTTCCGCTGGAGAATATTGTATATTTCGGAGATACGGCCCGCGTTCCCTATGGAAGCAAGTCGCAGAATACGATTATCCGCTTTTCGGAGCAGATTATCCGTTTCCTTAAGACAAAAGGAGTCAAGGCGATTGTGATCGCCTGCAATACGGCCAGCGCACTGGCACTGGACGCTGTCAAGGATGAGTTTGACATCCCTGTTATGGGGGTGGTCATTCCGGGTGCCAGAGCGGCGGTTGAAGCGACGAAAAAGCGCAAGGTCGGCGTCGTGGGGACGGATGCCACTGTCCAGAGCGGTATGTATACAAAGATCATTCACGGCATGGCGCCGGATATCGAAGTGATCGAGAAGGCATGCCCCCTCTTTGTACCCCTTGTGGAGGAAGGATTTAAAGAACATCATGTGACACAGGAAGTGATCGAATTTTATCTGGAATCCATGCGCAGCACCGGTATTGACGCCATGATCCTGGGCTGCACTCATTATCCTCTCCTGCGCTCCAGAATTCGTGACTATATGGGAAAAGATATTCAGATTGTGAATCCTGCCTATGAGACCGCCATGGATCTCAAGGCGCTTCTCAGGGAACAGAACATGGAAAACGACGGGACAACCGCGCAGCACAGCAGATATGAATTCTATGTCAGCGATATGGCGGAGAAGTTCAGAAAGTTTGCAAATACAGTGATGCCCTTTGATGTCCCGACAACAAATGTGGTAAATATTGAGGAATATTAGAGATGAAGAAAGATGTACTGGTCAGTATTTCCGGAACCCACATCGGTGTTGTAGCGCAGATGGAGGATATGCCGGCGGGACCGCAGGATGAAGAGGAAGCGATCGAGATCGTGACTCCTGCAAGTTATTACTGCCGGAACGGCAAACATTATGTTCTTTTTGATGAAGTGATCGAAGGGATGAGCGGAACGATCAAAAACAGGATCAAGATCAACGGAACGGACAGCCTGGAGATTATGAAAACAGGGCTTTCCAACTCCCATATGATTTTTGAAAAGAACAAGAAAAACCTGAGTTATTACCGGACTCCTTACGGACAGCTCCTGATCGGCGTGAATACGCGGAATATGGAGATCAGTTATGAGGAGGACAAGATTGACATCCGGGTGGATTATGAGCTGGATGTCAACCATGCACCGCTTGCAGACTGCAGTGTGAAGATGAACATTATGTCCAAGGACAGCGGTGAATTTTCGGTGCTGAGCTGATTTTATCTGTATTTCCGGAAAAGGAATGCAGATTGTTCAAATGAATATCGCTTCTGTACACTGTCTGTCGGAAGAGCTGCCAGGATAAACGGCGGTTTTTCCGGCATTTTTTTGTATTCTTTTACCGTGCATCCGAGGTTTTTCAGAAACATCTGATTCAGGTAACGGCTGCTTGAGAATCCGGTTTCCAGGCAGATGTCAAGAATGCTCAGATCGGAAGAGTCTGCCAGGCGGAGCGCCTGCTCAAAACGGACCTGGTTCAGGTAATCCTGGAAGGAAATCCCCAGCATATTTTTGATAAAATGAGAAATATGACAGGCTGACACATGTTCCAGAGCCGCAATATCATCCAGTGCGATGTGTTCCGAATAGTGTTCTGCGATATAGTCCATGATCCGGTTAAGACGGCGGGAATTTTTCTTCGCTGCATCAGATTCCTTCTCGTTGGAGAAAGAAAAATGCGCAGCCGAGAGAATCTCGTACATGGCGTCAAGAAGCAGGGCAGAACACCGCACGTCATTAAAGGGCCGGGCGGAAAAGTATACATCCGCGCAGTCCAGGAGAATGCGGTGAAGCGTGTTGTGGAGAGAACCGCTGCGGATAATATTGCTCTGCAGTGACAGAAAACCGAGCTGATGGTTGATTTTCCGGTAGAAATCCGTCTTTATCTGGAAAGCGAGGATCAGGTTCTTCTCTCCTGTGCCATGGAAAGAGTGAACCTGGTAGCGGGTGATCACATAGATATCACCGGGGCGGAGGCGGTGCTGCTCCTGTTCGGTAAACAGCAGAAGAGAGCCCTCCAGGAGAATTCCGATTTCCAGATCCTCGTGGCCGTGAGGGCTGCGGGAAGTCATCTCCACGAGAAAGATTTCCAGATGTTTCATAGTAGTGTGACGGACGATTTCAAACTCTTTTTTCTGCTCCATGGATATTTGCCTCGTTTCTTTCAGGTGTTCATAGTATACCATATAATTCCGCAATATGGGATAGAGAAAACCGCAAGATTGTCATTTTTTCAAATCCCCTTTCTGGTATAACAGAATTATAGAAATCCCAGGGCGCCGGGACGGAAAACAGAAGGAGGATATAGCAATGACAAAATTTAAATTTTCTGTAGGACCGTGGAATGTACACGCGGGAGCAGATTCCTACGGACCGGCTACAAGAGCGGAGATTCCCATGGAGGAAAAGTTCAAAAAGTTCGCAGAACTCGGATTTTCGGCAGTTCAGTTCCACGATGACGATGCAGTTCCGAACATCAACGACTATACGGAAGAAGAGATCAAAGAAAAAGCCCGCGAGCTGAAGAAGACACTGGACAAATATAATCTGAAGGCTGAGTTTGTCGCTCCCCGTCTCTGGATGGATCCCCACACACAGGACGGCGGATTTATGAGCACATCCGCAGAGGACCGGGAATATGCGATGTGGAGGGCTTACCGCTCCATTGATATCGCCAACGAACTGGGCTGCGACATGATTGTACTGTGGCTTGCCAGAGAGGGAACCCTCTGTGCGGAGTCAAAATCTCCGGTCTGGGCGACAAAGATGCTGATCGAGTCCATCAACAAGATGCTGGAGTATGATCCGAAGATCCGGGTATGTATTGAGCCGAAGCCCAATGAGCCCATTGACCGGAGTATCTGCGGAACAATGGGGCACGTTATGGCAGTTTCTGCAGCAACCATTGATCCATCCCGTGTAGGCGGCAACCTGGAGAGTGCCCACGCGATCCTTGCAGGACTTGACCCGGCTCATGAGATCGGATTTGCCATGGCGATGGGAAAGCTGATGACCGTACACCTGAATGACCAGAACAGTATCCGCTACGATCAGGATAAATCTTTCGGAGTGGAGAACTTAAGGGCTGCATTCAATCAGGTGAAAGTGCTCAAGGAAAACGGGTACGGCGATCACGGCGAGTATGTAGGCCTGGATGTGAAGGCGATGCGCACGACAAAGGATGAGGACAGCTACAAGCATCTGGAAAACAGCCTGAAGATCTTCAAGGCGCTTGAGGAAAAAGTGGACAGATTCGACTATGACTTCCAGAAGAAGTGTGTGGAGAACCGCGACTTTGAAGCTCTGGAGATGTATGTGATGAATCTTCTGATGGGAATTGAGTGATTGGAAATTGAGCGACAGATTGAGTGATAAATTGAGCGGTAAGATGAAGAAAAAAGTGATTGCGGCGGGACATATCTGCCTGGATATCACCCCCACGTTTCAGATGGAGAGCCAGAGCGGGACCGGACGGGTCTTTGTGCCGGGAAGGCTTATCGAGACGGGAAAGGCGGATATCCATACAGGCGGCGCGGTGGCGAACACCGGGCTTGCCATGAAGATACTGGGGGCGGACGTGACGCTGATGGGGAAGATCGGCGATGACGCCTTCGGAAACATGGTGATGAACATACTTGGGAAATACGATGCGGACGGAGGGATGATCGTATCGAAGGAAGAGTCAACCTCCTACTCCATCGTCCTGGCAGTGCCGGGGATCGACCGGATTTTCCTTCACAACCCCGGGGCAAACCATACATTCCGCGCTTCGGATATCCCGGAGGAGGCACTGGAAGATGCGGCGCTGTTCCATTTCGGGTATCCGCCGCTGATGAAATCCATGTATGAAAACGACGGCAGCGAGCTGGTCGGGCTGATGAAGAACATGAAGCGTCATGATATAGCCACATCTCTGGATATGGCGGCGGTTGACGGAGATTCGGAGGCAGGGAAAGCCAACTGGGAGAAGATACTGGAACAGGTTCTTCCTTATGTAGATTTCTTTGTTCCCAGTGCGGAGGAACTCTGTTTCATGTTGGATAAAGAGCGTTTCGCGGACTGGAAGCGGCGCGCGGGAGACGGAGACGTCACGGAAATCCTGGATATTGAGAGAGATATCCGGCCTCTCGCTGATCAGTGTATGGCGTTCGGGGCAAAGGTACTGCTGATCAAGTGCGGCGCTGCGGGAATGTATTACCGGACAGCAGACCGGATGCAGCTGCTTGGCGTCGGCGGCAGGATCGGACTGAATGTGGGCGAGTGGGCGCAGAAGGAAGGCTTTGAAGAAAGTTATGTTCCGGAAAGAGTGCTTTCCGGAACCGGGGCGGGAGATACAAGTATTGCCGCGTTCCTCACAGCAGTGCTGGAAGGGTACAGCCTGGAGCGCGCCATGAACCTTGCGGCTGCGGAAGGAGCGAGCTGTGTGGCGGCTTACGATGCCTTAAGCGGGCTGAAATCCCTCGAAGAACTGGAGAAAAAGATCAGCGCAGGTTGGGAAAAGAGGAGAACATAAAACATGTTAGTAAATTTGAATGACGTATTGATTCCGGCAAGAAAAGGACATTATGCGGTGGGACTGTTTAACGCGGTCAACCTTGAACTGGCGAGAGGGATTATCAGTGCGGCAGAGTCGAGAAGAGCTCCGGTGATTATGGGGACAGCAGAGGTACTGTTCCCCTATGGTCCGCTGGAAGAAGTCTCATATTATCTTCTTCCGATGGCGAAGAAGGCGAGCGTCCCTGTGGTGATCCATCTGGACCACGGCCTGAAAAAAGAGACCTGTCTGAAAGCGTTGGAACTGGGATTCTCTTCGATTATGTACGACTGCTCTACGGATCCTTACGATGTGAATGTAAAGAAAGTCAAAGAGATGGCAGAGATTGCCCATGCGTACGGCGCCACAATCGAAGGCGAGCTGGGACATGTAGGGGACAATGAGGGCTCGGCAGAGGGAGACAGCCGGATGGATGACCCATCCCGTTTCTTCACGGATCCGAAGATGGCAAAGGACTACGTGGACAAAACAGGAGTGGACGCCCTGGCGATCGCGGTGGGAAATGCCCATGGCGCATATAAGCTTCCGCCGAAGCTGGACTTCGGACGGATCCGGGAGATCGCCCGGAGCGTCAGTGTGCCGCTGGTGCTCCACGGAGGCTCGGGACTTACGGATAATGATTTCCGTCAGGCTATCCGGGAAGGAATCAGCAAGGTCAATATTTTCACTGATATTAACGTGGCGGCAGTGGAAGCGGAGTTCCAGCGTTTCAGTTCCATGAACAAGGGAATTATTGATCTGATCCCGGCGGCTGTGGAGGCAGTAAAGCAGGAGACCATGAAGAAGATCGATCTGTTCGGAAGCGGCGGAAAGGCAGACAACGGAATGAACGCCGGCGGAACCGGCACTGTGGACGTGGAACTGCTGACGAAACTGGTCGCTGATGAGGTGAAGAAGCATCTGAAAAAATAAAAGAGATACGGTGATATGCCGGATGTCAGGGGGGGCTGTGCAGTGCGCAGCCCCTAAAAAACTCTTTTCACGGAAGGATTATTGAAGTAAAATAATAAATGTTGAACGAAAGAAATTAATTTCCGGAAGGGAGCGCATTCAGATGCTTGACGTATCTCTGGCAAAAAAACTGATTGAGAGAGTGACAGAATATACCAGTTACAATGTAAATATCATGAATGAAGACGGCGTCATTATCGCCAGCCGGGATCCGGAGCGGGTGGGGACATTCCACGAGGCGGCATATCAGATCGTTCACGGCGGTAAGGATATCATAACTGTGGAAGGCGATCATGATTATCCGGGGGTGCTCCGGGGAATGAATATGGTTATAGACATAGACGGAAGGCGGGAGGGCGTGGTCGGCGTAACAGGCAATCCCGATGAGATCCGCCCGGTTGCGCTTATCACCAAGATGGCCATCGAGACGATGATCAAATATGAAAACCAGAAGCTTCAGTCGATCCGGAGACAGACAAGGAAAGAGCGGTTTGCGGAGATGCTGACCCATGAACCGAATCCTGACCCGAACTATATCCGGGGGCTTGCACGGGAACTGAATTACCATGAGGATATTGTGCGTATTCCGGTGCTCTGCCGGCCGGAACAGCCGAAGTATGTGGACGCCCTGCTTGAGACGATAAAGAGCAGCAGTTCCCATGGCGGGGAGGACATCAGTTTTACTCTGGACGATAAGTATGTGCTCGTCTATAAAACGCTGGACACATCGAAAGAGAATATCTTTTCGGATTATAAATACATTCTCGCGGACTATCTGGGCGGCGCGCTGAAGTGGATGCGGAAGGAAAATATCGGGTGCCGGTTCTTTGTAGGAACCTTTCAGAGCAATTTTACCCAGTATTACTGCGCTTACCGGCACTGCCGCTGGCTGGCGGATAATATCCATTCGGAACACACGGCAGTATATTTTTATGACAATGCAGGAAAATACATACAGCAGCTGCTCCCCCAGAAGGAACTGCAGCAGATATTCAATGTGTTCGGAAGCAGTTTGTCGAGCGAGTTTAAGAAAGATTACTGCGAGCTGGTGGGCAGCCTGATTGACAATGACTTCAATATTGCCGCGGCGGCGAGACAGATCTTCATGCACAAGAACACGTTCGTCTACCGGTATAATAAAGTCCGCGACATGCTCAATGTAAATCCCCAGGCATCGCCCCGGGACAAATGGCTGCTTATCTATCTCTATCTGTATATGACCCCGTAAAACGGTTCCGCTTACAGTGAAGAGAACGAACATATGTTTTGTGCTGACGACACAAAATTTGCCCCTCGTTTTGTGCTGCGGCGTTCTGAATTTCGAAAAAATCCCCTGCTAAAATAGGTGCATACCAGAAAACACCAGAGAAAAGGGGGTTATATTTATGACTGGTTTTCCACTTATAATCGCGTTCGTTATCGCGATTATCGTCATGATCGTAGCTATTTCAAAATTCAAGATTCATCCATTTCTTGCGATCATGGCAATCTCGCTGATCCTCGGACTGGTGGCGGGCATTCCGCTTGTTGACCAGACGGCAGAGGACGGCACTGTCACACAGGGGTTGGCAAATGTAATCGGAGCCGGATTTTCCGGGACATTTACGAGCATCGGTATCGTAATTATCCTCGGCGCGCTGATCGGAACGATCCTGGAAGAAACAGGAGCAGCGCTGAAGCTTGCGGATATGGTGATCCGTCTCGTCGGGAAAAACCATCCGGAACTTGCCATTGAGCTTATGGGCTGGGTTGTATCTATCCCGGTATTCTGTGATTCGGGTTTCGTTATCCTCAACCCGATCAGAAAGGCTCTTGTAAACCGCACGGGAACCTCCTCGGTTGCCATGACGGTAGCTCTTGCCAGCGGACTTTATATTTCGCATGTGTTCATCCCGCCGACACCGGGACCGATCGCAGCGGCTTCCACGCTTGGCATCGGCAACAATATGCTTCTCGTCATGGGAATGGGCGCGCTCTGCTCCATCTTCCCGCTGATTGCCGGATATTTTTATGCAAACTATATCGGCAAAAAGGTGACATCTGACGATGAGGCAAATGCCAATGATGTAAAGAAAACATACGAAGAACTTGTAGCGGAGTACGGAAAACTTCCAAACGGCTTCAATGCTCTTGCGCCGATCATTATCCCGATCATCCTGATGGGATTGAGCTCCATCGCTTCCATGGCCGGATGGACCGGACTGGCAAGTGATATCCTGCAGTTCCTCGGCACACCGATCATTGCTCTTGCAGTCGGTACTGTATTCGGCGTGATCCAGCTGGCAGGAGCGAAGAAGCTGGGCAATTTCTACAAGCTGACAGACGATACGTTAAAGACGGTAGGACCGATCCTTTTTGTTACGGCGGCAGGCGGCGTTCTTGGAAAAGTTATCTCTTCCACGGACATGATCAACTACATTACACAGAACGCGGCTCTTCTGGAGACAATCGGCATCTTCTTCCCGTTCATTCTGGCGGCGATCCTGAAGACAGCGCAGGGGTCTTCCACAGTGGCACTTACGACGACAGCAGGTATTGTGGCGCCGATTCTTCCGGTGCTCGGACTGGCGACACCTGTCAGAACAGCGCTTACCGTTATGGCAATTGGTGCAGGAGCCATGACAGTATCCCATGCTAACGATTCCTATTTCTGGGTTGTGACAAACTTCGGAGCCATGACGCCGGAGAAAGGATACAAGACACAGACAGTTGCAACCCTGATACTTGGTATTTCAAGTATGGTGGAGATCTTCATCCTTTCGCTTTTCCTGCACTGATAAGGAGGGACCTATGAAATTTTTATTTGCATCCGATTCATTTAAAGGAACTCTGTCTTCAAAGAGGACCGCTGAGCTTCTTGCACAGGCGGCGTCGGAGATCTTTCCCGGATGTGAGTACAGCAGTATTGAAGTGGCAGACGGAGGAGAGGGAACGACGGATGCAGTGCTCTCAGCGGTAAAC
This sequence comes from Lachnoclostridium sp. An169, assembly GCF_002160525.1. GTDB lineage: Bacteria > Bacillota > Clostridia > Lachnospirales > Lachnospiraceae > Mediterraneibacter > Mediterraneibacter cottocaccae. The sequence goes on from NZ_NFKT01000008.1 coordinate 122,376, forward strand.
GGAGAGAAAATAGCAGTTTCCGTTCACGGTCCTCTCTGGGAAGAAATATCTGCTTACTACGGAAAACTTGATGACAGAAGAGCTGTCATGGAGATGGCGGCAGCCTCAGGGCTGCCCCTTGTCCCGAGTGAGCAGAGAGATCCGAGAAAGACAACTTCCTACGGAACCGGGGAGATGATTGCAGACGCTCTTGGCAAAGGTTTCCGTGATATTTCGATTGCCATCGGCGGTTCCGCAACAAACGACGGCGGCATCGGCTGTATGAGGGCGCTGGGAGTCCGTTTCCTGGATGAAAACGGTCAGGAACTCTCCGGGTGCGGGGCAGATCTGGCGGAAATACGGAGCATTGACGTATCGGGGCTTGATCCCCGTGTAAAGGAATGTAAGTTTACCGTCATGTGTGATGTGACGAATCCTCTCTGCGGAGAAAAAGGGGCGACCCACACCTTTGGAAAACAGAAGGGCGGTACGCCGGAGATCCTTGAGGAGCTGGAAAAAGGAATGTGCAACTACCGCGATATCCTGAAGAACCAGTTCGGAGTCAATATGGACGAGGTGCCCGGTGCAGGAGCCGCAGGCGGACTTGGAGCCGCTCTCATGGTTTTCCTGAACGGTACGCTCAAATCAGGAATCGAGACCGTACTTGACCTGGTGGAATTTGATCGGAAACTGGAAGGCGTGTCGCTGGTTGTCACAGGGGAAGGTTCCACAGACTGGCAGTCTGTCTTCGGCAAGGTGATGCAGGGCGTGGGCGTCCACTGCAGGAAAGCGGGGATCCCCGCCGTGGCAGTTGTGGGAAGTATGGGAAAAGGTGCGGAGGATATCTTTGACTACGGCATCGAATCCATCCTTACTACCGTAAATGCAGTCATGCCTCTTGACGAGGCGCTTGGCAGGGCGGAAGAACTGTACCTGCAGGCAGCGCGGCGGATGTTCCGGATGCTGAGAGCCGGACGGGAGATGAAGAACGTATAGACTGCAGAGAACTGAATGATAGGAAATACACATAATTTATTAATATTAAGGGGATCCGAGAGGGTCCCCTTTCCATTGCCTCATTATGCTTCTTCCGATCTATGTGCTTTGCCGGCTGCAGGTGAACAGGACTTCCTGAGCTGCAGCGGCGGTTTGCCGTATTTTTCCCTGAATTTTCTTACAAAAACCGGATAATTGCAGAAACCGCTGGCTTCGAAGATCTGCTGTACCGAAAAATCTGTATACAGTATCAGATGATGAGCGAGATTTAGGCGGAGCATATCCAGATATGCAGTATATGTCATGCCAATATATTTCTTAAAGAATCGCGATAAATATGCTGGTGACAGCCCGAATAGTTCTGAAACAGCAGAAAGAGAAAGTGCTTCCTGAAAATGAGAATTCAGATAATCGACAATAGAAATCAGTCTTTCGGAATTCTTTTCATCGAGGATCGGGCAAGGGGCGGAGTCCTCTGACTGAAAGTCCTTCATGATAACATAGAGAAGCTGATAGAGAAGAGATTTTTGAAGCAGATGGAGATAAGTCTCGTCAGGACTTGAAGAAGTACACAGATTATCCAGGATTTTGCGCACTGCCATCCTCCCGTCTGCGGAAAAAGTTTCTCCGATGCAGGTATCAAAGGCAATATGACTGCAATCGGGACAGTTCTCTTTTACAAAATTCAGGGAGAGCTGCAGCATATATCCGGAAGTAGCTTCTCCGGATTGTATGGAATGGATTCGGTTGGAACCGATCAGAATAAAACTGTCGGGAGTAAGTGTTATAACGGTTCCGTTAATTGTAATAAAGAGTGATCCCTCCAGAAGAAAGATCAGTTCTATGTCTGTGTGCCAGTGAGGCGGGTAATACTCGGCCACAGGGTTCCATGTTGCGGTGAAACGGGCAGGAAGCAGGTTGGAGTTAGTGACGATTTCATAGGGATATTTCATACAGGCCTCCTTATCAGGTAAAAAAATAATATATTTTTTGTCAACAAAATAGCTGTTTAGAGATAAAGAAAAGCGCTAAAATGCAAGTATACAGAAGAAAAATGCTGTCTTGTGTACAGGGTTTAGTATAACAAAGCGGATAAGAAAAATCAAACAGACAGGAGACAAAAATGAAAACATTAAAAAAAGAAGTGGAAAAAATTCTGAAATCTATGAGTCTGGAAGAAAAAGCATCTTTGCTGTCTCAGTATGTAATGGAACAGACAGACGTGGGAAAATACGGACTGTCAGGATTTCTGCTGGCGGATGGCCCCTCCGGGATACGTAAAATGAAGAGTGCTGATTCGGAGGATATTTATGATACTGTGCCTCTTACTTCCTATCCTTCAGCAAGTACCTATGCATGTTCGTGGGACAGAGAACTTCTGCGGGAACTGGGACACTGTCTTGGAGCAGAAGCTCAGGCAGAAGGCGTAAGTGTATTGCTGGGACCGGGCTGCAATATAAAGAGGAGTCCTCTGGGGGGAAGAAACTTTGAATACTATTCAGAGGATCCGGTACTGACCTCAGAGCTTGCAACCGAATATGTTCTTGGACTGCAGGAGGAGGGAACAGGTGCATGCGTGAAACATTTCGCGTGCAACAATCAGGAGACCCGGCGCATGACTGTCAACGAGCATATAGACAACCGTACATTGCATGAAATATATCTTAAAGCCTTTGAAAAGCCTGTTCGTACAGGTAAGCCCTATATGGTGATGAGCGCGTATAATCGCGTGAATGGAGAGTATGGCGCCGAGAGCGGAAAATTACTGCGTGATACGCTGCGGGGAGAATGGGGGTATCAGGGAAATGTAGTCACGGACTGTTTTGGGGCTCATAATCTGGCGAAAGCGGTAAAAAACGGGTTGAATCTTCAGATGGCCGGGGAATCGGCAGAGCGTCTGGCAGAAGAAGTCGGCGAACTGATCAGCAGAGGGAGTCTGACGGAAGAAGAACTGGATGCAAGTGTAGCGCCCACTGTGGAGCTGTCCCTGAAATGCAGAGATTCCAGAAGGAATACACAGTATGATCCGGAACAGCATCACCGGTTTGCGGAGAAGCTGGCACGGGAAAGCATGGTTCTGCTGAAAAACGAGGAAAATTTTCTTCCGGTATCACCCGATGATCGTATTGCAGTGATAGGAGGAATGGCCGGAAAACTGAGGTTTCAGGGGGGAGGAAGCTCCCATGTCACACCGTACTGTCTGGAACAGGTGAACGATGCGGTGAGAAGAATCTGTCCCGGTGCTGTGTATTCGCAGGGGTATGATGATGATGTCACAGACGAGGCTCTGATGGAGGAAGCGGTAAAGACTGCACAGGACGCGGATAAAGTTATTTTCTGTATGGGACTTCCGGAAATCTATGAATCAGAAGGCTATGACAGAATGCATATGAGGCTTCCGAAGTGCCAGGAAGAGCTTCTCATGAAGATTCTTGAAGTAAATCCGCAGGTGGCAGTTGTATTATTTCATGGGGCCCCTGTGGAAATGCCGTGGATACATCAGGTTAGGGCTGTGCTTGACGCCTGCCTCCCTGGGGAAGCAGGAGGGAGTGCAGTGGCAGACCTGCTGTTTGGAAGGGCAAATCCGTGCGGAAAACTGGCAGAGACAATCCCGGTGAAATTATCGGACAATCCAAGCTATCTGAATTTCCCCGGCAGTCTCGATAATGTTGTATATGCCGAACGGATATATGTGGGATACCGGTATTACGACAAGAAAGAAATGGAAGTCCGGTTTCCTTTCGGGTATGGACTGTCATATACTACATTTTCCTACAGTGGTCTGGAGATTGGCTGTGAAGGAAAAACGGTGAGCCTGGATGTGGAAAATACCGGAAACAGAGATGGCGGGGAAATCGTGCAGATCTATGTAAGAAAGCCCGGCATTCTGTATGACTGTCCGATACGGGAGCTGGCCGGATTTGAGAAGGTATTTCTCAGAGCCGGAGAAAAAAGGAGAATTACCATAGCATTGGAAAAATATGCATACAGCATATATGATGGCGATGCAGACTGCTGGAGTGTGGAAGGAGGAACGTATGTGATCGAGGCCGGACGTTCTTCCAGAGACATCTGCCTTGAACAGGAGATTGTGATCGGACAGGACAGGACGCTGGCGCCGATAACAGAGGATACCTGTCTTGGAGACATGCTGGAGATTTATGGAAAGAAGGAGACCCTGGAAGAACTGTTTGCCGGCTATCCGGATTGCCGCCGTTTCCTGCATTATTGCATGGATGCAAATCCTCTGATACGGACAATGGGAACATTAATGAGTTTCCAGACGCTCAGAAGAGTAGATAATACGCTGAAAGAAGATGATATCAGGTATTTTCTGAAAGTTCTGAATCAATGATGTAAAACTGAATAATAAAGGAAAAAGACACACGGGAAAAGGATTACTTTTCGTGTGCTTTTTCTGTATAATAAGGGAAAGAGAGAGGGGGCGGCGGCAATGGAGAAAAAACTTCCGTGGTATAAGACGGTAGCGTTTAAACTGATGTGCATTTTGCTGCTGACGCTTCTAATGGAAATAACGTTTTTTTTGAAATTGTACGACAATTTTCAGAGAGACACCATCAGCAGCGTCAGGGAGACAACATTTAGCCGTGATCAGCAGATTTTTGAAAATTTTTATTCTAAAATAGAGGAAGCGGAATTTTATGCCCAGGATTTGTATAATGAACCCGCTCTCTATTTGTTGTCGGATATGTGGGAATATTATGATGTACTTGAGCGCTCGGAGAAAATTGTGGATATTCAGAATCGTATGCAGTGGTATCGGTTCATGGAGTGGTTTATCTCTGATATGGAGGTTTATCTGTTAAGAAATAGTCTGACAATCCATTACAGTTACTGGGCGGAAATGAATGAAGAAGACCAACAGGCGATAGATGCATATTTTGAGAATCCAGAGACGCTTACCGTGGATCATGGCAATGTCCGGATTTATATAGGAAATTTTTCGCAGGGAACCGGGCGCGATCAGGTGAGGGCAATCTGCCGTATGACAATTTCCGGATACAAATTTCAGGAACTTTTACAGCAGTTGAGTAATGATGACATGGCGCAGGCGGCGATTCTGATTGACGGGGAAGTTCTTATGGAGAATGTCAGAGATGAGGAGACGCTCCGGCAGATGCTTGAATATTACCGGGAAGGAAAAGAGGAAGAGAGGGGCGGAACGTTTCAGGTTACCGGAAAAAACGGAGAATACTTCTGCTCATATATTGGAGATTATGGACATAGAATTGATGTTCTGACCTGCCGGTCTTACAACGCTGTATTCCAGGATATAAAGGAAAGCTTTTATCTTGTTCCGCTGATTCTGACAGTGAATCTGGCGGTGTTTCTACTGTTTCTGCTGTATGTAAGACGATATATCAGGCGTCCGGTTCAGGTGCTGTGCTCCGCATTTGACAAAATTAAAGACGGAGATGAAGCTGTCACTGTGGAGGCGAGTACAAGAGATGAGTTCGCCCATCTTTATACAGGGTTTAATGAGATGAGCAAGCGGCTTTCGCAGAATATCCGGGAAAATTATCTTGCGCAGATCGACCTGCAGAGGGAACAGCTCAAGCAGCTCCAGGCACAGATAAATCCTCATTTCCTTTATAATACGCTGCTGTTTATAAAAATCAGAATTAAGCGGGGGGATAATGAAGGAGCAGAACACATGGCGGGACTGCTGAGCGATTATTTCCGGTTTATGAACAGAAACAGGAGAGATGTGATTCCTCTGGAGGAGGAACTTGCGTGTATCTGTACTTATATGAGCATCCAGGGAGCGCGCTTTGCAAACCGGTTTCAGTTCAGAGTAGAGCCGTGTCCGGAAGAGATGAAAAAGCTTCCTGTGCCGAGACTCCTTTTACAGCCGCTTGTGGAAAATGCTGTGAAGTATGGAGTGGAACGAATTGAAGAAAATGGGGAAATCAGCCTGTATTTTGAAAGAGATAAAGAAAAATTCAGTGTTATCATCGAGGAATCCGGGATAGAAATAAATCAGGCGGAGATTGATGAGATGAATCTCAGAGTTCAGTCTCCGCCGGAGGAGGCTGAAATTACTTCCACTATCAATATAAACAGAAGAATAAAGCTTTTTTACGGGGAAAACTACTGTCTCAGATATGAGAAAACGGAAAAAGGTGCAATACGGACTATTGCCGAGCTAAACGGAGGAAAAACCTATGAGCAAATGGAAAGTTCTGGTAGTTGACGACGAGATGGAAATAGCCGAATATATAGGAAGTCTGGTAGAAGAAACAATAGGACAGGATGCGGAGATTGAGGTGCTCTATTCCGGAACAAGAGCGAAAAAGAGACTGGAGGAGGAAAAAGTGGATCTGCTGCTGACAGACCTGGTTATGCCGGTTACTGACGGATTTCAGCTCCTGGAATACGCCGCGGAGAACTGCCCGGAAATGGAAGTAATACTGTTGACGGCTTATGAGGAATTTGAATATATCTACAGGGCAAATAAAATCAGACCATGCAGTTATGTGGTCAAAGCCGAAAAAGAGAGTGTGATCTGCAGGAAGATTGAAGAGGCTGCAAACCGGATCCGGGATTCCAGGTCACGAAGAGATACTGTGGAGCATGCCAGAAAACAGATAGAAGAGGTGAAACAGATTTTCTCTGAGGAAAAGGTAAAGCAGATGATAACTTACGAGGAATATGGAGAATCAGATCAGAGTGAACGACAAATGATAGAAATTATCAAAAATTATATTCGGGAACACAGAAAGGAAGATCTGACAGCGGCATCCATTGCAGAGGTTTTTCACTATTCGCCGGCGTATTTGTCAAAAATATTTCGGATTTATGGAAAAGAGAAGCTGTCTGTCTATATTATGCGCCAGAAACTCAGTGAGGCAAAGCGGATGCTGGTGGAAACGGATCAGACAGTGCAGAGTATCGCGGGGAGTCTGGGATATCAGTCCCCGCAGGCGTTTGCCCGGGCTTTCCGCCGCGAACTGGGAGTGACTCCTCAGGAGTATCGGAGAGATTATGGGAGAAGAAAAGAAGGGTTATAAAAACGCTTTTGCTTAATCCTTACGAGTTGAATTATAGGTTATGCACCGCAGAAGTGCTGCCCCGGCTTAGAGCTGCAGGGCAGCACTTTTTTCAGGTAGTTAAAAAATGCACCATATGACAAAAAGTGCACATAGAAAAAATGTGCAGAATAACTAAAATGTAGATAAAGAAGTAAAAAAAATATAAAAAATAACAAAGGAGCGATGAGTATGAAAGGGAAAATGAGGAAAATATGTACGATTCTGGTCGGAGCTAGCATGGTGTTTTCTCTCACTGCGTGCAGTGTACAGAAATCAGGAGATACACCTGCAAAGACTTCTTCTGCAGGCGAAGATGGAACAGGACTTTCCACTATGAAAGTAGGGTTTGCCAGGGATACAAGCTTTTCCTATCAGGGAGATGAGACCGCCGAGGATAATGCATGGCTTGATTTGTACAGAGAAAACGGGATTGAACTGGAGGTAATCTATGACGTAGATGTTTCACAGAAAACGGAAAAGCTCTCCATGTGCATTATGTCAGGAGAGTATCCGGATTTTATGGATGTAGATGCGAAGAATTTTACAGGATGGGCAGAACAGGGAGTATTTGCGGATCTGACGGACGGTTTTGAAAAATATGCATCGGATGAGATGAAAGAATATTACAGTACCGAAGCGGGACAGAGAGCTCTGAAGGCAGCAACTGTGGACGGAAAGCTTTACGCCCTTCCTGTAGTGGCAACACCGAACGACGGAATGCCGATTCTGTGGATCCGGAAGGACTGGCTGGATAATCTTGGACTGGAAGCGCCGAAGACTGTTGAGGAATTCTACGAGGTCGCAAGGGCCTTTGCGCAGGATGATCCGGATCAGAACGGACAGAATGATACATACGGGCTGGCTTTGAACGGAAAAGATGTATTCCACAGTATAGGAGACGTTGCTACGTTTTTTGAAATGTTCGGTGCGCAGCCCGGATATTATTCAAACGTGATTCCTTTTATAGATGTTGACGGAAAAGCAGTATATGGCGGAGCCAAGTCAGAAGAAATGAAAGAGGGGCTTTCCATGCTCCGGGATATGTATGACAATGGTATTATTTCCAAAGACTTTGTGACTGCAGGTCAGGATCAGATCTTCCAGGATATGGCAGCAGGCAAAGTTGGAATGGCCTTTTCCCTTTTCATGGGAGCGGAAACACCGTGGAAAAATGCGTTGGAAACGCAGCCGGATGCGGAATTTATCTCTGTACCGATCCCGGGAAAAACAGAAGATGACAGGGGACAGGCGTTTTATACGGCGCTGCCGTCTCAGTATTACACAATGAGCAGCAAATATGATGATATGGAGGCGTTTTTCAAGGTAGTAAATCTCAGTATGCATTATCTGGCGCAGCCGGATACGCTTTCGCAGGAAGAATATGAGAAGTACAACGGACTTGCAGGAAAATATACGGGATATTCACTGGCAGTGTGCGGCTTTGCAGTACCTGATAAAAACATGGTAGGCTGGGGGCGCATCCAGGAGGCTCTGAAGACAGGAAGCACGGAAAATCTGAATGCTGAGAACCAGAGAGATTATAATGCCATGATGGCTTATTATGAAAACCGGGACAGACGTTCTGAACTCGATGAGCAGGAACTGGCCGCGTTTAATGCGGGAGTATTATACTGGTCGGTATATGGTGCGGATCACTGCGCATACCAGACTCTGCATGAAATGATGGAGATGGATAACTATATTTATTCTGCATATGACGCTGCAGCAACAGAAAAAATGAATGAATGCACCACAAGTCTGATCACTCTGACGAAAGAGACCTTGATTGACATTATCACAGGAAATGCGGAGGTGGATTCCTATGATACCTTCCTGGAACAGTGGAATGCACTCGGAGGCGCGCAGATTACAGAGGAGGCTGACGAATGGTACCAGGAATCCCGGGCAGAATAGGCGGAAAGGATGATTGAATATGAAAAATCCGAAAAAATTCGGCGCAAAGAGAAAAATAAATTCAAATCATGTGATGCTCCATCTTATGATATGGATACCGCTGGTCTTTATTCTGGTTTTTAATTACGTACCTATGTTTACGGGATTCAGTATTGCCTTTAAAGATTATCAGCCCGCACTCGGAATCGCAGGTTCCGAGTGGGTCGGACTGAAACATTTTAAGACCATATTCATGACAGATGATACACTGCGCGCGCTGAGAAATACACTGATTATAGCTGTGATGAAAATTATCGGCAATCTGATTATTCCTCTGGTGTTTGCGCTTCTTCTAAATGAAATACGTCTGAAATGGTTTAAGCGGATGACACAGACGATAACATATCTTCCGTATTTTATTTCATGGATTATTCTTGCGGGAATCCTGACCAATATTCTCAAAACGGATGGAGGACTTATTAACCGTGTCGTCGAGGCTCTGGGGCATGAACCGATCTTTTTCCTCGGAGATAACGACACATTCCGGTGGACGCTTGTAATCAGCGATGTTTGGAAAAATTTCGGATATAATGCGATCGTTTATCTTGCTGCACTGACGGGGATCGACCCGTCACTGTATGAGGCAGCCTCCATTGACGGGGCGGGAAGGTGGAAACAGACACTCCATGTTACGATTCCGGGTATCTCCATGTTTATTGTTCTGATGACGATTTTGTCTATAGGCAATATATTGAATGCCGGATTTGATCAGGTGTTCAATCTGTACAATGTTTCGGTATATGAATCCGGAGACATTATTGACACCCTGGTATACCGTCTGGGAATTCAGCAGCAGCAGTATTCATTTAGTACGGCAGTGGGACTGTTTAAATCGCTCGTATCGTTTATCCTGATTGCGGGCTCCAATAAGCTGGCGGATAAATTTGCGGGATACAGAGTGTTTTAGGAGGCTTTTAATGATGAAAGAGTACAAGACAAAGGGACGAATTATATTTAATATATTTAATTATACAATCATCTGTATACTTCTTTTGCTGTGTCTGCTTCCGCTGGTGCATATTCTTGCACTGTCTTTCAGCAGCACGGCATATACAGATGCAAACCTTGTGACATTTCTCCCGAAAGGCTTCACGCTTGCAGCGTACAAATATGTCATGGGAAACGAGATGTTCTGGCAGGCATTCAGAGTTACTTTTGAAAGACTTCTTATCGGGGTGCCGCTGGGAATTCTGCTGACTGTACTCGCGGCGTATCCTCTGTCGAAGGAAGACAGGGATTTCCCGGGACGGAAAATCTATATGTGGCTGTTCATGTTCGTAATGATTTTCAATGCAGGACTGGTGCCGACATATCTTCTGGTAAAAGATATGAACCTGACTGACACTATCTGGGCGCTGGTACTGCCTGTGGGAGTCAATGTCTTTAATATTGTTCTTATGATGAATTTCTTTCGGGGGATTCCGAGGGAAATAGAAGAGTCGGCACTGGTAGATGGCGCAAGGCAGCATACGATTCTGATGAAACTCTATCTTCCTCTTGCAAAGCCGTCTATAGCAACGATATCGTTATTTACATTCATGACGCACTGGAATTCCTGGATGGATGGGCGGATCTACATGAATAATACGGCAAATTATCCGCTGCAGACATATCTTCAAAATGTTCTTCAGTCATCAGACCAGATGCTGATGAATACGGCAAATCTGCAGAGCCTGATTGACAAGATGACAGTAAACGGACAGAACCTCAGGGCGGCACAGCTTTTTATTTCCATGATACCGCTGCTGTTGATATATCCGTTCCTTCAGAAGTATTTTACAACCGGATTGGTAATGGGAAGCGTAAAGGGATGAGTAAACAGGAAAAACAGGAGGACAGCTTATGAAGTATAATTCTATAAAACCAGGCCAGATTTGGCTGGACACGGAGGGAAAAAGGATTCATGCCCATGGTGGAAGCGTGATTTATGTAGACGGTATTTATTACTGGTATGGCGAGAATAAGGAGAAAACAACCGCTGACAATGGAATATGGCACTGGGGAGTCCGCTGTTATGCGTCGCGGGATCTTTATAACTGGGAAGACAAGGGAATCATTATTCCGCCGGAACCGGATGATCCGGAATCTGGTCTGCATCCGTCCGCCCATATGGACAGGCCTCATATTATTTATAATAAAAAGACGGGAAAATATGTGTGCTGGCTCAAGGTATGGAACGGGGAAACAGTTCTGGTTGCGGATCATATTCTCGGTCCTTACACAAAAGTAAGGGAAAAGTTATGGCCTCTGGGAATGAATGCGGGGGATTTTGACCTTGCGGCGGCAGAGGATGGTAAAGGGTACTATTATTTCGAAAGGGCGCATACAGAAACGATCTGTGCGGATCTGACAGATGATTATACGGATGTGACAGGGTATTACAGCACACATTTCCCGAGAAAATATCCCCCTTATGTGAGGGAGGCAACATCACATTTTATGAGAAAAGGAATGCATTATCTTATTACTTCCGGGACAACCGGATATTATCCCAACCCGTCAGAGGTGGCAGTAGCGCATACGTGGCATGGGCCGTACACAGTCATTGGGAATCCGCATCCGGAAGATAAGACGAATACATCTTTCCATTCGCAGATTTCTTCGGTCTTTAAGGTAGAAGGAAAGAAAGATCTGTATATTGCAGTGGCGGACCGGTGGCTGCCGTTAGAAATGAACAGAAAATATGATGACTATAGAAAGGTGTTTGAACGTATATTCAATCCTGATTTTGATGAAGAAATTCCGGTGGAGATGGCTGCAGAAGATAAAGATACGTCGATTGCAGACTATGTATGGCTTCCGTTGAGATTTACAGAGCCGGATGAGGAACATCCCATGGGAATGGTGTATATTGACTGGAAAGATGAATGGAGGATCGAGGATTATGCATAAAGAGTGGCTGGTATTTCCTCCCGGTTTTCTGTTCGGCACGGCAACAAGCGCCCCGCAGATCGAGGGGGCGGCATATGAGGACGGAAGAGGTGCATCTATATGGGATACATTTGCGGCAAAGCCCGGCAGAATAAAAGACGGGACCACACCTTCCGTGACATGCGACTTTTACCACAGATATAAAGAGGATATCAGGCTTGCGGCAGAGCTTGGAATGAAAAGCTTTCGATTCTCCTTTTCCTGGTCGCGTATACTGCCGGAAGGAACAGGGCAGGTTAATCAGAAGGGGATTGATTTTTACCACAGAGTATTAGATGAACTGGAAAAATACGGGATGGTTCCTAATGCTACGGTGTATCACTGGGATCTGCCCCAGGCTCTGGAGGAGAGAGGCGGATGGCTGAACAGAGATATTGTGAAGTGGTATGGAGAATATGCTTCACTTTTATTCCGTGAATACGGAAAGAGGATCCCGCTGCGGGCAACAGTTAATGAACCGATTGCGACATATGTGGGGTATGCACAGGGAATTTTCGCACCGGGACACAGGAGCGAAGCGATGGGACGTCAGGCAAATCATCATGTGCTTATGGCCCATGGTGAAGGCGTGAGACGTTTCCGGGAAGAGAATATCAGAGACAGCAGGATTGGAATTGTAGTAGATATCTGGCATCATCATCCTCTGCGTCCCGATAATGAGGCAGACAGAAAAACAGCAGACCTGAATAATGAAAAGACTTACCGTTCTTATCTTAATCCTTTGCTTAAAGGAGAATATACGAAATGTCTTCTTGACTGGATGGAGAAAGAAAACTGCATGCCGAAGATGCAGGCGGAAGATTTCGCACTGATCAGCACCCCGATCGATTTCTTTGGATTAAACTGTTATAACAGAGTAGTTGACTGTGCTGACGAAGAGCTGCTTAAACAGCGGCAGGAAGAAGAAAAAAAGGGCGGGAATTTCCAGGACAGCGGCAGAGAATTTTACCCGAAGGCGGTTTATGATGCCATCCATATTCTTAGGGAAGAGTATGGCCTGAGAGTGCCGGTCTATATAACAGAAAACGGTACGGCCGTTGAGGATGAGAAAACAGGACAGGAAGGGCGGATCCATGACCGGAAGCGTATAGAGTATATAAAAGGTTTTTTGTACTGGATACATAAGGCAATGGAAGAAGGCGCGGATATACGGGGATATTATGTGTGGTCGCTTATGGATAACTGGGAATGGAATGGAGGATTTACGGCCCGATACGGACTGACAGAAGTGGATTTTACAACTCAGACGAGAACTGTCAGGGACAGCGGTAAATGGTATGGAAAAGTAGCACAGAGGCATTGGATGGAGATAGAAGTATGAAGAGCGGAACAGAAGGATTTCTGAAAGACAGGATAACAAAAAAACCGGTATTTCTTACGGGATTACAGTGCCACAATTCTTCTGCAGGTACAGAATTGATGGACAGAACCCTGCAGGCGGTAAAACTGTATGGAGGGAATCTCCTGGAGGCACCCGTTTACTGGTGCGAGGTGGAACCGGAGGAAGGAATCTATGATCTGAGTTCTGTGGAGCGGCTTTTACAACAGGCAGGTGACGCAGGCATATATCTGATCCCGCTCTGGTTCGGGGCAAGCAAGAACGGTATGTATACCTATGCTCCGGAATATGTAAAGAGAAATCCTTCAGTCTACCGCAGAGTAAAGGACGGGAGAGGCCGTACGACAGAGTCTTTGTCGGCCGGATGCCGGGCAACTCTGGAGCGGGACAAACGGGCATTTGAAAAAGTGATGGAATTTCTGGCGAAAAAAGATACCCGGGGAACTGTGATTGCAGTTCAGGTGGAAAATGAGGTTGGGTATGTTCATACAGACAGAGATTATTCTGACGAGTCCGAGCAGGAATACAGGGGAGATGTACCGGGATATCTGAGCAGTGTCAGGATTGCAGAGTGCGGGACAGATGATAATGGAAGCGGGACGTGGAAAGAGCGGTTCGGACAATATTCAGCCGAGGCATTTTCCGCATGGCAGCAGGCAGTGTATATTCAGGAAATGATCGGGGCGGGGAAGCGGAAACTGGATATCCCCTACCTGATGAATATATCAATAGAAGTGAATGAATATGAAGAACCGGGGCATTGTTATATTTCCGGGGGCCCTGTAGCAAGAGTGCTGGATATCTGGAAAAAGACCGCCACATCTGTCACTTTGTTCGGACCGGATATTTATGTTCAGGCAGAACGGGATTATCGCAAAGCATGTGAAAAGTATGCGAGAACAGATAATCCGCTGTTTATTCCGGAATCCTGCATTTCCGGTGTGGGAGCCGGGCTGAATATTATGATTGCAGCGGCGGATTATAATGCGATAGGCATCTGCTGCTTTGGAGCGGAGAGTGCTGTTGAAGGAGGAAGACTGCTCCCGGAGGCAGAAGAAGTGGCAGTATCGATGCGGGCGGTTTCCGCCCTGGCTCCGCTTCTGATATTAAACAGAGGAAATGGAAAAGTACATGCGGTGACTCAGGCGGAATTCGCAACATGGCAGCACATTATGACGGAAAAATACCATATCCTTGCTCATTTCCTGAACCAGGAAAAGCAAAAGAGGGGGTATTTCGGATCGCGTATCAACCTTTATGCAGAAGAAAACCGGAAACATCTGGAGCGAAGAGGACGCTGTCTGATCATTGAAGGTCATCCGGACGAATTCTTTGTGGCCGGATGCGGAGTATGTATTGAATTCAGACGCCGCCCGGATATTACTGAAGAAAACGTTTACGAATACTTTTCATCCTCCATGTGTACACAGGCACAGTTCCTCTCCATTGAAGAAGGGCATTTTGAAGGGGAAAGATGGGTGTGTGATTATAAGCGGAACGGGGATGAAGCATATGGTCCGGTCTATGTACATGACGGAGGCGCAGTACGCATCCGGCTGGATAATACCTCGGATGACCCGGCAGAAAAACGGGGGACTGGTGATCGGCAGCCGGATTGAGATGAACGACGGAGGAAGAAAAAGCAGGATGGAAACAAAAAGGAAAAACGGTTGGATATGGTATCCGGGAGATTTTGAGATCTATCATGGAATGCTTCAGAATTTTCAGCGGGAAGAGAGAGGGTATGACTGGCCGGCGTACTGGAAAATGGCTGACTGGAGGAAAAATCTTCGCTTTTCCAGAACTTATGATCTGAAGAAAGAAGAGGACTTTGCGATATATGGAACCGGCGTAGGCTTTGTGGAGGTAAATGGAGAAAAACATCGTCTCGGTGAAGTGATTACTGCGGGACCGGGCAGGGTCGATATTACAGTTGGAATTGGAAATATGCGTGCGCTTCCCTGTATCTATGCAGAGGGAGAGACAGTACGCACAGACGGGACGTGGAATGTCTGTGATTTTGAGGAGACCTATCAGGCAGGCAGTTCCTCTCTTTACACGGAAAGAGAGCAGGATCCGAATGAGGTATACTATAATAAGGAGTATGTAAATCCTTCTGATATAAAAGAGAAAAACGGTGGATGGCTTTATGATTTCGGAAGGATGGTCAACGGGACACTGGAGCTGAAATTCACGGGGGATCCGCTGACAGTATGCTATGGGGAATCCGAGGATGAGGCACTGGATCCGCAGTGGTGCTATTACAGACAGGATGGCATCACGGAAGAGAGCAGGATACGAAGGAGAGCGTTCCGGTTTATTTTCATTCCAGACCGGAAGGAATGCGTGCAGTGCCGTGCAGTGCACGAATGGTTCCCGATTGAAGTGAAAGCAAAGTTTCAGTCTGACGATGAAGAAATAAACAGAATCTGGGAAGTGGCAAAAGAGACATACTGTCTCAACAGCGGTCTGTTCTTTACTGACGGGATAAAAAGAGACAGATGGATCTGGTCAGGAGATGCGTATCAAAGTTATTTTGTTAATCCATACCTCTTCTTTGATGAAGAGATCAATAAAAGAACGATTCTGGCTCTCAGGGGAAACAGGGAGATACATCAGCATATTAATTCAATCGTGGACTATTCCATGTTCTGGCTGATTTCAATTGCAGATTATTACCGGATGAGTGCAGATCTCGGATTTGTAGAGCAGGTTTATGACAAAATGGAAGCCATGATGGAGTTCCTGAAAGAACAGAGGGATGAAAACGGATTCCTTCAGGGAAGAAAAGGTGACTGGATCTTTATAGACTGGGCGGAAACACTGGATAAAACGGGTGCTGTAGCGGCTGAACAGATGCTTTTTTTGAAATGTTTTATGACAATGGCAGACTGTGCGCGCCTTCTGGGAAGGGAATATGAAGAGTATGTAGACTGTGCGGCTGATCTTAAAGAAAAGATCATAAGATATTTTTGGGATGAAGAGAAGGGAGCATTCATCGACAGCTTTGAATCCGGACGAAGAAATGTGACCCGGCATGCAAATCTTCTGGCAGTTCTCTTTGACATTGCGGACTCATATCAGACGGAAAGAATCGTATCATCTGTGCTGCTCAACGACAGTATCCCGATTATTACTACACCGTATTTCAAATTTTTTGAACTGGATGCTATGGCAAAACTGGGATTTCTCAGAGAAGTGCTGGAACGTGTGAAAGAATACTGGGGCGGCATGCTCAAAGAAGGAGCGGTGACTTTCTGGGAAGAATACATTCCGGGGCAGACAGGGAAAGAGAGGTTTGCCATGTACGGAGATCCTTATGGCAAGAGTCTGTGTCATGCATGGGGCGCGAGCCCTATCTATCTGCTGGGAAGATATTTCCTGGGGGTGCGTCCGTTGGAGCCGGGATATGAAACGTTCGAAGTATATCCAAAGGCAGGGAAAGAAAATGGAATATTCAGGGAACTGGACTGTATGGTTCCTGTGAAAAACGGAAGCGTGCATATTGTATATCATGAAGGTCTGTTGTCTGTGACAGCGGATCGGAAAGGCGGCAGACTCAGAATAGGAGAAGAGTATTATGAACTTTTGCCGAATACAACAGTAAAGTTCCGAATTTGAAAAACAGGGAAAATATATGCAGGTTCACAGGGGACTTTCGGAAAATGAATAGTTCTAAACAGGGGAAGGAACGACTCGCATGAGTCATGCCTTCCCCTGAAATTTATCCTTGGATTATTATAATGACTTTTTTGAAATTGGGCAACAAAGAATTAACTTCGATTTCTTCGAATTGGATTTATTCTAATCATGCTGTATTCTGTTGTTACCTATGCAAACATGCGCGGGGGCAGGCCGACAGCCCCTTTCCCTGGTTATGAATCTATTCTACATCCTGCAGATCCAGATATTGTTTCAAATATTTTTCTGCGGCTTCTGGAGAAAGTCCGTAAGCTTTCTCCACCGCATTTTTGATCTGCGTTTCCTGAATACCTATGTCACGTAATGATACAATCATCCTACGGATTCCGTTCTCACGTTCTAGCTTCTGCCCTTCCTTTCTGCCTTCTTTTTTGCCTTCTTTTCTGCCTTCTTCCTGCCCTTCCTTCAGTCCATCCTCCCTGCCCGCTTCATACCAGTCCTTCTTCATCGCCTCGTCATGTTTTTCCTGATCAAATGTTTCCAGAATCATCTGGACCACCTCTGCTTTCTGCGACACCAGGATATCTGCCAGAACGTCTCTTTCTATACATTCATTAACTGCCCGCAATACAGATTCCCGCAGCGGCATATCCGATGCAAGATTGCTTCTTACTGCTTCCACAAAATATGCGTATTCCTTCAGTCTCCGGCACTTTTCCATCAGCTCTTTGTTATGACCGTAGTTGATGTTCAACATCGTCGCGGTACACTCCAGACAGGGTTCTTTCCTTCCTGCCGCTGTATGGGGGACTGCATCGGAATCCTTCGGAATATATTCCCCGGTGACACCGCGGAATAAATCAGACAGTTTCAGTTCCGTCCGGTCCGGTTCTTCCTTTGTCCCGTTATAAAACACAAAGTACTGGGGAAAAGGCAGTTCTTTCCGGGTGCTTGTGTAGATATCAATATCATTCTCTGCAATATATTTTTCATAGAGCTTTGAGAAATACATCAGCCCCCGGACCGGCATATTGGGATTATACGTGCTCTGATGCTCATACAGGT
>NZ_NFKT01000080.1 GCF_002160525.1 Lachnoclostridium sp. An169
ATGACGTCAAATCATCATGCCCCTTATGACCAGGGCTACACACGTGCTACAATGGCGTAAACAAAGGGAGGCAATCCCGCGAGGGGGAGCAAATCCCAAAAATAACGTCTCAGTTCGGACTGCAGTCTGCAACTCGACTGCACGAAGCTGGAATCGCTAGTAATCGCGAATCAGAATGTCGCGGTGAATACGTTCCCGGGTCTTGTACACACCGCCCGTCACACCATGGGAGTTGGCAACGCCCGAAGTCAGTGACCCAACCGCAAGGAGGGAGCTGCCGAAGGTGGGGCCAGTAACTGGGGTGAAGTCGTAACAAGGTAGCCGTATCGGAAGGTGCGGCTGGATCACCTCCTTTCTAAGGAAGAAATAGAAGTAGAGAGCTGTTGTCTATTGTTGGGTTATCAAGATAACCTAAATTTTTTGGTGGCGATGCGTTCAGGGGAAACACCCGTTCCCATCCCGAACACGATGGTTAAGACCTGAACGGCCGATGGTACTGCACTGGAGACGGTGTGGGAGAGTAGGTGGCCGCCAAATTGAATGGGCTTATAGCTCAGCCGGTTAGAGCGCACGCCTGATAAGCGTGAGGTCGGTGGTTCGAGTCCACTTAAGCCCATATGGGGGATTAGCTCAGTTGGGAGAGCGCCTGCCTTGCAAGCAGGAGGTCACGAGTTCGACTCTCGTATTCTCCATTTGGCTTTTTATAAAAGCCAGATGATGTACCTTGAAAACTGCATACAGAGAAAAAATCAATATCTTATATAACTTTGCGGGTTTGAGAGAATCCGTAAAGAGATACAAGACATCCGAGGAAATGTTATTAACA
>NZ_NFKT01000081.1 GCF_002160525.1 Lachnoclostridium sp. An169
TTCAGGGGAAACACCCGTTCCCATCCCGAACACGATGGTTAAGACCTGAACGGCCGATGGTACTGCACTGGAGACGGTGTGGGAGAGTAGGTGGCCGCCAGATTAAAAAGAAAAAAAGAGAGGCAGAACCGCTGCCGAAGTTAAAAATAAATACCGGCAGAGAGGGACAACAATCCCTCAGCGCCAACCCATCCAGCAGGGCAGTGCTGTGGAAACTGGTATTCACCAGTGATTAGATATCCAGAAGGTTTCTTCTGAATATGTAATGACTGATGAAAGTCAGTCAGGGATGGAAGGGAGACCTTCCATGATGATGTACCTTGAAAACTGCATACAGAGAAAAAATCAATATCTTATATAACTTTGCGGGTTTGAGAGAATCCGTGAAGAGATACAAGACATCCGAGGAAATGTTATTAACAACATTGGATCCGAGAGGATCCCTTCGAAGGAAACGAAGTAAAAAAACGGTCTGTTGCCAGAACATGTAACGCTATACATGTGGAGAGGAGTTTCCATTCCCGTGGAAATGAATCGTCTGGTTATGCTGATAAGAGCGTATGGTGGATGCCTTGGCACTAAGAGCCGATGAAGGACGTGATAAGCTGCGAAAAGCTTCGGGGAGGGGCAAATACCCATCGATCCGGAGATCTCCGAATGGGGAAACCCGGCTGAGAAGACCTCAGCCATCCTTAACCCAATCCATAAGTTAAGGAAGGGAACCCGGTGAACTGAAACATCTAAGTAGCCGGAGGAAGAGAAAACAACAGTGATTCCGGAAGTAGCGGCGAGCGAA
>NZ_NFKT01000082.1 GCF_002160525.1 Lachnoclostridium sp. An169
GGTTTGAAGTGGGAGCTTCCTGCTCATCAGCCCCAACGGGCTAAGTATCAACAGGCTATCCCCGCCGGCCCGACGGTTCTTTTATTGTCCGGATACGGACATCTTTTTCTGCGCAGTTATGCACATAATAACCTCTTTCCTTCCTCCCGGATATTTCCCGAAGTTCAGGCTCCGGCTCATTGCTTTCAGATTCAGATCCTCCACTGCTACCGCATCATATTCCTCTGCCAGTCTGAAACTGAGCTTGTGAAGATAATCCTTCCTCTGGTTTCTGACCTTTTCATGGCGTCTTGCCACTTTACGCTTCTGCTTCTGGTAATTCCGGCTGCCTTTCTGGCAGTAGGACAGCTTTCTTTGTTCCCTGGCCAGCCTTTTCTGTGCCTGACGGTAGTATCCCGGATTCCCACATTTCTCTCCTGTAGAAAGGACTGCCATCCCCTGCATCGCATAATCAATCCCCAGCACCTTCTCTACTCTGACCGTTCCTGCTTGGTTTTCACAGGGTTCAAACGAGAACAGAAGACTGGCATAATATTTACCTGATGGCTCCATGGAGACAGTGACAGATTTCAGAAGCCATCCCGCAGGGATCTCCCTGTGCTGCCGGATCCTAACCGTCCCGACCTTTGGAAGGCGCAGCCTTCCCTCTGATATCCAGATATTCCCATTCACTACATTGGTGGTGTAACTCCTGCGGCTGCCGTGTTTGAACTTGAACTTCGGAAATCCCGTCCCCGGTTCCCGGAAGAACTTCCGGTATGCACGTTCCAGATGAAGCTGCTCATTCGCAAG
>NZ_NFKT01000083.1 GCF_002160525.1 Lachnoclostridium sp. An169
AATATATTGCAGAGAATGATATTGATATCTATACAAGCACCCGGAAAGAACTGCCTTTTCCCCAGTACTTTGTGTTTTATAACGGGACAAAGGAAGAACCGGACCGGACAGAACTGAAACTGTCAGATCTGTTCCGGAAGGTATCACAGGAGGGGGCGCAGACAGAATCCCACACTGGGGCAGAGAGAAAAACTCCCGGTCTGGAGTGTACCGCAGTGATGCTGAACATCAATTACGGTCATAATAAAGAGTTGATGGAAAAGTGCCGGAGACTGAAGGAATATGCGATCTTTGTGGAGACGGTGCGGAGAAATCTGGCGCTGGATATGGCGCTTCGTGAATCCGCATTGCTGGCAGTCGATGAATGTATAAGAAAAGGCATTCTGGCGGATATCCTGGTATCGCAGAAAGCAGAGGTGGTCCAGATGATCCTGGAGACATTTGATCAGGAAAAGCATGATGAGGCGATGAAAAAGGACTGGTATGAAGCGGGCAGGGAGGATGAACGTAAGAATGGCATTTATCGATTAATTTCATCGTTACGTGATGCAGGAGTTCAGAAATCGGAGATTAAGAATGCACTGAAGAAAGCATATGGACTGTCTCCAGATGAGGCAGAAAAATATATGGAGTAACTGCGCAGAATAAAATAAACTGAAAAATAGCAGCCGTATAGTATGAAAAATACAGTACGGCTGCTGTTTTTGCAGGTTCCAATACGATGCCCGTTC
>NZ_NFKT01000084.1 GCF_002160525.1 Lachnoclostridium sp. An169
TTTTAGACATTCCGCTGTTTATGCATTCATTCATGATTTTGGCCCAGTGCTCTGCACGGACCTGATGTGTGATCTTATCCATAGGGACACTCCTCTAAAAAACTTGTAGCTTTCTGGAGGTATTATCTCATAGATAGATAAAACTAGCACGGTACTAGTGATTTACCGTGTACGTATGCAATCTTAGTTTATGGGGATTAAAAAGTCGGCAAAGCCGACTTTTTCTTTTCTGTCTTATTGTGAATTCTCTTGCTAATTCTTTGTAAGCGCCAAATATTCCTGCGGATTTCCAGAGCCTCAGGTTTTGCCTATAATTGTAGCCGATAGATATTTAGACTATTTCACTACAATTATGGAGGCTAGGTTATGGCAGGTACTCGCAAAGCCCGTGTTCCGATGGCGGAACAAATCAGGCTTATCAATGAATGCCGCCAGAGCGGCATGACAGATGCTGACTGGTGCCGTGAAAACGACATTGCAGTAAGCACCTTTTACAACTGGATCTGATCCGCTGCCGGAAAGCGGCAGCGGATCAGATCCCGGCAGCGAATTTGCAAATGTCAACCACTTTTTTACATTGTTAGGTAAGATGTTTTTTACATCGTATGGTAAGGAGTTTTTTTCATACTCTGGTAAGCAGATTTTTACATCGTAAGGTAAG
>NZ_NFKT01000085.1 GCF_002160525.1 Lachnoclostridium sp. An169
TTTCAAACAGCATGGTGAAATTCCTCCGTTCTATCTGATCTGTGAACTGCGCCACTTCATCTTTGGGAACGTTCAGCCGCAGGAGCAGCACGGCGATGATCTTGCCGATGAGCTTCAGGACGGATTCCGGAGAATTCCGGCTGATACTCTCAAAATATTCTTCCGGAATATCTTTAAGCTGCCGGAAATCTGCAGCGCTGCGCAGCTTGTCGATCAGCATGACAAGAGAAAGTTCGTCGTTCTTTTCTACCAATTCCCGGTTGCTGTACCTGGAGAGCGGGACTACGAGATAGTGGAAGTCAGGAATAAATTCCCCCAGGATATCGCTGAGCTGAACCCTCTCTCTGAAATTTGTTGCAGCAGTCCAGTTTCCCGGGCCATCGTAAAAGACGATCGGAAGGATCGGCGGACTCCCGTTCTTCGTGCCACATCCATACAAACCGTTCTGAGATATCTTCGATATCGTCAGGCTGAACGTTTTTCAGCAGTTCGACATCGGTATATCCCCTTAAAAACTGGGCGCACAGGGTATGGTTGTCAAAAATGAGCTTTGCGCCGCTGTCTTTTGGCGTTGTGTTCCGTATTTTGTTTTTTGGTGTGTCTGCAGTCTGTTCTGCGTGAGTTATTGTGTTTCTGCCGGAATCTGTCATGTGTTTCT
>NZ_NFKT01000086.1 GCF_002160525.1 Lachnoclostridium sp. An169
AAGAAGCAGGCGTATGAGGAAACAAAACAAATGAGAAAGATCACCCCTGCGGCATATAAAAAAGAATATCCCTGGCTGAAAGAGGTCGATTCCCTTGCGCTTGCGAATGTGCAGCTTCATCTGGAACGTGCATACCGGAAGTTCTTCCGGGAACCGGGGACGGGATTTCCGAAGTTCAAGTCCAAACACGGCAGCCGCAGGAGTTACACCACCAATGTAGTGAATGGGAATATCTGGATATCAGAGGGAAGGCTGCGCCTTCCAAAGGTCGGGACGGTTAGGATCCGTCAGCACAGGGAGATCCCTGCGGGATGGCTTCTGAAATCTGTCACTGTCTCCATGGAGCCATCGGGTAAATATTATGCCAGTCTTCTGTTCTCGTTTGAGCTCTGTGAAAACCAAGCAGGAACGGTCAGAGCAGAGAAGGTGCTGGGGATTGATTATGCGATGCAGGGGATGGCAGTCCTTTCTACAGGAGAGAAATGTGAGAATCCGGGATACTACCGTCAGGCACAGAAAAGGCTGGCCAGGGAACAAAGAAAGCTGTCCCACTGCCAGAAAGGCAGCCGGAATTACCAGAAGCAGAAGCGTAAAGTG
>NZ_NFKT01000087.1 GCF_002160525.1 Lachnoclostridium sp. An169
TCTTTGTTCCATCGATATAAAGCTCTTTCAGCGTGACTAGCCCTTCCTTTTCCAGACGGCGCATGAACTGATAATTCAATTCGTCCAAAACTTCGCCTGTCAGTTTTTTCCCTTTAAAGTCATAAAAAGCGTCTCTCTGAGGCTTTTCTCCTTTGGTCAGCCAGATAAAAGCAAGATCTCTCTGGCATAAATCTACAATACGGTCAACAGCCCTGACTCCGCGCATGTTTGCGTAGGTAACAACAGCATACAGCATGATTGGGTTATACCCGGTTCTTCCCTTATCTGAATAGCAGGCCAGCAGGCCCGAAAAATCTAATTCCTCCATCACATTTTTTAGGGTATAGACTGGATCGTCATCAGGTAAACTCAATTCGAAGAAACTGAAGTTAATTTTCTGTTGCCCAATTTCAAAAAAGTCGTTATAATATTCCTTGGTTAGCATAGTTCTATTATAACATGGAACGGAGAGAAAGATGGCTGTCGTTAGTCATCTTTCTTTCTTTTTAGAGGATAAATTTCAGGGGCAGGCGAGACTCGTATGAGTCACGCCTGCCCCTGCTTGGAACTATCTATTTCCCGACAGCCCC
>NZ_NFKT01000088.1 GCF_002160525.1 Lachnoclostridium sp. An169
TTCACCAAAGTACGGGATTGCTTTAGAAGAATGGAATCATGATCAGGATCATGTCCATGTTATGTTCCGTGCACAGCCGAAATCGGAGATCAGTAAATTTATAAATGCGCATAAGAGCGCCAGCAGCCGTCTCATCAAAAAAGAATATCCGCAGATCCGTGGGAAGTTATGGAAAGAGGCATTCTGGAGCCAGAGCTTTTTCCTGGTGACTGCGGGAGAGGCGCCGGTTGAAGTGATCAGGGCGTACATAGAGAGTCAGGGGGAGAAGGATGAACAGAGCATGTAAGTTTCGGATCTATCCGACCGGGGAGCAGGAGATTCTGATCCATAAAACCTTTGGCTGCTGCAGATTTGTCTATAACCATATGCTGGCAGATAAGAAACAGGCGTATGAGGAAACAAAACAAATGAGAAAGATCACCCCTGCGGCATATAAAAAAGAATATCCCTGGCTGAAAGAGGTCGATTCCCTTGCACTTGCGAATGAGCAGCTTCATCTGGAACGTGCATACCGGAAGTTCTTCCGGGAACCGGGGACGGGATTTCCGAAGTTCAAGTTCAAACACGGCAGCCGCAGGAGTTACA
>NZ_NFKT01000089.1 GCF_002160525.1 Lachnoclostridium sp. An169
ATTCCATCAGGCGGGTCCCGCATTCTTCCAGTTCCTCGTAAAGCTTCTGGATTTCCGGCTTATGTTTTCCCTTTCCAAAAACGAATCCTATCCCTTCCCCTTCTGCAATCCGCATCAGATTCTTCTGCAGTTTCAGGATCTCAAGAGGGGAACAGTGATCAATCTCAATGATCGTGTTATTGGAGATCTTCCTGTGCTTTGTCAGTTTCCGTTTCCTGTTTTCTCCGATGATCTTTCGGACTTTATCCATTCCTTCGATCACGAACATATGGGCATTCCCAAGGTCGTATTTGGGACCATATCCATTCTCAAGCAGAAAAGCATTGTACTTTGCGTAAAGGGAATCAATGGTGTCCAGCAGATTGGCAAGATGATAATTAAGGCTGCCCCGCCAGACAAACGTATATCTGTTTGCATTCGCTTCGATCTTTGTTCCATCGATATAAAGCTCTTTCAGCGTGACTAGCCCTTCCTTTTCCAGACGGCGCATGAACTGATAATTCAATTCGTCCAAAACTTCGCCTGTCAGTTTTTT
>NZ_NFKT01000009.1 GCF_002160525.1 Lachnoclostridium sp. An169
TTATCCTATTACTTAGTAAAAGTTGGAATATAAGTTGTAGAGCCGTATACGAGACCCGTACGTACGGTTCAATGGGAGGGGCGAGATTTTATTCTCCCTCTACCCTATTCTGGCTGCAAGAAACAGGTGGCGTTTGCAGGCTGATTATATTATAATATGAGTCACAAGGCGAGGAATGTGGATCGTAGTTTTTATGAAAGGAAAGAATGAAAATGACATACATTAAAACGCTTAATATAAAATCTTTCCGGGGAATATCTTCTCTGCAGTTAGATGATCTTTCACAGATTAATATTTTGACAGGCGATAATAATTCTGGAAAGACAAGTTGTTGGAAGTGCTGCAAAGCTATAGTGATCCCCAGAATTTCAAGATTTGGGGGATGTTGCTGCGGAGAAATAATCCGGGAACGGCTGACCCGCTTCTGTATTCCTATTATGAAGGTTTTTATGATCTTTTCAATATTAACAGCGAAGAGAAATGTATTGAATATACTGTTGAACAGAAAGGCTCAGGGTCAGAAATAGTAGACAGAGAAAATATAAAGCTTCGTGCTAAGATTACGGAAGAGGAATTAACTGAATCAGAATATTGCAAGATTCAAGGTATTGCTTTATCTCACCAAAAAGCAAGCGGCGAATTGGAGGAGTTTACGCATAATGTGAACAAAATGGAAGTTGAAATAATGATTAATGATAAAGCTGTGTCATCAGGCTATGTGTTCGAGGGACAGCGTCGGATTGAAGGGGGCAGCCAGATGTCGTTGGCAAAGCCGGAGCATAATGTGGTGTATATTTCGCCATCCCGGCATACAGGTGCAGAAATTTATCTTACAGACATATTAAAATATCCGGAATTATATGAGGAAATGCTTGAAATATTACGTGATTATGACAAAAATATTATCAGTATCAACTATGATAATGACAAGCGGTATTCCGGAAGAGGAATTTATAAAATCCTTTCAAAATCCTATAAAGAAGCCCTACCGCTTAATGTATATGGTGATGGCATGAAAAAAGCAATTCTTTTGATGAGTGCTGTTCTGAAAGCCCAGAATGGTATTTTGCTGTTGGACGAATTTGAGACAGCTATTCATACCTCAGCCATGGACAGGACATTCCGGTGGATACTCGAAAACTGTCTGAAACTGAATGTGCAGGTGTTCCTGACGTCTCACAGCAGAGAAGCAATCGATAAAGTATTGAAATGTTCCGAAAATGTGAGAAAGCAGACGGCACTTTATACGCTTTATAAAGAAGAAGACAGGATTTCCGTAAGGCGGCTGACAGGAGATAAGGCTTTGGAAGTGCAGGATGAAATGGGATTGGAGTTGAGATAAGATGAACAGTAATGTTATTGCTATTTAGAGGGCACGCATCCGCGTGTCCTCGTGCCGTTTTCGGCACGATAGTCAAAGTGTCTTTTTGTGTCGTCAGCTCAAAACCTGGCTGCTGTAGATAATCAGATATCCCAGCCCGTTTCTCGCTGCCAGAAATTCTCCGATTACCACGCCCACCAGGCACAGCCCGATGTTGACCTTCATGTTGCTGATGATCGTGGGGACGGAACCCGGCAGCACGACTTTGAACAGCGCATGGCGGCGGCTGCCGTGGAGCGTGTAGATCAGTTTGATTTTCTCCTGATCAACGGTGGTAAAACCGGTGTAAAGATTCATGATGCTTCCGAAGATGGCCACGGACATTCCCGCCACGATGATGGTGGTCGGCGTTGCGCCGAGCCAGACGATGAGAAGCGGCGCCATGGCGGACTTGGGAAGGCTGTTCAGCACGACCAGATAGGGCTCCAGAATCTCGGAAAGCCTGCGGCTGCACCAGAGGAGCACTGCCGCGAGGACACTGAGTACGGTCACAAGGAGAAAACTTGCAATGGTTTCATACAGTGTCACTCCAATGTGGAGAAAGATGGAGCGGTCCAGAACCATTTCCCAGAAACACAGGGCGATCCGGGAAGGACTGCTGAAGATAAAGGAATCAATGATTCCGGTATCCGAGCAGACTTCCCAGAGAACGAGAAAGAGGATGAGGATCAGGATTCTGGCTGTCAGAATGAAGTACCTGCGGCGCTTCATCCGGCGAAGATACTGTTTCTGTCCGGGAGTTATTTTAGTCATCTTGATTGAGCTCCTTCCATATTTTGTTGAAAAAGGTCTTAAATTCCGGGGCATTCCGGCGGTTCAGCGGCGTGTCGTTTTCCAGATGGAAAGAAACCGGGACCACACAGGCGATAGACGCGGGACGCCGGGTTAGAACGATGACTCTGTCGGAGAGGCTGACTGCCTCGGACAGATCGTGTGTGACCAGAAGGGCGGTTTTCCCGGAGTTCCGGATGATCTGGCCGATATCATCACTTACCTTCAGGCGTGTCTGATAGTCCAGGGCGGAAAAAGGCTCATCGAGCAGGAGCAGTTCCGGATCCAGAATCAGAGTGCGGATCAGGGCGGCTCTCTGGCGCATTCCTCCGGACAGTTCGGAGGGCCGGGATGCGGCAAACTGTTTCAGCCCGTACTGGGCGAGCAGCTCATTTGCCTTTCTGCGGGATGCGGCGTCAACTTTTCCGCGGATCTCCAGGCCCAGAAGTACATTGCGGTAAACGGTGCGCCATTCAAACAGATGGTCATGCTGGAGCATGTAGCCGATATTTTCGTGATTGTCGGAGAGCGGTTTTCCTGCGAGCAGGATCTGGCCGGATTCGGGCCGCATCAGTCCTGCAATCAGCGAGAGCAGTGTGGATTTGCCGCAGCCCGATGGCCCGACGACAGCAGTGAAACTTCCGGGTTCCAGGGTAAAAGAAATATCGGACAGGGCTTTTGTCTCCCCGTCCAATGTGTGGTAGGAATAGTTTATATTTTTCAGTTCCAGAATTGGTTCCATAGGGTACCTCCCATCCTTTTTTGCATTTTTCGGTTCGTGCCGCAGGAGACGGGATGTTACCGGTATTACCTGCAGGCGTTGACTGTTCTATAATGATAATGTATGAAAATAAGTCAGATCCGGTTACAGCAGGCAGCGCTGTGTTTCCTGCCGGTGCCGGCTGCCGGGGGAAAAACGGCTATGCAAAATACTGCCGTTTTTGTTGTGCGGAACATGAAAAAGAAGTATAATGAAAGCAGGTGAAAACGGACGTAAAAATATCGGAAAAAGGAGGGATATTTATGTCAGGATACAAAATTGTTACAATCGGCCGTCAGTTTGGAAGCGGCGGGCGGGAGATCGGACAGAAGCTCGCGAAGCGGCTGGAGATTCCTCTTTATGATCACCGTCTGGTGAGTATGGCGGCGAAGGAGCTGGGGATCAAACAGTCAGTTGCGGCGAAGGTGGACGAGGAAAGTCTGAATGCCTTTCTGTCGGGATATCAGGTAAATACGACGACTTACTCCCAGTTTATTAATGCAGCTTCCTACATCTATTCGCTGAATGAGGATGTCTATGAAAAACAGAAACAGATCATCCTGACACTGGCGGCAAAAGGCCCGTGTGTGATTATCGGACGCTGTGCAGACTATATTCTCAGGGACAGCTATGAGTGTGTCAACGTCTTTATCTGTGCCAGCCGGAAAGACCGGATTGCCCGTATTATGGAGCGGTATGATCTGACGGAGCGCAAGGCTGCGGCGAAAATCCGCAAGACGGACCGGGACAGAAAATATTATTATGAGGATCACACCGGATATGACTGGGGCAGCATCGATTCCCATCAGGCGCTGCTTAACGTCAGCCTTCTCGGGCAGGAGAAGATCGTAGATATCCTGGAAAAAATGTACCGCGGATAAATACTAAGGGCAGACAGGAGGAATCATGTATGCAGTACATCAGCCATTACCGGTCACCCCTGGGAGGAATGCTCCTGGCGGCGGATGAACAGGGACTTACAGGACTGTGGTTTGAAGGGCAGAAATATTTTGCCCTTCATCTTATTGATGGAGAGACGGAGGAGAGAGAGATTCCGCTGTTCGGAGAGGTAAAGCGGTGGCTTGATATTTATTTTTCGGGGAAGGAACCGGATTTTAAAGTCCCGCTCCACCTGCAGGGGACCGCTTTTCAGAGAGAAGTGTGGGAGATCCTCTGCGGCATCCCGTACGGAAAAACGGTAACCTACGGGGAGATTGCCGGGAAAGTCACACAGAACCGGAGAAATTTACAGATATCTTCGAAAACGCCTTCATATGCATCCGCGCGGACATCTCCCCGTGCTGTGGGCGGTGCTGTGGGACACAATCCGGTTTCTGTCATTGTGCCCTGCCACCGGGTCATCGGGGCGGATGGAAGCCTGACAGGATATGCGGGCGGCACGGACAGGAAGGTGAAGCTTCTGAAACTGGAAAATGTGGATTTGAATTTGCTGAATGAGGAGAAGAACAGATGAGACTTGGAATTAATTTTACACCGAAACACAGAACCCCGGAGGAGTGGGGAGATATCCTCGTTGCGGAAGGATTTTCCGCAGCGTCATTTCCAACCGACTACCGCGCAAAGCAGTCCCTGATCGACGCTTATGTAAAGGCGGCGCAGGAGCGGGATATCCGGATTGCAGAAGTGGGAATCTGGGATTCTCCCTTTTCTCCGGACAAGGAGAAAGCAAAAAAGGCACGTGAAAAGTGTCTGGAGCAGTTCCGGCTGGCAGAGTATATCCATGCAGACTGCTGTGTAAATGTATCCGGCGCAGCAGGGCCGGTATGGTGCGGATGTTACAGAGAAAATTTTTCGGAGGAGCTTTACGGGAAAAATGTAGAGTTTATTCAGGAACTGTGCGACCGGGTAAAGCCGGAACATACCTGTTTTGCCCTGGAACCCATGCAGTGGATGGTTCCGGATTCGCCGGAACAGTATGTAAAGATTCTCAGGGACGTGGACCGGGAAGGGTTCGCGGTTCACATGGATATTGTAAATTTTATCAAAGATCCTTATACTTACACTCATCAGGAAGAACTGATCCGGAGGACGTTTGCCCTCCTTGGGGACAGGATTGCAAGCTGTCATCTGAAGGACTGTACCATGGAGGAAGGACTGACCGTGAAGATCCGAGAGGTGCTTCCGGGAACAGGAAATGCAGACATTCCGGTCTATCTGGAGGAAATCAAACGGTTGGATAAAGACATGCCGGTGCTTCTGGAGCATCTGCCGGAACTGGAGCAGTACAGAAGCGCTGCAGAATATGTGAGGCAGCTGCTCTGAATCCTCTTTATGTGAGAATTATTTTTATAGAGACAGCACAGGAGATATGGCAATGAATGTACAGAAAGTAAACTATCAGAAAGAGCTGGAAAAACTGCTGAATAAGATCACGGAGGAAGGAAGAACGCCGTCGCTTCTGCTGCACAGCTGCTGCGCGCCATGCAGCAGCTATGTGATGGAGTATCTTTCCGAATATTTTTCGATTACGATCTTTTATTATAATCCCAATATCTATCCGGAGAGCGAGTATACAAAACGGATTCTGGAGCAGCAGAAACTGATTGGGGACATGCATTTTACCCATCCGGTTTCCTTCCTGGCGGGGAAGTATGACAGGGAGAGATTTTACCGGATGGCGGAGGGAATGGAACATTTAAAAGAGGGCGGCGCGCGCTGCATGAAATGCTATGAACTGCGGCTTTCCGAGACGGCAAGGCAGGCGGCGGCAGGGGGATTCGAGTATTTTACCACCACTTTAAGCATCAGCCCTCTGAAAAACGCACAGAAACTCAACGAGATCGGCCTTGCTGTGGGCGAAAAATACGGTGTGAAATATCTGGTTTCGGATTTTAAAAAGAAAAACGGATATAAGCGTTCCGTGGAGCTGTCGAACGAGTACGGACTGTACCGCCAGGATTACTGCGGGTGCGAATTCTCCCTGGCACAGCGTGAGCAGGAACGTTCATTTTCCGCCAGGTGACCGCTGCGAAAAATTAACGTTTTACATTTTAAAGTAGACATGTAACACTTTAGTGTGTTAAACTAAGGAGAAAATGCAGAGCACGGGATACTCCCGGGCCTGCTTTTTTGAAAAGACAATAAGGAAGGAAAACAGGAAATGGCACAGTTATGGGGAGGCCGTTTCACGAAAGAGACGGACCAGTTAGTGTATAATTTTAACGCTTCGATCTCCTTTGACAAGCGTTTCTATGCGCAGGATATCCGGGGCAGCATCGCCCATGTGACTATGCTTGCGAAGCAGGGCATCCTCACAGAGGATGAAAAAGAGAAGATTATAGACGGCCTGGAGGGAATCCGCAGAGATGTGGAGAATGGAAGCCTTCCGATTACGGAAGAGTATGAGGATATCCACAGTTTTGTGGAGGCGAATCTGATCGACCGGATCGGGGATGCGGGCAAGAAGCTCCACACCGGACGGAGCAGAAATGACCAGGTTGCCCTTGACATGAAGCTGTATATCCGGGATGAAATTGTGGAGCTTGACGGGCTTCTGAAGGATATGCTGAATGTTCTTCTGAAACTGATGGAGGAGAATACGGAGACTTATATGCCGGGCTTCACCCATCTGCAGAAAGCCCAGCCGGTTACTCTGGCACACCACATGGGGGCATATTTTGAGATGTTCAAAAGAGACCGCTCCCGGATGAAAGATATTTATAAAAGAATGAATACCTGTCCGCTCGGAGCAGGGGCCCTTGCGGGGACGACCTATCCGCTGGACAGGGAATATACGGCGGAGCTTCTTGATTTTGACGGACCTACGCTCAACAGTATGGATTCTGTCTCTGACCGGGATTATCTGATCGAGCTGTTGTCCGCCATGTCCACTGTGATGATGCATCTGAGCCGGTTCTCGGAGGAAGTGATCATCTGGAACTCCAACGAGTACCGTTTCGTTGAGATCGACGACGCCTACAGCACGGGAAGCAGCATTATGCCCCAGAAGAAGAATCCGGATATTGCGGAGCTTGTCCGGGGCAAGACAGGACGTGTCTACGGTGCGCTGATGGGACTGCTGACTACGATGAAAGGCATTCCGCTTGCCTATAATAAAGACATGCAGGAAGACAAGGAGATGGTGTTCGACGCCATTGACACCACCAAGGGATGCCTGGCACTGTTCACGGGGATGCTTCAGACGATGAAGTTCAACAAATCCCGGATGGAGGACAGCGCAAAACACGGGTTTACCAACGCCACGGATGCGGCAGACTATCTGGTGAATCACGGAGTACCGTTCCGGGATGCCCACGGAATTGTGGGGCGGTTGGTGCTGTACTGTATCGACAAAGGAATCGCCCTGGATGACATGAGCCTGGAAGAGTTCAAAGCGATCTCGCCGGTGTTTGAGGAAGATATCTATGACGCCATCAGTATGAAGACGTGCGTAGAGATGCGCAATACCCTGGGGGCGCCGGGAAAGGCGGCGATGGAGAAAGTGATCGCCATCGAGAAGGCTTATTTGGCAGGAGAATAAAGAGATAAATTTCAGAAAGAAAAAGGAGAAGAGAAATGGATCAGAAATTGAAAGTAGGAATTCTTGGAGCAACAGGCATGGTAGGACAGAGATTTATCGCTCTGCTTGAGAACCATCCCTGGTTTGAGGTTGTGACTGTGGCGGCGAGTCCGCGTTCCGCAGGAAAGACTTACGAGGAGGCTGTTGGAGACCGCTGGAAAATGGACACTCCCATGCCGGAAGCAGTAAAGAAGCTTGTGGTGCTCAATGTAAACGATGTGGAGCATGTTGCGTCTACCGTTGATTTTGTGTTCAGCGCAGTAGATATGTCGAAAGAAGAGATCAAAGCCATTGAGGAAGAGTACGCAAAGACAGAGACTCCGGTTGTGTCCAACAACAGCGCGCACCGCTGGACTCCGGATGTGCCGATGGTGGTGCCGGAGATCAATGCAGATCATTTTGATGTGATTCCGGACCAGAAGAAGCGTCTGGGAACAACAAGAGGATTCATCGCGGTAAAACCGAACTGCTCCATCCAGAGCTATGCTCCCTGCCTGGCGGCATGGAAAGAATTCGGACCGAAAGAGCTTGTAGTGACAACCTATCAGGCGATTTCCGGAGCCGGAAAGACCTTTAAGGACTGGCCGGAGATGGTTGGAAACATCATCCCGTTTATCGGCGGAGAAGAGGAGAAGAGCGAGCAGGAGCCTCTCCGTGTTCTGGGCAAAGTGGAGAACGGACAGATCGTGAAGGCAGAGCTTCCGAAGATCACCTGCCAGTGCGTGCGTGTTCCGGTACTCAACGGACATACAGCGGCAGTGTTCATTAACTTTGAGAAAAAGCCGACGAAGGAGCAGCTCATCGAGAAGCTTGTGAACTTCAAAGGATTTCCGCAGGAAGCAGGACTTCCAAGCGCACCGAAGCAGTTTATCCAGTATCTGGAAGAGGACAACCGTCCCCAGGTGACACTGGATGTGGATTATGAGAACGGCATGGGCGTTTCTATCGGCCGTCTCAGAGAGGACAGCATGTATGACTTCAAGTTCATCGGCCTGTCCCACAATACAGTGAGAGGTGCGGCCGGCGGAGCTGTTCTCTGTGCGGAGGCGCTGACTGCGAAGGGATATATTGCGAAAAAGTAAGA
Source organism: Lachnoclostridium sp. An169 (assembly GCF_002160525.1). Lineage (GTDB taxonomy): Bacteria > Bacillota > Clostridia > Lachnospirales > Lachnospiraceae > Mediterraneibacter > Mediterraneibacter cottocaccae. The sequence goes on from NZ_NFKT01000009.1 coordinate 8,537, forward strand.
ATATTCTTGCAAAATATAAAGGAGGATGCTGAAAATGGGAATGACAATGACACAGAAGATCCTGGCCGCCCATGCGGGGCTTGACTCTGTTGAGGCAGGCCAGCTGATCGAGGCAAAGCTTGACGTGGTTATGGCGAATGATATCACCGGACCGATGGCTCTGCCGATCTTAAAACAGATGTCAGATCATGTATTTGACAAAGACAAGGTGGTGTTTGTACCGGATCACTTTACACCGAACAAGGACATCAAATCAGCGGAGAACTCCAAGGCGATCCGTGAGTTTGCAAAAGAGCAGGGGCTGAAATGGTATTTTGAACAGGGCAAATCCGGCGTGGAGCATGCAATCCTTCCGGAGGCCGGAGTGGTCGTGGCCGGAGAGTGCATCATCGGCGCAGACTCCCATACCTGTACATACGGCGCGCTGGGCGCGTTTTCCACGGGAATGGGAACCACGGATGTTGCCACAGGAATGGTAACCGGAGAGATCTGGTTTAAGGTGCCCAGCGCCATCAAGTTTGTCCTGACCGGAAAGCCGGGAAAATATGTGAGCGGAAAAGATATCATCCTTCACATTATCGGTATGATCGGTGTGGACGGTGCCCTCTATAAATCCATGGAGTTCGTGGGAGACGGCATTGCAAACCTGTCTATGGACGACCGTTTTACCATGGCGAACATGGCCATTGAGGCGGGAGCAAAGAACGGGATTTTCCCGGTGGACTCTCAGGCGGAGGCCTATATGAAAGAACACTCCGAAAAGCCGTACACGATCTATGAGGCGGATGAGGACGCGGTGTACGACCAGGTGATCACGGTGGATCTCGCAGAAGTCCGTCCCACAGTGGCATTCCCCCATCTTCCGGGAAATGCAAAGACCATCGATGAGGTGGAGGCAATGGAGCCCATCAAGATCGATCAGGTTGTGATCGGTTCCTGTACAAACGGCCGTATGGAAGACATGCGTAAAGCTGCGGCGATCCTGAAAGGGCATACGGTTCACCCGGACGTCCGCGTCATGGTGATCCCGGCAACGCAGAAAATTTACAAGGAATGTATAAAAGAAGGACTTCTGGATATCTTTGTAGATGCAGGCTGTGCAGTCAATACGCCGAGCTGCGGACCGTGTATGGGCGGCCACATGGGCGTTATGGCGGCAGGGGAGAAATGTGTGTCCACGACAAACCGCAACTTTGTGGGACGTATGGGACATGTGGACTCCCTGATCTACCTGGCTTCCCCGGAAGTGGCAGCGGCAAGCGCGATCGCGGGATATATTGCAAACCCGGAGAAACTGGCAGATATTGAGAAAGCAGGTGAGACGAAATGAAAGCAAAAGGACATGTTTTTAAATACGGAGACAATGTAGACACAGACGTTATCATTCCGGCAAGATACCTGAATTCTTTTGATCCGCAGGAGCTTGCAAGCCATGCGATGGCAGATATCGATCCGGATTTCGTGAAGAAAGTTCAGCCGGGCGACATCATCGTGGCGAATAAGAATTTCGGCTGCGGCTCTTCCAGAGAGCATGCACCGCTCTGCCTGAAGACCGTGGGCGTGAGCTGCATCATTGCGGAGACGTTTGCCAGAATATTCTACCGGAACGCCATCAATATCGGGCTTCCCATCGTGGAGTGCCCGGAGGCGGCAAGGGGCATCGACGCCGGAGATGAGGTGGAAGTGGATTTCGACAGCGGAAAGATCTACAATCTGACCAAGGGAACCGAGTTCCAGGGCCATCCGTTCCCGGAGTTCATGCAGAAACTGATCGCCGCGGGCGGACTGGTGAATTATACAAACAGTAAAAAGGAATCATAAGAGGTAATTATGGAAAACGGGAATGAGAGAGGACGGGGAGCCGCCCTCCTGCCGATCGGCGTATTCCTCATTATCTTTCTGGGCGCCGGCATTGCATTCGGGGATTTCTATGCGATGCCGGCAATTGTGGCTTTTCTTATCGCCCTGTTTGTGGCGTTTGTGCAGAACAGAGGCTTAAGTTTTGAAGAAAAGATGCGTGTGATTGCCCGGGGAGTGGGAGAAGAAAATATTATCACGATGAGCCTGATCTTCCTGTGTGCGGGCGGTTTTTCCGGCGCAGTTACAGCGGCGGGCGGTGTGGACAGCACAGTAAATCTGGGGCTTACTCTGCTTCCGTCCAATTTTGCAGTGGCGGGACTTTTTGTAATCGGATGTTTTATCTCGGTTTCCATGGGAACTTCCATGGGGACGATCTCCACACTGGCGCCGATTGCGGCGGGAATCAGTGAAAAGACAGGATTTTCCCTGGCAGTGTGTATTGCGGCGGTGGTCTGCGGCGCAATGTTCGGGGATAACCTGTCCATGATCTCTGATACCACGATTGCAGCGGTAAAGACCCAGGGCTGCGAGATGCGTGACAAGTTCCGGGAGAATTTCCTTATCGTTCTTCCCGCTGCAGTGGTTACGATTGTGTTATTCTGGGCGGTGACGGGAAATGCCGCTTTCCATCAGACGGGGGATCTCTCCTACAACCTGTGGGAAGTCCTGCCCTATATGGTGGTGCTGGTGGGAGCACTGGCAGGAATCAACGTATTTCTCGTGCTGATCGGAGGAACGGTGCTCTCTGTGATTGTCGGCGTGGCAGCTGGAAATATTCAGATCACAGAGATGTTTTCAGTTGTGGGGGACGGGGTTACGTCCATGTATGACATTACCGTGATTTCCATCATCGTGGCATGTATCGTATCTCTGGTGAAGGAATATGGCGGAATCCAGTTTGTTCTCACCAGGATTAAGAGCAGAATCCGCGGAAAGCGGGGAGCAGAGGCGGGAATCGCACTGCTTGCCGTTGCGGTGGATCTGTGTACGGCAAATAACACGGTGGCGATTGTGATGGCAGGTCCGATTGCCAAAGAGATCAGCGACGAATACGGGGTGGCGCCGAGGCGTTCGGCCTCCCTGCTCGATATGTTTACTTCCGTAGGACAGGGGCTGATCCCCTATGGCGCGCAGCTCCTCTCGGCAGCCACCCTGACGGGCCTGACGCCGTTTGATATTATACCTTGGCTGTTCTACCCCATGCTTATGGCGGTATGCGGAATTGCGGCGATTCTGGTCAAGGGCAGACGCGGCAGATAGCGGAAAATGCGTTGCGCGGACAGCAGAATATGTGATATAATTTTGGCGCAGCAAAGTGATGAAAGAATTAAAGAGGGTAAAATGATGAATCTATTATACAAAAGCACACGAAACGCAGAGAGAACGGTCACGGCTTCCCAGGCTGTCTTAAAAGGTCTGGCAGAGGACGGCGGACTCTTTGTACCGGAGTATATTCCGAAACTTGATGTCTCCATGGATGAGCTGAAGGACATGTCCTATCAGGAGACGGCATATGCGGTTATGAAACAGTTCCTTACCGACTATACGGAGGAGGAACTCAAAAGCTGTATCGAGAAGGCTTATGACTCCAAGTTTGACACCGAGGTGATTGCACCGCTTGTAAAAGTGGGGGATACTTATCATCTGGAACTTTTCCACGGAGCGACAATCGCGTTCAAGGACATGGCGCTTTCCATCCTGCCCCACCTGCTTACAACAGCGGCAAAGAAGAACGGTGTGACCAACGAGATTGTGATCCTGACGGCAACTTCCGGGGATACGGGAAAGGCGGCTCTGGCAGGATTTGCAGATGTGCCCGGGACGAAGATCATCGTCTTTTATCCGAAGGGAGGCGTCAGCCGTGTGCAGGAGCTGCAGATGGTGACCCAGAAGGGGGAGAATACTTCTGTTGTCGCGATTCACGGGAATTTTGACAACGCCCAGAGCGGAGTGAAAGCTCTCTTTGAGGACAGAGAACTGGAGAGAGAACTCAATGAGAAGGGATATCAGTTCTCCTCTGCAAACTCCATCAATATCGGACGCCTTGTTCCCCAGGTGGTGTACTATGTATATGCCTATGCAAAACTGCTTCAGAATGAGGAGATCGCGGACGGCGAGAAGATCAATGTCACAGTGCCGACCGGAAACTTCGGAAATATTCTTGCCGCCTACTATGCGAAGCAGATGGGCGTGCCGATTGCAAAGCTGATCTGTGCTTCCAATGAGAACAAAGTGCTGTTTGATTTCTTCCAGACAGGCGTTTACGATAAGAACCGGGAGTTTATCCTGACTTCCTCCCCGTCCATGGATATCCTGATCTCCAGCAACCTGGAGCGTCTGATCTATACCATCGCGGGCCAGGATGCGCAGAAGGATGCGGAGCTGATGAGACAGCTGAACACAGAGGGGCGCTATGAGATCACCCCTCAGATGCGGGAGAAGCTGTCCGATTTCGTAGGAGGCTACGCGACGGAAGAGGAGACAAAGGAAGAGATCCGCACAACCTATGAGCGCACAGGATATGTGATGGATACCCATACTGCGGTTGCAGCGTATGTCTGTGCGAAGTACAGAAAAGATACGGGGGATAAGACGAAATGCCTTGTGGCGTCAACGGCAAGTCCGTATAAATTTGCCCGCAGTGTGATGACGGCGATTGATGAGAAGTATGCGGCGGAAGATGAGATGGAGCTGATCGATGAACTTCACAAAGTGTCCGGGACAGAGATTCCCCGTGCCATTGAGGAGATCCGGAACGCGCAGATCCGCCATACGAGAGAATGCGATGCCGAAGCGATGAAGGATGAAGTGAAAGAAATCCTGGGTGTGTAGGGACGCTGCTGTGCATAAAAGGAAAGGGGCTGTGAGAAAATGAGAACAGAAACAGGAGGACTGGCGGGGACAGAATGTGAAAAGCTGATCGGGACGGCGCTTCTTGCCCGCGAGAATTCCTACAGCCCTTATTCCCATTTCCGAGTGGGAGCTGCGCTTCTGTGCAGGGATGGGACCGTGTGGACGGGATGCAATATCGAGAACCGCGCCTACGGACCGACAAACTGCGCAGAGCGGACGGCGTTTTTCAAGGCTGTGTCAGAGGGAAAACGAGATTTTTCTGCAATCGCCATAGTGGGCGGAAAAGAGGAGACGGTCTGGTGCTATCCATGCGGTGTCTGCCGTCAGGTGATGGCAGAGTTCTGTGACCCGGATGAGTTTCAGATTATCTGCGGAAAGTCGGTCCGGGAATACCGGATATATACCCTTCGGGAGCTGCTTCCCAATATGTTCTGATGACAGCCGGCAATTACAGGCCGGAGTCAGAAGAAAAATTGTATAACAGGAATAAAAATGCAGGATGAACGAAAAAATCCTGCATTTTTTATGTCTGAAAATGCAGAAAACTTGAAGATAAAGAACGGAAAATGAATCGTTTTAAAAAGAAACTTTCAAATAGAATGGAAAAATGATAAATATTTCGGTTGATTTTTTCCCGGATATTCTGTATAATGGATTTATGTTGGAAAATTTGCCCTAGATTTCCACGTATACTATAGAAAGAAAGAGGTAGAGCGTAACATGTCTAATATTGATTTAACTCAGTACGGTATTACCGGAACAACAGAAATTGTTTACAATCCTTCCTATGAGCTTCTCTTCGAAGAAGAGACAAAGCCGGGTCTTGAAGGTTATGAGAAAGGCCAGGTCAGCGAGCTTGGCGCTGTGAATGTCATGACAGGTATCTACACAGGACGTTCCCCGCAGGACAAATACATTGTAATGGATGAGAATTCCAAAGACACTGTATGGTGGACATCTGATGAGTACAAGAACGACAACCATCCGGCTACCCAGGAAGCATGGAACTCTGTAAAAGACCTTGCAATCAAAGAACTCTCCAACAAGAGACTTTTTGTAGTTGACGCATTCTGCGGTGCAAACAAGGATACACGTATGGCGATCCGTTTCATCGTGGAAGTTGCATGGCAGGCACATTTTGTAACAAACATGTTCATCCGTCCGACAGAGGAAGAGCTGAAGGACTTTAAACCGGATTTCGTTGTATACAACGCTTCCAAGGCAAAGGTTGAGAACTACAAAGAGCTCGGATTAAGATCTGAGACAGCGGTAATGTTCAATATCACAACACGCGAGCAGGTTATTGCAAATACATGGTACGGCGGAGAGATGAAGAAAGGTATGTTCTCCATGATGAACTACTATCTGCCGCTGAAGGGAATCGCTTCCATGCACTGCTCCGCAAACACAGATATGAACGGCGAGAACACAGCGATCTTCTTCGGACTTTCCGGAACAGGTAAGACAACACTTTCCACAGACCCGAAGAGACTTCTGATCGGTGATGACGAGCACGGTTGGGATGACAACGGAGTGTTCAACTTCGAAGGCGGTTGCTATGCAAAGGTTATCGACCTGGACAAAGAGTCTGAGCCGGATATCTACAATGCAATCAGACGTGACGCTCTTCTTGAGAACGTTACAGTTGCTGAGGATGGAAAGATCGACTTTACGGATAAGAGCGTAACAGAGAATACCCGTGTATCCTACCCGATCGACCACATCGAGAAGATCGTTCGTCCGGTTTCCGCTGCACCGGCTGCAAAGAATGTAATCTTCCTGTCAGCTGATGCTTTCGGCGTACTTCCGCCGGTATCCGTACTGACTCCGGAGCAGACAGAGTACTACTTCCTGTCCGGATTCACTGCAAAACTTGCAGGTACAGAGCGTGGAATCACAGAGCCGACACCGACCTTCTCCGCATGCTTCGGACAGGCATTCCTTGAGCTGCATCCGACAAAATATGCTGAGGAGCTCGTTAAGAGAATGAAAGCGAGCGGAGCGAAAGCTTACCTCGTTAACACAGGCTGGAACGGAACAGGAAAACGTATCTCCATCAAAGATACACGTGGAATCATCGATGCGATCCTTGACGGTTCAATCCTGACAGCTCCGACAAAGAAGATCCCGTACTTCAACTTCGAAGTTCCGACAGAGCTTCCGGGCGTTGATCCGGCAATCCTTGATCCGAGAGATACTTATGCAGACGCTTCCGAGTGGGAGGCTAAGGCAAAAGATCTGGCAGCTCGTTTCATCAAGAACTTCAAGAAATACGAGAGCAACGAACTTGGAAAAGCACTCGTTGCAGCAGGTCCGCAGGAGTAAGATCCTGACAGGGATGCCGAATAGGGCATACCGGTAATATAGAGCAAAAAATCTTAGCACCCGGGTGCTGATCAGTTAAAGTGGTCAGCGCCGGGTGCTTTTTGACAGTTCAGATTTATTTCCATTACGGAGGCAAAGTTCACAGATTCTTCGTCTAAAAATCTCTGAAAGAACATAAAGTGGACACATTTTCTGTTTACCATAAATTAAATAACACGGGGGGAGCAGTCTGCATGGTCAGTGATGACGGACAGGTAAGGAGGAAATGGTACACATGAGAAAACGGCGCTTTACAGCGGGACTGACAGCGGCTGTAATGATTCTTTTTTCAGCAGCCGGAAATGTATATGCAGATGAGGGGGATACAGCGGAGCTGGAACAGCAGAAAGCGGAAGCCCAGGCGGAGGCGGACAGTCTGCAGAGCCAGCTGAATACACTTCTGGAAAAGATGACAGAACTGGAAAATGCCCTGATCGACAAGGGCGAGGAGATCCAGCAGGCGCAGACAAATCTGGCGGCTGCGGAGAAAAAGCGGCAGAAGCAGTATGAGGACATGAAGCTCAGGATCAAATATATGTATGAGAACGGAAATGCCACGCTGATTGAGATGATCCTGGAGTCCGGAGATTTTACCCAGATTCTAAGCCGTGCGGAATATGCGCAGAAGATCAATGAATATGACAGGAACATGCTTGAAGAATATGCCCGTACAGTTCAGGAAATCAGTGATTTGCAGGCTGCACTGGAACAGGATATGACGACTCTGGAAGAGACGGAGACTTCCTATGAGGAACAGCAGAGCCAGCTCACTACTCTGATTGAGGAGAAGAGCAGCGAAGTAGAAAATCTGGATGTGCAGATTCAGGAAGCTGCCAGACTGGCAGCAGAGAAAGAGGCGGAGAGGGAGGCGCAGGCAGCAGCGGCATCCCGGGAGACGTCTTCACAGGAACATTCGGATAATTCTTCTTCCGGAAGCAGCCAGACATCTTCGACAGCGGATTCTTCGCCCGGTACAGACTCCGGAAGTGTCTCTTCCGGAAGCAGTTCCTCTTCCGGCGGCTCTGCCTCCTACAATGCCAGTGCAGCATCCATTATCGTCAATGCAGCCTGGTCCCAGGTAGGGGTAGCAGAATACATATACGGCTCCCAGAACCCGGGCGTTTCCTTTGACTGTTCCGGACTGACCCAGTGGTGCTATGCCCAGGCGGGAATCTCAATTCCGAGAACTTCCTCCGAGCAGCTCGCTGCAGGGACAATCGTAACCGACCCGCAGCCGGGGGATATCTGCTGGACCCAGGGACATGTGGCAATCTATATCGGCAACGGGCAGATGATCGAAGCCCAGAAGCCCGGCACACTGGTGTGCGTCAGCTCCGTGCGCGCCACTTATTACGTGCGGTACTGAAAAATCTGTCTTTCGTGTATAGATAAATTTCGTCCCCGGGAGGGATGTCGTGACGCAGGACCGTTCCGCTTTACCTCAAAGATTTGAATGGATGTAACGAAAAAAGCAAATGTACGTGCAGTGGCACTTCATTTGCTTTTTTCTAACATCCAGAACAAATGCTTTTCGGAACGCTCTCACTTGAAGTCCAGCTTTCACGACATCCCTCCCGGGGACTTACTTTATCCAAACCGGAAAGAAGGTTTTTCCGGTAAGATATGCTTGCCGGGAAAACCAGTCTCTTTCTGTATGGATGAACGTAATCCCGGAGAACGTATCATATAAGCAGTCCTTCAAGCGGGAGCGTTCCGAGAATCGTTGGTTCTGTCTGTTAGTCAAAGGATATGGGAGTGCCAATGCACGAGCATATTCTTTGACTAACAGACATTCCAACAGTCGAGGTAGAGCGGAGCGGGTCTGCATTATGATACGTTCTCCGGGATGGATGTCATCTATACACGAAAGATAGATTTTTTCATTATCTACAGGAAAATCTCCTCTTTCTTGTCGCTCTGGCATTTCTTTTTCAGATACCACTCCAGCGGGCGGAGTTTGAGCGGGTTGGCTGCGCGGGCATTCTGTCTGCAGCTGCGGACACATTTCATGCAGCCGATACATTTTTTCTTGTCCGTTTTTTTCGGATCTTTCATGGAGATCGCCCCTGCAGGACAGGCTTTGGCACAGGATTTGCACTCGGTACAGAGACTTACGTCCACGCCCGGGAAAAGGGAATTTTTGCTGTATTTCTTATAAGGACTGTTTCCCGGAACCTGAATCTCAAAGCTGTCGAAAGAATCAGCTTTCCTGATCCTGCGGTTCAGTTCGATTCCGTATTCTCCGATGATTTTCAGATCAGATTTGTTGGGGCGTCTTGCACCTGCAAGCGGGTAGAGGGAGTGCTCTACCGGGAATGCTGCGGCGCCGATCACCTTGAAGCCATGGCTTTCAACGGTTTCCTTCAGTTCCAGAAGCGCATCGTCGTATGCCCGGCATCCGTATGTGACAATGATAGCGGCGGGGGTGTGGTTTCCGCTGATGTTTTCCAGGTATTCCGTAAAAAGCCTGGGAATGCGTCCTCCGTATACGGGAGCGGCAAACAGGGCAAAATCATTATCTGCAAATTTCAGAACAGGTTTTTTTTCTTTATAAACAGAGAAGTCGTGGGAGACGGATTTCAGGTCGATGCTGCGGGCTGCCTCCATGATGACTTTCCGGGTTGTGCCCGTGGGGCTGAAATAGACAAGTTTTAATTCATTCATCTTCATAATGTAAAAACTCCTTTGTATGTAAAATCGGCGGCAAAAGGGCTGCCGCAAAGATAATATAACTATACCATATCCCAGAGGAAAATGCACGACAAACAAGTGAAAAGACCGGACTTGAAAAGACCGGGCTAGATAAGACCGGGCGTAATGAGAGATGTAAAATAGACGCGGTAAAGTAATCTGAAAAAAAGCAGGATGGATATTGTATTATTTGTATTATTGTGTATAATACAAATAAGGAGGGATGCTTATGATTATTCGGATCGATATGATGAGCGATACGCCGATCTATGTACAGCTCAGAAATGAGATCGTTAAAGGGATCGGGAAAGGCGAGCTTGCGGTAGGCGAGAATCTTCCCACAGTGAGGCAGATGGCGGCGGACCTGGGGGTGAATACCATGACGGTCAGCAAGGCGTATCAGGCGCTGAAGGCGGAGGGATTTATCGAGACGGACAGAAGGCACGGCGCGGTCGTGCGTCCCGTCACGGATACCGGGGGACGTTTCCGTGAGAAGCTGGAGGATGAACTGGAACTTTTATGCGCGGAAGCGAAGATAAAAGGTGTGGAGCGGGAGGAGTTTTTAAGGCTCTGCGACGCGGCTTTTGCGGGGATGGAGGCGTGAGTTATGGGAACCGTGATTGTGATTTCGCTGATTTTTCTTGTGATGGATGTGATGGTCGTCGGCATCTTTTATGCTGTGTACGGGAGAAAGTGGAAATATGAAAACGGGATGCTCCTCTGCGTCCATATTCCGGCTTCCGCTGCAGAGGGGGAAGAGATCCGGGGTTTTATGGAAGATCTGAAGAAAAGGACCCGGAGATTCTATCTCTGGAACGGGATCGCAGGTGTGCTGGTGTGCATTCCCAGTCTCTGGTATATTTCCATATTCATGATCCTCTGGACGGTCTGGCTGCTTGAGTTCTGTACAGGAGCTATAGGTCTGGTCTGCATCAGCAACCGCAGGCTGTATGAGATGAAGGTGAAAAACGGCTGGATCGGAAGCGGAGGAAGCCGGATTCTGGCGGTGGATACGAAAGCGGCTGCACTGAGCGGAAAAAAGGGAATCCGGGCCTGGTGGCATATCCTGCCTCTTGGTCTGGTCCTCTCCACGCTTCTGCTTCCCGGGGTGAGGACATATCTGACATCGGAGGACGGAGGGAGCGGGATTCTGGTCAGCACGCTTCTGATCAGTGTGACACTGATGATCCTGCATATCGTACTTGCCCGCACGGGAAACCGGGTGTACAGTGAGGATTCCGAAGTGAACCTGGCGGTGAACTCCCTGGAGAAAAGAACCTGGTCATGGATCATGTTTCTCAGCAGCCTTGTCAATGCAGCGGCCTATCTTCCGATGGCGCACATGATGTCGGAACAGGGAAGCGTGGGAGGAACCGGTTATGCGCTCTGGGGAGCATTCGGATGTCTGTCGGCGGTTATCATTATCGGCGGGCTGCTGTGGCTTGCCCGGAAGAAGAGACAGATCATTTCTGCGGATACACAGCCGGTTTATATCGATGATGACGTATACTGGAAAAACGGATGGTACAGCAATCCAAACGACAGGAGACTGCTCGTCCAGGACCGGATCTGTTCGGTGAATTTCAGCTCCAATATGGCAAAGCCGGCGGCAAGGATTTTTACCGCGGTTGTCGCTGCGGCGTGTGCGGCTCTGCTTATCTGGATGTGCGTGATGTTTGTAAAGATCGATTTTACGCCTACAGAGCTCCGCATAACCGATCAGCGGGTGGAGATCACGTCCTCCCTCTGGGATACGACGCTTGAGAGGGATGCGATCGAAAATGTGGAACTGATCGATGAACTGCCGGATGACGATTTCCGGCGGACAAACGGTCTGGACGACGGGAGAAATCTGATCGGTCAATTTGAGGGAAAGCAGTCAGGAGAATGCTGGCTTTATGTCCGGCTTGGAATTGCGCCGATTCTGAAAATTGAAACGGACAATCTGACGGTATTTATCAACAGCAGCACAGAGGGCGAGGTGCAGATGTGGTATGAAGAGCTGCATGGCAGGATGGGCTGAATTCCGTAATCTGAAAATTGTTTTTTTGAAGGGTTTTTAGCAGATTTTTTACATGAAAAAAGAACCAGTTGTAAAAACGGATCGATTGGAGTATAATAGCTTTAGGTAAATAACCTGGGATGTGCGACAACCCTGTAATTTTGAACCTACATTATTTTGAAAGGGATTCCTACATTTCTGTAATATGCCAGGCCTCCGATATGCAGTGGACGGCAGAAAAGCAGATGCGGTTGCCCACCTAGCATTGGCTAGGACTCAAAATACAGGACCGGCATTTTGGGGGACAACTAAAGATAAAGGCGGTCGTCTTGTACGGCCGCTTTTTCCGTTAAGCATATATATCTGTCAGGTAAATATCCGGTCATGCATATCCGGAGGCCGCAGGCCTGCGCCCGGCAGGTAACAGAGGCAAACAGGATCGGAGAGGAGAAATCTGCTATGAAGAAGAAAGGGATTGTTTCGGAGATAAGGAAGGCTGCGGCTGTGATCGGTTCGCATCATACGGGAGCGTATGCCGCCCAGGCTGCGTATTTCTTTGTGCTGTCTCTGATTCCGATCTTTCTGCTTCTTCTTACGATGGTACAGTTTACGCCGGTGACAAGAGATGATGTCCTGAATGCGGTGCTGCAGGTGTTTCCGGATACGGTGACGCCGCTGATCCGCTCCATTGTAATTCAGGTGTATGCCCAGAGCGGCACCATCATTCCGGTTACCATCCTTGTGGCTCTGTGGTCTGCGGGGAAGGGCGTGCTCTCCGTGACATCGGGATTAAACTGTATCTACGACAATACAGAGACACGAAATTATATTTACCTGCGGATACGTGCAACGATTTATACTGTGATTTTCCTGCTTGCCATCATGCTTTCCCTGGTGCTCTCCGTATTCGGAAACAGTATCAGCGTAATGCTGTATGAACATGTGCCTTTCCTGAGCAAAGTGGTGGATTTTATTATCCGGATCCGCACGGTGGTTTCCCTGATCGTGCTGACGTTATTCTGGGATCTGGTGTATAAATTCCTTCCGGACCGCTCCCACCGGGCGAAGACGACGCTGCGCAGACAGCTTCCGGGAGCGGTGTTTACTGCCTGCGGGTGGCTGCTGATCTCCTTTGTCTTCTCGGTCTATCTGGATATATTTACCGGGTTTTCCAGTATGTACGGGAGTCTTACCACCATTGTGCTGGTCATGCTCTGGCTGTACGGCTGTATGTATATTATTCTGCTCGGCGGGGAAGTGAACGCCATGCTGGAAGGATCACTGTAAACGTGCTGCCTTCGCCGGGAATACTGCGGACTTCCACAGAGCCGCCGTGAAGTTCCGTGATCTTCCGGACAAGGGAAAGGCCGAGCCCGTTTCCCTCAGTGGCGTGGGAGAGGTCTGCCTGATAGAACCGCTCGAAAATGCGGGCGCATGTGGCTTCGTCCATTCCTGTACCCTGATCCCGGATTTCAAAAAGAAAATGACTGCCGCAGATTTCCGTGCGGACTGTGATGATACTGTTTTCGGGAGAAAATTTGACCGCGTTATCGATCAGGTTTACCCAGACCTGTTTCAGAAGAGACCGGTTTCCGGAAAGAGTGGATTCCCTGATATCGAGATCGAAAGTGATATTTTTCTTACTCCATTTCTGTTCCAGCAGCAGGATCGCCTCCCGGATCTGCTCACCCGCCTGAAAGACGGTTACATCTGTCAGACAGGAGAGACTTTCCACTTTGGAAAGGTTCAGCACATTGGATGAGAGGGCGGTAAGCCGGCTGCATTCTTCAATGATGATATCCAGATATTCTTCTCTTTCTTCCCTGCTTAAATTCCCCTTTTTCAACAGTTTCGCAAATCCGAGAATCGAGACCATGGGTGTCCGGAACTCATGGGAGAAGTTGGCGATAAAGTCGGAGCGCAGAATCTCGATTCCGGCAAGTTCGGCAGTCATCTGGTTGAACGATTCGGACAGTTCCCGAAACTCTCTCGGGTGCTTCAGATTGATTTTGGTGTTGAATCTGCCTCCCGCCACGTCATGGATTGCCCGGATCAGAGTGTTTACCGGACGAAGCGGTACGCGGCTCAGGACAAAGGTCAGTACAGTGCCTACACAGATGCTGATCAGCCCGGACTGTATGAGAAAAGGAATCAGCGGCGAATCCGGTTTCCCGACGATAAAGCCGAGTCTGACGCCCAGGAGGATGACGGCATTGCTCAGCACCATGGTGAGCAGGAGCAGCAGGAAGACCAGACCGGTTCCTGTCAGCAGAATACGGAAACTGGAACAGGTATATTTTTTCATAACTCTGCGCCCTCCCTGATCTGTGCTTTATAGCCGAGGCCGCGGATGGTTATGATGTCGAAATCGGGATTTCCCTCAAAACGTTTCCGCAGGCGGTTGATATGGACGCTGACTGTGGATTCCAGGGAATCTGAGGACGGCCCCCAGATGTCTTCCAGAAGCTGGATGCGGGTGAAGATTTTATTCGGATATGAGAGCAGCTTGTAGAGGAGAAAGAATTCTTTTCGGGGAAGAGTCTGGGACATCCCTCCGCAAAGGACAGTCAGAGAATCATAGAGAAGCCTTGTGGAGCCGACAGTCAGCTCCCGGTCTGCTGCAATGCGGGCACGCCGGAGCAGGGCGCGGATGCGCAGCAGAAGTTCCTCTTCGTCGGCAGGTTTCGTCATATAGTCGTCCGTTCCTGCCAGAAAACCATGTTTGATGTTGTCCGGCAGCTGTCTGGCGGAGAGCATGAGAATCGGAAGATCGCACCGGGACTCCCGCAGAAGTGCGGTGAATTCGTACCCGTCCATTCCCGGCATCATAATATCAAGTACAACAAGGTCAACAGGAATATTTTCCATTATTTCCAGTGCTTCGGAAGCGGAAGCGGCCGGATGGGGGCAGTAGCCCGCGTCTTTGAGCAGAGCGCAGAGATAGCGCCGGACATGTCTGTCATCGTCTACAATTAAAATCTGAAACATCTGAAATCCTCCTGAACTGAAAAACTTACTGTTTTGAAAATTGGAAGAAGTATAGCATATAAACGTGAAAATAATGTTTCCTGCCGGGAATTTCACAGATATTTCAAAAAGACGGAAGAAAAGCCGGGGGATATGCTGCTGCGGCAAAAGAGGAAGCCCCTGCCTTTTTTCCAGTAATCTCATATTGTCCTGTCCGGCATACAGCCGTTACAATCAGTCTGGTCGGAAAATAAAAAAACTGAAAGGACTGAAACAAAGAATGAAAAGAGTAAGAGCCTCTCTGGCAGCATTGATTACTGTATGTGGACTCTTATTAGTCGGAATGAAAGTCGTGACGGCGGATGACAGGGGGCTGGAGATTGCCCTCAGCGACGCATTCGTCCGGGACGGAGATGAAATCGGGCTGACGGCAGCCCTTACGGGATACGGCGATCTTGATAAGGGCGTCAATGCAGTTATGGGAACACTGGAGTATGACAGGGATGTTTTCCGGGAAATCGGGGAGCAGGATTTTGAGACGCTGAATTCCTGGGAAAAGCTTTTTTATAATCCGGAAAGCGGGCGTTTTGTCCTGATTAAAAAGGCTGGAAGCAGGGCGGATGAAGCGATATTCCGTGTAAAAATGCAGGCGGACGAGCAGATTCCGGCGAGGGAGACATATATTGCGGTGAAAGATATCTCCCTGTCCGAGGGAAAAGAGGATATCTGGCCGGAGGATATCTCTGAGAAAATACAGTCGATTGCAGCGGCGGACGGCGGAGATACCGGACCGGAAGAACCGGAATCGCCGGAAGAACCGGAGACACCGGAGACACCGGAGGAACCGGAATCGCCGGAAGAACCGGAGACACCGGAGGACAACGGAAGCGGCGCGGAGGAGCCGGGAGATGAGGAAGACGGCGGCGTGGAACCGGAATCGCCGGAAGAGCCGGAATCGCCGGAGAAGCCGGAATTGCCGGAGGAGCCGGAAACACCGGAGACACCGGAAGACACCGGAAGCGGCGCGGAAGAGCCGGAGAAAGCAGAAGACGGCGGCGCTGTCCGGACAGGAGATGCAGATCACGGTCTCTTCCTGTTTACGGGTGCTGCCCTGGCAGCGGTGCTGGCTGGGGGATCTGTTCTGTATATCAGGAAAAAGAAGGAGCTGCCCCGTGGAAGAGGGACAAAGATTCTTACCGGACTTGTCATATGCGGAACTGCCGGTGTACTTCTTGCAGGGAGCGTCTACGCATTCCCGGGCAGAGGGGATCTGAATGGAGACGGAGTGGTTGATTATACTGATGTGGAGATTCTTGAGAAGCATCTGGTCGGCCTGGAGCTCCTACCGGAGAAGATGGAAATGTACGCAGACATGAGCTATGACGGTGAGCTGAGTGTTACTGACCTGTCGATTCTGATTCACAGGGTTGAAAAAACACTGGATTATCAGGCGGAGCTTTCGTCGGTTACGGAGAAATTTTTCTATGAAAAAGGAGAAATAGCGGAACTGAAATTTCATGCTGAGGTTTCTCACGGAGCTGCGGTTGAGCGCGTAGTGCTTGACGGTGTGGAATATGAGACAGAACAGGAGACTGGCTCTGTCTATACGGTCCGTGTCGAAGCGGGAGACACCGCCGGAATCCGGGAATACGGGATCTCAGAGATTCTGCTTGACAGCGGTCAGAGCGTAAAGACGGATTACCGGGAGAAAATTGAGGTGCTCAGATCCGCTCCGTCCGTGGAAGAATTTCAGGCAGAAGAACTGACGGATTCGGCACAGATGAAGGTTACATTTCGTCTGGCGGATGAGGACGGCGCATTAACATCTGCGGTGATGGAAGTGTTCCGGGGCGGAGAGGATGCCGGGGACAGCCGGGTGCTGGTGCAGACGGAAGAACTGTCCGGAGGATACAACGAGTTTATTCTCGATCTGGAGGAAGATACCGCCTATACGCTGCATATCAATGCCGGATATGACCGGGCGTCCGGGAAACTTGAGCCCCCCGGGGATCATACGGGAAGCCTGTCCCTTGTGAAAGAGATACAGCTGAACCTGGATTACAGGTTTACTTTCGGGGGGCTTGCATCAGCGGCACAGGATGGTACTCCGACGCAGAAGTTCGGGAAAAATGAACCGATTCTTCTTACATTTGAGAGCACGAATGCCACCGGATTTTCTGTGGAACGGGTGAAGATAAACGGGAAAGAATACCGGGCGGAACAGACGGAGACGGGCTACCTGGTCACTGCAGACGGATTCCCGGAGGCGGGAGAAAAGAAGATTGCAGTGGAGGAAGTTGTCCTGGAAAACGGAAAAGTCTTTACTCCTGATTCGGATAATGTAGTGTTTGTGTCCATACAGAAGGAGATGCCCGCCATTACAGGTCTGGCAGCTTTTGAGGAGGCGGAAAAAGGAGAAATTCGCGTCTCGTTCCGGCTCTATGATCCTGACAGCGCTTTATCCGGGCACAAGATTGTGATCCGGAACGCGGAGGGAAACACGGCAGGAGAACTGGATTTTGGTGCAGATGACCTGACAAGGGAGGGCATGGAGGGTGAAGCCGGTGCCGGTGCGGCAGAATATGCGTCATCCGGTGCCTTTGACCGGGCAGTCCGGCTGACGGACACGGGCCTGACTTCATCCTATACGGTCCAGATCCTCGGGGACTGCGATGTGTCCTATGACGGAACCGGTCTGGAATCCCGGAAAGTACTGGCAGAACTGAGTATCCGCGCCCTGCCCCGGGCGATTATCGCAGGCGGCAGAAGCGAGAACTATTATGTGGAAAAAGGCGGGAAAACAGGGATTATCTATGAGATTCTGGACAATGTGGACGCAGAGATCCGTGCCCTGATAGTAAACAACCGGGAGTTTGCGGCGGAAGATGCCGGAAACGGGGAGTGGAAGGTGACGGCAGATGCGCCGGAAACAGCGGGAAAGACGGAGTTTGTTCTCTCCCGGATTGTATTTGCGGATGGCACAGAGGCTGCAGTTTTGGCACAGGAGAACAATCCGGAAATCGAGGTACTCAAATCTGCGCCGGAGGTTTCCGGGTTTGTCACAGAAGATATTCTTGAGAAAGGACAGGTGAAATTTCAGTTTGCCATAGACGATGCGGATCAGGCGTTCCGTGAAGGAAAGGCAAGGCTGGTGAGAAAATCGGACGGGATTGTGCTGGAAGAAGAAACGATTGCTGCCGCCGGGGATCAGGAAATCCTGTTTTCCGTGGCGGAGCAGACGGAGTATGATTTTCAGGTGATGGCGGACTGGAACCGGTCGGAGGACGGAAGTATAAGCATATCTGAGGACCGGATACTGGAGCGCCCGGTCTATGTGGTGCGGGATTACGGACTTCAGATCTCCGATCTTACGACTCTGGGGGAAGATGGAACGGAGCAGATCTATTTTGAGCCGGGAAGTGCGGTGCGAATCCGCTTCCATGCCCGCACGGCTACCTCTCTTGCGGTGGAATCCGTGCAGGTGGGAGAAGCGGTGTACAATCTTGCAGAAGCGGGGGAAAATCTTTATGAATTTACCGTGGAAGGTGGAAAAAATGCAGGAATAAAGGAAATTGTCCTGGAGCGCGTGAGTCTGGAAAACGGAAAAGAGCTGGAGACAGGAAAGACAGGCAGCGCAAACCCGGGAGATGCAGGAGGAAAACCGGCGGTTCGTTTCGAAGTGCTCAAAGAGGTTCCGGAAGTGAGAAACCTCACGTGGGAGAAGACTGCGGATGACAGGCTGAAGATCCGGATCGAACTGACAGACCGGGACGGTGCAGTGGAGAATGCCCGGGCGGAGCTCGCGGAAAAAGACGGGAGAGTTCTTCTTACGGAAGACATATCTGCAGGGGAAAACGAACTTTCGGCGGCACTTACGGTAAAGGAAGATTATACTGTGAAAGTGACAGCGGACTATGACCGGGACAGCAATGTTCTGGATGACCAGTCCAATGTATACCGCGATATCCTGCTTTATTCTTCCGATCTTGCAGCGTCAAGGGATGCCCTGGAACTGAAAGATGTGACAGAGACAGAACTGTATTATTCAGGCGGTGCGGGAAACAGGACAAAGATTGAGGTTCTCGATGTCACCGGCGGACTTCCGGATGACCCGGAGAATTATTATGCGGTAATCAGGATGAAGAACCTGCCCGATTTCTATGCAGGTATCCGCGAATTCCGCCGGGAGAACGGCAGCCGCGCAGATGGCAGCGCCGGGCGAAACAGTAACGCCGGAGCGGACAGCGGCAGGGTTTACGCGGTACTTGACCAGGAAAATATGGTGCTCTACGGGGAGGACGGCACCCGATCTCAGGAGTATGCATTCCCTGTGGCTTACCGGGACGGACAGGGAGAGTATCCGCTGATCAAAAGTGCGGAAGATCTCTTCCGGCAGATGGCGGATAACCCGAAAGGAAAGTTTGAACTCAGTGAGGATCTGGATGCTTCCGGGCTGTCTGACAGCGCGGCGGCAGTGGCAGGGACATTTACGGGGGAACTTGACGGAAACGGATACCGGATCCGGAATCTTCCCACCTCCATATTTGCGACGTTAAGCGGAGCGCATATTCACGATCTTGTAATTGAAAACGCGCAGATTACGGCGCAGAGGAGCGGGATCCTTGCGAATGTGATCCAGAACCGGACGGTCGTGGATCGGGTGTTTATCATAGATTCCACAGTGTCGAACAGTGTGGATGAACTCGGTACATTTGCAGGAAAACTGTTGAATTCCACGATCCGTGAGAGTGCCGCGTCGGATGTGTCTGTCAAGGGGCTGGTGGCGGTCGGCGGATTAGTCGGAAGGACGGAATCCGGCGCCCTGATCGAGAACTGTTATGTGACGGGAAAAGTGCAGGGTACCTACGACCATCCGTCCCTCGGGGCGAGAGTGGGAGGCGCAGTGGGATGGCACGGCGGGGGAACCATCAGTCGGTGCTATACGCAGGCGCAGATCATCGCTCCTGCACGGAAAGGAAACGGAGGTATTATCGGAGGTCCGAATACGGGCAGCCCGTCCATTGAGTACACGCTGAGCATGAGCAGCGGGGCCGGATACCGGATCGCGGGATTTGACGTTCTTGACGGCGTGAAGGAAGTATACGAGTATTCCGGCTCGGAGAGTGTAACCAGTATTACAGACAACAGCCGGGATAATGTGAAGGAGACGGACCGGATTTATGAAAGCGGTTTTTATGAGGAGATACTGGGATTTGACGGGGATATCTGGGATCTTGACCTTGCGGATCATGGAAAGAGACCGAATCTGAAGAATGCCCCGGTAGATGAAAACAAATATAATATTCCGGATTACAGTGCCCTGCGCAGAAAAGCCGGGTACCGTGCGGAGCGGGAGAAGATCTATGCCAATATGGCGAGACTGATGCCTTTTTCCGATTCACAGATGTGGATCGAGTACGGAAACATGATCTCCGATACGGATCCGCTGGCAGCGGGAACCGTACAGTACGTTCTGCCTCTGGATGAGAACGGGGCCCTGGTAGCCGGCATAGAAAAGAGTGCGCCCGGGCAGGTGAAAAAGATCCGGGTTGTCTTCAGCGACGAGGCTGTGAAGGAGTATGGTGTGGCTTATCGGAAGTTTTTGGGCGGAGTTGCCGCAGTGTACGGAATAGAAGGAAGTGAGCTGCCTTACCAGTTCCATCGTTTTGCAGTGGAGACGGACAGTGAAATGCTCCGGGAGATTGCAGAAAGGGCAGCGGGACTGGATTACCGGACGGACCTTGCCGCGCTGACGCCGGAGGATGAGAGCAGACTGTACGCTGACTATTACAGTGAAAATGTAAGCGCCAGGCTGCAGGAGATTATCAGGAATCTGGCAGTTTCCCAGGCGGACTATCCGTTTTACTCCGGCTCGGAGGCCGTGCGCGCACTGGCAGAAGAGCGTATAAAAGATGAGGAGAGGCTGAAGAAGCTGCTCTATGCATACAACTATTACGACAAATGGTACCGGATTGATTACAGCGGGGTGGATTTGAGCAGTCTGATGTTTTTCAGCGGGGAACTTCTCGCCGGGGACATGACGGCC
Source organism: Lachnoclostridium sp. An169 (assembly GCF_002160525.1). GTDB lineage: Bacteria > Bacillota > Clostridia > Lachnospirales > Lachnospiraceae > Mediterraneibacter > Mediterraneibacter cottocaccae. The sequence continues at coordinate 29,320 of NZ_NFKT01000009.1, forward strand.
GCGAATCTGACGGATCAGCTGTTTGCGGCGCCGCAGGCACAGAGAGACACCGGACAGACGGTAACCTTTTACAATAATGTACTCAAAGACTATACCGGTCAGGAAATCATGGATTTCCTGGAAGAACTCTCGGAGCGGATTGCCGGGTATGACGACCCGAATGAATGGTTCCGGAAAGGCTTCGGAGGAGTCCTGAAAGAGGAGCCATCCTTCACCGATACCGGAAAGATCCGTTACCGGATCTGGGATAACCTGAAAGGACTTGAGGACCGGAGAAAGAATATCGTTCTGCCGATCCTGACAGCGCCCCAGGAAGATATGTATCTCGTCTCGGTGCCGTCCCAGATCATCCTGGGGAGCATGAACCGCTATGAGACCTACCTGAACAAGGACGGAAATGAGCGGGAGAGAATGTATGAGATTATGTCTGTATATGCGGAAAAGATGGGAATCTTCTATGGCGTGTCGTCACAGTGGATCAGCAATGCCGCACAACAGCTTAACAGTTTCGTAAATATTCAGTATGATACGAGACTCTCTTTCCCGCAGAGTGAAGCTGCAGACGCAGGAATGCAGGAAAAAGGCGTCACCAGAGATCCGGTCATGAAATGGGTCTATGAGGCAGTTGACATGCTGAACGCCCTGAACGGAAGCGCAGCGGTAGCAGACGGTACGAATGTGATCTGGATGTGGGATGCGGCGCTTGGCACCAGCGACTATTCTTTCTTTACCTTCAGCCATGAGACCGCCCACAATCAGGACGGCAGATATTTCTACGGAGGTGCGGGAAGAAGAGAAGGAACCGGAGGCGAGGCGCATGCGGACGGCAATATCGCCCAGGAGATGCGGGACGGATGTATGGTGTTCAACATTTCCAAAATCAACGATATCGGCGTGGAGATGACCGGTAATTTCAGCTATGAAAGAATTGATTCAGCAAAGAAAGTACACAGCTTCTACCGGGAGATGTTCGAGACCGGATATGTGCTTGACTATCTGGCGGCACAGGCACTTCTTTCCCTGACGCCGGAACAGCAGGCCGCGGTGGCTGTGAAAGCAGAGCATACGGCGGCGGGAACGGCATCCATGACGACGACATACAGGAGAATGACGGCCGATGAGATCCGTGGAATGCAGCTTACCGATATGGCTGACCTCTGGGATAATAAGATCTCTGTCCGGACTGGAAAAACATTTCCGGAGCAGGTGGGGACGGCAACAGACGGAAGTTACGGCTTTGAGTCCTTCTACAGCATGAACTGGTATCAGTCCCACAACGATGCGGGATCGCCGGATACACATTCCTTCAAGAGACTTGGACAGGAGATGCTCGGGCTTGGCGGTTATGAGGAAGGGTATATGATCTATATTTCTGCTCTTTCGGAAAATGACCTGGATGCGCTTCGGAAGATTACAAAGGACGATTCCATTACCTGGAGGTCTTACAAACTGGGGCGTTACGCGGATGTGGAACAGAAACTTGACCGGATCCCGTATTTTGACAAGGATACGGTAATTGCACAGTTCAGGGCGGCATTTGAGGCGGATGCGGGAAATGGAAACGCGGATCAGAGTGTGGAGACGAAACGGATGCTCTACGGTATGATTAAGAGGGTGACCGGAGATTTCAGCGACGGAGGAATCTACAGCAGTCCGGCGGCTGTTCCGGTGACATCGGCGGAAGAGCTGATCCGGCTGGCAAAAGAGAACCCATACGGGTACTATGAACTGCACAATGACATTGATTTTACGGGAGTGAAAGCGGAAAACGGAAGCTATATTCCCGGAAGATTCATCGGAATCCTGGATGGAAAAGGGTATCGGATGACCGGCATGTCCTACCCGCTGTTCGGAGATCTGCAGTATGCCCAGGTGAAGAACCTGACGATTTTCGAACCGTCCTACGGGGCGTCTGCCGAGGCAATGCTGGCAGTGAAGTCAAAGAAAGTGACTGCCGGAAATGTGACGGTGGAAAATGCGGATCTTACACTTCCGCTTATTAAGACAAAGACGGAAGGATACTATGAGTACGGCGATATGACCGTGACGACGGGGGACAGGCGGATTACTACGGCGGAAGAATTTCTCGCCATCGGGGATTCTGCCGTTTCCCTGAAAAAGAAATATATTCTGGAAGACAATCTGGATTTTACCGGGATATTTGATGGCGGTTCCGGACCCTATGCGGTGGCGGGAACATTTGCGGGAACGCTGGACGGAAACGGGTATACGATCACCGGGCTGGATGCGGGGCTGTTTGAAAAGATGAACGGCGCAGAAGTGAAAAATCTGACCATCGAAGGAAGCAGCCTTGTGCTGGATCAGCAGAAGGGAGCCCTTGCCGGGGAGATAAAAAACACGGCGGTGGAAAATGTGACAGTCAGAGATCTGGTAATCAATAATAACGCCAATCAGGCCGGCGGACTTGCCGGAGTGATTACAGGCAGCACGGTGAAACGGATCGCTATCGAGAATATTTCCCTCACAGCGGACAATACCATCGGCGGAGTGGCAGGACAGTTCGACGGAAACCTGATCGAAGACTGTTTTGTAACGGGGAGAATCGAAGGGAAGATCCGCCACCAGATGGGCGCCAGGGCAGGCGGTATCACCGGATGGATGGGCGGAGGAACGATCCGGAACTGCTATGTGAAGGTGGAGATCGCCGCCCCGGACGCGACGGGAAACGGAGGAATCATCGGAGGGCCTGCCAATGGCAGCGTGACCATTGAAAATTCCGTAAGCTTAAGCACCGGTGTTAATGCAAACCGGATTGCCGGGTGGGATGTGCTCGGCGGGAGCAGCAATGTCTATGAGCTGGAGAGTTCGGACAGCCGGAGCAGCAGGAATGCAGGAAATGAGACAAGAATACTGTCTGTTTCAGACATCAGGGCAGGAGAGAAAGCCTTCTATACCGATGACCTGGGATGGAGCGGGGAGGTCTGGGATTTTGCCGGGGTCCCCGCAGGAGGCACCCCGGTGCTGAGAAAATAAAAGTTTTACTTTGATCGCCAGATGTGGCGCCAGTACTTCAGATTCAGTGCGATCAGGCACGCTGCGGTGGCGAGATCGGAGAGAAAATATCTGAATCCGGTTGATCCCGCAGGGATCAGTCCCGGGAGAAAGAAGATGGAAAACAGTGTGGCTGCACCGAGAACAGCCTGCAGTTTTTCCATCTTCTGTTTTTTATACATGTCCAAGGAAGTGCAGAAAAGCAGTACAAGACCGATTCCGATAAATGCAAGCCAGTAACAGGGGAGGTCGCTGTACAGTCCGGATGAATAGCCGTCCCATCCGGCGTTGAGAAAAATGTATGAAGCTGCCCGGCCGACATGCATTTTCGAATTCCTCTGTGCTTCTTTTAATTTCTTCTGCTGTGCTTCCTGTTCCCGCGTGTATTTTTCGGGATCGGTAAGTTCCCCGATGCTCATTTCAAAGAGGGCGGCAAGCTCTGCAAGATTTGCAGCGGAAGGTTCGCTTTTTCCCGCCTCCCATTTTGCTACCGCCTGCCGGCTGATCCCGAGCTGCCCGGCCACATATTCCTGAGACATTTTCAACTGTGTGCGTCTTTCGCGGATGTTATCTCCCAGTGCCATATGAGGCACCTCCTTTCCTGGTCCGTGTGCGGATGTATCATCTTTCACCAGGATTATAACGCAGAAAGCCGGTTGCGCGCTACCAACTATTGCGCAACCGGCGGTTGCTTTGCTGTTTTTTCGATTTGGAATTGAAAATTTTGCAGAAATCCGCACGGAAGGATTTTACTATAATTTTATCATGGCGTATTATTGGGGATCCTTGGAAATCAGCCCGACTGGATTGTCAGATCTAATGCAGAGTCCGGAGATGGTTACAGTGATATCCTGATTGAAATCCCGGAGGAAAAGACTGGGTGTGTGATTGAAGTAAAATATGCAGAAAATCAGTCATATGACAAAGCGTGCCACAGAGCCCTGCAGCAGATCCGAGAAAAACGATATGCGGATGAATTAAAACAGAATGGGATAGAGACTGTTCATCTGTATGGAATCGCCTGTTGGAAAAAAGAATGCCGTATTGTACATGAAACAGCAGATTGACAGGATATTTTAACGATTCATGAAAAAGGCAGGATAAGAGAAGGGCAACTGAAATACCGCCCTTCCTCTCCCTGCCTTTCATCATAACTCTCCGGTGTCTCCAAATTTGCCCTTGATTCTGGAATCTGTGTAAAAGAATCCTGCAATGACAAATATGATCCCGATACACTCGCCGACCGCCACAGAAAGCAGGGGATCACACCGCATAATAAGAAAAATCAGATTCGCGATGATCTCCGCCAGGAAAGCATATTTTCCCAGAGAGATAAAAATGTCCGGTGCAGTCTTCTGGGCGTAATCCCACCGTTCTCTGGATCTCCTTGCAGCAGGGGTATTATACCCGCTGCTTTTATCCATATCTGAGGCGGGGTGCTTCTTTAGCAGCCATCCGACCAGAACCATAACAAAAGGGCAGATGAAGTTTAATATTAAGAGTGCATACATGTCAGAATTCCTCCTATTAATTATCTGATATCAGGCAAATCCGATCCATATTCCTGCCAAGTCGGGTTATATTCCGAATTCTTCCGCATAGGTGACGGCTCCGTGCAGGGGACGGGCATCATCCCTGAGACGGACAGCCATAAAGTTGGCAGACGGCATGCCGTCAGGTACTTCAACTCCGAGCTGCTCTGCAGGAACGTATCCGAACCGCGGGTAATAGAGTTCACTTCCAAGGACGAGAGCATACTCGAATCCCATTTCTCCGGCGATTCTGTGACCCTCCGCGATCAGCGCACTTCCGATTCCCTGTCGCTGGTATTCAGGTTTTACGGACAGAGGGGCAAGAACCAGCACTTCGTCTGTACCGACCAGTGCGCGGGTAAATAAAATATGTCCTGCCAGGCAGCCGTCTTTCTCTGCAACCAGAGACAGCTCCGGGATAAATGATTCTCCCTTTCGCAGGGCGGCGACAAGGTCCTGTTCATTGCCGTCCGCATGTTCCGCCGTGGCGAACGCTTCTTTTATCAGGCGGTATACTTCTTCATAGTCTTTTTCAGTCTCTTTTCTGATTATCATAAATATTATTCCTCGCCAAATGCTTTCCGGTATATCTCATTTTCCGGTTCGATAGAAACATTATATCACACCGGTGCGAAAAGAGGAGCAGCTTTCGGATTAAAATTACGGAAAGAAATGAAGCGGTTAATATTTTTCGTATACTACGGAACGGCAGTCTGCATCCACCCTGCGGACACCGGAAAATCTGCCTGCCGCCACGTCGTTCCGGAAGATCCGTCCCAGTCCGGCGGGAGGATTGTCGCAGAGATCGGAAAAGCGGAAATAGCCTTTCGGGAGCTTTTCCAGTCTGCCGGGTACGTCTTTATAAAGTGCGTGAAAATCTGTCATATCAGTCACCTCGTTAAAATAGTCTGCAGTTCAAGAAGTTTTTTATAAATAGCATTCAGCTTTTCATCCGTGTCATCCAGGTCTTTGAATTCCTCCAGTGAAAGCCCCGGGATTATGCGGTTTGCAGCCGAATTGTCCGAGCGCGGAATGTCCTGCGGAGGATTATCCGAAGCGGCAGAGGAAGAAGCCTCCCGGATGAGCTTACACCTTGCGGCCTTGATGCACAGCCGGGTGATAAATGTCCCTCTCGGGCGCGCATATCCGAGCTGCTCTCTGACACTTGCGAGGACCCGGGAAAAGACATCCTCGCCGATCAGAAACGAGATGGTGGAGGATTCCCTTGATGCATCCGCGCTGTCACCGGAATAGTCCAGATGTTCTGCTTCTTCCAGAACGGTTTTCCACTGGGGAATATTCATCGCCGCGTCCTCATAACAGATACGGAGTGCTTCGCTTAATCCCCTTTCGATCCGGGGATCTTTTCTGACGATCTCATTCAGTGAGATGGCGTCTTCTCTTGAGAGTTTTATTGATTTTGTTAGTAACTGGCTCATATGTCATACCTCCAAACAATACCTTTTAACACTGTTTAATATATTTGAAGCATAACACGGAAATTTGAATAAGTCAATATAAAATAATATAAAAGTATATTTTATAATATACTGTGCTGTTTTTCGGATATAATACGGTTTTTCCGGTTTTTATGTGATTTTTATGAAGTGTACCGGTCTGCATTATATTTTCAAAAAGTTTTCAAAGTTATGTTGACAATAGTACGATATCGGACTATTATAGAAAAGTACGAAATCGGACTAAGGAGGAAGAATCATGGATGCGCATCAGGAATCAGAAGTGCAGGAATTTAACCGTCTATATAAAGAGCTGGATGAGCTTTATCACGATATTGCGCTGAAGCTGGGAATATCGGACAGTGCCCTTGCCGTGCTCTACACGGTCTGTGTACAGGGGGACGGATGTCTTCAGAGAGATGTCTGCCGGGAGGCCTACATCAGCAAACAGACAGTGAACTCTTCCGTGCGCAGGTTGGAGAAGGACGGGTTTATTTATCTGGAAGAGAGTACCGGGCGGGATAAGCATATCTGTCTGACGGCCATGGGAAAAGCATTTGTCGAGGAGAAGATCCGTCCGATCCTGGACGTGGAAAACGGAGCATTTCTGGAAATGACGGCGGAAGAAAGAACGATGTTTATTCTGCTTTCGCGGAAATATGTGAAGAACTTTCAAAGAAGAGTAAAAAAGATGTTGGAGGAGCTGACATGAAAACGATACTGCGGTTTTTAAAACCGTACCGGATACTCTGTATATTTACCATTTTCGCCATGATCCTTGATGTGGCGGGCGGGCTGGTGGTTCCGAGGCTGACGGCGGATATGATCAATATCGGTGTGGAGAACGGCAGCCTGGAATATATTATCCAAAAAGGCATTGCCATGCTTATCGTGACGCTGCTGGCGGGAGCGGGGGCGCTTCTCGGAAGCTGGCTGTGCTCGGATCTGTCGGCAAAGATCGGGCGGGACATGAGAAATGCCGTCTATGAGAAGTCGCTGACGTTCTCTTCCCATGATTTTGAACAGTTCGGCACCGGTTCCATGATTACCCGGACATTAAATGATATCAATATCATTCAGCAGTCTGTTGTGTGGTGTATCCAGATGGTTCTTCCGGTTCCGGCAGTCTGTGTCATGGGGATTGGTATGGCATTCGCCATTGACCGGGTGATGGGATTCCTTCTGATCGGTGTTACTGTTCTGATTATCGTGCTTGCCGTTCTTGTGACGAGAAAGGCGTCGTCGATCTTCGGCAGGCTGCAGAAGCTTCTGGACCGGATGAACGTGGTACTCCGGGAAAATCTTACGGGAGTCCGTGTGATCCGGGCATTTAACAAAGAACATGACGAGGAGCGCAGGATGCGAAAATCCTTTGAAGAATACGCGGTGACGTCGGTGAGCGCCAATCTTCTGTTTGCGGGACTGGAGAGCACGGCGTTTTTCGTGATCAACATCTGTATCGTGGCGATCCTTTGGCTTGGCGGAAACCGGATCGGAGCAGGCTTCATGGAGATCGGCGATATTACGGCACTGACGGAGTACTCGATCCTGATTCTCTTTTATATTATCATGGCTCAGATGGTGATTATCCTTCTTCCCCGGGCGAAAGTCTGCATCGGCAGAATCGAGGAAGTGCTGGAAAAAGAGCCGGAGATTCAGGATGGAACGGTGAAGATGCAGGAGAAAACGGATAGGAGCGCAGCGGATGCGGCCTGCTTTGAACATGTTACTTTCCGTTTCCCGGATGCGGATGAAAATGCCCTGACAGATCTGAATTTTGTGTGCAGGCGCGGGGAGACGACGGCGGTGATCGGCGGAACGGGGAGCGGAAAATCCACGATCGCAAAGCTTCTCCTGCGGCTCCACGACGTAACGGAGGGCACCGTGCGGGTGGATGGATGCGATGTGCGGGATATCAGCCAGCATGAACTGAGGGAGCACATTTCCTACGTGCCGCAGAAAGCATGGATGTTCTCCGGGACAATCGCTGACAATCTTCACCACGGGAACGGCGAAGCTTCTGAGGAGGAGATGCGGCATACCCTTGCCGTCGCCCAGGCGGATTTTGTGGGCAGTCTTTCAAATTCCCTGGACGCCCATGTGGCGCAGGGAGGGACGAATTTCTCCGGCGGGCAGAAGCAGAGGCTCTCGATTGCCAGAGCGCTGATGAAGAAGGCGGATCTGTACATCTTTGATGACAGTTTTTCTGCCCTGGACTTTAAGACCGACGCGGCTCTGAGAAAGGCACTGAAAAAAGAGGTAAAGGATGCGGCGGTGCTGATTATCGCCCAGAGGATCAGCACGATCCTGGATGCGGACCAGATCATTGTTCTGGACGAGGGACGGATCGCGGGCATCGGAAAACATGAGGAACTGATGAAAACCTGCCCGGTTTACCGGGAAATTGCGGATTCACAGATGAAGGGAGGCGGAAAAGTATGAGTGAAAATACGGTGATCGGTGATGAAATGGAGTATGCAGTGCCGGACAATGCCCTGAAAACGGTGGCCCGGCTGTGGAATACCATGGGAAGACAGAGAATCCGTCTGATTATTGTTTTTATCAGTGTGATATTCTACACCATACTTTCTGTGGCGGCTCCGGTCTACAGTGCTGGCATCGTGGACCTTCTCTGGAGGGAAATCCGGGAGGCGGTTTCAGGGGAGAGCCCGTTTCAGGTGACGTGGGAACACGGGGGCAGAGAGATCCTGATTCTTTTTGCGATCTATACGGCGACGGGGATTTTCTATACATTTCAGAGTTTCCTTATGGCAAGCTTTGCGGAACGTCTGAGCCTGGAACTGCGGACACAGATCAGCCGGAAACTGGACCGCCTCCCGCTGTCCTACTACGACAATCACAGAACGGGCGAGATTTTAAGCCGTGTCACCAATGACCTGGATAAGATGTCCGAGGTGATGCAGACCGGGCTTTTGAAACTGTTTACCGCAGTGGGGATGGTGGTCGGTTCCCTGATCATGATGTTCCGGTTCCATGTGGGACTGACGTTTGCATTTCTGCTCTTTACGGTGCTGGCTCTTCTGTCCACAAAACTTTTTGCGGCAAAGACGCTGCGCTACGCCATGTTAAGGCAGCAGGCGGTCAGCCGTGTCACCGGACAGGTGGAGGAATCATACAGCGGGCGCACGGTGATCAGGGCGTTTAATCTGGAGGAAACCAGTACCCGGGATATGCGTGAAGCGGTGGAAGAACTGGCGGAGGCTTCCCGGAAAGCGGATTTTATGATGAATGCGGTAAACCCGTTTATCCGTCTTGTGAATCGTCTGGGACAGGCGGTAATCGCGGTGATGGCAGGAAAACTGCTGTTGGACGGTGTGCTGACGGTGGGTGTGTTTCAGGCATTTTTCCAGTATGTGTATCAGGCGTCGGAGCCGTTGACGGAAGCTGCCTATATGATCAATTCCCTGCAGTCGTCCATTGCATCGGTGGAACGGATCTTTGAACTTCTCGATGAAAAGGAGATCCGCAGAGATCCGGAACAGCCCAGTGTGGTCAGCCAGGCAGATGGAAGCGTGGAATTCCGGCATGTGCGTTTCGGTTATACGCCGGATAAGATGCTGATGAAGGATATCAGCTTCCAGGCCCGGCCGGGCGAGAAGATTGCGGTAGTGGGAAGCACGGGAGCCGGAAAGACCACGCTGATCAACCTGCTGATGCGTTTCTACGAGGTAAACGGCGGTACGATCTGTCTGGACGGCGTGGATACGGGGAAGATGTCCTACGAAGGACTGCGGAGAAATTTCGGAATGGTCCTGCAGGATACCTGGCTTTTCGAGGGAACAGTGGCGGAGAATATCGCATACGGGCGTCCGGATGCATCCAGGGAGGAGATTGTTGCGGCTGCAAAGGCGGCCAGAGCGGATTTCTTTATCCGGACGCTGCCAAAAGGGTATGATACCGTGCTCAGCGGCGATGCGGAAAATATTTCCGCAGGGCAGAGGCAGCTACTGACCATTGCCCGGGTATTCCTGTGCGACCCGCCCATTCTGATCCTCGATGAAGCTACGTCAAGCGTGGATACAAGGACGGAGATGGAGATCGGAAAGGCGATGAAAGCGCTGATGAGCGGGCGCACCAGCTTCGTGATCGCCCACCGGTTATCTACGATTGTCGATGCCGACCTGATTCTTGTCATGCAGAACGGAGACATTATAGAGAAGGGAAACCACCGGGAACTGCTTGGTGCGAAAGGGGCTTATGCGGAACTGTATAACAGCCAGTTTGCGTGATTATGCGTGTGAAGGCAATCCGGTTTTCCACCCTTGACGCCATATGTCGGGAACTGCACTGTCAGCCGGGGGATATACTGGAATATCGGGAGGAAAATACAGATAATTAATTTTATTTATATTATTTTTATTGGACATGGGAGTGCAAAGGTGATAAAGTAAGGATACCAAAGGAGAGGATTGTATAAAGATTGTACGAAGGGAGGGAAAAGAATGGCATTGACTCGGGAAGATATACTGGCTATATCAAAAGTTCTGGATGAAAGATTAAAACCTCTGGAAACACAGTTAGGTGGAGTAGATCAGCGTCTGGACGGAATAGACGGACGTCTTGACAGAGTAGATCAGCGTCTGGACGGAATAGACGGACGTCTTGACGGAGTAGATCAGCGTCTGGACGGAATAGACGGACGTCTTGACGGAGTGGATCAGCGTCTGGACGGAATAGACGGACGTCTTGACGGAGTGGATCAGCGTTTTGATGAAATGCAGGTAACGATCCGGGAAGTTGAGAATACGGTTTTGGAAGAACTGGATCGTGTGCAGGGCTTTTTAGAAAAACGATTAGACAGGTTGCAAGCGAATTATAAAGAACTGGAACAATATTATCGCATTAAGAACCTTGAAAATGAAAATTCAGCTTTGCTTTTACAGATGGTTCTTGATCTGAAAAAGGAAGTAGACAATTTAAAAAGTAAGATTGCATAGAATATTAAACTCAAGACAATCCTTTTACAGGGCTGCCGCATGACAGGATATATGATCCCATCCGGGACATGATTCTTTCATGGGCAGCCTTATCTTTTATAATCCATTCAGCGACTGTACAGGTTTACCGCAGTTCGCTTTTCCGGTACAGCCGGTATGTGACCGGGAGCAGCGCTCCATACAGGATCAGATACAGGACAAAGAGAACAGGCACGGCTCCTGTGACAAAAACGCCGATTTCCAACAGGTTATAACTGCTTACCGCAGAGGGAATCTGCAGAAGCTGGTCGGGAAAGAAACCCAGAACCCCGGTGAGAATATTCATACTTGTGAGGATGGAGGGCACGAACAGGATGATAAAAGGGATCGTCACGGCAAATACAGCGGAGCGGGTCTTGGCGGAGATGAGCATGGCAAGTCCCAGTACAAACAGGATTCCTACATATCCGCCGAAGATGGTCAGCAGATATTCCTGGAAACAGGTAATGTTGTAAAAGCTTTTCCAGCCCCTGCCCGCCTGGATGGCGCATCCGCCGCCGCCTGCACCCAGAGAGAGCAGGACGACCAGGGAGTAGCCGAGAATCATGATCCAGTAAACTGCGGATACGATCACGAATCCGGCGCCGATCTTGGCGCGGACCGCACGGTCTCTCCCGAAACGGCAGGAGAAATAGATGGAATCTGCCTTCAGCGTGAATTCTCCGGGAAAGATGCCGGATACGAGAAAACCGGCGATCAGCACGGTGAACATGATCAGAGTGGGCGCATACTCAAGAAGGGAGCGCCACCCGTCGGAATATTCATAGTATAAAGGCGTGTCCAGCGCATCAAACTGCCGGATCAGGTAGTCTTTCTCCGCCTGTGACCAGCGCTCGCTGATACCATTCGATGAAAGCCAGGTCTTCAGGCTTTCTATCCGGTTTTCATAGAGCTTTCCGACCTCGGATTCACTGACCTTGTCTGCCCGGTAGTAGTCATACTCCTGAAAGTCGGAAAAAGCAAAGTTGATCATCTCGCGGATGTCTGAGAAGCCCTGTTTTTCGGAATAGGCGATGTTATTCTGGGTCACGTCAGTGGAGAGGTATTCCGGAGACTGATTGATCCGGCTGTTCTCCTGCAGGACTTTTTTTAACACATCTTCGGTTACACGGCCCGCCCATTTATTTTTCTCTTCGCGCAGACGGACTGCTGCTGCGGGACCGCTGAATGAACTGCCGTTTTCATCCGTATAGGAAACACTGATGACAGCAAAATAGCTGACCACGGCAAGCGTAATGGCAAGGATGAGGAGGGCGATCTTATTTACCGGTTTGGAGAGAACTTTTTTGATTTCAAATAGCAGCATCATTTTCACCAGCCTTTTCACCAAAATAATAGAGAAATACATCTTCCAGAGAGGCCTCTTCTTCGACAGCGTCAGGGAGAGGCTTTTCCCCGGAAATAATCCGAAGCTGAGCCCCGTAAGGCTCGGAGCGGATGTTGGATACTTTGTATTTTTTCATGAAGGAGGAGACTTTTGATTTCTCCACGAAGCACCTCCATACTGTTTCCGGCATGGATTGGATCAGGTCTGCAGCGGTTCCGCGGTGGAGAATCCCTCCGTCTTTCATTAAAAGTATATCGTTCGCTATATATTCCACGTCCGATACGATGTGGGTGGAGAGGAGCACCAGACGGTCCTCAGAGAGCTCGCTGATCAGGTTGCGGAAGCGGATGCGCTCGTTCGGGTCCAGACCGGCGGTGGGCTCATCCAGAATGAGGATCTTCGGGTTGTTCAGCATGGCCTGGGCGATGCCGGCACGGCGCTTCATTCCCCCGGAGAGTTTCTTCATCTTTCTGCCGGATACCTTTGAAAGTCCGGTCTTTACCGTCAGTTCCCGAACCCGCTTTTTGGCTACTGCCGGACGGATGCCCTTGAGAGAGGCAATGTAGAGCAGGTAATCATTTACGGTAAATTCAGGGTAAAACCCGAACTCCTGAGGCAGGTATCCCAGTATTTTACGGTAGTCCCCATCCATGAGGAAGATATCTTTTCCATTGAAGGTGATCTTCCCCTCTGTGGGCGTGAGCAGCGTGCAGAGCATCCGCATGAGCGTCGTTTTTCCTGCACCGTTCACACCGAGCAGACCATATACGCCTTCTGTCATGGTGAGGCTGATGTGGTCCACTGCAGTGAGATCGGCGAATTGTTTTGTCAGATTCATTATTTTCAGTTCCATCCGTTACCTCCATAGTTGTCGTTGTATTATCTGTTACCTCTATAGTTGTCATTGAATTTGTCGTTGAGCGGGTGTTTTAAATGCTTTTATATTTCATATCATGCGATTCTTTAAATTTGGTATCCGGCGATTCCTTCCCAGACGGAAGAACACTGCCGGACCGAGCGGCGGACGGCATAGATGAGAAATGCCGCCGCCCCTGCGAAAAGCCCGATCCATACAGGAGTGGTAAGAACTGTGTAGATCCGCTCATCCAGGATGATAAACCACCATACTGCGCACCAGATGATACACATGCCAACGGAGAACTCCTCGCTGAACATCCGTCTGCTGCAGAGGGTCCCGAAGCAGATGCAGGCAGTGACCGTCATGGGAAACAGAAACTGTGTCAGCAGGCGGGTCAGTGAGATTTCCAGTGAGAGTGCCGCCGCCGTGCAGAATACGGTGAGAAGCGCTGTATCCGCGATCCCGAAGAGGAGCATCCGCGCCGCATAGATCTGCCGAAGAGAATAGTAGGCGGCGGACTCTACTTCCATGCACTGGTTGGTCCGGTTCTTCCACAGCTCCGGGATGAGCAGGATGACGAACAGGGATGACGCCACCCCCATGCTCCGGTATATATATCGGCTCTGATCTGCCAGAGGAATAAGCATCCAGAGCAGAAGCAGTATCATACCCTGCAGGAGCCACCAGCGCTTACGGATCAGCCGGAACTGGATATACAGGAATGAACGCCGGGAGAGGACGGTATGTTCCTCTTCCTTAAAAAAACGGTCCTTTGACGCCGAGATGGTCTCGCAGATCTTTTCTTCCTGCGGAATGGCAGTGGTATCCTGTTTGTACTGTTCAAGCATTTTCGAGATATCAGTCCGCATCATTTTTTGTATCCTCCTTTCGGGTGAGAAGTTTTTTGAGTTCCTGTCTGGCATGGCGCAGACGGTATTTTGCAAGGGGCAGTCCGATATGAAGGGCAGAGGCGATTTCCGACACTTTCATTTCCCGGAAATAATACATATCGGTCACTTCAAAGAGCTCATCGGGAAGCTGTTCAAGAGCCTGGCGGATGAGCAGACGGTCGGTTATGCTGTCTCCGGAAGAGGGAAAGCTGTCCCCGGATGAAAATCCGGCTCCTTCGGAGAGAAATAAGCCGTCCGCCGGATCTGTCGGAATATCACGGGTCTTCTTATGATAATCCCGGCAGAGATTCCCGGCGATGGTGTACAGGTAGTTTAAGACCTTTCCTATATGACGGTATCGGGGGAGCCCGGCGAAAAAGCGCACGAAAGTCTCCTGGGTCAGGTCTTCGGCGTAACCGGAATCCCCGCAGTGATACATACAGTATCGAAGAATGTCTTCGTAGTATCTGCGGACAAAGATTTCAAAAGCACTGTCGTCGCCTTTTTTCATTTTTCGGATCAGCAGAAAATCAGTCTCCACAGCAATCCCCTTTCCCGGTAATGAAGTTCAAAACGTTTTACCCTTCTATTATGTATAACTTTCGGACAGAAGAAAAGGATAGCGAAAACTGTTTAAAAATATTTTTAAATACCTGTTGACATTGGTGCTTTGTTTTCCTATAATCTGTTTAAAGAAAATTTGAAATACCTGGTGGCAGATCCAGAGACGGATAGTGTCCGATAATATTTGTAAAGCTGATGAAGATTAAGAAAATAAAGATAAGGAAGTGATGTCAATGGCTGTACATGAGGTGCTCGCTGCGCTTGCGGATGAAACCCGGCGGAATATTCTGATGAAGTTGAAAGAAGGAAGGATCAGCTCCGGAGATCTTGCCCATGCCCTGAATATGACGCCCCAGGCTTTATCCTATCATCTGGCAAAGCTCAAAAAAGCGGATCTGATCTATGAGACCCGCTACAAGAATTTTATTTACTATGAGCTTAATCTTTCGATTCTGGATGAGACAATCATGTGGATTACAAAACTGCGGGAAGAACAGGGGAGTGAGGAAAATCTGCCGGAGAAAGCCCGAAGCTGAAACAGGAAAGAAACTTAAAAAGTGATGGAAACAGGGAGGAGATCTGACATGAAAAACAGAAAAGCAGTTTACTATATTATTCTTATGTTTCTGCCATTGGTGCTTGTGCTTATTGCGCTGCCGTTTCTGCCGGAGCAGATTCCGGCGCATTACGGTGCTGACGGAACAGTGACCCGATGGGGAAGTAAATTCGAGACACTGATATTCCCGGTGGTAACGATTATCTTCGGCGCAGTCATGCTTGTTGTGGCGCAGGCTGCGGGAAAGAATGAGGAAGATGGGAAAAATAACGAGAAGGTGACGGTGATTGCAGGACTTGCGAGCCTTGCCGTCTTTGATGTAATGACCTGCTTTTTCCTCTATACGGATTTTAATCAGGTGGAAGATCTGGGGGACGTGCCGTTCGGGAACAGTCAGATCCTGTTTACTGTTTTCGGTGCAGGAATGATTGTCCTGGGAAATGTGATGCCGAAGCTGCGGATGAACTCGGTGGCAGGGCTGCGGACGAAATGGAGTATGAAAAACGAGACTGTATGGAAGAAATGCCAGCGCTTCGGGGGAATTTCGTTCATTGTTGGCGGAATCTGCATGATTATCGCATGCTTTCTGGCGGAGGACGATGCATGTCTGGCAGTTTCCCTGGGAATATTATGCGTGCTGATTGTGGTTGACGTATGGTATACTTATCTGGCAGCGAAAGAGGATAGGTAAAAAAGCTGCAAAGAAAGTTTATTGTATTGGGGAAAACAGACATGATAAAGACAGCGGTATGTGACGATGAAAAAGGGGCAGCCCTTGCCTGTGAGAAAATCGCGCGTGAAACACTGCAGAAATGCGGCTGCAGTTTTGAGATCACCATTTATACACAGAGCCGGAACCTGCTTTCTGACATTGCAGACGATGGTTACTTTTACGATCTGCTCCTTTTGGATATCGAGATGCCGGAATTAAGCGGGATGGAGATGGCAGAGAAGATCAGGAGGTATCTTCCGAACGTGCGGATAATCTTTACGACATCTCATTTGGAGTATGCCATCGACGCTTTTGAACTGTCCATCTTCCGATACGTCCCAAAAAATGAACTGGAGACGCGGCTTGCGCCTGCGGTGGCGGAGGCTGCCCGGCTGATCAGCCTGGAGAGCGGGAAAGAGTACCTGATTCAGACGGGAAACCGGATGGAGAGGATCCCGTACCGGGATATCTGTTATATAGTACGCGATGGGAAAAATTCCTGTTTTATTACAGAAAGAGGTGTGTCAAAGGTCAGAAAAAGTCTTCAGAAGGTCTATGAAGAACTGGATAATACAGAATTCATTTTCATCGACAGGGGTTGTATAGTCAATCTGATCCATGTCATGCGGATCAGCGGAGGTATGGCGGTACTGAAAAATGGCGAGGAGCTTCCCATCAGCCGGTCACATGTGCAGGAAGTCCGGGAGCAGATCAACCGTTTCTGGGGGAGCCGCATATGATGGGATGGGTAGAAGTTATAGCATATTTTCTGACAAACGAAATACGGGTCATACTGGGACTCATGTTCACGGCGATCCTGACTGACCGGGTTTATGCCGGAAGCAGGGGAATTCATACTTACCCAGGAAAAGCGGGCAAACAGGCGGGGGTGGCAGCAGGGCTGATTGTTACGATCCCTGTGGTACTGGGAGCTGCGCCTGCTGCAGGCAGTGCGCTGGAGGCAGCGCTGATCTGCCTGATTCTCTGCTGCCTGCGGCAGAAAAACGGACAGGCAGCAGGTCTTCGGATGCTCCTGTTCTTTGCATTTTTCTATGAACTCGGCATTGCGCTGTGGGATTTCCTTATTTCAGCATGGTTGGGTGTTCTTTTTGGTTCACCACGTTTTCTCCGGTCAGACTGCATGGAGTACTACGCAGCGCTTTTGCTCGTCCGTCTTGTCATGATCACGTATGCTGTGGCTTTCCGGCATACGCTTCGAAAGAACCGGGATGAGGTCGGAGACAGAGCGACGGGGGAGAACGGTCTTATGCGCCCTGCGGCAATGGTCACTGCCTTCAGTCTCCTGGGTCTGGTATCCCTGTCGGAACAGACGGTTATCCGGTTCTCTGATGATGAACTGATGACATGGATCTTTCTTGACCTGATCCTGATGTTTGCTGTTATGATGGCGCATATGGAACGGCAGAGAGCTATGGAAGAGGAAATTTCCAGACTGCGGGAGGAACAGGCAGGGCGGATATAAAGTCCTTGACCGGGATGAAGTGAAAGAGATTCTGAAAGAAAGTATGTAGGAAGTATCGAAAAGGCAGGGCTGCATGATGGAAAAACATATTCTTAAGATGCTTGGTATTGTGTGTGCTGTTACTGTCGGACTGTCAGGCTGTGCAGGCGGCGGACAGATGGAGCGTAATCAGGATTCTGTTCCGGACGCAGCTCCGGCTGGATCCGCCACAGCTGCTGATGAAACAGAGAAGGCGCAGCAGACAGAAAATGGGAACGCAGAGAATATTACTGCCAAAGATAATACTGCAGAAGATAATGCTGCAGAGGATGATACTGTGGAGGAAGAGAATATGGACGGAAAAATGATTGTGGAGGTTGGCGGCAGCCGTTTTACCGCCACATTGGAAAGCAATGGAGCCGTGGACGCTCTGGTAGAGATGATGGAAGAGAATCCTGTCACCATTCAGATGAGTGATTATTCCGGTTTCGAAAAAGTGGGATCTCTGGGGACGAACCTTCCCACAAGCAACAGGCAGACAACAACACAGGCAGGAGATATCGTGCTGTATCAGGGCAATCAGATTGTTATGTTTTACGGCTCGAATTCCTGGAGTTATACAAGGCTGGGAAGAATTGACGATCTGACCGGCTGGGAGACTGCGCTTGGAGACGGTGATGTAACGGTGACGTTTTCCGTTGACGAATAAATACAGAACTGTTCGCAGTCAAAATCCTGCAGTTTGCGGACAGCTCCGCAGACAGACCTGATATGATGTAAGATTGACGCATAGAAAGAACCATCCAATATTCAACAGCAAGGAGGATTTTACTATGCGTCATTTTTATACCCGTCTGACACTCGGCATTGTGTTTCTTGTATGTCTGGTTTTCAGCATTATCACGCTGAATATCCCGTTTGCACTGCTGTACGTTTTTCTCAGCGCTGCCATGCTGCTTTCAGCACATTCTCTCTGGAAAAAAGGCAGAGACGATCAAAGCAGAGACGATCAGAACAGGGACAGGAGCAGTCAGGAGAAGAATATTCAGGAGAAAGACAGCCGGAGGTGATATATGATGGATGGCAGCTCTCTTCTTTTTCTGAAAAATCTGAATGTCTGGTATGACTCCGGCCATCCGGTGCTCTCTGATTTTTCCCTGGAGCTGGGCACAAATGAGGTGATCGGCCTGATCGGATTAAACGGAGCCGGGAAAACGACCTTTATCAAAACTCTGGCAGGGCTCCTGCCGGGGTACTGTCTGGAACGTGCTGAATGGGAGGGACAATCTTTCTCATTCCGGAAGGAAAACTTCAAGCGCAGCCGTTACGTTGTCTTTGCAGAAGACAGATCCTTTCAGTATTTTACATTCCGGGAATATCTTGCGTATGCGGCGGCGTCCTACGGTGTGCCGCTCCCGGATGTCTCTTATCTGGTGAAAGGTTTTCATTTTGAAAATTATACCGATGTTCTTCTGAAGGAGCTGTCCACGGGAAATCGGAAAAAAGCGTATCTGATCACGGCATTTGCCCTGCGTTTGAAACTTCTGCTGTTGGACGAACCGGTCAATGGCCTGGATTTCCAGAGCACGGAGTTTTTATATCAGCTCATGAGTGGCTACCGGGAATACGGGACGATTCTGTTTTCTTCCCATATCCTGGAAAGCATCTGTCTGACCTCTGACCGGGTTCTTGTTCTGGAACATGGAAGGATCAGCAGGAGTTTCACCGGCGCCGAAATTGCCGCCGGACATATCCGGGAGGTGCTCTCTGGCGATGAAAATGTTTAAGGCTCTCTCAAAGCAGCTCTTTGGCGCAAAGTATGAAAGCATCAGCAAAAGCCTGGCGGTGGCTGTAATCGTATTCGCAGCGGTCCGGGGGATGGAAGTACAGTTGGAAATTGCTCCGCCTGTCCTCTGGCTGGCATCCGTATTTGTGGCTGCATCCGCCATGTGGCAGACGCTTGCCGGGCGTCGGCATATGGAGACGGTGCAGGGGATGCTTGTGCTGCCTTATGAGAACCGCCGGTTTGTGTTCTTCTATGTGACTGTGCTGGGAATGCATGCCCTGATCACAAAAACACTGCCGGTCTGGGCGCTGTTTTCGGCGGTCGCAAAGTGGAGCTGCCCGGATATGCTGACAGCTTTGCTCTGCGGCTGTATGGCGTGTACTGTATCGGCAGCGGTATACAGGATGTGGCGGAAATACCATATTGTTCTTCCACTTCTCTGGAGTGCGGGCATTCTGGCAGTGCTTCTGTTGACGCGACGGATTGTACCTGTTCTGGTGACGGCGCTGCTGAGCATCGCGGCTGCGGCGGTGTATCTGCGTTCTGCAGACGCCTTTGACTTTTACAATGCCGCCTCGGCGGAGAAAACAGCCCGGCGAAGATCAGGGCGCGGGAATATAGCTGTTTATCTGATACGATATCTGATGGCAAACAAAAATTATCTTGTCAATACCGCGGGACTGTGTGCGTTCGCCGTTTTTCTGCCCCTGCTGTTTCGCCAGATTCCGGGAATGAATATGTTTCCCTTCGGTCTTTCGGTGCTCTGTCTGAATACGCCGCTGTGTACGCTGCTGTCCTGTGACCCGGATCTGGAGCGGGCGGTCCGCGCCCTTCCCGGACAGTCCCGATGGTTTGGAAGAAGATACTGTCTGTTTCTTTTTGCGGTCAACGGTGTTGTCTCGGGGATTTATCTATGTGGCTGGCAGATCCTCAATGGCGGAAACATGTGGCTCCATGGGGGAACGGTCATACTGTTCGCCCTGTCCGGAGCTGTTCTCTCGGTTATTCTGGAATGGAGACATCCGATCCGGGGCTGGAAGACAGAGAGCGATCTTTGGCACCACCCACGGAAATATATCGTCCCGCTGATCATGCTCCTGCTCGCCGCCTTTCTTGACTGGATGACCCGATGAATTTTCTGCTTGACTTGTCGGCGTATGTGAGGTAGAATCATGGCAGATAATGAGGAGAGAGGTGGAAAGATGAAGAGATAATCTGTTTTTGAAAGCATGAGACCAGATCATGATATCACCCGGTACGGGGGATATTTGTTTTATGCTGTCAAAACGGATGTGCTCTTCACAGCCTCTTATTTTTGTGCGGAAATTCAGCGGGATATTGTGCTCAGGCGGATCCTGCGGTGAGGTCCGGCACAGGAAAAATGCACATCCTTCTGGCAGCCTGCAGGGAGGGATGTGTATGTCACAGATTCAGGTAAACAATCTTACTTTTTCTTATGAGGGGAGCCCGGATCTCATTTTCGACCGGGTGTCTCTTGTGCTTGATACAGACTGGAAACTGGGATTCGCAGGGAGAAACGGCAAAGGAAAGACGACTTTTCTGCGCCTGCTGATGGGAGATTATGAATACCAGGGAACGATCCGTACAGGTATCCGATTCGATTATTTTCCTTATCAGATAAAAGCAGGGGATATGGAGCGCAGGGCGGCAGAACTTGCGGAGCGGTGGAAACCGTTTTGTGAGGAATGGCGCGTGATCTGCGAGCTGGACCGGCTCGGTGTGGATGCAGAAGTGCTGTACCGTCCGTTTGGGACGCTGAGTCCCGGGGAGCAGACAAAAGTCATGCTTGCAGTGCTCTTCGCCGGGGAAAATGAATTCCTTCTGGTGGATGAGCCCACGAATCATCTGGACGGGCAGGCGCGGGAGACGATACAGGAGTACCTTTCCGTGAAGAAAGGATTTATCCTCGTGTCCCATGACCGGACGCTTCTGGATGCCTGCGTGGACCATATGCTTGTGCTGAACCGGAGCACCATCGAGGTACAGCAGGGGAATTTTACAACATGGGAGGAAAACAAACTGCGCAGGGACAGTTTCGCGCGCAGAGAAAATGAGAAGCATCTGCGGGAGATATCAAAGCTGAAGAAAGCTGCTGCAGAGAATAAAAAATGGGCGGAGAAAAATGAGAGTACAAAGATCGGTTTCGACCCGGTAAAAGAGCATGACCGCTGCAAGGCAACAAGGGCTTATATCGGGGCAAAGACAAAGAAGATGCAGAGCCGGGTCCGGAATATGGAGGTTCGGATGCAAAGAGAGATCGAGGAAAAGGAAGGTCTTCTGCAGGATATCGAGAATCCGGCAGAACTGAAGCTGACTCCCCTCATCCACCGGAAGGAGGTGCTCGTCCGGACAGAGAAATTCGGCATGCGGTACCGGGATGCAGGAGAACCGCTGTTCCGGGATCTTGATCTTGAGATCCGGCAGGGGGAGCGGGTATTCCTTCACGGAGCCAACGGGTGCGGGAAATCCAGTCTTATGAGAGCCATTCTGGCTGCTTCGGGAGAAGGCGGGGAGATGTCATGGGAGGAAACCGGGCGGATCACCCTGGCGTCAGGGCTTGTCATCTCCCGTGTGAGCCAGGATACTTCTTTCCTGCGGGGGAGTATCGCAGACTTCTGCCGGGAGAGAAATCTTCCGGAGAGCCTTTACTGTGCGATTCTGCGTCAGCTTGATTTTGGGCGGGAGCAGTTTACAAAGTCCATGGAGGATTACTCGGAGGGGCAGAAAAAGAAAGCGCTGATCGCAGCGTCTCTGATGACGCCCGCCCATCTCTATCTGTGGGACGAGCCGCTCAACTATATTGATGTGTTTTCACGGATCCAGATCGAGGATATGATCCTGCGTTATCAGCCGACGATGCTTGTGACAGAGCATGACCGCAGGTTCCGGGAGAAGATCGCCACCAGGGTTGTGGAGATCGGAAACGCGGCAGGATATGGAAAAAACGCATGAAAAAACGCTTCATGAAAAAACGGGAAAGGAGAATGAGGAAACCATTGTGGAACCGAAAAGAAAAACGTATAATATCTTCGTAGATTAATAGCTGTACAACGTTCAATACTGTACAGACGTTCAATAACTGTACAGATGTGTTTGAGAACAAAGATGAAAGGACACAGGATTTATGAAGTTAAAAAATGTACTGATCGCGGTGACGGATATGGAACGGTCGAAGCGTTTTTATCACGATCTTTTCGGTCTGGATGTGATACTGGACGGCGGAGATAAAGTGATTATGACCGAAGGGCTTGTCCTGCAGTCGGCTCCGGTGTGGGAAGAAGCAGTCGGCGGGAAGGTGATCTTCCGGAATCATGCTGCAGAGCTTTATTTTGAGGAGAATAACATGGACTCGTTTGTGGAAAAACTGGAGAAAATGGAAAGATCCGGTGGAAAAGTCGAGTATGTGAACCGGCTGACAGAACATCCGTGGGGACAGAAAATTGTCCGCTTCTATGATCCGGACGGGAATCTCATCGAGGTCGGATCGGGAAGGTAAAGAAAGGAGGCGCGGATATTATGCAGATTTCAAGCAGATTTACGATCGCTATACACATGATGGCCTGTATGGAGAATTTTAAAAATGATTATAAGATAACCAGTGATTTTCTGGCGGGAAGCATCAATGTGAATCCTGTTGTGATCCGGAGAATCCTCTCACAGCTCAGAGATGCAGGGCTGATCGAGGTGAAGCGGGGAACCGGCGGGGCGGCTCTGGCAAAAAAGCCGGAGGAGATCACGTTTCTGGATGTGTACCGGGCTGTGGAGTGCATTGAGGAGAATACGCTATTCCATTTTCATGAGAATCCCAACCCCAACTGCCCGGTGGGCAGGAACATCCACAATATCCTGGACGATAAGCTTCTGCAGGTGCAGAAAGCAATGGAGCGGGAACTGGAATCCATCACACTGGCGGATGTGATGAATGATCTGAAAAGATATATTTGAAAGAAGGCATAGAAAATGTGGCTTTTGTATGCAGCAGGCTCTGCGTTTTTTGCGGGTGTGACTTCGATCCTGGCAAAGTGCGGGATCAGAAAGACGGACTCCACGGTGGCGACGGCTGTGCGCACAGTGGTGATCCTTATTTTTTCATGGCTTATGGTATTTGTGGCAGGTTCCTGGGACCAGATCACGTCGATTAGCCCGGAGACGTTTCTGTTTCTGGTTCTCTCCGGCGCGGCCACCGGGGCGTCCTGGCTGTGCTACTTTAAGGCTCTGCAGATCGGGGACGTCAATAAGGTGGTGCCGGTTGACAAATCCAGCACGGTCCTTACGATTATCCTGGCGCTGATCTTTCTGCACGAGGGAATTTCGCTTCCGAAAGCGGCTGCGGTAATTGTGATTGCTGCGGGAATTTTTCTGATGATCGAGAAGAAGGATGTAAAAGAGCCGGAGAAAAGCAAAGGAGGATGGTTCCTCTACGCGGCGGGCTCTGCATTTTTTGCCAGTCTGACTGCGATCCTGGGTAAGATCGGTATCATAGGTGTGGAGTCCAACCTGGGAACCGCCATCCGTACCTGTGTGGTGCTGGTCATGGCCTGGCTGATGGTGTTTGTGACCGGAAAGCAGAAAGAAGCAGGCAGGATCGGGAAAAAAGAGCTGGCATTTATCTGCTTTTCCGGGGTGGCAACCGGGGCGTCCTGGCTGTGCTACTACCGGGCGCTCCAGGAGGGACCGGCCAGTGTGGTGGCGCCCGTGGATAAGTTAAGCGTACTGGTGACGGTGGTATTTTCCTACTTTGTATTCGAGGAGAAACTGGGGAAGAGAGAGGCTGTGGGCCTTCTCCTTCTGACCGCGGGGACCATCGCCATGGCGCTGCTGTAGGTCAGAGCCTTCTCCGGTTGTAGACCAGGTGCAGATACATGGCGTCATGTGCCCGGGTGGGATTGTGTGAGGCGATGGCCTCCGCGATCTCCCGGTGCGTCTCGATGGTCTCCCGGCGCAGTTCGCTTCCGGTCAGATCGATAAAGAGCGGGATGGAAGAATTGATCACCGGGATCAGACGGGGAACGACGATGTTGCCGCTGCTCATGCCGATAGCGGTATGAAAGGCAACGTCTTTCTCCGTGTGATCCTTTCCTTCTTTCAGAAGCTGCTCTGTTTCATCGCACAGTTTCAGGATCTTTTCTATTTCTTCCCTGCCTGCGCAGGATGCGGCCATGGCGGCGATGGGCGGCTCAAGGAGAAAACGGATTTCCAGAAGATCGGCCGCCAGTTTCTTCTTATCATCGATGAAGGTAAAGCCAAGCGGATCCTCCACGATCCCGGGAGCGGAGGAGATGTAGGTCCCGGAGCCCTGGCGGATGGTCACAATATTGCGGGAGGCAAGAAGCTTCATGGCCTCGCGGATGGTGCTTCGCCCGGCACCGAGCTTCTCCGCCAGTATGGATTCATTGGGCAGACGGTCTCCCGGCTGCAGCTGTTCCTCTAAGATGTAGTGGATGATATCATCCGACAATTTTTCCGGCAGGCTCTTTTCATTTCGGTTTTTTGTATCTGAATTTATCATATGATTCCCCTGTGATTTAAAAATAGTATAGGATCAGAATAGTACAGAATGATGGAAATGTCAAAATAAATTAAATGTAAAAATAAGTAGACCGGTCTTGATTTTTCTGTGGAAAAGAGATATGCTGAATACATCGGATGAATTCGCGCGAAAAATGCGGAAAGGTTGCTCGAACAGTCCGAAAAAGGATGGGTGAGAAAGAAAACATCGGATGATTAAAGAGCGAAATATCAGATGAATCAGGAGGAAAACACCATGGAACTGAGAAGTCAGAAACTGAGAAAAATTGCACCGGAACTGGATCCGCTCCGTCTGGGGACCGGGTGGAAGCCGGAAGATCTGTCAAAACCCCAGATCTTGATCGAAAGTTCTTTCGGGGACAGCCACCCGGGGAGCGGACATCTGTTGGAACTGGCAGAGGAGGCGCGAAAAGGAGTGGCTGACGCCGGAGGGCACGGAGCGCGCTATTTCTGTACAGACATCTGCGACGGAGAGGCGCAGGGGCACGACGGGATCAATTACTCCCTGCCGTCCAGGGACATGATGGCGAATATGATCGAGATCCATGCAGGCGCCACGCCTTTCGACGGCGCTGTCTATATTGCAAGCTGCGACAAAAGTATGCCTGCACATCTGATGGCTCTGGGGCGGATCAATATCCCCTCCATCGTTGTGACCGGCGGTGTGATGGACGCCGGACCGGACCTGCTGACACTGGAGCAGATCGGAAAATACAGTGCCATGTATGAGCGGGGAGAGATTACGAAAGAGGAGATGGACTATTACAAGCACAATGCCTGCCCGTCCTGCGGGGCATGTTCCTTTATGGGGACCGCTTCCACCATGCAGATTATGGCGGAGGCACTGGGGCTGATGCTCCCGGGAAGCGCCCTGATGCCTGCCACAAGCCGGGATCTGCGGGAAGTGGCGTGCAAGGCGGGAAAACAGGCGGTATGGCTTGCGGAGCATGACCTGACTCCGGACAAGATTGTTACAATGGAATCTTTTGAAAATGCCATCATGGTACATGCGGCCATCTCCGGTTCTACCAATTCACTGCTTCACATTCCTGCCATTGCCAGAGAGTTCGGATTTGACCTGGATGCAGATACATTTGACCGTCTCCACCGGGGCGCCCATTATCTGCTCAATATCCGTCCTGCCGGCGAGTGGCCCGCCCAGTTCTTCTACTATGCAGGAGGCGTGCCCAGGATCATGGAAGAGATCCGGGATATGCTTCATCTGGATGTAATGACGGTGACCGGAAAGACACTGGGAGAAAATCTGGAAGAACTGAAAAAGAACGGATTCTATGAGAAATGTCAGGGCTATCTGGATCAGTGGAACCTGAAACGGGAGGACGTGATCCGTCCCTTTGACCGGCCTTTCGGAACCGACGGCAGCATCGCTGTTTTAAAAGGAAATCTGGCTCCGGACGGAGCGGTCGTAAAACATACCGCTGTCCCGAAGGAAATGTTCGAGGCTGTATTGAGGGCAAGACCGTTTGACTGTGAGGAGGACGCCATACATGCGGTTTTAACCCATGAGATCAGACCGGGGGATGCGGTGATTATCCGCTATGAGGGCCCAAAAGGGAGCGGGATGCCGGAGATGTTCTATACGACGGAGGCCATTGCCTCCGACCCGGAACTGGGAGCGAGCATTGCCCTGCTGACAGACGGGCGTTTCTCCGGGGCGTCCAAAGGCCCTGCCATCGGGCACATTTCCCCGGAGGCGGCAGAGGGAGGTCCCATCGCACTGGTGGAAGAAAACGATCTGATCGAGGTCAGTATCCCCGGACGTATCCTGCGGATCGTGGGGGTAAACGGGGAGCGCATGGATGAAGAGGAGGTCGAAAAAATTCTGGAAAAAAGGCGGGCTCAGCTGGTCCCGAAAGAGAGCCGCTTTGCCCGCGGAGTGTTGAAGCTGTTTGCCGAAAGAGCTGTCTCGCCGATGAAAGGCGGATATATGGAATGAGTCAGGGAATATTCCACCCGGGGCGGTACCTCGGGATAGACTGTGTGGGTGACGATTCCGTCGGATTCCATAGAGCGGAGGCTGTCAGTCAGGACTTTCTGGCTGATGCCCTCCAGATCTCTGCGGAGTTCGTTGAAACGCCAGGGGCGCACAAGCAGGTTGCGCAGGATCAGGAGTTTCCACTTGCTTCCGATCAGCTGCACAGTCGTAGCCACAGGACATGCGGGAAGTTCGTCTTTTGTCAGTATTTTTATCACCTCACTGTTTTCCGGTACTTATTTTGTGCCATGGACCGCCTGTTCTGCATTTGAGATCTCTTCATCTGTGGCATCCGTATATTTCCGGATTTCCGATACAGGTAGTCCGTTTTGAAGCATCTGGGTGATGAGGGAAGTACGTCCCTCTTTAATTCCGGTTTTGATACCAGTTTTGATACCGGCCTTTTTGCCGTCCTTATAGATATCTTCGATTGCCTGACACATATTGATCCTCTCCTTTTGATCTGGAATCTCTACCTTAAAAACCAGAATTTTGCATTTCCTATTTTAACTTTATCCCCCTTTTCCGTTATTTCGGTCAGAACGGTACGGTTCAGTAAAGGCGGTTCCATTTCAGAAAAGTACTGTGTGCCACGCCCAGTTTCTGGGCGGCTTTCCTTGCGGAGATCCGTCCCTCGCGATAATTCTTCCTCAGGGCGAAAAAAGCGTCGGGAACCTCCATTTTCTGTCTGCCGAACTTTACTCCCTTGGCTTTCGCCGCGGCGATTCCTTCCGCCTGACGCTGCCGGATGTTGTCCCGTTCGACCTGGGCTACATAGCTCAGGATCTGAAGAACCAGATCAGCGACAAACATGCCGGTAAGATCCTTCCCTGAATTGCGGGTATCCAGAAGCGGCATGTCCAGCACCACGATGTCTGTCTGTTTTTCCTTGGTGATGATTCTCCACTGGTCCAGAATCTCTTCATAGTTGCGGCCGAGCCGGTCGATGGACTTGACTACAAGTGTATTGCCCGGCCGGAGTTTACGCAGCAGTTTCTGATACTGGGGACGGTTGAAATCTTTGCCGCTCAGTTTATCCATATAGATACATTCTTCCGGCACACGGAATTCCCGAAGGGCGATCATCTGCCGGTCTTCATTCTGATCCTTTGTAGATACACGTACATAACCATATACAGTCTTTTCCATAGCTTTCTCCTCCTTTGAATTTTTTTTAGTATCTGTTATTATGACATTTTTATGAAATCGGGGTAAAGTGACCGCATTTCTTTATGTCTCAAAACTGTAACTTTCCGTGAGACATATCTGTGACCTTTATTTGATATTCTTTTCCTGTACAAACAGAACGGTAATTTGTGATACAATAACTTCTGCGCGCGCTGCAGTCCGGGAGAGAAATGTGTGCCGGAAAAAGCGGCAGCTGACCGGAGAGAAAGCTTCGCCGTGAAATACAGTGCCGTCCGGAGAGAAAGCAGGCTTTCGGCGGCAGAACGGAGTTTGATATGGAACGGATATTAGTAGTGGAAGACGATCTGGCTTTAAGTGCCGGTCTGTGTTTTGAACTGGATACATCGGGATATGTCTCGGTCCCGGCGTACAACTGCGCAAAAGCGAGGTTCCTTCTTGACGACGCGGAATTTTCCCTCGTGCTTCTGGATGTCAACCTTCCGGATGGAAACGGATTTGACCTGTGCCGGGAAATCAAGGAGAAGAAGCCGGAACAGCCTGTCATTTTTCTGACGGCCCGGGACCTGGAGGAGGATGTCTTAAGCGGATTCGATCTGGGGGCAGAGGACTATGTGACGAAACCTTTTAACATGCAGATCCTTCTGCGGCGGGTGGAGGTAGCCCTCCGGCGGAGCGGGAAGAATGCGTCCGCCCGGGAAGAACTTTGGAGCGATGGCTATCTTGTGATCGACTTCGCTGCACTGACGGCAAAGCGCGGCGCGGAGAAGCTTGCCATCACGCCCAATGAATACAAACTGCTCAAGGTTCTGACTGAGAATGCGGGGAATATTCTGACCAGACAGAGCCTGCTGGAGCGGCTGTGGGACAGCGCAGGAAACTATATTGATGACCATACGCTCACGGTGACTATGAACCGCCTCAGGTCAAAGGTGGAAGATGAGGGGCATACTTACATCAAGACTGTGAGAGGGATGGGATATATCTGGACAGGAGGAAAGCGATGAAACATAAAAGTCTGACCGTGATGCGTTCCGGCATGGTACTGGTCTCTATCGGACTCTTTGCCGCTCTTGTACGGCTGATCTGGACCTGTATTCCCTGGGCGGCGGTGCGGGGCGCACTGCTTGCCCTCTGTGTGAGCCTGTATGCGGTGGTTGTTTTCTGGGCGTGGTATCAGAGAAGGCAGGTAATCATCTTTGCGGACGATATCTGCCAGACTCTTGACGCCCTCATGTCAGGCCGGCAGCCGGAAGGATACCGGCCCTATGAGGATTCGGTGACTGCCCGGGTGCAGAGAAAGCTGATCCGGTATTTCGATATTATGAATGAGGGAAAGATCCAGAGCCAGAAGGACAAAGAGACGATCCAGGGACTGGTCAGCGATATTTCCCACCAGGTTAAGACGCCCATCGCCAATCTGCAGCTCTATACATCCATTCTGCAGAATCCCCAGTTCCCCCCGGAAAAGAGGGAGGAATTCATGCGGACTATGGAGGAGCAGATCAATAAGCTGGATTTCCTCCTGCAGTCCCTCATAAAAATGTCCCGCCTGGAGACGGGAACATTTACCATCAACATTGAGGACGCGAGACTGGGGGATACGATCGCCCGGGCGATGAGCACCGTGTGGGCCAGGGCGGAGGAGAAGCAGATCCAGCTCTCGGCGGACTGTGACAGCAGTATTACCGTGCGCCATGATCCCAAGTGGACGGCGGAGGCGCTGGGAAATATTCTGGACAATGCGGTAAAGTACACGCCGGAAGGCGGAAGCGTCACGGTCACGGTGAGACCATGGCAGTTTTATACGAAGATTGATATTACCGATACAGGAATCGGAATTGAGGAAGAGCATTACAACGATATATTTCTCCGTTTCTACCGGGCTCCCGAGGCGGCTGCCTGTGAGGGCGTAGGGCTGGGGCTTTATCTGGCAAACGGCATTATCACCCGGCAGAGGGGATATATCAGTGTGAAGTCGAGACCCGGCGCGGGGACGACGTTTTCCGTGTACCTGTTGAGCTGAAGAAAAGGAGGAGTTCTTATGGATATCGTAACAGTGCATAACCTGAAAAAATATTTCGGAAAGGGTGAAAACCAGGTGAAGGCTCTGGACGGCGTCGATCTCACGGTGGAGAAGGGGAAATTTACCGCGGTCATCGGGGCATCCGGATCCGGGAAGACCACTCTGCTGAATATGATCGGAGGCCTGGATACGCCGGATGAGGGGGAAGTGGTTGTTGACGGGGTGAACCTGTCCGGCCTGAAAGAGAAAGAACTGGCAGTGTTCCGGCGCAGCAAGGTCGGGTTCGTCTACCAGAATTTCAACCTGGTTCCCACGCTGACGGTGAAGGAAAATATTCTTTTCCCCTTAAGTCTTTCCGGGAGCACGCCGGACCCTGTGTTCTGGGAGGAGATCGTGGAACTGCTCCACCTGAAAGAGCGGATGAATGCATTTCCAGGGCAGCTCTCCGGAGGAGGACAGCAGAGAGTAGCCATTGCCCGGGCACTGATCTCAAAACCTGCCATCGTCCTGGCTGACGAGCCCACGGGTAATCTGGACTCCAGGAGCGGGCAGAATGTCCTGGGACTCCTGAAAATGTCTGTGGAGACTTACCACCAGACGCTTGTGATGATCACGCATAATCTGGAACTTGCGCAGATGGCAGACCGGGTAGTGCGCATGGAGGACGGCCGCATCCGCGGATGAAAGGAAGGAATGACGACATGATCTTCAATAACAATCTTAAAATCTGCCACAGACTGGTGCGGCAGGATTTTCATTTTCACCGGGCGAAAAACCTGATCCTGATCCTGGCGGCTGCCCTTGTCACGGGACTGTATACTTTTGTGTTCCTGCTGGGAAATGCTGTGGAGAACGCTTTTCTTCTGAACTATGAATACACGTACGGCTCTACCAGCCATATTCTCTACCATAACCTGAACGAGGCAGAAGCAGATCTGATCCGCCAGAACACGAATATCAGAAGCAGCGTCCGGCTCAGCACTCTGGGGCAGCTTACAGACCCCATGATCGGACAGCGCTCGGTCAAGCTGGCTGTGACGGACCGGGCGTACGCCCAGACGGTGCTGTCTGTGCCGACAACCGGACGTCTGCCGGAGAAGCCGGGAGAGATCGCCATGGATGAATACACCATGGACTCCCTGGGAATTGTCTATGAGGAAGGAACGCCGGTCACGCTGGAGTGGACGGATTTCTCCGGGCAGACGCATACCACGGATTTCACTCTGTGCGGATGGTGGGAAAGTCCCACCAATTTTACCGAGTCATGTGCCTGGGTGACGGCGGAGACCGCGGAGTCTCTGGCGCCCGGGTATAACAGTGAGGATTCCCGCAATATCACGCTGGGGGTGACGCTCTATCAGACAGATGATCTGGAAAATGTGGCGGGACAGATACTGCAGGAGCAGGGCGTTGAGAGTGAGAAAGTGACCTACTCGGTTAGCCTGGCGTGGATGGAGGCCAGGATGGAGAAGGCTTCCAATCAGGCGAAACCCTTCTATTCTCCGGCTGTACTGGTGCTTGTCTGCGGTTTCCTGATGATCTACGGGATCATCCATGTGGCGGCGGAACAGGACGACCGGTTCTTCGCCGGGATCAAGGCACAGGGAATGACGCCCCGGCAGATTCGCCGTTTCCTGTGGGAAAAGGGGCTGGCGGTCACTCTTTTTGGGCTTGTGCCGGGCTGGCTCATCGGTTTTCTGCTCAATCTGGCGATTACCGGGCGGATCGTCACCGGGATGTCGGAGGATCCGGCGATTTATTTCCTTTCCTGGGAGCCCTTTGCCATAGCGGCGGCAGCCACCCTTATCACAGTAGTGCTTGCCTATCTGATTCCCTCTGTACGGCTCTCACGGAAAAATCCGGCGTCCCTTCTGCGCGCTGCCGTGCCCGGCACGCCCTGGAGGTCAAGAGGAACGGATGAAAAACCGGAAGGGGGAAAGATGACGGGCATGCGCCTGGCACTGCGCTCTGTCAGCAGGGGAAAAGCGCGGACGGCCCTTTCCGTAGTGACGATGCTTCTGGCGGTGCTTCTGATTTCCAGTGTGTGGATCCAGTATATCAGCATGAAAGAGGATCTCTACGTGGACGCCATGTCGCCCTGGGACTATACACTGGCGGACGGATCTGCCTATACGACCTATCAGCGTTATAATGAAAACAATAAGGGAATTACCGATGAGACGGTGGAAGAACTGCGTGCCCGTCCGGAGGTGACGGAAGTAAGCGCCCTGAAGAGCCATGAGGTGGAGCTGACAGCGTCGGAGGAACTTCAGCAGCGCCTTGTGGACTACTATAATGACAGCCAGCCGGGAAGCGATATGAGCCGGAGGGAGGAGATGAGCGGACAGCCGGGCTGGACGGCCGGGCTGGAGCGTCTGGAACAGACCGGGACGTATATCGGGCTTATCGTCTCCATTGAGGGGGATTACCTGGATTATCTGACGGAAAATCCGGACAATTTTACGAGCGGAAGCTTTGACGCAGAAAAATTCGCCACGGGAGAATATGTAATCACATACGGGGCGAATGCAGAAGGACTCTCTTCTCTGGCAGCAGGAGAGACGGTCACTCTGGAAGGACAGACTTTTGAAGTGATGGCTTCTGTAAAGGTGGATGGCATGTTCCTGAGCGGAAACAACAGCCCGGATTCCGATTTCTGCCTTTACTATTTCGTAACACCGGAGATCTTTGAAAAAATGTTTCCGGGACAGGGTGTACGGCAGGCAGCGGTAAATATCGACCACAGCCGGCAGGACTCCTTTGAGGAATATCTGGATGGATATGAGCGGAGTTTAAGCCGCGGCGTCGCCATTACGAGAAGGAGCGAATACCAGGAAGTGTTCCGCAACAGCAGACTCAACAGCCTGCTTCCGGATCTGGTCGTCGCCATCGTGCTGATGGGGATCGCCCTGTTAAACTTCCTGAACATGCTGGTGTCAAAGACAATCAGCAGGCGAAAAGAGTTCGCGGTATATGAAAGTCTCGGCATGACCCGGGAACAGCTCCGGCTTCTTCTCCTGAAAGAAGGACTGCTCCACGGGGCAGTGATGGCGGTCTTTGTGGGACCGCTGACTGTTCTGTTCTGCATGTATGTGATGCCCGCTGTCATCAGCAATATGCGATCCTGGGTCTCCGTGTATACATTCAGCCTGGCGCCGCTTGTATTTGTACTTCTGGCGGTGCTGGTGCTCTCCGTCGCAGTGCCGTCAGCGTGCCTGCACTTTGTCACCCGGGGAAGCATCAATGAGCGCATGCATATCATGGAATAAGAGGCGGATATTTACAGGATTGTAAAAGAGGCAGAGTTTAAATATATCTGCTAGGAAGCGCACCATTCTTTTACATTTTTCAGGATCCATTCCGCCAGTTGGGGAATCCCTTCGCCTGTTTTTGCAGAGATAAAGATAACGTCAATGTCGGGATTCCTCATTTTTGCATATTCCACAGCCTTCTCTTTATCAAAGTCAAAATAATCCAGCACATCGATCTTATTTACCACCATCAGATCGCATGTCTCATACATCAGGGGATATTTCAAAGGCTTGTCATGCCCTTCCGGGACAGAAAGGATGGTCATGTTTCTGACTGCTCCTGTGTCAAATTCGGCGGGGCATACAAGATTTCCCACATTTTCCAGAATGACAAGGTCCAGATCTTTTGTGCCGAATTCTGTGAGTCCCTGCCTCGTCATATCCGCATCCAGATGGCACATGCCGCCGGTATGGATCTGAATGGACTTTACCCCTGCTTCGGTCATTGTCTCGGCATCCACTGCCGCATCGATGTCAGCTTCCATCACGCCCATTTTTACTTTCCACGAAAGCTCTTTCGAAAGGGCAAGAAGAGTGGAGGTTTTTTCCGCTCCGGGGGAGGACATGAGATTCAGAAGAAAGGTCTTTTCTTCTTTCAGCTGCTGCCTTAATTTTTCGGCGTCTTTGTTATTATCCTCGAAAATACTTCTTTTTACCTGGATGATTTTGAATTTATCTGTCTGTTCTGTTCCCATTTCTTTTCACTCCTTATATGACCGCTGTACTGTCAGCAGGCTTCAATTTCCCTGATATTGTATTCGTTACCGCTCAGAAGATAAGTATGATCGCTTTTGCAGTAGGGACAAATTTTTGCATACTGCACGGTAGGGTAGGTCTTCCCACAGTTTTCGCAATATGTGACGGCTTCTATCCGCTCGATTCGGAGTTCCGCGTCCTTTAGATAATTCGTTTTTTTCACGGCCCAGTTCCAGCAGTCGGTGATATAGTCCGGCACAATATCACTGACCTCTCCGATTTCCAGTGTGACACTGGCGACAGAGGTAAGATGATTTTCCGCTTCCGAAATGCGGTTTATACAACTCTTTATTGTAATAAGAACGGGATTGCAGGACAATTCACATATTATATCTTTTGTGAATCTGCTTTATATTGTAAACTGTCTGTAAAGATTATATAACACAACTGTGATGTTTTCCGGACAAGAAGGAGGTTCTCATGGTAAAAAGAAAATCAATCAAAGAATATCTTGCGGAATCAGCAATCGAACTGCTTTCCAGACATCCGGTGGAAAAGGTTACGGTGACGCTTATCGCCAGAAACTGCGGCCTGAGCACCCGGACATTTTACAATAATTTTAAGGACAAATATGATCTCTTCCTCTGGATTTATACGCAGAAGCTGGAAGAGTATTACCAGTCTAATCTGGACCATATGAGTTTCCGGACATTTATTTATTATTCCGGGCAGATCCTGGTGGACTATTATGATTTCTTCTTTAACTATCAGCAGTACCGCGGGCAGAACCATTTTCACCAGGCGGTATTCCAGCCTCTTTTTGACTTCTATATCCGGATCATCCGGGAGATATTCCATGATCCGGTTACTCAGGAGATCCGGGAGAGTACTGCCTTTTTTGTCCTCGGTATGCTGGAATATGTGGACCGTTTTTATCACAGGGGACATCTGCCCTCCCTGTCTGACACGGTGGATGTGTTTGCCCGGGCAATTCCGGAAAATCTCAAAAAATATCTGTAAAACAGCATAATATACAGACAATATGAATCTGCTTCACATTTTTGCATATTCATGAATATCAGCCCCCGTAAAGAGTCAGGTATAATAGGAAGAACGGAATAGAAAAATACTGGCCGGCCGGTGTCTGAACACCGTTGCCAGTCTGACAAGGGATGGAGGTATGAGCATGAAATTTGAACAAAAAGATTTTATCCCGACCACGAAAGAGGAAATCGAGGCGTATAAAAATCTGCGCCCGAAGAACATCAAAGTGCCGGAAAAGCCAAGAGAACTGATCATTAAACTGGGAAAACATATCACAGACCGTTCGGTTGATACGATCACTCCTTATGACCCGGAATATTACGGCCTTGATCTTCTCGCCTCGGATGAAATGGCAGAACTTGCGCTGAAGATGAAGGTACATAAATATTATACGGTTGACCAACTGGTGAAAAGGAGCGGAAAATCAAAAGAAAAAGTACAGGAACTGCTTACAGAAGGGTGTATGTCAGGTCTGTTTGAGTATGATACGGTGGATGGCGTGCGGCATTACATGCTGCCCCCGTTCGTGGAGGGCAGCGGAGAGTGGTCCAGTATCCGCATGGATATGCTGCAGAAGGAGCCCGCAAGAGGGTATTTCTTTGAGCGGGAGACTACGCTGGGCTATATGAGTACAGCCGCCATGGTACCACCCGGAGGAGCCGGACTTGGCATGCATGTAATACCTGTAGAAAAGGAAGTAGAGCGAACAGAGGGAGCCATGAGTATTGAGAAAATTTCATACTGGCTCGACAAGTACGACAAATATGCTGTTGCCCCGTGCGTATGCCGTGAGACGGCGACTGTGATGGGGGAAGGCGCGGCGGATGACCCGGAATGGTGTATTTTTGTTGGTCCTATAACGGACTTCATCGTTGAAACAGGCAAGGGAAGATGGAGTACAAGGGAAGAGGTGGATTATATCCTTCAGCGCGCGGAAGAACAGGGATATGTGCATCAGGTGTCCAATCAGGACGGAGACGACAAGGTATTCGTTGTCTGCAACTGCAATGTGAACTCATGCAAGGCCCTGCGCAATGCGGAACTGTTCAACACACCGTATGTTGTGCGTTCGGCATATACGGCGCGGGTGACGCAGGAAAACTGCGTGGCGTGCGGTAAATGTGTGGAGTACTGTCCTGCGGGAGCCGTGAAACTTGGTCAGAAACTCTGTACAAAGAACGGCCCGGTAGTTTATCCGAAACATGACCTCCCGGACGACAACGAATGGGGAGAGGACAGATGGGACGTACATTACCGGGACAATAACAGAATCAACTGTTATGATACCGGTACAGCTCCGTGCAAAACAGCCTGTCCGGCCCATATCGCCGTTCAGGGATATCTGAAAATGGCTGCCCAGGGGAGATACAGGGAAGCGCTGGCGTTAATAAAAAAAGACAATCCTTTCCCTGCGGTCTGCGGCAGAGTGTGCAACAAGCGGTGTGAAGCGGCCTGTACCAGAGGAACCAGGGAGGACGCCGTCTCAATCGATGCTGTAAAACGTTTTATCGCGGAGCAGGATCTCCATGCGGAGACAAGATATATCCCGCCCGTCCATGCCACGAAGATACACGGCACCTTTGACGATAAGATCGCGGTGATAGGCGCCGGACCGGCAGGGCTGTCCTGTGCATTCTATCTGGCGGAAAAAGGTTACCATCCGGTCGTATTTGAAAAGGAGAAACGTCCGGGCGGAATGATGATGAACGCCATTCCTTCTTTCCGGCTGGAAAAGGAGCTGGTAGACGCCGAGATTGATGTGCTCCGTGAAATGGGAGTGGAATTCTGCTGCGGCGTGGAAGTCGGCAGGGACATAACAATCAGCCAGCTCAGAGAACAGGGATATCAGGCCTTTTATATTGCGCTGGGGCTCCAGGGATCGGGAAAACTGGGAGTACCCGGAGATGATGCGAAGGGTGTGATGTCAGGACTTGAATTCAGCAAAAAGACATGTCTTGAGGGAGTACAGAACATAAAAGGAAAATGCGTTGTGATCGGAGGCGGAAATATTGGCGCCGATGTTGCCCGTACAGCGGTCAGAAGCGGGGCTGAGAGTGTGGATCTTTACTGTCTTGAAGGATATGATGAAATGCCTATGGGTGAGGAAGACCGGGGCGAATGTGAAGAAGAGGGAATCAGAATCCATGCGGGATGGGGACAGACGGAGGTCGTTACGGCAGACGGAAAGTGTACTGCCGTCCGTTTCAGAAAATGCGTGAAGGTACGTGACGATGAAGGCAGATTCAATCCCCGGTATGACGATTCGGAGACCTGTGAGGCAGAGTGCGATGTTCTGCCGTACTGCATCGGCCAGCGTGTTGACTGGGGCGGCGTGCTGGATGGCACTGCCGTTGAACTGAACCGCAACAACACGGCGAAGGCAGACGCTCTTACCTTTCAGACAGCGGAAGAAGATATCTTTGTCGGAGGAGACGTATTCTACGGACAGAAATTCGTCATTGACGCCATTGAATCCGGAAAACAGGGAGCAGAATCTATTCACCGGTATGTGAGAAATGCAAGTCTGACGCTTGGAAGAAACCGCAGAAGATTTACAGAGATTGACAAGGAAAACATCGTACTGGATTCTTTCAGACCGTCGGAACGGCAGAATGCAGGATATGATCCGGAGATCAGAAAGCAGTTATCCTTCCGGGATGCAACACTGACGCTGACAGAAGAACAGGTGAGGGCGGAAACAGCAAGATGCCTCGGATGCGGCGCGTCTGTCGTGGATCCGAACAAATGCATCGGCTGCGGCCTGTGTACGACAAAGTGCGAGTTTGACGCTATTCATATCTATCGGGACAAGCCAGAATGTTCCCGGATGGTTCCCAGGGAGGACCGCTTTAAGGAAATCGGCAAATACGCAGTCAAACGCGCGGTGAAGCTGACCCTGAAAAAGCTACATTAACAGCGCCGGAACATAATTTTCCTTTCATGAAACAGCATTTGATGTTTGATAAACGGACTACAATGCGTTATCTTATTATTAGGCTATAAAGTGTTATCATAGGAGGACAATTATGGAAACGGTAAAAAAGGAAAATATTCCAGAAGAATTCTTCCCCGACGGAACACCTGTCGACGGCTGGTTTTATGACACCAGGATTCCCGGGCTGGAGGAGCTGGGCAGGCAGTATGTCCTGACCCGGTACAATATCCTGGATGACGGGAAAATCCATACGGAGGAAATCCAGAAGCTGATTGATACGGCGGCGGAACAGGGAGGCGGTGTCATTGTGGTGCCTGCGGGAACCTATCTGACAGGTTCGCTGTTTTTCAAACAGGGAGTCAATCTCTATGTTGCGGAAGGCGGCACGCTAAAGGGAAGCGATGATATCTCGGATTACAGAATCTGCGAGACCCGTATTGAGGGTGAGACCTGCCGCTATTTCTCCGCGCTGATCAATGCAGACAGTGTGGACGGGTTTACCATGTGCGGTCCGGGAACCGTGGACGGGAACGGCCTGAGGTCATGGAAGGCATTTTGGCTGAGAAGAGAGTGGAATCCCCAGTGTACCAATAAGGATGAGCAGCGTCCCCGGCTTGTTTATATTTCAAATTCCCGGAATGTGCTGATTGCCGGTCTGCACCTGCAGAATTCCCATTTCTGGACCACCCATATATACAAATGCAATCATGTGAAGTATTTAAAATGCCATATTTTCTCACCGGCAGAACCGGTAAAAGCGCCAAGCACAGACGCTGTTGACATTGATGTGTGTTCCGATGTCCTGATCAAGGACTGCTATATGGAAGTCAATGACGATTCGGTGGTTTTAAAAGGCGGAAAGGGACCATGGGCGGATACTGCACCGGAGAATGGCTCCAATGAAAGGATAATTGTGGAGGACTGTACCTACGGATTCTGCCACGGCTGTCTGACCTGCGGCTCGGAATCTGTGCATAACCGCAATATTGTTATCCGCAGGCTGAAAGTATCAGACGGCAAGAATCTGTTATGGATAAAGATGCGTCCTGACACGCCGCAGCTCTACGAGTATATCACGGTGGAACATGTGACTGCAAAGGTACAGAACTTTATTAACATTAATCCGTGGACACAGTTTTTCGACCTGAAGGGCAGGACAGATATTCCACAATCGCGCGTGGAACATATTTCCATGCGCGACTGCGAATGCGAATGCACACACTATTTTAATGTTACGTCCCAGGAAGAACAGTACCATCTGTCGGACTTTGACTTTGAGAATCTGCATATAAGAACAGAAAACAGCGGCTTTGCCCCGGACATTGTGGAAAACATGACGGTGAAAAATGTACGTGTGGAAACGTCACTTGCGGACTGATCCGGAACGGCGGTACTGAAGCGGCGTCATGCCGTACTGTTTCTTGAATACATTCTGAAAATAGGACTGGCTGGAAAAGCAGAGATAACTGCTGATTTCAGCCAGGCTTTTTTCGCTGTAGGTCAGAAGGCTTTTGGCTTCTTCCAGTTTGCAGCGCATGATATATGCCCCCATATGGATCCCAAGTTCGCTTTTGAAGTGCTTCATCATATAGGAAGTGCTGCGGTTTACATGGGCGGCGGCATCCTCGATGGAGATGGGCTCGTTGGTGTGGCTGCGGATGTAATTCATACACCGGTAGACGTCGGCGGATACCCCTTCCGGGATCTGCGACTCTCCGCAGCGCTGACAGAAATCCAGCATCATGATATATTCCAGATGCATGATATCGTCAATGGACTGGAGCTGCTCACACTCTCTGGAATAGTCGTCGATGAGCTGGTATGTCTGCTCAATGTCCACCCCGCCCGGAATTGCGGCGAGCATCCCCACTTTTGTTACTGTGCCGATAAAAAGATTTTTCGCATTGCGCAGAGGACTGCGTGCCATATTCCCTTCTTTCATTCCGCTTAACTGGACAGAGGACAGAAATTTTTTCAGTTTGTCTGTATTGCCGTCTTTGATATACTGGTAAAGTTCCTGCTCAAAAGAATAGGAGTTGTGCAGATTTTCTTTTTCCTGGTTGTCTGCCATGTTGTTGACCTGACGGACTTTCCGGGCATGGCTGTCTGCTTCATTTTCCAGAAAAATCTCGTTCGGTTCCACCACTTTGCCGTTCAGGCACTGATGCAAAAAAGCCAGATATCTGGCAAATTGCAGATGGCTGATTTGGGGCATGGAACATAAGATCTCCGTGAGCAGTTCACGGAAGTTC
The DNA here is from genome assembly GCF_002160525.1 of Lachnoclostridium sp. An169. Lineage (GTDB taxonomy): Bacteria > Bacillota > Clostridia > Lachnospirales > Lachnospiraceae > Mediterraneibacter > Mediterraneibacter cottocaccae. Next base: position 69,430 of record NZ_NFKT01000009.1, read on the forward strand.
AAAGGAACTGCCACTTCTTTCATAAACTGCCGCACGAGCTGATCCGTGACGGGCACGCTGAAAGCAGGCCCGACGATCAGGTCATACTCCGTCCCCTCAATAAAAACGCGGCCGAATTCCAGATCCGGAGAGATGGCGCAGAATTCCGGATTCTTCCTGTATGGAAACATGGTCCAGTGAGTGGTCACAGACAGACCGAGCACTTCACCGAGAGCCGAATATACCGGATTCCCGCTTTTTAAAAGGCTGACGGGAATATTTGTAGCGGAAAAGAAATTTTTACAAAATGCAGTATAATCCATATCTTACACTCCTGTTTCTGTTTGAACTTAGTCTGATGAACATTTCAAATTCATGATTATTTCTTTTCAGTATAATTCCCCAAATGAGGAAAAACAAGATGAAATATTACAATCCCGGAAAGTATTCTGCAATATTCTTTTTCCGGACTGTGTTACGATTCCTGCAGTAACAAAAAGAAAGAGCCAAGGAGGAAGAGTGACATGAAACAGCGTATACGGATTCACAAAGCAGAAGCAAATCAGGGAATACTGGATTATTCCCATTTACTGGACGCCCCCGCGGGAAAGCACGGGTTTGTCGAGACGAGGAAGGGACATCTCTATTTTGAGGACGGCACACGGGCGAGATTTCTCGGATTTAACGTAGCGGCGCGCTCCAACACGCCGGATCATGAGACGGCAGATAAGATGGCGGAGCGTTTCGCAAGTATGGGAGTCAACATCATCCGCCTCCATGCGGCAGACGCTCCCATCGGGGAGGAGCCGGGCAGCTGGAGCAGCTGCAAGGAAGCGCCGCTCCTTGACTATGCTTCGGGAACCAGCAGAAAATTCAATCCGGAAGGACTGGACCGGTTCGATTATTTTGCAGCGAAACTGAAAGAAAAGGGCATTTATCTCCACATCGATCTGATTGTGGCAAGGGAGTTTCAGCAGGCTGACGGTATGGATTATCCGGGAGGCGCACCGTCCTGTATCAAGCGTTATCCCATGTACAATGAGCGGATGATCGAGCTTCAGAAGGAGTATGCGAAAGAACTTCTGTGCCATGTCAATCCCTACACCGGTCTTGCCCTGATCGACGACCCGGCTGTGGTGACGATTCAGATCAATAATGAGGAGTCTGCAATCAAGGGAAATATGGGCGGAGACATGTCCGAAGAGATGAAGCCATACCGGGAGGAGGTCCGGAGACGTTTTAATGATTTCCTCCTGATGAAATATTACACCAGAGAGCGCCTGAAAGAGGCGTGGACCCATGATGGATACTGTGCCCTCGGCGAGGAAGAAGATCCGCAGAAGGGAACCGTGGATGTGGTAAGCGGCAGCTTCTATCAGCCGGTCAATGACCCTGCAGGTGCATGGGACGGCGAGGTGAGTCCGGCAAGATATGCGGACTTCATGGAGTTCGGCATATACATGAACCGGAAATTCTACCGGGAGATGAAAGATTATCTCCTTTCCCTGGGCGTGAAAGTGCCGGTTATCACCAGCAACCTGACAGCAGGCGCGGCGGATGTATACGGGCATACAGACGGAGACCTGATTGAGAATAACTGTTATTTCAATCACCCCCTGCTCCCGGTGCAGGGAAATACATACCTGGTGGCGGGACCGGCGGAATACGTATCCGCCAACCCTCTGACCATGCAGAAAGGCATCGGTTCCATGGCAACCACCATCCTGAACCTGGCGTCTGTGGCCATTGTGAAAGGAAAACCGTTTATGATCAGTGAGTGGAATGAATACGGACTCCATCCCTTCCATTCTACGGCGTTTGTCCACACCATCGCCTATGCCTGTCTGAACGACTGGGACGGCCTGATCCTCTACAACCACCATACATCCGAAAACTGGGATGACCAGCCGGCGGATGAGATCCTCAATGTATTTGATGCCTATAATGATCCTGCGCTGATCTGCCAGTGGGGCTTTATGGCTTCCGTATTTTTAAAAGGGCTGGTGTCAGTGGCAAAGCACTGTGTGGATGTGGTGTATACCCGGAACGATCTTAAGACACTGCCGAACTTCCATTCCATGCCCACCACATTCTTCCCCTATGTGACGGCAATGAGAAATGTATTCCTGGACGGGGGAGACACCTACCAGGGCGACGCCGATATCGCAGTGAATGCAGGATTCCTGAATGGCGGAAATCTTTCGGACGCAAAACATGGCGTTTATTATGCATGGTCGGAATACCGGGATGCGATGAGGCGCTACCGGGATGAAAACCGTCTGGAACAGGCTGCCCGTGGAACCATGGAACTGCAGCCGGGAGTGCATCTCGGAAACCGGACACTGGTTTTCGATCACATCGAGGAAACCGCAGACAACGGGGATTACAGGACTTTTGCAAAAATTATGGACAAAGCCATGAAAGAGTGGGGCGTCATGCCGGAGGACGCCGGATACGTGGACGGAAAACTGATCTCGGACACAAAAGAGATTGTGTTTGATCCGGATCATGCGCGCTTTGCAATCCATACGCCGTACTGCGGATATTTCAGCGGGGCGCCGGAGGCGGAGACGGTTCTCTCGGACAAGATAACCGTGGAGGCGAAGAACGACCGGATCACACTGGCATTGATCGCTGAGCATGAGAAACCTCTGGGTGAAGCAAAAGAGTATGTTCTGACAGCCATGGGGACTACGGGGATGGATGAGACGACATTTCAGCCCGGACCGTCCATGATGGGCATGCCCTTTACAGCGGTGGAATTCAAAGGAAAACTGTACGCGGAGACACTGGAAGGGAGCATACGCGTGAAAGCAGATGCAGCAAGACTTGAAGTCCTGAATCCGGTGGGGGAAGTGATCGCGGAACTGGAGGGCGAAAAGTCCGGAGATGAGATAAGGTTTGTACTGGATGGGGCTGTTCCGGGAGTACAGTATCATCTGACGGTCGGGGAGAATATGGAGTGACGGGGGGAAATGCTATGACAAAGAAATCACCGGTAACTCTTTTAAAAGGCGGATTTTTTGACAGACCATTTATGGACTCCAGGGTAAAGACCCGTAGTGTAACAAGAAAAGAACTGATTCTCGGCCATCTGGTCGGTCCGCTGGGGCTGATATTCGTGGTGAATACGATTGCAGCGCTTGTCGAGAAGTTTTTTACCCAGCAGACAAGCGCCATGTATGGTGCAGAGAATGTGGCAATGATTCAGCAGATGGGAGGATATTATGAGATTATTATGACAGTGGCTAAGATCCTGGCTGTCTTTACGGGGCTGTTTACCGGATGGCTGATGCAGCACACGCAGTCCCGCCAGGGACGTATGAGACCCTGGTATCTGATCTTCGGGTTTGTCTCCATTATTATCGGAGCACTGATCTTTCTGTTTCCGGGGACAACCCTGGGGGAGAGCTACTGGTACTATTTCTTTTTCCTGCTCATCTGCTACAATACAGTCGGCGGCTCCTTCTTTTATCTGTTCCGGGATAATATCTGTTCTCTGACTACCCGCAATCCTGTCGAAAAGACGCGGCTGAAGTTTATCAGACAGATGTCCTGGACGCTGATCTCCGGAATTGTGATCGGAATGCTTGTCAATATGGTGGTATTGCCAATGTGGCTGGAACATGATATAACAGGTTATGCAAAGTTTATGATTGTTCTGTGTATACTTGCTATTCCGCTGCTGCTGATAGAATACTTTTATACAAAAGAACGGGTAATTGAGGATATTGCCGTTGAGGTGGGGGTGAGCCGGGAGAATAATATTCCCCTGCGTGAGCAGCTCAAAGCACTGCTGACGAACAGATATTATATGATTTTCATGATCCTTATGACGGCCAGCGGGATTGTGGATAACTTCAAAGGTGGCAATGTCCAGTATTTTTATATCAAATTTCTTCTGGGCGGAGACGAAAATCCGTTTATGTTTACCCTGTACCAGATTATCACCGGTACACCGCTCGGAATTGGCGCAATCATCATCTATCCTTTGGCGAAAAAGTTCGGAATACGGAATATTTCTTTGGCCGGCTATGCCATGGTACTGGCGGGAAGCAGTCTCGGATGGATGTTTCCGGATAATATTCAGATCGCAATGGCGGCGGGATTTGTCCGGCAGCTCGGATATATTCCCAACGCCTACATTACAGCCACTCTGCTGTGCTTTGCGTTTGACAGTGTAGAGTATAAATCCGGGTTCCGCCTGGAAGGCCTTCTCGGGGTGTCGGTTATAGGAATGGTTCAGTCTGTTATATACGCGCCTTTTGCCGGTGGATTTGAGTCGTCGATCCTGAAACTTGGTTTTGTTGATATGGTAGGTGTTACGCCTAACAGCAATGTCCTGCGTTTTATGACAATGGCTTTTTATCTCTTTGATATTATTCTGGCGGCAGCATATCTGATCCTTCTTCCGTTTATGGATGTAGAGAAACATCTGCCGGAGATCAGCAGTACGCTGACAAAACGCAGGAAAGATGCGGTACTTGCCCGCGGCGAGGAATGGATTGAGCCGGAGGAACTGGAGAGGCGTGAAAAAGAGGCAGCAGACCGGGAACATGAAGAAAACAGGATCTTCGACCTGAAGAAGCGCTGTGAGGCAAAAGGACTTGATTTTGATACGGAAAACGCGAAGTATCTGGCGAAGAGGAAAAAGAAACAGCAGAAAAGACTGCAGAAAAACGCGAAAAGGACTGCAGAAAAATAGTGTTGTGAAGGACGGCTTCCTATGAAATACAGATTCCGAAAATCTTTAAGATACAAGATCATCATCCCGGTGCTCGGGCTGAGCCTGCCGGCGATTATTCTGCTCTTTATCATCAATACCTACGCTGTGGAAAGGATTCAGCGTCAGCTTTACAGTACCAATCTGAATATGATGAATGTTCATATCAGCGAACTGGAATCGGAGCTGACGTCTGCCTCCTCGGTGCTGTTAAATCAGAGCATCCAGACAAACTGGATCAATAACTTTGCATCTTTCGACAGCAGGGAGAGATATAATGCAACTATAGAGTATCATACACAAAATGTGAATGAGCTCAGTTCCTACAGGATGATAGAAGGGCAGATTGCCTGTTCACCGGTCAATGGAAATGTAGTGTCGTATTTTAATGACTACGTATCGGATTATCAGAAGAGGGAAGCCGTCCTGGAATATGTGAAATCCCACGCGGCCAAGCTGACAGCTCTCAACGGGCAGTGGCGCACCTGTCAGATTGACGGAGAGTGGATTCTTCTTGCTGCTTCCGGGAACGACAGGGCTGTATTCTGCTTCTGGACCACCTATGATCTGCTGATGGAGCCGGTACAGAACTGGAAACTGACAGGAAGCGGTTCTTTCTGCTTTGCAGGCAGCGACGGGACCCTGTTCACAGATCCGGGCACTGAAGAGCTGCGGGAACTGTCCTATGATGGCGATCTGGACAGTTACTATTTTGACGGTGCCGGAGGCAAATATCTGATCAGCGGTGTGGAGGTTCCCATGGGGGATTTCCGCCTGATGAATGTGGTGGAAAGGCAGGATGCACTGGGCATATTTCCACAGCTTCAGCTTCTGGGAATCCTGATCCTGATCTGCGTACTGTTCGCAGGGATTCCCTGGATTCTTCATATTTTGAATAAAAACGTATTTTCACCTGTGGGCAGACTGGAGGACGGTATCCGGAAAGTGGAGAATGGTGATCTGAACACCCAGATCGGGAATCCGGAGGCAAGCAGGGAAATGGAACATCTGATCCAGTCGTTTAACAAGATGATCCTGCAGATCCGTGATCTGAAGATCCGGACATATGAGGACAGCCTGGAAAGGCAGAAGCTGGAGCTGGATTATCTGAATCTCCAGATGGAGCCCCATTTTTATCTGAATGCCCTGAATGTGATCAATGTGACGGCACAGCTCGGGAATACGGAAATGATTTATCAGATAACAAAAGATCTCTCTGCCTACATGAGATACATCATGGGAAGCAGGAAGGAATCCGTTACGATCGTGGAAGAACTGGAACATGTGGGACACTACCTTGCCATCATGGAGATCCGCCTGGGAGACAATTTTACGTTCAGAAAACAGGTGGAAGACGGTCTGAAAGAGCTTCGCATCCCGCCTCTTACCATTCAGACTCTGGTGGAAAATTCTCTGAAATATGCGTTTGATGTCTATAATGCAACGACGGTAGAGCTAGATGTGGAAGAAAAGGGAATGTCTGCAGTTATCCGAGTGGCGGACAATGGAGACGGGTATCCGGATGAATATCTGGAACGGTTCAACACAGAAGCGACGCCGGAGAAGAATCACATCGGGATTATGAATCTGCGGAGCAGACTGAAGATGATGTATGGAGAGAAAGCGGAAATAAGAATATTCAATCTGACACCCCATGGAGCCTGCACAGAAATTGAGATTACAGGATGGAAAGAAAAAGGGGAGAACGGGATATGAATCTTATAATTGTCGATGATGAGATATTTATTGTACGTGCTTTACAGAAAAATATCGACTGGCAGGCAGTGGGAATCGATGAGACATTTATCGCTTTTAATGCAGAAAAAGCCAGAGAAATTTTTGAAACCCGGGAAATTGATATTATGGTTACGGATATCGAGATGCCCCGGGAATCCGGGCTTGATCTGATCGGCTGGGTCAGAGAACAGGGATATGAATGTAAGATTATCTGTCTTACCTGTCATGGGGAATTCCGGTATGCCCAGAAAGCCATGCGTCTTCAGGTGAGCGATTATATCTTAAAGCCGGTTGATTTCGGAAAACTGAGTGAACTGGTGGGCAGAATGGTGACGGAAATCCGGAAGGAGTGTCTTGAGAAAGAAGAGAGGAAGAAAGGAGAATTATGGCAGTACCATCAGAACCGTCTTGAATCAGCCTTCTGGCTTGATATATTAAAAGGCGCCTGGAATACAGACCCGGATACTCTGATGAAGGAGGCTCAGAAGGTAAATATCGTATGGGACTTTAACCGGCAGTATCAGGTGGTCTTTCTGTCTGTAAAAAGGGTCTATCAGAAAAAACAGGACTGGAATGAAAATCCGGAACTGATGCAATTCATTCTTTATAATATTTCAAGGGATACTTTCCTGACTGAGGAGGACGCAAACCGTGCCGGATGGTTTGGAGAGTCCTGCATGTGGGCGGTTATCTCCGCGGAAAATTCGGAAGGGCTGTACGGCAGGCTCGAACATTTTATCGATGTGTGTCAGGAGGTGTCAGGAGTCGGTATTGTGGCCTATGTGGATGAGATTTGCTACGGGGAAGAACTGCACCGGAGTTTTCAGAGAATGCTGGAATATGACCGGGAAAATGTCTCCCTGGAAAGAGGAATATTCGATATTCTCGGTCAGAGTACAGGGGAGCAGCAGGACAGCAGATTTTATCAGGAGCTGCGGAAATTTCTGAAGAACAGGGAGTGGGAACAGGCAGAACATCTGGCGGATGAGATCTGGGATGAAAACTGCTACATAACGTTCAGAAAACTGGTGCTCCACGAAGGCGCCGGAGAGTATGAAATATACCGGTGTATGGAAGAAAACCAGATAGACAGAGAAGAATTCTGGAATGATGAATTGCTGGAACTTGCAGACAAGATGATTCACTCCGCCGGCATTTATAAGGAATGGCTGAAGAAGTCAGTGAAAAGAATCCGGGATCTGAGCGGTCCGGACAGAACGGAGAAAAAGATGATTCTCCAGATCGAACAGTATGTGATTTCCCATATTGAAGAAAGAATTACACGGGAAAATATTGCCAGGGCGGTCGGTTTTTCAGTAGATTATATCTCCAGGTTTTTTAAGAAAGAGACGGGAAAAGCTCTCAGTGAGTATATTATGGAACAGAAAATAGAGAGGGCAAAAGAACTGATCGACAAAGCAGAGGAGCCGATCGGAAATATAGCTTCACGGCTCGGCTACAGCAATTTCTCGTATTTTTCGGAGATTTTCCGGAGACTTACAGGAGTGCTGCCAAGTGAATACAAGCGGAACAGCAGGACAGAATAGTGGCATTTGATCAGGATACCGGCAGCAGAAATCCGGTGGCAGTCCATGCGCAGACCGGCGGAGACAATTCCGCCGGTTTTTTGGACTTTATAGTGGTGTCGGAGGACAGAATACCGGGAGAATTAAAAAAGAGAATATTCTATACTGAATACATCAAATGAAACAAGCCAAAAAGGAGGAAAAAAGTAATGAAACTGAAACGGGTAACAGCTTTTTGCATGGCGGCGGTTCTGGCAGGCTCTCTGCTGACGGGATGCAGCTCCGGAAATGGAAGTGAGGCTTCACAGGGAAACGGTGAGGACGGAAATCCGGAGGAGATCGTATTTGCTTTCCAACTGGGAAAGACGGTGGATCTGGAGCCCATTGAGGAAGCACTCAATGAAATCCTGATTCCGAAGATCAATGTGAAGGTAAATCTGGAGGGATACAGCTGGTCGAATTATGATACGCAGATCAGTCTGATGCAGTCCGGAGGGGAACAGATCGACGTGATCAGCATGTGCCCGAATTTCAGCACATATCTTACAAACAACCAGCTCATGGCGATGGATGAGCTGCTCGATGAATATGCGCCGGAGACAAAAGAACTGATCGGCGATGAGTTCCTGAAGAGTACTTCAAAAGCCGGTTCCATATATGCCCTTCCGGTCTATGGGGTGAAGACGGATGTAAACGGTGTCCACATCCGCAAGGATCTGGTGGACGAACTGAATCTTCCGGTAGACCAGATCAAAGAGGCGGAGACATTCGAGGAGTATCTTGAGAACATGGATCTGCTGACCCAGATGTTCCAGACGATACACGAGGCCCATCCGGAACTTGTACTGGTGCCCAGTTCCCAGAACCCTTCTTCATTCAGAGTTACGGAGATTCCTTTTACCGATACTCTCGGTGATGATCTGGGCGTACTGATGGACGGGGATGATCAGAACATTGTGAATATGTACGAATCCGAAGAATTTAAGACACTCACGGAATATATGTATCAGTGGAACCAGGATGGCTTTATTCTGGAAGACGCCATGACGACACAGGAAGCAGCAGATACTTACCTGAAAAACGGCAGGGCTTTCGGCTATTTTGAAACCGGATCAGACGAGGCAACAATGGAAGCGAAAGTTCAGCGAACAACAGGGTATGAAGTTGTATGGAAAAAACTGACAAAACCGTTTGTCACCACCAATCTTGTCAATAATTCCGCGTTCGGTATTTCCACCACATCGCAGCATCCGGAGGCTGCCATGAAATTCCTGAACGAAATGTATACCAATGCAGACGTTGTGAATATCCTGGATTTTGGAATCGAGGGAGTGAACTGGGAAGAAAAGAATGACGGATGCATCGGATATCCGGATGGAGTAAGCGCGGATAATTCTACTTATGATATCGGAATGACATGGTATTTCGGCAATACATTTCTTGCAAAAACCTGGGAGGGGGACGTTCCGGTTAATGTGGATGAGGCGATTGCCAATAACAACAGTGCCCGCACTTCACCGGCGCTTGGATTTACCTATGATTCCACTGCGGTTTCCACGGAGATTGCGGCGATCGGAAATGTGACCAGCCAGTATCTTCCGGGTCTGCTGTGCGGTTTCCTGAATCCGGATGAGACGATCCCGGAATTCCTGGATGCCCTGGACAGTGCGGGAATCGGAGAAGTAATTGCGGAAAAGCAGACACAGTATGATTCCTGGCTTGCGGAAAACAAGTAAAAACAGTTCCGGATGAAGAGAAAACCATGGCAGCAAAGGCCGTGGTTTTCTCAGGAGAGGAGGAAAATCAGGAAGATGAATCAAAGAATTAAGACGAAGAAGCGCCTGCAGAAACAGTGGCCGTTCTATATTATGATCATTCCCGGAATGATCTACCTGCTGATTAATAACTACGGTCCCATGGCGGGAATATTTATCGCATTTAAGAAAATAGACTATGGTCTGGGAATTTTCAAAAGTCCCTGGGTGGGACTGGAGAATTTTGAGTATCTTTTCAAGACGGACGCCGCGTTTACCATGACCAGGAATACGATCCTCTACAATGTCGCATTTATTGTTCTTGGCACGGTGCTTGGAATCGCAGTGGGAATTATGCTCAGCGAGCTGCGCAGCAAGGCAAAAACAAAATTTTTCCAGACGGTCATCCTGCTTCCCTATCTGCTGTCCTGGGTGATCTGTGCATACATCGGATATGCTTTCCTGAGCAAGGAATCCGGCCTGCTCAACAGCCTTCTGACTAACCTGGGATTCCAGGCGGTGGACTGGTACAATGATCCCGGGAAATGGCCGGTGATCCTGATTGTTGTAAATATCTGGAAGGGAATCGGATATACATCCATTATCTACATGTCAACAATCATCGGAATCGACAAGTCGCTCTACGAGGCTGCGAGAGTGGACGGGGCAACGAAATGGCAGGAGATCCGTCTGATTACTCTGCCGCTTTTAAAGAGTACGATTATTATGCTGACTATCATGAATATCGGAAGAATTTTTTACTCTGACTTCGGATTGTTCTATCAGATTCCGCTGAATTCAGGAACGCTTTACCCGACGACCCAGACGATTGATACCTATGTGTACCGCGCGCTGATGCAGCAGAATCAGATCGGAATGTCATCGGCGGCAGGTGTTTACCAGTCGCTGGTAGGATTTATCCTGGTTCTGGCGGCGAATATGATTGTCCGGAAGCTCAGCCCGGATGACGCAATGTTTTAGGAGGTGACTGGAATGTCAGGAGTTTACGGACGGGGAGAGAAAATCTTCCAGGTTATTATACATATTTTTCTCGGAATATTCGCAGTGTGCGCGATCCTTCCGCTTATCATTCTGGTGACAGGGTCAATAACAAGCGAGCAGGAACTTATACAGGACGGCTATACATTTTTCCCGAAGAGTATTGATTTCAGTGCTTACAAGTACCTGTTTCAGCAGGCAGGCCAGATCCTGAATTCCTATGGGATCACCCTGTTTATCACGATATTCGGGACGGTGCTGAGCCTTGTCATCACACCGCTCCTCGCATATCCGCTCTCAAGAAAAGATTTCCGGGCAAGAAATATATTCTCGTTCCTCGTATTTTTCACCATGCTTTTCAATGGCGGTATTGTTCCATCTTACATTATGTGGACACAGATCTTTCATCTGAAAAATACGATCTGGTCGCTGATTTTTCCGAATCTGCTCATGAACGGATTCAATGTGGTGCTCATGAAGAATTATTTTGCCCAGAATATTCCTACGGAGCTGATTGAGGCAGCGAAAGTGGACGGGGAAAATGAATTCGGTATCTTTTTCCGGATCGTGCTTCCTCTGGCACTTCCGGTGATGGCGACAATCGGTCTTTTTGTGGGGATCGGTTACTGGAACGACTGGACGAACGGCCTTTACTATGTGAGCGAACCGGAACTTTACAGCCTGCAGAATTTCCTGAACCGTATGATGCAGGATATCCAGTTCCTCATGTCCAATTCGCAGATCCAGTCCGGAGGACAGATGGCGGCGGCATTCCCTTCCACCGGAATCCGCATGGCGATTTCTGTAGTTGGAATCCTTCCGATTGTAGTATTGTATCCCTTCTTCCAGAAATATTTCGTCAAGGGAATAACGGTGGGAGCTGTGAAAGGTTAGGGCAGAGCATGTGGAACAATGTCGGAAAAATGCTGTAATCTGCAATTTCAGACTATTTTCTGCAATATTTAATTTATGAACTTATTTAAAGTATAAGTACGAAAGGCGGCGAAGAGCCGCCGGACGAATCTAAGAGATTGCAGGAGGAAAAAACTATGACGCCTGGTACAAAATCAGAAACCGGAAAATTATATGAATTTACGGATGGGGGAAACAGCTGCAGGATCTGTGATCCGAGAACGCCGAGATACTGGTACAACTATCTCTGGAATGAGGACCGGTACTGTGCCCAGGTCTCCCAGATCGGGCACGGACGCAGTTATTATCTCAGTGAGAAAGCGGACATGTGCATGATCAATCAGAACGACGCCAGATATGTGTATCTGAGGGACGATGCGGACGGCACCTGCTGGAACATCGGAGAAGGACCGCTGAATACGGAAGTGGAGGACTACAGCTGTACCCACAGCATCGGGTATTCCCTGCTTCATTCGGTGAAGAACGGGATTGGGGGATCATGGAGGATCTTTGTGCCGAAAAAAGGGCTCCATGAGGTCTGGACGCTGAAGTTATGCAACAGGGGAAAAGAAGAAAGGCATCTCAGTATGTTTTCAGCGGTCAGTTTTTCACTGGAAGGTTTTTCCTACCCCAGATATTATGAGATGTACCGCTGCATGCACACCTTCTTTGACAGAGAGCTGAACGGCGTCTACTGTGACTCCGCCCACCCCTTTGCACCGCATGAGTACTATCACGGATTCCTGGCCTCCACGGAGCCGGTGTATGCTTACGACGGGGATCTCACTCAGTTCTGCGGTCCCACGGGCACGCTGACTCTGCCGGACGCCTCAGCCTGCGCTCTGTTTCAGAGGCCGGACGTAGTAATGCAGGGACGGGACTGCACCAACTCCGAAGCGTCGCTTTTTATCCTGGGAGGCGTGCTGCAGCATAAGGTCGCGCTGCAGCCGGGAGAAGAAAAAGAGATTCATCTTGTGTTCGGAATCAGCAGTTCCTGCGAGGAAGCCCGCCGGGTGACAGAACAGTATGCAAAAAGCGGGGCAGCAGAGCGGGAATTTCAGGAGGCTCAGAAATATAATTATGAGAAGATCAGCACCCTTTCGGTCCGGACGCCGGATGAGAAGATCAACCACATCATGAACAACTGGGTAAAAAAACAGGCGGATTTCTGCATCGTGGGGAAGAAAGGGGTACGGGATAATCTGCAGATCGCAGCGGCGCTTCTGAACTACCGCCAGGACAAGGCGGAGGAAGAGATCCTGGAGTGCCTGAGGCATCAGTTCCGGGACGGACATGCAGTGCTCACATGGTATCCCTACGATGATACCCGTTATTCCGACCAGCCTTTCTGGATCATATGGGCGGTCTGCGAGCTGATCAGGGAGACAGGCGACTTTGCCCTGCTGGATAAAAAGGTTTTCTGGCAGGACGGCGGGGAGGCGTCTGTGCTGGAGCATGTGAAAGCCGCAGTAAACCGGCTCATTGAAGATAAGGGGAAGAACGGACTTGTGAAGATTTATTTTGCCGACTGGAACGACGCCCTGAATATTACCGATGACCCGGAGGCGGAATCGGTCATGCTGTCCCACCAGTTCTGTCTGGCGCTCCGGGAGCTGAAGCGGCTGATGGAATATGCCGGAAAACAGAAAAATGCAGACAGTCCTGAGCGTGCTGAATATACAGATTATACGGAGTATCTCGGCAAAGAATATGAGACCCTGAAAGCAGATATCAATACAGCGGCATGGGACGGAGCATGGTATGCCCGCGCTCTGAGCGAAAAGGGAAATGTGGGATCCAAAGACAGCAGAGGAAGCAAAATATATCTGAATGCACAGACATGGGCCGTCCTGGCCGGAGTAGCGGATGGAGAGCGGCTGCAGCAGGTGCTTGCGGCGGTGGACAGTATGGAGCAGGATTTCGGTTTCCCGCTGAACATGCCGCCCTATCCGGAGTATGATCCCCATGTGGGCAGGATGTCGGGAATGCTCCCAGGACTGTTTGAAAACGGAGGCGTCTACTGCCATGCGACAGGGTTTAAGATTCTGATGGACTGCTGTACCGGACGGGGCACGAAGGCAGTGGAGACGCTTAAGAAAATCATGCCCGACAGCGGGAAGAATCCTTCCGCCCGGTCCGGCGCCGAACCTTACGTGTTTACCAACTGCTATTCCACAAGTCCGGGGTATTACGGGAAATCCTACCAGTCCTGGACTACCGGGACTTCCGCATGGTGCCTGAAGGGGATCTATGAGGGGATTATGGGAGTGAAGCGGGATTATGACGGGCTTCGGATCCGGCCATGTTTCCCGGCCGCCTGGGAGGAGGCGGAGATGACCAGACGGTTCCGGGGTGCGGACTATCACATTGTAATCAGAAATCCGCAGCATCTGGAAAACGGGAAACCGGTCATCCGTGTGGACGGCGCCGCCTTTGATTCGCAGATTCTTCCTGATTTTCGGGATGGAAGGATGCACGAAATTGAGATAAAATTAATCTGATGCCGGAATTTACAATTTCAGACGTTTTTCTGCAATAAAAGAAGGAAAATTTTATTTATAGTATAGACAAAGAAAGGCGGAAAACAAACCGCCGGAAAAATATAAAAACATTGCAGGAGGAATGAAAAATGGCGAAGGATAAGAATGCACCCCGCTATGACAAAGACGGGGCAAGGCGCGTCATGCGCCCGGGGGATTACTTTTCAGATTTCAGCGGTCAGCTGGCTCTGGGATTAATGTCAAACATTGTAGGTCAGCTGAACTACTTTTACACGGACAAAGTAGGGCTGGCAGTGGGAAGCGTGGGTATCATCCTGGCAGTTTCCAAGGTCATCGATGCTCTGACCGATGTGATCGCGGGAAATATGATCGATCACTCAAAAGGCGGAGACCACAAGTATTTCCGGTGGATCGCTCCGCAGATCGTGCCGGCAGCGGCGATTATGATCCTGATGTTCACGGTGCCGATCCAGGCGGGACAGATACCGGCCATGATCTATGCGCTGGTTACAAACCTGATCCTGTCGGCAGGACTGTACACATTTATCGCAACTCCGTTTTCTGCGGTCATGACCGTGCGCACCCACAGCCTCAGCGAGAGGGGGAGCATGGGACTGTTCCGCGCCATCGGAAATTACGGCGCAGGCATGCTGATCTCCATTCTCACCATACCGCTTACCAACATGCTGGGCGGTACACAGTCTGCATGGATCAAGTACGGTGTTGTTCTTGCAGTCCTTGTACTTGTTCTGTTCGCAATCTGCTACAGGAACGGACATAAGGCAAAATTCGCCTGTGACTATACGGAAGATCTGGAAGCGCGTCCGGATGAAGAAGAGGAGGAGCCGGTTCCGTTTGCAGAAGCAATGCAGATGCTCTTTAAAAACAGATACTGGGTTATCGTGCTCCTGTTTAACCTGATTACCAACATCACCAATGCAGTAACCGCTTCCGGCGGAACCTATTACTGCAAATGGATCTTTGGAAATGACAACCTGGTAGGTGTGATCGGGGCCCTGGGACTTCTGGCAACTATTGTCGGATTCGCTTTTTCCAAGCCGATCATTGCCGGTCTGGGGATCAAGAGAACCATTTCTTTCGGTCTTCTCGGCGCGGCGTTCTTTGCGGGAATCCGCTGTTTTGCCCCGACGAACTTTGTGGTCTACATAATTACGAGCCTTCTGGGAAGTTTCGTGCAGATCCCGATGATGAGTCTGTATGGTGTGCTGACATCCATGACAATCGATTATAACGAATGGAAGTATAATAAAAAGCTGGTTGCCATGTCCGGCGGAGCCATCGGCTTTGGAAGTAAAGTCGGAAACGGACTGGGGGCGGCAGTTCTGTCCCTGTTCCTTGTGCTCGGTGCATATGATGCATCCCTGACCACGGCGACGGCTTCCATGAGATATTCCATCTACGGATTCTCGAACTACTTCCCGGTTGTGATCAACCTGCTCATGTTCGTGCTCTTCCTCGGATTTGATCTGGAGAAGAAACTGCCTCAGATGCGCGAGGAAGTGGCAGCCCGCAAGGCAGCAAAGAAATAAAGAAATGTGGAGAATCTATATATGAAGAAATTATACGAAGACAGCAGCAGAAGCCCGGAAGAGAGGGCAAGAGCCCTTCTGGGGGAACTGAGCCTGGACGAGAAGATGGCCCAGGTGGCCGGTATCTTTCCATTCGGAGAGAGTTATAATGATATGGATAAACTGGCATCGGAGATGCCTTTCGGGATCGGTCAGGTCAGCACGCTGGAAATGCGGAGAATTCAGACGCTGGATGAGGCTGCCGCCTGGCAGAGAAATGTGCAGAAAACCGTAATGGAGAAAAGCCCCCATCACATTCCCGCGATCTTCCATATGGAAGGTCTGTGCGGTCCTTTTATCCAGGAGGGGACCAGCTTCCCCTCCGGTATCTCCAGAGGCTCCGGATGGGATCCGGAGTTGGAGGAGGAGATCGCAAAGGTAGTGTCTGAGCAGGAGGGCGCCTGCGGGATCACTCAGATCCTGGCTCCGGTACTGGATATTTCCAGGGATTCCCGGATGGGAAGGCAGGGGGAGACTTACGGGGAGGACCCGGCGCTGGCTTCTGCCCTGGGAGCCGCCTATACCAGAGGAATCCAGACTACGAAGACCGGCGGCAGGCAGCCGGAGAGCACGGCAAAACATTTCCTTGCATTCCACAATTCCCAGGGAGGAATTCACGGAACCCACAGCGATACGCCGCCGAGGCTTCTGGAAGAGATATACGGAAAGCCTTTCCAGGCAGCAATCGCAGAATCTGATCTGAAGGGGATCATGCCCTGCTACTGTTCCATCGACGGAGAGCCGGCGTCCGTTTCAAAAAGACTGCTGACGGATCTGCTCCGTGATCAGATGGGATTTGACGGACTATGTATCAGTGATTACGGCGCTGTCAATAATGCCCACACTGTCCATCATATCGGGGAGACATCAGAGGAAGCCGGATTCCTGGCGATGGAAGCGGGGATGGATGTGGAACTTCCCCAGGCAGTGGGATACGGGGAAGGCCTGAAAAACATGTTCCGGGAAGGGATAGCAGATATGGCTGTCCTGGACCGGGCGGTTCTGCGCGTACTGGAAGCCAAGTTCCGCATGGGACTTTTTGAGCATCCTTTTGCCCTGGAAGGGGAGGCGCTCCACGCGGTATTTGAAAATAGGAGGGGAAGAGAACTGTCCCTGCGTTCTGCGAGAGAGTCCATGGTACTTCTGAAAAACAACGGCGCCCTTCCTCTTCCGAAAAAGATCAGAAAACTCGCGGTGATCGGCCCTCATGCAGCTTATGCAAGAAAGCTTTTCGGCGGATATACTCATCTGTGCATGATGGAGTCCGTCTATGCCGTGGCAAACTCCATCGCCGGTGTGGAGGGCAGTGAAGAAGGAGAACAGATGGAGCAGTTGGGGAAAGATCCGGTGAAACGGGTTCCCGGAACGCTGATCCAGTCCGACGAGGCAGAACTCTTCGAAGATATCCTGCACCTCCAGAAGCCGGGCTGCAGAAGTATTCTGGAAGAACTGTGTGAGAGACTGCCGGATACGGAGATCCTCTATGCCTACGGGTATCCGATTGCGGGCAGCGATGAGAGCGGTTTTGCGGAGGCTCTAGCAGCAGTGAAGGAAGCAGATGCAGTGATCCTCACCATCGGCGGAAAGCACGGGACCTGTTCCATGGCGTCCATGGGGGAAGGTGTGGACTCAAGTGATATCAATCTGCCGGCATGCCAGGATGCCTTCATCCGCAGGGCTGCCGAGTACGGGAAACCGCTGATCGGCGTGCATTTTAACGGACGTCCGGTTTCCAGCAATACGGCGGACCGGTACCTGGACGCCATCCTGGAGGCGTGGAGCCCTTCAGAGACAGGAGCACAGGCGGTGACCGATGTGCTGCTGGGAGACTATAATCCGGGCGGAAAGCTTCCGGTCTCCGTGGCATACCATGCAGGACAGATCCCGATCTACTACAACCACCCTTACGGATCAGCATGGCATCAGGGAGAGAGCATCGGATTTGTAAATTATGTGGATCTTCCCCACACGCCCCGGTATTTCTTCGGACACGGGCTGTCCTACACCAGGTTTGAGTATTCAGACCTTAGCATTTCTGAAAAGGAGATCCGGCCGGATGGCGAGATACGGATCAGCTGTTCTGTGACGAATACAGGAGAGCGCACCGGTGACGAGGTTGTGCAGCTGTATCTAATCGACCGTTATGCAAGTATGACAAGACCGGTGAAAGAACTGGCGGGATTTAAGCGGGTCACTCTTGAACCGGGAGAAATGGTTCAGGTTGTATTTACCGTGAAGGCAGACCAGATGGCATTTCTTGACCGGGATATGCGCTGGAAGGTGGAAAAGGGGGATATGGATGTGGAAATCGGAAGTTCCTCGGAAGATATCCGGCTGAAAGGGGAGTACAGGATCACGGAGGACGCATGGATCGACGGCAGAGATCGGACTTTCTATGCCGGGACAGAAGTGATCCGTCAGAAATAAGGAAAACATAGAGGAGAAGAGCATGGAGAAGAATATGGACAGAAAACTTCTTGCCGGACAAATCGCGGAAGAATCTATTGTACTGCTGAAAAACGAAGAAAATCTTCTGCCATTTCCCGGACAGAAGAAAGCAGCTTTCTTCGGAAGAGCACAGATCGGGACACTCTATTCCGGAAACGGCTCCGGCGGAGCCAACGTTACGGGATGCAGCACGATTCTGGAAGAATGCGAGAAAAACGGGATCATTCCTGAGGCACGGCTGAAAGAGTTTTACGAGGAGTCTCTCGCAAAGGAACCCATATCCGAGGCAGATGCCTTCGACTGGACGAAGGCCGGTGAGCTGGTAAACAGCGGGATCATGTACGAGATATTCGGAAAATACCGGGCTCCCCTGGAAGAGTTCGAGGTGCCGGAGGATCTGGCAGCCCGGGCCGCAGAAGAGACGGATACCGCACTGCTCGTTATCGGGAGAAATTCCGGCGGAGAAGAATGCGACCGCCATCTGGATGAGGACTATTATCTGACCGGGTCAGAGAGAAAGCTGGTCGCCACAGTCTGCAGTCATTTTGACAGGGTGGCTGTGGTTCTCAATGTGAACGGACTGATCGACCTGTCCTGGATCCGGGAATACAGCAGTATCAAAAGCCTTCTCTTTCTCGGTATTCCCGGAGAGAAGGGAGCCGCCGCGCTTGCAAGGATCCTTTCCGGAAAGGGAAATCCTTCCGGAAAGATGGCCGTCACTGTCGCAGAACATTATGAGGACTATCCTTCCTCGCGGCATTTCTCGTGGGATAAAGAGAATCCGGACAAGATTCTTACCTATGAGGATTACGGTCTCTCGTCAGAAGCAAACGGAAGCAGAGGATTCGTGAAAAGCCCGGTGAATGTGTACTGGGAGAATATATATGCCGGATACCGGTATTTTGACACGTTCCATAAGAAGGTGCTTTTCCCGTTCGGATATGGCCTGTCCTACACAAGTTTCCGGATCACCGGAGGAAAAGCGGAGAAGGCAGCGGATGGAATCTGTGTATCTGCCGTTGTGGAAAATACCGGTTCCAGGAGCGGAAAAGAAGTAGTCCAGGTCTATCTGTCGAAGACGGATGAGGGGCGAGGACTGGAACGCCCCTGCCAGGAGCTGAAAGGGTTTGGGAAAACGGCACTGCTGGCGCCGGGAGAGAAAGCGGAAGTTCAGATCTGTATACCATGGCGGGAGATGGCAGTCTATGATGAGGCGAAAGCAGCCTGGGTCATTGAAGCGGGAGAATATATCCTTCGTGTGGGCAATTCATCCGCAGATACAGAGGAAGCAGGCAGGATCTTTATCGAGAGGGACGTTCTGAAAGAGCAGTGCCGGAACCGGCTGGGCATAGCTCCATGCAATCAGGGAAAGATTGATTTTCTGTCACAGATGCCGGACCGCCGGAGAGAAAAGAATTCACCCCAGAGCGGCGATACCGGTGCAGAGAGCCCGAAACTTACTGTGAAAAAAGGAGACGTTACCGTGAAAAAAGGAGTCGTTCTTTCGGAATTTTCGGACGAAGAACTTGCGGCTCTCTGCGTGGGATACGGGCCGGGGACGCCTTTTGCCGCGGTAGGAGACAGGAGCGATCCGTCTACGATTTTTGACGATAATGGAAAACCGCTGACAACAAACAGCCATCCCGCAGGATTTCCGGGATATGTCTCCCCGGCAATCGAGGAAAAGGGGATCTTCTCGGTGTTTTACAAGGATGGTCCTGCCGGAATCGGAGGGATTGCCTGGCCTACGGAAATGCTTGTGGCATGTTCCTTTGACCGGGAACTGTGGCGCAGGTTCGGAGACGCTGTGGGGGAAGAATGTGAGGAACAGCAGGTGGATATCTGGCTTGCCCCTGCGGTGAACCTTCACAGGAATCCTCTGTGCGGAAGAAACTTTGAATACTTTTCCGAGGATCCTTATCTGACGGGAGTGTGTGCCTGCCAGATCGCCCGGGGCGTGCAGGAGAATCATGCGGTCCTCGTGTGCCCGAAGCATTTTGCTGCCAACGAGCAGGAGACATTCCGCCGGGGCAGCGCAAGGAAGAATTATGATGCGGCGGACTCGATTCTTACGGAACGGACTGCCAGGGAGCTGTATCTGAAACCTTTTGAGATGCTGGTAAAAGAGGCGCATATTGCATGTATCATGACCTCCTTTAACAAGATCAACGGAGTCTTTGCCGGAGGAAACAAGGATCTCTGCACGCACATTCTCCGGGAAGAATGGGGATTCGAAGGTGCTGTTGTGACGGACTGGGGCGATATGGATGTTGTCGTGGACGGAGCGGACGCTGTGGCGGCGGGCAATGATATCGTCATGCCGGGCGGACCGCCGGTGATCCGGCAGATTCTGAAGGGTCTGAAAGAAGGAAGAGTGACAAGAGAGGAGATGGAGCGGGCGGTATCCCATCTGTTATCAATGATTCGGAAAATAAATTCAGATCGGCTGCTCTGTATGTAGGAAAAGAGAGTCTGGTGTGGAGCGGATACGGTATCAGGAATAGCCGGGGGCAGATGATGATATCCTCGTTGGAAAAAAGTGCATCGTACGAAAACGGTGCACTTTTCTGAAGCGCCTGCTGTTCGTCTGTGGTGAATCTTATCGTATAGAGTATCCTGTTCCCGTATATCAGAAGATATGATAACGGATGCCCCCTCTGGAGAGTATTTTTTCTTTCAGGTTATGCGCATGGACAAAACCCTGCAGTTCAAGATCAATCACTGCTTTGTTGCTACACAGCGCCGGGTAAAGCCTTCTGGAAGAAGACCGTCAAAAAATGCTTTTGTCTGTTCCGGAGAAAAGGATGCTCCGGTTAGTGGCAAACTTATAGAAATGGGACGGTTTTCCGAATTTGACAGATATTCAGGAGAATATGTGAAACTCGCGCTTGCCGGAGTATCCCCAATGATATCCCCGACATAAACGCTCGTCCCGTTGATTTCGATAAATACAGTTAATTTATTATTCATATTGGCCTCGCTTTTCTATCAGTATGTCTAATCCGAGCATATTAATGATTTTTAGTGTTTTCTCTAATTCGACCGTAGGTTTTCCGCGTTCCAGATCAGAAATAAAGCTGACACTGAATCCCGTGAATTCGGATAAATATGTTTGAGTATAGTGGAGTTCTTTTCTGCGGTCGCGTATTGCTTTGCCAAGCGATTTTGTGTCAATTATTTTCATTTCAATTTCCCTTTTTAGCCGAACGGCTAAATTTAGATATAGTATACTTTAAATTTATCTTTTTTGCAATAAAGAAGTATCGATTGACTATCCGACGAGCTCGGTCTTGCTATATGCGCGCGCCGTGTGATAATATAATCTGAAACAGAACAAATTTTTCTAAAACAGTGAGGCGTTCGAAAGTTACCCTTGTGGTACGGTATTTGCCGTATGGTAGCTTTACGGACGCCTTTTGCCGTGTTACAGGCATAAAATTCATAATTAGGGTTTCGGGAAAAGCCGGAGCGGGCGAAGCAGGTTTTCCGGGCGGAAATCACCTGGTCTCTCTTTTTTAATAATTCAGAAACAAAACAGAAACATTCATACAATATAATCATCTTATTCTATAATACAAAATAAGGGGCAGAATGCCAGGATTACAGATATTATTTTTGCAGGGAGGAAAACGTGATGATCCATATTCTTGTTGTGGAAGATGATGAAAAACTGAACAGGGTGATCTGTACTTATCTGAATGACTGCGGATTCGCGACAAAGGGCTGCCTCAATGCCCGTGATGCATACGATGAGATGTACAATCAGCTTTATGATCTGATCATTTCCGATATTATGATGCCGGAGATCGACGGGTTTGAATTTGCGGAATCTGTGCGGAAAGTCAACAGGACGATTCCCATTCTTTTTATGTCTGCAAAAGATGACCTGCCCTCCAAGCAGAGAGGATTCCGCCTGGGAATCGATGATTATATGGTCAAGCCTGTGGAACTGGCGGAACTGGAACTGCGGGTCCGGGCGCTTTTAAGGCGGGCCAATATCGAGACGGAGCGGAAGATCACGATGGGGAATCTCACCCTCGATGCGGACGGGATGAGCGCGGAAGTGGATGGAGAGGAGATCGGGCTGACTGCGCGGGAATTCAACATTATCTATAAGCTTTTGTCCTACCCGAAAAAGACCTTTTCCCGGGCGCAGCTTATGGACGAGTTCTGGGACGCGGAGAGTGACTCGGGGCTGCGGGCTGTGGATGTCTACATGACGAAGCTGCGGAACAAGCTGTCAGCTTGTGACGGATTTAAGATCGTAACTGTAAGAGGAATCGGATATAAGGCGGTGCTGCAATGAAAAAGTCAGACAGAAACCAGGAGTTTAAGGTAAAGGAAGAGCTGTTCCCCCTGTCGCTGCTCGGCATCTGTTTCGGAGTGCTTCTTCTGATGTCCGGCCTGCATATGAATGTGATTGTTATTATCAATACACTGAACATAGCAACGTGGCTTCAGCCGGTATTCCCGATTCTGTACTGGCTTGCTGTGGCGGCGGGTCTTACGCTTTTCATTCGGAAGAAGATGAAGCAGACTTATGAGGAACCGCTTCACCGGCTTGCCGAGGCAACTCAGAAAGTGGCGGGAGGAGACTTTTCCGTCTATGTTCCCACTATACACACTTCGGATAAACTGGATTATCTGGACGTGATGATTCTGGATTTTGACCGGATGGTGGAAGAGCTTGGAAGCGTGGAAACGCTGAAAACGGACTTTGTGTCCAATGTATCCCATGAGATGAAGACTCCCATTGCCATTATCAGGAATTATGCGGAACTTCTTGAAGGGAAAAATGTCACGGATGCAGAACGGGTGGAGTACGCGCAAAATATCGGGCAGGCAGCATCCCGTCTTTCCGATCTGATTACCAATATTCTGCGGCTTAATAAGCTGGAAAACCAGACGATCGATCCGGAGATCGAAGTTTACGATCTCTGCGGGCAGCTGGAAGAATGTATCCTGAATTACGAAAATGCACTGGATGAAAAAGAACTGGAACTGGAAGTCGATATGGATGACCGGGCATATATACAGGCGGACAGAAGCCTGATGGAGCTGGTGTGGAACAACCTGATTTCAAATGCAGTGAAGTTCACGGAGAAAGGCGGTACGATTGCGGTACGGCAGACCGCATCGACGGATTATATCGAGGTGTCCGTATCTGACAGCGGATGCGGAATGAGTGAGGCCAGTATGCGTCACATTTTTGACAAATTCTATCAGGGAGATTCCTCCCATGCAAAGGAAGGAAACGGCCTCGGCCTTGCCCTCGTCAGAAGAGTGCTGGAACTGATGAACGGAGATATCACAGTGATGAGCGAGGAGGGCAGAGGCAGCAATTTTACGGTAAAGCTGCCGCTGCCGGATCCGGGCGGGCAGAATCAGACGGACAGCATCCGGGAAAATCTGCAGTAGGAGGAGAAGAAAATGGCAGAGAAGAAAAAAAGGTTTATCGGCTATGATTATAAAGAAGTAACGGCAGAACCCGTCAGGCTTTCGCTGCTTCTGGACGGTTATGAAAGCTTTGGGTGGGAAGTGATTGAAAATGCAGGGACAACGGCCGGGAACGGCATATACAATCCGGGTGTCCCCGCAAAACAGCAGGGAAAGCAGACAGTACGGCTCAGGAGGGAGCGGAAGATCATCAATAAGGCAGAACTGACCCGCCTGCAGTCGAATTTTGAAGCCTGCATATCTGAAATCGACGCGCTGGAACGGGCAAAGACGACGAGACCGACCTTGACCTCAATTACGGTGGGAATTATCGGAACCGCATTTATGGCGGGGTCTGTTTTCGCGGTGACTGCCCAACCCCCTTTGATTATATTGAGCATTATTCTAGCGGTACCCGGATTTTTCGGGTGGCTTGTGCCTTATTTCCTGTACAGAGAAATGGCGGCGAAACAGGCGGACAAGATACGTCCTCTGATTGAGAAGAAGTATGACGAGATCTATGAACTCTGTGAGAAAGGCAGCGGCCTGCTCCACTGAGAATATTTTCGGCAGAACGGACAGGAGAGAACAGAAGAATGAAAAGAAAGAAGAGGAAAAATCAGAGATGGAAACTGCCGGTCTTCCCGCTGTATGTCAGGATAATTTTGTATCTTGCCTGTGTCATTGCAGCGGCAGGCGCCATGGCAGAGACTGTATATGATGTTTTGCCGCCTGCAGCGGAAAATGGCTTGTATGTCTGTGCCGCGGTGCTGCTGGTACTGGCCGGGATCTGTGCCTGTTACGACCTCAGAGCCCGGGTCTGGAAAAACCTGTTGGCGCGGATTGACTCCAACGCTGTGACAAGCCGGATCTACCGGGATTACAGCTACCGGACTCTGGTGACGACACTCCCCTCCCTGGCCGTAAATCTGGCGTATACGGTTTACAACGGTGTATTCGGGATACTGAACCGGTCTGCCTGGTTTATCACAATGGCGGTTTATTACGCACTTCTGTGCGGCATGAGGTTCCTTGCAGTCAGGGAAAAGAACAGGGCAGACCGGCTGGAGAACCGGGAGAGGGCGCTTAACCTGGAGCGCTCTGTGCTGAAAAAAGACGGCATCCTGCTGCTGTGTATGACAGTGGCACTGAGCGGAATGATCAGACTGACGATCTCCGACAACACAATTTCCGCAAGTACGGATATTATGGCGATTACAATCGCGGCCTATACGTTCTATAAGTTTATCCAGGCGGGCATTAACATGATCCGGGTCCGGAAGATGAAGTCGCCCATTCTCATATCCATTCGGAACATCGGTTTTACAGATGCTCTGGTGTCCGTGATTTCCCTGCAGAATGTGCTGATCCTTTCCTTTGAAAAAGAGGATAAGGGGCAGTTTCTTGAAATAATGAATGCCGGTGTGGGACTGGTGGTATGCGTGATCATCGTGGTGATGGGAATACGGATGATATTGATGGCGAGAGACTATTGACATTTTGAATCAGCACGCTATAATGTTTATTGAAAAACGGTTTCTTAAAAAACTAATTGGCGAGCTGAAAAGGGTGAAGATTATGGACAGAAATACACAGCCTGCAAATGGCGCAGCAGGAGAAAAACAAAATGAGGATAAAGAATTCCTGCGGACGGAACCGCTTGGCAAACTGCTTCTGAAGCTTGCGCTCCCCACGGTGGCGGCACAGCTGATCAACATGCTCTACAATATCGTCGACCGTATCTATATCGGACATATTCCGGATATCGGGGCAACAGCGCTGACAGGAGTGGGTGTCTGTATGCCCCTGATCATGATTGTCTCCGCCTTTGCGGCACTGGTAGGCTACGGCGGCGCACCGCGGGCATCCATATTCATGGGAAAACATGACAGGGAATCGGCAGAGAAGATCCTGGGAAACTGCTTTGTGCTCCAGATTATTATCTCTGTGATACTTACTGCTGTACTGCTGATCTGGAACCGGGATTTTCTTATGGCATTCGGAGCCAGCGAGAATACCATTGAATACGGAGTCAGCTATATGAATATTTACGCCCTGGGAACGATTTTCGTGGAACTGACTCTTGGCATGAATGCATTTATCACGGCACAGGGATTTGCGAAGACAGGGATGCTCTCCGTTCTGATCGGTGCGGTTGCCAATATTATTCTGGATCCGATCTTCATATTCGGGTTTAACATGGATGTGCGGGGAGCGGCGCTTGCAACCATTATCTCCCAGGCACTTTCCTGTATCTGGGTAGTCGGTTTCCTGTGCGGAAAGAAGACGTTCCTGAAAATAAAAAGAAAGAATCTGGGGCTTACACCGAATATCATTCTTCCCTGCCTGGCTCTTGGCGTTGCCACATTTATCATGCAGGCAAGCGAGAGTGTGATTTCCGTATGCTTCAACAGTTCGCTTCAGAATTACGGCGGAGATATCGCTGTCGGAGCCATGACTATTCTGACCAGCGTCATGCAGTTCGCCATGCTTCCCCTTCAGGGGCTCGGACAGGGGGCGCAGCCGATCATCAGCTACTGTTACGGCGCCGGGGATGCAAAGAGGGTGCGGGCGGCGTTCAGACTTCTGCTCAGGGTCAGCCTGGGATATTCGATTCTCCTGTGGATTCTGGTGATGCTCTTCCCGGGAGGATTCGCAGCCATGTTCACATCTGACGCCCAACTGATGGAATACACGAAGACAGCACTGCGCATTTATATGGGCTCCATGTTCCTCTTCGGTATACAGATGGCGTGCCAGATGACATTTAATGCACTGGGAAAAGCGGCGGAGTCTATCATCGTGGCTGTTATGCGAAAATTTATCCTTCTGATTCCGCTGATCTATATCATGCCGCATATTATCCGCTCCAGCCAGACGATGGCCGTGTATATGGCAGAGCCCATCGCGGATCTCCTGGCGGTGACATTTACGGCGGTACTGTTTGCCGTACAGTTTAAGAAAACGCTGAAAAAAACAGAAAAAGCAGCATAATTATGAAGTTTATCGGCGACGGAATGAAACACGGAAGACAAAAGAAAATATGATGAAAGACCATGGAACCGTATCCGGCTTCATGGTTTCTTTCTGCCTTTTTTATAGAAATGATAGAAGATTTTACCGCGGGGAGTTATAATGTATTATATGTCGTAAAATACGGGGGATTTTATGGAGAAAAAAAGAGCGTTTTTGATTAATATCGGATATTATGGATTTTTCATCATCCTGCTGTTTCTGGCGGGAAAATATGTGCTTCCCGTGATCATGCCCTTTGTGGTGGCATTTGTGATCGCTTTTGTGATCCACGGACCGGCGGGATGGCTGTCGGGGAAACTCAAAGTGCCTAAGAAATATGTTTCACTTCTGATACTGATTCTGCTTTACGTGCTGGTTTTCGGCGGTCTGTCGCTGGGCGGCGGAAAAACATTTGCCATGATCAGGGACTTCGTCATTCGCATCCCGCAGAGGTATCAGACAGATATCGCGCCGTTTCTGAACTATGTACTGGAGGAGATCGGGGATACCCTTTCCGAGACAGATCCTTTCGTGGCGGGACAGATCGAGGAGAGTCTGCAGCAGTTTGTACAGAGTATCGGACAGACGATTTCTACATTTTCCGTGAATCTTTTAAGCGATGTGTCGGGAATACTCACCGGGATTCCGTCGCTGCTAATCCGCGTTGTGATTACAGTTGTAACTTCTTTCTATATTTGCGCGGACTACGATAAAATTGTGGGGACTGTGTGGAAACATCTGCCTGAGAAAGCGAGAACC
The DNA here is from genome assembly GCF_002160525.1 of Lachnoclostridium sp. An169. Lineage (GTDB taxonomy): Bacteria > Bacillota > Clostridia > Lachnospirales > Lachnospiraceae > Mediterraneibacter > Mediterraneibacter cottocaccae. Next base: position 96,808 of record NZ_NFKT01000009.1, read on the forward strand.
ACGTGTATGGATGTTAAAAAGTACGGAATTAACATCCTGAAAATTTACATCAAATCATATACACTGCTGTTTCTTATGACATTTACAGAGCTGCTCATCGGATTCCTGATTCTGCGGATCCCCTATCCGGTGGCGATTGCACTGGCTATCGCGGTATTCGACATTCTCCCGGTGCTGGGGACGGGAGGAATCCTGATCCCGTGGGCTGTCGTGCTGGCAGTGATCGGAAACTATTCCATGGCTGCAGAGATCATGCTGCTGTATATTGTAATTACAATTGTAAGGAATTTTGCGGAGCCGAGAATCGTAGGAAAACAGATCGGTCTGCATCCGCTGATCACCCTGATCGCCATGTTTACCGGCGTGAGCCTTTTCGGGCTGCCCGGGCTGATCCTCTTCCCAATGGCGGTGGTGATCCTTGTAAATATGGAGAAAAACGGGGCACTGCACATCTTTGACAGGGAGGAGAAATGAGCGGTCAGTCCGCAAACGCGGGATTCAGCAAGACTGAGGGGCATAATATTGTTCACGGGCTTTCTCGAAAGCGGCAAGAAAACGCTGTGCTGCCTTTCTTCCTAAAGCACTGTCCGGCTCCATCATGTCGAAAGCGTGATACATGCCGGGGTACACGTCCACTGCTGCAGGAATCCCGGCTTTTCTGAGATTCTCTATGTAGGTCAGAGTTTCGCAGTAAAATGGCTCTGCGTCTCCGACAAAAGTGTATGCCGGCGGAAGTCCCCGGTAGTCCCTGCATCTGGAAGGAGAGGCGTAGGCGGGAACATGTTTATGCTTTATGGAGCGGAGATATAATTTCCAGGCTATGTGATTGCGCCTGGTGTTCCAGATTTTGGCATGGTTATTTACAGAGGATGGCGTATCCTCGCAGTCGATCATGGGATACAGAGGCATTTGAAAAGCAATGTTGACATCGCCTCTGTCTCTTGCCAGAATACAGAGAGCAGCAGCCAGACCACCGCCTGCGCTTTCCCCGCCCACCATAATCTGATCCGGGCGTATGTTAAGCTCCGCAGCATGTCTTTTCATATAAAGTAGGGCCCGGTAACTGTCTTCAAGCGCGGCCGGATAAGGAGCTTTCAAGGTCAGACAGTAGGCGGGACTGAGAAGAACAGCACCACAGTGTCTGACCAGATCCGCTGCCCGGGAGATAAATGCCATTTCCGGAAATCCGGTCAGGTATCCTCCGCCATGAAGCCACAGGACGCCCGTGGCAGGAGAGGGATGAGCAGAAATTTCCGGCCGGACGATCATCAGTTTCAGAATCCGGTTGTGCGGACCGGGGATTTTCCTGTATTCAGTTATACAGCCTTTTTTACTATATCGGATCATGATATTCCTCCCGGAAAGATATCCCGCTCAATGCAGAGCAGAGAGAAACATTACAGTAAGTGACAGTGCAAAAAGGGCGGAAACAGAACCGCCCTTAAAAACTTCAGTGATCAAAATGATTCATTAGATGAAGCACTGTTGGAAGAGAGACTGGCAAGCTGAGCCTTTAATGCAGCAATCTCCCTGTCTTTTTCCGAAATGGTGGCCTCTTTTTCCGAAATGGTGGCCTCTTTTTCCAAAATGGTGGCCTCCTTTTCCGCAATGATAGTCTCTTTCTCCATTGTTTCTTTTAACGCATCATCCTTTTCCATTTTTAACGCATCAATCTCATCCTGCATCTCATCGATCATATACTGTACGGTATTCCGGTCCAGTTCCTGCAGTTCCTTGGAAAACATATTCATCACCTTCTCCATGTTCTGGCACAGTGTATAGATTTCCTCATAATATTTCTTAAACTGCGGATACTCCCCGATCAGCTTTACAATCACTTCCGGCTCATCCACACTGAGGAAAGCAAGCCATGCCTCCAACTCGTTTCTGATACCTTTATTGTGCAGAATCTTCCGGAAGATGTCAAGCGGGATGAAATATATACAAAACGTATATATAAAAATGTTATTGCGCAGCTTCATTTATCGGAATAATCGTATTTCTAGTTACGCAAATGTTTGTCGGAGAAGAATCGAATCTGGAAAAACTGGAAGGCACCTGGAGTGATGATGAAGGGAATGGGGTGACCTTTTACGCTCTGCATGATGATGCAGGTATTAATGGCGATGCGGAGGTTATGGAAGATGGAGAAACAACACCTGCCACATATGAATGGCATGAGTCCAGTAAAAGAATTATTCTGAAATATCTATATCGGTGGGGAGAGGTTGAAGTGATATACAGATACGAAATAGGAGATATAGGAGAGAAGACGCTCTACGCAGAAGAACTCGGATTTGACGATACATTGATTTTAAGGCTGATACCGGTGGGAGTATCTACTTCGACAGGAACCTATTCGCCTGATGAAGAGGACGTGGTAGAATTTTATAAAAATTGATTTGTAAGCAGAATTTTTGTTTTATGTTGGGACAGAAAGTCTTTGGTGCCCTGTGGGTATCTGTGTGAAGAGCAGGCAAGTACCTGTAAAAATCATTTTATAATTATCGGTTTGGCAAAGAAAAGGCTGACAAAGGAAGAAAGATGATATAACAGATTTCTTCCTTGTCAGTCTTTTATATTTTGGACATAAGATGTAAATGTGCGGCGTCTGTCTGAAAATGTAAAATATTATTGCAAAAGAGTGCACATAATCGTATAATAATTACGTTAATACATATTAGTGGACGGAGGAAAAGAAGATGGCTTTTTTAGATGATATTGATAGAAAAATATCGCATTTCGGAAAGAATGCAATTAAAAAAACAAAGGATGTGACTGAATCGATGAAAATTTCCAGTGCAATTCAGGCCGAGTCAGATAAGCAGCAGGAATTGTTCAGAAAAATAGGTCAGTACATATTCGAAAATTATGCGGATAAAGCAGACGAGCAGGTTCGGGAATGGTGCAGTGCCATTCAGGCAAGTAAAGCCCAGGAAATGCAGTATAAAGAACAGTTGGAACTTCTGAAAGGGGCAGTTACATGTCCAAACTGCGGTGCTTCTGTACAGGCAGGGTCCAGATTTTGTAACGTATGTGGAAAAGAGATCAATGCACCTGCAAGGCAAACAGTTTCATCTGCAGGACAGAAAAGAACTTGTCCGTCGTGTGGGATGGAAGTGGAAGATGAAGCGATGTTCTGCACAAATTGTGGAACCAGAATAGAAGCAGATGTTCCGGTGAAAAAAGAGCCGGATGAAACAGCTGCCGATCAGAAAAAAATATGCCCCGGATGCGGAAGAGAGACCAGACCCGGTGAAGTCTTCTGTATTAAATGCGGAACTCCGCTTAATCCGCTTAAATAATATTTTGGGGTTATAGATTGATTTTGAAATTAGCCGGGTAAAGCAATATGAATTTAGAGAGGGTAATTCGCTATAAGCTTAATTTATAAAATCTGGAGGAAGGAGTTAGAAAAACAGCGGATTATAAAATGTTACGGAGGAGAAAGAAATGGGAGTAGGATCACTTGTTTTAGGAATTATTTCAATCGTTATAGGTTTATTTGGCGGAGGTCTTGGATGGCTTGGAGCAATTCTTGGAATCATAGGAATAATTTTAGGCTCGCAGGGAAAGAAGATACCGGAACAGAAGGGGCTGGCATCAGCAGGATTTGTCTGCTCAATAATCGGAACGGTTCTGTGTCTGTTGATGTATATTGCATGTATAGCATGTGTAGGCGGATTGGCTGCATTATCATAATAGGATCAGGAATCAGGGGATGTGTCTGCATCCCCTTTTGTTAAATTTGAAGTGAATCAAAGGAACGTTGCGGGATGGGAATAGAGATTGGAACTGTGACAATTCCTTATTACGGATTGTGTATCGTATTGGGAATTCTGTTGGGAGGATTTGCAGGATATATACAGTGCAGAATATTCAGGCTGGATTTTAATGATTTTGTGGCGCTTGCGGGCGGCGCGGGGATTGGTGCGGCAGTAGGCGCCAAACTCCTTTACATAATTGTGAGCATGCCCCACATCGACATTTTGAGAATCATGGAACCGGAATATCTGAACAGCCTGATGAGTGGTGGATTTGTATTTTACGGCGGTTTGGCAGGAGGATTTGCAGGAGTTTTTGTCTGTGGGAAAATATTTCATATTGATACACTTGGGTATGTGGAAAAAGGAATTCCACTGATTCCGTTAGCACATGCATTTGGTCGGATTGGCTGCCTGTTGGTGGGCTGCTGTTATGGTATCCCATACAGCGGACCGGGAGCTGTAATATATGAACATTCTCCTGTTGCACCAAATGGAACAGAACTTTTCCCGGTGCAGGGAGCAGAAGCTATACTGGATTTCTGTATTTCAGCGGCTCTTTTTTTGTATATATACAAAAAGCAGGGAGAAAAAATTGAGAGCATGGAAATTTATCTGATTATGTATGCAACAGTCCGTTTTATTCTGGAATATTTGCGATATGATGATGCGGAACGTGGAATATTAGCCGGATTATCGGTGTCTCAGTGGATAAGTATTTTAATCATAATCATAGTAACAGGGTGGATGTGCAGAAAAAGATTTGTACAGGATGGTTATATGAAAAAGGGTAAAGGAGAAAAAGATGTATTGCGGTAATTGTGGAAAAGAGAATAAAGAGGGTGTCAGGTTCTGCGCTTTCTGCGGAGCAAAAATGCCGGAAATGAAACAGAGTGTTCCGGAAGAAAATGAGAATATCATTCGTCAGGAACAGCAAGTGCATTTTAAGGGAAATTGTGAAAACGTACAGAAAACGGGAATTGGGGCAACAGATATTATTTTAGTAATTATTTATATTTTACTTGCTGTGCCGTGGACAGATCTATTTGTTTCAAATTTCATGCTGACAAAAACAGCGTTTACGTTTATAGATGAACAAAATATTGCTATGGGATTTTATACTCTGCCATACTTGCTGATTCTTGCTGTAGTAGTGATTGGAATAGTGAATGTTTTCCAACAGAAGTACCATATTAGTCTTGGCGTAGCAGTGATTATATTATCTGTTATTCTTCTGATTGGGAAAACTGTCTATTCTGAAATATCTTTTGATACAGTAAAACTTGTTGCATTCAGAGTGTTCTATGTATATGGAAGGCTCTGGATCATTACTTTGTTTTTTGGAATTATACTTACCATATTTCTTTATGCAAAAAACGCACAGAAAAATGGACAAGGAGCGTGATGGAAAATGAAAAGGATACTGAAATATTTTATCGGTCTGCTTTTCTGTTGCTCTTTATACCTGACGGTCTTGCCGGTTCTTGAATATCAGGAGCATGAAATATCGGTACTGGATCTTCTTCAGTTTGCCGCAACGGGAAGCCTGGCTTATATGCCGGACGATGCCGCGGAAGTGTTGGAAATACTGATGGGACCGTTTCTGGTAATGGGAGCAGTATTACTGATAACGATTCTGATAACAGCTGTATACACATTTATAACGGGATGGAAGAACTCTTACATTATTTCGGCTTTCGGAACGATTATTATAAATGCTGAAATGGTTTTGTTGGTGTGGATGCTACGCAGGTATGTCTATTCTGAAACATCGGCTCTATTTATGGGAATGTATGAAGAGATAACGTGGAAAATTCTTCCGGTATGCCTGTGGTGTCTGATTTATGTGCTGATCTTGCTTGGAAGTATATGGGGAATCGCACAGGTAATAATTGCAGGACTGGAAAGAACAGAAATACAGACGGAGGAAGAGAATGTAACGGAATGGTCCGACGTGGAATGGACAGATTATTCTCTGGAAAATACCGGGAACTCAGATGTAGAGACAGAAATCGATACAAATATAGAGCAGCGGATACTGCCGGAAGAAGATATTTTGACGGAAATCGCAGGAGATGAGTTGACGGAGGAAATATCGCGATGTCCGAGATGTGGCAGAGAACTGGAGCCGGAGGCGGTATTCTGTGGTAAATGTGGATTCAAAGTAAGATAGTCAGGTTGGGAGGAGCAAGATGAGATGCCCGAAATGTAATCATACGATCGAGGATGATGCTCTGTTTTGTACAGAGTGCGGTTGCAATATCAGTGAGTTTGAACAAGAGGAAACAGTCAGTGGGAAGGTCAGCGGCGCAGCAGGGGAAAAAAGAAATGGAAAATTTAAGCGACGCGAAAAGATCTCTGTAAAAGCACTGATCAGCTTTTTGACCATATGCCTTATACTTTTTGCTGCGGGAGCAGGTTACTGGTTCCTTACATATGACAGGGAGCCAGTAACTGAATGGGTACAGGAACAGACAGTAAAAATCAACGAAGAGGAACAGCAGAAGAGGATGAATGAAATTGATGAGATGATCGGAGATGACGAATCAGAAGAAGAGGAACAGGTTACGGAACCTGCGACAGATTCTCAACTGTATGATCCCGCGCTCGTTGTACGGCCAATACACGGCAATGAAGAGGATGATACGATGCAGGAATATATCCTTCCGGACAGCAGTACAAGAAGACTGTCAGACAGTGAAGTGCAGGGATTGTCTCAGGAAGAACTGCGGCTTGCAAGAAACGAAATCTATGCTCGGCATGGCAGGCTTTTTGACGATGCACAACTGCAGAACTATTTTAATGCAAAATCATGGTACAGCGGGACGGTAAGTCCGGAAAATTTCAGTGAAGAAATGCTTTCGGACATTGAGAAAGCTAACATTGATCTGATAAAGAAATATGAACAGTGAAAACAGAGTGAGGGAATATGAGTAGTAAAAAGATGCTTTTGGGAGTTGTATGCTTCTGTATGATAATACTTTGCGCGTGTGGGGAAGAACAGGAAGCTGATGAGGAAAAACAGACCGGGCAGAATGCAGAAAAACCGGAGATTGTAATAGAGCTTCCGGTTCCGGAAAATGAAAGTGAAGAAACTTTGGAAGAAGCGAACCAGACCGGACCAGATGAATCGGAAAAGAAAGAATTTCTGATTTCCATTGATCCGGGACATCAGTCGCCGGAGGTTGATATGAGTGCAAAAGAGCCGAATGCCCCAGGAAGCAGCAATATGAAAACAAAAGCAACCGGCGGTACGACAGGCCGTTACTCAGGAATCCCGGAATATCAGCTGAATCTTGATATTTCATTAATGCTGCGGGATGAACTTGAAGCACAGGGATATGACGTTATCATGACGAGAGAAAATAATGATACCGCAATCAGTAATGCGGAAAGGGCAACTCTGGCAAATGAAGCTGGTGCAGATATTGCTGTAAGAATCCATGCAAACGGAAGTGAAAGCACCAGTGCAAACGGAGCATTGGTGCTGATCGGATCTTCGGATAATCCTTATGTCGGAAGCCTTTATGAAGAAAGTCTTAGCCTGGGGGAGAAAGTTCTTGATGCATACTGCAGTGCGACCGGAATGAAAAATCTTGGTGTGCAGACAAATGATACGATGACCGGAATTAACTGGAGCCAGATACCGGTCATCATCCTGGAAATGGGATTTATGACTAATGAACAGGACGATTTGAATATGGCGGATAGCGGCTATCGGGAGAAAATGGTAGAAGGTATTGTGACGGGAATAAATGCTTACTACGAATCAGTGAGAGGATGAAAAGCGGAGGAATGAGAAGGAATGTTTTGCAGAAGATGCGGATATAAACTGGAGGGACAGGAAAAATTCTGTCCGAGATGCGGAGAACCGGTTAGGGAAGAGTATATAGTGCAGGTTTACCGGGAAAAGCCGGGGGTGAAAAGTACACTTTTAAAAATAACAGGCATATTTTTGCTTATAGTAGCTTTTCTTCTTCTTCTGATAATTTCATACCGCGATGCTATCATGGTGTCAAAGGAACTTTTGCCTTATACTTCCGGTGAAAAATGGGGATTTATTAATCAGAAAACAGGAGAAGTTGAGATTGGTCAGCAGTATGACAATGTTACTGCTTTTAGAGGAACAGAGGCTCTTGCAAATAAAAACGGAGAGTGGATCCTGATCAACAGCCTTGGTGAAGAAAAAGGCAGTTTAGGAAAATTTGATTTTGCAGAACATTATTCCCAGGGAGTTTTTGTTGTATGGAAAGATGGGAAACAGGGTTTGATTGACAGAAAAGGGGAAATTATAGAACCGCTTCACTGTGATTCGATTGCTGTTGAGCAAATGGATGATCTGACCTTGTATACCTGCAGTGCTGACGATGGAGATGACAGGGAAATCTATCTGTTTCGTGGAGAAAAGCTTATATATGAAAAGTATACTGATATAGTGGTTTTAGACTGTGGAGGAACCCCATATATAATATTTGATAAAAATGGCACACGGGGTATCGGTACAACAGATGAAAAGGTAATCATTCAAAGCCAAAGGGAAGATTATATTATCTGTCCTTTTGGAATAAACGGCGGTTTTGTCTTTATGGAGATGAAGCAAGGCGAAGACGGAGGATATCATCCTGTAAGATGTCATGATGAAAACGGAGAATCATGTGATATACCGGCTGTTTTTTCTTTGAGAAATGTTCGCATGGAAGGTGAACAACATATGAGTTCCAATTTATTTCCGATAGAAGAAAACGGTATGAGAGGATATGCAGATGCAGATGGAAATATTGTAATCCAACCGCAGTTTGACGACGTGACAGGATTTTGGAATTCAGATTATGCTTTAGTCTATAAAGATAACGTACGGTATATTATCGATACAAAAGGCGGAATTTGTTTGAAATTAAATGACTACTGGGAGCTTGATACTTTAGCTGTCAATGGAATTATGCAACAAAAAGAATGGGCTGTGTATACAGATTATAGTTTGGGAGATAACTTGTTGATCAGAGCAGATGGTAAAATAATGATTCGCAGCTCTCAAATTATAGATTTTGGGAACAATTACTGTGTTCTTGTTGTAAATTCAGATGGGACGACTGACTTATATAATGCGGAGACTGGAGAAAAGGCAGTAGATGATGAGTGGGATGGACATGCTGTGCTGACGGGAACAAATTGGATGTATTTTTATAATCTGAATGAGGAAGGTTTGAGTATTCAATATTACTATAATATGTCAAGTGGAACAGGAATTACGGTAGAAGCTGATAAAGAAAAAAACAATTATGCATTCACGCAAAAAAGTGAGCTTGAAGATGATGTGGAGGGCGGTATGGAACAGTCGGAAACAGAAAAAGAAGAGGCTGAAGATTCTGAAGAACTGCCAGAAAAAACGAATGTTGATCCTTCCAAGCACGAACAGTTTATAGAAGAAAACAAGTTCACAGGAATTCCTACAGGACTATATCATGATGGCAAAGAGATTCACAGGGCCGATTTTTATATATCGGCGTCTTCTGTATTGGAACAAACGGGTTACAATTACGAAGAAGATAAGCTTGAAGATCTGGATGCATCGACTTGTTGGTCAGAGGGAGTCCCGGGAGATGGGACGAATGAAACGATTCTCTATACAAGTTCAGAACAGCAGAAAGTACGGGGGCTTGCAATTCTTCCGGGATTTACAAAGAGCGAAAAGCTATATGACTACAACAATATGCCTAGTGAAATAAGGATCGAATGCGGCGAAAAGATAATTTACTATGAGTTTTCCAGGAAGAGTGTGGATTTTTCCAGAGCAGATATGTTGGAAAATATGATCTACATAGATTTCGGCGAGGAAGTTGAGACAGATGAATGTAAGGTTACAATTACAGATGTGATAGAAGGAAAATGGGCGGACTGCTGTATCAGTGAGATGTTTCTGTATACGTAATGGAGTATGAAAAAGGAAAATAGGGAGGAAAGAAGTATGTTTTGCAAATGGTGTGGCGCAGAGGTAAAAAATACGGATATTTATTGCCCGAAATGTGGTAGAAAGTTAAATAATCCATCTGCAACTGACGAAAATAATATGTCGCCTGTGGTTCGGGCGGATAAGAAAACTCACAGGACAGGGATCATCGCAGCAGGAGTTCTGATACTGGCTGCAGTGATTGCCGCAGTTTTTTTGCTAGGAGGAAGAAGTTACAGGGAGACAGTGGATCAGTTTTTTGAGGCAACGTTTACAGCAGATGTGAACGCCATCGTTAAGTTGATACCGGATGCAGTTATTGAAAATGCAATGGAAGAAAATGGATATGACAGGGATGAAATGAGCGAGTTCCTTCAAGAAGGCGCTGAGACATTGCAGGAACAGATCAACAGGCTTGCGTCTTATCTGGGAGAGGACTGGGAAGTGTCGCATGATATTCTTGGAGCTGAAGATATTACAGGAGAAGAATTTGAAGAAATAAAAACGGCATATGACGATATGGATGCTGAAGTATCTTCCGCTAAAAGTGTGGAAGTAAAAATGACAGTTAAAAGCGGTGAAACAGAGAACAGCGTTCAGCTTAATATTCCGGTAATTAAAGTCGGACGGTCATGGTATCTGGATATTATGAATCTGGAAGATATTTTTTAACGACAAAGTGAGAAAAATGATATGCAATATGCGAATGATATTAAAATTAAAGATTTTTGGTTAGTCAGATAGCAAACAATAAAGGCGAAACAGAATATGTATTGTAAATGGTGTGGTGCAGAAGTACAAAATACGGATATCTATTGCTCGAAATGCGGCGGAAAAGTAGAGGATTATAAACCGTCTGGAGATTGGAGGAACGGGAAAAGGTTTAAGGTAGGAGTAATTGTAATAGGAGTACTGCTGATCGTGTTTGTGATTGCAGCAACTTTTGGGGTGGCAGGAAATGGTTGGAGAATAGCAGTGAACCAATTTTTTTGATGGAGTGCTTAAGTCAGATATGAATGCCGCCGTCAAGGTGATTCCAGAAGCTGTGCTTAAAAAAGCAATGAAAGAAAATGGATATAATAGCCTACAAATAAATGAGTTTCTTCAGGATACCCAGGAAATAATGGAGGAACAGCACGACTATATGATATCGCATTTGAATAACATCTGGGGAGAATGGGATGGTTGGTGGAGTCAATCCCATGATATTCTTGAAGACGAAAATATTACAGGAGAAGAATTAGAGAAAATAAAAGCTGCTTATGACGATATGGGGATTGAGGTATCTAAGGCTAAAAATGTAGAGGTAAAACTAACAGTCAGTCGTAGTGATAATACCGTAATGAGCACAACGATAAATATTCGAGTTATTAAGGTGGGATTTTCTTGGTATATAGATATTATGAATATGCAGGATATATTGCAAGAGTAAGGGAAATATCCGGGTAGATATGAAAAAGCAATGAAGTACGATATTTAGGTAAGTGAATGTAATTCATAAACGTACCTGACAAAAAGTTTATTTTTATACGGAGTGGAGTGTAAAGAGCAATGTATTGTGACAAATGCGGTATGCAACTAACTGACAAAGAAAAATTCTGTCCCAGATGTGGAAATAATATGCAAAAAAAGCAACAAGTAGGAGAAGCTACAAACAAGAAAAAAGGTAATAAGGATCAAAGAAAGCAAAAATCTGGAAAAACGCTTGTTATAGTTATTATCATTTTAACTAGTATCGTGGGGATAATTGCTGTACTGTATTACAACGGTTGGTTTAATAACTTTTTTAGAACTGATAAAGATGTGGAAGACAACAGTTTGGCAGAGATTAACAGAAGCTGTATTACAGTAGAAGAGAAGAATATAGTTATGGAAAATGATTCCGAGGGAACAGCAGAAATCATCGTAAAAATGCCGGATTATGCCACTTTGTTCAAAGATGCTTACAAAGCAGAAGATTCAGAAATGTATTTGTATGAGGCACTCAGCAAAAGCGAATATGAGATCAGAGAAATCCAGGCTGTCGCAGAAGTAACCCGCCAAAAAGGAATTACACAGGTTCATACAGATGAGGTCGTGGATGAACTATTAGAAAATGCTTTGTTAGAAGCGGCAAATGAGCTTGCGGAGGAAAATGAATGAAGGTAATGAGAAGAATAGTACCGATACTGTTGGCTGCTGCGTTATGTCTGGGGGACGTTCCGTTACTGCTATCCGCAGAGGAAAAGGCAATCCAATATACAGAAGAGGAGCAAAAAATAATTTATACGAGATACAAGGACCTGGAGCCCGCTCTCGAAGCAGTATTTTGCAGCGACGAGACAGTAGGATACTGGTCACTTGTAAACAATATTGAAAAAAATTCTGCATTTAACTGGGCATTAGATATCGCTGCAAAGATTATAGAACAGGATCTGGACAAAAAAGGATATGTGGAAATATTGACTAACCTCATGACAATGCAGGAAGGCGACCTGGCGGAATCCATATCACAGCAGAGCCAGTTCGATGATCTCAAAGACGCAGAGGATTATATTAAAGATGTGATTGACATTGCGGGCTCGTTTATAGGAAACAGTAAAATTTCAATGGTTTTTGATACTGCTACGGATGGGTGGGATGTGATAACAGAAGACATTGAACAGGCAAAATATTTCCAGGCATCGATCCAGGAATATACTCAGTTCCGGCAGTTCCTCAGCGCAATTGAAAATTATGCGGAAGATGAAGAACTGAGAAATGCGGCGGATTCTCTCATGGGGGTAAATGATACTTTATTAGAAAAGCGGCTGGAATACATGTCTGACAATGCAGAGACACTCGCAGAATATGACGCAAAATTTTTTCTTGAAGAACTTACTTTTCCGCTGTTAAAGAGTACAGACTTGTATCAGACGGATGAAACGCTTAAATGGTTTGTCGATGGAGGGGCAAAAATACAAGAAGCGCTTTTGTCCAATATTGGTCTAGGCGAATTTGTTTTCAAATCAGTGATGTTGGTGGGAGATATTGGATTTGGAACAGCGGATACTTTTTACCGTTATCAGGAAATGAAAGTCCTTGCCGATATAGCGGAAGCGATTACAGAAGCAAACAGCAAAATTTCTATTCCGGATAAATTTGCGTCTGGAGAAATTGGGAATATACAAGTTAAGTGTGATTATTATAAATCATTGTTAGTTACCCATGCAAGAGGGGAATATCTGATCTATCAACTCCTTATTAATGATGCTGGTCTTCTGTCACAGTTTCGTGTCTTATTTGAAATGTTTAACACGGATGGAGATACAACAGATGCCTGGTACAACGGGCAGGTTGACACTTTGGTTGAATATTATAATATTCTGTCAAATGTTTTTAATGTGGAGAACCGCAACAATATATCCGAAGGGAAAGAAGAAACTGCTTATCTTGAACTTTTGAATAATAAGGAATATCTGAATTATATTCCGGAATGGGAAGAACTCCTGGCAGAGCCGGAAAAATATGTGATTATCGATATCGATGGAGATGGGGGAAAAGAGCTGATTATTTCAGGAGATGATGGATGGGGATTTTATCTTTTTAGTGTCTTTGGCTATGACGATACATCTGGTGAAATATATGCTTTAGCATTTCCTGTGGAAGGTGGTTCCTTGGGTGGAGGGTATGTTTCTCAGTATTATGGAGACTTAATGTATTCGGAGCAATATCGGGCATTGGTTTATACAGAGTTGAACAATGGAATTTACTTTGGTGGTCGGGAATACGGGACGATTGAAGACCGCACGTTTGTGTTTGATTTTTCCACATGGTTCGAGACGGATGAAACGCAGGAGAAAATATATGGAATTACAAGATCAGGAAATACGGAACAAATAAGTGAAGCGGAATACCGCGCTTATCAGAATGAGTTAGTTGATCTGTCATGGAAACAGATAGGAGAAAAAGGTATTGAAAACTGGAAAACAGAATATTTAAATTATATTGAAGAACATGGAAAGAAATATGATTCTTTAACGGGATCCTATAGGGAACTTTACAAGTTAGTCAATATTAATAATGATAATATACCAGAGCTGTATATTTGCTATGGTTCAATAGCAGATGGGGATGTTATATGCAGTTATCATGAAGGAAAAGTAATAGAACAGTCGATGTATGTTTCGGGATTCTCTTATTTGGAAGGGCGGAATCTTTTTTGTGATTCTGGAGGACATATGGATGCTTATCACGATATTGTTTACTGTATGGAAAATGGAGAATTTAGACGAATATGCTATGGGGATTATGGAGCAGAAGATAACTCCAATGTTCAGTACGATTCAAACGGTTATCCAATTTACAAATATTACTGGAATGGAACAGAGGTGTCATCAGAAGAGGAATATATGAGGCTCCTGAATGAAGTTTATGATATTGAACAGGCGAGCAGTCCATTTGATAATACTGTATATGACAGCGAACTTGGACGTTATGTAGGAAATGGCTTGTGCGACTACGAAGAAATTAAGCAGGCAATAAACGAATATTAATTAATTTTCAGAAAAGGAAAATACAAGAGATAAATGAGGAGAAGAATAATCTTAATCGTACTTCTTATCCTTTTACTTCTTGGTGCAGGGGCAGCATGGTTTTTCTTCTTTTATCAGCCATCACCGATCATATCAGATGAAACGGAAGGTGGACAAGCTTACTTTGGGGACGGCGGTGATGAAAGGGAAAATGAAGGAGTATTGAATAAGAATGTACATGTCTTTATGGATGAAGATGCGGACGATGTAAATGCCGCAGTTAAGTCGGTAGAATATGGGGATGATGAGCTGATCTTAAAATTTGCAGAAAATACAGAAAATGGTTTGACCGGGCTTGGTACCGGAGACATTTTCTGGTTGGAAGGAGGAGACTCTACCCCACTGCAGGATACTTATATCGGAAAAGTCGTATCGAATACAATAGTGGGAGAAGAGCGCTTTGTATCGATAGAATCTCCGATGATCGATGAAGTGTTTGATCAGCTTTATCTGGATAATGAATTTCAGATCAGTGCAGCCGATATTGAAAATATATACACGGTTGAGGGTGTGACAATCACACCGGTTGCTGCGATCCAGGCTGACTTTATGGAGGATGCTGACACTGAACCGTCGGAAAATGCAACAGAAGTACAGAATATGTCGGCTGAAATTAGTAAAAAATATGTCGGGAGCGACAGTACGGTAAGTGCTGATCTTGGCAGTATCATTCTGAATATTAATGCAGATCTGACAGAACTGCTGGATGCTTTGGAAGACGGAAAACAGAAATCATCCGAAGAAGATGAAGAAAACGATAAGAAAAAAATCAGTGCTGAAGCCGGTACAAAATGTAAAGTTACAGGCAAGTTGGGACTGGAAGATTTAAAATTGAAGTTTACATTTGATTTTGATAAGGAACAGTATGGAATAAGAGAACTGTCTGCCGGAGTGAGTGGAAAGCAGGTGTTAAGTGCAGGAATTGAACTTGGACTTTCGGGAGAAGTGTCAGGAAAAACAACCCAGGAACAAATTCTGAGTTTTATAAAATTGCAGGGACTGAAACAAAAAGTATTCCCGATCGCTTATTTTGACTGCTCCTATAATGCCCCGGTTTACGTTTCAGGTATAGGAAATACCCTGAATAAAAATATTGAAAAACGTCACGAGTTTATGCCGCTTTCCTGTGGTTTTATGGTATATATTGATATTTATGGAAATCTTTCACTGGAAATGACTGCAGAATATGAATATACAAATAAATTTGAAAATAAGTTCGTGTTGGTAAAAGATGGAAATTTCATACATACCTTTGAAGGAAATGAAGATGAGCCGACAGTGGATTACCGGGTAGAGGTTAAAGCTGCTGCAGACGCTGACGTACATCTGGGGACATCCGCATTACTGTATTTTTTTAATATCAATCTCGTAGATGTGGGAATTGTAAAAGCAGGCGGAGAAATTCAGGGAAACGGAAGTCTGAAAGTGTCGGCACAGGAGGAGACGGATGAAGGATTAAATGCGTCGTTTTACGCCAGAATATATGCAAAAATACTGGATATAAAAGCATGCCTGAAGTTAAGCGCAAAGCTGTGGGGATTTCATGTGGATGCAGCTCTTGAGTGGGAAGGAACTCTGCTTGATTTGACGGTATTTGAGACCGGACAGAAAAGAGACACTCATTTTAATGAACAGACCATGTCATGGGAGAAGATGACGGCAGAGGATGAAGAGGCATTCTATTATAAAGGAACAAATGGCAAACTGTTGCGGGAATCGAAAAATCTTCTGAGCAGAGATGTGATCTATGAAGGGGACTTTTTTTCAATATGTGGGCTTGACCAGTCGTATATCTATGTGTTAGAGCCGGTTGAAGATGAATCCTATAATGTAAGAAGAATCAGTAAAGACGGAACAGTTACGAAAGTAATTCTGGAAGATGTGAAATATATTCTTCGAATGGAAGAAGATGTATTTTATTATGTGCCATCATTTACAGATACTCAGATTTATAAACTTGATCGTTCTACTTTGAAAAAAGAAAAATTTATGGAGTTTGATGAAAACGTGGAGATCATGGCGGAAGAGGAAGAAAACTTTCTTATTGCTACTCAGGAGGAGGATGCCTTTTCATGGCTGGTTGGACCAGATATCCGCTATTATTTGGTAACAGTCGATGGCGTGGAAATTGCAATGTATGAAGATGATCTGACACCGCAACAGTGTGTAAAGGATGATCTGGGAGAATATTATGTTGCTTTTGAAATTATTTCAAACGGCTATCTGCGCGAGACTGCTTCGAGAGGATACTGGCTGTCAGCGGATGAGAATTTTTATGTGGAAGCAGAGGGAATCTCTGGATGGCATCCTACAGAAGTTGGAATCTTAACAGAATTAGATAACGAAAATGGCGATTATAATGTGATACTCTATCAGGCTTCTGACGGTAACCCAAGAATAATCACGACAGTAAACAGTCGTACGGCATTCTTTACCTTTGTACAGGACAAGTCGGGGAACTGGTATTACATGGACCAGACAGATACTGAACTTGAGTTGTACAGGATGGATCCTTCATTCACATCAAAGACGAAGATTGCTACAGTAAGTTTAGAAGAGATTCCCTGCAATATGGAAGCCTGTTCTATGGAAATCGTGGAGAATAGGATCTTTTTTTATACAATGCCGTCCTGGTCAGAATCGGAAGTGCTGTATCGTTATAACTTGTATTGAGGAAATGAAAATGAAGAGAGGAAAAGCAGTTCTTATAGGTGCGTTGCTGGCTGTTCTGATAACAGGACATGCCAAAGCACAGGAAAATGCGTCTGAAACAGTGCCGAAAGAATTTTCTGGAACAAGGACTACGATTTGCCGGATAGCGCAATCGGATCTGGATAATTTTGTGTCTGGAGGCAGAGCATCACTGGAGATGGTACTTGTTCAAAATCAGCAGGAATGGTTTACATGTATGACAAAGTCGCAGGGGAGAAATCTATATCTGGTCCTGACATTTTCTTTTGAGTCTTATGATGATTATGAAGAAAAAGTGACTTATCTTCTGGGACAGGACCCGGTTACAACGTATAGAAGTGAAGACCAGCCTTACATGGAAAATTTTTCTCCAGAAGAGTTGTTTAATTATCTTGAACTGGCAATGGAGCAGAAGTATATGACAGAGGAAGATGGGCTCACAGAATTTATGCGGGTTCAGGCAGATACAGTAGAACTGAATGGAACGGAATATACTGGTTCAAGAGCTCTGAATACAGGAAAAGCAGAAAACATCTCGTTTGAAAATGTCCATGTTATTACATATCTGGAAGAAAACGGAGACTGGACAAGAAAGATTGAGTGTAGTACAGATGAAAAAAATTCTGACAGGATATTTTCGGTAATGAAAGAGCGGAGCAATTCGTGTAATGCTTCCTTTGAAAATGATACACGAACCTGCAGCATTACTTTTACAGCTGGGACAGAAGAAGAACTCGTTAAAAAAACGATGATGGTCTTAGAAACTTCAGTAAATATCAGACACCGGAAATATTATAAAGATGATAGTACTGTAAGGATGGAAACAGAGGAAAGCATAGATGCGGAAGCACTGTTAACAAAGGAAGGTGGATTCAGCTGGCAGATGGAACTTACGGAGGATTATATTAATCTGTCGGGGCAACTGCTGACGAATGAAGAAGAATCAGGTTCGCAAAATAAGGAAGCGACAACAACTGTAAGAGAGAATACAGTCATTTATGAAGGACGGGAAGGAGAAGTGAAATTTTATTATGATGAAGCAGTAATGTGTGACTGTATCTTGATACAGACCGATTTGTCAGACGAACTGAGCAAATTAAAGAGGACGATTACGTTTTGTATGGATGGAAGAATTGCGGATGATTATCACGAGCAGATCAAAGAAGAAATAAGCAGCAGAATGCAGGACGGAGACAGTCTTCGTATTTATGATGATAGGGGAAAACGCTTTTATGAAGTGAGTTTTCAGTCGTGGTTTGTCAAAGATATAGAAAGTTTTACGGAAGAGATGCTCGGAGTAGAAAAAGTTTCTTTTGAAGTAGAAAGAAAAGTATTTCCAGTGATGGAGAGCAGTATAGAGGAAAGTTTTTCTTTACCTGTCGGTAAGGCAAATACGTATTCCGGGAAGATTGAACTGCTGTATATCCTGCCGGATCACGCAGAAAGCTCTGGAATAGAGAATACTGGTTCACAGGTGATGTATACATGTAATGATAATGGGAGATATTCAGAGAAAATTGAATTTACCTGTTTTCATTATAAAAAGTTGGTACTGTATATTATCGCCGTATTCCTTCTTGCTGTTGTAACTGTGGCAGTGCTTGGAGTGATCAGGAACAAAAAGAGACTATGGGTTGCGGTTAAGCAAGAAAGAGGAAGTAAAAAGAAGAGGGAAGCAAAAAAAGAAGTAGCCATACGATCTGTAGCAGGTCAAAGTGCAGAGTGGCAGAATAGATATTGTCCAAGATGCGGTGCTCTGCATAAAAAGGGAGGAAAATTCTGCGGGAAATGTGGATATAAGTTTTAAAAGCACGTAAACTTGTTAGAATAATATGCAGATAGACTTATAAATCGAAAAAATGATTTACAAATCAATTCTCTGGTCTATAATAGATATTATAGAAATCAAAAAGGATGGTAGAAAGTAATGCTTATAAGCTACAGATTTAATAATTTCTGTTCCTTTTACGGAGACAGCGAGTTCAGCATGTGTGCATCCGGCGGGAAGGTACTGCGCCGCTTCCCTGATAATTACACAAAAACGGATAATGGGTATTCTCTGTTGAAAACTGCAGTGATGGTCGGAGAAAATGCAGGAGGCAAATCTAATTTTATAAAAAGCCTTCGTTTCCTGAAAAGCCTGTTTAAAAATAACGAACAGGTAAAAGCATTTTATCCCTATTTGAACAGTGCTGCACTGAAAGAGAAAGAAGAGACTACCCAGACCTTTGAGATTGTATTCCGGGCCGACAATTCCCGAGTTTATAAATACGACCTGAAAATTGATGTGTCAGGAATCAGCAGGGAAGCTTTATCTGTTGCAGAGAAAAAAAGGTCGAGACCAAAGCAGGTTCTGGAAATTGAAAGAATCGAAGATGGCAGGGGCTATGAGACTGTGGGAGAAAAGGTAAAGGCAGGAGCGAAAAAACTTCCGGCAGCCAGACAGGGAAGTATGGGGCTGTTCGTGACTAAACTTGCTCTTTTGGGAGATGAGGATGCAGAGGCAGTGGTAAACTGGATGAACCACAGACTTTGTACAGAAAGTATTACGCCGGATATGGAATCAGATGAGGTGCGTCTGGAGGAGGATATGAAGATTCTGAAAGATGAACGGTATCTGGAAATTTTCAGGATGGTCGATTATAGTATCTGTGCGATAGAAGTGGATGAAGAAAAGCCGTACAGTAAGACTTTGATAATAAGGAAAAATAAAAACGGAACGGAGTATGTACGAGAGCTTCAGATGGATTCGGCGGGGGTCAAAGAGTTTTTTGCCTGGGCAGTCCAGATTTTTAGGGTAGTATATCAGGACAAAGTCGTGTTTGCTGACGAAATGGATCGTGTGCTCAACCCGGTACTTTCAGATAGGGTTATCGCTTATATTAACGGAAAAAGACACCATGGACAGTTCATCTTTTCTACTCATAATGTACTTCATCTGGATCTTCAGACTTATATGAAAGAGCAGATATACTTTGTTACAAAAGAGCCGGAAACACTGTTGTCTGAAATTTATTCTCTGGCTGATTTTCCGGAAGTAAGATACCAGACAGCAAAAGTGTATGAATTTTATATGAAAGGTATTTTGGGAGGAACAGCATTTGAGCAGACCTAAAAGAGAACTGAAGAAGAGATTTATCGTATTTTGTGAGGGAGACACGGAGTATAATTATATAGATAAGATGCGAAAAAATAAGGGAGTGCAGGTTGCCTTAAAGCCGA
This sequence comes from Lachnoclostridium sp. An169, assembly GCF_002160525.1. Classification (GTDB taxonomy): domain Bacteria; phylum Bacillota; class Clostridia; order Lachnospirales; family Lachnospiraceae; genus Mediterraneibacter; species Mediterraneibacter cottocaccae. The sequence goes on from NZ_NFKT01000009.1 coordinate 116,985, forward strand.
TCAATATGCATGGTGGCGGATATGCCAATTTTCTGGAGAAGATCAGAACAGAAGCGCAAAGCAATTGCCTTGCCAAATTTGTAATTATTGACGCAGATCGTATTATGAAACATTCCGGCGAAAAAGAAAAGTTCAAAGAATTGCTGGATTACTGCAGAATTCAGAATCAAAGAGGAAAGATTCCTCATTTTCTGATCGTAAATAATCCGGATTTTGAATATATCGCTTGCCTTCATGACAGTTCCTATAAAGGAGAGAATGCAGATCGATATATTAAAAATGTTTTTGGAGTAAGCAGTGTTCAGAATTTTAAAGGAATGGCAGAAATTTATACGTTTCTGAACCAGAAAGAAAGATCGTATCAGAATATGCTTGCATATTTAAGAGATAAAAAGAAATTAGTACGTAATATCTATGCTGTAAAAAGGAAGACATTTGATATAGTAATTCATAAAACAGAAATAGATTGGGACATGCTTTATGGAAAAAACAGTAATATAGAAGAATTTTTTGATGTGATCGACTGGTAGACTGTTTTTATAAAAATCAGGGAGAACGAAAATGTTGAATGAAATTTTATTATACGGAGGATCAGTTCTTGCAGCTGCTGCACTTATTGCAGGAGCGGTGTATTTTATAATTGCCAGAATCAGAAAGGCACAGCTGGATATACAGTATGATAAAGAGTATGGAGAACGAACAAAAGAAAAGGGATAAAATTACATTTTAAAAACAAGGAGTACCCCATGGATAACGTGAGATACTCCTTTTTATTATACGCCTTTCGGCGGATTCTTATGCAATATTATTATCATAAAGTTTCCAGAAAATTTAATAATGCGCTGTACTGATTCGGATCAAGTCTGGCAGCGTACTGGAGCAGCCTGCGCTGCTGTTCGGTAATAGTAATCTTGACATCATTTTCTCCATCTTCAAGGAAAAATTGAGAAAGAGTGATCCCAAAAGCGTCACAGAGCCTGATCAGCGACGGAATCGTAGGGAGCATATTTTTTCGATACCAGGAAGAAATGGTTGACTGGGTAAGATCTGAGTTTTCAGCCAACTGGTACTCTGTCCAGTTTCGCTCCAAGCGCAGTTGCGTAATCCTGTCTAATACATCCACGATAGCAGTCACCTCCAGAAAATAGTATTGTCAAATTCAGATAGAGATAATTATAAGAGAATTCCATATTGCAAAATAAAACGCTAAAGCGTATAATAATAACGATAATACATACTAGCGTTTGTTTAGTGGAGAGAAAGATGAGATTAAAAGTAGTGGTTTTAGACCCGGATAAAGTTTTTGTTAAACGATTTGGTGAGGCGTTTCAATACAAATATTCAGATGAGATTGGATTAATTCTTTTTTCAGACGAAAGCACCTGCTTGGAGAATATGCAAGAGCTTTGCCCAGATGTTGTTTTGTTTGATGAGACAGTAAAAATCCCGGAAAATGTCATTCCGGAAAGTACAGCATACGGGTACCTGGGAAATAAGCCGGGTGTAAAAGAAAAAGAAGGAATTCCGGTTATTTTTAAATATCAGAATGTAGATATGATTTATCAAAATATCCGGACTATATCTTCTGCGGAGGCAGAAGACGATTATCTTGACCATATCCTTGCTGATACGCGGATGGTAGTGTTTATTTCTGCGCAGGGTGGTTGCGGGACGTCTGCTGCTGCAGCGGCATATGCGCTTCGGCGTGCGGCGGATCAGAAAAAAATCTTTTATCTTAATATGGAAAAGTTTGGCAATTCAAATCTGTACTTTTCCGGTGAAGAAAGCCAGGAGGCTGCAGGGATACAGCAGGATTTGTCAGGGGTGGATGCTTTCAGCGGATACAGAGACAGCTCTGTGTTATCTGAAAACGACGATAAAGCTTTGCAGGTACAGTTGGAAAACTGCTTTAAGGTACAAAAATATGATGAGTTGGTTATAGATCTGTCTGGAAATATGGAACCCAAAATCTTCAAAGACATAAGCGGCTGCGCAGACCGGATTGTATATGTGACGGACGGAAGTCTTTCGGGACGCGATAAATTTACGCGTTTTTGTGAAGCTGTAAAAAGCTTGGAACAGAAAAACAGCAGCATTTTGGAAAAAGTGGTTCTTATGTATAACCGTTTTGATCCTGCAGACTGCGAGCAGATTGTCAGCCCTCCGGTTCCTGTCATGGGTGGAATCGTCCGATTTGAAAGTGTTTCAGGGAGAGAGCTTGCTGAGAGAATATCACAGATTGGATTTGTTGGTAAAATCTGACGTTCGGAAGGAAGTTGAAAATGAATATATTTAACTGTGTCGAGGAGAATGGAAAAACATATCTGATTTATGAGAAGAAACCGGAGGAAAAACTGGACAGACTTACATTGGAAATGTTGGAAAACAATCAGATCCCGGGAACTGTCCCTGTCAGCTTCAGTAGTAAGGCTGATGAAGTCAGAATGAAATATGAGATTACCGGTCTTGGCACTTTGAAAGAGTATCTGGCAGGTGAAGTGAAACGGAATCAGATTCTTGCGGTGATAGAAGCAATAGCAGATGTTGTGATTACTGGCGGCGATTATATGCTTCTGCAATCTTCTTATATATTGGACGAGTCAACAATTTTTGTAAATCCGCAGTCAGAAGCTGTGGTAATGATCGTAGTCCCTGTGGAGAGAATAGCGGATGAACCGTGTGCCTTTTTCAGAAAACTTCTTTTTGATCTTCACTATGATCAGAGCGAGGACTGCAGTTTTGTTGCCGCACTGCTTAACTTTTTGGGCGCAAAAGAAAAGTTTTCGTTTGATGCATTGAAAAAGGAGATATTCACTTTGTGCAACGAAACACTGAATAAAGCTATCACAGATGTGAAAGCAGCACCCGTGACGACAGGTGAGCCTTTTAGTGATCTGCAGGACAAAAAAGATTCCAGTGAAGAACTATATCAACAGAAAAACACAGATCAATGGGAAGATGAAGACGATTCGGATGAAACGGTTCTTCTGGGAGAAGAGACAGAAGCTCATTTCCCGAGATTTCTGATCCATCGTATAAAAACAGGTGAAACCTATGAAATAAAAGAAAAGATGGTGCGAATCGGAAGAAGCCCTTCTGTGTGTGAGATCTGTCTTCTGGGAAATCGCGGTATAGGAAGGATTCACGCCATTTTGCATGTAAATGACGGAAATGTCTATATAGAAGATAATGGATCAAAAAATAAAACATATCTTGATGGCGAGCAGATTATACCGGGAGAAAAACCAAAAATTCTCCATTCAGGCGCCAAGCTCCGTCTGGGGAATGAGGAGTTGGAGTTTGAGATCTGCTGACAAAAGGGTGAAAGTATGAGATATTTAATAGCCGGACAGTCGGAAAAAGGAAAGCGGAAAGGGGTAAACCAGGACTCGATATTGTTGGTTAAAGATCTTTTTTTCGGGCAGGAGTACTTACTTGCTGTTGTCTGTGACGGCATGGGTGGACTTAAGAGCGGAGAACTGGCAAGCAAGGCGGTTGTCCGCTTTTTTTCTGAATGGTTTGAGAAAACTGTACCGGAAATTTTAACAGAACAGAATGAAGAGGAGTTTGAGGATCGCTTATATGATTCCTGGGAAGTACTTCTGCAAAATGTTCATGAAAAAATAAAAAAGTATGGGCATGACAACGGGATTCAGATCGGTACAACAGTGACGGCACTGTTTTTGTGGGGAGCAGAATATTATATTGCACATATAGGTGACAGCCGTATCTATGAGATAAATCAGGACGTGGTTCAGCTTACCAGGGATCAGACACTGTCATGTTTTGAGAAACAGGGGACTCAGGTGAATGAAGACGCAAAAAAGAAAAACAGTTCGGGAGTTCTTTTGCAGGGAGTTGGCGCATCAGAAAAGATATACCCGGTATATGTCAGTGGAAAAGCAAAAGAGAAAGCAGTATATCTTCTATGCAGTGACGGTTTCAGACATTTGCTGTCTTCTTCTGAATTGGCAGAATGGTTCTGCCCGGAAGAAATGCCAGATGAAAAAAGTATGGCGGAAAAGCTCGATTGTGCAATTAATGCGATAAGAAATCGCGGGGAGAAAGATGATATTTCAGTGCTGCTGATCAGGACAGCAAATGATTAAGGAGCAGAGCTATGGAACGTATTGTAGGATCTATATATCAGATCATAAGAAAAATCGGATCGGGCGGAGGTGGGAACGTTTACCTTGCCGAACATCTGCGTCTTGGTAAAAAAGTGGTTTTAAAAGCAGATAAAAGGAAGATAACAACACGTCCGGAACTGCTTCGCCGTGAGGTGGATATTCTGAAAAATCTGCGCCATTCCTATATTCCGCAGGTCTATGACTTCTTTGAAGAAAACGGGATGGTTTATACCGTAATGGACTTTATTGAAGGAGAAAGTCTGGATAAACCGCTGAAAAGAGGCGAGCGCTTTTCACAGGCACAGGTCATCCGTTGGGCAATACAAATTCTGGAGGCACTTTGTTATCTGCATAGTCCGACACATGGAAACCCTCCGCGGGGGTATGTGCACAGTGATATAAAGCCGGGCAATCTGATGTGCACGCCCTATGGTGACATTTGCCTGATTGATTTTAATATTGCTCTTGCTTTAGGCGAAGAAAATGTAGTTGGCAGAAGTGCAGGGTATTCTTCTCCGGAATATTACGGACTGGATTATTCTGTAGTCAGTCAGGAAAGAAAAAAAGACAATACTGGAAAGCAGAAGTTGAGAAGTGATGCACAGGCGGAGCAAAGTATGTCTGCAGTTAATGAAGCGGAGGTACAAAAAGAAACGGAAGTGCAGACGGAGACTTCAATAGAGACAGAGACTCTTCTTGATTCGAAAAACAAGGTGAAGAAAGTCCCCTCTGGAATTCCTCTTAACTCTGCCGATCGTCCCTCCCAACGTTCAGGAACCGTTTACCGGAAATTTACGCCGGATGTCCGTTCGGATATCTACAGTGTGGGCGCAACCCTGTACCACCTTTTAAGCGGTGTCCGTCCCGCAGTTTATCCGAAAAAAGTGGAGCCTCTGTCGGAAAAAGAGTTCAGCCCTCAGGTGGTTCGGATCATTTCCAGGGCAATGAGCATGAATCCGGAGGAAAGATATCAGAGTGCGGCAGAGATGCTGTATGACTTTATCCATCTGCGGGAGAATGATCCGCGCACGAAACGGATGAAGCTCCGAAACAGGATCGTGTATGGCGTGACTGCTGCAGCGTTTTTCATCGGAATCGGTTCTGCATTTGTGGGACTGAAGCGGATACAGGCTGAGGAGAGCGGGCTGAAACTGGCGGAATATTCGCAGAATGCCCTGGCGGACGGAGATGTAGAAGATGCGCTCCGCTATGCGCTGGACGCTTTGCCGGAAAAGACAAATATCATTACGCCGGAAGGACCGGCGGAAGCCCAGAAGGCACTGACGGATGCTCTTGGTGTATATGATCTCTCAGACGGATACAAGAAATATGGAACGGCAGAGCTCGAGAAGAATCCGCTTTATCTGACGGCGGCACCGGATGGCACAACAGCAGTGTGCATGTATGAGGGTGCAGCCGCAGTGATTGACCTTCGAACCCTGCAAGTTACAGCAACGCTTCCAACAGTGGACTCTGCTATGGCCGAGGCGGAATATCTGGACAGCGACACGGTGATCTATGCCGGCGAAAACGGCGTTACTGCCTACAGCATTTCAGAAGACAGACAGCTCTGGTGCGGGGAGCCTGGTACCGCCATCAGTGTGGCGCGCAGCGGAAATCTAGTCGCTGCTGTCTTTGGCGATGAAAGCCGTGCAGTACTCTATAATGCACAGTCAGGAGAAAAAACGGGAGAGATTGACTTTGGAGCCAAAAAGCAGAATGTAACCATGGTGAGCGAGAACTTTGCCAACCCTGAAAATAATCTGTTCGAGATAAATGATGCCGGAACACTTCTTGCCGTAAGTTTTGCGGACGGTTCTCTGGAATTATATGACTTACCGGACAGCGGTAAGGTATCTTCCGACGGCAGTAAAAAATCAGGCGAAGGTGGCGGAGCACAGACAGACAGTGCGGATGCTCTGGAAATTCTGGATGAGCTCTCCGGTTATACATATTTCTCGGGCGGATTTAACGGAAATTATCTGGCTTTTTCTGCGGCAAATGGGGAAAACTCTGTTTTTGCAGTGATTGACGGGGAAAAGAAGCAGCAGACGATCGGGCTTCAGTCGGACAGTACCTTTCATGTACAGACAGATGAAAACGGCATCTATGTCCAGGTGAAAAATATTCTGGTGAATATAGATCCGGTCACGGGGGAGCAGACCCCGCTCGTGACAACAGACGATACGATCCGACAGTTTGTTGTCGGGGCAGAGCAGACAGCAGTCATTACGCAGGATAAGATACTGTTTTTTGACAAAAATGCACAGTTGGCTTCAGAGATGGAAGAAACAGGAGCCAGTACGCTGCTTGAGTCGGCAGGTGATCTGGTACTGTACGGTCAGATTGATACACCGGTGCTCCGGGTGTTGAAATATCGGGAAAATGCGGAAACAACGGTTTTGAACTATGATCCGTCTATTGAACACGATGAGGCAAGGATCAGCGCCGACGGGCAGACGGTGATGCTGTTTTCCTATAAAGGATTCAGTATCTGTGATATGGCAGGAAAAGAACTGATTCAGACGGTGCTCCCTGATCCGGAAGCAGTGTACGATCAGCAGTTTATCCGGGAGGACGGCCGGTCCTGTCTTGAAGTGACATACAGAGATGGAAGACTGCTGACATTTGACGCTGCAGACGGAACACGGATTTCGGAAGAAACAGCGGAAGCGCCGGATATGGAGCTGAATGAGGTTTTCTATACAGATGATTACCGGATTGAGGTTCCTCTTCATGGAACACCCCAGGTATATGATATCGAATCCGGAGAAAAACTTTATGAACTGGATGAAGATGCATTTCTTACATATGTGACGCAGACGGGGGACTATATCATCGCGCAGTATATAACTGCTGAAGGTTTCTGCTATGGAACCCTGATGGATCGGAACTGCCGTACCCTGGCAGAACTGCCATATTTGTGCGATATCGTGGATAGTGAATTATATTTTGATTATCCATCGGGAAGCATACGGAAGTCAGCGATATATGAATTGGACGAACTTGTGGATATGGCGGAGAAAGAACTAGAGCCAGGGAATTGAAGAAGGTAAAAATACCGGACGGACGCAGAGGCGTTTTCACCGAAAACGGGAAAATGAAATCTGTCGGCTGCCGCAGGTATTTTTATAAATGAAAGTATGCTTTGGCATACGGATGAACTGATGGAACAGGACTCAAAGACAGGAGGGATCATAAAAAGAAGAGTTGAATAATGAAATCTCTGTTTCCAGAAAGAAAAATATAGAAAAGAGAGCGGAAACAGAGGATAAAAAAGGAAATGAAGGATGGAGGAACATTAGAAATGAAGAAGAAATTTCTGGCATTGGCGCTGTCGATGGCACTGGTTCTTTATCCGTCCGCAGGTACAGCATTTGCCGCGGAGGAAGGAACAGGCGCAGTAACGGAAGTGAATGAAGAGACTTCCGAAGGAATTGATGCGGTCACGGAAGGTGCAGAAGACAGCGCAGAAAATGCCGAAGAAGAGAACACAGCGGCGGCTGTGGATGCTGCTGCAGAGGAAAGTGATACGGCAGGAGATGTTGCTGAGAAAGCTGCAGATGGGATCATTGCTTCCGGAGACTTTGGAGAAAATCTTACTTGGGAAGTATCCGAGGATGGTGTTTTAACTATTTCCGGAGATGGAGAGATGAATCCTGAACCGGGAGAAGCTGAACCATGGTTTAGGTATAATCCTGAAATTAAAAGTCTTGTAATTGAAGATGGTGTGACGAGTATTACAGCGTCATCATTTTCAATGAATAGTAATTTGGAAAGCATTAAAATCGGTAATACGGTTACCTGTATTGACGCATATGCGTTTGACCTTTGTACGGGGCTGAAGGAAATTGTAATTCCTGACAGTGTTACGACTATTGGGGAAGGAGCATTCCGTACATGTGAGAATTTAACAGACATCACACTTTCAAAAAATCTGGAAAATATTGAAAATAATACATTTTCTAACTGCAGCAGTCTTACAGGAATTGTAATCCCTGGCAGTGTTGAAAACATTGGAGAATATGCATTTTACGGATGTGAAGCTCTATCGGCAGTCACTATATCAGATAGTGTTACCAGTATTGGAAACAGTGCATTTGCAAGTTGCTATAACCTGAATGAGATTGTAGTTCCGAATAGTGTTGAAAATATTGGAAGAAATGCTTTTGCATACTGCGAAAATCTGGAAAAAGTAACGCTTTCGGACAATATAACCAGTATTGCTCCCAATACATTTGCGGGATGCACTAGTTTGACGGAAATTGTTATTCCTGAGGCAGTAACCACTATAGAGTCAGAGTCATTCTATGGCTGCAGCAGTCTGAGTGATGTTACAATTCCTGCAAGTGTAACAAATATTGCGTCAGATGCATTTGAGGGAACGCCCTGGTTTGAGGATCATACAGATGAAAATGGACTGGTAATTGTCAATAATATTTTGCTACAGTACATTGGGGATGCGGAATCTGTTGTAATACCTGATACAGTAACAACTATTGCAGATAATGCATTTTCTGGCAATACAAATCTGAAAAAAGTTACACTTCCGGACGGATTAACCAGTATTGGGTGGTCGGCATTTGAGGACTGCACTGCTTTGACGGATATTAATATTCCAGAAAATGTGTCCGGTATTGGAAGTGCAGCATTTGCCGGCTGCGACAGCCTTGCGGATGTAACAATACCAGATAATGTTACAACAATCCAGTACGCAACTTTTTATGGCTGTAACAGCCTTACTTCAGTAGAAATTCCGAGCAACGTTACTTCAATCGGTTCAAGAGCATTTTATGATTCGGGCTTGACAGGTGTTACAATTCCAAACAGTGTTACAGAAATTGATCAATACGCCCTTGGATATTATGGAGTAGAACATGGCGAAGGTTGGGGGATTGAACAGTTGACTCCTGTTGAGAACTTTACAATCTACGGATATGTGGATACAACAGCTCAGACCTATGCTACGGATAATGTGTTTAATTTTGTGGATCTGGAGACTCTTCCAGAACCCGAAATCCTCCCGGAACGTACCGATGAGACATACGTGATCGGTTCCGGCACCGGAGCGGTAATCTACTGTACTGGAGAGTTCGATGATTTCATCAGTGTAGAAATGGACGGCGTGCTTGTAGATCCGTCGAATTATACGGTGGAGGAAGGCTCGACTGTCCTGACCTTTGCTTCTTCCTACCTGGATACTTTATCTGTGGGAAGACACGAAGTGACGCTGAATTACATAAACGACAGCATCAGCACAACACTCACGATTCTGGAGAATGCATCCGGTACGGGTGACAATACAAATCCGGGAACAGGTACTGGTGATAACGGTTCAGGTACAGGAACGAATACAGGTTCCGGAAATAATACAAGTGGTTCCGGTACTAACACGACTGCCGGCAGCGGAACTAGCAACGGTTCCTCAAATAAAGGCACAGCCAATTCAGTAAAAACCGGCGACAATGCAAATGTCGCTTTATGGATTCTGTTGGCAGCCGGTTCTGTATGCGCAGGCGCAGCTGCATTCGGGATGAGACGAAGGGAATTAATAAAATAGGTTAAAATTTTCAAAGGGCGGGTTTTAAAGTCTCAAGGGCACAAAGCCTGCCCTTTTCTGGTGGATCTGGAGGAAGTTATTAAGTCGGGGGAAAAAGATGTTTTGTAAAAAATGCGGGGCACAGATTAAGGATGGAGCAAAATTTTGTCCGAAATGCGGAACAAAAATAGCAAGTGGTGAGGGGAAAAGTAAAGATAAGAGCGGGAAAAATTTTAAAAAAAGTAAGAAACGATATGGATTTACCGTGGGAATATTGGCAGTTTTTGCGGTAGCAGGAGTACTTGTTAAGCTGTTTGTACTGACGCCGTCGGAAGGAACAAGCACAAAAGCATTGTCTGACGGGAATAAGGTTATTGAAAGAGCAGAGGTGGATTATGTCCTGCAGGGAATTGGCGGCAAGGTGGAAATAGAAGGCCTTTCTGGAGATGAAACGGAAGCAATTAATAATGTGGCCGGAATACGGGGAGAACCAATAGATATTACAGTCAGACGGCAGCAGGTAGAAAGTGCAGTCATTAAATTTTTTTACGATGAAGAAAAAGTAGAAGATGCGCAGGCTGAAAAGTTCAAAATTGCGTACTATAACGAAGAACTGGGAAGAATGGAGCTGTTAAATACCCGGGTAGATACTCAAAAACATATGGTATCGGTAGAGACAACACATTTCAGCCGGTATGTAGTGGTGGATAGTGATGAATGGTATGAGGCATGGATTCAAAGTCAGCTTCTTATCAGAGATGAAGGTGTTGCCCGAAACTATTTTGACATTATTTTTACACTTGACTGCTCAGGAAGTATGGACGGAACCGACAAAAATGGGCTTAGTAAGCAGTGTACATATGATTTTATTAAACAGTTATATGATGGAGATTTTTTCACTGTTTTGAAATTTAGTGATACTGTGGAACCAGTTTTGTATGGTCAGAGAATAGAGGAAGTTACAAGTTGGGAAAGCATACAGCAGACCATCCAGGGAATTACAGCCGGAGGCGGGACTAATATAGAAAATGCGCTCTCGGTGAGCAGAGAATATTCGGATGGGCAGACAACAGATGCTGCAAAATTGATTGTTTTACTGTCAGACGGTCAGGCATCAGTTGGAGATGAAGTGATAAGTGAAATAAAAAATGAAGGAATAAAAGTGCTCACAATCGGGTTTGGCGATGATGCTGATGAGGAATTGTTAATGCACATAGCTGACGAAACCGGAGGTAGTTACTACAAGGTCGGAGAAGATGATATCGCGTCTGTATTTGAGAAGATACGGGAGGAATATGTTGGGGTTGATCTGGAAAACGACTCGGATAATGATGGTATACCGGATAAAGTGGAAACTACGGGAATGCGCAATCAATATGGAAAAGTGATATGTACAGATCCAAATGATCCCGATACAGATGGAGATGGTATCAGTGATGGTGTTGAAGCGGGGAAAATAGTTATAGATGAAAATGTCACGAACTTAGACAGAAGTACCGGACTGAACAAGTATGTTTATTTTGAAATGACATCAGATCCGACTGTTTACGATAAAAATACAGAATATAATCCCCAGGCGGTAATCGAATTAAGCGGAGAGCCAGATGAAAATGCGGAAAATGTAAATATTGAGATCGAGATATCGAATGGAGCTGCAAAAATATCAGTGGATAAGGAATCGAAGAACCGGGTTAATGATATTGAAAATCCGAGAATCAGCCTTTCTTATCCGGCGTGTATGACAACAGAAGACAGTGAAATAAAACTGGACAGTATTGCCAGTGGCGAGAGCAAAACTGCAGTAATTGCATTTCAGCATAATTCGCAGAAATGTGACGGTGAAAAGCATGTTGTTGTGGCAAAAATTCGAGGAGACAATATTACGGAAACAGACAGGGAACTGAGACTTTCCGGGATGTACTGGTATGAAAAAATCGATATAGATGACGATACTCCTGTTCTCCAATTGATTGAAAAAGTCCGCGCATATTCAAGTTCATATGATGAACACAGTCTGGAAGAGGTATTTAGTGATTCGTCTTTGCCCCCCGAAGAAATCAGATCGTTCTGGGACAGACAGAGGAGTGACCTCACTATGCGTTGGAGACTGAACTATTTATGCAATGATGACATCTATGTGGCGCATGCATTTCGCATGTATATGGAAGATAAAGGAATCATATCAAAAGGAGTTCTGGAATTATCTAAAATTGTATTCAATGACGGAGTGGTGAATAAAGTTATAAACCATCCGGAAAAAAATCGTTATAAGCAAATGTTGTTGGAATATATCAATTATTCTATGGAAGACGTGCAGAATGAGTTTCAGATCAGCGCACTAATGAAAGGTTACAGCGGGGTAATCAGTTCTTACAATGGTTTAAGTGGAGAGCTGATGAATCAGCAGATGATTCTTAGTACGGAATGCAGGACTGCATTGGATACAATTAATTCGAATCTGGAGTATCTGAATGGAGCAGATAAAACGGTGGAAGGAATAAGCAGCCGGATCGGGATACTTGTAGAGCAGGGAGAAATACTCCGAAAGGGTGGCGTTGAAGTCAATGTAACAGAAACGGTTAAATCGGATGTGTTGGAAGGGCTTGAAAATGAATATAACCGTCTGAACAATATAAAAAAAGCTGCCGGAGCAGTAGGACTTGCGTTTAATATTTCTTCGGATGCAATTGAGATGTATAACAATGTAACCAGGATTACTGCGACATCTGAGGCTTATCAGGAGTATGAGAACCTTCTGGGACTGATTGCAGAGAAAACGAAATACCCGGAATTAAAAGAAGCTGCAGAAGAATTACAGGTAGAAATGAGGAATCAATATAAGCTGTATGCGGATGAAAGTTGGAATTTTATGATGAAAACAGGCATAAATGTACTTTCAACACTGTCGGGAATTGCCCTGTCTGATTTTGCTGGAGCAGCTTCAAATATCGTTTCCACCGCAGGGCTTACTGCGACTGTAGGAAAGTTTTTACTGAACGCTACTCTTGGAATTGATGACCTTTTGGAAAGCTCTGTATATGTCATAGGCGCAAGCGAGGTAGCGGATATATTATCGCAGAGATTATTGGAATGCAGGGACGAATTTAATACAGCGTATTACAGGTCTATGAATGAAGCATATCAGACAGCACTGGATTTCCAGTATTATTATACGCACTTGCAGAAAATCAGAATTTATGGAGAAGAGCAGTACCTGAAGATGAAAGGAATGGATGGCGCCATGGAAGTATTTGGAGACCTGATTAAGGAATGGAATGATTATGAAGAGGCGCATGAGATATGTACGGATACGATTGAAAAAATAGAGGATATGAAGTTTTAAAGTTACAGTTTTGACAGGTAAAAAGAGTTTGTATGAAAATCTGTTGAAAAGAGAAGCCTCGGTATATGCAGTGTAGACTAATTTATATAGAAAAATAAGTTCACAGGAGAACCAACATGTCAAAACGAAAGAACCCCCCAAAAGCAAAAAACACAAAAATTACGGCAAATCAGGTTACAGACCCACAGAAAAAACCGGGTCCCCAGCCCTTGAAAATTTTCATCAGCACCGCACCTTTTCTGATCGGGCTGTACTATGAGTGGATGTCTGCTCTGGCATGCATTTTCCTTCTGGGATATCTTGTGTACTGTTATCGGATTACCGGGAAAATCAGGATCAATGTGAACCTTCTTCTCATTGCTGCGGCGGTACTTCCGGTGGCATACGGGCTTAGCGCTTTCTGGGCTGTCGATTCCGGTATGGCGCTGTTCGGAATGGTCAAATATCTCCCTCTTCCCGTATTTGTACTGGCAGCAGATCAGGTGGAAAATGAAGAAAGAAAAGCGCTCCTGGATTATGTGCCACTATCCGGAGCAGTTATGACGGTGACATCCGGAGTGTTAAGCATGATACCGTCGATGAATACATTCTTCACTGTGAACGGACGTCTGGCAGGATTTTTCCAGTATCCGAATACATTTGCACTTTATCTTCTGGTGGGGATTATCATACTGATGACAAACGGAAAGTGGGAGAAAAAGAAAATCATTGTTCTGCTGATTCTTGCCGGCGGGATTATTCTCAGCGGAAGCCGTACCGGCTTTGTTTTATTTGCAGTGACGGTTGTATGTTTCTGTTTCCTTCTGAGCGACAGGAGAATCCGGCTCAGACTTGCAGGCATACTTGTGTTGCTTATTGCCGTGGCGGGAATCTATGTGACTGTCACAGGAGATACATCGACTGTCGGGCGCTTTCTGACTACTTCTTTTTCTTCCAGCACGTTTCTGGGACGTATCCTGTATTTTAAAGATGCGCTTCCGGTTATTCTGTCACATCCTTTCGGTCTGGGATATCTGGGATACTATTATACACAGGGGGCGTTTCAGACCGGCGTATATTCGGTTGTGAATGTACACAATGAACTGCTTCAGATGCTGCTTGATGTGGGGTGGATTCCGACGGTTATATTTGTATGTGCCTTCATTCAGGGAATTTGCAGGGGAAATCTGCAGAGCCGCATGACAGCTCTGGTGATTGCCGTACACAGCATGTTTGATTTCAATCTGCAGTTTTTATCGCTCTTTTTTGTCCTTCTTGCATCCCTGCAGCCGGAGAAGAGGAAAGTCCCACAGAAAGAATTTAATTTCCGGGGAAAATATGTGGAAAAATCAGCAGGAATTATTATCTGTTGCGTCAGCCTCTATTTCGGCACTGCGTCGGGGCTGTATTATCTGAAAGCGTACTCAGCAGCAGTTTCTCTGTATCCCGGGTATACGAATGCCTGGGTGCAGCTTCTTACTCAGGAAGACGCAGTGGAAGGAATGGAGGGGACGGCAGACAGGATTCTTGTAATGAACCCGAATAATCCTCTGGCAAATGATGCAAAAGCCAGGGCAGCCTATTCCCGGGGAAATTTCGGAAGCATGATTGAATACAAACATCAGGCACTGGAGTATTACAGATATAATCTGCAGGAGTATCTGGATTACTTCAACATGCTGTACGTGGGCTATCAGCTTTATCTGGAAAACGGTGATCCGGACAGCGCCGCAGTATGTGCGCAGGAGATGAAGGCGATTCCGGAGATGCTCGATACAGTGAAAGCGCAGACAGATCCCCTTGCATATGAAATTGCAGACAAACCGCAACTGGAACTGCCATCGGAATATGTGCAGATTCTGGAAAACATCTGAAAAAGCGCCGTCCCCGCCAGGCTTATGCCTGTGCGGAAACCGGCGCTTTTTCCTTATCGTTTTCCTTTTCAGTTTTTTTCTCCCGGAAGATCAGACGGAATACAAATCTGACAAAGGGACCTGCATAGCACATCTGCCAGAAGAAAGCCATGGGGAAGTTTAATGCAACTGTCTCAAGCCATACCGGAATGATGCTGCTGCCTGCATCTTTGAAGAGCAGAACTGCGATAAAGCTCATCAGCGGACACATCCACATCACTGACACGGCAGAGATGGCAAGCACAAGATGGAACGGATTTTCTTTCTCCGGATTAACGATTTTAAAAGCCGTCTTTTTTGCCATTTTTCCGACAAAGAAAAAGTCCAGAATAAAGGCAGCCGGAGCCATAATAACCAGTTCGTGGAACGCTGCAGTGAATACAGAAGCATTCATACCGCCCATGTTCAGAGCGATATTGTAACAGATCATGGCGTAGACCATAACAAAGACCATAATAATTGTAAAAATAACATCCTGAAATTTGTTTTTAGGCATAAAAAATCCTCCTTCAAATGATTTAATGAGCAGCAGAAAACCGTGTTGTTCGTTAATCATTCGGGGAGAATGTACGTTTCCAATAATAACCTGAATTTTCTCAGCCGTGCAATTCTATCATATTCAGCCGACAGAAGTCAAGCAAAAATTTTCTGTAAAATTTCAAGGGAAATATCAAATGGATGCCGAAGGACTTTGACAGCAGCCCCTATGCAGACTATAATAAAAACAGAGGTTAGCATGATCTAATCTTATAACTTAAAGAAAGAAGGTTTATGGAATGGGAAGATACTATCGTTTGTCAAAGAAGATCACAGAGGAGATGGCTGAGGAGATCCTGCAGGAGGTCCGTGGGATTGAAGATGTGGAAAAGGCAGAATTTCTGGAGGAGAATACGAAGATCCTTGTGACTACGGAGAAGGAGAAATATCCGGATGTAATGACACGGATCGTAAATATTTTCAGCCGGATCGGTAAAGGGTGCGAGCTCTCCTTTGCGGGATTCGAGCATGAGTAATCAGCATTAAACATGAGTACTGATCGTTAAAGGAGGACTTTCCCCATGGACAGGGACATCATCCTGATCGCAGACGATGAGAAAGAGATCGCGGATCTTCTGGAACTCTATCTGAAAAACGAGGGGTTCGAGATCCGCAAGTTCTATGATCCCTTTGAGGCGCAGAAATGTGTGGAGAGTGAGCCGGTCAGCCTGGCGCTTCTCGATGTGATGATGCCGGGGATGGACGGTTTTGCACTGTGCAGGAAGATCCGGGAGAAGCACCTGTTTCCGGTGATCATGCTGACGGCAAAGGACGGGGATTTTGACAAGATTCAGGGACTTACCCTTGGGGCGGACGATTATATTACGAAGCCATTCAATCCCCTGGAGGTTGTGGCGCGTGTCAGAACGCAGCTCCGCCGATATAAACAGTACAATACGGGACAATCTGCAGCGGCGGGACCGGAGGAATACGATATCCGGGGGCTGTACATCTGCCAGGAGAGCCACAAGTGTACCCTGAACGGCGAAGCGCTTACCCTTACGCCTTTTGAATTCAGTATTCTCTGGTATCTGTGCAGGAATCACGGACGTGTTGTTCCGGCGGAAGAACTTTTTGAGAAAGTCTGGGGTGAAAAGTTTCTGGAGAGCAGCAACAATACGGTGATGGCGCATATTGCCCGCCTGAGGGAGAAGATGCACGAACCGGCCAGAAAACCAAGATATATAAAAACGGTCTGGGGGGTCGGCTACACCATTGAGTAGAAGAGAAGAAAAGAAATCGTTCGGCAAAAATGAGAAGAGAGCGTACAGCAAGGCGGCGGGGAAGAACGCGGCAAAACTTCTCGGGGCACTTCTGGCATTCGAGATGGGTTTCCTCTTTCTGATTCTGGTGGCTGTAATTATTGTGGAGGCTTCCAGTCTCTACTATACGGAGGCGTTTACGGCAGCCCGTCCGGTTCTGGTGATTCTGATGTATATTGTATTTTTTGCGGGATCTCTGGCAGGATGCGGATGGATCATTTACCGTTTTATGCTTCGGCCCATGAAAGACCTGGAGGATGTGGCGGAAGCGGCGCGTGAGCTTGCGCACCCCACGGAGCACCCGGTCGTCCTGCCGGGCGGGCTGGAGGAGATACAGGACGACCTCAACCGGGTGCGGGAGCAGGCGCTTGAGAGCAGGCAGGCAGCCCGGGAGGCGGAAAAGCAGAAGGATGACCTTCTCGTATATCTCGCCCATGATCTGCGGACGCCTCTGACCAGCATTATCGGCTATCTGAAGCTGATCGAGGATGAGCCGGAGCTGCCCTGGGATCTGGTCGTCAAGTATACCGGAATCGCACGGGAGAAAACGGAGCGGCTTGAGGAGCTGATCAATGAGTTCTTCGAGATCACGCGCTTTACCACCAACCGGCTGTCCCTGGAATTTTCATCTGTAAACTTAAGCCGGATGCTCCGTCAGATCGCTTTTGAGTTCAATCCGATTCTGAAGGAAAAGGAACTGGAATGGGATCTTCATATACCGGAAGGAATTGAGATCACCTGCGATCCGGACAAAATGGAGCGGGCAGTGGACAACCTGATCCGGAACGCGGTCAATTACAGCTACAGGCAGAGCCGCATTTCGTTCTCCCTGGAGAAAGCCGGAGAGAGTGTGAAGATCTGCATGGAAAACCGCGGGCAGACGATTCCGCAGGAAAAACTGGAGCGGATTTTCGAGCAGTTCTACCGCCTGGACGGGGCGCGTTCCAGCGACAGCGGCGGAGCTGGGCTGGGGCTGGCGATTGCGAGAGAGATCGTGAGGGCGCACGGCGGGACAATCGCGGCATACAGTGCAGATGAGAAGATCCGCTTTGAGATCGACCTCCCTCTGCGTCATGTGGAAATAGAACAGCATCCGGCGTAAAATCGCTTTCTGGAGAACCAGGTTCCGCATCGGTCATTCATTGTAAGAAAATCGTAAGATTTGTGTCAGAAAAATATCACAACTTCACAAGGGAAAACAAAAACACGGGACTTCCTGTGCTGATATAATCAAACCATCAGCAAGGGAAGTCCTTTTTGCAGGCTTCCGGACAGGGAGGAATGGAAAAATGAGAAAGCCGGTGTTTTTGGGGAAGATTCGATACGGGGGCTGTATTCTGACATTTATGCAGGGCATCCTGCTTGTTCTGACTGCTATTTTTCTGCTCGGTCAGGCATATTCGGATGTCTGGCAGAGTTATCCGGACAATTATTCGGACAATTATCCGGACAGTTATTCGGACAGTTATCCGGACGGTCATCCGGTCAGCTATTCAGACAGCTGTACGGACGGTAGCACGGACGGCGCGGCACAGCAGGAAAAGGGAAATGTGCTTACTGTCTATCTGAAGAATGTGCCGGAGGAGCTTCAGGAGAAGGCAGCCGGAACTCTGTTTGAGCTTGCGGCCCGGGAGAACCTGTTCCTGGTACGCACGGACGAGGTGCTCCTGGATGACGGCTCCCACGGAGGATGGCAGATTGGAATATACGGAAATCCCGATGCGGGAGAAGAAAAGGAGCTTTATTTTCCTGACTGCCGGTTTCTGGACTGCGAGGTACTGAACGGGGAGAAGATCCGCTCCCTTCTTACGGTGGAGGATCCTGAAAGTACGCTTGGCGTGGACAGCGGAAGTGCCTCAAGCGTCGGGAATATTCCGACATTCCGTTTTGCGGGAAATGCAGTGGTGCGAAAGCTTCCGGCGCTGATTGAGAAAAGCGGTACGGTAAACGGTGTCTACAGATTTGTGGGGCTCTCGAAAGATGCGCAGCTGCAGGATGTACAGCAGCAGAAGGCGAAGGAGATATTAAGCACTCTTTCCGAAGTTTGCCAGGTGACTGAGGAGTCCCTGACCGGGGAAAGCGGCGGCAGTGTCAGGGACAGCGGGCTGATGGGAATGATCCTTCTGGTCTTCCTCTGTGCCCAGATCTTTTTAAATATTGTGTTTTTCCTGCTGGTGGTGATGAAAAATCTCGGCAAACAGGGAAAACTTGCCCTGCTCGGGTGGACGCCTGCCGCATTTGCCATTGTACTTCTGCGGGGATTCCTTCTTTTCGCGGCGGCGGAAATCCCGTTTCTCGCTGTCGCAGGATATCTTCTGTCCGGTTGGAATGTGTTTTCGCCCATGCTGGCAGGAATTATCCTGGCGGCGGCAGCGGGAAATGTGGTTCTGACAGGCGCAGAACTGTTCCTTGCAGCAGTGGTTATTCTGTTTACAAAACCGCTGGATGCGATTCGGGGACGCATCCCGAAGAAGAGGCTTTATGCCCTTGCAGCGGCCGCTTATCTCGCCGTCAGCGCAGGACTTGTATTCTGTGGAGTGTACGTGGATCAGCCGGCCCGGTCCCTGTATGAAAATGCAAAACTTTCCGGCAGGTGGAGCCAGGTATCCGGCTATCAGGTACTTGGAAGCATTTCAGTGGGAGAGGACGGGGAATCTTTTCAGGGCGGCTCCAACCGTCTCGATCAGGATCTCTGGGAGTGGTATTCCGGGATCGCGGATCAGGAAGGCGTTTACCTGATTCATACGGAATACTATGACAGGGAAGTTTTGAATGCCTGGGAGAGCAGCAGAACTTACGCGTCTGTCCCGGGAGAGCCTCTCTGGCTTTTCACCATGTCGCCGAATTATTTAAGGCAGCAGAATATTGAGCTGGACGGGGAAGAACTGCTCGCGGCGGAGGAGGGAACAAGACTCTATCTTCTGCCTGCGGATCTGAAAGGGGAAGAGGCGGAAAGGATGAAAAAATGGCTCGTGGAGCGGGATACGAAGAGCATTGGCAGCGGTGATATCCGGACGGCATTTACCCGGGAGCAGAAGTTTGCTTTCGCCTTTTATGAACCGGAGCAGGAGATGTTTACCTGGTCGGAGGAGGAAGAAAGCGCGCTGACCGAAAGTGCTCCTGTGATCTGTGTGGTGACGCCGGAAAATATGAAATATACAGAGACGGAGGGGCTGAGAGTGAGCGGACTTTCCGGTTATCTGAAATTTGCAGACAGGCAGACAGCGGAAATGTATACATCCCCGGAACTTCTGGGGAAATATCATCTGTCAGACAATCAGCCGGTTTTCCGGTCGGTACAGGATTACATCGACGGAATTCAGAAACAGCTCCGGACGACAATCCTGTGGTTTGGAGGTGTATTCCTTGTCCTGACAGTAATTCTCGCAGGACTTCTTCTTACCCTAGCCGCAGTCTACCGGATGGCGAATAAGGAGAAGATCGCCGTGAAGAAATTCCTGGGATATGGGACGTGGCAGATCTGCAGGGGACCGGCACTGCTTCCGGGCGTGGTTTTTCTGATACAGTTTCTGGCAGTATATGCCATGGAGTCACGGGCGGGAGTCCTTCTGATTCTCTTTTCCGCAGCCGTTCAGGGCGCCATTTTTGCAGGATATATGTCGCGGATGGAAGAAAAGCAGATGATTCAGTATTTTAAAGGAGTGTGAAACATATGTATGCGGTAGAAGTGAGAAATCTGACGAAAAAATTCGGAAAACGGGTGATATTTGAACAGGAAGATCTGCAGATCGAGGAGGGAAAACTTACAGCCATAACGGGACCTTCCGGCTGCGGAAAATCTACGCTTCTGAATATCATAGGCGCTCTTGAGGATTACGATGGCGGGAGCATCCGCATTTTCGGAAGGGAAGTGCCGAAACCCGGCAGCAGGAAGGCGACGCTTTTGCGCAGAAATACGGTCAATTATCTCTTCCAGTCTTTCGCCCTTGTCAGTGATATGACGGTATGTGAAAATCTTCTTCTGGCCATGCATTTTGTGGGAATTTCCCGGAGAGAGAAAGAAAAAAGGATCAGCCGGGTACTGGAATCTGTAGGGCTTGGGAAAATGAAGAATGCTGTTGTAAATACTCTGTCAGGTGGAGAGCAGCAGAGAGTGGCTCTGGCGAGAACTCTGCTGAAGCCCGGTAAGCTGCTGTTAGCGGACGAGCCTACCGGAGCACTGGACGAAGCTGCGGCATATCAGGCTTTCTCCCTGCTGAAAGAACTGTGCAGGCAGTATAGGAAGACGGTTGTCATGGTGACCCACAGCAGGGAACTTGCTTCTATGGCAGACCGGGTGATTGAACTTGCATGAATGAGGCTCTGCCGGCGGCAGAGCCTCAGGGGGTTGAATATTGGCGGAAACAGCGGTATGCGTTGTCAGTCTTTCCCTTCCGGACAACTCATGCCGGCCGCTGCGTTTATTGCGCTTTCTTTATCTGCGTATCCCAGGCCATAAGCATTGCTGAAGTTAAGGCTTGCACCCGAGAAATCAATGCCGTTCGGAACTGTATTATATTTATGATAATACAGCTTGCAGTTCTGACATTCCTGCTTGTTGGCAGAATAATATCTTCCCAGGGAGCACGGGTCAGAGCTGCTGGCGATATTCTCATCCATTGCCACTGATACGATATTCATTTTCGGTTCTACATATTTTTTCATAATTTATTCATCCTTTCAATGTACACCCCTTCTACAAAAATATAGCAACTTTATCCGTATGTGTCAATAACTGACCTTCTTGAGTTTCCGCAGAATTATCCCCCTCAGATATATCTGCCGCCTTTTGTTATTCACAACTTTCAAAAAATGGCCAAAATATAAGGAATCCTGTTCCTTTTTGAT
>NZ_NFKT01000090.1 GCF_002160525.1 Lachnoclostridium sp. An169
GTGCGGACTGCAGCGGCTGTGAGCATAAATCCAGATGCCTGTATAAATACAATGCTGAAAAAAATCCGGACCGGAATAAGGTCATGAAGATCAACGAACGCTGGGAAGAACTGAAGGAAGAATCTAACGCTAATATTCAGAGTGAAGAAGGAATCCTGAAACGGCAGACACGGTCGATCCAGACGGAAGGACACTTTGGAGATATCAAAGAGAATGAAAACTTCCGGCGGTTTAACTACCGTTCAGAGGAGAAAGTATATAAAGAATTCATGCTGTATGCGATTGGCAGGAACATCATGAAATACCATCGCTTTTTACATCATGAGATTGAGAAATATGAAGGGAAACAGGAGCAGAAAACAGCTTAGCGAAAGAAGTGCTCCCAAAAATCCAAACAAGGGGAATTTTGCGCCCTGAAATAAGCGATATCAAAAGGAAGAGGCAATCCTGGAGAGAATTCAGGCTTTGAAAAAGCACGAATTCTCTGGGATTGCCTCTTCCTCTCATATCAAG
>NZ_NFKT01000091.1 GCF_002160525.1 Lachnoclostridium sp. An169
CATTCGCAAGCGCAAGGGAATCGACCTCTTTCAGCCAGGGATATTCTTTTTTATATGCCGCAGGGGTGATCTTTCTCATTTGTTTTGTTTCCTCATACGCCTGCTTCTTATCTGCCAGCATATGGTTATAGACAAACCTGCAGCAGCCAAAGGTTTTATGGATCAGAATCTCCTGCTCCCCGGTCGGATAGATCCGAAACTTATATGCTCTGTTCATCCTTCTCCCCCTGACTCTCTATGTACGCCCTGATCACTTCAACCGGCGCCTCTCCCGCAGTCACCAGGCAAAAGCTCTGGCTCCAGAATGCCTCTTTCCATAACTTCCCACGGATCTGCGGATATTCTTTTTTGATGAGACGGCTGCTGGCGCTCTTATACGCATTTATAAATTTACTAATCTCCGATTTCGGCTGTGCACGGAACATAACATGGACATGATCCTGATCATGATTCCATTCTTCTAAAGCAATCCCGTACTTTGGTGAAATATACTCAAAGATATCCT